>NZ_JACIGJ010000003.1 GCF_014197855.1 Roseospira marina
GACATGGAGCCTCCCGCTTAATCCAAGGGAGTCCCCTACAGAATCCATTTCAAGCCCGACCGCTACCCCGATTTCTCAAATGCGATTCCCCTGCCCGCGCCACCTTCAGGCGGCCCCGGCCAACCGTCCGCGCGGCGGGGTATCGGCGAGGTCCGCACTGGCGTCCGCGTGGCCACCGGACGCCTCAGCCGGCGCGCAGTAAATGCCGTACAGCGTGTGCAGCACAGCCGCCACTTCTTCACCCTTCAGCGAGTAAAAGATGGTCTGGGCGACGCGCCGCGTCTTCACGAGATCATCCCGGCGCAGCCGCGCGAGATGCTGGGACAGCGCCGACTGGCTCAAGCCGACGACGCGCTCCAGTTCACCGACCGACCGCTCCTGTTGCAGCAACTGGCACAGAATGAGCAGCCGATACTGATTGCTCATGGCCTTCAGCAGCGCGCTGGCATTGCGCGCCTGGTCTTGCAGTTTTTGAAGGTCGTTCGTATCCATTGCCACTCCACTGATCCCAGTCCGGCTGGAGTCCGACAACAGGACCCCGGGCCCGTGGGGTCGAGACCGCGCAACGCCCCCGCCTCTGCCGCCCTCCGGTCCGGCCGGCAGGAGGCAAAACGGTAACACATTTCGGCTGCGCAATACCCGCCCGATTCTCCGGGTCCGGTGCGCTCGGGTGCATCCGCTCCGATCCGGGCAGCCCCCGGCGTGGTCCCCGGCCCGCCGTCCCCGCTTTATCCCGGGCGAACGGCCGGCGGTCAACGCCGCCATCGGGCATAGATGGACATCCGAAACGCGTGGAAAAGATCCGCCGTTCACGTATGGGCGGTCGTTCACGGGCGCGTGCGGTCGGGGGACCGGGCCAACAGGGTCATCACACCGGGCCCGCCCAGGCCGGCACGCGCGCCGATTGTTGCCAGGGTGTCGTCCCCCGTGGCGTCGACGCCAGCCGCGCGCAGGGTCGCCCGCGCCTGGTCAAGCTCAAGGCCGAAGGCCGGGGCCACGTCGGCCAGGGAGGCCTCGGCCAGCGCATGGAACACCGCACCGGGACTTACAGGCGCCGTGGTGCCGGTCATGCCGGTGAACACCACCGACAGCACCAGACTCACGGCCAGGGCCACCACGGCCACGCGACGACGCAGATAGCCCAGGAACGGCCGCCAGTTCCGGACCAGATGCCAGACCGCAATGGCGGAGAACACGACGCTCAGCCATTCATGCGACGGTTTGACGAGAGCCCCCTGCCAGTGCACGAGCAGCATGATGCCGGTCACCGTGGACACCCCAAACAGGATGATCGTCACGGGAGTCACGATGTCCCGGGACAAGACAGAGGAGAACGAACGCGCAGGAACAGCCATGGAGGGATCCTCGATCGAATGGGGGTACCGTCGGAGAGCGCGACACGCGGGGAACACTCGCGCGATCCGCGACCCTCGAAAGACAACCCAAAAGAGCCTAGATCCGTCACAGGGCGATGACCGGACGCGCCGAGGAGCATGACAAAATGTGACGACGACAACGGGGCGCACGACCCACATACAAAAAAAACGTGTTGCGGCCCCGTTTGGACCGATGAGACAAAACCATTATAAAAAGCGGGGAGGACTCGGACGCATGGCGACGCTTTACGTGACACACCATGCCTGCATCGACCATGACACGGGCGACTTCCACCCGGAAAGCGGCGACAGGCTGAGAGCGGTTCAACGTATCCTAGAGGCCGAGGATTTCATGCTGCTGCATCGCCAGGATGCGCCAGCCGCCTTGGACGAGCATCTCCTGCGGGCTCACCCCCAGCAGTACGTCGACCATATCTTTCAGATCGTCCCGGCCAGCGGGCACCGCCATATCGACGGCGATACGCTCATCTCCCCCGGGTCCGGCGAAGCGGCCCGGCGCGCGGCCGGTGGCGTCATTGTCGCGGTGGATGCGGTGCTGAAGGGCGAGGTCAGTAACGCCTTCGTCGCGGTGCGCCCGCCCGGCCATCACGCCGAAACCGCCCGCGCCATGGGCTTCTGCCTGTTCAACAACGTGGCCGTCGGCGCCCTGCATGCGCGGGCGGCCCACGGCGCCGAGCGAATCGCGGTGTTCGACTGGGACGTGCACCACGGCAACGGCACCCAGGACATCTTTCACACCGACCCGGGCCTGTTCTACGCCTCCACCCACGAGGCCGGAAACTTTCCCAACACTGGCTTTCCCGAAGAGCGCGGGGTCGCGAACAACATCGTCAACTGCCCCCTGAAACCGGGCGCCACCGGAGAGGCCTTCCGGGACGCCGTCGAAACCACCATCGAACCCGCCATACGGGCGTTCAAACCCGACCTATTGATGATCTCGGCCGGCTTCGATGCCCATTCGCACGATCCGCTGTCCCATATGCGGCTACAGGTGGCCGACTTCGTCTGGGCCACCCAGCGCATGATGGCGGTGGCCGACGACTGTTGCGATGGCCGTCTGATTTCCGTTCTGGAGGGCGGGTACGACCTACCGTCGCTGGCCGGATGCGTCCAGGCCCACGTCCGCACCCTCATGGGGGTGTAGGTCGCAGCCCTCACACGGCCAGCAGCGCCCTTGATCCCCGGGGACCGGGTCGGTAGGGTCCGCGATACTCATTCCGCCCCAGCGCCGGACCAGATTGCCCATGCCCAGCTTCGTTCCGCTTCAAAGCAGCAACCCGAACCATCGGGCCTACATCCCACCGAACACCTTCCCGATCGCGCGGAATCAGGCCCTGGCGGCGATCGGCCGCGCCGAGTTGCCCCGCGCGGGGCACGCCTTTCCGCTCGGGTTCCAGCGCACGCCGGACGGCCCGGTGCTGGTCGCGTTGATGGGTCTGGGCCCCGAAAACAACCTGTTCCTGACCCACGACGCTCGCTGGGCGGGTGCCTACGTGCCGGCCACGTACCGCGCCTGGCCGTTCGCCCTGGGCACCACGCAGGACAACCGCACGGTGGTCTGCATCGACGAGACCGCCGGTGTCCCGGCCGAGACGGCGGGCGCCCGCGCCCTGTTCGACGCGGCCGACCAGCCGACCGCCTTCCTCCAGGAGTTGATGACCTTCCTCAGCCAGTCCCGGAACGACCTCGTGGCCACCCGCGCCGCCTGCGCCGCGCTGGACAGCCACGGCCTGCTGGTCGACTGGCCCATCACGATCAACGCCGGCGAGACCCAGCGCCCGATTGAGGGCTTGCTGAAGGTGGATGAGGCCGCGCTCAACGGGGCCGGGGCGGATGTCCTCGACGCACTGAACAAGGCCGGGGCGCTCGCAGTGGCCTATGGTCAGCTTCTGTCCATGACCAACCTGTCAATCCTCGCCAAGCTTGCCGAAGCCCATGCGCGGGCCGCGGAGAAACTTCAGGAGCGAGCCAAGGACGCCTCCGAAATGTTCGCGTTCGACGACGAGGTTCAGTTCAACTTCGACTGACCGCGTCGGGCTCGTTGTGTCCGAGCCGCCGCCTCACCCGGCGGAGCAGCCAGCCGAGACCGGGCAAGCGTTCGTAGAACTGCCGGCCCGCGTCCCAGTGGTCGACGTGTTCGCACACCCGGCCGTCCGGGGCGAAGCGCAGCTCGCTCACCCCCTCGATCCGCCAGACGGCGCCCAGCCGACGCACCCGCGCGGTGAACACCCAGCGCAGAAAGCAAACCGAGCCGTCGAACGCCCGGTGCGTCACACGAAAGCACGGGTCCTGCGTATCCGCGTACATGCGCAGGAACACCCGGCGCAAGGCGTCCTGACCGACCGTGTCATTGAACGGGTCGACGAAGTGGACGTCTTCGGTTACGACGCCCCCGAGGGTATCCAGCGCCTCTGGGGTCAGAGCCTCGAAAAACGCGACATAGCGCGCGGCCCCAGCGAGCACGGCGGATGTCGGCTCGGGAGCGTCCAAGGTGGGGGCGTCCAAGGTGGGGGCCGTGCGCTCACCGGTCATGATCCCTCCCCGTCCCGCGCACAGCCGGCGGCAACGATGGCGTCAGGCCGGGCCTCATCCGGAATGGCCCGCCGGGTCAGCGCGAACAGCAGCGGATAGGGAAGCGCCGCCAACAGCTTCATCAACCACGTCAACCGGCGCGGCATCGTGATCTCGAAGGTCGAGGACCGCAGACCCTTGACGATGCGCCGCGCGGCCGCGTCCGGTTCCATCAGGAACGGCATCGGAAACGTGTTCTGGTCGGTCAGCGGCGTGCGCACGAACCCCGGGTTGATGACCTGAACGCGCACCCCGAACTGCGCCAGATCCGGGCGCAGCGACTCGCACAGGGCGATGACGGCCGCCTTTGTGGCGCTATAGGCCGCGGCCGTAGGCAGGCCGACGTAACCGGCAACCGAGCCGACCACCGCGATGTGTCCCCGCCGCCGCGCGACGAAGCGCGGAATGACCGCGTCCAGCCCGTTGACCGCCCCCATCAGGTTGACCCCGACCAGCCGATCGAACACCCGCGCGTCGAACCGGGCGGCCGGCATGGACGCATGGGTGCCCGCGTTCAGCACCACGGTGTCGGGCAGGCCGTCCCGCGCCTCGATCTCCGCCAGCGCCCGCGCGGTCGCGGCCCGATCGGTCACGTCCAGGGGCTGCGGCACGATGCGCCCCGGCAGGTCCTCCGCCTCGCCCGCCAAGGCTTTCAGATCCTCGACGTTGCGGGCGCTGGCCACGACCGTTCCGCCCTCCCGCGCCAGGGCAAGCGCCAGGGCCCGCCCGATGCCCCGTCCGGCACCGATGATCCAGGTCAGTGTCGTCATGATCGCTCCCGTTGTTCTTAGGCCTCGGTACGCTCTTCGGGCCACCGGTTGGTCCCCGGTTAGACGCCCCTGGCAGTTGGTCCTTGGCGAACAGCCCTCCGATTTGCGACGATGCGCAAGCGGCGCGCATCCGGCCCCTCCGCCGCACTCACCAACGCCAGACCGCCCGTCACGGGACCGCGGGCCAGCCGAGGGTCACGCCCCATGTCGCCGCCTACCCTTCAGTCCACGCTGTCCGCTCTACGGTTGCGGCTGGACATCGGATCAGCGAGCCGTCGCATGCTTGGCGAGACCCGCCGGGTTCTGGAGGCGGTCAGCCACGATGACGACCGCCACACCATCACGCATTTCAGCCGCCTTCTGTCCCGTCACGGCCGCAGTCATGCGTCGCTGGAATGGAACAGCCGGGAGAGCCAGCAACGGCGCTTCCTGGTGCTCAGCGAGGCGGGTCTGCGCAGCGGGCACTCCCTGCTGGACGTCGGGTGCGGCACCGGCGATTTCGTGGAGTGGCTCAACGACCACGGCTACGATCTGGGATACTGCGGGCTCGACCTGACCCCGGCGATGGTGGACCACGCCGCCTTCCGGTTCCCGGAGCTCACGTTTGTTCAGGGCTGCCTGCTGGCGACGCCGCCCCCGGTGCTGCCGCTGCCCCGGTTCGACTGGGTGGTGGCCAGCGGAATCTTCGCCCATCGGCGCGACGATCCCGAGACCTACATGCGCGCCATGATCCGAGCCATGCTGGATCGCGCCGACCGGGGCGTCTCCGTCAATTCCTTGAGCATGAACGCACCGCACGCCAACCGCTGGACCCTGTTCCACGCCGAGCCGGAGGCCGCCCGGGCTTGGGCGGAATCCCAGGACGACGTGGTTCGGGTCGTCCTGCGCGAGGACTACGACCCCAACGACTTCTCCCTGTACCTGTACAAGACAGAGGACGCGGTCCGGGATATGACATGGACGCCCTGAGCCACCCGCAACGACACACGCCCAAGCCCCCCCTGCGGCATCCCTTGAGTCCGCCGCTGACTGAAACCACGCGCGCCGCGCTGGACGGCCTGAGCTACACCGGCGCCCCACTGGACCGGGCGGAACCCCTGCGCACCGACACCGCCCGGCTTGCCGCTCTGCGGGCGGACCCGTCCAGTCGTTTGGTCCTGGTCTGGCGCGATCGCGTGCTGATCGACGGCACCGAAGACGAAGCGGCCCCGGCCCTTGTCACAGCACCGGGGACCTGGTCCGGTCCGACACCGGATCTGGCCCCGGAGGAAGAGGTGTTGCTGGGCCTCGACACCGACGGCACGGCGTGGTTCGCGCTCCAGCTTCCGCAGGGCCCCGAGTCCGAGGACGACCTGGGACCGCACACCGGCCTGGGCGGTCAGTTCCTTCCCCTGCGCACGGTGGGCCCGACCCTTCCGGGTCCAGAGGCAACCCTTCTGGCGCAGGCCCTCGGCGTTCTGGGCTGGCACCGCCGACACCGGTTCTGCGGAGCCTGTGGGGCGCTGTGCGAAAGCGTGGATGCCGGCTATCGGCGGCGGTGCACGACCTGCGGAGCGGACCATTTTCCGCGCACGGATCCGGCGGTTATCATGCTGATCCATCACGGCCGGGGGGCGCAGGCCCGCTGCCTGCTCGGGCATGGTCCGCGGCTGCCCAGCGGTATGATCTCCACCCTGGCCGGATTCGTCGAACCCGGCGAAACCCTCGAAGAGGCGGTCCGGCGCGAGGTCCACGAAGAGGCCGGCATCCGCGTGGGCCGCGTGGCCTATGGCGCATCGCAGCCGTGGCCGTTCCCGGCCTCGCTGATGCTGGGGTTCCACGGCGAGGCCCTCACCACGGACATCGTCATCGACCCGCGCGAGTTGGACCATGCGGGCTGGTACACCCGCGCCGAGGTTGCATCCTTCATGCAAGGGGAAGGCTCCGACGGCCCGGCGCCGTGGCGCCTCCCGCGCGCGGATTCGCTCGGCCGGCGGTTGATCCTGGGCTGGCTCAAGGGCGATCCGTTCGACGAGTAAGCCGGCGGGCCCCTCGGCCATTCGGCATAGATCGCGCTTTGGCGGCCCCGAATCCCACGGGGTGGCCCGCGCGTTGCTTGAGGCGTCTTATCGAGAGAAGAGCGGCCCGACAGGAACCATGAGGGATCCACCGTCCGAGGGCACCCGAGCGGGTGGGACGGCTCACTCTTTCTGTCTGTGGTTTTCGTCCATGGCGGGCACGGGTTCTTTCATAAGAGGCTGGCCATGTTTCGTTTGTTTGCGTCCTCCGATACGGCGGAGTCGACCGCCAAGGCGGAGGTTCTGGACCTTTTGAATCGATTCGCCGGGGTGGGGCTGTGGAATGCCAAACTCTACCAGGGCGACCCGATGCACCCCAACTCCGCCTGGAGCTGGTCACCGGAGTTCCGCCGGCTGCTGGGCTTCGATCCGAACGACACGACCGGGTTTCCCGAGGTGGTTGGGTCCTGGGCGGATCGGCTGCATCCCGAGGACGCCGAGGCCACGGCCGCCGCGTTCGGAGCGTGCCTCAACGACCGGACAGGCAAGACGGGCTACGACGTCCAATACCGGCTCAAGACCAAAACCGGATCGTACCGCTGGTTTCGCGCGGTCGGCGGCGTGTTGCGTGACAGCACTGGCACCGCCGTGCGGGCGTGCGGCTCGCTGATCGACATTCATGAAACGCAGATGGAAGCCGAAGTCGCCGAGCTTCTGCAGCGCAACGCCGGCGTGGGACTGTGGGATGCGCGGCTGTTCAACGGCGACCCCATGCACGCCAACAGTGTGTGGACGTGGTCGCCAGAGTTCCGGCGGCTGCTGGGCTTCGACCCGGATGATTTGGCGGGCTTTCCGAACCGCGTGGGGTCATGGGCAGACCGCCTGCACCCGGACGATGCAGAACCGACCTTTGCCGCCTTCGGGGCCTGCCTCAACGACCGATCCGGCCGCACGGGCTACGACGTCACCTACCGCCTCCGCACCAAAAGCGGCGACTATCGCTGGTATCAGGCGGTCGGCGGCGTTCTGCGGGACCGGTCCGGAACGGCGCGGCGCGCCTGCGGCTCGCTGATCGACATCCACGACATGAAGGTGCTGGAAGAAAACCGGCGCGCGCTGGAGCACCAGCGGCGGGCCGATATCCAAGCCCTCGCCGACAAGCTGGACCAGACCGTGACCGAGGTCGTCGATCGGGCCCGGGACAACGCCCAGACCGTGGCCTCGGCCGCCGAGGAGCTTTCGGCCTCTATCGGACAGATCAACGCCCGCATGACCGATGCGGCGCGTGCATCCGAGGCCGCGTTCACGGAAGCGGAGCGGACCAACACCACGGTCACGGCCCTGGTGTCGGCCGCCGATCAGATCGGCGAGGTGGTCAAGCTCATCAACGACATCGCCTCGCAGACCAACCTTCTGGCCCTGAACGCGACCATCGAGGCCGCGCGGGCGGGCGATGCCGGCAAAGGGTTCGCGGTGGTGGCAAGTGAGGTCAAATCCCTCGCCACCCAGACCAGCACGGCAACAGACCGAATCGCGCAACAGATAGGGCAGGTGCAGGAGGAGGCCCGCAGGGCCGTGGAAGCCATCAACGGGATCGCCGGCACCATCGGCGAGGTGCGCGAGATCTCCGCCGACGTGACCGGATCCGTGGACGAACAGGACTCCGCGACAAAAGAAATCGCCAGCCGGGTTCTGCAAGTCGTGTCCGATATTGACGGGGTCGCGGACGCCGTTGGCGATATGACACGCAATTTGCGCACCTGACCACGCTTACGGGCGGGGCAGCGCGATCTGTCCCGCCCGGCGCGTATATCCTTCGGACGGGGCCCCACGCCCACCGGGCCGACCCCACGCCCACCGGGCCGAGGCCCGGCGGGCTCCGCCTCCTCCTACGCCGCCAGCATCATCCCCCCGCCATGGCGCGGAACTGGCGGCTTGCGACCGTGAGCATGGCCAGATCGACGCCGCCCGAGGCGCCGCGCAGTTCGCTGACGAGTTGGGCCGCGCGCTCCACCGTCACGGGGTTGGTCTCGCTCCAGGCAGCGATCGCGGTATCGGGATCGTCGAGCGCCGCGCCATGCTCGATCACACGTTCGGTGATCTGACGCTGGTGGCTGGAAAACTCCTCCGCCAGCGCGGACACCGCCAGCTTGTTCCAGTGCCCGCCGTTCTCCAACTGCTCGGCGGTGCGGTGCAGCCAGCCGATGCCCAACCGGGTCCCGACGGCGAAGTACAGCCGCGCGACCGGCTCGATCGGCCGCTCGTGCGCGGCGGCAATGCGGGTGATGTCGCCCGCCGCCGCCATCACGTCCAGGCAGGCCACGCCAGCCGCCAGCGCATCCGGCACGCCGGCCTCGATCCAGCCGGCCATGGCCTCGCGTGCCGCGGCCAGGGTTTCCTCGGTGGCCAGTTCATCCAGGTTGGCGGACAGCACCTGGACGGCCGGCGCCAGTTCGGTCACCGTCGCCGAAACGTCCAGCGGCCAGGTGCCGTGCCGCAGCATCCACTGCGTCTGGCGCCCGACCAACTGGTTGATGGCGTGCAACAGGTCGAGCTGAATGCCGGCGTCAACGCGCCCATCCAGGGTCTCGATATCCAGCCAGAGCGCCCGCAAACCGTAGACCTCGCGCACCGCCATGTAGGCGCGCGCGATGTCGGCCGGACGCATGCCGGTCTTCTCGATCATCTCGGTGACGAAGGCGGCGCCCACCCGATTGATCATCGAGTTGGCGATGTAGGTGGCGATGATCTCCCGGCGCAGGCGGTGGCGGCCGATCTGCTCCCGGTAGCGCGTCTGGACCGCCCGCGGGAAGTACAGCGCCATGGACTCCGTCAGCATGGGGTCCTCGGGCAGGTCGGACTGCATCACCTCGTCGAAGATCCAGAGCTTGCCGTACGGAATGAGCACCGCCAGCTCCGGTCGGGTCAGGCCACGCCCGGCCCCGATCCGCTCGGCGATCTCATCGTCGTCCGGCAGGAATTCAACCGCCCGATCCAGCCGGCCGATCCGCTCCAGCGCCCGCATGAGGCGGTGCTGGTGATCCAGCAGGCCGGCCGAACTCCGCTCCATCAGAGAGATGGCCTGCGTTTGCAAATAGTTGTCCCGCAGCACCAGCTCCGCCACGTCGCTGGTCATCTCGCGCAGCAGGGCGTTGCGCTGCTTCTCCGTCATGTCGCCGGCCTCGACGATGCCGTCGAGCAGGATCTTGATGTTCACCTCGTGGTCGGAGCAGTCCACACCCGCCGAATTGTCGATGGCGTCGGTGTTGATGCGCCCACCGGCCAGGGCAAACTGGATGCGCGCCCGCTGGGTCACGCCCAGATTGGCGCCCTCGCCCAACACCTTGGCCCGCAGGTCGTCCGCGTCGACGCGGATGGCATCGTTGGCACGGTCCCCGACCTCGGCGTGGCTTTCGTGGCTGGCCTTCACGTAGGTGCCGATGCCGCCGAACCAGAGCAGATCGGCCTCGGCGCGCAACAGGGCGCGGATCAAGTCGTTCGGCGTCACCACGTCCTGGCGCAGCCCCAGCCGCGCCTTGATCTGCGGCGTCAGGGTGACACGCTTGGCGCGGCGTTCGAACACCCGCCCGCCCTCGGACAGCACGGCGGCGTCGTAGTCGGCCCAGGTGGAGCGCGGCAGGGCGAACAGCCGTTGCCGTTCCGCCAGAGAAGCCGCCGCGTCCGGCTCCGGGTCGATCATCACATGGAGGTGATTGAACGCCCCGATCAGGCGGATGTGCGGGGACAGGAGCATCCCATTGCCGAACACGTCGCCCGACATGTCGCCGACACCGATGACGGTGAAGTCCTCGCTCTGGATGTCGCGGCCCATCTCGCGGAAGTGCCGCTTCACGGCCTCCCACGCACCCCGCGCCGTGATGCCCATGGCCTTGTGGTCATAGCCGTTGGACCCGCCGGAGGCGAAGGCGTCGCGCAGCCAGAAGCCGTAGTCCAGCGCGACCGCGTTGGCGATGTCGGAGAAGGTCGCCGTGCCCTTGTCGGCCGCGACCACCAGATAGGGGTCGTCGCCGTCGCGGCGCCGCACCCGGGCCGGCGGCACCACCTCGTCGCCCGTCAGGGTATCGGTCAGGTCCAGCAGCCCGCGCATGAAGGTCTTGTAGCAGGCGATGCCCTCGGCCTGGACGGCCTCGCGCCCCGCGTCGGGCGGCGGCGGCTGCTTGACCACGAAGCCGCCCTTGGAGCCCACCGGCACGATCACGGCATTCTTGACCATCTGCGCCTTCATCAGGCCCAGCACCTCGGTGCGGAAGTCCTCGCGCCGGTCCGACCAGCGGATGCCGCCGCGCGCGACTTTGCCGCCGCGCAGGTGGATGGCCTCCACCCGCGGGCTGTAGACGAACACCTCGACCCACGGGCGGGGCAGCGGCAAATCCTCGACCGCGCGGCTGTCGAACTTCAGCGCCAGATAGGGCTTCGGCGCGCCATCATCGCCGTGCTGGAAGTGGTTGGTGCGCAGCGTGGCCTGAATGAGGTTGAGATACCGGCGAAGAATGCGGTCCTCGTCGGGGTTGGTGACGGCGTTCAACGCCTCCTCGATGGCACCGACGATCTCGCGCTGGCGCCGCGCCGCCTCCTCTTCGGGCCGGTCGGGATCGAACCGCGCCTCGAACAGCGCCACCAGCCGCGCCGCGATGTCGGCATGCTTGGCCAGCGCCTGCTCGATGTAGGCGTGGCTGAAGGTAAACGCCGCCTGCCGCAGATAGCGCGCATAGGCCCGCAGGATCACCACTTGGCGCCAGTCCAACCCGGCCTCGATCACCAGCCGGTTGAAGCCGTCGTTTTCCAGCTCCCCGGTCCAGACCCGGGTGAAGGCCTCCTGGAACGGCGTGCGCGCGCGGGCAATATCGACCACACCGCCGGAGGCCGCGCGCATCGAAAAATCGTGGATCCAGACCGTCGTCAGGCGACCGCCGCGCGCCTCCCCCGGAAGGCCCCCCACGGTGTCCCCCAGACGCGGGGTCAGCGCGAACGGGACCTCGCCGATGACGCGGAAGCCCATGTTCTCCAGCACCGGCAGCATGTCCGACAGCGCCACGGAGCTGTCCGGCTGGAACACCTTGAACCGGACCTCGTGCTCCGACGCCTCGATCGGGCGGTACAGGTTGAGCGTGAAGCGCCCGCTGGTCAGGGCCTCCTCGATGCGGGCGATGTCGGCGACCGCACCCTGGGCGCTGTGCCGCTCCCGATAGCTCGCCGGGAAGGCCGTGCCGTAGCGGCGGAACAGGCGCAGGCCCTGCTCCTCCCCCTTGGCGGTGTACAGAACGTCCGCAAGGTGATCCGGCCACGACCGGGTGGCGGCGGCGATGCGGGATTCGATCTCGTCCGCGTCGTGCACCGGCATGGCGCCCGGCGTGGTGCGAACGATGAAGTGCAGCCGCGCCAGACGCGAATCATCCACCTGGGTCGAATAGGTCTCGACCTTGCCCTGCAGGTCGGCCTCCAGAATGTCCTGGACCGTCAGGCGCAACGCGGTGTCGAATCGGTCGCGCGGGATGAACACGAGGCAGGACACGAAGCGTTGGAACTCGTCCTGGCGCAGGAACAGCGCCGTGCGCTGGCGTTCCTGAAGGTCCAGAATCCCCAGCGCCGTTTCGAGCAGCTTGGTCTCGTCGGTCTGCACCAGCTCGTCGCGGGGCAGCGTCTCCATGATATGCAGCAGGCGCTTGCTGTCGTGACCGCCGGGCGCGAAGCCGCTGCGCTCCATGACGTGCTGGACCTTGCGCCGCACCACGGGAATGGCGACCGCGCTGTCGGTGTAGACGTCCGCCGTGAACAGCCCCACCAGTAGCGTCAGACCCGCCAGGGCGCCGTCCGGTCCGAAGCGTTTGACGGCGATGGCGTCCATGGGCACCGAGCGGTGAACGCGCGCCCGCATCGCCGTCTTGGTGATGAGCAGCGGCGCCGACCCCCGCACATAGCTTTGCACGTCCTCGGGCAGGGTCTCCAGGTCGCGAAGCTGGCCGAACACCCGCCGCCCCGGATCGCGCAGGATGCCGAGCCCCGGCTCGGGTTCCGCCCGCAGCACCCCGTCGACCTCGACCATGGCGTAGTCGCGGCTGCCGAGAAACGTGAAGTGGTTCTGGCTGACCCAGTCCAGGAAGTGCGCCATCTCGGCGACCACCTCCGGATCGCCGTCCGGCGGCGCGGCAACCTCCCCCTTCAGGCCCTCGGCGGCGGCGCGGGACAGCTCGTGCATGGCGGGCCAGTCTTCGACGGCGGCGCGCACCTCGGCCAGCACCGAGACGAGAGTCTGTTCGACCGCCTCCAGGGTGGCCGGATCGCTCACCTCCCCGATTTCCACGTGCATGACGGACTCGCGGACCGCGCCGGCGTCCTCCCGCGTGCCGAGCCCGACGAAGGCGCCGTCCGGCCCGCGCACCACCCACACCACGGGGTGAATGACGAGGTGCACGACCATGTCCAGGGCGCCGAGCGCCGCCGTCACCGAATCCACCAGGAACGGCATGTCGTCGTTCACGGCCTCAATGACCGTGTGCTCGCTCTGAAAGCCATGCTGTTCGTAGACGGGATTGTAGACCCGTACCCGCGCCTCGCCCGGGCGGCGGTGGCGCAGAAACGACCACACCGCCAGGGCCGCGCCGTACAGGTTCTCCGGGTCCATGGGCGCCATGTCGGCGGGCGGAACGTGGGCGTAGTACCCTTCGACGAACCGGGTGACGGCCGCGACGTCGGCGGGATCGAGCCGTTCCGCGACCCGGGCGCGCACCTGATCGAGCTGCTCCGCCTTGCGGGCCGCGTACCTCTTGGACATCGCTGTTCCTCCCTCGGGCTCCGACGGCCCGTTTCCTTGGATCGGCGCGCGCGAACCGCAGCATGGTTCGTTCGCGCGCCGGTCACTATCCCACGTTTGCTCTCACCGTTCGAGGGGAGGATCCGGACGCACCGTGGCGGGAGGATGGCGGCCCGCGCCCCGATCCGCTACTCGGGCCAGCGGGTGCGCACCAGGGCGTCGCGCGGCCCGACGAGACCGTAGGCGATGCGCAGGGTCTCTTCGGCCTCTGCCTCCGTCGCCTGCGGGAGCGCGTGCGTGGCGCCGCTGGGGAAGTGCAACGTCGTGCCCTCCAGCCGATAGCCCGCCTGGAACGGCTGGCCGCAGGCGTTGTGGAGCACCGGCGTGCGGCCCTCGGTCTTCAGGGGCACGCCCTTGGGCGGCAGGGAGCAGTCGGCCGCCAGGGCGGATGGGACCCCGACGAGGCCGGACAGGGCCAGGGAAGACACCGCCAACGCGGCAAAACGGGGTGCGCGGGGGACACGGGGCATGGCTCAACTCCGATCAGGGAACGGGCTCGGTGAACAGGATGAGCTTCAGTCAACCGAAGCCACCGCGTCCCTGTCAAAGGATTCGTCACGCGCACGACACGGACGCCGCGCCTCAGGCGATCCCCAGCCGGCGCAGGATCGGCAGGCGCTTGGTCTGGAACGTGTCGTAGCGCGCCCGCAGCTCCGCCACGTTGGCCTCCGGGTCCGTGATCGGCTGGCCGTCCTTGCGCAGCACCTGCCCCTGGGCCTGAAGCAGGCGCCAGACGAAGGCGGGCGGATCGGCCTCCTTCCGCTCCGCCGCACGCAGGAAGAGCTGTTCGAAGCGGTTCACCGCCACGCCCGTCCCGATCAGCGGCGCAGCCAGGAACTGCACGTCCTCGGAGAACTGCGCCCGCCGGCACAGCTCGGTGTTCAGCGCGCGGCTCGTCTTGCGAACCGTCTTGGCCGTGGCCGGATCATGGGCCGGCGCCGCGCTGCCCAGCCCGCACAGCACCTGCATGGCCTGGATCAGATGCGGCACCGTCAGGTCCTGGCAGCCCGGCCGGGCGCGCAGGTCGGCGATGCTCTTGGGCGCGAAGTCGTCCGCCGCCAGCCCCTCGACCACCGGGCCATAGATGGCCTCCTGAAGCTCGGCCTCGCCCAGGGCGCCCTTGACCTTGGTCGGGCGGTCCTCCGGCGGGATGAGCAGCACGACCGGCAGGGCCTGGATGCGTTGCGCCTGCTCCAAGGCGGACAGCGCCCGCCGCCCCTTGACGAAGATGTCGCGCCGGAACTGCTGGTTGATGAAGTAGTCCCGCACCGTCTCGCGAAACACCGGATCGGGCAGATCCGCGAGGATCGCCTGCGCCTCCGGGCTCAGGTTGATCGCGTCCACATGATCCAGCAGGTGCGCCGAGGCCCCAAACGTCAGCTTGGCGTCGGCCAGCCGGTCGGCCACTTGACTGAACGGCATGGGATGCCAATCGCGATTGAAGTATTCATGCGCGAGGTAGTTGCGGTTCTGCTCCCGGATCTTTTTCAGCCGCTCCGCCACGGCCGGATTGGCCCGGAAGTAGGCTGCCCCCGCGTCCACCATCGACTGCGAGAACGCCAGCGCGGCATCGATCCGCGCCGGCAACGGCCCCTGCCCCGCCCGCGCGGCGTGTTCGGCCATCAGATGGCGCAGCGGCATGGCCGGCGACCAGCCCGGCGTGGTGTTGTAGCTGATGTAGAACAGACCGCCCGGCTTCAGGTGGCGGCGCGCGATGTCGACGATCACCGCCCGGTTGGCGTCGGAGATCCACGACCAGATGCCGTGCAGGGCGATGATATCGAAGTCCGGCAGGTCATCGCGCCGCGCCAGTTCATCGAACGCGGCCTCCAGCGCCGTCAGGTCCGCGCCGCTGGCCCGCGCGAGGTCCTGGGCGTTGGCCGCCTGCCCCGGGTTGAAGTCCGCACCCCAGAACGTTCCGGGGTTGGCGGCCGCGTGGACATTCAGCGACAGCCCCTGGCCGAAGCCGAGTTCCAGATAGCGCAGGGGCCCGGCGGGCGCTCCCGCGATCCCCTTCGCCAGCAGCGCAAGCGTCATCCGCGCCGGAGACAGCTCCGGATACAAGCCGTGTGTGTAGTCGATGCCGGAAACATAGCCCTCGGTCCACAACATGCCCGCGCTCCTTGCGTCGAATGCGCCCGCACCCTCCGGGCGAGCGACCCTTGTCGCATATTCGGCGCAGCCGCAAAATGACAAACGCTCCGGCCCTTCTTTTCCCGAGCCCCTCAAAGACCACGGCACCGCCCCCTACTCCGACCGAGACGCCTCCTCGAACACCCCGATGAAGGTATCCTCCAGCTCCCGCGTAAAGGCCGAAACGTCACAGAGGGGACTGGTGCGCATACGATTGCGCAGCGATGCCCGCACGGTCGCCATGCGGGCCCGATCCCCGGCGAGATCGGAGGCAATGCGCACGTAGTCGTCGGCATCCCGCGCCGCCAGTTCCGACAGGCCGATCTGTGACAGGAAGGCGAAGGTCTGACGACTGACCACACGCCCCTGCGGCCACGTCACGACCGGCACGCCCATCCACAGGGCCTCACAACTCGTCAGCCCGCCCGTGAACGGAAACGGGTCCAGCGCGATGTCGATATCGCCGTACTCCGCCAGCATCTCTTTGTGGAAGGACGGCCCGCGCAGGTCAATCCGATGGGGCGCGATGCCATGCGCCTGAAAGGTCGCGCGTATCCGCTCGCATAAAGCCGTATCGTTGAACGTACGCCATTTCAGGACCAGCCGGCTGTCGGGAACGGCGCCCAGAACCCGCGCCCACACGGCCAGGACGGCCTCATTGAGCTTGGCCGTGTTGTTGAAGCTGCCGAACGTCACGTGTCCGTTCCGACGGTGCGGCGGGTCCGCCACGGGGGGCGCGAACGGGACCGGCGCATAACACAAACGCCCCTGCGTCATCCGCACGATGGATTCCGTGAACCCCGCCTCCATGCCCGGGGGCGCGTGTGCATCGTCCAGCAGCACGGCGTCCAGGCAGGGCAGCCCGGTGGTGGCGAAGTACCCCAACCAAGACACCATGACTGGGGCCGGCCGGTGGGCAAGGGCGGTCAGGCGCGAGCCACTGGTGTGCCCGGAGAGGTCCACCAGAACGTCAAGGCGGTCGAAGCGGATGGCCCGGGCGAGAGCGGCGTCATCCAGGGCTCGCACATCCCGAAAGGTCGTGGTGTGGCGGATGGCGTCCGTCACCCAGTCGTCCACAGACCCGGCGCTGTACACGACGGCCTGAACCCGGGCCGGATCGTGGCCGGCCAGCACATCCTTCACGAACAGCCCGACGGTATGCTGGCAGAGATCCGCCGAGACATACCCCACCCGCAGCGGCCGGCCGGTCGCGGGCGCCATAACGGGCCGTGAATGGGGTCCGCCGGCCCGGCGCGCGGCCCAGCGCCCCCAAGCGCGCGCGGCCGCGAGCCGCTCGCCATCGGTGGCCGCCGGATCATATTCCTGAGTGGTCAGGGCATTGCGCCGAATCACCGGGTGGTCGGGCGCGGCGCCGAGAATCCCGGCATACAGGCGTCGCGCGGTGCCATGATCCGCGCGCTGCGCCGCCACATTGGCGAGGCTGACCCGGGCGCGGATGTCGCCTGGCGCCAGCGCCTGCGCCCGCAGGAAAACCTGCTCCGCCTCGCTCAAAAGCCCACAGGACAGCAGCAGGCCGCCGGTATCCAGCAGCGCCGCCCCGTCATCCGGATACGACTGGGCCACCTGCTCGCACAGGGCCCGCGCCTCCGCGAACCGCCCGGCGCCAGCGTTACTTTTGGCGGCACCGAGAAGCCCGTGCCACGGGGGCGTATTCGGGGGTGCTGTCGGGGGTGTCGTTGGCATCTCATCCCATCCGGGTCGTCGCGCATTTCGATGCTGTCCGGGATAGCACCCACGGGATGCGGGGGGGAATGCCCGTCCGCTTATGCACCACCACGCGGGCACGAAAAAGGGCGGGGTCCGAAGACCCCGCCCCCAATCGGCTTTCGCCCGTCGTCTTCCGTCTCCGAGGACGGGACCGGGATACGGCCCCGCCACCTGGATGCGGATTACGCCGTCACGAAGTTGCTGGCGTCCATGTCGTCGACGTTAACACCCACGACTTCCAGGATGCCATCGGTGTCCGCAAATGCGGCGGTGCCGTCGTTCTTAACGACGTACATGTTGCCGCCATAGTCGAACGCCGTGAAGCCGTCGTTGGCACCGGTGGCGGTGAGAGCCACCGCAGCCGCAGCCGCATCTTCCAGAGTGGCTTCCCCAGCAATGTTCGACAGCTGCGTGTTGGTGAGCTGGATGTAGCCATCGCCAGCGGCGAGGCCGGCGAGGTCCAGCACGTCCTCGGCCGCGTTGAAGTCCTTGATCGAGATCATCGTGTCCGCGAGGGCATCAATGTCCGCATTCGCCAGCGCATTCACGTCAACGGTGTCGTCACCGGCACCGAGGGTCAGCGACACGGCCTTGGTGTTGTCGCCATTCGCAATCACGAAGGTGTCGTTACCGGCACCCAGGTCCGCCGTCAGCTCCGTCAGACCGGCGACATCGGTGATGGCGTCGGCGCCGCTGCCGCCCGTCACGCTGGTGATGTTCGCCAGCAGGGTCACGGTCATATCGCCGGTGGAGCCACCCATGTTGAGGGTCTCAAGCGAGCCACCGACCACGGTCAGCGCGGTGTCTTCCGACAGGCTGATGTTGGCGGTTTCGGTGGTGGCGGTGGCCGTCACGGTGACGGTGGCAGCCGCCTCACCCGAGGCGTTGACGGTCTCCACGGAGGCGTTGGTTTCGGCGAACGTGAAGGCATTCACGTTGGTGCCGTCGGCCACGGCCGTCAGGGCGGAGACGTCCTTGGCACCGGTCACGGCCAGCGCGCCGGCGGCCGTCGTGTTTGCCGTCACGGTCGTGCCTTCCGCCACGGTCACGGCGGCAGCCGCCGTCATGCCGTTGCCTTCGACGGTGAAGTTCCGGACCGACGTGCCGGAGATGTCGATGGCCGCCTGACCGTCGGCGTCGGCCTGATTGATGACCACGGTCTCGACGTTCGAGAACTGACCCAGCTGCGCGGCGGTCACGTCGGCATCGGCCAGGATGTTGGCCTTGTCCGTGCCGTTCAGGCCGTCGATCGTGTCGAAGTTGTTCAGCGTCGCGCCCGTCCCGATGATCACGTTGAACGTGTCGTTCCCGGCCGTGCCGACGATCTCTTCACCAACGGCGGTGGTCAGCGTGAAGGTCTCGCCGGTCGCGTTGTTCTGCTGCGGCGTGATCGTCTGACCGCCGGTCGTCTGGGCGGCGCGGCCCTCGTACTGGCCGTACAGGACATAGTGCTGGTAGGCCGAGTCGAAGTCACCGTTGTCCACGGCGGTCTGCACGTCTTCGTTGTTCGCCAGGTACGTCTCGGCGTCGAAGTCCTCAACACGCGGGATCGAGGCGTTCGGCGAGCGACCCTCGCTCAGGCCAAGTGTCAGGAAGTGCGTGAACGGGTTCACGCCGGCCAGCAGCACGTCCGGGTTGGCATCCAGGTAGGCGGAGGTGTCAAAGGTCGCGTTCGGGTCGCGATCCTCAAGCCAGCCGAAGGTGTTGTAGTGGTACTCGGCCAGGTCGGCGTTGGTGACCTCGCCATCGCCGTTGTAGTCGGTGGTCAGACCGGCACCGAAAGTGCCGAGCACGATCGCATCGCGGACGTCCTGATTGTTCGCCAGGTAGTATTCCGCGTTAAACGTCATGGACATGAGTGTGCCTCTCTCTTGCTGGATGAAGCTTGGGTGCCGATCGATCGGCTTTCCGTGAGAGGAAAGCCCGGAAAGCGGGCTTGGCCGCTCCCACGGCGGTCGGACGCGCGGCCGCCGTGGGAGGGGTCAGGCCGGCTCTTTAAAAAGGCCGGTGGGGTCGACGTATGATCCGTGTGTACAGCATCTTTTATACGTCCCTATCGGCTGTCAAGGGGCTGTGCGATGCCATTTCGTCGATGTCGTCGGCTCACGAGCCCTCCGACCCATGGGCCGACGCGGCGGCGGTCTGCGATATCTGCGCGCCCAGGGCCTGGAGCATGTCGCCGGTGACCTTCGGCCCCAAGATCGACGCCAGGAATGCCGCCTCGGCGTTGACCAGGGCGTCCACAAAGTCGGCGGTTGTCAGATTGGCGGCCTGGGCCTGCTTGGCGAGATCATTCAACGACGGCGTCACGAAGTTCCGGGCGAACCCGTCCGACGCGGGCGTGGAGCCCAGCGGAACATCGCTGGAGAGGGAAGAACCGGTCTGGGACGTGCCGGCGGACATCGCGAGCCTTTCCTTACGAACGCGGACGCGCTCCAAAGCGCGGTCCAGTAACTACTATACTTCACCGCCTACCGCAATACTTGACCGCCAGGGAGGGTGCGAAACGAGGCGACCGTGAAACGCGCGGGCCAAACCCGGAGCCAACCTCGGATGCGGTCATCGGATCGGAGTGCGGCATGATCGAGGCTGTGGACCACCCCGCCGCCGCGCCGGTCAGCGCGGCACCAAGTCCATCACTCAGACTTTACTGCCCGGGGCCTCTCCCTACTCAGCTTCAGACATTTGATCAAGGGGTCCCGCCAGGATCCGACCGGACCACCCGAAAAACGCGGTGGGCCTGTTGCCGAAAGGCCGCAACCCGGCCGGGTCAGACCGTGCGCGACCGAGGTGTATAGTAACCACAATACCCCCGCGCCTTCAAGGGGAGTCACGCGGGCAAGAGGAGTCACGCGGGGCCCCGGCGCAGCCAGTGGCGGAACACACCGGCCTCCGGCTCGGCCTGCTGGGCCTCCAGCATGGCCGCGCCCGCCGCGCAGAACTGCCGGAAGTCCTCCAGGCTCGCCGGGTCGCTCGCCTCGACGGCCAGGACCTGCCCGGGGGCCAGCGCGTTCAACGCCTTGCGGGCGCGCAGCACCGGCAGCGGGCACCGCAGGTCCCGGGCGTCCAGCGTCGCATCGGCGGCGGGCGGATCGGTCGGGGGCGGCGGCGGCGTTTGGGGCGAGGATGGCGTGGTCATGGGCGAACCCCCTCTCGGGACCGTCCGGCGATCGGGCCCGGGTCCGTGCGGTGGCGTCTTGCAGCGTCATACCACAGCCCACATTTGTGACGACAGAACCAATACGCCGGGGCGGGTGACGCCTGTGCCGCCGGCCCGTCGTCCCCGATTCGAGCCCCCGGCCGGAGCCTCCCCGATGATGCGCACCCCCTTCGACGCCGACACCCTGGCCCGCGCCCGTGATCGCGTGCACCTCGTGGACGCCGCAACGGCGCTCGACTGGTACACGCAAAAGTGTGCCACCGTCGTGGACGTTCGCGAGGACCATGAGTACGCCCGCGGCCACATCCCCGGCGCCACGAATCGCCCGCTGTCGGCGTTCGATCCGCAGGCGCTGCCCCCCGTGCCGGAGGGCGGCCGGCTGGTTCTGCATTGCGCCATCGGCGTGCGGTGCGAGCACGCGGCGATGGCCCTCATGCAGGCGGGGCACCCCGGGCCGATCCACCGAATCGAGGGCGGTCTGGCGGCGTGGCAGGCGGCGGGCGGCCCCATCGAGGCGGACGCCGGGAGCTCGCCTCCCCCTGTGAAGAACCCGCGCTAGCGTTCGGAAGCGACGCGGTTTCCACGACTCGGACCGAGTCGCGCGTCTCGGCGTCGACACGCGCCCCCATCGAAGACAATTGCCCTTATCGTTTGGACGGGCGAATATGGCCGGATGAGTCGTGTCAGGGGCGGGACCACCGGACGTGGTGCCCGCCCCCCGATCCGGAGGCTTCGACCGTCCACGCAGAAGGAGACACCCAAAGTCTCTCGGCGGCGACCCCGGGATCGGACCGGGAGGAAGGACCACCCATGATGTTCATGACGACGACGCAACGCGAGGATACCGACACGAGCGTGAGCATCAGTCCCGACCACCGCACCTTCTTGGTGGTGGTGGATCAGTCCACGGAACTGAGAGCGGCCCTGCGGTACGCGTGTCGGCGCGCCACCGCCACCGGCGGCCATGTCGCCCTGCTCCACGTCAGCCATCCGACGGAATTCGAGCACTGGATGTTCGTCGGCAAGCGCATGCGCGACGAGGCCCGCGAGGACGCCGAGGAGGTGCTGCAGCGCACGGCGTCGCTGGTCGGCCGCATGACCGGGCGCATGCCGGCCCTGTTCGTCCGCGAGGGCGAGCCGACCGAACAGCTTCTCGACCTGCTGAGCGAGGAGCCCAACATCTCCGTGGTCGTGTTGGCCGCCGGGGTTGGCGGCGACGGACCGGGACCGCTTGTGACGGCCCTGACCGGCAAGCATGCCGCCCGCTTGCGCGTGCCCCTGACCATCGTGCCGGGGCACCTGTCGGACGACGAGATCGACGCGATGGCGTAACCGCCCCCCTCGGTCCCGTCTGGGCACCGTTGGGTCCAGCCCGACCGCCCGGTCAGGCGTCGTCCGTCAGCTTCGCCTTCACGGCCAGCAGGTCCCGCCAGGCCAGACGCTTGGCCTCGGGTGTGCGCAGCAGATAGGCTGGGTGGAACGTCGGCATGGCCGGAATGTTATGCGGACCACCGGCGGGCCGATGGGTGCGCCACTGGCCGCGCAGCCGCGTGATGCCCTCGGTCGTGCCGAGCAGCGTCGAAGCGGCCAGCCCCCCCACCAGCAGCAGCACCCGGGGTGCGATCAACGCCACGTGCCGCTCGATGAACGGGCCGCAGACCGCCACCTCGGCCGGGGTCGGCTTGCGGTTCCCGGGCGGACGCCAGGGCACCACGTTGGTGATGTAGGCGGTGGTGCGATCGAAGCCGATCGAACGCAGCATGTCGTCCAGCAGCCGGCCGGAGACCCCGCAGAACGGACGGCCCTGCCGGTCCTCGTCGGCACCGGGCGCCTCGCCGATCACCATCAGGCGGGCGTCGGCGGCGCCCTCCCCGAACACGGTGTTGGTGGCCGTCACCTTCAGCGGACAGCCCTCGAAACCCTCCAGCGCGACCCGAAGCGCCTCCAGCGAGGCGGCTCCGGCGGCCACCGCGGCGGCGCCCTCGCGCGCCACCGCCGCCCCAGAGCCGGTCTCGCGGCTGGCGCCGGATCGCGCAATGGATGCCGGCGCGCGCGGACCGGCCGTGCCGGGTCCCGCCGCGCGTGCGCCGGAGTCCGACGCGGGCTTCGCGCCCGATCCCGAGCGCCGCGCGACCGCCCGGGCGGCGTCGGCGGCAAACCGGTCGACCGGCGCCTCGCCCACGCACTCATCGACGCCGGCGACCTCGTACCAGCGCAACAGCGCCACGTCGTCAAGCGGGTCGAACGGGGCCGGGCGATCGGTCACGGCGGGGCTCCGTGGGGGGAAAGGGGGCGCGTGGGTCTGAAATTGCGGGTCGGAAATCCCGATTAGAAATCGAGGTCGGCATACTGCGGGGCCGGCCGCAAGCCGGGTTCATGATCGGTCAACAGCGGCCGGAAACACGGGCGGCACTTGAGCAGCATGTACCATTCCTTGGCCGCCGGGTGATCGTCCCACGGCACGTCACCGGCGTAATCCACCAACGACAGGTGGGCGCCCGCCATCAGGTCCGCCAGGGTGGGCCGCGGCCCGGTCAGGAAGCGGTTCGACTGCGTCAGCCAGGCGATATACTCCAGGTGCATATGGATGTTGGTGCGCCCGGCCCGCAGCGCGCGGGAATCCGGCGCGCCCCCGCCCATGACACGATTGAGCAGTTTCTCGCAGGCCAACGGCTCGGTGACGTCGCGGCGGAACACCTCGCCGAACCAGCACACAAGCCGGCGGACCTCGGCGCGCGCGAGCGCATCGGTGCCGAGCAGCGGCGGATCGGCGTGGACCTCGTCCAGGTACTCGCACACGGCGGTCGCGCCCGCCACGACCGCCCCCGTCGGCTCGACCAGGACAGGCACCTCCCCCGCCGGGTTAAGCGCCAGGAACGCCTCGTCCCGCACCCACGGGGTCACCGGACGCAACGAGACGTCCAGGCCTTTTTCACCCAGAACCAGCCGGGCCAGGCGCGCCCCGGGATAGAGCCAGTGATGATACAAAATGCGCATGGCGCGGAGTGTACGGGCGGCACGGGCGCGACACCAGCGGCTTGTACCCGCACACGCAGGCCCCGGTGTGACGCAGCCCCCGATCGCTTACGCCGCGCCCGGGTCGGTTGGGGGGCACGCCGTCCCCCCCTCCGGAAGGACGCGGTCCATCGGCAGGCTGACGATGGCGTCCGTCCCCTTGCCCGCGGCGCTGACGATCAGCAGGGTGCCGCCGTGCGCCTCCGTCAAGCCGCGCGCGATGGCCAGGCCGAGACCGATGCCCTCGGACGAGGCGACCTCGTTCACGCCGTCGCGTTGAAACGGCTCCATGATCGCCTCGATCCGCTCGGACCCGATGCCCGGCCCGTTGTCGCGCACATACAGGTGCAGCCCCTCGGGACCGGCCCGCACGCCGGTCCGGACCGTGCCACCGGGCTGGGTATATTTGACGGCATTGCTTAGCAGATTCATGAGGATCTGCGACAGACGGCGGGCGTCCGCCCGCACCATCGGCGTGGATCCGGGCGACGGCTCGACCGACAGATCAATGGCGTTTGCACGCGCCCGCACCTGCATGATCTGCACCAGTTCGGTCACCAGAGCCACCGGATCCACGACGTCATCGGACAACGCCACCCCGCGCGCCGAGATCACGCTCAAATCCAGAAGCTCGTCGACGACGCCCAGCAAATAACGCCCGCTTTCCTGGATATCCCGGGCGTAATCGGCATACACCTTGGGAATGCCGGCGCGCAGATCGTCCTCGTGCATGATCGCGGCGAACCCGATGATCGCGTTCAGAGGCGTCCGGATCTCATGGCTCATGTTGGTCAGGAACTCGTTCTTGCGGCGATCCGCCGCCTCGGCGGCCACGCGGCTGGCATCAAGCCGCCCAACGATCCGATCGAAGTGACGCACCGTCGCACCCATCAACAGGCCGGTTACGACCAGGATGCAGGCCCACACAATGCCTTGTCGGGTGGTGTCGGCAAAAATAGCTCCCTGATCGATCCCCGCCGCGACAAACACGGGCAGCGACTCGAGCCCCCGATACATCACAAGGCCCGACGGTCCCCCCGGGACGAGCGGCGCCCAAAAGGCCTCGCCTCGCGCCTCCGTCAGACGCTCCCGAACGACGGCGCCGTCGGCGATCGCGGTCCCGATCCGAACCATCTCGGTCGGCCAGCGCCCGTCCACGACACCGTCATTGCTCCCGAATAGGATGGACATGCCGGGAACCCGGGCACCCAGATCCGCGAGAATCTGGTCCAGGGACGCACTCGATACCGCCACAACCAGGACGGCCCTCAGCGCGCCCCCCGGCGCCCGCAAACCATGGGAAATGGGAACGGCCCACTCCCCGTCCACGCGGCTTCGCACCGGAGGGGCGACGATCGTCAACGGACGGCGCGCGGTCCTGTGGATTTGGAAGTAGGCCCGGTCCCCGACGTCAAGACCCACGGCGGGACGACCCGGCCGGCTTTCGGCGACGACCACACCGTCCCGATCAATCAGGAGAAGAGTGCGGACGATGGGCATCGGAAGCGCAGCCGCCTCGAGAGTCTCCGACAGGTCGCCAGAGATCTCCGAGGCCAACACGTACCGGGTGCCCAGGTTGACGAGGAGGGCCTCCATCCCCCCAAGCGTCGTCTCAAGGTACTGGCCCAAGGCCACCAGCACCGAGTCGAGACTCCGTTTGGCGGTCCGGTAGTCGGACTGCCATGTATGAATGATCGTCACAACCGCCAGGGCGACAGCCCCCACGAAAACAACGGCCGCCGCGACCCGCACCAGACGCTTCAGACGGCGCGAGTCCGATCCGTGCGTGGACCCATCGGGCACCTCTCGGCCAGCCACCATGTCAGGCTATCCCCTGTATCCCCCGGTTGCCGCCATGACACGCCGCCCCTCAAGAGCAGCCAAGTCGCCCCTACCATAGAGCGATATATGAGCGTCGCTACGCTCAAAGCCAATCCTGGAGTGTAGCGCGTCGGGCACCGACAGGAAACCGCGATCCACCTCGATTCAAACCACCTGAAATGGATGCACTCGCCGACACCACCGGAGCGACGAGCGCCCCGACCGACCCGCCATGCGCCCGCCCCCCCGGCGCGTCCCGCGGCAAACTACGTGTCAATCTGCGACCCGCGCACCGGCTGCGGGTTTCATTTTGCAACACCGGCCTTTCCCGTCCGCAGACCGCGCCATGGGGGCACACGCAGGGCGAGCCGGTTGGGACGCCAAATCCTAGGCCTCCGGTCATACCCCAGCGCCCGGCTCTGCCTCTCCGTCTGTTGGTCCCGTCCTGGCACGATCCCTGCTTTCTCCGAACGGTCGGATAACACCCCGAACCCGCAGGTCCGAACCATCGGTCGAGCAAACGGTCGCTCACGCCGACCTCCGCCGCCGCTGAAGTCGGATCCGGGCAGACGTCCCGCGCGTGTTGGCCCTGAGTCAGACAAAAGGGAACCGCATCATGGTTGCGATCGCGTCGAGGTCCCGGTACGCCAGCACCCTTGACAGTCTGCGGCCTTCTGCGCTTGCGCTGATCCGCGCGGACCGGCCCGTGCCCGGCCTGGCGTGCCTGTCCGAGACGGTCCCGCCGTCTCTCCTGCCCATCGCGGGCAAGCCGCTGCTCTTTTTCACCCTGGAGGATCTCGCCGCCGTCGGGTTTAGCGCCGTGGCGATCGCCATCGCGCCGGACGACACATCCGTCCGCGACGCCGTCGGCGACGCCAGCGCGTGGGGCCTAACCGTGGAGTGGCTCCAAACCGATCGGCGAGCGACCAATCAGGCCCTCCGACGTCGTATTGATCCGACCATGGCGCGGCCCACGCTGATTCTGGACGCCATGGTTCTGCGGTCCCCGTCGGTGCGCGCTGCCCTGGCCGCAGCGGAGAGCGCGCCGAAAAGCATGCTGTTCAACACCCGCTTCGGGGTACATCTGATCCCGCCCAGCACGGCGGGAACGCCCCACGGGGCATCGGACATGCCGCTGGACCTGTCCGGCGATGCGCTGCCCGTCCGCACGCTGGCGGACTACCACACCGCCAACATGCGGACCCTGTCCGGTCATTTGGGAGGACTCGCGCTCGACGCGCCCCCGGCAACCGGCCCCACGCCCAACGCAGACCCCGTCAAGCCACGCAACCAGGGCACACAAAACGGCTCCATTCACATCGGCGCGTTCACCCTCGTTGACGGTGATGCCGTGCTGACCGGCCGGGTCTCGATCTCCGAGGGCTGCGTGATCGGCCCCGATACCGTGATCCGGGACAGCGTCGTCCTGCCGAACACGCATGTCGGCGCCGGGCTGCACATCGAAAACGCCGTGCTCGCCGGCTCCGTGCTGTTGCGCAATGAACGGAGCGAGCGGACGCCCCCCGCTGTGCCGCAGTCCGAGCCCCCTCGCCCGCAACCGCCGCGGCGCCCAGCCACCGCACCCGGTACGAGTCGCCCACAGACGCCCACCCTGATGGAAAAGGGGTTCGCGGGCGTTCTTCTGACGGTCAGCCTGGGACGCCACCCGCGCCACAGGGCGTTGGCGTCCGTTGTGGCAGGCCGCATGCGCCTCATCGGCACCGGGTCCGAGGGGCCCGGTGACGGGCCCCAAGGGGCCTTTCGCCCATCCGATCTGCTCCTCGGCCAAGACGGCGACGCCCTGGAGCGCCGCTTGACCGATCTGGTCACCCTGGCGCGGCTGGATGGACCGGGAACGCTGCGGATCCTGGCCCGGGGCTGGCGCCGCCTCGGCCGATGACGGTGGCGCCGGACATGAGCGCGGGCCCGGATGGATCGTCCCTTTTCGGACGCGCCGTGAGCGGTCATCATGATGCGATGGACCACCACAGCGACGCGGAGGGTCCGGCCCTACCATGACCTGCGAATCGATCCCGCGCGATCCGGCCCCCGCCCCGGCGCGAACACCGTCGGCCGAACGCTTCCCGATTGCCCACCCGGGGCGCCACGGAATGCGCCTGGACGACGGGCGCATCGAATGCCGGGTGTGCCCGCGCCGCTGCCGCATCCCGGAGGGCGGGCGCGGCCTGTGCTTCGTGCGCGGCGTGCAGGACGGCGCCCTGGTCCTGACGACCTACGGCCGCTCCTCCGGGTTCTGCATCGATCCGATCGAGAAGAAGCCGCTCAACCACTTCCTGCCTGGGACACCGATCCTGTCGTTCGGCACCGCCGGCTGCAACCTGACCTGCAAGTTCTGCCAGAACTGGGAGATCAGCAAGGCCCGGCAGTGGGAACGCCTGAACGCCCCCGCCACGCCGGACCGCATTGCGTCGGTCGCGGCGGCCCAGGCCTGCCGGTCGGTCGCCTTCACCTACAACGACCCGGTGATCTTCCTGGAATACGCCGTCGACACCGCCGCCGCCTGCCGGGAGCGGGGCCTGAAGTCCGTGGCGGTGACGGCCGGCTACATCGAGCCGGCGGCGCGCGCCGACTTCTTCGCCCCCATGGACGCCGCCAACGTGGACCTGAAGGCGTTCACGGAGGGCTTCTATCACCAGCTTTCCAGCGCCCATCTGGCGCCGGTGCTGGACACCCTGCGCTACCTCGTCCACGACACCGCCGTGTGGGTGGAGATCACGACGCTGCTGATCCCGACCCAGAACGACGGCGACGATGAACTCAAGGCGCTCGCCGACTGGGTGGCGGAGGCCTTGGGGCCGGACGTGCCGCTGCACTTCTCCGCCTTTCACCCGGACCACAAGATGCGCGACCTGCCACCGACGCCGCCCGCCACGCTGTCGCGGGCGCGGGCTATCGCCAAGGCGGCGGGACTGCGGCACGTCTACACCGGCAACGTTCACGACGTGGACGGCGGCAGCACCCACTGCCCCGGCTGCGGGGCGCGGGTCATCGAACGGGATTGGTACGAGCTGCGCGACTGGCACCTGGACGACACCGGGCATTGCCGGAGTTGCGGCACCCGCCTCGCGGGTGTGTTCGACGGTCCACCCGGCGCCTGGGGCCGCCAACGCCAGCCGGTGCGCCTGGGCGCGGCTTAAGTCACCGCAGGGGTATGGGCTGAGTCTGGCATCGCGCGGCCGTCCGTGCGACAACCCGGGCCTCCGTGACCGTAACCGAGACCCGCCATGTCCGCCGCCCGTGTCCGTTTCGCGCCCAGCCCCACCGGCCATCTCCATGTCGGCAACATCCGGACCGGCTTGGTCAATTGGCTGTTCGCACGCAAGGCCGGGGGCGCCTTCGTGCTGCGCTTCGACGACACCGACACCGAGCGATCGCGCCCCGAGTACGTCACCGGCATTCGCGACGACCTGCGCTGGCTGGGCCTGACCTGGGATGAGGAAGCGTTCCAGTCCGAACGGGCCGACCGTCACGCCGCCGTGGTGGAGACCCTCAAGGCCGAGGGGCGGCTGTACGCCTGCTATGAGACGCCGGAGGAGCTGGAGTACAAGCGCCGCCGCCAGCGCGCGCGCGGCCAGCCGCCGATCTACGACCGCGCCGGCCTCACCCTGACCGACGCCGAGCGCGCCCGGCTGGAGGCCGAGGGCCGCCACCCGCACTGGCGCTTCCGCCTGGATCACGAGGATATCCGCTGGGACGACCTCGTGCGGGGCGCCTGCCACTACGAATCGGCCCACCTGTCCGACCCCGTTCTTGTGCGGGCGGACGGTACACTGCTCTACACCTTGCCGTCGGTGGTGGACGACATCGACATGGCCATCACCCATGTCATCCGGGGCGAGGACCATGTGGTCAACACGGCGGTGCAGATTCAACTCTGCCGCCTGCTGGGCGGCACGCCCCCGACCTTCGCGCATCTGTCGCTGATGACCGACGTCGGCGGCGGCGGCCTGTCCAAGCGGTTGGGCAGCGTGTCCGTGGCGGACCTGCGCTCCGACGGCCTGGAACCGATGGCCGTCAACGCCCTGCTGGCCCGCCTGGGCACCTCGGACGACGTGGCCCCCGTCACCACACTGGACGCCCTGGCCGACACCTTCGACCTCGGGCATTTCGGGCGGGCGGCGCCCAAGTTCGATCCGGCCGACCTCGCGCGCCTGAACGCCCGGCTGCTGCACGGCCTGGACTACGACGCCGCCAAGCCGCGGCTGGCCGCGCTGAAGGCGGACGGCGGCCCGGCGTTCTGGGACGCCGTGCGCGGGAACCTGGAGCGTTTCGCCGATGTGGCGGAGTGGCACGCGGTCGCCTTCGGTGACGTCGTGCCGCGCGCCGATGCCGCCACCGACGCCGGGTTCCTGCGCACCGCCGCCGAGGCCCTGCCGGAAGAGCCCTGGGACGCCGCGACGTGGTCCACCTGGACCGGCGCGTTGAAGGCCGCCACCGGCCGCAAGGGCAAGGGCCTGTTCATGCCGCTGCGTCTGGCCCTGACCGGGCAGCCCAAGGGACCTGAGCTGGCCGCCCTGCTCCCCCTTATCGGCCGCGCCCGCGCCCTCGACCGCCTGCGCCGCGCGGCAGCAGACGGGGCGGCGGACAGGGCGGCGCAGGCACCGACACGCGCGTAGTTCCGGAGAGCCTTACCATGAAGACCGACCCCGCCTTTCCGACCCTGTCGATCCTGGATCATCCGCTGATCCAGCACAAACTGACCCTCATGCGGCGCACCGACACGTCGACCCGCACCTTCCGCAACCTGCTGCGGGAGATCGCGCTGCTGATGGGCTATGAGATTACCCGCGATTTGCCCCTGGAGCATGGCCCGATCGAAACACCGGTCACCGCCATGCCGGCCGCACCGATGATCGCCGGCAAGAAGATCGCGGTGGTGCCCATCCTGCGGGCCGGCACCGGCATGGCCGACGGCCTTCTGGACCTGATGCCCTCGGCGCGGATCGGGCATATCGGCCTGTACCGCGACCCGGAGACTCACCAGCCCGTCGAGTACCTCGTGAAGTTGCCGCCGGTGGACGGGCGCCTCTTCCTGGTGACGGACCCCATGCTGGCGACGGGCAATTCGACCACCCATGCCCTGGACATCCTGAATGCCAACGGTGTGCCCGACTCTCGCATCCGCGTCATGGTGCTGGTCGCGGCGCCGGAGGGCGTGCGCGTCGTGCAGGAGTCGCACCCCACCGTCCCGATCTACACCGCCGCCCTGGACGACTGCCTGAACGAGCACGCCTACATCGTGCCCGGCCTGGGCGACGCGGGCGACCGCCTGTTCGGCACCAAATGACCGGGCCGAGCGGGCGCGACGGGTTGAAAGCGAGCGCCCTGCGCTCGGCCAACCTGTTCCAGGACGCGCTCCCGCCGGAGACCGGCGAACGGGTCGAAACCCTGCTGCGGCGCGGGCCGCTGCATGTCGAGCGCATCATCAGCAGCGACCGCCCGGACAGCACGCTCTACGACCAGCCGCAGGACGAATGGGTGGCGCTGCTTCAGGGCACGGCGACGCTCTGGGTGGACGGCACGGAGATCCCGTTGCAGACCGGGGATACCCTGTTCCTGCCCGCCCACACGCCGCACCGGGTGTTGAGGACCTCCGCCGATCCCGCCTGTGTGTGGCTGGCGGTCCATCTGCATCCGATCAAGGACACCGACGCCCCCGCGTAACGGCACACAGGACACACGTCGCCAAAGCCTCGCATCCCCGTGCAAACGCGGAGAGACGGCCCGAAATCTATGGTTTGACCGAACCGACACGCCCGCTAGCATCAAACGCTGATCTCTGGGATGAAGGAGCCTGAGATGCCGATACCCCTTGCCGCAGCGGCGGCAATCGCCACAATTCTCGGAGTCACGATCACCATCGGGCAGATCGGAACCGACTACGCAAGTGACGAGAAAGGCTTTGAGCGCCTGCGCAGCGACATGAAAACGGCGGCACGGCAAAATGACTATGTCGTTGCGTCGCGCGCCGCGGAGGAATACTTCTTTCTTCACCGTGAGGATTGGGAGAACCCAGCCACCCCCACCCTTACAAGCACCGGCTACACAAATCCCGCCATTCAGGCCATGCGTATTTTCGCCATCCCGAAAGGGACGACGAGCGCCTGTCGTTGTGTATCCTTCCGGCCCAAGGACGGCTTTTTTTCGAACGAATGGATCGTCACGACCTGGAACCGCAAGCCGGGCAGCGGTCTGTCTCGGAAGATCTATACGGCGACCACGGCCGAGGCGTCGGCGGTGTTTAAAGACAAGTACATCAACGGCGATCTCGCCATGCAAAAAGACCGTCGCCAGAAACTGGAGATCCATGGGCTTGCCTAGCGCGAACTGAACGGTTCCGAACGAATTCCTCCGGTACCCCATCTCGCCCCCGCCCCCACGACCGAGACGGATTCACCTCAGAATGCCTCATCACCCAAATCACGGGGCCGCTGCAGATAGCCCGGCCCGCCCATCGTCCTCGCCCGGCACCCTTCGACTGGCCCGGATCGTGGCCCTGCTGACCGCCGTCGCCATGCCGTTTTGCGGCTACGCGATTTACTTGAATCTGCCTTATCTGACCGGGTTGGCCATCGTCGTCGCCCTGGCGCTGGTCGGCTTGAGCCTGTCCCTGGCCCTGCTGATCTTGGCCGATATGGCACAACGCGGCGCCTGAGCCGTCCCGCCTCGCCCCCGCTTCGCCCCGTGACGGGGATGCCGTGGCACGACCGCCCATGGCGCCCCCCGTTGCGGTGCGGGGCTCGGACGCGGTAAGACCGGGCCTTCGTTGCCGTATCCCCCGAGCGCAGAGATCCGCCACCATGCCGCCGACGCTGTCCATTCAGGATACCCTGTCCCGCACCAAGACCCCCTTCGTGCCGCTCGACCCGGCGCATGTGCGGATGTACGTCTGCGGTCCCACGGTCTACGACCGCGCGCACATCGGCAACGCCCGCCCCGTTCTGGTGTTCGACGTGCTGTTCCGGCTGCTGCGGCAGCTGTATCCGCGCGTCACCTACGCCCGCAACATCACGGACGTGGACGACAAGATCAACGCGCGGGCCAAGGCCAGCGGGCGCACCATCGGTGAGATCACGGCGGAAACGACGCGCCAGTTCCACGCGGATATGGCCGCGCTGAACGCCCTGCCCCCCACGGTGGAGCCCCGCGCCACCGCCCACATCGGCCAGATGATCGCGATGATCGAGCGGCTCGTGGCGTCCGGTCATGCCTATGAGGCCGAGGGGCACGTTCTGTTCGCGGTGGGTCAGATGGGAGACTATGGCCGCCTGTCCGGCCGCTCCCACGACGAGATGATCGCCGGTGCCCGCGTGGAGGTCGCGCCCTACAAGCGCGACCCGGCGGACTTCGTGCTCTGGAAGCCCTCGACCGACGACCTGCCGGGCTGGGATAGCCCGTGGGGCCGGGGCCGCCCGGGCTGGCACATCGAATGCTCCGCCATGAGCGCCGAGCACCTGGGCCCCAGCTTCGACATTCACGGCGGCGGCCTGGACCTGATCTTTCCGCACCATGAGAACGAAATCGCGCAAAGCACCTGCGCCCATGGCAAGGGCACCTTCGCGCGCTACTGGATGCACAACGGCTTCCTGATGGTCGAAGGCCAGAAGATGGCCAAGTCGCTGGGCAACTTCATCACGGTGCACGAATTGCTCGACCGCGCGCCGGGCGAAGCCATTCGCCTGTGCATGCTGTCCACGCACTACCACCAACCGCTGGACTGGACCGAGGTCGGGCTCAGGCAGGCCAAGACTGCGCTTGACCGTCTGTACACCGCCGTGCGCGGCGCCGCCGACGTGACCGTGGAGGGCGAGCCGACTCCCTCGGACGCCCTGATGGACGCCCTGTGCGACGATCTCAACACGCCGCGCGCCATCGCGCTGCTGCACGAGACGGCGGGCGCCCTGAACAAGGCGACAGACCCGACCGAGCGGGCGCGGCTGAAGGGCGAGCTTTTGGGCGGCGGCGCGCTGCTTGGCTTTCTGGGGCTGGATCCGGATGCGTGGTTCCAGGGCGACAGCCCGGCGGACGGCCTGTCCGCCGCGGCGATCGAGGGCCTGATTGCGGAGCGCAAGGCCGCGCGCCAGGCCAAGGACTTCGCCCGCGCCGACGCCATCCGCGACGAATTGACCGCCCAGGGCATCGTGCTGGAGGACGGCCCGCAGGGCACGACCTGGAAGCGGGGGTAGGCCCCAGAGTTCCCTACCGCCCCTTCATCCGGAAGGCGTCCGCAGGCGCGATCCCGGGGCCGGCGGCCGCCCAGTGGGGATCGGGGCGCCAATGGCGCGCCCACTCCAGGAACCGGTCGGCCGCCATCGGCGGCGCGATCCCATAGCCCTGCGCAAAGTCGCAGCCAAGGGCCAGAAGCAGCAGCCCATGGTCCGTCGTCTCGACACCCTCCGCGATGACGATCAAATCGAACGCCCGCGCCAAACCGATCACCCCAGACACGATCGCGTGATCCTCGGCGTCCCGGGCCATGTCCAGGATGAACGACTTGTCGATCTTCAGCGTGTGCACCGGCAGCAGCTTCAGGTAGGTCAGCGAGGAATAGCCGGTGCCGAAATCGTCCAAGGCCGACGGCACCCCCAGCGCCCGGCACTCCTCGATCAGGCGGGTGATGTGGCGCAGGTCATGGATGGCTGCCGTTTCGGTGATCTCGATCTCCAGGCAGGACTGGTGCAGGCGGCCGGCGTCGCGCAGGTGCCGCTCCAGCCGCTCGACGAACCGCGGGCTTTGCAGGTGGCGCGGTGAAATGTTCACGCTGATCGGAACGGTGAGGCCCGCGCGCTCCCACGTCGCGACCTGACGCAGGGCCTCCCCCACCACCCAGTCCCCCAGGTCCTCAATGACGGCGTCATTCTCGATGGCCGGCAGGAATTCGCCCGGCGGCAGCAGCCCGCGCTCGGGATGGTGCCAGCGGATCAGGGCCTCGGCCCCCATGATGCGCCCCGAGCGCATGTTGACCTTCGGCTGGTAGTGCAACACCAGTTCGCGCTCGGCCAGCGCCTGGCGGAAGCGGTGCACCATCCGATGGTGTTCGATGGCGACCGCGTCCTGGTTGTCGTCGTAAAAGAAGTAGCTGTTCTTGCCGGTCTGCTTGGATTTGTACATCGCCTGGTCGGCCTGCCGCATCAGGGTATCGATGTCCGTGGCCCGGGTCGGGAATAGGGTGACCCCGATGCTGGCCGTCACCGAGACCGGATGGCCGGCGACCGCGAATGGCCGGCTGACGGTGGCCAGGATGCGGTCCAGTATCTGGATACAGTCGTCCTCGGTCCGCAGATCCGCCAGCAGGATGATGAACTCGTCCCCGCCCAGCCGGGCCACCGTGTCATCACCGCGCAGCTCGAGCAGGAACCGCTCCGCCAGTTCGATCAGCAGCATGTCGCCGGCGCCGTGCCCATACGAATCGTTGACCGGCTTGAACCCGTCCACGTCCAGGAAGCAGACCGCAAGCCGGGTGTGCTCGCGTCGTGCCTTGGCGATGGCGAGCCGAAACCGGTCATTGAGCAGCACGCGATTGGGCAGGCCGGTCAGCGAGTCATAATGCGCGATGCGGTCCAGCTCGGCTTCGTGCCGCTTGATGGCGGTGATATCCACCACCACGCCGACGTAGTGCGACGGATGCCCATGCTCGTCCAGCACCGCCGAGATGGTCAGATGCTGCGGGTAGATCTCGCCGGTCTTGCGCCGGTTCCAGACCTCGCCCCGCCACAACCCCTCCTCCATCAGCGCCATCCACATAGCGTTGTAGAACTCCGGACCGTGCTGTCCAGATTGCAAAAGGTTGGGTCGCCGGCCGATCAACTCCTCGCGGCTGTAGCCACTGATGCGCAGAAACGAGTCGTTGACCTCGATCATTTCGCTGTCGGGGTTGGTGATGATGATGCCTTCCTGCGTATGTTCGAACACACTCGCCAGCAGTTGCAGGCGCACCTCCGCCTGCCTTCGGGCGCTGACATCCTGGACGGTGACGGCAAGCTCGCCCTCGGTGGGCCGGAACGCGCGGATATCGAAGTGATGCCCGTCACCTTGCGTGCTGATCTCGAAGGAATCGGGCTGACCCGTCAGCGCCACCCGCGCGAACCGTTCGAATACGCGCGAGACGATTCCGGGCGGATTGATCTCCCGGAAGGTCCGCCCCTGGAGACCATCGCCGGATAACCCGGTCATGGCCTCGAACGCCGGATTGACGATCAGATAGCGGAAATCGATCGGACAGCCCGCATCGTCGGCCACGATCTCGTAGACCGCCAGGGCGTTGATCATCTCGTCGAACAAAACCCGGTACTTTTCCTCCGCGAGTTGGCGCTGGCTTTCGGCATAGGCGACCTCGGCCCGCTTGCGCTCCGTCGTGTCCTGGAGCGTTTCAATGGCCCCGATGATCGCGCCGTCAACGCCGTGCAGTGGCGCCGCGGTGAACGCCAGCCACCGGCCGCCGCGCGGAAAATGCGGAAAGAAGCCCTCGGCCTCGAACGCGCCGTCAATGAATGACGATTCGCGATAGTGCTTGTAGTACTTCTGGTACTCGGCCCCCTTGGAGCGCGCCAGAATCAAGTCGGCCATGACCGGCCTGGGCTCCGGATAAAACGCGCGCCATTGGTCCTTGGTCCCGATCATGGTCGCGGCCGGAATCCCCATCACCACTTCGCAGGCGCGGTTCCAGTGCGTGACACGGTGGTCCGCGTCGATCACGAAGGTTGGCACCGGATTGCCCTCGATGATCTCCGTGAGCTGGCGTTGGCTGGCCAGCCGCTCGGTTTCCATCGCGCGCCGGCCGGTGACGTCGACCAGAGTTTGAATGGCGCCCGCGCAGACGCCGTCGGAGTCCAGCAGCGGCACGGCGGTGAAATGCAGCCAGCGCGGCCCCTTGCCCAGGTCCGGAAAGTAGTCCTCGGCCTCGTACCCGCCCTGGAACACCGCACGGACGGACTGGTCGGGGTAGTACGCCTCGATGTCCGCCTGGCACGCACCGGCCACGACCAGATCCGCCATCAGGGGCCGTTCGTACGGATAGAACGGCGCCCATTGATCGCGCGTACCGATCATGGCGGCGGCGGGAACCCCGGTCAGGTCCGCCAGCGCGTCGTTCCAGTGGGCAATGCGATGATCGCGGTCGATGACGAACGTGGCGATCGGCAGCCGCTCCACAAGCGCGCCTTCGGTGACGTTCATCGTCCCTCCCCACGGTTCCCCCGCCCCCTGTGCGCCGTGGCGTTCTCCGTTTATGGGATTGTGCGGGATCGCGCGCGAGCGGACCATCGGCCGCCCCAGGCGTCCCCTTCGCCCGGCCGCTCACACACGATAAACGAAATGTCCGAAAAAAGAACGGCCTTCGCAGCCGACGCGCATCGCGCCAGAATGGGACTCGCTGTCGGGTCCCCTTCGGGCGCGCAACTCGGCGTCAAGCGGGCGCCCTCATAAGGGCCCTGCGTCCGGCACCTGGTCGGTCGGCGATCGGGACGGCGGGGCGGCGGCCCCGCCTGCCCTCAGTTGATCGCGCTGAGGCGGTCCTCGCGCAGGCGGTCCCGGTAGGCCGTCAGGTAACTGCGGAACTTCTCCGCTTGCCGGATCTTGCCGCCGACGGACGCGATATCGATCAGACCCGCCTCCGGCGTGGCCGTCACCAGATCGAACGCATCCCGGAACGGCGTGCCATCCAGCGCGTCGAGGTAGCGCTGGCGCAGCAGGGATGCCCCGGTCTCGTCGCCCGCCAGCGTCAGGGCGGTCGCCCAGTCGATCAGGCGGAAGGCGTCCTTCTCGGCCAGGGTCTCGTCCCCACTTGGCGGCGGCGGCACCAGCTCCGCCAGGGCGCGCGCGGCCTCGGCCCAGTTCTGGTCGCGCCAGTGGATATCGGCGCGCAGCACCCGGGCGTCCTCGCTGGAGTCGTTCTCCAGCAGGGAAATCGCGGCCGGGACATTGTCGGTGTCGGCGAGCGCCCGCGCCCGCAGATGACGGCGCTGGCGTTCCAGAGTCTCCGGCAAGGGTGCGAACCGCGTCTTGTCGAGAGCGTCCAGCGCGTTGCTCGGCTGCCGGTTCAGCAGGTAGACCAGCGCCAGCCGCGCCCCCACCCGGGTGCGGTCCAGACCGCGCAGGCGGTAGCGGATCTGGCGCTCCAGCAGCGCCGCCGCCGGATCGAGCAGATCCACCGACACCAGCCGGTCGGCCAGACGGCGGATCATCTCGTCGCCCCGGTTCCCGGTCGGCGTCAGTTCGCGGAATTCGTCGAACAACGCGATGGCGGTCAGCGGCGGCATGTCGTTGGCGGCCCCATCCAGAAACAGGGTGTCGAAGACGGTGCGCATGCGTTCCGTCAGTTCCTCCGACCCCGGCCGGTCCTCGAAGTACGACGCCGCGAGGCGCAGGGTGCGCAGGGCGTCGCCGTAGCGGTCCTCGTCCAGATACAGATCGCCCAGTTCGCGCAGCAGGTCGTATTCGAAGTCGCCGCCGCGCCACGCGAAGCGCAGCCCCTCCAGCCCGGCGATCAGTTCGTCGGTGCCGATCAGGTCGAGCCGGTGTTCCATATCGAGGCGCGCCTTGGTGGCCAGCGCGGCATGGCGCCGGCTCTGGCCGATCTCAGCCTCCTTCCAGGCCGCGATGGCGGCCTCGAACGCGCCCGCGCTGGCGAACAGATTGCCCTCCAGATAATGAATGGCCGCTTCATCGTGGGTGGTGTTGAACTCCGGATCGCGGGCCGATTCCAGGAAGGTGTTCGCGGCCAGATCGTCGCCGGCCTTGATGGCGGCATCGGCAGCGACCAGCGCCAGCGGAATGCGCACGTCCGGCGGATAGTTCTCCAGCACGCCGCCGGACGCCTCCAGGATCGCCGCCTGCAAGCCGGCCTGCCCCAGCCGGGACTGGGCGGCGGCGCGCCAAAACGCCGCCTCGTCGACGTCGACGAGGCTGGGATGACTGAGATCGTCCACGGCCTCGCGGTCGCGATGCATCAGGAACTGCGTCGCCCCGCGCAGCGCGCGGAACGCCGGCGTCCCAACCATCTCCACCTGCTCCTCGGCGATGGCGCGCAGCACGCCCAACGCCTCCGGCGCATAACCGTTCGCGAAGTAGAAGCGCGCCAGTTCCAGGCGGGCCGGTCCCCGGCGGCTGGCGGGCGCCATCGCCACGGCGTATTGCAGATCCTTGCGCACATCGTCGAACGACGTGGCGTCGTCCTCGCGGCGCCAGCCCGGAATGTCGAAGACCTCCTGCAGCGCCCCCTCGCCCAGGGTCGCCAGCGTTTGCAAACGGTTGTCCTCCGGCGACAGGGTCAAACCGCCGTCGGCCGTAATCTCGGCGCCACTGCGGCTGGAGCGCACCTCGATCCGGTCGGAGCGCGGAATCACCACGGCCCCCTGGGCGGTCACGGGCAGCGTCACCTCAGGGAAGGTCCGCTCCGGAAACACTCCGTGTCCGAGTTGGATCAGGGGCAGGACGAAAAACTGATCGCCCAGTTCCGGATCCCGCACCGGCACGACGCGACCGCCTTCGATCACCGGCAGAAGCAGGCGGGGGCCGACCGGCGAGCGCACCTGCGGCTGCACGTTGATCGGATGCTCGGGGCGCATCGGCTGCTGCATCAGGTCGACCACCCACAGCAGACCGTCGCGGCGCAGGCTGGGATTATAGCCGGGCGCGGTGGTCATCCGCACCAGGGTCGAGTTCGGCCCAATCCGCACCTGCTCGACCGAGCGCACGACCCCGACGCCAAGCCGGCGCAGCAGACCCAGGTCCACCTCCTGGAAGCGATCAAACACGACCCACAGATAGCCCGCGCGTCGGAACACGGCGGCGGCGGTCGGCTGATCCCACGAGAACCCGAGGCTAACCACCTGACCTCCGCCAGAGCCCCTTGGGGAGGCCGCCTCATCGCCCCCACCGGGTCCTTGCGTGAGACGATCCGCGGCGGCGTCCTCGGCGCCGGGCGCCAGGGCAGGGCCACCCTCCGCCACGGCATCCATGGCGGCCGGGTTGGGTGTGCGGTCCACCCCATCGGCCCCCGAGGCGTCCTCAGGACCGGGCTGAAGGATGGAGACCTCTCCGTCCGTGGGTCCGATGAAAGGATCCGGCACGGATTCTTCGGGCGTCAGGGTTCCCGTTCCGCCGTCCCCAGCCCCTTCGGCCGGTGGCGTGGCCTCGGCGGTATCCGGCACCGACGGCGCGGGGCTCTCCGGGGCACCCGGGGCCTCGGCCGTCTGTTCCGGTTCCGCCGGCCGCTGCGGCGGCTCGGGCGCCTGCGCGGCCGGCCTGGGCTCCGGGCCGGACGGCGTCGTCACGTCCAGCACGACCTTGGGACCCGACGTGAACACCCGGGGCTCGGCACCCGGTGGAATGGTCAGGGCCGCCACGCTGGTATCACCGTCGATCCGGCTGGTCAGCGTGCCGAACCCGGCTGGAAGATCGCCCTGGATCGCGTCCACGCCCAGACGGGCCGGCCGGTCGAAACGCAGCGTCACCGTCCGCCCGTCGCGCGACAGGGTGTGGTCGACCGGACGCGGCCAATCAAACACGATGCGTTGGTAGCCGTCGTGGCTGCCCGTACGCACACGGATGCTCTCCGGCGCGGCCGGGGTCGCCGTGGCTGCGGGCGTGGGGTCCAGGTCCGGGCCACCCCTCAGGTCCACGACCACGCTGCTGTTCAGCGTGAAGACGTTCAGCGTGAAGTCGCCCTTCAGCGGCAGGGTGACGGTGCGCCGGTCCGGGGAGACCCGCACGGTATCGACATAGGCGGGCAACCGTCCCGGCACGCTCGCCACACTGTTTGGAATGGGGGCATCGAAGGCCGCCACGAGGTTGCCGTTGCGGATCTCGACCGTATAGCGCACCGGATCGTCCCACCGGAACACCATCCGCCCATAGCCGTCATGGGCGGCGGCGGACACCTCGGCGGCCCAGGCGGGAGCGGCTCGTGTCAGCAGGGTTGCGGCGCACACCAGCGCCAGAAGAAGGGTCAGCCCCAGGGACCGGACGTCACGGATCATGGCAGCTCGTCCTCGGCCCGGTCCGGCAGGATAACAAGATCGACACGGCGCGCCAGACGCGTGCGCTCCGCCTCGGGCACCGAGTCGAGCGCCGCAAAGCGCGTGTCGGCGTGGCCCCAGACCTCCAACGGGCGGGCGAAGCCGGCCCGACGCAGACCGTTCGCGACCGCCGCCGCGCGCGCCAGGGACAACGCCCAATTGTCGGGATACGGGTTGCCCGGCGCCACCGGACGCGGGTCGGCATGGCCTGACAGGGCGATCCGATTGCGAAGATTGGCCAACAGGCTACCCAGTTCGGTGACCACCGGCCGGGCCTCGGCCGCAATGGCCGCGCCGCCCGGTTCGAACAGCAGGTCCGCCGGCAGAAGCACGACAAGCCGATCATCGAGCCGCTGGACCAGCGTTCCCGCGAACCGCTCGTCCCGGTCGAACACAGAGTCCAGCACCCCGGCGAGGTAACCGAGGCTCTGCCCGCGCGGCCGCATGATGCCGAGGACGCCCGGCTCGCCGGCCTCGGGTTCCCGCGCGATCGTGGTCGACGGACTGAACGTCGCGCTCAGGGATTGGGTCAAGCGTTCGAACGCTTCCAGCTTGAACGCGGACATGGAGAACAGCAGAACAAAGAACGCCAGCATCAGGACCACAAGGTCACTGAAGGTCACCATCCAGGCCGTTCCAATAGAAGACCCGTCTTCGCGTCGGGTACCGATCATGGCTGTGTCCGTTGCGGCGCGGCCGGGGACTCGGAATCCGCAGCCGGCGGCGAGGTCGTATCATTTGTGGAAACTCTAGCACTTGCGGCCCCCGGTTGGGCAGCCCGAAACCCGGTTTCACCCGGTGCGCCGCCCTGAAACGACGGCGCGACACTCGCCGGTGTTGCATTTGGATCAGGGTCGGGCTCGTCCACCGGGATGGCGTCCGCCGGAATATCCCGGAAATCGGGATCCCACCGGGTGACGTCGACGGCGCGGAACGTCAGCCGCAGCCACGCCGGATCGCCCGATGAAAGCCCCACGAGCACGCTGCCCGGCACGGCCCCCCGCGCCGTCATCACGCGCCCCAGAGCCGCAGCGCGTTGCAGGGCCAGGGCGTCCGGCGCAACGGGAAGGGGCACGAACGCGCCGCGGTCGTCGACGCTCCCGACGCCGAAGCCATCCCGGGCATCAGGCCCGGAGGCCCCCCCCGCGGACAGCGACGGATCGGCTTCCGCCTCGGGCATACCCGCGCCCGTCTGCACCACCGCCGCCATCTCGAACCGCAGGCCATCCGGCGGTGCCGACAGGGCCGCGACGAGTTCATCCAGCATCAGCACCTGGGCCGGGCGCAGTGTGGCCGCCTCCGGCTCGAACAGGCTGTCGCCCCGCATCATCACCTCAATCGAGCGCCCGGCCACCAGATGCCGCACCCGCACCGTCGGTAACGCCGCGTCGAACAGGTCCGTGACCAGCGCAATGAACGCCTCCGCCGCCCGGGCATTACCGTCCAGGTCATCCATCGGCATGTCGGCGACGACATCCGTCGTTTCCTGCGGATGGGAGAACGTCACGGTCAGGCTCTCCATGACCGCCCGTGCCCGCTGCCCCTCCAGGCTCGACAACGCCATCAGCATGATGAAGAAGGCCAGCAACAGGAGGTAGAGGGCCAGGAAGAGCGCCAGCGAGCCCCGCGCGACCGGCGCGGCCGCCCAACCGGTCAAATCGCCATCGCATCGCCCCGTCGCACCGCCCTTCGGCGCCCGCAAGGCCAAGCCCAAGGATGTCCCAGGCAGCGTGCCGGGCGACGTTGCCCGGGCGTCCGCCCCGAACCGCACCCCGCCAACGGGCCGGCGGCTTGGGAACCCGCGTTCGATTCCGCGCATGGACCGCTCCTACGTCTGAGACGGCCGCGCCGGGGCCTCGGCGGACCCACTATCGGATCGGCGGACGGGCATACGCGCGCTCTCCCTCATACCTCAAGACGGCCCGGCGCGTTCGCGCCCGGACCGGGATGTGCTTACCCCGCCTCTTCCCCTGGCGGGCAGTGTGGCATGCGACTCTAAACAAATGCTTTCGCAACCCGATGCGCCCGAGCACGACGCCTCACACTGGATCGTCCGACCACCACCCTGAGGCTTCCAAAACACCGGCCACCGCGCGTCCATCGACGCCGCCCCTCCCCTGACGAGTAGTATGCCCCACCCGCCGCGCTACCCACATGGCCGGGCCCTCGCGTAACCCCCTGCCCACCCACTTAAAACCAGGCACGCTTCGCACATCACCGCCGATAAAGAAACGTTACCGACACGAGAAGAGGCGACTTTCAGACCATCACACGCGCCCAAAACACCCCGATACCGCGCGTTCTGAAACCATGAATTTTCCCGATCCCCCTTGTCGGTTTCTAACAGTTTGGTCATGATAACCGCGTGGCGTGGCTGGTCTACTACCGGACCTCACCCACCGGAGCCGGCCCCGGATGCCTGCCGCAGGGTGCGCACCCGAGGCCCAAAACATCGAAACCGACAGGAATGCGTCTGCCATGCCCGATGTTCGCCCGGCCCCTGTTTGCGCGCGGACCGTCCGGCGCACCGGTTGGATCGGCACCCACATTGGAACCGTCGCCCTGCTGATCCTCGGCCTGCCCTGCGCTGCGGCGCTCGCGGCCCAGCCCGAACCCTGGCAGATGTGGTCCCAGCCGGCCGCCACGCCGACCATGCACCTGATCACGGACCTGCACGCCTACCTCAACTGGCTGATGCTCGGCGTCTGCGTGGCGGTCATGGGTGCGTTGGGGTTCGTGCTGTGGCGATTCCACCACAGCCGCAACCCCGAACCCTCCACGTGGTCGCACAACACCCCGCTGGAAGTGGCTTGGACACTGATCCCGGTGGCGATCCTGGTGGCCGTGGCGATGCCGTCGTTCAAGCTTCTGTACTTCATGGACAGCACAGAGGAGGCCGACTTCACCGTCAAGGTCATCGGCCATCAATGGTACTGGTCCTACGAGTATCCGGATCACGGTAACTTCACCTTTGATTCCTGGATGAAGTACCCGGAGGAGCTGGAAGGCGACGAGCCCCGCCTGCTGGCTGTTGACGAGCACGTCGTGGTGCCCGTGGGTGCGACCGTGCGGTTGCTGTTCACCTCCGACGACGTGATTCACAGTTGGGCGGTGCCGGCGCTGGGCATCAAGAACGACTCCATCCCCGGTCGCATCAGCGAAAGCTGGATGCAGATCGAACAGCCGGGCACGTACTACGGCCAATGCTCCGAACTGTGCGGCGTAAACCACGGCTTCATGCCCATCGCGGTGCGCGCCGTGCCGGACGAGGAGTTCCAGGCCTGGCTCGCGGACGCCCAGGAGAACTTCGCCCGCGTCGACCCTCCACCGCCGGCTCGCGAGAGCGAGCCCGTTTCGGTCGCCGACGCCGCCGACTAGCCACCCCCAGACGCCCCCCTCCACCGACGCCCGCCCCCAAAAAAGGCTGACCAAAAAAAGCTGACCCAAACAGGGACCTGCACAGCAAAGGGACGCCCCGCCGATGAACTCCGACACGTCCGCACACGCCGCGACCGCCGGCGCCGAGGCCCACCCGCACGCCGATCACGGGGATCACAACCACGACCGGCCCTACGGGCTGTCCCGCTGGCTGTTCTCCACGAACCACAAGGACATCGGAACGATGTACCTCGTGTTCGCCGTGATCGCCGGCCTCGTGGGCGCGGGCATGTCCCTCATCATCCGTCTGGAGCTGGCCGAGCCCGGCATCCAGTACTTCAACGACAACTACCAGCAATACAACGTGTTCGTGACCGCGCACGGACTCATCATGATCTTCTTCATGGTCATGCCCGCGCTGATCGGCGGATTCGGCAACTGGTTCGTGCCGTTGATGATCGGGGCGCCCGACATGGCGTTCCCGCGCATGAACAACATCAGTTTCTGGCTGCTGCCGTCCTCCTTCGCGCTGTTGGTGCTGTCGCAACTGTCGGGGTTTGGTGCGGGGACCGGCTGGACGCTCTACCCGCCGCTGTCCAGTGCTGCGAGCCACCCCGACGCCTCCGTGGATTTCGCCATCCTGAGCCTGCACATCGCGGGTGTGTCGTCGATCCTGGGGGCCATCAACTTCCTCGTCACCATCATCAATATGCGCGCGCCGGGCATGGGCATGCACCGGATGCCGCTGTTCGCGTGGTCCATCCTGGTGACGGCGTTCCTGCTGCTGATGGCCCTGCCGGTGCTGGCGGGCGCCCTGACCATGCTGCTGACCGACCGCAATTTCGGCACCAGCTTCTTCGCGCCGGCCGGCGGCGGCGACCCGGTGCTGTATCAGCACCTGTTCTGGTTCTTCGGCCACCCCGAGGTCTACATCATGATCCTGCCGGCGTTCGGGATCGTCAGCCATGTGATCTCGACGTTCTCCAACAAGCCGGTGTTCGGCTATCTCGCGATGGCCTACGCCATGGTGCTGATCGGCCTGATCGGCTTCGTGGTCTGGGCGCATCACATGTACACGGTGGGTCTGGACGTCGACACGCGCGCCTACTTCATCGCCGCGACGATGGCCATTGCCGTGCCGACGGGGGTGAAGATCTTCTCCTGGATCGCGACCATGTGGGGCGGGTCGATCCGCTTCACGACGCCGATGCTGTTCGCCGTGGGCTTCGTGTTCCTGTTCACGATCGGCGGCGTGACCGGGGTCGTCCTGGCCAACGCGGGCGTCGATATCTCGCTGCACGACACCTACTACGTGGTGGCGCACTTCCACTACGTGCTGTCGTTGGGGGCCGTGTTCGGCATGTTCGCCGGGTTCTATTACTGGTTCGGCAAGATGTCCGGCCGGCAGTACAGCGAGACCCTGGGCCGGATCCATTTCTGGATGACCTTCATCGGGGTGAACCTGACGTTCTTCCCCATGCACTTCGCCGGCATCGCCGGCATGCCGCGCCGCATCCCGGACTACCCCGACGCCTATGCCGGCTGGAACATGATCTCGTCGATCGGCGCCGTCATCGCCATGGGCTCGGCGGTCATGTTCCTGGTGGTGGTGCTGCACGCCTTCATCGCCGGCCGCCGGGTCGCCGCCAACCCATGGGGTCCGGGCGCGACCACCCTGGAGTGGACGCTGAGTTCCCCGCCGCCGGCCCACACCTTCGAGCAACCGCCCGTCCTGGCCGGGCGCGCCAGCCACGCGGAGTAACCGCGCATGGACACCCACCGGACAGAACCCCCGCCCCCCCGCGGGACCGCCAACGCCCGCATCGGCCTGCTGTTCGGTGGGGTGGCGGTCGGCATGGTCGGCATGGCCTTCGCTGCCGTGCCGCTGTACCAGGTGTTCTGTCAGGTCACCGGCTACGGCGGCACGCCGAAGATCGCGGCCAAGGCACAAGAGACCGCACCCGCCCCAGCCACCGCAGGGCCACCGGCGGCGGGCTCCAACACCCAACCCGGGGCCGCCGCCCGCACCATCACGGTGCGCTTCGACGCCAACGTGGACCGCGCCCTGCCCTGGCGCTTCCAGCCCGTCGACCGGGCCGTGACCGTCCCTATCGGACGGCCGTCCCTCATCAGCTATCGGGCCGAGAACACCTCGGGCCACGCGATCACCGGCACGGCCACCTTCAACGTCACGCCGGCCAAGGTCGCGCCGTACTTCACCAAGATCCAATGCTTCTGCTTCACCCAGCAGACCCTGGAGCCGGGACAGGCGGTGGACATGCCCGTGCTGTTCTCGGTCGATCCGGCCATCCTGGAGGATGAGCACGCCCGCGACGTGCACACCATCACGCTGTCGTACACCTTCTTCGACGCCACCTGAGGTGGCCGGCTTCGACGCCACCTGAGGCGCCCGCTTCGACGCCACCTGAGGCGCCCGCTTCGACGCCACCTGAGGCGCCCGCTTCGACGCCACCTGATGCGCCCGGCCCGGAAGGGAGATCCGCCCGATGACCGTCCCCTCGACCATGATCGACACCGCCGCCAGGCGCGGCCACCCGTTCCACATCGTCGCCCCCAGTCCCTGGCCGCTTCTGGGGTCCATCGGTGCCTTTGTCCTGGCGTATGGCGCGGTGCATTTCATGCACGGCGAGCCGCCCTACATCATGCTGGGCGGCCTCGCGATCGTGCTGCTGGCCATGCTGATGTGGTGGCGTGACGTGGTGCGGGAATCCCGCTCCGGGCTGGCCCATACCCGCCGTGTCCGTTGGGGCCTGCGCGCCGGCATGGGGTTGTTCATCGTCTCCGAGATCATGTTCTTCGTCGCGTTCTTCTGGTCCTACTTCCACAACGCGTTCCTGTTCAGCCCCGTCGTGAAGAGTTGGCCGCCGGCGGGCACCGAGGTGTTCTCCCCCTGGGGCCTCCCGCTGGCGAACACGCTCATCCTGGTGAGTTCGGGCTTCGTCCTGATGTGGGGCCGGGGGGGCCTGCACCGCGCCAACCAGGGCCGCGTGGTCAAGGGCATCGCCATCGCCGCCGGGCTGGGCGCGCTGTTCCTGGTGTTGCAAGCCGTCGAGTACGGCCACGCACCCTTCGCCTTCGATGCGAACATCTATTCGTCGGTGTTCTTCATGGCGACCGGCTTCCACGGCTTCCACGTCTTCGTGGGCGTGGTGTTCCTGACCGTCTGTGCCCTGCGCGCCCGGCGCGGCCACTTCACCGAGGACAAGCACCTCGGCCTTCAGTTCGCCGAGTGGTACTGGCACTTCGTGGATATCGTCTGGCTCTTCCTGTTCGGCTGGTTCTACGTCTATCTTGCGCTATGAGCCAATCCCAACCCCGTCCGCCGGGCGGTTCGCCTGAGTCCGCGTCGCGCCGTCACGTCCGCACCGTCATGGTCGCCGGTGTCCTGATCGCCCTCCTGGGGTTCGGCACCCGCTCCGTCTTCGGCCTGTTCCTGGAGCCGATGACGGCGGCCCAGGGGTGGAGCCGTGAAACCTTCGCCCTCGCCCTGGCGATCCAGAACCTGCTGTGGGGCCTCGGCCTGCCGCTGGCGGGGATTCTGGCGGACCGCCACGGGGCGGCGCGGGTGATCGCCGTCGGTGCGCTGCTGTATGCCGCCGGCACGGCTGGAATGGCGCTGGCGACGGTGCCTTGGATGCTGCATCTGTTCGCGGGCGTCATCACCGGTCTGGGGGTGGCGTTCACCGCGTTCTCGCTCGCCCTGGCCGCAATGGCGCGAGTGGTCGGGCCTGAAAAGCGGTCCATCGCGCTCGGACTGGGCACCGCCGCCGGGTCACTGGGACAGGTCGTGTTCTCGCCGTTGGGCCAAGGGTTCATCGTCGCCTTCGGCTGGCAGACCGCGCTGCTGCTGCTGGCCGCCATTACGCTGACCCTGGTGCCGCTCGCCTTCGCGCTGCCCCGGGCACGCACCACCGGCCCGGGTCTCGACACCGGACTGGAGCAGACCCTGGCACAGGCGCTGGGCGAGGCCCGTCGGCATCGCGGCTATGTCCTGCTGACCACGGGCTTTTTCGTCTGCGGCTTCCATGTCGCCTTCATCACCGTGCACTTCCCGGCCTATGTGAAGGACCTCGGCATGAGCGGATCGGTGGGCGCGATGGCACTGGCGCTGATCGGGCTGTTCAACATCGTCGGCGCGTTTGCGTCGGGCCTGTTCGGCCAGCGGTACAGCATGAAGGGCGGGCTGGCCGCGATCTATGGCCTGCGCTCGGTCATCATCCTGGCGCTGCTGCTGGCGCCCAAGACGCCGCTGGTGATCGGCCTGTTCGCCGCCGCCATGGGCCTGCTGTGGCTGTCCACCGTGCCCCTGACCACCGGCATCGTCGGACAGGTGTTCGGCCTGCGCTACATGAACACCCTGTTCGGCATCGTGTTCCTGAGCCACCAGCTCGGCAGCTTCAGTGGCGTCTGGCTGGGCGGGTATCTGTACGACACCTTCGGCACCTATGATCCGGTGTGGTGGGCCGGTGTCGCGCTGGGCCTGATGGCGATGGTGCTGCACCTGCCGATCGACGAGCGCCCGCTGGCAAGGCCCGCACCCGTCCCGGTCTCGGCGAAGTAGCCGGGCACGCGGCCTTACGCCGCCTCGCCCACCGCCGGATCCTGGATCCAGGCCTCCAGCGCCGGCCGGGCGCGCTGGCCGTACAGCGCCTTGCGGTCGCGGCCCCGCACCTTGCGCTTGCCGATGCGGGTCATCTCGGCCGGCAACTCCGGGAACAGGCCGAAATTGACATTCATCGGCTGGAAGGTCTCGGCGTGCGCCGGGTTCGTGATGTGCCCCAGCAGCGCCCCCAGCGCGGTCACGGCCGGCGGCGCCACAGCCTCGGCGCCGCGAGCCTCCGCGCTGGCGAACAGGCCGGCCATCAGGCCGACGGCCGCGCTCTCCACATAGCCCTCGCAGCCGGTCACCTGCCCCGCGAAGCGGATCCACGGCCGCGTTTTCAGGCGCAGCGTCGTGTCCAGCAGGCGCGGGCTGTTCAGAAAGGTGTTGCGGTGAATGCCGCCCAGCCGGGCGAACTCGGCGGTCTCCAGGCCGGGGATCATGCGGAAGATGCGCGCCTGTTCCCCGTGCTTCAGCTTGGTCTGGAAACCGACCATGTTGTAGAGCGTGCCCAGCGCGTTGTCCTGGCGGAGTTGCACGATCGCGTGGGGCTTGTGCTCCGGGTCGCGCGGGTTGGTCAGGCCCACCGGCTTCATGGGGCCGTAGGACAGGGTTTCGCGCCCACGTTCGGCCATGACCTCAATGGGCAGGCAGCCCTCGAAATACGGCGTGCCCTCCCATTCCTTGAAGGCGACTTTCTCCGCCGCCAGCAGGGCGTCGAGGAAGGCGTCGTACTGCTCCCGCGTCATGGGGCAGTTGATGTAGTCCGCGCCGTCGCCCTTGTCGTAGCGCGACTGGAACCACGCCACGTCGAAATTGATGCTGTCCTTGTGCACGATCGGCGCGATGGCGTCGAAGAAGGCCAGATGCGCCTCCCCGCTGTCGGCGCGCACCGCCTCCGCCAGCGCCGGGGACGTCAAGGGGCCGGTGGCGATGATGGTGGGGCCGTCGTCCGCCTCGGGCAGGGCGGTGACCTCCCCCCGGGTGATGGTCACGCCCGGATGCGCCTCCAGCGCGGCCTGAACGTCGCGCGAGAACGCCTCGCGATCCACGGCCAACGCCCCGCCCGCCGGCACGCGGTTGCGGTCGGCCGCCGCCATGACGAGCGAGTCGAGCCGCCGCATCTCGGCGTGCAGCAAGCCCACGGCGTTGCCGTCCGGATCGTCCGAGCGGAACGAGTTGGAGCACACCAGCTCGGCGAGACCATCGGTCACATGGGCCTCGGTGGAGCGCTCGGGGCGCATCTCGACCAGCGTCACGGCGAGGCCACGGCGGGCGCATTGCCACGCCGCCTCGCTGCCGGCGAGGCCGCCGCCGATGATGCGGATACGGGGCGGATTGGGGGGGGCGTTGGTGCTGTCCATCATGGGGCAGGATGTAGGCGGGATCGCGCGCCGTGTCCATGGTCTCACACCGGGGCCACGACCTTGACTCCGCATGAGGCGGCGGCTACCTCCGGCACGACCTCGACTGGACAGGGATCGGACCACCGTGGAGAACCTCGACTCGCTGCTTTCGATGGACATCGTGCTGCCGATCGCCATCGGCATGGGCGCGGTGCTGCTGATGCGCATGATGCCCCGCCTGCTGGCACGCGGTGTGTCCTTCGTCCCTCCGAAGACAGTGAAAGCCCGCCTGGACCAGGGCGACGACGTGCTGGTGGTCGATGTCCGCTCGCCGCGCGAGTTCGCGGGTCGCACCGGCCATATTCCGGGCGCGGTCAACCTGCCGCTCGACCAGATCGGCGCCCGCCTGAAGGAGATGGGAGCCAGCCGCGGCGAGGTCCTGGACACGCCGGTCTATCTGGTCTGCCAGACCGCCAGCCGGGCCGCGCACGCCGCGCGCGTGATGCGCAAGGCGGGCTTTCGCGACCTGTCGGTGATCAGCGGCGGCATGCAGGCTTGGCGGGGCCAGGGGTTGCCGGTGGAGCAGGGAAACGCCACCTGACAGGGCCTTGCGATGGCGTCGTCGCGGGATTTCCGTGATCCGCTCATTTTTTCGCCACCTTGCCGCTTCATAGAGGGAGGCGCACGCTCCCGCGTCCGTGACGAAAGGTCCCAACCATGCCCGTTTTCGCCAAGCGTTCCACCGCCGCTGTCCTGGCGGTCTCCCTCCTCGCCGGTCCGGCCCTGACGGCCTGTCAATCCGCGCAGAACAATCCGAAGCAGACTGTCGGGACGCTCGGTGGCGCGGCGCTGGGCGGCCTGCTCGGCTCGCAGTTCGGCGGCTCCTCGGGCTGGACCATGGCCGCGACCGGCCTGGGCGTGCTGCTTGGCGCCGCGGTCGGCAGCGAACTCGGCCGGTCCCTGGACGAAACCGACCGCCAGCAGATGCGGCAGGCGTCCCAGCAGGCCTACACAGCCCCGGTCGGCCAGACCATCAACTGGAACAACCCGCAGAGCGGCAACTCCGGCACCATCACGCCGATCCGCAGCGGCCAGACCAACACCGGCCAGTATTGCCGTCAGTTCCGGACCACCGTGACCATCGACGGTCGCCTGGAAGAGGCCACGGGCACCGCCTGCCAGCAGCCCGACGGAACGTGGCAGATCCTGAGCTAGCGTCACGGCAAAGGGGCAAGGCCATTCCGCCGCGCCGTAGGGACCCGCGGACGGGATGGTGCCGTGTGCGTGTGGGAACTGGCGTGCGGCGGTCCGTCGCCCTATATCATGAGCATCATTCAACATATGGGTCGATCCGACGGCCATGAAGGACCCGTACACCGTGCTCGGCGTTCCACACGACGCCAGCCCCGACGACATCAAGCGCGCGTACCGCTCGCGGGCGCGCACCATGCATCCCGATGTCAACACCACGGACCCCAAGGCGGAGGACCGGTTCAAGGAATTGAACGCGGCCCATGATCTGCTGTCCGATCCAACGCGGCGCGCCCGCTACGACCGGGGGGAGATCGACGCCAATGGGCAGGAGCGCCCGTTCGGCTTCCGCTCCAGCGGACCGCGCAGTGGCTTTGGCAGCAACTTCCGCAGCGGCTTCGGCGGAGGGTCCCGAGCCTCGGCGAGCGGCAGCGCGGACGACGGCTTCCATTTCCAGTTCAACGACCTGTTCAAGGGCGCCAGCAGCTTCGACGACATTTTCGCCCGCGCCCAGTCGGCCAAGCGCAAGGCCGCTGGCGAAGGGGGCGACGGTGCGGACGCGAAGCGCGGCGCGGACTCGCGCTATCGCCTGACGGTGTCGTTCGAGGACGCCGCGTTGGGCGCCTCGCGCACGGTCACCCTCGCCAACGGCAAGACGCTCAAGGTGCGCGTGCCCGCCGCCTGCGTGGGGGGCACGACCCTTCGCCTGCGCGGCCAGGGTACGGGCAGCGGCATCTCCGGCAACGCCGGGGATGCGTTGGTGGAGATCGTCGTCCGCCCCCACCCGGTGTTCTCCGCGTCCGGCGACGATGTCATCGCCGAGGTGCCGATCAGCCTGCGCGAGGCCGTCTTGGGCGGCAAGATCACCGTGCCGACCGTCGACGGGCGCGTGGCGGTCACCGTGCCGGAGGGCTCCAATACCGGCGCGACCCTGCGCCTGCGCGGCAAGGGCCTGCCGCGCAAGGACGGCGCTCTGGACGCGCGCGGCGACCAGCTCGTGCGGCTGCGCATCGTCCTGGAGGATCCGAAGGACGAGCGCCTGAAAGCCTTTGTCCGCAAATGGACTCCCACCCAAGACACGGATGTGCGCGCGGGCCTGGAGAATCCGGCGGCGGAGGGGTGAGTCCCGCCGTGACCGGCGAGCAGGGTCACTTGCGAGGGGGCGTCCGAGGCCATTCAACAGATCCCGCCTGTTGACTTGCGGTCGCCGGTCCGTACGTTATCCTCCTCGGGAGTGCCTGAAGCCCGCCACCTCGGGGGCGGACCTGTGCGCGCTCCCCGTTCCTGCCACATCGTTCCGCTTTCTGCCTGCGAGGCCTGCCGATGCCCGCCGCCAACACGACGCGCCTATCCGATGAAGCCGCCTTGCCGAAGGTCGAGCGAGATCTGCGGTATCTCATGGATGCCTTTGCCGAGGTGCTGCGGGAGATCGGCGAGGACACCGTGGCCGAACGCCTGCCGTGGCCGAAACAGGACGGCGCCGCTGTCTCCGTGGACCATTCGAACGTCAACACCTGGCCCGAGGATCCGGGCGACGCCCTGGTCGAACGGTGCGTCGAGGCCCGCTCCATTGCCTTCCAGCTCCTTCAGCAGGCCGAGGAAAACGCGGGGGCGCAGAGCCGCCGCCAAGTCGAAGCCGAGGAAGCCCTGGAGGCCGACTCTGGCTCCTGGGAGTATGTCCTGACCCGCCTCGCGCGCGACGGCTGGACGCCGCAGGAAATCGCCGACGCCCTGGGGACCATCCGGGTCGAGCCGGTTTTGACCGCCCACCCCACCGAGGCTAAGCGCGCCAGCGTGCTGCATCATCACCGGGCCATCTATCGCCTGCTGGTGGACAACGAGAACACGATGTGGACGCCTGGCGAACGCCTCGCCTTGAGGGAAGAGACGAAGGCCGGGCTGGAACGGCTCTGGCGCACCGGCGAAATCCTGCTGGAGAAGCCCACCGTCAAAGGCGAATTGGGCATCATCCTGTACTATCTGGGCGAGATGTTTCCGCAGACTCTGCCCTGGCTCGACCGACGCCTCGAAACAGCGTGGCGGCGCGTCGGCTTTGATCCGGCCCTGCTCAACGATCCCACGCACCGCCCGACGGTCACCTTCGGCAACTGGGTGGGCGGCGATCGGGATGGCCACCCCCTGGTCACGCCCGAAATCACCGCCTGGACCTTGGAGCATCTGTCCGCCCGCGCGCTGGAGAACCTGCGCGATCGCCTGGGCAAACTGGCGGCCGGACTGTCGCTGACGCTGTCCCGGCAAGTGGTGCCCCCGGCCCTGACCCGGCGCCTCACCCGCATGACCGAAGAGCTTGGGGCGCCGGCGGAAGAGGCATTCCAACGCAATCGCGGCGAGCCCTGGCGCCAGTTCGTCAACATGATGATCGTGGCGCTGCCCGATCCCTCCGGCCCGCTGGCGCCCGGGCGGTACCGGCGCGCCCGCGAGCTTCTGAAGGACCTGGAACTCCTCGCCGATACCCTGGTGGCGCTGGGTGCGCGCCGGCTGGCGGATCGCGACGTCGGACCGATGCACGCCATGGTGCGCAGCTTCGGCTTCCATCTGGCAACCCTGGACATCCGGCAGAATAGCGCCTTCCACGACCGCGCCGTGGCGCAGCTTCTGGTCGCCGCCGGCATCGACGGGGCGGACTTCCCCAACTGGGACGAAGAGCGCCGCCTGGCGCTTCTGAACCGGGAATTGGCCTCGCCCAGGCCGTTCATGCACGACGGCACCCGTGCGGGACCGGAGGCGGCGAGCGTGCTCGGCTGCCTGCGGGTGGTCGCCCGCCGGCTCGCGGACCGGGGACCGGACGGTCTCGGCGCCCTGATCGTCAGCATGACCCGGGGGGTCTCGGACCTTTTGGTCGTCTATCTGCTGGCCCGAGAGGCCGGCCTGTTGACCTACCGCGATGGGGTCGCCGTCTGCCCGCTGCCCGTCGTACCGCTGCTGGAGACCATCGAGGACCTCGAGAACGGCCCGGCGATCCTGGAGGGCTTCCTGTCCCATCCGGTGACCAAGGCCAGCCTGGAGTTCCAGCGCCTCGACGCCGGAGCGGAGCGGCCCTGTCAACAGGTGATGGTCGGCTACAGCGACAGCGGGAAGGACGGCGGGCTCATGGCCAGCCAGTGGGGTCTGTTCAGTGCGCAGACCGCCATGGTGGCTGTCGGCCGGGAGTACGGCGTGCGGCTGCGGGTGTTCCACGGACGCGGCGGCACCATCAGCCGGGGCTCGGGCCCAACGCACCGCTTCGTGCGGGCTCAGCCGCCCGGCGCCATCGGCGGCGACCTGCGCTTGACGGAACAGGGCGAGACTATTTCACAGAAATACGCCAACGTCGTCACCGCCGCGCACAATCTGGAACTGCTCACCGCCGGCACGCTGAACCACACCCTGCGGTCCGCCCGGCCGCGCGGCGATCAGGGGCTGTCGCCGGTGATGGACCAGTTGGCCAAGGTCAGCCGCGCCCGATACCGCGAGTTGCTGGATGCCGACGGCTTCATGGCATTCTACAGCGAGGCGACGCCGATCGACGTGATCGAATCCAGTCGTATCGGCTCCCGGCCGGCGCGCCGCTCGGGCCAACGCACGCTGGAGGATCTACGCGCCATTCCCTGGGTGTTCGCCTGGGGCCAGTCGCGCTTTCTCGTCTCGGCGTGGTTCGGCGTCGGCACTGCCCTAAAGACGTTGCGGGATTCGGATCCGGAGGCGTTCGAGCGGCTGGCCGCGTGCAAGCGGGACGCCTCCTGGCCGGTGCTGCACTACCTCATCAGCAACGCCGCCACCGGCTGGGCCAGCGCCGACCGCGATGTGATGGTGCGCTACGCCGGGTTGGTCCGGGACACGGCGATCCGGGAACGTCTTCTTGGCCTGATCCTGGAGGAGTACGAGCGCACGCGCGAGGGCTTGGAGGCGATCTACCAGGGGCCGCTGGCCGAGACGCGACCGCGCGTGCAGCATGTTCTGTCGCTGCGCGCCCCCGCGCTGGTACCAATCCACGACCGCCAGATTCAGCTCTTGGAAATGTGGCGCGACCTGCGGGCCAGCGGGCGCGACCATGAAGCCGACCGCTGGCTACCCTCCCTTTTGCAGACGGTGAACGCCATCGCCGCCGGCTTGGGCGCGACCGGATAACGGAATCCCGGACGGGATCCGTTACCGGCCGCCGGCGCGCCAACGCACCGCCAGATCAGCCGTATGGCCCACCAGGGCCACGATGAGCCACAGGCCGATCCAGGGCCAGGCGGCACCCTTGAGCGCCGCCCCCAGGGCCAGCACGAGCGCCGCGCCGGTCGCCAGATTGATCAGAAGACCCCAGGGCGCGCCCGGGCGCCCCACGCGGCGGTGCAGCCAGATCAGGCCCACCGCTTCCAAAAGCACGAACACCACCAGCACGTCGGCCACCCTGCCCGACGCATACAGGTCGGCCAACAGACTCATCACGGTATCTTACTCCCGACGGGTCGCACAGGCATCACCCGCCCAGCATCCCCTGAACCGCCACCGACACGATCAGCACGAACGCATAGACGGCGAACACGAACCACGCCAGAAACAGCACGTTCCCCAGCGTCAGCAGCGGATATCGCGAGCGGTCCCGCGCGCGCCGCTCGGCATGGCGGAGTTCCCGGCCCCCAAGCATCACCAGATAGAACCGCCAGCGGAACACCGGGATCGACAAACGCACGTTGACGGTATGGGCCCGATCTTCGTGCCGCGCAAACAGGGCGTCCAACGCATCGTCGGACACCCTATCGGTCGGCGCCCCAGCCTCGTGTTCCACGCGGCCCGGTACCACGGGATCCCGCGCGGACACCGCGTCCGGACCGGCCGGCTGATCCGCGGGCCGGGGCTCCCCAGTGGGAGAGGGCGGCGACGGGGGCCAGGAAGAGGAAGGGCGCGGAGGCATCGGATGCGGCTTTCCTTGCGATCACGGGACCACGGCTGGGCCGCCAGTGTAGCGTGGCCCCCGCGTCGACGCCATGGCCTCGGTTGCCCGGTTGCGCGCCGTGCGGGCGGTCATCCGCCTGGGGGAACGGTTTGACTGGACGGCTGACGTGGCCTGACGCATCCTCGCGCGCCCCGCTCCACACCGCCCCAAACTCGACCGCCACCCCGGACCCGGCCTGTCATGCGCGTTAATCTGTTCGACTTTCCCCTGCCCCCGGATCGCATCGCCGACCGGCCCGCCCGGCCGCGCGACGCCGCGCGTCTGCTGCATGTCGGCGCCGACGGTGCGCTCGCGGATCACGGGGTGCTTGACCTGCCCGACCTGCTGGACCCGGGCGACGTGCTGGTGCTGAACGATACGCGCGTGATCCCGGCCCGCCTGTTCGCCCAGGTCGGCGCGGGCAAGGTCGAGATCATGCTGCACCGTCGCTCCGGGCCGGACACGTGGTGGGCCTTCGCCCGCCCGGCCCGCAAGCTGAAGCCCGGCACGCCGCTGCGGATCGCCGCGGACTTCCAGGGCGAATGCATCGCCAAGGGCGACGGCGGCGAGGTCGAGGTGCGCTTCGACCGGGGCGGTGCGACGCTGATGGCGGCGCTGGAGGCGCACGGGCATATCCCCCTGCCCCCCTACATCAAGCGCCCCGACGACGCCGAGGACCGCGCCGATTATCAAACCGTGCACGCCCGCGCCGACGGCGCCGTGGCGGCCCCCACCGCCGGCCTGCACATGACGGAGCGCCTGTTCGCGGCCCTGGACGCGCGCGGCGTGCAGCGCGTGACGGTGACGCTTCATGTGGGCGCCGGCACCTTCCTGCCCGTCAAGACGGACGACACCGACGACCACCGCATGCATGTCGAGGACGGCGTGGTCACCGCCGCCGCCGCCGAGACCATCCAGGCGGCGCGAGCGGCCGGCGGCAAGGTGGTCGCGGTCGGCACCACGGCCCTGCGGGTTCTGGAAAGCGCCGCCGCGCCGGACGGCACCCTGTCCGCCTTCGCCGGTGGCACGGACATTTTCATCACGCCCGGCTACCGGTTCCGGATCGTGGACCGCCTGCTGACCAACTTCCACCTGCCGCGCAGCACGCTGTTCATGCTGGTTTCGGCCTTCAGCGGGCTGGAGACGATGCAGGCCGCCTACGCCCACGCCATCGCGACGGGCTACCGGTTCTACAGCTATGGTGATGCGAGTTTGCTGGAGCGGCGCCCGAATGAGCCGGGGTGAGTCCGGCACACCGAAAAAAAGGGCCGAGCGCTAGGCCCGACCCCCGTTTTCGGATGTTCCAGCGGATGTGGTCCGCCGTTTACCCCTTCGCCGTTTACCCCTTCATGGCCTTGACCATGGTCTCGCCCAGGGCGGCGGGGCTGTCGGCAACCATGATACCGGCCGAACGCATGGCCTCGATCTTGGCGTCCGCCGTGCCCTTGCCGCCGCTGATGATGGCGCCGGCATGGCCCATGCGCTTGCCCGGAGGGGCCGTACGGCCGGCGATGAAGCCCACCATCGGCTTCTTCACCTTGGACTTGGCGATGAACTCGGCGGCCTCTTCCTCGGCCGAGCCGCCGATCTCGCCGATCATGATCATGCCCTCGGTCTCGTCGTCGGCCAGGAACATCTCCAGGCAGTCGATGAAGTTGGTGCCGTTGACCGGGTCGCCGCCGATGCCGATGCAGGTGGTCTGGCCCAGACCGGTGGCCGTGGTCTGCGCCACCGCCTCGTAGGTCAGGGTGCCGGAGCGGGACACCACGCCGATCTTGCCGCGCTTGTGGATGTGGCCCGGCATGATGCCGATCTTGCACTCGTCCGGGGTGATGACGCCCGGGCAGTTCGGCCCGACCAGACGGGTCTTGGAGGTGGCCAGCGCGCGCTTCACCTTGACCATGTCCAGCACCGGGATGCCCTCGGTGATGCACACGACCAGATCAAGCTCGGCGTCCACCGCCTCCAGGATCGCGTCGGCCGCGAACGGCGGCGGCACGTAGATCACGGTCGCGTTGCAGTCGGTCTTGTCCTTGGCTTCCGCGACGGTGTCGAACACCGGCAGGTCGAGGTGCTTGGTGCCGCCCTTTCCAGGGGTCACGCCACCGACCATCTGGGTGCCGTACGCCACGGCCTGCTCGGAATGAAAGGTCCCCTGGCTACCCGTGAAGCCCTGGCAGATGACCTTGGTGTTCTTGTTGACGAGAACAGCCATTACTGCGCCTCCTTCACGGCCTTGACCACCTTGTCGGCGGCGTCTGCGAGGTTGTCGGCGGCAATGATCGGCAGACCCGATTCCGCCATGATCTTCTTGCCCAATTCGACGTTTGTGCCCTCCAGGCGCACGACGAGCGGCACGTTCAGGCTGACCTCCTTGGCGGCCGCGATCACGCCCTCGGCGATGACGTCACAGCGCATGATGCCACCGAAGATGTTGATCAGGATGCCCTCGACGTTCGAATCCGACAGGATGATCTTGAACGCCGTCGTGACGCGCTCCTTGGTGGCGCCGCCGCCGACGTCCAGGAAGTTCGCCGGCTCGGCCCCGTACAGCTTGATGATGTCCATGGTGGCCATCGCCAGACCGGCGCCGTTCACCATGCAGCCGATGGAGCCGTCGAGCTTGATGTAGTTGAGGTCGTGCTTGGTTGCCTCCAGCTCAGCCGGGTCCTCCTCGTCCTCGTCCCGCATCTCCGAGATCTCGGGGCGGCGATACAGGGCGTTGGAGTCGAAGTTCATCTTGGCGTCGAGCGGGATCACCTCGCCCGCGCCGGTGACGACCAGCGGGTTGATCTCCAGCATCGAGGCGTCCGTGGCCAGGAACGCCTGGTACAGGGCCATCAGCAGCTTGGTCGCACTTTTGATCTGGGCGCCTTCGAGGCCCAGGCCGAACGCGATCTTGCGGCAATGGAACGGCATGATGCCGGTGGCCGGGTCGATGGCCTGGAGGACGATCTTCTCGGGGGTCTTCGCGGCGACCTCCTCGATCTCCACGCCGCCCTCGGTCGAGGCCATGATGGTCACGCTGCTGGTGGCGCGGTCCACCAGCATGGACAGGTACAGCTCGCGCTTGATGTCGCAGCCGGACTCAACATAGACCCGCTTGACCTGCTTGCCCTCGGGGCCGGACTGATGCGTGACCAGCGTGTGGCCCAGCATCTGGCGCGCGTTCTCGCGCACGTCGTCCACCGACTTGACGACGCGCACGCCGCCCTTGTCGCCGGCCTCGGCCTCCTTGAACGTCCCCTTGCCGCGACCACCGGCGTGAATCTGGCTCTTCACGACGTAAACCGGGCCATCCAGCTCGCGCGCGACCTGTTCGGCTTCTTCCGGTGTGTAGGCCACGCCGCCCTTCAGCACCGGCACGCCGAATTTTGCCAGCACTTGCTTGGCCTGATACTCATGAATGTTCATGGGTGATTGTTCCCCGTTCCTTTGGACTGTATGTCCGTTTTACTTCGGCATCAGCTCTCGCGAGGCGGCCACGAGACCGCGCACGGACTCGACCGACTTGTCGAACATCGCCTTTTCGTCGGCGTTCATTTCGATTTCGACGATTTTTTCAACGCCATCCGCACCCAGGACGACCGGCACACCCACATACAGGCCGTCCAAACCGAACACGCCATCACACCAGGCGGCGCAGGGCATCACGCGCTTCTGATCCTTCAGGTAGGCCTCGGCCATCGCCACCGCCGCCGCCGCCGGCGCATAGAACGCCGAGCCGGTCTTCAGCAGGCCGACGATCTCGGCGCCGCCGTCGCGGGTGCGCTGCACAATCTGGTCCAGGCGCTCCTGGCTGGTCCAGCCCATGGAGACCAGATCCGGCAACGGAATGCCGGCAACGGTCGAGTAGCGGGTCAGCGGCACCATGGTATCGCCGTGGCCGCCGAGCACGAACGCGGTCACATCCTGCACCGAGACCTTGAACTCCTCGGACAGGAAGTAGCGGAAGCGCGCGCTGTCCAGCACGCCGGCCATGCCGACCACCTTGTTGTGCGGCAGGCCCGACAGCTCGCGCAGCACCCACACCATCGCATCGAGCGGGTTGGTGATGCAGATGACGAACGCATCCGGGCAGTTTTCCTTGATGCCCTGGCCGACGGCAGCCATGACCTTGCAGTTGATCCCGATCAGGTCGTCCCGGGACATGCCGGGCTTGCGCGGCACACCGGCCGTGACGATCACCACATCGGCGCCCGCGATCGCGCTGTAATCGTTGGCGCCGGCGTAGGCTGCGTCGCACCCCTCGACGGGCGTGGATTCGGCAATATCCAGGGCCTTGCCCTGCGGCACGCCCTCGGCAATATCGAACAGCACCACATCGCCCAGTTCCTTCAGGCCGATGAGATGCGCCAGGGTGCCGCCGATGTTGCCAGCGCCGACCAAAGCGATCTTCTTGCGTGCCATGACCATCCTCTCATCCGGTGAATCGTGACGGGAGTCCGCGCAACCAGTCGTCAATACTTCGGGAGGTGTTCGCGCCCGGCGCGTGGCCCAGAAAAACGGATGTTTTGGTACCGCGTTTCCGCGCAGGGAGCAAGGCCCCACCCGGACGAGTCGGAGACCGCCGCGCCCCCGAACACGTGACGGTTCCATGATATTTCGCAGGCGGGTGGGGGCACCACCCCGCCAAGGGCGTATCAAGAACGGCGGTCCGGCCCGGCGGGTTTCCGTGACGGCCCGCGGCCAGAACCCGAGCCCCAGTGTCAAGCGTCCGAGCCCCCGCATGCCCGACTCCAGCGCCCCAAATCCCCGCAACGCCCCGCGCACGCCCCCCCATCCGGGTCCCGCCGGCCCCGGAGGTGTCTTCCTGGTGTTCCTGCGCCTGGGCCTGACGAGCTTCGGCGGCCCGGTGGCCCACCTGGGTTATTTCCGCGCCGAGCTTGTGGAGCGCCGTCACTGGCTGTCGGACGCCGCCTATGCCGACCTTGTGGCGCTGTGCCAAGTCCTGCCCGGTCCCGCGAGCAGCCAAGTGGGCCTGGGCCTCGGCCTGCACAGGGCCGGACCACTGGGAGCGCTGGCCGCCTGGGCGGGGTTCACGCTGCCGTCCGCCCTCGCGCTGGCGCTGGCCGCGCTGGGCGTGGCCGCCCTGGACCCGGCGGGGGACGCCGGATGGCTGCACGGGCTGAAGATCGTGGCGGCCGCCGTCGTCGCCCAAGCGGTTTGGGGCATGGCCCGCACGCTGGCGCCGGATCGGCCGCGCGCGACGGTGGCTCTGGTCTCGGCAGCCGTCGTGCTGCTCTGGCCGGCGACCGGACTTCCGGCGACGGTGGGCCCCCTGGTGCCGATCGGACTGGGCGCTCTTGCCGGCTTGATCCTGTGCCGTGCGCCTCCCCCGGACGCCGCTGGCGGCCTCCGCATCGGGATCGGCCGCACCACCGGCGCGATCTGCCTGGGGGCGCTGGGGGTGCTGCTGGTTGCCTTGCCGGCCCTGGCCGCCCTGGCCGACGCGCCCGCGATCCATCTTGCCGACGGCATGGTGCGCGCCGGCGCGCTGGTCTTCGGGGGCGGCCACGTCGTCCTGCCGCTGCTGCAAGCCGAGGTCGTCGCCAGCGGCCTCGTCGACCGGGAGAGTTTTCTGGCCGGGTATGGTCTGGCACAGGCGGTGCCGGGGCCGCTGTTCACCCTGTCGGCCTACCTGGGCACGGCGGCTGGCACGGCGGCGGGCACGGCGGCGGGCGCGGTGGGAGGCGCGACCATCGTCAACGGACTGGCACTCGGCCTGCTGGCCACGGTGGCGATCTTCGTCCCGGCGGCCCTGCTGCTGTTCGGCACCCTGCCCTTCTGGGACCGCCTGCGATCCAGTGCGAGCGCCCGCGCCGCCCTGACCGGCATCAACGCCGCCGTCGTCGGCCTGCTGGTGGCCGCGTTCTACGACCCCGTCCTGACCGGCGCCGTCGGCGCACCGGAGCATGCCGCGCTGGGTTTGGCGGCGTTCCTGGCGCTTCAGATCTGGAACGCGCCGCCGTGGCTGGTGGTGCTGGGCGGGGCCATTCTGGGCGGCCTTGCGCTATGAGAGCCTTGGTCGCACGGAAATCGATCGCGCGGGCTTTACAATCCCCCGGGAAAGAGGCTAGAACCGCCGTCCTGTTCGATCAGGGGCGGCACCGTGTGGCCGCACCCGTGTCCCTGCGGAAGGGTGCCAGAGTGGTTGAATGGGCCGGTCTCGAAAACCGGTGTACGGGCAACCGTACCGTGGGTTCGAATCCCACCCCTTCCGCCAGTACCAGACAAAGACCTTGCGCCAAAAAAACCGGCTTCGGCCGGGTTTTTTGCGTTGTGTTAACAGGTTCTGCGGGACTCTACGCCCGTGATGCTGGCTGATCTTGCCTCGCGTTCGGCCCGATCCCACCACCACGGACGTTTGTCCCGCGACCGTCAAAGGTTCCATGTCCGCACCGTCCCCACAGTCCGTTCCGGAACCGCGCGCCGTCGCGGTGATTCCGGCGCGCGGCGGCAGCCGACGCATTCCGCGAAAGAACCTTGCCCTTTTTGAGGGCCGGCCGGCACTGACCCGGGTGATCGACACCGTCCGGGACAGCGGCGTCTTCCACGCCATCCGTGTCTCGACCGACGATGCCGAGGTTGCCGACACCGCGCGGGCCGCGGGCGCCGAGGTGGTCGCGCGTCCGGCGACTCTGGCCGACGATCACACCCCACTGATGCCGGTGGTTCAGCATGCGATTGAAACGGAAGGGGAAGCGGCGTTGGTCTGCCTCGTCCTGGCCACGGCCGTCTTGCTGAAGCCGGAACGCCTCGCGGCGGCGCATGCTGCGTTGCTCGCGGATCCGACGCTGGACTACGTCATCGGCCTGCGCCGCTTCGACAGCCCGCCGCAACGGGCCTTGGTCCGCGACGGGGACGGCCGGGTGGCTATGATGGATCCCACGACCTTCAACACGCGCTCCCAGGACCTGACGCCGCTGTATCATGACGCGGGTCAGTTCTCGTTCGGCCGTCGCGGCGCCTGGGAGACCGGAAAACCCTCGTTTACGGCGCGCACCCTTGGCGTCGAATTGCCGCGATGGGAAGCGATCGACATCGACGAACCGGACGACCTGGCGTTCGCGCGCCTGCTGTTCCGCGCCACGGCAGGCGTATGAAGGCCACGGTCAATGGCGGGGAGGCACCAATGCCTGATGATACCGTGAACAGGACAACCGGCACCCCCTCCATCCGTCCGTGCGGCCCAGACGATGCTGCGGGATTTCTGGCAGCGCGAAACGCACCCAAAGTCCGGGCGCTCTCCACCGATCCCGACCACATCATCGCGTGGTCGGAGCACATGGCGTGGTGGGCGGCCGGCACGACGGACCGCTTTGTCGTCACGGACGGGGACCGCGCCGAAGCCTATTTCTGGCACCGGGCGCGTTCTGTGGACGGCCGGAACTACCTGATCGGCGGGTGGTTCCCCGCCGGGGACACCCCGATCTTCACGGCCGCCATCCGGCTGCTGGACTGGCAACTGGCGCACTGCGCGGAGCGGTATCCGGACCACATCTGGGTGGCCACGATCCACCGGTCGAACCGGGCCGTTCGGGCCTTGAACCGCCGTTATGACTTCGTCGAGGCCGACGACGCGACCCGGGCCGCCGTGCCCCACCTGTTTCCGGGCACCACGGAAGAGTTCGAAATCCTGCAACGAAAGGCGCGCCTATGAGCCCCCCCAAAAGCTCGGCCCCCCCCCTGCGCGTGGGCATCATCGGCGGCGGCCATAACTCGGCCGTCGGCGGGGCCCACGTGGCCGCGATTCGGATGGATGGTGCCTACCGGATCGGCCCCTGCCTGTTTTCGCATCTGGAGGACGAGAACCGCCTCAGCCACGAACACTACGGCCTGCCGTGGGAGGGACACGGCGAAAGCCTGGAAACCTGGCTGAACCGCCACGCCGCCGAAATGGACATGGTCGTGGTGTTGACGCCCTCCACCGACCATGTCCGCCACATCCAGCACATCATCGGCCATGGCCTGTCGTTCCTGACTGAAAAGCCGGTGGCGTGCAGCCTCGGGGACGCGGCCGCCGTTCGCGACGCCCTTAACCTCGGTGCCCCTCTGCACGCCCGCTTCGTCCACAATTACTCGGGCTATCCCCTGTTTCGAGAGATGGTCCTGCGTCTGGAAGACGGTGACATCGGGCGCATCCACCATGTGCGGGTTCACATGCCCAGCGACGGCTTCGCGCGGGAGCACATCACCGGCAAGCCGCAACTGTGGCGCCAGACGGACCCCGAGATTCCCATGCTGATGCTCGACCTCGGCACACATATGCATCACTTGGTCCGCATGGCCGTGGGACCGTCCCCCTCCCGGGTGCGCGGCCGCATGCACCGCATGGTCAACAGCCTCGGCGTGATCGACAATGTCGAAATCTGGGAAGAGCGCGCCGACGACATCCGGGTGAGCTATTGGATGTCGAAAGCCCACCTCGGCGTTAAAAATGGCCTGGGCCTGGAGGTCTATGGTCGCGACGGCGCCCTGATCTGGCATCAGATGGACCCGGACCATCTGATCCGCGTGGATACCGACAGCAACCGGACGATCATCAACCGGGGCGCCATACGGCCCGAGGCCGCACGGCGCGACCGGTTCAAGGCGGGCCACCCGACGGGCTTCGTTGAGGCGTTTGGGGCGTTTTATTCCGACCTTGCCGAGGACATCGCCGCTTCCGCCGGAGGTTCAGGCCCAGGGAACCGCTGGATCCGGCCCATCACCGATGCGTTCGAGGGTCTCGCCTTCCTGGCCGCCGCCGCCCGATCCCACGACACCGGCGCGTGGGAGGAGCCATGACCGCCTCACCCGGCGCGTATCCTTCGTGCGACCCCACGAGCCCCCAGACACAGACGGAGTGCGACGCATGACCAGCCCTGATGACGCGATAGCCGCAGCGTTCGCGGCGCTGGACAAAACACCACCGGCCGCGGACGACGTCTGCCTGTATCGCTCCGGCGTCTTGGACAGCATGGAGCTGATGCAGTTCCTGCTGGAGATCGAGCTAGAAACCGGCCAGCGGCTGGATCTGCCGGCCCTGGTGGAGGGCGGCGTGACCCTGGCCCGGGTGCGCGCCGCGCTGCCCGCCGAGCCTCAAGACGGGTCTCGCGATGGGACCGCTCAGGCATGACCCAGACGCGCGCGGTGTGGGACCGCTTCACGGCCGTCGCCGAACGCGAGGGCGATAAACCCGCCATCGTGGACGCCGTCACGGGGGATGCGATCCGGTACGCGGACCTTTGGGCGCGGGCGGACCGTCTGGCGGCCGCTCTGAAGGACCGCCCGGAACCAACCGTCGCCGTGATCGGGGAGCCCCCGTTGGCCGCCCTGGCCCTGGTTCTGGCGTGCGCGGCGGCGGAGCGGTGTTTCATCCCGTTCAGTGATCGGGAGCCGCCGGAGCGGCTGCACGCCTTCCTGGCGCGGCTCCCCGGCGACACCCTCGTAGCCAGTACCAGCGGGCTGGACGCGCTTCAAACGCTGGACCTGCCCGCCGACGGCGCCCTGGCCGCCACCGATCTGGTGTGGCAGGCCGGCCCCGGCGATGTCCCCATGCCCCCCACACCGCTGCCGTTTCTGGTCACGCATACGTCGGGCTCCACGGGGTGGCCGAAAGCCATCGCGTTTTCCCAGGCCACGAAACGGCACCGGACCGAACAGAGCATCGGCCTGTTCGATGTCGGGCCGGCGGACCGGATCCTGAGCCCCACGCCCCTGAATCATAGCCTTGGACAGCGCCACTTCTTCCTGGCGCTCATGACCGGGGCCACCCTGATCAAGGCCTACCCGTTCCGGCCGGATCTCTGGATCGAGGCGGTGCAGCGCTATCAGGTCACCTTCGCCGTCCCGGTGGCGACCCACCTGAAGATCCTTCAGAAGAACCTGTTTGATGATCCAACCATTCTGTCCTCGTTCCGCTGCCTCGTGACGAGTTCCGCCCCGGCCGAGCCCGCGTTCAAGAGCGCGGTGTTGGACCGCGCCGGGTTCCAGTTCTGGGAAATCTTCGGCATGACGGAGACGGCCTGCGCCACGGCGGTTCACTACCAGCCGGGCGACGATACCGCGCATCTGGGCCAGCCGATTCCCGGCACGACGGTGCGGATCGGCCAGGCCGGGCCCGAGGCCGGCACCGGCGAAATCGAGGTGCTGAGCGACTGCCTGTGCGACGGATACTGGAACGATCCCGATCGCTGGGCGGCGGCGGTGACGGAGGACGGCTACTTCCGCTCCGGCGACCTGGGCCGACTGGATGCCCACGGCAACCTGATATACCTCGGCCGCTTGACCGAGAGCTTTGAAAGCGGCGGTCTGATCGTGTTCCCGGCCGAGATCGAACGCGTGATCTCGGAGCATCCCGCGATCGATCAGTGCCTGGTGTTCGGCACCCCCGATCCGATGTTCGGGAACCTGATTTCGCTGGCGTACACGACCACCGGGCCGCTGGAGGACCGCGACCTGATCCGCTATGCCCGCGCCCGCCTGCCCAAGACCATGTGGCCGGCCCGCCTGTTCCGGCAGGACCAGTTCCCGTTGTTGGCCAGCGGTAAACCGGACCGGCGGGGTCTCGCCGCGCGCCTGATCGCCCAGGCGCAGGGCGCAGCACGCCCGTCCGCCGCCGCGCCATCCTGATCGGATAGGATCGGCCCGGCGGGGGGATCAGGGGTCCGCGCCCGCCTCCCCACAGCGCGCCGCCACCAGCACGCCCCAGGCCTCTGCGAAGTCGGGCGTGCCGCCGCCCTCCCGCTGCACCGTCTGCTCCAGGCGGAGGGTGTCGCCGCAGAACGGGCGGCGCATCGTCACGTGGTACTCCGTGCCGCCCGAGCCACCGCTGAAGGTCTCGACCTGAAAGCGTGCCATGACTCCGGCCACCTCCCGTTCGGTCCAGTCGCCGGGTGGCGGCGCCGTTTCGGCGCGGCGGGCGATCCGCATGGCGTCGTCGGAGCGCCGCATCTCGGAGCCATGGGGCCGAACCACGAAGCCATCCGCCGTCTCGGTCACAGCGGCGCCCTGCGGCACCACGAGCGACCACCCTGTGCTGTGGGGGACCGTCGGCCCATCGGGCGGTGTGATCGCCGCGTCACCGCATCCGAGAAGCCCCGCCGCCAGCACCACGGGCAGCCCCCTCCGCATCGACCAGAACCGGTCGCGCCCCGGCCCATTCGGCATCCGCCCCCTCTTCATCAGAAGGTCACTCCACTCGTTTGGATGTCAGTATAGCACTGGTGCACGAACCACCCCCAGCCGCCGCCCCGCAGATCGTCGTCCCAGGGCGTCGACGTATACTCGCAGCCGAGCACCTTGATGTTGTCGGCCGGCCAATTCCGTGAGTGCTGGCTAAACTTGGACAGGTCGGTGCCGGGAAACTGCGTCATGGTGCGCGGCAGCCGCGCCGGGTTTGTCGGCGCGCGGTCGGCCGTCCGCCGGATGTAGCGGGCGGCGGCGAAGATATTGAACTCGTCCGAGGTCAGCAGCCAGGCGACCTGACGATGGCTCAGCCCGCGCCGGACGCTGGCCGACAGCAGATCCGCGAACAGATCGGCGTTCATGGCCGTCGAGACCACCACCTGCCCAAGGCCGATGGACGTATTCCCCGCCATCACCGACACCGCGCCGTGAAATTCGGCCGCGTCCTCGTTCTGCGATTGGTCGCGCTGCTCCGCCAGCACGAACGCGGCGACCAGTTCCGGCTCCAGTCGGTGCGTGTTGGCGGCAGCCCGGAACACGGACGCCCGGGACGGCGGACGGGTACGGTAGGACGACGGCAGAATGGAAACGATCGGCCGACGCACCAGCAGCCGGGCCTGATTGGTCCGCTGGGTTGGCGTGAGCCCGCGCAGGTAGGCCGAAAGGTTGCCCAACGGGTTGCCGTAGCTCTGATGCGCCGCGGCGTCGCCCCAGGCCAGATCCCACTGATCGCCCAGGGGAATATCGAGGCTTGGGGCGTGCCGCCCCGTCGCCCCGACGCCCGAAAACGGACCCCGGGGACCGCTGCCCCGCGCCCGCCGCACGGCGGCGGTCAGCGGCGCGGCGGCGCTCGTCACGCCCAGGGGACGGATTCGCGTTTGCAGATCGTGGCTGAGGTCGAAGATGTATTCCGGTCCCCCGCCCATCATCGCGATATAGGAGGGATGATAGTCCCGCCGCGCCATGCGTAGCACCAGCGGCCGCAGGGTCGCCGCCGTGGCCGGGCTGGCGAGCCCCCCGATCGCCTGCATCAGTTCCACCCGTCTGGCGTCCACGCGGCTCAGCAGATCCGGGATTCGCCCGCGTGTGTGCAGATACCGCAGCGTCGCGTCTGGCATCGAATCGGCCCGCAGCTTGGCGATGATGACCCGTTCCTCGGCCGACGAGACGGTCCAATGCGTCCAACCCGTGGTGAGCAGGGCCTCGATATCCCGGCCGGTTTGGGTCATGCCCACGCCTCCGTCCGCCGCGCGACGCCGTTTCGGGACACAAACGTTAACAGGTTGTCCGTCTCCACTCCACCCCTTCGGTGGTTCGACGCCGGCCCGCCCCCATACCGCGCGCCGCCCCTGACACACGGCCGGGCCATGCCCACGTATGGGCGGAGCCGGGCCGACCGGGCCGTCGTTCGGAGTGATCGGCCCGGCTTCCACCAACCCCACACAGGAGGCCGATCATGCCGACACGCAGTGCCAAAGCCCGCTGGACGGGCGCGTTGAAAGACGGCGCGGGGACCCTGGAGACGGGCTCCGGCCTGATCTCCGGTTCTTACTCCTTTCCCAGCCGGTTCGAGAACGGAACGGGCACGACACCCGAGGAGCTGATCGCAGCCGCGCACGCGGGGTGTTACGCCATGGCATTCTCCGCCCTGCTGGGGGAGGCTGGCCACAATCCGGAGCACATCGACGCCGAGGCGCGGGTCACCCTGACGGAGGTGGATGGCAAGCCGACCATCACCAAGGTCCATCTGACGGTCAGCGGGTCGGTGCCAGGGCTCGACGCTGACGGGTTTCGCGAGCAGGCCGAAGTGGCCAAGGCCTTCTGCCCGGTGTCACGGGCGTTGGCGGGCGTCGAGATCACGCTAGAGGTCGCCTGATCCGCATATACGGCCGGTTGCCCTCGCCCCCCGCCCCGCCCCTCTCCGCGGGCGCGGGGACGCGGGGGCGCCGGCCCCGTTCGGTGAGTCTGGCGGCCCCCATCCCAGCGACCGAGGCGCCCAAGCCGAGGTACCGATATGGGCACCCGGGCGCGCGCCTCCCCTTCGCGCGCATTCCACCTTGCCAGGTCCCTCGGGTTGCGTCACGCTTCCGTTCACGATCGATCCATTCCGTTAACGTCAACGAGAAACACAAACCGCTGCTTTGTACAAAGGGGAACACATGGACACCGTGGAAGAGCGCCTTCGGGACGCCCTGCCGCGCCTGAACCGGCTCGGCTACATCGTTCGCTTCGCCGTATCCGACGACGACACCTGGATCGTCGACGGCCGGGCCACCACCGCCGAGCTGCTCCCCGACGACGACCGGGAAACGGCGTGTACCATCAAGATAACAAAGGACAATCTGTTCCGGCTGTTGGACGGGAAACTGGATCCGATGGTTGGCTACAGCCTGGGCAAGATCAAGGTCCTGGGCTCCAAGGGCGTGGCGATGAAACTGGTGTCCACCCTGTCCTGAGCCGCAACGCGCCGCCGGTCGCACCAGGACGGCCTCTCGTATTGATATTAACGCGAGCGTCTTCCTGTTGACGCGTACGTCAACTTCCGTCATCTATGGGACTCAGAAGGGCGCCGCACCCGAATGACGGCACCCACGGGAGGACGAGGCCCCTTATGGTCACGCTGTCGCACGCACCGTCTCCGGTCCCGTCGCTTGCGCCGGACCGGACGTTGAACACCCTTCTGGACGAGACGGTCGCCGCCGTCCCGGACAGCCCGGCCATCGACTTTCTGGGCAAGCGCCTCACCTACGCGGATCTCGGTCCGCTGGTCGATCGCGCCGCGCGCGGCTTCCAGGATCTTGGGGTTCGCAAGGGCACGCGCGTCGGTCTATGCCTGCCCAACACCCCCGTGCACGTCATCTGCTATTACGCCGTGCTGAAGGCGGGTGGCATCGTGGTGAACTTCAACCCGCTGTACGCGCCGCGCGAACTCAAGACCCAGATCGAGGACTCCGGCACCACGCTTATGGTGACCCTGGATCTGCGCCAGATCTATCCCAAGGTCGCGGCGCTGTTGGACGACACATGCCTGGAGCGGCTGGTGGTCTGCTCCATGAGCAACCTACTGCCGAGCATGAAGGGCCTTCTGTTCTCCGTGCTGAAGCGCTCAGAGATGGCCAGCGTTCCTGACGACCTGCGCCATGTTCCATTCGAGCGGCTGATCGCCAACGACGGCCGGGTACGGGCGGTGCCCCTCGACCCGGCGCAGGATCTGGCGGTGCTCCAGTACACCGGCGGCACCACCGGTACGCCCAAGGGTGCCATGCTGACCCACGCCGCCCTGGTGGCCAACACGGAGCAGTTGTTCTCCTGGATGCCGAACGCCCAGCCGGGCCGCGAGCGGATCCTGACGGTCCTGCCGCTGTTCCACGTCTTCGGCATGACGGTGGCCATGAACCTTGGTATCCGCCTGGGCGCCGAATTGATCCTGCTGCCGCGCTTCGAGTTGAAGCAGGTCATAAAGACCATCGCCCGCAAGGGTGCCACCCTGTTTCCCGGGGTGCCGACGATCTACACCGCCATCAACGGCGCCCTGGCCGGGGGCGGCGCTGATCTGTCCTCGCTGAAGGTGTGCATCTCCGGCGGCGCGCCGCTGCCCGGCGAGGTTCGGGCGCGGTTCGAAAGCCTGACGGGCTGCCGTCTGGTCGAGGGCTACGGCCTGTCCGAGACCGCGCCCGTGGCCACCTGCAACCCGCTCGACCGGGAGCCGCGCTCCGGCTCCATCGGCATCCCCGTGCCGGGCACGACGGTCGAGATCCGCGACCCGGACCACCCCGAGCGCCTCTTGGGCGTCGGCGAGAAGGGCGAGGTCTGCGTGCGCGGACCGCAGGTGATGACCGGCTACTGGAACCGCCCGGAGGACACGGCCCGCGTGTTCGTGGACGGCGCCCTGCGCACCGGCGACATCGGCTACTACGACGGGGACGGGTATTACTTCCTCGTGGATCGCATCAAGGACGTGATCCTGTGCGGCGGCTACAACGTCTATCCCCGCGTCATCGAAGAGGCGCTCTACCAGCACCCCGATATCTCCGAGGCGGTCGTGATCGGTGTGCCGGACGATTACCGGGGGCAGGCGCCCAAGGCCTTCGTCACGCTGCGCGACGGCGCCGGTGACGTGGACCCGGCCGCCCTGCGCGAGTTCCTGACCGAGCACCTCTCCCGGATCGAGATGCCCAAGGCCATAGAGATCCGCGACAGCCTGCCCAAGACCATGGTCGGCAAACTGTCGAAAAAGGAGCTGGTGGAGGAAGAGGCCCGCCTCGCCGCCGCCGTCGAAAGCCGGAGCGCCTGAGAGGTCATCATGGTCACGATCCCCCCCACGCTGGCCACGTTATATTGCGTCTGGACGGTGACGTTAGCGGAAGCTAGCTTCCGCAGACGTCACTTTGCTCCCCATCGCGCAACAGGCTGGCATGGACACGCTGTATTCAATCACGGACCTCGCCCGGGACCTGGACATCACGCCCCGGACCATCCGCCACTACGAGGACCAGGGCCTTCTGGCGCCGCAACGGGTCGGCACGACGCGGGTGTACTCCCACCGGGACCGGGCCCGGCTGATCCTGATCCTGCGGGGCAAGCGACTGGGCTTTTCGCTCAAGGACATCAAGGAATACCTCGATCTGTACGTGGTGGATACCTCGCAGGTCGAGCAGGTGCGCGTGCTGGTGACCAAGGTGCGCGACCGCATCGGGCAGCTCGAGGAGCAGCTCGACACCGTTCAGACCACGCTGAAGGAACTGCGCGACATCGAACGCATGAGCGTCAGCATGTTGGAGCAGAAAGGCGTGGACGTGCCCATGGCGTAGAGAGGGCGCTCCGCCCGACCCCGCATCCGCCCTCTTCGCCGGCATTCTCCTCCAACACCCCCTCGCTGGAGACACGTCGATGAAGAAGGTGGTTGTCGCCGGGTATGCGCGTTCGCCGTTCACCCTGGCGAAGAAGGGCGCGCTGGCCTCCGTGCGCGCCGACGATCTGGCCGCGCAGGTGGTCCGCGCCCTGGTGGAGCGGTCCCGCGTGGCCCCCGAGGATATCGAGGATCTGCTGCTCGGCTGCGCCTTCCCCGAAGGCGAGCAGGGCCTGAACCTCGCCCGCCTCGTAGGCCTGATGAGCGGGCTGCCCCAGTCGGTGGGCGCGGCCACGATCAACCGGTTCTGCGGCTCCTCCATGACCTCGGTCCACGTCGCGGCCGGCGCCATCGCGATGGGCGCGGGCGAGGCCTTCGTCTGCGCCGGTGTGGAGAACATGAGCCGCGTGCCCATGATGGGCTTCAACCCCCTGCCCCACCCGGACTTCGCCCAAGCGAACCCCGGCGCCTACATGGGCATGGGCGAGACCGCCGAGAACGTAGCGTCGCGCTGGTCCATTCCGCGCGACGAACAGGAGGCGTTCGCCCTGCGCTCCCAGGAGAAGGCGGCGGCGGCCCAGGCGGCGGGCAAGTTCGCGGATGAGATCGTCCCCATCACCGGCCGCAAGGGCACGGTCGAGACCGACGGCTGCCCGCGCCCCGACACCACGGCGGAGGGGTTGGCCAGCCTGAAGCCCTCCTTCGATGCCGAGGGCGTGGTAACGGCCGGCACCTCTTCCCCGCTGACGGATGGCGCGGCCGCCGTGTTGGTGTGCTCCGCCGACTATGCCGAGGCCAAGGGCCTGGATGTGCTGGCGGCGGTCAAATCGGTGTCCGTCTGTGGCTGCGACCCGACGATCATGGGCATCGGTCCGGTCGGCGCCACCCGCAAGGCGCTGGAACGCGCCGGACTCAACGCAGGCGATCTGGACGTGGTGGAGCTGAACGAGGCCTTCGCCAGCCAGTCCCTCGCCTGCCTGCGCGACCTGGGCCTGGACGAGGCCAAGGTGAACCTGGACGGCGGCGCCATCGCGCTCGGCCACCCGCTGGGCGCCACGGGCGCGCGCATCGTCGGCAAGGCCGCGAGCCTGCTGAAGCGCGAGGGCGGCCGCTACGCGCTCGCCACCCAGTGCATCGGCGGCGGCCAGGGCATCGCCACCATCCTGGAGGCCGTGTGATGACCGACATCAAGACCGTCGCCGTCCTCGGCGCGGGGGTGATGGGAGCCGGCATCGCCGCCCACGCCGCCAACGCCGGGGCGCGGGTGCTGCTGCTCGACATCGTGCCGAAGGGGGCCTCCAGCCGGAACGCGCTTGCCGAAGGCGCGGTGGCCCGCATGCTGAAGGCCGACCCCGCCCCCTTCATGGGCAAGGCCGCCGCCAAAAACATCACCTGCGGCAATCTGGAGGACGACCTAAGCGCACTGGCCGAGGCCGACTGGATCATCGAGGCGGTGATCGAGCGCCCGGACATCAAGCGCGCGCTGTATGAAAAGGTCGAGGCGGTGCGCAAGGACGGCAGCGTGGTGTCCTCCAACACCTCCACCCTACCGTTGGCGACGCTGATCGAGGGCTTGCCGGAGCGCTTCGCCCGCGACTTCCTGATCGCCCACTTCTTCAACCCGCCGCGCTACATGCGGCTGCTGGAACTGGTGACCGGACCGAAAACCCGGTCGGAGGCGGCGGCGTCCGTGGAGCACTTCGCCGACCATCACCTCGGCAAGAGCGTCGTGCACTGCAAGGACACGCCGAGCTTCATCGCCAACCGGCTGGGCGTGTTCTGGAGCCAGTCGGCGGTGGTGGAAGCGTTCGAGCGCGGCCTGGATATCGAGGACGTCGACGCTATCATCGGCCGTCCCATGGGCGTCCCCAAGACCGGCGTGTTCGGCCTGCTCGATCTGGTGGGCCTGGACCTGATCCCGCATGTGAACGCCAGTCTGGCGGACTCCCTTCCGAAGGGCGATCCGTTCCACACCATCAACCGCCCGGTGCCGCTGATCGGCGACCTGATCGCCGACGGCTACACCGGCCGCAAGGGTAAGGGCGGGTTCTACCGCCTCAACCGCGCCGGCGGCAGCAAGGTCAAGGAAGCCATCGATCTGACATCCGGTCTCTTCCGCCCCGCGCGCAAGGCCGACGTGCCGGCGGTGAAGGAGAGCGGCAAGGACCTGCGCGCCCTGCTCAGCCACGACAGCCCGCACGGCGCCTACGCCTGGGCGGTCATGGGACCGACGCTAGCCTATGCGGCCTCCCTAGTCGGGGTCGTGGCCGACGACATCGTCGCCATCGATGAGGCCATGCGCCTGGGCTACGCCTGGAAGCAAGGGCCGTTCGAGCTGATCGACCGCATCGGCGCCGACTGGCTGGCGGAGCGACTGGCGGCGGACGGCCACCCGGTGCCGGAGATCCTGAAGACCGCGGCCGGGCGCACGTTCTACCGCGTCGACGCGGGCCAGCTGGAATACCTCGGCCTCGACGGCGCCTATCACCCGGTGGAGCGGCCCGAGGGCGTCCTGCTGCTGGAGGACGTCAAGCGTGCCGCCAAACCGGTGCTGCGCAACGGCTCCGCCGCGCTGTGGGACATCGGCGATGGCGTGGCCTGCTTCGAATTCACCAGCAAGATGAATTCCATGGATCCGGACATCATGGATCTGTTGGGCAAAGCCATCCGCCGGGTGAAGAGAGACTTCAAGGCGCTGGTGATCCACAACGAGGGCACCAACTTCTCCGTCGGCGCCAACCTGGGCCTCGCCCTGTTCGCGGCCAACATCGCCGCCTGGAGCGAGATCGAAAGCCTGGTCGAGCAGGGGCAGGAGACCTATCGCGCCCTGCGCACCGCGCCCTTCCCGGTGGTGGCGGCCCCCTCCGGCATGGCGCTGGGCGGCGGCTGCGAGATCGTCTTGCATTGCGACGCCGTGCAGGCCCACGCCGAAACCTACATCGGGCTCGTCGAATGCGGCGTCGGGCTGGTGCCGGCCTGGGGCGGCTGCACCGAGATGCTGCACCGCTGGTCCACCCTGGGTCGCCTTCCCAAGGGACCGATGCCGGCGGCGGCCACAGTGTTCGAGACCATCAGCACCGCCACCGTCGCCAAGTCGGCGGCCGAGGCCAAGGAGCGGCTGTTCCTGCGCCCGCACGACGGCATCACCATGAACCGGGCCCGCCTGCTGGCCGACGCCAAGGCCCGGGCGCTGGCGATGGTGGAGGGGTACACCCCGCCGGGGCCGCGTGAGATCGTCCTGCCGGGACCGTCCGGCCGCACCGCCATGGGCATGGCCGTGCAGGGCTTCCGCAAGACGGGCAAGGCCACGCCCTACGATGAAATCGTGGCGGGCGCGCTGGCGGCGGTGCTCTCCGGCGGGGACGATGCCGATGTCCTGGCGCCGGTGGGCGAGGACACGCTGCTGGAGCTGGAACGCACGCACTTCATGCGCCTGGTGCGCACCCCCGGCACCCTGGCGCGGGTCGAGAGCATGCTGATGACCGGCAAGCCGCTGCGCAACTGATCCCCTCCATCACGACAGGAATCCCGACGATGGCCAGCTACACCGCGCCCCTGCGCGACATGCGCTTCGTCCTCTACGAGCTGATGGAGGGCGACCGCCTGACCGATCTGCCCGGGTACGAGGAGTTCACCCGCGACCTGATCGACCCGATCCTGGAAGAGGCCGGCAAGATCGCCGCCGAGGTGCTGCACCCCCTCAACCGCTCCGGCGATGAGGAGGGCTGTACCCTGGAGAACGGCGTGGTCCGGACCCCCACCGGCTTCCCGGAAGCCTATGCGCTGTTCCGGGAGGGCGGCTGGACCGCCCTGTCCTGCGATCCCGACTACGGCGGCCAAGGGGCCCCGCACATGGTCGATACGCTCATCAGCGAGATGATCTGTTCGGCCAACCTGTCCTTCGGCATGTATCCGGGGCTGTCGCACGGCGCCTATGCCGCCCTGCGCCACCACGGGACCCATGAGCTGAAGGACACGTTCCTGCCCAAGCTGGTCGACGGCACCTGGTCCGGCACCATGTGCCTGACCGAGCCCCAATGCGGCACCGACCTGGGCTTACTCCGCACCAAGGCGGACCCGCAGGACGACGGCAGCTATCGCCTGACCGGCACCAAGATCTTCATCTCCGCCGGTGAGCACGACCTGACGGAAAATATCGTCCATCTGGTGCTGGCCCGCCTGCCGGACGCGCCGAAGGGCATCAAGGGCATCAGCCTGTTCGTGGTGCCGAAGTATGTGCCGGACGACAATGGCGGCGTCGGCGCGCGCAACGGCGTGCAGTGCGCCAGCATCGAGCACAAAATGGGCATCAAGGCGTCCTCGACCTGCGTGCTCAACTTCGACGACGCCACCGGCTGGCTGGTGGGCGCGCCCCACAAGGGCATGCGCGCCATGTTCACCATGATGAACGCCGCCCGCCTGGCCGTGGGCGTTCAGGGCCTGGGACTGGCCGAGGCGTCCTATCAGGGCGCGGTCGAATACGCCCGCGAGCGGGTCCAGGGCCGTGCCCTTACAGGCGCGAAGGCGCCCGACAAGGCCGCCGATCCCATCCTGGTGCATCCGGACGTGCGGCGCATGCTGCTGACCCAGCGCGCCACCGTGGAGGGCTGCCGCGCGCTGGCGGCCTGGGTCGCCCGGGCGCTGGACGAGCAGACGCGCCACCCGGACCCGGTCCAACGGCAGGAGGCGGAGGACTTCGTCGCCCTGATGACCCCCATCGTCAAGGCGCTGCTGACCGACATGGGGTTCGAGACCACCAACCACGGTGTGCAGGTGTTCGGCGGTCATGGCTACATCCGCGAACACGGCATGGAGCAGTACGTGCGGGACGCCCGCATCGCACAGATCTACGAGGGCACCAACGGCATCCAGGCGCTTGATCTGGTCGGGCGCAAGCTGCCCGCCAACGCCGGCCGCTCCCTGCGGTTCTTCTTCCATCCGGTGTCGGCGTACATCGAGGCTAAAATGGAGGTCGACGCCCTGGCGCCCTTCGTGATGCCGCTGGCGAAGGCGTTCACCCGCCTGCAGCAGGCCACGGCGCAGGTCGCGCGCACCGGCATGGCCAACCCGGACGAGGCCGGGGCGGCGGCCAGCGATTACCTGCGCCTGTTCGGCCTGACCGCGCTGGCCTACCTGTGGACGCGCATGGCCGAGGTTGCCCTGCCCCACGTGGGCACCGACGATCCCGACGGCTTCTACGCCGCCAAGGTCGCCACCGCGCGGTTCTTCATGGAGCGCATGCTGCCGCAATCGGGTGCCCTGTTCTCGCAGGTCATGGCCGGCGGGGAGTCCATGATGGCGTTCGACGACGCGGCGTTCTGATCCACCGAACGGGGAGGCCGTCATGAACCTCTGGTTTCGCCTGCTCCGGGTTCTCCTGACCAGTATGGGACGGCGTCGGCTGGGGCTGACGGACGCCTCCACCCTCGAGTTCCGGGTCTGGCCCACGGACCTGGACTTCAACCTGCACATGACCAACGCCCGGTATCTGGCGTTGATGGACCTGGGGCGCATGGATCTGATCCTGCGCTCCGGCCTGTGGCGGGCGGTGCTGCGGGACACATGGGCGCCGGTGATCGGCGGCACCGTGGTGCGGTTCCGCCGGCCGTTGCGGGCGTTCCAGCCGGTGCGCCTGACCAGCCGCATGCTGTCCTGGGACGACCGCTGGATCTACATCGAGCACCGGCTGGAGTCCGGCGATCGGCTGGTCTGTCAGGCGGTGGTGCGCGGCGCCTTCGTCGCGGCGGAGGGAACCGTGGCGCCAGCGACGGTGGCGCGGGCGGCCGGCTATGTCGGCGCCGCCCCGGCCCTGCCCGCTTGGGTCGAGTCCTGGAAGGGCATGGACGACAGCCTGATCCTCACGGCGCCCTGACGCTTTTTCGAACGGAGACCGAACCCCATGGCCGATCTGCGCGGCAAGACCCTGTTCATCACCGGTGCCAGCCGGGGCATCGGGCTGGCCATCGCCCTGCGCGCCGCGCGGGACGGCGCCAACATCGTGGTGGCGGCCAAGACGACGGACGCGCATCCGAAGCTGCCGGGCACCATCCACACGGCGGCGGCGGCGATTGAGGCCGCCGGGGGCCGCGCCCTGCCCCTGGCCGTGGACATTCGCGACGACGCGGCGGTCGATGACGCGGCACAACAGGCGGCAGAGACCTTCGGCGGCATCGACATCGTGGTGAACAACGCCAGCGCCATCAGTCTCACCGGCACCGCCGAGACGCCCATGAAGCGGGTGGACCTGATGATGCAGGTGAACACGCGCGGCACCTACACCGTCACCCGCGCCTGCCTGCCCTGGCTGCGGACGGCCACGAACCCCCATATCCTGACGCTGTCACCGCCGCCGTCGCTGGACCCGGCGTGGTACGGCCCGCATGTGGCCTACACCATCGCCAAAATGGGCATGAGCCTGTGCGTGCTGGGCTGGGCGGAGGAATTCCGGGAGGCCGGCATCGCCGCCAACGCCCTCTGGCCGCGCACGGTCATTCACACCGCCGCCTTGGCCATGCTAGGCGACGCCGTGAAACCGGAGCACTGCCGCACGCCGGAGATCGTCGCCGACGCCGCCCATGCGATCCTGACCCGTCCGGCCCGGGACTGCACCGGGCGGTTCTTCCTCGACGAGGACGTGCTGGCGGAGGCGGGCGTCACGGACCTGACGCCCTACGCCGTCGATCCGTCGAAGCCCCTGCTGCCTGACCTGTTCCTTCCGGTCGAAGCGCCGTGACGGCCGGCGCGGATACCTTGTTCCCGGCCGCCCGGTCGCGCTACCCTGCAGCCGTTAGGGGTTTTCCAGTCCGGGACACGACGCGATGCCGATTTATGCCTATGAGTGTGCCCGCTGCGGCGAGGCGTTCGAAACCCTGGTGAGCAGCAGCAACACCGACGCGCCGGCCTGCCCCGCCTGCGGCGCGGCGGAGGTGAAGCGGTTGCTCTCGGCGCCGACCATCGGCGGTGGGGTGAAGGCCGCCACGCAGCGCGCCCGATCCGCCGCCGCCAAGGAAGGCCATTTTAGTAACTACAAAAAATCCGAACTGAAGGGGAAGCTGTAGGGGAACGCAGGGATCACCGCGCTCAGGACAGCAGGCCGTCCACGGCCGTCTTGATGGTGCCGGGCTTGCGGTTGCCGGCCAGACGGGCGCGGATCACTCCCTCCCGGTCGATCACGAAGGTGGTCGGGAACACGCCCACCTTGAACCGCGTCGCGGTCAGCGCCAGCGTATCCAACGTCATGCCGAACCGCATGCCGAAATCCGAGATCGCCCGGCGCACGGTGGGCGGGCTGCCGCCGACGTTGACGAGCAGCACCTCCACGCCCTGGTCCGCGTAGGCCTTGTGCAGTTCCACCAGCTCCGGCATTTCCGTCAGGCAGGGCGCGCAACCGCCGAGCCAGAACCCCAGCACCAGGATCTTGCCGCGATAGGCCTCCAGGCCGGCCGTTGCCGCGCCCTCCGGATCCTGCACCGCCTCCAGCGCAACGGAGGGCGGTCGCTTGCCTTCGGTCGCCCCGGTCACCAGCCCGCCATCCCCCGCGCCATCATCGCAGGCGGAGAGCGCCAGCAGAACCGCGCCCAGAACGGGCGCCACGCACAGGCGACGAAAACGACTCATGCCCTAACCTCCGTACCCATAAGTCTCCGCACCCACAGGGTCCACTCATCACAATGAAAAACGAATACTCTCAACCACAATAACAAAACAGAGCACGCAACCTTACAGTGGTCATATTACCCTTGACTCGAACCTCATATTCCGCTGATTTTTCCCTTATTATGACGCAGACACAAATCACTTCGTTCGCCCATCGGCATGTCGCCCTCCTAGCGGCGGCGATTGTCGTTCTCGCACTGACCGCACCCGCCCAGGCCCAGGACGCCACAGAGGGCGCGCGCCTCTACCGCGACACCTGCGCCGACTGCCATGGCCGTCAGGGTGAGGACAAGGCCCTGGGCCAGTCCCGCCCCCTGCGCACCCTGGACGCGGAGACGGTGCGGGAGACGCTGATCGCCCGCCGTGCCGATCCCCGCAGCATGCAGGACCGCATCAAGGCCGGCCTGACCGATCGCGAGGTGGAGGCCCTCGCCGCCTACGTCGCGGCGTTCCCGTCGCCCTGAGCGGGCGCCGCCTCGCCGTCCGCCGGCGCGTCGTTGAGAAGCGGTGCCAGCCGGTTCGTCAGATCCTGGTGGTTCATCGGGCCGTTGATCCGCTCCACCAGGCGGCCCTCGGCGTCCACCAAGAACGAGGTCGGCGCCGCCAGCACGTTGTAGCGGGTGGTGGTGATCTTCAGCGGATCGGCCAGCATCGGGAACGTGACGTCGATGCGCCGGATCGCCTTGCGCACCGCGTCCTCCGACTGGCCCATGTTGATGGCCAGGATCTCCAGCCCCTCATGCTTGTGGGCCTGATAGTAGCGGTCGAAGTCCGGCAGTTCGGCCAGGCACGGGCCGCACTCCGCCAGCCAGAAGTTCACCAGAACCACCTTGCCCCGCAGGTCCTCCAGCCGGACCACGTCGCCGGCCAGAGTGGTCGCCACGAGTTCGGGCGCGGCCGAGCCGGTCGCCTCCTGGTTCGCGGCCTCCTTGCGGTCCTCGCAGCCGCCCAGGGCCGTGACGGCGAGCATCCCGGCCAGCAGGGCGCCGCCAAATCCTCCGAAAGACGCGGACGTTCGTATACCCATCACACCGCCCTCCCGTGCTGGAGCCGCAGGATGGAGTCGGCGCGGGCGCCAAGCTCCGGATTGTGGGTGACCAGAACAATGGTCCGGCCCTCGTGACGCAGGCTGTCCAACAGGTCCATGACGCGCGCCTCGTTGTCCGCGTCCAGGTTGCCGGTGGGCTCATCGGCCAGGATCAGCGCCGGCGCGTTGATGAGCGCGCGGGCGATGCAGACCCGCTGCTGCTCCCCGCCCGAAAGCTGGGACGGCAGATGGTCGGCGCGGTGACCCATGCCCACGCGCTCCAGCGCCGCGAAGGCCTCGTCCCGGTCGGCGATGGAGTGGTAATGCTGCGCCAGCATCACGTTCTCGACCGCCGACAGATAGGGGATCAGGTGGAAGGTCTGGAACACCAGCCCCACCTTCTCGCGGCGGATGACGACGCGGTCGGCCTCGGACAGGGTCGCGGTCTCGATGCCGTCCAGGCGGCAGGACCCCGACGTCGGCGCGTCCAGCAGCGACAGGATGTTGAGCAGCGTCGTCTTGCCGGAGCCGGACGGCCCCATGATGGCCAGGAAGTCACCCTGGCGCACCGTGAAGGTCACGTCCACCAGCGCCTCGACGGTGCCGAAGCGGCGGCCGAGGCCCTCGGCCCCGATCACCTCGCGGCGCGCGTCCGGCGTCGCGTCAGCCGCGTCGCGGGTGCGGGCCACGGCGAGTTGGTCCATGGGCGCCATGGGATCAGTCTCCTCTCAGCACTTGGGCGGGGACGACGCGCACGGCGCCGCGCACGGGCAGAATGGCGGCCAGCAGGGCGGCGCCCAGACACAGGCCCAACGTCAGCGGCACGACCACGGGCCGGAAGCCGACCCAGGCGTGGAACACCGCCTGCCCCAGCCCCTGGGCCAGCACGAAGCCCAGAGCAAGACCCAGGGTCCCGGCGATCAGGGCAATCACGGCGGTCTCCGTCAGCACCTGGCCGACGATGCTGCGGTTGCTGGCGCCGATGGCCTTTTGCAGGCCGATCTGGGGCGTGCGTTCGGCAACCATTGCCGTCAGGGTCGCGTTCACGCACAGCGTGGTGATGACCAGGATGATGCCGGCCACCAGGGCCATCAGGCCGTCGATGCGGTCCAGCACCTCGCCATCGTTCTGCGAGACCTTGCGGATGGGCCGGACATCCAGCGCCGGGACCTGCTTCATGACCTCGGCGGCCAGGGCATCCGCCTCCGGCCCCTGCGCCACGAGGCTGGCCATGGCCAGATCCGCCTGCCCCGGCCGGTTGAGCAGCCGCTGGGCCAGCGACAGATTGACGAAGATCTGGTCGTCCTCCGCCTCCCCGGTCTCGACGATGCCCTTGATCGTGACCTCGGCCGGCGCGGTGCCGGCGTCCGCGCGCAAGGGCACGGTGTCGCCCAACTCCAACCCCAGGGAGTCCGCGAGGCGACGGCCCACCATGGCGTTGCGCTCGTCGAAGTCGGCGGTGACCCAGCCCCCCTCGACCTGCCAATAGGGCGAGATGGCGCGCAGGCCCTGCATGTTGGCGCCGACCAGCACCGCCGTGCCCTGCGGAAGGCGCACCATGCCATACAGGAAGGGCGTGCTGCCCAGCCGCCGGTCGGCGGGCAGAACGTCCAGCGCCGCTTGCACGGTGGCGATATCCACCCCGCGCACGGCCACATCCTCGTCCTCGCTGGCGTGCGGGGTCAGGATCATGTTGGGACCGTAGGCGCGCAGCTCCTCGCTCATCTTGCGGGAGATGTCGAGGTACAGCGACGTCAGCGCCGAAATGACCGCAGCGCCCACCAGGATCGCGCCCACGGCCACGCCGATCCGGCTGCCCTGCGCGGTCAGCGCGCGCAGGATCAGACGGGCCGCCATGCGCAGGCGGGCGGCCGAGAACCGCGATGGCCGAGACGACACGACAGACTCAGGCGCGGCCATGGAGCACCTCCACCGGATGCAGGCGGGTGATGGTGCGCGCCGGCAGGATGGAGCCCACCAGCACGGTCAGGACGGAGATCACCAACACGATGGGAATGGTAATCAGCGGCATGTCCACGCCGCTGCCGAACACACCCCAACCGACCGCCTGGGCCACGCCCCAGCCACACAGAACCCCGAATGCGCCACCGATCAGACCAACCAACCCGGCCTCACCGAGGAACAGGGCGTGGATCTCCCAGCCGGCGGCCCCCAGCGCCTTCATGAGACCGATCTCGCGGGCGCGTTCCAGGATCGTCGTGTTCATCAGCGCGGAGACGCCCATGGCGGCGGCCGCCACGGCGGCGAGGCTCACCACCAGAAGCAGCGTCTGAATACGGCCGATCACGGCGCCCTCGCCCGCCGCCACCTGCCATACCGGTCGGGCGGCGGCGTTCACGATCGCCTCCTCGATCTGGTGCGCGATGGAACTGACGTAGGCGGAGCAGTACCAGGAATCGTATTGCTCGGCGGTCAGATCGCCGGTGTCGCGGCGTGCCTTGCTGGACAGTTCGTTCTCCGGGATGGTCAGGGCGCTGACATCCACCGCCTGCACCCGCCCGGCCAGACCGGTCAGCGCCTGGGCCAGTGCCAGCGGGGCCACGATGGCGTTGTCCTCCGGCCCACCGGTGCGCAACACGCCGGAGACGGTGACAGAGCGCGGATCGGCCGTCACCCCCTCGCCGCGCGGCGCCAGGGTCAGGCGGTCCCCGGCGGCCACACCCAGGCGCTCGGCCAGGGCGGCCCCGACCAGAACGGTCTCGACCTGTGCGGCCGTATCGTCGGGGTCCGGTTCCGTCGGCCACGCGCCCGCGACCTCCCAGAACGGGTTGATGGTCCGCACGCCGGTCCGGTACTGGGCATCATCCGGCAGGGGCACGCGCTGATCGAAGTAGGTGCCGATCACCGACGCCTTGCCCGCCCCGTCGCGCCCGCCGACCTGAACGGTCACCGGCGCGGTCAGGCGCGGCGCCAGCCCGACGATGTTGTTGCGCCAAAAGATGTCCTTGATTTTCCAGAGGTCGGACTCGGCCAGCGTTTCCTTGTCCTTCAGCGGGTTGTAGTCCACGCCACCGACCACAAGGCTCATGGTCTCGCTCTTGGGCGTCACGCGGATGTTGGAGCCGTAGGACTTCATCTCCCGCGCCATCTTGTCGCCGACATCCACCGACAGCGCGAACAGCGTGGTGACCAGCGTGGCCGACAGCGCCACGGTCAGTGCGGCCAGGGCCTTGCGGCGCCGGCCCTCGAACAACGATTGCCACAGCATGCGCAGCAGCATGAATCAGCCCTCCGTGCTCTGATGGCCCTGGATGCGCAGGTACCGGGCTTCGTCCTCCCCGGTGTACGCCTCCGGATCGGCCCGGAAGGTCTCGTAGGAGTCTTCGCTGCCGAAGAAGTAGGTGCGGCCGCCGTAGTCGTACTGGTACGGCGCCTTCAGGTTGATGACGGTCTCGCCCGTCACGGGGTCCGTCGCCTCGACCTCGACCACCTCGGAGAAGTAGCGGGCTCCCTTCTCCAGCGCCGCGCGGGTGATGACGATGGTGTCGTCCTCCACCGTATGGTCAAGCGGGATCGGGTTGCAGCCGCCGGCCTTGCCGATGGTCGGGCGGAAGATGCGGACGTTGCAGGCGATGCAGATGATCTCATCGCCCTTCTGGATGTAGCCGTCGTCGCCGCAGATCATGCAGGCGTCGTAGACCACGCCGATGTAGGCGTGCTCCGGGTCATAGCGGTTGATGAGGAAGAAGCGGACCCGGTGCCCGTCCGACGCGATGTAGGCGTAGCGGTGCAGCGTCCCGTCCTTCACGGCGTCGATGGGGATCCGCAGCTCGCCCGCCGCGTCCATCTCGACGGGCTCCGCCGGGGACAGCGAAGGCGGCAGCGAGGCATAGAGGTCCTGATAGCTGATGGTCACCAACAGCAGCGCCCCGACGGCGGCCACGGCGGTACGCCACTGGCGGTGCCCGACGGCCCGGGCGCGATGGCGGCGATGCGCCACGCGCTCCGCCGAGGACGCAGCGGCCGGCACGGCCGGCACACGCGGGCGGCGCAGGAACGCTACCAGCACCAGCGCGCCGACGAGCGCGAGATCCATATAGACGACCCAGGGGTCGAGCATCGTCACCTTGGCGACATACGAAATGCGCCCGGAGGTGACGGTCACCATGTCCAGGCGCAGCAGCCCTAGCAGGGCGGAGGCCGACCCGGTCAGCACCTCGGCGACCAGCACCACGGCCAGGGCCAGCCCGGCGGCCAGACGTCCGGCGGTCAGCGCGACGCGCCAGGTGACCGCCGCGAGCAGCGCGACCAGGGCGGCACCGACGATCAGACCGGCGCAATTGACGATCAGTTCGGTGTTGATGACGTCGGTCGCGGTCAGGCTGCGGTCCATGCTCCAGGCCCAGGCCTCGAACACGCCGCGCGCCGCCAGCACCCCGACGAGCAACAGGCCGACCCCGGTCAGAAGCGGCGCGCCCAGCCGCCGCGTTCCGGCGCTCAGGGCCAAGGCGAGCAAGGTCAACGCGCCCACCCCGAACGCCACACTGTGCAGAAGCGTGCTGATTTCGGTCTCGCTGGCCTGAAGCGCAGCAACGAGCGCGGCCAGCGCCCCGAGGATCAACCCAACCCCCACCATCAACAGCGTGCCGCCATGTCGGGCGACGGCGCGCCCGCCGGAGATCCCGCCAGTTGGCGCGCTCGATGCCGCCGCCGGTAACAGCGCCACGACCAGTGCCAAGGGCACAAGAGCGTGCGCGAGGGTGGTGATGAAAAAGGTCATGCGACCCGGTCCTTGAAGCGAGGCCTGCGGAACGCCCGAACGGTCCCCGCGTCACGCAACGCGGAGACCGCCCGGCCGGAATGTCGTGCGTCGACGATCAGTCGAGCGGCACGTACTGGAAGTCGTAGTCCACGTCGAAGGCCTGGAACCACTGGCCCACGCCACTCGCCTCGTCGGTGTGGCGACCGAAGCCCTGACGGGCCGGCGACTCGATGTGGTAGCTGAGCGCATAGTTGCCCGCGCCCGGCATCTTGATGTTGGCGCCGTAGTGCGGTCCGTCGACGGCGACCATCGGCATCAGGTTGCCGCTCTGGGTCTTGCCGGTGTCCAGGTTTTCCAGACGGTAGGACACGGTCAGGTACGGCACCCACTCGCCGGCGCCGAAGCCGTTGGGGTTGCCCTGCGCGGCGTGGATATCGGCCTCCAGGTGGATGTCGGCCTGGGACGCCGGCAGATCAATGCCGCGCGGCTCCATATCGATCGGTTTCAGGTAGACAGCCGCCACCTCAAGGGTGTTGATGGTCTGAGCCTCGCCGATCGGGAATTCCTTGAACTCCTCAGCGGCGAAGGCGCTGCTGGCGGTCAACGCCAAAGCGGAGGCCATAAGGGTCAGTCGCTTCATCGGTCTCTCTCTCCTTAGACGGATTCGGGGTCGGTGGTTGGTGTCGGCGCGGCCGGCGGTTCGGGCCGGTCGGGGCCGGGCGGCGGTCACCCGCCTAGCCCCGGCCGGACTCCGGTGCGGACGCGCCGGAGACGGTCGCTGCCTTGGCGGGACGCTGGCGGGAGACGACCACCAGCGCCACCAGGGCCGCGACCACCAGGGCGACCTGCGGCAGCAGGCTTTCCCAGTACGGATAGACGCCAAGGGCGGGCACTTCCGGCACCCAGGAGATCAGGGTCGGGGACAGCACCTTGCCCTCGACCAGTTCCATGATGCCCTTGCCGGCAAAGACGAAGGCCATGGCGTACAGCAGCGCGCCGGTGACCCGGAAGAAGGGCCGGATGGGAAGACGCAGCGCGCCGGCCCGCATGGCCCAATAGACGAAGCCCAGCGCCACGCAGCCGACCAGGAACCCGCCCGCCACGCCGGCCAGCCCGGTGGCGTCGGCGTCGGTGGTCAGGGCCTGGAAGAACAGCACGGTCTCCGCACCTTCCCGGTACACCGCCAGGAAGCTGGTGAACCACAGCGCCTTCATGGAGCCGGAGGACAGCGAGCCCTGGACCTTGTCCTTGATGTAGGCGGACCACTTCGCGGCCTCGGCTTTGGACACCAGCCAGTAGCTCATGGTGAACAGGATGATGGCGGCCAGCAGCATGGTGGCGCCTTCCAGCACCTCCTGGCTGGCGGCGGAGGCCTGGAACACCAGCTTCAGCAACACGGCCGTCACCACGCTGGCCAGCAGGGCCACGACCACGCTGTTGACGATCACACCCTGTTTGTCGCGGTGCCCGGTCTTGACCAGATAGGCCATGATCGCGGTGACGATCAGGATCGCCTCGAAGCCCTCGCGCAGGATGATGAGCAGCGCGTAGCCGAACAGCGCCAGCCAACCGCTGCCGCTGCCCGTGGGGTCCAGCAGGGTCACGGCGTCGTCGAGATCGGCACGCATGGCCTCGGCCTCCGCGGCCATGGCGTCGGTCGAGGCCCCGGCGCGCGCCAGGGCCATCAGCTTGCTGAAATGCCCCTCCAACGTGGCCTTGAACGCCGGGTCGCGTGCGCCGATGCGGCCTTCCATGCCGCTGGCCTCGAACACGTCGAAGTAGGTGTCCTGAAGCAGGCTGATGGCGCTGTTGACCTCCCCGGCCCCCGCCCGGGTGATGGCCTCGTCCACGGCCGCGTTCACCTGATCGGCCACGGCCGCCCAATCGATCTGCGGCTCCGGCATCGCCTCGGCCCGTTCCTTGGCGGCACCGACCAGCGGCAAGCCCGGAAGCTGCGACGTCATCTCCTCGGCCATCACCCGGGCGGACCCCCGGATCAGACGCGCCTCGCGGCCGTCCTCGACCAGCCCGAGGATGCGGGTAAACTCCGCGTTGTAGGCGATGTCCTGGCGCTGCGAGACGTGGCGGCGGATGGCGGTTTCCAGCAGGCTGTTCTTGTAGCCCTCGAACTGCGCCTGCTGGATCAGGCGCTTTGCTTCCTCCGGATCGCCGGCGTCCAGGGCATCGGCGGCGGCGTTGAGGTCCGCGCGGATGCTGGCGACCGCCTGCTCCCAATAGGGCTCGACTGTCTGCGGCAGAGCCGGAGCCTCGGGCGCGGGCGTCGACGCGGTCTCGTCCGTATCGCCGACGGTGGGTTCGGCCCGCAGAACGAAACCCTCCTCCAGCGTCGGCACCAGCGCGTCCAACGCGGCCACGTGGTCATCGATCCGGCGCGTCACCTGCTCCACCGGCGCGCCGTCGATGATGAGCTGGCGGATATCGCCGAACTCCGCCTCAAGCTCATAGCTGCGCTGGGCTGAGACGTTGACCCGGATCGGTCCTTCCAGGTTCTCGAACAGCTCGAAATAGGATCGCTGCACGGCCGTCTTGGCGGCCTCCACGTCCCCGCTGGCGTAGGCGTCCCGGGCCTCTTCCAGCAGGACGTCGATGCGGTCGACGAGACTGCGGTAATCGGGCGCATCCGCCGCAACCACAGGCCCAGCCAAGCCGAGAACACACAAGAAGATAACGGTGAGCATGCGCATGGATCGCGCCTCTTGCCTCAGTTGGACCTCGAACCGTCATTCCAGCATCCGGGCACTTGGCCCCACGTTTTGTGCGGAGAAACGGGCAGAGAGCGGAAATTACATGAAACTCATTCTCAAAGTCAATGCGAACGACAAGATTTATGGGGACGTTACGAAATGAGCAACGAGGCGGACCGCAACGCGAAACGGGGGCCCGTCTTTCGACGAAGGCCCCCGCTCGCAACAACCGTAACGATGCGCGTCCTCAGGATGGTGGCGACTCGGACGATGCAGGAGCAGCCTCTTTCTGTTCCCCCCGCCGCGACAGCCGCCGGATGACCACGTAGAACAGCGGCACAAGCAGCACGCCCAGGATGGTGGCCGCCAGGGTTCCGCCCAGCACGCCGGAGCCGATGGCATTCCGCCCCGAGGCACCGGCGCCCGAACTCAACACCAGCGGCGTGACACCCAGACCGAAGGCCATGGAGGTCATGATGATCGGGCGGAAACGCTGCCGCGCCGCTTCGATCACCGCCGGCAGCAACGGCTCACCCAGATCATCCTGTCGGTGGCGCGCAAACTCAACGATCAGAATGGCGTTCTTGCCGGTCAAACCGATGGTGGTCAGCAGCCCGACCTGGAAGAACACGTCGTTCGCGAAGCCGCCGACGTGCGCCGCGACCAGGGCGCCCAGCACGCCGATCGGCATCGCCAACATGACCGCTGCCGGAATGGCCCAGCTTTCGTACAGCGCGGCCAGCGACAGGAACACGGCGGAAAGCGATAGGCCGTAGAGCAACGGCGCCTTGCCGCCGGTTTGCTGTTCTTCGAGGGACAGACCGGTCCAGGACAGATCGAACCCGGGCGGGAGCTTTTCGGCGAGCCGTTCCATCTCCGCCATGGCCTCGCCGGTGGTCACCCCCGGAACCGGGCTGCCCTGAAGCTGCATGGCCGGCACACCGTTGTAGCGGTAGAGCCCTTGCGGGCCGTACTCCCATGAGCCTTCGGCGAAGTTGGAGAACGGCACCAAGCCCCCGCTGGCATTGCGCACCCGCCACCGTTCGATGTCCCCGGGGACGCGGCGCGCCTCGGCCTCGCCCTGCACGTAAACGCGCTTGATTCGGCCGCGGTTCAGGAAGTCGTTGACATAGTTTCCGGCCCAGGCCGTGGACAGCAGATCGGCCACGTCCTCGGCGGTGACGCCCATGGCCCCCGCCTTCCGCCAGTCTATCTCCAGGTTGAACTGCGGCGCGTCCTCCACCCCGTTGGGTCGGATGGAGGCGATCATGGCGTTCTGCGACGCCAGGCCCATCAACTGGTTGCGCGCCGCCACCAGTTCGTCGTGCGTCTGACCGCCCCGCGCCTGAAGGTAAAAGTCGAAGCCAGAGACGTTGCCCAGTTCGATCACCGACGGCGGCACGATCGGGAACACCATGGCGTCCTGGATCTGGCTGAAGGCCCCATAAGCACGGCCGGCCAACGCCTGGACGCTGAGCGATGGATCGTCGCGGACCTCCCAGTCCTTCAGCCGAACGAAGGCGATGCCCATGTTCTGACCCTGACCGGCGAAGCTGAAGCCGCCCACCGTGATCAGGGATTTGACGGCGTCGGACTCCTCGTTCAGGAAATAGTCTTCGATGTCCTCAAGCACCTCCGACGTCCGTTCGGCCGTCGCCCCGGGGGGACCCTGAACCAGGACGAACAGGATGCCCTGATCCTCATCCGGCAGGAACCCGGTGGGGGTCTTGGTGAACAGGAACCCCATGGCGCCGACCAGCACCAGATAGATCAGACCGACACGCAGCGGGCGGCGGACCACGCCGGACACCGTCCAGCCGTAGCCGCCGGTCAACCGGTTGAAGGCGCTGTTGAACCAAGCCAGCGGGCCACGCTGCTTCTTCTCTTCCTTGGGCGGCCGCAGCAGGGTCGCGCACAAAGCCGGCGAGAGGGTCAGGGCGACCACCACGGACAGGGCCATGGCCGAGACGATGGTGATCGAGAACTGGCGGTAAATCACGCCCGTGGAGCCGCCGAAGAAGGCCATCGGCACGAACACCGCGGACAGCACCAAGGCGATGCCCACCAGCGCGCCCGAGATCTGCCCCATGGACTTGCGGGCGGCCTCGCGCGGGCTCAGCCCCTCCTCCTCCATGATGCGCTCGACGTTCTCCACCACGACGATGGCGTCGTCCACGAGCAGGCCGATGGCCAGCACCATCGCCAGCATGGTCAGGGTGTTGATGGTGAAGCCGGCCGCGGCGAGCACGCCAAAGGTGCCCAGAAGCACCACGGGCACGGCCAGGGTCGGAATCAGTGTGGCCCGGATGTTCCCCAGGAAGAGGAGCATCACGAAGAACACGAGGACAATCGCCTCGAACAGGGTGTGCACCACCTCCTCGATCGAGATCTCGACGAAGGGCGTGGTGTCGTAGGGAAGAACGTAGGACACGCCTTCCGGGAAGAACTCCGACAGCTCGTCCATGCGCGCCAACGCGCGCTCGGCCGTATCGAGCGCGTTGGCACCGCTGGCCAGCCGCAACGCCATAGCGGCCGCGGGCTGGCCATTGTAACGGGCGAAGGTCCGGTAGCTCTCCGCGCCGATCTCAACCCGAGCGACATCCTTTAGTAAAACGAGCCCGCCGTCCGTTTCAGCCCGGACGACGATCTGTTCGAAGTCGGTGGGGGTCCGCAACAGGGACTGCGCGTTGATGGTGGCGTTGAGCTGCTGCCCGTCCACCGTCGGCCGCGAGCCGAACTGGCCGGCCGAGATCTGCGCATTCTGGGCCGACACGGCCGCAACCACATCCGACGTCGCCAGTTCGAACGCCGCCAGCTTGGACGGGTCAAGCCAAATGCGCATGGCGTAGGACGAGCCGAACAGCTGCACCTCGCCAATGCCTTCCACGCGGCTGATCTCGTCCGTCACGTTCGACGCCAGATAGTCCGCCAGATCGACCTGCTCCAGGGCGTTCTCGCCCGTCCGCTCCGAAATCAGGGCGATCACCATCAGGAAGCTGGCCGCCGATTTCCGGACGGTCACACCCTGGCGCTGCACCTCAACCGGCAACAGGGGCTGCGCCTGGGAGAGTTTGTTCTGCACCTGCACCTGGGCGATATCGGGGTCAGTGCCCGTCTCGAACGTCAGCGTGATGGAGGCGGAGCCCGACGCATTGGACTCGGCTTCCATGTAGCGCAGGCCGTCCAGACCGGTCATCTGCTGCTCGATCACCTGCGTGACCGTGTTTTCGATGGTTTCGGCCGACGCCCCAGGATAGGTGGCGGAAATGCTCACCGCGGGCGGTGCGATCTGTGGGTACTGCGAGATCGCCAGCGACAGGACCGACAGAACGCCGATGCCCATGATCATGATGGCGATCACCCAGGCAAAGACCGGACGATCGATAAAAAAGCGAGCCATACGTCCGACTCCCGATCAGGGCTGGGCTGGGGCGGACGAATCGTCAGCCGCTGATTCATCCGAGGACCCGTCGGATGGTTGTTCCGCCGCGGACGCATCCGAGGATTCGGCGGCTTGCTCTTCCGGCGCCACCGTCGCGCCGGGGCTTACTTTCTGCAGGCCGGCCACGATGATGCGGTCGCCGTCGTTCAGGCCGCCGCCCACAATCCAGTCGGAGCCCCGGTCTTCCACGATGTCCAGAACGCGCTCTTCCACCACATTGTCCGCGTTGACGACCATGGCGACCGGCCGGCCGCGGCGGTCATACGAGACGCCCCGCTGCGGGGCCAGAACCACGTCCTCCACGATCCCCTGCGGCATCAGAACGCGCACATACATGCCCGGCAGAAGAAGGTGGTCCGGGTTGGGAAACTCCAACCGCAGCGTAACGACCCCGGTCTGCTCGTTGACGTAAGGCTCGGCCGCTTCCAGTGAGCCGGTGGCCTCGTAGCGGGAGCCGTCGGCGAGGATCAGGGACACCGCGTGCGGCTTTTCCTTCAGGCGGGCCGACATCAGACCGCGCCGCCAGGCGAGGATTTCCGCCGCCGACTGGGTCACATCGACCTGCACCTGGTCGATGGCGCGGATGATGGCGAGCGCCTGCGCCTGACCGTTGGTGACCAGTGCGCCCTGGGTGGTCAGGGAGCGGCCGATCACACCGTCGATCGGCGCCTTTATCGTGGTGCGTTCCAACTGGATTTCGGCCGATTTCAGGTCGGCCTGTGCGACCTGAACGGCGGCTTCGGCTTCGTCGCGGGCGGCGACGGCCTCGTCGTAGGTCCGCACGCTGGCAACACGCTGTTTGACCAGATCGGCCTGCCGGTTGGCATCGCGCTCGGCCGCCTTCAGCGTGGCCTGCGCCTGCGTCACCTGGGCCGTAGCGGCCGCCACCCGGGCTTCATAGGTGGCCGGATCGATCAGATACAGGGGCTGCCCGACCGTGACCTCCGAGCCTTCCTCGAACAGGCGTTCCATGATAATGCCGTCGACCTGCGGTCGCACCTCCGCCGTGCGCGACGCGACCACACGCCCCGGCAGATCGGCGGTCAGTGTGACGTCTTGAGCTTTGAGCGTGACCACGGTCACCGCCTGCGGCGGCTGTTCCCCTTGCGGGGCCTGAGCGCGCGCACCCGTGACGGTGACAAACAAGAGCAGGATCGCCACAGCGATCGGGCTGTGTCTGAACTGTGTCATGAGATTCTCCGGATGCGGGCCGTGTCTCGGCAAACCGCCCAATTTGGAAACTTGATGGTTTCGTAAATACGCCTTACGCTTCGCGGTTTCAAGCCGGATGGTGGAGCGAACGGATATGACCAATGGCGAGGGGGCCACCACAGCGCCGTCTGGCCGACGAGGCCGGCCTCCACTGGATCCCGAGACGCGCGAGGCCCGGATCTTCGACGCGCTGGAGCAAGTCGTGTCGGAGGACGGCCTGCGCATGACCACGATGTCCCGAATCGCGCGTGCCGCCGGGATGTCGAAACGCACCTTGTATACTCTATATGTTGGGCGCGATGCGCTGTTTGAGGCCTGGGTCCGCCGGGTGCGGGCCTCTTTTGTCCGCCCCCTGCCGGCGGAAGCGCGCACCCTGCCCCTGGCCGAGCGCCTGCGCGTCCTGCTCTGGCACGAGGCCCGGCATTGCCTGTCCGACCGACGGCTCGCCGTTCTGCGCGCCATGATCGCCGAAGCCCCCGGCCACCCCGATCTGGCCCGGGCGTTCTGCCGCGAGGGTTTCCTGGCGGTGCGGGGGATCGTCGCCGACGAACTGCGCTTGGCCGCCCAGGCCGGCGATATTATGATCGGCGATGCGGACACCGCCGCCACGATCCTGGTGGACATGGTCTACCAGAGCCCGCTCGACCGCCTGCTGAATCCCGACGCGACATATCCAGACACGGAACACACCGACCAACGGCTGTCGATGGCCATCGCGATTTTCCTGCAGGGCACGATCCCGGACGCCCATCCGCAGTGAAACCGCCGGCAACGGTGGCCTGGTCTTTCCTTGGCGGGTGTTACAGACGGCTCATGCCAACGCCGAGAGCCACCTCAACGGCCGTCAGAGCCAACAGGGCATCGTCGAAATCGAACCCGTCCGCCGCCGCCTGAACGCTGCGGGCGTGGGGACGCAGGGCCTCTGGTGCCCGCTGCAACAGGGCGTTGGCCAGCGGGAGGGCGTCTGGATCCCCCACCGTCAGGGCCGCGCGCAGCGCGGCGACAAGCGCCCCCAGATCCTGCCGCACAGCGGCGTCCGCGGGCGCCCCTTCCGCCCATGGCGCGTCCTCGGGCAGAGCGGCGATCCCGTCCAGAAGCGCGGTCAGGGCATTCTCCAGCGCGGTCAGAAGGCCGTCCGGCGGCATCCGTGCCGACGCCAGCAGCGCATCCACGGACGCGGCGCGGTCGGACACCTCGATGGCCCCCAGCGTCGCCGCCGCGCCCTTCAGCGCGTGCACCATGCGTCGCATTGCGTCCAACCGCCCGGACTCCTGGGCTGCCCGCAACGCCGGCGCCAGAGTGGCGTACCGCTGACCAAAGTCTCTGAGAAGCTGGCGCAGAAAACCGATGTTGCCCGAGGTGGAGCGCAGCGCGAGATGCGGGTCCAGGACCGCCAGCAGCGCCGGCCCCAGGTTGTCCGGCAAGGCGACCGCGCGCTGTGGGTCCGACCCGGGGCCCCTGGCCAAGGCGGGGTCCCGCCGGAGCCAGTGTGCAAGCGTCGAGAACAGGGCCGACGGATCGATGGGCTTCGTCAGGTGGTCGTTCATGCCGCTGGCGAGACTGCGCTCCCGATCGGCCGCCATCGCATGGGCGGTCATGGCGATCACGGGAAGATCGGCGAGATCATCCCGTTCCCGCAAGCGACGGGTCGTTTCGTGGCCGTCCAGCCCCGGCATCTGAACATCCATGAGAACCAGATCGAACGTCTGCCGGGCCAGCAGGTCCAGCGCACGATAGCCGCTTTCCGCGACGGTCACGATGACATCGGCCGCCATCAGCAGATCGCGCGCCACCTGACGGTTGATCGGGTTGTCCTCAACCAGAAGAATCCGGGTGCCGGCCAGCGTGGCGGCCACTTCGGACCCGGGGTCCCGGGGATCATCCCGCCGATGCCCGGTCAGACGCAGAATCCCGTCGCGCAACCGCCACTCCGTGAACGGCGTCTCCAGGTGCACCACCCCCTCAAGGGTCCAGGGCACGGTGTCCCCACCCGCGACGATCAGCGGCGGCAGGCTCGGGCTGGCAAACAGACTCTGCGTAACGCGCCGTCCCCGCGCGTCCGTCGCGTCGCCGTCCACGATCACGACGCACGGCGCCCCCCGCTCACCGTTATCATCCTGGCAGGCCTCCGCGATGGCCTCCGCCGAGACCGCGGCGACGCGGACCTGGAGCCCCAGCCGCTGCGCCATCAGGGTCAACGCCCCACGCCGATCCGCACCGTCGCACGCCAGCACCACGGGAGCCCCCATGAGCATGTCCGGCAGCGGTCGCGGCCGCGCGTTCTCGGGCGGCAGGACCAGCGGCAAACGAACCGTGAACGTGCTGCCCTGGTCGAGCGTGCTGTCCAGCACGATGGTCCCGCCCATGAGGGTCACCAGACGCCGCGCGATGGTGAGCCCGAGGCCCGTGCCGCCGAACCGACGGGTGGTCGAGCTGTCTCCCTGGCTGAATGCCTCGAAAAGCCGCGCCTGCTCATCCGCGCTCATACCGATGCCCGTATCCCGAATGGCCAGGATCAGTGTCGGCGTGGGTGTGGAGGTCGGCGTATCCGTGTCGGTGTGCGCGCCGGTGTCCGCGCCGGCCTCGCTCTCGACCGTCACGGTCACGCCGCCGCTCTCGGTGAACTTGACCGCGTTGCCGACCAGGTTGATCAGCACCTGATTGAGGCGCACCGGGTCGCCCATAAGAACGGCCGGCACATCCGCGCCGACCACAAGGTCGAACCCCAGGTTCTTGCTGCGCAGGCGCGGTCGCATGACCGTCACCATCGCGTCCAAGACCTCGGTCAGGTTGAACGGCACCTCTTCGAGGGTCATCTTGCCGGCCTCGACCTTGGAAAAGTCGAGGATGTCGTTAAGAATCGCCAGGAGGTTTTGCGAGGCGTTGCGGATATTCTCCAGATAGTCTCGCTGGCGCGGGTTCAGGTCGGTCTTCAGGGCGAGATGGGCAAAGCCGATGACCGCGTTCATCGGCGTGCGGATTTCGTGGCTCATGGTGGCCAGGAAGCCAGATTTGGCCTGATTCGCCACTTCGGCCGCGTCCCGGGCCTCGCGCTGCGCCCGTTCGTTCCGGGCCAGCGCCCGCTGGGTCACCACGGCAATGACGGACGCCAACAACAGCGTGCCGGCGCACAGCACCAGCAGCAGCGCCTTGCTCGACAGCACCGACTGGCCAAGCCCGTGGCGGCGCTGATTGACCTCGGCCTCCATCGACACGACGAGGCCGTGCACAACATCGCCCAGATCGCGCGACAAGGCCTGGGTCATTGCCAGCTTACGCTCTCTGTCCGCGAGCGCCTCTAACTCCTGCAGACGCAGCGCGAAGATACTGTTGCGCCCCTGAGCCAGACGCGACAGTGTCTCACGACTGCGCAGCACACCCTCCAGCAGCACGGGATTGCGCTGCGCCAGGCCACTGCGCCGGAACACCTCGACCGCATCCTGGAAGACCGACAGCGATTGGGCGACCCGCGCCCGGAGGGAATGGATCGCAGCCTCACTCTCGGCGTTGGTTGCCGCGTTCAGAAGGCCGATGATCAGGTTGCCCTCGGCCTTGATGTCCACGATGTACGTCACGTCGGCCACCGCACCGGCCATGAGGTCGGAAATGGTGGTTTCCAGATCGGCGGCCAGTTGCTTGGGAAGCGCCCCCAGGCTGTCCGCCTCCCGCGCCAGTCGGGCGTCCACCCAGGCCAACAGATCCTCCCGCGCGCCCGACGGGCCCAACGGCGGCCGCAGTCCGTCGTCACCGAAGTGATCCGCCGCCGCATCCAGCGCCGCCCGCATCGCAACCGCCGGAGGCATCGTCTCGAACCCGCCTTTGAGGTCGGTCGCGGCAGCGCCCGCGCGGTCGGCGTCCTTGGAGGCGAACCCAGGCCACGCCATGGCGAGGTCCGCCTGCAGAACGTCCCGGACGACACCCACCGAGCGCGCGTGGCCGTTCAGAACCCAGCGCAGGTTGCGCCGGTTGCTCCGCACCGCCCGCTGCGCCATCAGGCCTAACTCGGCGCGCGCGCCGTAGATCATCGGCCCGACCATCCGCAGCAGGGACTCCTGCGCCGCCGCGATCGCGTCCAAAGCGGCCGCCCGGTCGTCCGCCAGTTCGATCGAGCGCGCCGTCGCCGCCTCCAGGTTCTCCAGAGAGTGGGCCAACTCTTCGCCCAACCCTTCCACCCGGTCCGCCGCCGCAGCCCGCCCAATCCGTCGCAGGGCGTTGAGGTCGCCGGCCCCCTCCTTCAGTACCGCGTTCAGGCGCCGCGCCTCGGTCCGCAACTCGTCGCGCGACCGCGAGGCGACCAAGAGCGGCGCGGTGGCCGCCAGGGCGGCGCTTGTTTGCTGAAGGCGCAAAGTCGCGCCGAACGCCGGCACCGTTTCCTCGGTGGTGATAGTGATCGCCGCGCCCAGGTTCTCAAAGGTCGCCACGGCGATCACGGTGGCGCCAACCGACAGGAGGGCCGAGCCGCCGATGGCCAGCGCGGCCCATGTGCCGGACCGCTGCCCGGCCGCGGACCAGCGAGTCAGCCGCCGCCGTCTGGCCTTCCGGAACCGGTGCGCCATAAGCCGAAGACCGATGATGGGCTTACCCCTGACCCTCACCGAGACATCCCCCGGGCGCCCAACAGATCCATGGCGTAGGAGCCAGCGGCGCGACCGATGGCCAGGTTGTCCCCGCCCATGAAGTGCGTCATCCGGTCGGTTTCGACGTTGCGGTCGAGCACGAACACCGGCATGCCGGTCTCCGCCGCCTGGACGGCGACCGGTGTCAGCCCGGCCGGTTCCTTGGGCGAGATCAAAATGGCATCCATGTCCTGTTCGATGAACGTCCGCATGTCCGCGACCTGCTGGGCCACGTCATCGTTCGCGTTCGCCATCATCAGGGTAGGATCCTCGTGCCGGGCCGCCTCCGCCCGCACATCCTTACTGAAGGGAATCCACCAATTACTACCTATGGTTCCACGCGAAAAGCCGATCCACCGGCCCCTTCCGCCCCCCTATCTCGGCCCCCCCCCCCGCTGGACGCACAGCGAACGCAATGACAACAGAAAGGGCAAAGGTCAAAAGCGTCTTCATACCCGGCCGTCTATCAACCAAAATTCAGAACAATTATAACGAGATAGATCAAGAGTTGTAGCTAAGGCTTTACTTATATGTGTGCATTGGGAGACAGGATATTCGCGTGATCATGTACTCGGATTTATTGCTCAAGGCTAACATGGAGTGTATATCCCCGAAAAGCCATTGTGCAGCAGAAACCTCCGAATCTTTAAATGCGTGGGAAGGGTTTGCCATGACCACCGGACAGCGACACGGCCGCGCGGCGGCGCTGGGGTTCGCTGTCCTGATCGCCGCAAGCCTGCTGGCCCGGGACGCCGCAAGCACCGACCGCATGGCCGGAACGAAGCCGGCGGAGAACGTTCAGGGCACGGTCCTGCGAGTGGGTGTCCAGGCGGCCCCCGCGATCAGCCTTCCGGCGGAAACCCACGGCCGCACCTGGACGCACGCACATGGCGGCCGGGTGGAGGTCGTGCGGATTCCCTTCGAGCACCTCTATGATCGGCTCATGGCCGGATTGACGGGCACAGACGCCCCGTTCGATGTCATCTTTCATGCGCCCGGATGGGCTGCCGATTTCGCCCCCTACCTGCGCGAGATGCCGGCCCGGATCGCGGAGGACGAATCGTTCGACGACATCCATCCCGTGTTCCGGGACCGCTTGATGCGGTGGGACGGCCGCTGGGTATCGGTGACGGTCGATGGCGACGTGTTCAGCGGCTATTACCGTCGCGACCTGTTCGAGGACCCGATCAACCGCCGCGCGTTCGCGCGACGGTATGGCCGCCCACTGATGCCACCGACCACCTGGGCGCAATACCGGACCATCGCGGCCTTCTTCACCGGCCGAACCGGACCCGACGGGCAGCCGGTGTACGGCACCTCGGAGCCCTTTGCCAGGGGGGGCCAGGAGGTGTGGACCGTGTTCGCGCGCGCCGCCGCCTACACCAACCCGCCCGGGGTGGCCGGAGCCCAGTTTTTCGACCCCGACACCATGACCCCTCGGATCAACACCCCCGGCTGGGTTCGGGCCGTGCGGGAGTATCGGGACATTGCGGCTTTCTCACCGCCGGACGCCCTGCGCAACGGCATCACCGAAAGCCGGCGGGCCTTCCTCGACGGCCACACCGCCATGGCGCTGGACTGGGGCGACACCGGAACCATGGCCGAAAACCCCAAGCACTCCCGCGTGGCGGGCTGTGTGGGTTATTTCGTGCTCCCGGGATCCGACGAGGTCTGGAACGCGGACACCGACGCGTGGCAGCCGATTCCCAACGGGCGCCGCGTCCCGTTCCTGGCCTTCGGCGGCTGGGTCGCGGCGGTTCCCCGCAACGCGCCGAATCCCGACGCCGCGTGGGACTATATTCTGTGGTTCTCCAACGTCCGCAACAGTATGGCGGATGTGCTGGACGGGCGAACCGGCGTCAACCCGTACCGATACAGCCATTTCGTGGAAGTCGACGCCTGGATGCGGGTGCTGCCGCCCCGGGCCGCGGCCGACTACATACGGGTCATTCGGTCCAGCCTGGACTCGCCGCACGCCGCCCTCGACCTGCGCCTGCCCGGCTTCCAGGCGTACATGGACAGTTTCGAGACGGAACTGACCCGCATTCTGGCCGGCGAGGTCCCGGTGCAAGAGGGTCTGGACGCTGCGGCCGCCCGGTGGGAGGCCATAACGGACCGGCACGGACGGGCCGCCCAGCGCGCCCACTACCGCGCGTCCATGGGCCTCGCCCCGGCCGCGCCATAGGTCGGCTCGATGTGTGTCCGGACTCCGCCGGGCGCAGCGATTAGGCCCCGTGGGTGTCCGCGCCGATGGTCGCATCGGCATCAAGGTAGACGTCCGGGCGCGCACGCTCCGGCGCGCTCCGAGGCAGGACCATCGTGAAGACCGTGCCGCCGTCTCCGTCGGCCGACGGAGAGTCCACCTCGATGGTTCCCCCCAGAACCGCTGTAACCAAATTGTAGACGATATACAGCCCCAGCCCGCTGCCGCCCTGCCCCAACCGGGTTGTGAAGAACGGGTCGAAGACCCGTTGCAGAATCTCGGCCGGAATGCCGGCCCCGGTGTCGGAATAGACGATCCGGAGGGCATCGGAGCCCTCCGCTCCGGCGGTGACCCGGATGCACCCGGCCTCCATATCCGCAAACCCATGGGTCACCGAGTTGCCGATCAGGTTGGTGAGAATCTGCTCCAGCGGGCCGGGATAGCTGTCCATCTCCAAACCCGGCGGGATATCCAGGTCCACGCGGTGCTCCGTGCGTTTCAGCGTCGGCCGCATGGTGGAGACGACGTCCTCGGTGATGCTCAAGACCCGGAACACGCGGCGGCGCATGCTCGTCTGATCGGTCGCCACCTCCTTGACCTGACCGATGAGATCAGCGGCTCGGACGGTGTTGCGCTCCAGCAAGTCCACGGCTTCCTGGCCATGCCGCAGGAAGTCGGCGAGATCCGCGCGCCGCAAGGCGCCACCCGCCAGGGCCGTCTCCATGGCCTTGAACTGCTCGTCAAGGGTACTGGCGACCAGGCGCGCGTTGCCCAATGGCGTGTTCATCTCATGCGCCAGTCCGGCGACCAGATTGCCGAGGGCCGCCAGCTTCTCGGCCTGGAGCAGCTTGGTCATGGCCTGCTGAAGGGCCCGGGTCCGGGCCGAGACCAGATCCTCCAGGTGCGCACGATAGGTTTGAAGTTCGCGTTCCGACCGTTTGCGCTCCGTCACGTCCATGTTCAGTTCGACCATGCCACGGACGTCGTCGCCATCACGCACCGGCGCGAGAACGTTTCGAAAATACCGATCGCCAATTTTTGTTACAAAGCGAAGCTCTTCATCGATGATCTGGCCCGAGAGGACCGCGTCTCTTTTGGCTCCCCAACGATCCGTATATTGACTGTGCACTGTAACATCAGACGGATTTCTTTCCGAAACATCGCCCCACTCCGCCTTGGACGCGGAGTTCTGCAAAACATAGTCGCCGTCCGCATCCAGGATGAAGAAGTCGAACGGAATGCTCTCGACGGCCGCCAGCAACCGGACCTCGCTTTCCCGCCGCGCACGCTCCGCCCGCATCTGTTCCGTCAGGTCGATGACCAGGGTCAGGAGGACCTGTTCGTCCTTCAGACCGATGACCTCGGCGGACCACAGCACATCGATCGGGGTTCCGTCGGCGGCGTAGAAAACGACCGGGACCTCGCTCAACGTCCCGGTCTCCCGGATCGACTCCAGCAGCGCGTCGCGATCCGCGGCGTGCCGCCAGAGGCCCACCTCCACGGTGGTGCGACCGACCAGCGCGGCGTGCGATGTCCGGAACAGGGTCAGCCACCGATCGTTGGCGTCGAGAATGCGGCCTTCGTCGATGGTCGAGATCAGCATGGCGGCCGGGTTAGACTGGAACGCCTTGGCGAATCGCTCCTCACTCTGGCGCAGCGTGGTCTCCGCACGCTTGCGCTCGGTGATGTCGCGGACGTTGGCCAGGACAATGGACCGATTCCCGAACGTCATGCACCGAAGCATGACCTCCGCCGGAAACACGGCGCCGTCCTTCGGCCGCCGCCCCATCCATTCGAACCGGATCGTCTCCCCGGCCATGACCCGCGCCCAGATCGAGCGGGCCTCGTCCAGTGAAAACCCGGCGTCACACAAGTCCAGGGCGGAACGCCCCTCGGCCTCGCCCGCCTCCAAACCGTACATCGTCGTCATGGCCGCGTTGACCGCCAGGATCCGCCCCTCGGCGTCGTGCATGATGATGGCGTCCAGCGCGTTGTCGAAGACCGCGCGATAGCGGCTCTCGCTGGCTCTCAACCGCTGAAGAAGCAGGAAGCCGGACAGCGCCTCCTCGATCCGCTCGGAAATGCTCTGGAACAGGCGTTGCTCCGCTTCAGTCCACGCGCGTTCGTGCGAGACCTGATGCAGACCGATGAGCCACGGCACGCTGGACTGTGGCCGAAGGGCGGTCACCATCCGGCTGCGCACACCCGTCTCCCGGAAGGCACGGGTCGTCGGGTCGTAGCCGGTCACGGCGGGACCACCGCAGGTCAAGGCCGCCTGGAACACGCGACTGAGTTCGTCATCGATGGCAAACTCACGCCCTTCTTCGCCCAAGGGTGCCAAGCCGGCGCGCGGCACCTCGGCGGTCACGCAGACGGTGGTCGCCGAAGGATCGCAGGGATGCATGAAATAGGCCCGGTCAGCCTGGAAAATATCCTGAACCTCGGCGGCCAACTTCTTCAGGAACGCCGCGTCGCGTTCGGATCGGTTGAGGACCCGCGAAATCCGGTCCACGTGCTCCAGGGCCTGGGAGTGCGCCCGCAGGTCTCGATAGGCGGCGAGATGTTGCAGGGCGTGCGCGATGATCTCCGCCACCAGGCGCAGGAACCGGACGTCGACCTCCGACCACACGCGATGCCCCTCCTGGGCGTCCAGGGCCAGAACCCCCAGAAGCCGCTCCCCACCGGTCACCGGCACGCAGATCAGCGAATGCGTGGCGGGATCGCCGTCCGTGGGACGGAAACGAAGGCCGACGTCGGGCGTCCCCGCCTGTATTACGACCGGAGCGCCCGTCGCCATGCGCGCATAAAACGGTGCATAGTCCGCGACGGCGATGTTTTGCGAGGCCTCTTTCTTCGATGACACGCCCGGTGCACACCATTCGTGCGTATTGCTGGCGAGGCGACCGTCGGGGCTGACCGCGAACAGGACCGCGCGATCCGCCTGGGCGAGTTGACCAACGCGCTCCAGGGTCCAGTCCATCCGGGCTTCAAGGTCGTCCCACCCCGGCTTGATCATCAGGGCGGAAATGTCGGCGAGAAGCTGCTCCGATTCCAAATGACGCCGAAGCTTGCGCTCGGCGGCCTTCAGGTCGGTGACATCCAGGCAGGTGATCCCGACGTGCGTGATCTCGCCCACCACGTTGCGGATCGGGAAGACCGTCGTGTCGAGTTGCACCGCGGTGCCCGCATCCGCGCCCCCCGAGTCAAACCGGCACGTAAATCGAACGCTCTCGCCATCCGACAGCACGCGCTGAACCTCGGCGACCGGCGCCGCGTCCTGGAACCGGGAATCGGTGAACACGTTGTGGTCGAGCAGAGAGACCTGCCCCGCATGCACCCGGAACAGGCTGAGGGCCGCCGGATTGCTGCGGACCACGGCCCCGTTGCCGTTGAGGATCAGCATGGGCAACGGGCTTTGCGTGATGATGCTGTCGACGAACGCCTTGGAGGCGCGCACCGCGTCCGCCGTGATTTTCCGGCCGGAGATGTCCCGCACGAAGGCGAAATAGTACACGGCCTCGCCGACCGCCGCGCGCGTGACCGTGACCTCCACGGGAAAGGTGGAACCATCCTTGCGCCGATGTGTCCGTTCGAACACCGTTTGATCCGTCTCGGCGGCGCGGTCCCACACCCCACGCACGTCGTCATCCGAGGCCTCTGGATCGAACAGCGAGACCGGCGCCCCAATCAGCTCTTCACGGCTGTAGCCAAGGGTCTCGCACGCCCGCTCGTTCACGAAGGCCACGCGGCCCGACGGGTTGAACCAAAAGACGCTGACGGACGCACGATCAACAGACAACTGCGTCAGCCGCAGCGCCTCCTCGGCACGCTTTCTGTCCGTGATATCGACCTGCATACCGAGCATGCGGATCGGGCGCCCGCCCTCGTCCCAGTCCATGACGCGCGCCAAGGACCGGAGCCAAATCCAGTGGCCGGCCCCATGCTGCACGCGCATCTCGACATTGACCTCGGCCTGCACACCACGACGGCAGGCCTCGAACGCCGCCGCGACCCGGTCGCGGTCGTCCGGATGGAGCCAGGAGTAAGCGGCCTCGGCCGCGATCACCCGATCCGAAAACCCACGGCCAAGGAGCGCCATGTGCGCACTGTTGCTGACGAACTCTCCTGTCGTCAGGTCCAGTTCGAACAGGGCGTAGCCCGAGGCGCCCGTCGGAAGAGACACATCGGGTTCGGCGTCCCCCAGAACACCCGATGTCCGAAGGGCCCCGGACCGAGGAGACACCACGGCGCACAGGAAGGCTTGGTCGCCGAACGTGAGGTACTGGACAAACATATCCACATCGAACGGCCGGCCGTCGCGCGTTCGCAGCGCCGCTTGAAACCGGAGAGCCCCCGCGCGCTCGACGACTGCCCAGCGTTCGGCCCACGTCACCGGGTCTACGGCCGGATCAATGTCCCATACGGCCATCCGGCGGAGCTCATCGCGGGTGAACGCCAGGGCATCGCATGCGGCACGGCTGACGTCGAGGATCCGCCCATCGGCATGGATCCAGTACAGGAGGGTATCCTCGTCCCCTGTCGGTGGTGCCATGTCCACGGGGCGCTCCTCTCCTGCCCACAATCCTCCGGACACCGCCAGACGGCCCCCGCCGCGGGCGGATCCCGAAGGGGACACCGCGGATGGGAGACGATCGTCAGGCGACCATCAGGCGACCATCAGGCGACCGTGGCCATCCACGCTTCAAATGCCGGACCCGGCATCGGGTGGCCGAACAGATAGCCTTGCCCCTCCTGGCAGCCCATTTCCAGGAGTTGGCGCCGCTGCCCCTCGTCCTCCACGCCTTCGGCGATGGTGACAAGGCCCAGCTGCCGGCCAAGCGCGATGACCAGTTCCGCAATACCGCTGGTGTCGGCATTCTCTTGGACTTCCTGGACAAAGCTCCGGTCGATCTTGAGCCGATCGACGTTGAGCTGCTTCAGAACACTGAGCGAGGAGTACCCGGTCCCGAAGTCGTCCATGGCCACGGTGATGCCCATGGCCCGGATCGCCTGGATTTTCTCGACCGTGGAGTCGATGTGGCCGATGGCGACCGACTCGGTCAGTTCCAGCTCCAGTTGCTTCGGGTTCACCTGACAGTCCTGCAGCGCTTGCCCGAGGACGGCCACGAACCCCGGTTCACGGAACTGCGTGTGCGACACGTTTATGGCCATCCGAAAGCCCGTGTGGCCTCGGTCCGTCAGGCGTTTCAGCTGCCGGCACGCCGTCCGCAGGACCCACTCGCCAATCGGGACCGTCAGACCCGACTGCTCAGCCAGCGGGATGAACTCGTCCGGCGGCACCATGGTGCCGTCCTCGGTCTCCCAGCGCAACAGCGCCTCCGCGCCCAGCACCCGGCCGGTCACCAGGTCCACCTGCGGCTGATAGGCGAGAAACAATTGCTCGGCGCAAAACGCCGCGCGCAGCCGCGTCAGCAGATTGATGCGCACCCGGGCCGAGGCGCTGAGATCCTCGTCGAACAGGGTCGCGCGTCCCCGCTGCAGCATCTTGGCCTGCTTCAACGCAATGCTGGCGTTCTTGAGCACATCCGCGCTGGTGTTGGCGTGCGCGTTGACCTGGATCAGGCTGGCGGTGGCCGACACCCGCAACACCTCGCCGTCGAGATCAAAGGGCGCGCTGAAGACCCGCTCGATGCACAGCGGTGTGACCTGATCGGACGGACCATAGATCCCGAAGGTGTCACCGCCGACGCGGGCCAGCAGCGTTCCGGGCATGAGGGCGGCGGCCAGACGCCCCGCCACGGCCTCCAGAACGCGGTCGCCGAACTGATGGTCCAGCACCGTATTCATTTCCGCAAAATCGTCCAGGTCCACGAGCGCGACGGTCATGTCCTCGCGCCGATCCCCACGGCTGACCTCTTCCATGAACCCCCTGCGATTGGGCAGATTCAGGAATTGATCCATGTAGGCATTGTCGTACAGCCGCTGTTGCAGCAGGACGTTTTCAAAACCCACCGTGACACTCGCACAGAACACTTCGAGCAGTTCGAGATTTACGGGATCCAGGCCCTCGGCGACCTCCACATACGCGGCGATGCCGGTGGTCTCGCTCACCTCAAAGTAGAGGCAGAGGCCCGGCCCCAGAACATGCGCCCGACGGCTCAGGCAGTCCTCCAGCACACGACGCAGCGTCGCGTCCGTCAGAGTATCCACCGGTTCCTGCATCAACGACCGGTACCGCCCGGCCGCAGCGATCACACGGGGTTGGACATCGTCCAGGGTTTTGCCCGCGCACACAAGCCCCTCCGGCGGGAGCCCAAGCAACGCGCAGAGTTGCGTCACAACGCCTTCCGCGTACAACCGCAAGGCCCGCAGCTTGCCCAGATCCGTGCAGGCGGAAATGATGAGTTCCAGGCCATTGCGGCTCATTTCAAGCTGATGAACCTGCCGATAGGACCGGATCGCCACCGCCAGCGTGGTGAACAGGCGGGTCCGGGTCAGTTCGGACTTGGCCTTGTAATCGTTGATGTCGTAGGTGCGGATCGTCTCGAGCTCGGGCGCATACCCCGGCTGGCCCGTCCGCAGGATGATCCGGACCGCGTGGTTGCCCAGGTCCTCGCGCACCCGGCGCACGAGACGCAGACCCGCATCGTCGGTTTCCATGACGACATCTAGGAGCACAACCGCGATATCGTGCTCATTGGCCAGGACGGCGAAGGCTTGGTCCGCGCTTGAGGCGTGCAGCAAACGGAGTGCCCGCCCTTCAATAGTAAGATCGCGTAAGGCGAGTGTTGTTGCCTCATGAACATCCGGCTCGTCGTCTACGACAAGCACATTCCAGACACTCATGGATGCTGTCGGAGTCTCTTCGCCGTCATCACTGAAAGCAAACAGCTCTTCATCATCGAATGATAGCGCTTTTGCCATGGATGGACCGTCGACGACTGCCTCGGGTTGAGTCGTGATGCTGCGCTCTTCGTCACGGAAAGACAACATCTAAGCCATGCACCAAAGCCGTGGGGGACAGGCGACGGCCCCTCATGCAGGCATGCACAGCCGCGATGGGCCATGGCTTTTCCAGTTGGGGGAGAGCGTCGGGCCACCATCATGGGGCGGCAGCGTTATCTGTTATCACCCCGCTCAACGCCGTAAAACCACATTCGTTCCGGACCGATCAGCCGCGCAACAAACGTGGGGTCGCAGACAGCTCCCGTTATGTCGAAGGATAGGGGCGTGGAATCCACCCTTGCAGAGCCCCTGCATAGACCCGCCCTATAATGTTGTAGATCCGCTGAAAATCTGGGCCGGCACGGTCACATATATGCATTTCGATATATGCACGATGCGTTTGCGCAGAACCAGCACGCCCGACCCGTCGGATACCCGCTTTGGCCGCCACAGCACCCCGCGCGCGCCCGATACGGGCCGCCTGACGCGAGAGTCGGCGGCCTGACAACGATCCAGCGCCCGGCGACCGAAAAACCAACCCGCGCGGGGCCCTGGCCGCATGCGAAAAAGGCCGCGCCCTTTCGGACGCGGCCCTTCCCGTCGGCCGGTATGAGGCGCGATGGCCGGGGTGGACTTAGAAGCCCATGCCGCCCATGCCGCCCATGCCGCCCATGTCACCCATGCCGCCGCCGGCACCGGCGCCACCGTCCTTCTTCTCGGGCGCATCGGCCACCATGCACTCGGTGGTGACGAGCAGGCCCGCGATGGACGCCGCATCCTGCAGGGCGGCGCGCACGACCTTGGTCGGGTCGATGATGCCGGCCTTCAGCATGTCGGTGTAGACGCCGTTCTGCGCGTCGAAGCCCAGGTTCGGGTCGGTCTGCTCCATCAGCTTGCCGGCCACGACGGCGCCATCGGCACCGGCGTTCTCGGCGATCTGACGGACCGGGGTCTGCAGGGCACGGCGCACAATGTCGATGCCGGCCTGCTGGTCGGAGTTGGCGCCCTTCAGGTCTTCCAGAGCACGCGAGCCGTACAGCAGGGCCACGCCGCCGCCCGGGACGATGCCTTCCTCGACCGCGGCGCGGGTGGCGTGCAGGGCGTCATCGACGCGATCCTTGCGCTCCTTCACCTCGACCTCAGTGGCGCCACCGACCTTAATGACCGCGACACCGCCGGCGAGCTTGGCGAGACGCTCCTGGAGCTTCTCACGGTCGTAGTCGCTGGTGGTCTCTTCGATCTGGCTGCGGATGACGTTGCAGCGGGCTTCGATGTCGGCCTTCTCACCGGCACCGTCGACGATGGTGGTCTCTTCCTTCGTCAGGGTGACGGTCTTGGCGGTGCCGAGCATGTCGATGGTGACGTTCTCGAGCTTGATGCCGACCTCTTCGGAGACGACCTGGCCGCCGGTCAGGATGGCGATGTCCTGCAGCATGGCCTTGCGGCGATCGCCGAAGCCCGGGGCCTTCACGGCGGAGACCTTCAGGCCGCCGCGCAGCTTGTTGACCACGAGGGTGGCCAGGGCCTCGCCCTCGACGTCCTCGGCGATGATCAGCAGCGGACGGCTGGACTGAACGACGGCCTCAAGGACCGGCAGCAGCGGCTGCAGGCTGGAGAGCTTGCCCTCATTGATGAGGATGTAGGGGTTTTCCAGCTCGCACAGCATCTTCTCCGTGTTGGTCACGAAGTACGGCGAGAGGTACCCACGGTCGAACTGCATGCCCTCGACGACGTCCAGCTCGGTCTCCAGGCCCTTGGCCTCCTCAACCGTGATGACGCCCTCGTTGCCGACCTTCTCCATCGCCTCGGCGATGATCTTGCCGATTTCGACTTCGCCGTTGGCGGAGATGGTGCCGACCTGCGCGACTTCCTGGCTGTCCTTCAGCTTGGTGGAGCGCTTCTTGACGTCCTCAATGACGGCGTTCACGGCCACGTCGATGCCGCGCTTCAGGTCCATCGGGTTCATGCCGGCGGCCACGGACTTGGCGCCCTCGCGCACGATGGACTGGGCCAGCACGGTCGCGGTGGTGGTGCCGTCACCGGCCAGATCGGCGGTCTTGGAAGCGACTTCCTTGACCATCTGGGCGCCCATGTTCTCGAACTTGTCGGACAGCTCGATTTCCTTGGCGACGGAAACGCCGTCCTTGGTGATGCGCGGCGCGCCGAACGACTTCTCGATCACCACGTTGCGGCCCTTAGGGCCCAGGGTCACCTTCACGGCGTCGGCCAGGATATCGACGCCCTTCATCATCCGATTGCGGGCTTCGATGCCGAAACGAACATCCTTGGCGGTCATGTCTTTAGATCCTCTTGATCCGGTCTAGGGGAGTCGGTCTATGGGTCCGTTGGAAGGCAGAGGGCCTACTCCAGAACACCCATGATGTCGGCTTCCTTCATGATCAGCAGCTCATCGCCGTCGATCTTGACCTCGGTGCCGGACCACTTGCCGAACAGGACGCGGTCACCCACCTTGACGTCCAGCGCGGTCACCTTGCCGTCCTCGCCGCGCGAGCCGGCGCCGACGGCCAGAACCTCGCCCTGCATCGGCTTTTCCTTGGCGGTGTCCGGGATGATGATGCCGCCAGTGGTCTTCTCTTCAGATTCGACACGCTTCACCAGCACGCGGTCGTGCAGCGGACGCAGCTTCATTCTCTTCCTCCGTCGATCGACGCCGTTAATCGGTCGTGAGTGATCGGTTGAACTCGTGCGAAGGCCGCCCTTGAGGAGGACGGCCAACATGTTGATTTCGCAGGGCTTAGAGACGCTGTTAGCAGTCTTGCTCGGCGAGTGCCAACGAGATAGGGCGGCCCGGGCGGACTGTCAAGCGGACGCGTGCGTCCTGCCTTCGGAAAAAATGGAGATTGGGCCGCGACCGGTCAGCCTCGCGGGAGGGACGCACAATGACACGCGCCGGCCCCGAAAGCCCGGCGCGTCATCGGCAATGGCGAGCGTCCGAAGCCCGGGCTGTCAGGGCGCGTAATCGGACGGCCGGAACGAGTCCAGCACCTGGAGGTAATTGGCCCGCTCATACGCGGCCGTATCGGCCACGGCCCGATGGCTGAGCGCGCCCCGGGCCTGGTCGATGCTGTCGTAGCCGCCGACTTCCAGGAACGCGCGCAGGCCGGAGACCAGGGTCTTCATATGCGCCGGCCCGTAACGCAGCAGGGCCGACGCCGTCATCACGACATCGGCGCCGACGAGGATGAATTTCATCGCATCCTCAGCCCCCTGCACGCCGGTCGTCGCAGCGATGCTGGCGCCGTCGAGATGGCCGTACAGAATCCCGATCCAACGCAACGGCAGCCGCGCCTCGGCGGAGGTCGACAGATCCAGCGTCGGCAGCGCCCGCATGGCCTGAAGATCGATTTCCGGCTGATAGAAGCGGTTGAACAGAACGAGGCCGCTGGCCCCGGCTGCCACCAGACGGCGGGCCATGTGCCCCGGCGCACTGAAGTACGGCCCCAGCTTGACGGCCACCGGGATCGAGACCTCCTGGCGGACGGACTGAAGAATGCTCTCCACCCGCGCCTCGACCGCCGCCCCGGACTCGTCCAGATCCGCGGCGACGTAATAGACGTTGAGTTCGAGGGCCGGCGCGCCGGCCTCCTCCATCATGCGGGCATACTGGGTCCAGCCCCGGGGGCTGACCCCGTTCAGGCTGGGAATCACCGGGATGGCGCAGCTCTCCCGCGCCCGGCGGATCAGATCGAGCGTCTCGTCCCCACCGATACCCACATCATCCATCGACGCGGCGGGGAAGTACCCGCCCGAGACCTCCGCATGGCTCTCCGCGCCCACCTCCGAGAGCCCGTGCATGGCCTCCCGTTCCCGCTGGATCCGCTCCTCGAACAGCGAGGGCAGAATCACCGCGGCCGCCCCCGCATCCTCCAGCCGCCTTATCCCGTCCAACGTTCCGGACAGCGGCGAGGCCGAGGCCACGATGGGATGGTCCAGCGTTAGCCCCAGATAGCGCGTCGTCATATCCATGGATGGTCTCTCCCTCAGACCCGAGTCCCTACCCTGCCCCGTTTATCGCCATACCGAACGGCCGGGGTCAATTTGTCTTGGTATTTTGTCCGCACGCTCCCCGCCCCGGCTCGCCGCCCGCGGGGGCCGCAAACCGGGGTGTCGCCTTTCCGTCCGCTTACATTTGCCCGCGCGGTCCCTCGCGCGCCATCTCCTCGTACAGGTGGTACTTGGCCAGAACCTGCTCCTGCGCCTGCGCCATCAGGCGCCGCGCCGTGTCCGGATCGCTGACCGCCAGGGCACGATAGCGCAGTTCGTTCTGGGTGTAGGCGGACAGCGGCACGCGGGGGCGCGGGCTGTCCAGGATGAAGGGATTCTCCTCCGCCTCGCGAACGGCAGGGTTGTAGCGCAGCAACGGCCAGTAGCCGCTCTTGACCGCCAGGTCCTGCTGCTCCATGCCCCGGTCCATGGCGATGCCGTGGGCGATGCAGTGGCTGTAGGCCAGGATGAGCGACGGGCCGGGGTACTGCTCCGCCTCGCGGAAGGCGTTCAGCACATGCTGCGGGTTGGCGCCCATGGCCACGCGGGCGACATAGACGTTGCCGTAGCTGATGGCCTGAAGCGCCAGGTCCTTCTTGCCGACGCGCTTGCCGGCGGCGGCGAACTTGGCGACCGCGCCGACCGGAGTCGCCTTGGACATCTGGCCGCCGGTGTTGGAGTACACCTCCGTATCCATGACCAGGATGTTGACGTCGCGCCCACTGCCCAGGACATGATCGAGGCCGCCCGACCCGATGTCATAGGCCCAGCCGTCGCCGCCCACGATCCAGATCGAGCGACGCACCAGATGATCGACCACCGACAGCAGATGGCGGGCGTCGTCGTCCTCCAGCGACTCCAGCAGCGCGCGCAGCGTCTCCACCCGGGCGCGCTGCGCGACAAGCTCCGATTCCGTGCGCTGCGGCGCCTCCAGGATCGATGCCGCGAGCGACCGGCCGACCACGGGCGCCAGCCGCGCCAGCAGGTCTCGGGCCAGCCGGACGTGGTTGTCGGCGGACAGGCGGAAGCCCAGGCCAAACTCCGCGTTGTCCTCGAACAGGCTGTTGGACCACGCCGGACCGCGCCCGGTGTCGTCCACCGCCCAGGGTGTGGTGGGCAGGTTGCCGCCGTAGATCGACGAACAACCGGTGGCGTTGGCGACCTGAAGCCGGTCGCCGAAGAGCTGCGACAAGAGCCGAACGTAGGGCGTCTCGCCGCAACCGGCGCAGGCCCCGGAGAACTCGAACAGCGGCCGGAGGAACTGGGCGCCGCGCACGGTCGAAAAGTCCACCCGGGCGCGGTCGTTGACCGGCAGCGCCTCGAAGAAGCCCTGATGCAGGCTGACCTCATCCGCGATGCTGAGCTTGTCGACCATGTTGATGGCGCGGCGGTCGCCGCTGGACGGGTCGCGCACCGGGCAGACACTGACGCACAGCGCGCAGCCGGTGCAGTCCGCCGCCATGACCTGGAGCGTGAACCGCGTATCGGGGAAGCCGCGGGCATCGACCGTCGCCGACGGGAAGCCGGCGGGCGCGCCGTCCAGCCGGCCCTCGTTGTAGAACTTGGTGCGGATCACGGCGTGCGGACACACCATCGAACAGTTGCCGCACTGGATGCACAGATCCGGATCCCACCTCGGGATCTGCGTGGCGATATCGCGCTTTTCGTACTGCGTGGTGCCGCTGGGGAAGGTGCCGTCCGCCGGCAGCGCACTGACCGGCAGGGAGTCACCGCGCCCGGCCAGCATCACACCGGTCACGAACCGCAGGAAGTCCGGCGCGGTGTCCGGGATCAGGGCCCGCATGGGCGGCGCGTCCACATCGGCCGCCAAGGGCGGGATCGGCACCTCCTTCAGATGGGCGATCGCCATGTCGACGCCGGCGTGGTTCTTGCGGATGACCTCCTCGCCCTGACGCTTGTAGGTCTTGGCGATGGCGGCCTTGATTCGCTCAATGGCGATATGCGGCGGCAGCACGTTGGACAGCGCGAAGAAGCAGGTCTGCATGATGGTGTTGACCCGCCGCCCCAGACCAGCCTCGCGGGCGACGCTGACGGCGTCGATGGTGTGCAGCTTCAGGTTCTTCTCGCGGATCGTCCGGCGCATCTCCGCCGGCAGATGCCTCCAGGTTTCCTCGGGCGAATACGGGCTGTTCAGCAGCACGTCGGCGCCCGGAGCGGCGCGGTCCACGATGTCGATGGAGGTCACGAAGTTGAATTGGTGGCAGGCGATGAAGTTGGCGTGCTCCACCAGATACGGCGCCGTGATCGGACGTGGGCCGAAGCGCAGGTGGGACACCGTGCGGGAGCCTGACTTCTTGGAGTCGTAGACGAAGTACGCCTGGGCGAACCGGTCGGGGTCCGACCCGATGATCTTGATGCTGTTCTTGTTGGCGCCGACCGTCCCATCTGAGCCGAGCCCGTGGAAAATAGCGCGGACGGTATCGTCAGACTCGGTCGAATAGTCCGCTTCGTAGGGCAGGCTCAGGTGGGTCACGTCGTCGGTGATGCCCACGGTGAAGCGCTTTTTCGGCTCCGGCCGGGCGAGTTCGTCGAACACCGCCTTGGCCATGCCCGGCGTGAACTCCTTGGACGACAACCCATAGCGTCCACCGATGACACGCGGCATGGCCGCCATCGGCAGCGTGCCCGACGCGGCCGCCTCGGCCAAGGTGGCCAGCACGTCCATGAACAGGGGCTCGCCGAGGACGCCGCTTTCCTTGGTGCGGTCCAGCACGGCGATGGCGCGCGTGGTGGGCGGCAGCGCGTCGAGAAAGCGGGACTCGGACCACGGCCGGAACAGCCGCACCTGAAGCACACCCACACCCGCGCCGCTCTCGTTCATATGCGCGGCCGTGGTGGCCGCGGTCTCCACCCCGGAGCCCATGACGATGATGACGCGCTCGGCATCGGGGGCGCCGTGGTAGGTGAACGGCGCCAGCGGCCGACCGGTCGCGGCGGACACACGCTCCATGGCGCGCTCGACCACGTCCGGCATGCGGTCGTAATACGGATTCGCGGCCTCGCGCGCCTGGAAGTACACATCCGGGTTCATCGCGGTGCCGCGCACGAACGGTCGCTCCGGGCTCAGCGCCCGCAGCCGGTGCGCCCGCACAAGATCGTCATCGATCAGGTCGCGGATCACGTCGTCCGGGATCAGGTCGATCTTGTTGACCTCGTGCGACGTCCGGAACCCGTCGAAGAAGTGCACGATCGGCACCCGCCCTTCCAGGGTGGCGATCTGGGAGACCAGGGCGTTGTCGTGCGCCTCCTGCACCGAGGACGACGCCAGCATGGCGAAGCCCGTGGTGCGCGCGGCCATCACATCCTGATGGTCGCCGAAGATCGACAGAGCGCTGGTCGCCAGCGCGCGCGCCGCCACATGCACCACGCAGGCGGTCAACTCGCCGGCGATCTTGTACATGTTGGGCAGCATGAGCATCAGGCCCTGCGACGCCGTGAAGGTCGTCGCCAGCGAACCGGCCTGAAGCGCGCCGTGCAGCGCGCCGGCGGCTCCGCCCTCGCTCTGCATCTCCATGACATCCGGGATGGTGCCCCAGATGTTCGTGCGCCGTTCGCTGGACCATTGGTCGGCGAACTCCGCCATCGGCGAGGAGGGCGTGATGGGATAGATCGCGCACACCTCGTTGACGCGGTAGGCGATATGCGCGCACGCTTCGTTGCCGTCGATCATGACGCGCGTAACATCGGCGCGACCCTTGGCCAGTGGGGCCGTCGGGTGCGAAGGCGCAGTGGTATCGGGCATGGTCAGCCGTCCTCCATGACCAGGGACGCGCCGGCCGGCGCACGCGGCCTGAACGGCCGGCGCGCGACACGCGCGGCCCGGACCCTCAGTGATTCGGTTCCGGGATCATTTCGATCGCGTGGCAGGGGCATTGGTCGTGGCACACGCCGCAGCCGGTGCAGCGTTCCAGGTCGACCCGGTAGCCCTTGCCGCGCCCGAGCTTCTGAATGGCGTTCTCGGGGCAGGCCCCGTGGCAGCCATCGCACTCATAGCAGTTGCCGCACGACAGGCAGCGACGGGATTCGTAGTGCGCCTCCGGCCCGGTCAGGCCGCCCACCACCTCATCAAACCCCGAGGTCGCCTCGTCGACCGTCACATGAGGCTGCGCCCGTGGGTCCGCCTCCACGTAATACGGCACCTTCAGGTCCGCGAAGCTGACCCCCGGGTTGCGCGCCTTGGGCTGGTACAAGCCCCCGCGCAGCCACGTGTCGATGCAGCGGGCCGCCTGCTTGCCGTGGCCGACGGCGATGGTCACCGACCGCTCCGACGGCACCATGTCGCCCCCGGCGAACACCCCGGGCGCGCCGGTCATCATGCGCTCGTCGACCCGCACCGTTCCGTCCCGGTCGAAGCTCAGACCCGGCACGGAGCGCAGAAAGCTGGTGTCGGTATCCTGGCCCAGCGCCAGGATCAAGTCGTCCGCCAGGATCGTTTCCGTCTCGCCAGTGGGACGGGGACGGCCCCGGTCGTCGAGTTCCATGATCTCGACGGTCATGGCGGTTTCATCGAGGCTCTTGATCGCGCGCAGCCAGTGGATTTCCACGCCCTCGTCGAGCGCCTCCTGCGCCTCGAAATCGTGCGCCGGCATATGCTCCCGGTCGCGACGGTAGACGATCAGCGGCTCATGGCCGAGGCGCTTGACCACGCGAGCGGCGTCCATCGCCGTATTGCCACCACCGTAGACCGCGACGCGGCGGCCGAGGCGCGGGCGTTCGCCCGACTCGACGCTCTTCAGGAACGAGACCGCGTCCAGCATGGGCGCGGCGTCCCGAGCCGGAATCTCGACCCGCTTGGACAGGTGCGCGCCGACGGCGATGAACACGGCGTCGAACCGACCCGCCTGTCGTTCCGCTTCAAGATCGGTGACCTTGTGGTTCAGCTTCAGGTCGACGCCGAGGTCGAGAATGCGCTGGATTTCCCGGTCCAGCACGTCGCGCGGCAGCCGGTAAGCCGGAATGCCGAAGTGCATCATGCCGCCGGGGATCGGCCCCGCCTCGGTGATGGTGACGGCGTGGCCCCGACGCGCGAGGTGATAGGCTGCCGACAGGCCGCTGGGTCCGCCGCCGACGATCAGCACGCGCTTGCCCGTGACCTCCTTGGGCGGCTCGAACCGCCAGCCGCGCTCCAGCGCACAATCGCCCAGATAGCGCTCGACCGCATGGATGGACACACTCGCGTCGAGGTCCTTGCGGTTACACGCATCCTCGCACGGGTGATAGCAGACCCGGCCGTGCACCGCCGGCATCGGGTTGTCCTGGGTCAGGATCCGCCACGCGCCCTCGTCGTCGCCCGATTGGGCGAGGGCCAGCCAGGCCTGAATATTCTCCCCGGCGGGGCAGGCCTGATTGCACGGCGGCAGGTGATCGACATAGACGGGGCGCCGAACCCGTTCCGGGCCTGTCCGGCGCTCATGGCGCATATCCAACGGACGGGTCATGTCCGATGGGCGGTGAAGCGAGGCCTCTGACATGGAGCGTTCCTTCCCGTATCCCGAGCGACGCTCTTTTCGGCGCTTCGCCCGATCTTGGCGCTGCCCGGGGGGCGATGTAGGCCTTCCGGGTGGCGCGGCGCGGCCCATGGTACCCGAAACCCGCTCATGAAACAGGGGTGAATTGCGACCCAATGCAAATCGTTCGGGTTGGCGGTCCGGGTTTCGCAGGCGCAACCAGAGCACGATTATTGGCACACCCACGGCCTGCGAACGGGGCACATCCGTCAACCCTCGCGAAACCCATCGCTCCACTCTCCCTTGATGCGCCACCCCCTCTCTCGTCATGATGAAACACGCGGTCCCCGGGTGCACTGCAACCATGAAGGCCCGCGGGACCCAACACCCGATCACGTCATCGCGGGAGGACCGTCCCCCATGCCCAAGCCATCAACTCTCTCTTTGGTTGCCGCCGGCGCGCTCGCCGCTCTGATGCTCGCGCCGACCAACCCGGCCACCGCCTACGAGCCCCTGGTCGAGAAGCAGAGCATCACGATCCCCGCCTTCACCACGCAAGGCGGGGCCACCATCCCCGATATGACCCTGGGATGGGAGGCCTATGGGACGCTCAACGCGGCGCGCGACAACGCCGTGCTCATCACCCACTACTTTTCCGGAAACTCCCACGCGGCCGGGCGCTATGATGCCGACGACGCCGCCCCGGGCTATTGGGACAGCATTATCGGGTCCGGCAAGCCCATCGACACCGACACCTACTATGTCATCAGCATGGACACACCGGTGAACCTGGGCGCCCATGATCCGCACGTCATCACAACCGGCCCAGCCACCGTGAATCCGGACACCGGCAGGCCGTGGGGCATGGCGTTCCCAATCCTGACCATCCGCGATTTCGTGGAGACGCAGACGGCGCTGCTCGACACGCTGGGCATCACGCGGCTGCACGCCGTGATGGGGGCGTCCATGGGCTCGTTGCAGGCCTATGAATGGGCCTCCACCCATCCGGACCGCGTTGCGCGCGTGATCCCGGTCATCGGCTCCGGCTGGGCGGACGCCGACCTGATCGCCTGGCTGAACGTCTGGGGCGCGCCGATCCGCCTGGACCCGCACTGGAACGGCGGCGAGTACTACGACGGCGAGCCGCCGACGCGGGGCCTGGCCGAGGCGCTCAAGATCGTCACCCTGCACGCCCAGAGCCCGGAGTGGTCCAACGGACTGTTCGGCCGCACCTGGGCCTCACCCGATGCGAACCCGGCGGACAGCTTCGACAATCGGTTTCAGGTCGAGGCCGTTCTGGACGCTGCGGGCGCGGCGCGTGCCCGGACCTCCGACGCCAATCACTTCCTCTATCTGGCCAAGGCCAACCAGCTCTTTTACACCGGACACGGTGACAGCCTAGTGAAGGGCCTGCTCGATATCGAGGCCCCGGTCCTCATCATCCACACCAATGAAGACCTGATCTTCCCGGGCGACGCGGTGCGGGAGACGGCCACGCTCATCAAGAGCGACGGCACACCCGTGGACATCGTGGAGCTTCAGGGCACGCGCGGACACCTCGACGGTGTGCTGTCGATCGGTCAGGCCGGCGCAGCGATCCGCGCCTTCCTGACGGAGGAGTGAGCCCGGCCGCCCCCCCCGCGCCCATCGCCACAGGGCCCGGGCGCGCCGCCTGGTCGCTCACCCACGCGGAGGCCGTGCCTCTTCGATGACGTCGAGGGCGACGACCCCCGTGTTCAGCACCTGCTTACCCATGTGCTCGAAGTTCACCGTCACGCGGTCTCCGACAACCGACTGGACCTGCCCCACGCCCCAGTCGGGCTGCGATGCGAGCCGAACCCGTGCCCCCGGCGCGACAAACCCTGATCCCGTAACCAAAAGGCCCATGTCCATGGTGTCATCTCCTTGCTTCGGGTGGACCCCTCCAACGTCGGCACCGCCCCTCATGGGACCGGGCCCCCTGGTACGGGAACCGTCTGTCCCTGTGCCACCGGTTCCCGTGCCAGGCTGCCCAGGCGTCCGGGCGTCCTGTTTCAGTGCCATGACATCCGTACATATCTTTTGTGACATGGGAGCGGGGCGGCAGGATTGCCAGTCGCCGCCCCACCATCCGGATTTGTATGGTGGGGTGGGCTTACGCGGGTTTGGGGGAGAAGCATGACGAGCGAAGACCATACGCTTCGGCTTGCGCAGGGGCTGTGCACGCGGTTGTGCCATGATCTGGCCGGATCGCTGGGGGCGATCGGATCCGGCGCGGAGCTGTTGACCGAGGAAGGGGGTGCCGACCCCGAGGTCGTGGCCCTGATGGCGGACAGCGCCGCGGCGGCCACGACGCGCCTGCGCTTCCTGCGGGCGGTGCTGGGCGCGCCGTCCGGGCGCGGCCTGCTGCCGCACGAGGCCGGAACCCTGCTGGAGGCCCACATCGCCACACGCGGTGCCACGCTATCGCCCGCCCTGACATGGCATGTGCAGGGCCGCGGATCCGACGTCGAGGTCCGCCAGCGCGTGCAACTCCTGCTGAACCTCTGTCTCGTGGTTCTGGATGCGGCGCCCCGCTGCGAACAGCTCATGGTCGAGGATGCCGGCGGCGCCACCGCCACCATCGCGGCCACCGGGGTGGACACGCCGCAGACCACGCCGCTGGACGGCCTGAGCACGGGCCTGACGGGAGCGGAGCACCACCATGATGCGCGCGCGGTCCAGGCCACCTACGCCGGTGCGCTTGCGCGCTCCCTGGGCATCACTGTTCGGGTCGACATTGAACCCAGCACCCTTTCGCTGCATCTCGGCACGACGGATCAATAAGCGCCGATTCTCAACCGTACGGCGGTCCACTGGACGGTCCGCCGGGCATCTTTGTTTTCCCAGCGGCGACGGCCCATGGTATACAGACCCGACCTAGGACCGCTCCGGGTCGCATGAATGCACGACCGGGAACGCAGGATAGTTTGCATTCCAAACACCCCGTGACGACGCGACCGCGACACCAAAGAAACGGTGAGACCGGACCGGCGTTGCCCGGCGGTGTCCGTCCGGCCTGTCGGCCGGTATCCGGGCCATCCACGGGAGGATCCTCATGGACGATCTGCTCAGCGAATTCCTGACCGAAACGTCGGAAAGCCTTGCCACGCTCGATGTCGAGCTTGTCCACCTTGAGCAGAATCCCAACGACCGGGATATCCTCTCCAACATCTTCCGGCTGGTCCACACCATCAAGGGCACCTGCGGGTTCCTCGGGCTGCCCCGGCTGGAAAGTCTGGCGCACGCTGGCGAGAACGTGCTCGGCAAGTTCCGCGACGGGGAGTTGGAGGTCTCGGCCGATGCCGTGACCGTCATCCTGCACACCATCGACCGGATCAAGGACATCCTGAATCACCTGGAGCAAACGGAATCGGAGCCCGAAGGCACCGACCAGGACCTCAAGGACAAGCTGAACGCCCTGGCAGAAGGACGCACCGTCGAGACGGAAACGCTGGGCGCGCCGGCCACGGCCGCAGCTCCAACAGAGGGCGCGGCTCAGGCTCCGGCTCCGGAGGCCCCGACCACCGCAACCGGAACCGGCCCGGTCCTGGACGCCGACGGCTTCCCCGTGGCCGCCGAACTGCTGGCCGAGGTCGAACAAGCCCTGAACCAGGGCAAGCGCGCCGCCACGGAGGAAGAACTGGCGCGCGAGGCGGCGGAAGAAGCCGCGCGCGAAGCCGCCGCCCGTGCATCGAAGGCGGAGCGGGGCGTGCACGACGACCACGCCCCGGCCGAGGCCGACGCCGCGCCGGCCGCCGCGCCGAAACCGGAGGCCAAAAAGGCCGAACCGCCCAAGCCGGCGGTACCTGCCAAAACCGGTGCACAGGACCAGGGCGGCCCCGGCGAGGGCGCGAAGAAGGAATCCGTGGCCGCGCAGAGCATCCGCGTGAACGTGGAGCTTCTGGAAAAGCTGATGACCCTGGTCTCCGAGCTGGTGCTGACCCGTAACCAGCTTCTCCAGATGGTTCGGGGCAGCGACGACTCCGAATTCGCCGCGCCGCTGCAGCGCCTTTCCCACATCACGTCCGACCTGCAGGAAGGCGTGATGAAGACCCGCATGCAGCCGATCGGCAACGCCTGGGCGAAGCTGCCGCGCATCGTGCGCGATCTGGCCACGGAAATGGGCAAGAAGATCGACCTCCAGATGTACGGGGCCGACACCGAGCTTGATCGTCAGGTGCTGGAACTCATCAAGGACCCGCTCACCCACATGGTGCGCAACTCCGGCGACCACGGGCTGGAGTACCCGGATGAGCGCCTGGGCGCCGGCAAGGCCGAGGTCGGCATCATCAAGCTGAACGCCTACCACGAGGGTGGTCACATCATCATCGAGATCTCGGACGACGGCCGGGGTCTGAACCTGAAGCGCATCAAGGAAAAGGCGGTCAATAACGGCATCGCGACCGAAGCCGAAGTCGAGGCGATGACCGACCAGCAGGTCGCCCAGTTCATCTTCAAGGCCGGCCTGTCCACCGCCGAGAAGATCACCAGCGTCTCCGGGCGCGGCGTCGGCATGGACGTGGTCCGCACCAACATCGAGAAGATCGGCGGCACGGTCGAGTTGAAGACGTGGCCCGGCAAGGGCTCCACCTTCATCATCAAGATCCCACTCACGCTGGCCATCGTTTCCGGCTTGATCGTCGAAAGCTCCGGCGAGCGCTTCGCCATCCCGCAGATTTCGGTCCTGGAACTGGTCCGCGTGACGTCCAAGTCCGAAACCCGGATCGAGCGCATCAACCGCGCGCCCGTGCTACGGCTGCGCGACCGCCTGCTGCCGCTGACGTCGCTCGCCGTGCTGCTGCGCCTGGACGAGCATCTCGACACCATCGAGGACGAGGTGAAGGGCCAGGACGAAACCTTCATCGTCGTGACCCAGGTCGGGACCTACACCTTCGGCATCATCGTCGACCGCGTGTTCGACACCGAGGAAATCGTGGTCAAGCCGGTCGCTCCGATCCTGCGCCACATCAGCATGTTCTCGGGCAACACGATCCTGGGCGACGGCAGCGTGATCATGATCCTGGATCCGAACGGTATCGCCGGCGCGATCGGAGAGACGACCATGGGCAACGCCGGTGCGGCGGCGGAAGCCAAGGCGGCGCACGAGGCCCACAGCCGCGACGACAGCACCTCGCTGCTCATCTTCCGCGCCGGCTCCAACGAGCGCAAAGCCGTCCCGCTCGGTCTGGTCGCCCGACTGGAGGAGATCGAGCTGGAGAAGGTCGAGTACAGCTACGGCAAGCCGGTGGTGCAGTATCGCGGCCAGCTCATGCCGCTGATCGGCGTTGACGGTATGATGGGCATGAAGACCGAGGGGCGCCAGCCGGTGCTGGTGTTCTCCGACCGTGACCGGTCCATGGGCCTTATGGTCGACGAGATCGTCGATATCGTCGAGGAGCACCTGAGGGTCGAACTGAAGGCCGAGCAGATCGGGGTGATCGGCACCGCCGTCCTGGCCGGCAAGGCCACCGACATCATCGACACCGGCTACTACCTCACCCAGGCGTTCGGCGACTGGTTCGGCAGCCTGGACGGGCAGGCCGAACCGTCGGTGAGCGCCCGCTCGGTGTTGATGGTGGACGACAGCCCGTTCTTCCGCAACCTGCTGAGCCCGCTGCTGTCGGCGGCCGGGTATCAGGTGACGACGGTGGGGAGCGCGGCCGACGCCCTGGACCTGCACGAGCATGGGTCCATGTACGACGCCATCATCAGCGACATCGAAATGCCGGAAATGAACGGCTTCGAGTTCGCCGAGGCCGTCCGCGCGTCGGCGAACTGGGCGCACCTGCCGCTCATCGCCCTGTCCTCGCACGCGACCGAACAGGACCTGGAGCGTGGGCGCGATGCCGGCTTTGACGACTACGTGGCCAAGTTCGACCGCGATTCGCTGCTGATCTCGTTGCAGCAGATCATCAGCGAAAAGCTGGGCGAACCCTCGCGCGTCTGACGCGGACCGGTTCGGTCAAACCAAACAGAACGGGCGGGGGAGTGCCACACTCTCCCGCCCGTTCTGTTTCCTCTGTCGGCGCGGGGGCGAGAGAGCGAAACGGTCCGCCCTTTCGCCGATCCGTCTTGTGGCGCGAAAAACACGGCGGCGATGAGTCAGGCTCATCGCCGCCAAGTCTTACATATCACGTCTTACATACGATGCGTGCTCGGCAGACGGCCGTGCGCGAAATCCCAGTACAGGGCGCGCGCCCGGCGGGCGACCGGACCATAGCCCAGATCCCGGTGCTCATAGCGCAGCACGGGCATGACTTTCATGTGGTTGCCGGTCGAGAAGATCTCGTCCGCCTCCAGCAGTTCCGACGGGTCGATCTCGCGTTCCAGTGCCACCGCCCCGTCGAGGCGCAGCAGCTTCAGCACGCGCTGGCGCGTCACGCCGTTCAGGAACGTGCCACTGACGGCGGGCGTCGACACCACGCCGTCCTTGACCATGAACAGGTTCGCGGTGGCGAACTCCGCCACGTTGCCCCAGGGGTCGGTCATGACCGCGTTGTCGAAGCCCCGCGCCGCCGCCTCGCGCAACGCCCGCCCGGCCATGGGGTAGAGGCACGCCGCCTTGCAGTCGACCGGGGCCTGATCGGGCGCCGGCCGGCGGAAGGTGGACAGCCCCGCCGTGAAGCCCCCGGGTTCCTTCATCGGGTTCACGGCCAGGGTCAGCACGAACCGGGTGCTTGCGCCGTCCGGGGCCACCCAGCCCTCCTCGCAATAAAACAGCGGGCGGATGTACAGCGCCGTGCCCTCGGGGAAGCGGGCGATGCCCTCCCAGGCCAGCCGCTCGATCTCGGCCGCGTCCACCGGCGGCTGCATGCCCATGCGAATGGCGGACTCCACGGCGCGCTGGCAATGCAGGTCCAGGTCCGGCGCCACGCCCTCGAACGCCCGCGCGCCATCAAATATGATGGACGACAGCCAGGTCGCGTGCGACAGCGGACCGAGGATCGGCGGATTTCCCTCCAGCCACGCGCCGTCGATGTAATTCCACGCCTGGGTCATCGTCCCCGATCTCCTTGTATCGCGGGGTCGCGCCGCCCGACCGGGACCGGCGGACTTCCTGAGAAAAGACTGCCTCCGGTGTAGTATGGCGTGCTCCCTGACCGCAAGTGTCATGGGGTGCGGGACGTGCTATGCAGGATCGTCATGGCAAGACGACAGAGATACACAGGCAACAGCGGCTGGTTCGGTTGTCGCGGCACACACGTCGGCGTCGCTGCGCTCGCGGGGCTGCTGGTGGCGGCCGCGCCGGCGCTCGCCCAAAGCCCCGATCAGACGCCGGACGCCGCGGCCGAGAGCACGCCGGAGCCCACCCCGCCCCCCGGCCCGCGTGTGCCGTACACGGTCGATCTGACCATCGCGGAGCCTGTCGAGGGCGTGGACCTGAAGGGCTCCATCCAAAATGCCTCCGCCCTGGTCGACCTGCGCGACGAGCCGCCGGCCACCCGGCTGGGCCTGCGCCGCCGCCTGGATTCCGATCTCGACACGGCCCGCTCCGTGCTGCGCTCCGAAGGGTTTTATGACGGCACCGTCAGCGGCTCCATCGACGACGGCAGTCCGGCCCGAGTCGGCATCGCCGTCACCCCGGGGCCGCGCTACGCCATCGCCGAAACTCAGGTGGCCTACCGCGACCGCGCCACCGACACCGCCGCCCTGCCCACCACGCTCGCCCCGCTGGGCCTGAACCCGGGCGATCCCGCGCGCGCCGAAGCCGTCCTGACGGCGGAGCGCGATCTGGTCGAGCGGCTACGGCGGGAGGGCCGCCCGTTCGCGGAGGCCGCCGACCGCCGGGTCGCGGTCAATCACGCCCGCCGCACCATGATCGTGCAGATCGAGGTTCAAGCCGGGCCGCCGGCCACCTTCGGCGCCGTTGAGTACGAGGGCCTCGACCGGGTCGAGCGGGACTTCCTGGACGACCTGGTGCCCTGGCGCGCGGGCACGGTGTTCGACACCCGCGAACTTGACCGGTTCCGCAACGCCATCCTGACCACCCGGCTGTTCGATTCCGTCACGGTCCGGCCAGCGGATGCCCCCGAGCAGGACGGCCGCCTGCCCGTGCGGGTCACGGTCGCGGAATCGCCGGCTCGGTCGATCGGCGCGGGCCTGCGCTACTCCACGGACGACGGTCCCGGCGCGCGTGTGTTCTGGGAGCACCGGAACCTCTTCGGCCGGGCGGAATCGCTCCGGTTCAACCTGGACGGCTCACCCACGGCGCAGACGGCCGAAGCCACGTTCGACAAGCCCCGCTTTCTGCATCCCGATCAGTCGCTGCGTCTTGCAACGGAAGTCGAGCGCTCCGACCGCGATGCCTACACCGGTGTCACCGGCGAGGTGGGCGCCAGCCTGGAACGGGAACTGTCGGACACATGGCGCGCCTCGGTCGGGACCACGCTCGATTATGCCGATCTGAACGACCAGCTCGGCGGGCGGGACAAGAGCCTGCTGATCGGGCTGCCGGTCGGGGTCGCCCGCGACGACACCGACGACCTGCTGAACCCAACGGAAGGCAGCCGCGTCGCCCTCGCCTTCACCCCCTACGCCGGGCAGATGGAGGATGCGACGATCACCTTCGGCGTGCTGGACGCCACCGGATCCGCCTACTACGCACCGCTCGACAGCGACCGGGTGGTGCTGGCCGGACGGGCGCGGGCCGCCAGCCTGTTCGGTGCCGACACCCCCGACGTGCCCGCCAACAAGCGCCTGTACGCAGGTGGCGGTGGCTCCATTCGGGGTTACGGGCATCAGATGGTCGGCCCGCTGGATGACGACGGCGACCCGATCGGCGGCCGCTCCGCCCTCGAACTCGGTTTGGAGGCCCGCATCAAGATCACGGAGAGCATCGGCATCGTCCCCTTCCTTGACGCCGGCACGGTCACGGACTCCCCGATGCCGGATTTCGACGAGGGCGTGCAGTTCGCCGCCGGCCTCGGCGCCCGGTATTACACCGATTTCGGCCCCCTGCGTCTGGACATCGGGGTGCCCCTGAACCCACGTGATGCAGACGATTTCCTTCAGGTCTACATCAGTCTGGGACAGGCGTTCTGATATGGCGGATCCCGCCGACCGGCTCGCACCGCACGCGCAAAAGCCCGCGCCTCCGCCCCGCCGCCGTCGTCGCTGGCTGCGGTGGGTGGGAGCCCTGGCGCTGGTCTTTGTTGTCCTTTTGGCGGGGCTGGCCGGCGCCGCGTGGTGGGTCCTGCGCACCGAAAACGGTCGGGCGTGGCTGACCGCCACCGCGCTGGACGCGATTAACGGCAGCGGCGCGGTCACGGTGCGCTTGGGCGCCCTGGAAGGCGACCTGCCGTTCTCCCTTGTACTGCGGGACCTGACGGTGACCGACCGCGACGGCCCGTGGCTCAGCGCGGACCGGCTGGCGCTGGCCTGGGAGCCCTGGGCCCTTCTGGGCGGCCGCCTGCATGTGCGCGCGATCAGCGCCACCGCCCTGTCCGTCGAGCGACCGCCCAACCTGCCGCCCTCCGACACCCCGGAGGAGCCCGAGGACGACGCCGGGATGGGCTTCGATCCGCGCACGCTGGGGCTGCTTCGGGTTGACCGGATCGCGTTCGAGGGCGTGCACCTGGGCGAGGCGCTGGTCGGGCAGCCGGTGCTGCTGGACGTCACCGGCCAGTTGGCGCCCGAGGGCACAGCCGACGCGCCTGATGCCATCACCGCCCGCCTGGACGCCCGCCGCATCGACGGTCACCCCGGGGATGCGCGGATCGGTGTGACCCTGAAGGGCCCGGATCTCGACCACCTCGCCGTGGATATCCGGGCCGCCGAGGACCAGGGCGGCATGGTGACCACCTTGGCAGGCCTGCCCGGCGCCGCCGCCTGGACCATCGGCCTCCAGGGGGACGGACCGATGGCGAACTGGCGGGGCACCCTGAGCGCCGACGCCGAGGGGCTGGCCGACCTGTCCGGCGCCCTCGCCCTGAACGTCGCCGATCTCGACGCGCCCTCCGTCACCCTATCGGCCACGGCCCAACCGCAGGAGGGTGCGCCGCCGGCATGGCAGGCCGCGCTGACGGAGCAGTTGGATCTGGCGCTCTCAGCCGCCCTGGACGACGACGGACGCATCACGCTGAGCGACCTGCGGCTGGCGAACGGCGCGCTGGAGGTCACGGGTTCGGCCACCGCGGATCCGGCCGCCGACACCGTCTCGGCCCGGCTGGAGACCGCCCTGACGCACCCCGACCGACTGGCGCCCCTGGTCGCCCTACCGCTGGACCGTGGAACCGCCATCGTCACCGCCGAGGGGCGGCTGACGGCGCCCACGGTGACGGCGCAGCTACAGACGGAGGGCCTGAGCGCCGGGGTCGGCGCCGACGCGCTGGCCCTGGACACCACCGTGACGCCGGATGGCCCCCTGGACGACGACGGGACTACCCTCGCCTTCGATCTGCGCGCCCACGCCGAGGGCCTGAGCGGTCCGCAGGTGGTGGCCGACCTGTTCCCCCACCCGCTCGACCTGACCGGCGCCGGCACGGTCGCGCTGGCGGACCGGCGCGTGACGGTCCAGACGCTGCGGCTGTCGGATGACCAGGGCGTGGCGCTGGACGTGACCGCCGAGGCTAAGCTCGCCCCGTCGCTTGACGGAACCGCCGAGGCGAACCTCACCCTGTCCCGCCTGGACCGGCTCGGCCCCGTGCTGGGCGGGCTGTCGCCGCGGGGGTCCGGTCTGGTGACCCTGTCCGACGTCACCCTCAACGCCGACGCCGTGGTGGCGGGCGATGTCCGCCTCGCGTTGGAGAACGCGAGCCTGGGCCTTCCGCAGGCCGACGCGGCGTTGGGCCCCGCCCCCACTCTGACGGCGCGCGTGACCTTCGACCCGGCGGCCGGGCTGACGGTGCGCGATCTGGCGCTGGACGGTGGCGCCGCCACGCTCGCCGGCGAGGCGACGATTCCGGCTGATTTCGCGGCGCTGGAGGCGGTTTTCACGGCCGACCTGACCGACCTGGGCATGGTGGTGGGCGACGCCTTGCGGGGGCCGCTGACGCTGGACGCCCAGCTTTCGGGGCCGCTGGCCGATCCAAACCTGACCGCCACGGCGCGGATGGTGACCGCCACCCTGGGCGGACAGGCCTGGGACGACATCGCCCTGGAGGCCACCGCCGAGGGTCTGGCGCGTGGGCCGTCCGGGGCGCTATCGCTCACCGGCTCGGGGCCCGGGGGTGTGGTTGACCTGACCATGGACTACGCCCTGCCCCAGTATGCCCGCCTATCATTCACGGAGCTGTCCGGGCGGATCCCGGGCACCCGGCTGACCGGTCAGGTCTCCGCCGATCTGGCCACACTGCTGGCGGACGGCGCCCTGCGCCTCGCCGTGGAAGAACCGGGCCGGCTGGCGGATTGGGGAGCCCCGCCCCTGGCCGGATCGCTGACCGCCGATGTCGTGCTCACCCCGTCGCCGGAGGGCCGCCAGAGTGTTACCGTGACGGCCGCCGCGCCCACCTTGCGGCTGCCGGACGGGGACGTGACGCTGGGCGCGCTGGATGTGCGGGCGGCGCTCACCGATGCGCTGGGCACGCCGGCCCTGGACGCCACCGTGACGTCAAGCGGCGGCGGCGCGGCCGGCCTGACGTGGGAGCGCCTGACCGCGACCGCGCGGGGGCCGCTCGCCGATCTCGCGGTCACGGCCGACCTGACTGGCGACGGTCCAACCGGCGCCCTCACACTCGCCACCGCCGCCCGGGTCCAGCCGCCCGGCCTCGCGGAGACCGCACAGGTTCGCCTGGAGCGCCTGGACCTGGAGACGCAGGGCCACGCCATCACCCTGCGCCAGCCGGGCACCCTGAGCCTCGTCGACGGCGCGCGCGTTGATCGTCTGGTGCTGGGCCTGGACGACGGCACCCTGACCGTATCGGGCGGCCAGGGCGGCAACGGTCTGGATGTTTCCGTGACGGCGGAGGGGCTGCCGCTGGCCCTGACGGACCTCGCGGCGCCGGACCTCGGCCTGGGCGGTCGCCTGGACCTGTCGGCGACGCTCTCCGGCCGCCTGCCCACCCCGCGCGGCACCCTCACCCTGACCGGGCGGGACGTCACCCTGGACGGCACCACCGACAGCCCGCCGCTGACGGCCGAGGTCACGGGACGCCTGGAGGGGGGCCGCCTGACGGCCGACGCCACCCTGCGCGGGCTGGCCGATACCCCCGGGCGCATAACCGCCGATGTGCCGGTGCGGCTGGGCGGTGGGACGGTGATCCCCGACTCCCAGCCGCTATCCCTGTCGGCGCAATGGAACGGCCCAATCGGCGCGGTGTGGGAGATGATTCCCATGGTCGTGGAACACCGCCTGTCGGGCGCACTGGCGTTGGATGCCACCGTCTCCGGCACCCTGGCGGCCCCGGCCGTGAACGCCACCGTACAGCTGTCCGACGGCCGCTATGAGCATCTGTCCGCCGGCACCCTGATCGACACCCTGTCGCTCGACGCGCGCGCCCAGGGCACGGACCACCTTGCCGTCACGCTGTCGGGAACCGATGGCGGCAACGGCCGACTTGAGGGCGACGGCGATATCCAACTGACCCCGGACGGCCCGGTGGGCGGGGTCCACGCCCGCCTGGACGACATGATCGTCGTGCGCCGCGACGATGTCACCGCCAGCGCCGACGCCACCATCGATGTCCGGCTGGAGGGCGACCGGGGCGCCGTCACCGGCGACATCCGCACCCGCGAGGTGCGCGTCGACCTGAACGCCATTGCCGGCGGTGGCTCCGTCACCACGCTGGATGTGGTGGAGATCGACGATGCAAACCTCGACGACCTGTCCGCGCTCGACGCCGGATCGCCCCGCCCGGACGGCGGCGGCGTCAGCGGAGACGATGCCCCGGACGAGGACACCGCCTTTCCGATCGCCCTCGACCTCACCGTGGACATGCCAAACCGGGTGTACGTCACCGGCCAGGGGCTCGACTCCGAATGGGCCGGCTCCCTGAAGATCGGCGGCACGGCGGCGATCCCGCGCGTGACGGGCACCATCGGAATCCGGCGCGGCAGTTTCGAGGCCGTGGGCAAGCAGTTGAACATCGAAACCGGAACCGTGCAGTTCGCCGGCGGCCGCCAGATCAATCCCCTGCTCGATGTGGTCGCGGTCTATCAGGCGGAGGAGATCGAAGCCCGCGTCGGCTTGACCGGCCCGGCCAACGATCCGGAGATCGTGCTGGACTCCGTGCCGCCGCGCCCGCGCGACGAGGTGCTGTCGCAAATCCTGTTCGGCAAGTCGAGCGGCGAGTTGACCACGCTGGAGACCGTACAGTTGGCCCGCGCCCTGGCCTCGCTGACCGGCGTGACCGGCGGCGGCGGCCCGGACGTTCTGGGGATGGTGCGCGGCGCGGTCGGCCTGGACGTGCTGCGCCTCGGCGGTGATGTGGCGGCCGGCGGCGCTGGGTTGGAGGCCGGACGCTACGTCAGCGACGACATTTATGTCGGGGTCGAGCAGGGCCTGGAGCCGGGCAGCGGCGGCGTCACCGTCGAGGTGGACCTCGGCGCCGGCTTCAAGGTAGAGAGCAAGGCCGGCCGTGCCGGCGATGGTGAGGTGGGTGTGTTGTGGCGCAAGGACTATTGAGGAGTCGACGCCGGGGGCTTGACCTGGCGGTCGTGGGGCTTCTGTTGGCATCCGTGGCGATTCCGGCCCAAGCCGCCGTGGACCCGCGCCCGCCGGGACCGAAGCCGCCACCGCCCGGCACGTTGTCCCCGTTGCGGCCCATCGAGGGCACGACCCTGGCCACCTTCGCCCCGGACGGCTGGGGCTACCGGCTCGAACTGCCAGCGGACTGGCTGGTGCAGACACCCGCGCCCTACACCGTGGTGGTCTCCGGCCCGGCCGGCACGGAGGCCTATTTCGCGCCCATCGCCGTGCAGAACGTGAAAGCCGCCGTGCCCGGGGATTCGGTCGCGTCCGCGTCGCAGGCGCTGGCAGACCATGTCGCGGGCATGCGCACGCGCTATGCCGGCCTGACCGTGGCCCGGGAGGAACCGTTCCGCCCGCCTGCGGGCGCCGCCGACGGCGACCGCGACACCTTGCCGACGGGGCGTCAGGTGGTTCTGGACTGGTCCGGTGAGTCCGGCCCGATGCGGCAATGGGTGGTCGCCCGCCCCCGCCCCCGGGCGGCAGTGGTGCACCTGTGGACCTACACGGCCGACCGCGCGCTGTTCGACGCGCTGCTGCCGGAAGCCCGGGCCGTTCTGGACGGCTGGTCGCTCATCGGGGAGTAGGGGAACGAGTCAGGGGGGAGAAGTGAGACGCGGGACCGGAGAGAGGACTGGGGCGAGTAGTCGGATTTGAACCGACGACCTCTTGGACCACAACCAAGCGCTCTAACCAACTGAGCTATACCCGCCATCGGGGGCGATCTCACGGTCCGCGCGTCTCGCGCCGGACGAACCGGCGAAGGGCGCGTGATGTAGCCTATCCCGCGCCCGCCGTCAAGACCGTCGCGGCCTTTGAAGGGGGACCGGGGTTGAGAGGACGACGGAACCGACCGGCGCCGCCGCACCCCAGCCCTCCCCTCTTCCGGCGAGGGGAAGGGAATGCCGATCCCTCTCTATACAGATCGACGATTGACCGGACTCATCCGGTCAATCGCCTCCGCCGCTTCGCGGCGCCGGTGCCGTCGCACCGGCCCGTCGACGCAGGACGCCTTTTCATGCGTCGACGGGTGTTACAAACACGCCTCGTACAGGTCGCGCAAGTTGTTCGGGTTCAGCGGCACCGGATTGCCGCCCGCGCTGGGATCCTCGGCGGCCATGGCGGCCATTTCATCCAGCCGATCGCGGCCCACGCCCATGGCGCTCAGCGTGTCGGGAATGCCGAGCGCGGCCCGCAAGCCGAGCACATAATCCATGAACCCATCGAACCCGCCCGCAATGCCCAGATAGGCCGCCAGCCGCACGATCCGGTCCTCGATGGCCGCCCGGTTGAACCGCAGCACCGTCGGCATCACGCAGGCGTTGGTCGTACCGTGGTGGGTGTTGTAGATCGCGCCCACCGGGTGGGACAGCGCGTGCATGCCACCCAGCCCCTTCTGGAACGCGACCGCGCCCATGCCGGCCGCCGCCATCATGTGCGCCCGGGCCTCCAGGTCCTTGCCGTCGCTGTGGGCACGCGGCAGGTAGTCCTTGATGAGCCGCAGGGCCTCCAGCGCGATGCCCTGGGACATCGGGTGGTAGAAGGGCGAGCAATAGGCCTCCAGGCTGTGCGCGAAGGCGTCCATGCCCGTCCCGGCGGTGATCGCGGGCGGCAGGCCGATGGTCAGCTCCGGATCGCAGATCACCACGGCCGGCAGCATCTTCGGATGGAAGATGATCTTCTTGACGTGGGTCTCGCTGTTGGTGACCACGCCGGCCCGGCCGAACTCGGAGCCGGTGCCCGCCGTGGTCGGCACCGCCACGATCGGCGCGATGGCCGTCGCGTCGGCGCGGGTCCACCAGTCGCCGATGTCCTCGAAGTCCCACACCGGGCGGGTCTGGCCGTGCATGAACGCGATCAGCTTCCCCAGGTCGAGACCGGAGCCGCCGCCGAACGCCACCACGCCGTCATGCCCGCCGTCCTTAAAGGCCGCGATACCGGCGGCCATGTTGACCTCGGTCGGGTTGGGCTGCACGTCACTGAACAGGCCCGGCTTCAGCCCGGCCTCTTCCAGAACGGCCAGCGTGGCCGTCGTGATCGGCAGCGAGGCCAAGCCCGCGTCCGTCACCAGCAGCGGCCGGGTGATGCCGGCGGCGGCACAGGCGTCGGCCAGTTCCTTGATACGGCCGGCACCAAAACGGATGGCGGTCGGATAGCTCCAGTTCGCGCTCGGACTCGGAATCGGACTCATGGGGCTTACGCCTTCTTCAGGTGGTAGGACTTCGGACGGGTCAGGTTGTGGAACCCGATCGGCGACAGGGCGCCGCCACGGCCGGTGTCCTTGCAGCCGGTCCAGCACAGCGCGGGGTCGAGGTAGTCGGCCCGGTTCATGAACACGGTCCCGGTCTCGATGCGCGCGCCCAGGGCCTCGGCCCGGGCCACGTCGCGCGTCCACAGCGAGGCGGTGAGGCCATACGGGCTGTCGTTCATCAGGGCCAGCGCCTCGTCGTCGTTCTCGACCTTCATGATGCCCACGACGGGACCGAAGCTCTCGTCCTTCATGACCCGCATGTCGTGGCTCACGTTGGTCAGGATCTGCGGCGCCAGATAGGCGCCGCCGTCATCAGCCGGGAAGGCCGCCGCATCCACCATCGGCACGGCGCCGGCCGCGACGGCCTCCGCGACCTGCCCGCGCACCTCGGCGGCGAAGCGCACATTGGCCATGGGGCCGAGCGTCGTTGTCTCCTCCAGCGGATTGCCGAGCGTCAGCTTGGAGACCTCGGCCACCGCCTTCTCGACGAACGTGTCGTACAGAGAGGCGGTCACATACACCCGCTCAATCCCGCAGCAGCACTGGCCGCTGTTGAACATGGCGCCGTCCATCAGCACCGCGACGGCGGCGTCGAGGTCGGCGTCCTCCATCACATAGCCGGGGTCCTTGCCGCCCAGTTCCAGGCCCAGCCCCGTGAAGGTGCCGGCGGCCGCCTTTTCGATCGCCTTGCCGCCGTTCACCGAGCCGGTGAAGTTGATGAAGTTGAACGCGCGCGCCCCGATCAGCGCTTCGGTCGTCGGGTGATCGAGGAACAGGTTCATGAACACGTCCTCGGGCACGCCCGCCTCGACGAAGGCCCGCACCATGCGCTCGCCCACCAGCAAGGTCTGGGTGGCGTGCTTCAGCACCACGGTGTTGCCGGCCATCAGGGCGGGCGCCACCGTGTTGATCGCCGTCATGTACGGGTAGTTCCACGGCGCGATGACGAACACCACGCCCTGGGGTTCCCGCGTGATGAAGCGGCGGAAGGCCGAGCCGTCCTCGGCCACCAACGGTGCCAGGGTCTCGGCCGCGATGCCCGCCATATAGGCCGCGCGTTCCTTGACGCCGCCGAACTCACCCCCGAAGCGCACCGGCCGGCCCATCATCCAGGCCAGTTCGGGCACCACGTCGTCGTTCATGGCGCCCAGACGCGCCACACCGGCCATCACCAGATCGATGCGCTCCTTGAGCGGACGGGCCGCCCAATCCTTCTGGGCCTTGCGAGCACGGGCCACGGCCATGGAGGCCTCGGTTCCGGTCGCGACCGGACGTTCCGCGTAGACAGACCCGTCAACGGGAGAGATCAGCTTCAGCGTCTTGGTCATGTGTGCCTTCTTTGGCTGGGAGTCCTCGCACGCACGGTACGGGTCCGGCGGAAGCGGTGCTCCGGCCGGCCATCCGACGGGCCGGAGTTGTACTCCCGCTGGGTCCCGTTTTCCACTCGCCGCACACGCCCGCCGGCCAACATCCTCCCGGCACGATAGCGAGACCGCGACCTTTACTCAGCCGCAACGCCCCGCGCACCCAGACGGTGCAGGCAGTGGTCGATCCAGGCCCGCGTCAGCTTTTCCTGGGCGGTGTTCTGCCCCAGGCGCTCATGCAGCGCCTTGAAGTCCACCGTGTCGAGCGACTGGTCCTGGTTGAAGCACGAGAACACAATGGTGCGCGCGCCGCTGACCGGATCCACATGGGGTTGCAGGCACTGGGCGCAGATTTCCTTCATCATGCACTGCATCGGGCTGTTGATGGAGCCGATGCCCACCGTCCCCGCCTTGATCATGGGCGCCAGCACGTCGTGCCGCGCCTGCCCCACCGCCTGCATCATCCGGTCGGAGCCGATGGCGATGACGCGGTCGACATCGGCCAGCGACACCGACGCCTCGCCCAGCGACCCGTTCCCATAGGCAACCATGGCCTGGACGATGTTGCCCACGAAGGTCTTGTCCTGCGGCCGTTCCGGCGTGAAGCCGGGCGCCTCGTCGCAGCACCAGACGACCACATCGGCGGCCTCCAGGATCTCCGGCACCTTGAAGCGGTCGCGCATGGCCTTATAGCCGGCGAAGTACAACACCTTGGACCCCGCCGCCCGCAGCGCCTTGCCGATGGAGAACAGCACCGCGTTGCCGAGTCCGCCGCCGGCCAGCAGCACCGTCTCGTCGGACGGGATCTCGGTCGGCGCACCGGTCGGTCCCATCACCACGACGGGCTCCCCGGGCTTCAGCAGCGCGCACAGATCGGACGAGCCGCCCATCTCCAGCACGATCATGGACAGCAGGCCGGCCTCCCTGTCCACCCAGGCACCGGTCAGGGCCAGACCTTCCATCGCCAGCAGGGTGTTCTCGGCATGGACCGCCAGCCGCTCGAAGTTCTGCAGCCGGTAGAACTGCCCCGGCTCGAACCGCTCGGCGGCCAACGGCGCCCGCACCACCACCTCGATGATGGTCGGGGTCAGGCGCTCCACCGAATGCACCACCGGGCGAAGCTGCGCGTTCAGGCGGGCGAACAGGGCCTCGCGGGGTTCGGACCCGGCCGTCCGGCGCGCCAGCGCGCGGCTGATGACCGGATAGGCCCGCAGCGCCGACCCAAAGGCCGTCACCACGTTGCCGGCGAACGACGGGTGCAGGTCGCCCAGGAAGCTCATGGACGTGCCGTCGTCGTTGAGCTGCATCAGGATGTCGGTCTGCGCCGGCTTCGACCGAGGCTCCGGCGTCACCGGCTCCCCCGCCTCGTTCACGGCCTGGAAATACTTGCCGTCGAGGGCGAAGCGACCGACGTGCTCCCGCGCCAGGGTCGTATTGGGCACCGTGCCGGCGGCGACGATGATTGTGCGGGCGAGGATGGTGCGCCGTTCCTTGGTGTCGCGGTGCTCCACCACAAGCGCCTCGGCGTGACCGAACCGGTCCGGCTCGACGCGGACGGGGCTCCACAGCTCGGAAATGGAGATGCCCTCCTGCAGGGCCTTGTCCACCTCCTCGTGGTTGTTGCGATAGGCCGGCGAGTCGGTCAGCAGGCGGCGATAAACCAGGGTCGAGCCGCCCCACTCCTGCAACAGCTCGCGGATGCGCGGCGCCCGCCCCTCGGCGACGGCGGCTTCGCGTTCGGCCCGGATGGCACGACCATGGGCGAGGAATTCGTCCATGGTAGCCTGCTCTTCCTCGGTCCAGCCGGCGCGCACGGCGGCCTCGCCGCGCTCGGCGACCAGGGCCTCATGCCGGGCCAGCATCTTCTCGACCTGGACGGGGTAATACGCCAAGGCCTCCGTGCAGGCGTCCACGGCGGTCAGACCGCCGCCGATCACCACCACGGGCAACCGCACCTGGAGGTTCGCGACGCTGTCCGGCCGCGCCGCCCCGGTGAGCTGCAAGGCCATCAGGAAGTCCGACGCCTGCCGGACGCCGCGTGCCAGACCGTTTTCCATCGGCACGATGGTCGGCTTGCCCGCCCCCATGCACAGCGCAACATGGTCGAAGCCCATGGCATAGGCGTCGTCCGGCGCCAGGGTGCTGCCGTAGCGCACGCCGCCGATCATGGCGAACTCGGCCCGGCGTTCCAGCAACAGGCGGATGACGGTCAGGAAGTTCTTGTCCCACCGCACCGTGATGCCGTACTCGGCCACGCCGCCGAAGCCGCCCATGACGCGGCTGCCCAGCGGCTCCTTCAGCGCCTCGAAATCGCGGATCGGGCTGAACCCGACCCGCTGGCCCAGCACGTCCACGCCGGACAGAGCCGGGTCCAAAGGCTCGATCTTCAGACCGTCGATCCCGACCACATCGTGACCGTCGTTCATCAGGTGGTGCGCCAGCGAATAGCCGGCCGGCCCCAGCCCGACGACCAGCACGCGCTTGCCGGTGTCCGGGCGCGGCAGCGGGCGACGGATGTTCAGTGGGTTCCAGCGGGTCAGCAGGCTGTAGACCTCGAACCCCCAAGGCAGCGCCAGCACGTCCTTCAGCACCCGGGTCTCGGCCTGCGGGATGTTGACCGGATCGCGCTTCTGCTTCTGATAGATGCAGGCGACCATGCAGTCGTTGCAGATGCGGTGCCCGGTGCCGGCGCACAGCGGGTTGTCGATCGTCACGATGCCGAGCGCGCCGACGAAGATGCCCTTCGTCTTGGCCTCGTGCATCTCGCTGATCTTTTCCTCCAGCGGGCAGCCGAGCATATCGCGGCCCAGCGCGTTTTCCTGCACCGCGCCGGTCTTGCGGTCCTTGAGCCCGGTCGAGCAGCTGTCGTTGCCCTGGTGGTGGCAGAAGATGCAGTAGTGCGCCTCGTCCAGCCCGTGGGTCCGATCCGCGCCCGGATCGGTCAGATCGAAGCCCTCGCGCCGCCGCTGATGATGCGCCGGCAGACGCACGCAGGGCAGCGGGCCGGCGTCATCGCCCTCCAGCGGGATCAAAGCCATCGGGTCGTTCTTCGCCGGCTGGCGGAACAGCACCCCGCGCGGGAAGCGGTGTCGGCCCTTCGGCGTCAGCCCCGCCCAGGCGGCGAAGCGCATGGCGAGATCGAGCGCGTCGGCATTGGCGGCCTCGTCCTCCATCCAGGCCATGACACGCGCGGCGAACACCATCTCGGTCACGGCCTCGCCCAGACGCGCGGCCAGTTCGGCCTCCAGCGCCGGGCCGTCCAGATCGGCGGCCGCCTCCGGCTTGATCTTCTTGAACGCGATCCGCTGCACGAACAGTCGCTTGCATGCAAACAATACGGCCAAACGATCATGGTCGGCGGCGGCATCGCGAATCTCCGCCCCGATGCCGAACATCAGCCCCAGGAAGTCCTGAAGGTGTGGCGCCAGATCCAGGAGCAGCGCGGACTCGCCCTTGCGGTCGAGGCTGTCCGGCGCGCCCCGCGCCTCCGCCAGCCGGGCCTGAAGATCCGCGTCCGCCTCGCCCAGATGCCCCAGGAAGGCCGCGTCCACCTTGGCCAGACCCGGCTTGGTGTAGAGATCGGTGAACCCGAGCCCGAAGGCCAGGGGCATGTCAGAGGCGTCCGCGATGGCGCGGGAAGAGGTGGAGGGCGCGCCGTCCACGCGCGAAAGGCTGTCGTCCATGAGGGCTGTTCCGATCCCTGCCTGTCGTTCTGGAAAGGGTCCGTCGACGATGCGCGCACGACCCGGCCACCGCCCGTTTGGATTCCGGGCGCGGACTATGTCAGGTGTTCTGCCACAGGCGTTCGTCAAGGGGAACGTGGAATATAGTCGAGGGCCGGCGCGGGGCGTGCCGCCGCGCCCACCGAATAGGCCAGCTCGGCACTGGAGAAGCCCCACACTGTCGCGCCGCGGCCCGGCACTCAGGGCACCTCAAGGTCCCGCCGCTGCGCCACGATCACGTCGGCCAGCGCGTCGGCCACGGCGTGATCCGGCCAGATCGGCGTGCGTCACCAGAAGAATGGGACGCGTCATCGGACGGCCGTCCGGCGACTGCGCGGCACGACAGCGAAACCCCGCCGACCACGCCATGAAATGCGGCAGAACCTGCGGGAGCATTACGACGGGAGCCGCCGCGCCCGCACCCCGAAGGCCAGCACAACCCCGACCGACGGCAACGCAAGGATCAGAAAGGCGGGCTGCGGGCCGATGGCGTCGATCAACGCGGCGGCGACGGCCGGACCCACAACGCTCCCCGCGGCTGCCGCGATGAGCGCCGCTGTGAACCCGGTCGATCCTCGACCGGGAAACAGCCGAAGCGTCCAAAACGAGAGGACCGCACTGATCACCATCACCGCAGCCCCATGGAGCCCCGCCGAAATGATGACGCCGGTCAGGGACCCGGGCACCAACCCCACCAACACGAGCGAGCACGCAAACGCCGCGAAGATCACCGCGACGAGCGCCGAGAGACCGATGCGCGCCTCGATCCAGGCGGTTGCAAGCCCAAGCAGTCCGACCAGCCCATAGCTGACAAAGATCACCGGCGAAGCCGCGTGGTCGGCGAAGCCGGCCCCCCCTCCGGCCGCCACGACGTGGTCCGCCGCAAAGGAGAGATAGACCGCATTCGTCGCCCCGTAGACCAGCGATGCGGCGTAGAGCGGGAGCCGGCTGGGATGCAGCAGAACGGACGCGCTGGCGGCAGCGGCGTCCGGTGTGGCGCGACCACGCGGCAGACCAATGACGGCGGCGAGCGTGGCAACCACGCCCGCGACGCTGAACACCCCCCAGGCCGCGCGCCAACTCAGGACACCCGAACTCACGGCCAGGGCAAGGCCGCCGGCGGCCGCCACCCCGAGCGTCGTGCCCGTTGCCACGGCCGACAGCGTCACGGTGTGGCGGGACGGCAGGACGATACGCTCGGTGGCATCGTTGAACGGGACCCAGCAGAACCCAGCACTCGTTCCCGCAAGGGCGACTCCGACCGCGAGAAGGACAGCATCGGCGCTCACGCCAACGAGTGCGAAGCCAGCGACGGCCGCCAGGACGCCCGCAACCACGGGCACGCGGGGACCGATCCGGTTCCCGAGCCACGCCGTCAGCGGCAGGGCGATGAGAAAGGCCAGAAAGCCCCCGCTGGCGATCCAACCGGCCTGGGCTGTGCTGAGGTCAAAGGCTTGGCGGAACGTGGGAAGGAACAGGCCAAACCCCATGCGGGCCGGGCCGAAAGCTATTGCCGTCGCCATGAACCCCGCCAAAGCCAGACGGCGGGCCCCCGCTGGTGCGTTGATCGTCGCAAGGAACCTTGGCAAGGCGCCCCTCCTGTCGTTCGCGGTGAGCGCGGACGGGTGAATGGGTGGCTGCGTTTGGTGGACGGTTGCCCGCGGGCTCACCGAGCGCGTCTCTGCGCGTTTCAGCCCGGATGTTCTACGGGGCGCGGTCACCGCTTTGGAGTAAGCGGTTTAAATGAACCGGGACGCACTGTCCTGCGGAACAGAAAAGGGGCGCTAAGTCTTTGACCTAGCGCCCCTTTTTTGGTCGGAGTGAGAGGATTCGAACCTCCGGCCCCTGCCTCCCGAAGACAGTGCTCTACCAGGCTGAGCTACACTCCGTCCGGGCCCGCCGCTGTCGCGCGGGAGGGCTTCTATAATCGGTCCGGCGGCGCCTTGCAAGAACGGATCTGCGGAAAAGCCGCCCCCGGGTCACGCAACCGGATCACACATCCGCCGTCGCGTGTTCCGCGACGCGGCCCACAAGGCGGGTCGTGTGGGCGACACCCCAATGCGCCAGCCCCTCCTCCAGAGACTCCTCGCCGTCTTCGAGAACGTCGAACGCCAGCAGGCCGTCGAAGTCCGCCCGCAGCGTCGCGACCTCGTACATCATCGCCGGATCCGGCGGCCCGCCCGAGCCAAGCTCCCGCTGACGGGGATGAAAGGCCTCCAGGATCAGCACCCCGCCGGGCTTGAGCGCGCGGGCCATGGCCCGGTGCACGGCCGTGCGGTGCTCCGGCGCCAGATGGAGAAAGAGGGACACGACAGCATCATACTGCCCCACCGGCCAGTCCCAGGTGGTCAGGTCGGCGCAGGTCGTGCGCAGAGTCGTGCCCCGGTCGAGCGCCAGGCGCATCGCCTTCTGCAACCCCACGGCGGAGATATCCACGGTGTGCACCCGGAGCCCCTGCCCGGCCAGCCACACACCGTTGCGGCCCTCGCCATCCCCGACGGCCAGCACGGATTGCCCGACGTCCAGCCGGAACCGCTGCCGCACCAGAAAGGCGTTGGGCTCGACGCCATAGATGTGACGCGCGCTCGACCCGTAGCGGTCGTCCCAAAAGTCTGCGTCCATAAGTAACCGGCTCCCACGTTGGTGTCCGTCGCCGGCTGCCGGACCACAGACGGTGACGCATGGCGGTGCCTCGGCCATACTTTGTCACACCGTGGCGCTCGCCTGTCGCACATGGGGTGTAACCCTGCGCGGGTCCACCCCTGTCTGGGTCCCCCCCTGTCCTGTCCGCCCGCCGCCGCCCTTCCGACCGACCGAGCCAGAAGGTCCCACCATGCTCCGATCCGTTGCCGCCGCCGGGCGCCGCCATTGGCGCAAGGCCCTGTTCGCCCCACCGCTCGCGCTGGGCGTGCTGCTGATCCTGGTTCTCGCGGGCGGCAAAGCGCCGCCGGTGCACGCCGACGGCGCGGCCGAAGCCGCCCGGCCGGCGCGGTTCATCGTGGTGCCGGAGGTCGCCCTGGTGCCGCGCGCCAGCGGATTCGGCCAGGTCAGCCCGCAGGACATCTGGCAGGCGGTGGCCCAGGTGGCCGGGCGCGTGGTGGCGGTGAACGACAACCTCAAACGCGGCGCCATCCTGCCGGAAGGCGCCGAGATCGCCCGGATCGACCCGGCGACCTACGCCCTGACGGTGCGTCAACGCGAAACCGACCTGCGCGAACTGGAGGTACGAGAGGAGAACGCGCGCGCCTCCATCGCCATCGAGGAGCGCACCCTGGAGGTCGCCCGGCGGGATCTGGCGCGCCAGCGCGACCTGCGGCGATCCGGGGCGGCCTCCCAGGCGACACTGGATCAGGCCGAACGCACCGTCCTGACCGGCGAGCAGAGCCTCCAGAACCTGCGCAACACGCTGAACCTGTTGCCGGCGCAACGCGCCCTGGCGGAGGCCAAGCTGGAGCAGGCCCGGCTCGACCTGACCAACACCAGCATCACGGCCCCGTTCGCCATCCGGATCTCTCAGGTCAATGTGGCCGAGTCGCAGTTCGCCACCGTCGGGCAGGTCCTGGCGGAGGGCGACAGCATCGCCGTGTCCGAGGTGGAGGCGCAATTCACCTATGGCGAACTTCTGCCGCTGATCGGCGGCGTCAGCGGCGACGCGATCCGGCGCGCGGTCCGTGAGGACCGGATGGGCGCGGCCGCCGGCATCACCGCCACCGTGCGCCTTCAGACCGGCGGCACCGTGAACCGCGTCATGACGTGGCCGGGCCGGGTGGTGCGGGTGTCCGACACCATCGACCCGAAAACCCGCACCGCCGGGATCATCGTCGCGGTCGAGGACAGCTACGAGCGCGCCATACCCGGCGTCCGCCCCCCGCTGGTCAAGAACATGTTCGTCGAGGTGGAGCTGACCGGCCCGGTCATCCCCGGCGCCGTCGTGATCCCGCGCCTCGCGATGCACGGCGGCGCGGTCTACCTGCTGGACGCGGACGACCGGCTGGTGAAGCGCCCCGTCACCATCCGCTTCACGCAAGGCGACCTCGCGGTGATTGAACAGGGCCTCGCGCCCGGCGACCGCTTGGTCGTCACCGACCTGATGCCTGCCGTGGCCGGCATGCTGCTCGACCCCCGCCGCGACGACGCCGCCCGCGACCGCCTGATCGCCGCCGCCGAGGCATCCGGACCGGGGGCATCCGGACCGGGGGTGTCCGGACCGGGGGTGTCCGGACCGGGGGCGGACCACACACCGGCCGGGGAGGCGCGCCAGTGATCGCCTTCTTCGCCCGCCACCCCACCGCCGCCAACCTGCTGATGATCGGAATCCTGGTGCTTGGGCTGGCCGCCCTGCCCAGCCTGCAACGCGAGACCTTCCCCAAGCTGTCGCTCGATGAAGTGCAGGTCACCGTGGTCTACCTCGGCGCCACCGCCGACGAGGTCGAAACCGCTATCTGCCAGCGCCTGGAAGAGGCCGTTTCGGGCATCAACGATCTGAAGGAACGCCGCTGCGAGGCCGTGGAAGGGGTCGGCACCCTGACCGCCGAAATGCTGGACGACGGCGACATCCGACGGTTCGAGGACGACATCAAGACCGAGGTCGACGCCATCGACAGCTTCCCGGAGGACACCGAGGATCCCGTGGTCCGCACCCTGGGGCGCAGCGACTTCGTCGCCTCCGTCGCCATCACGGGCGAGATGCCGGCGACCGACCTGAAAGCCTACGCCGAGGAGCTCAAGAACCGCCTGAACGCCGCCGGCCTGGGACAGGTCGAGATCAACGGCTTTTCCGACCGGCAGATCCGCATCGAGGTCGCGATGGAAACGCTGCGGCGCTTCGGCCTCAGCCTGTCCGACTTCGCAACCCTGATCGAACGCCAGAGCCAGGACCGCCCCTCCGGCCGGGTGGAGACGCGCGACGGCGACGTCATCGTCCGGTTCGCCGACGAACGGCGCTCCGCCGCCGCCTTTCGCGATCTGGTCATTGTCGCCTCCACCACGGGGGGCGAGCTGCGGCTGGGGGACATCGCGCGGGTCACCGACCTGTTCGAGCGCGCGGAAGAGAAGGTGCTGTTCAACGGCACCCGGGCGGCGCTGCTCGACATCACCAAGACCCGCGCCCAGGACACGCTGGTGGTCATGGACCGCCTGAACGCCTTTCTCGACGAGGAACGGGCCCGAGCGCCGGCGGGCGTGGCGCTGACGGTGACCCGCGATTCGGCCTCCATCGTGCGCGACCGCCTGACCATGCTGCTGGACAACGGCGTTCAGGGCCTCGTGCTGGTGTTCCTGACGATGTTCCTGTTCTTCTCGCTGCGCTTCAGCTTCTGGGTGGCGATGGGCCTGCCGGTGTCGTTCATGGGCGGCCTGTTCCTGATGGGCGCGTTCGGCCTGACCATCAACATGATCACGATGGTGGCCCTGCTGATCGCCGTCGGCCTGCTGATGGACGACGCCATCGTGATCTCGGAGAACATCGCCCGCCACCTGAAGCGCGGCAAGGCGCCCTACGACGCCGCCATCGACGGTGCGCGGGAGGTGTTTCCGGGCGTTGTCTCGTCCTTCGTGACCACGATCTGCATTTTCGGCGCGCTGGCGTTCCTGGCGGGCACGCTGGGGCAGATCCTGCGGGCGCTGCCGGTCGTGTTGCTGCTGGTGCTGGCGGTCAGCCTCATCGAAGCCTTCATCATCCTGCCGCACCATCTGGCGCACGCGCTGGAAAAGCATACGGAAAAGGACCCGGCGAGCTGGCGGCGCCGGTTCGAATCCGGGTTCGACTGGGTGCGCGAGCGGCTGATGGGCCGCCTGGTCGATGTGGCGGTCTCCTGGCGCTACCTCGCCTTTGGGCTGCTGATGCTGGCGTTTCTGAGCACGGTCGCGCTGGTGGCCGGCGGATTCGTGAAGTTCCGCGCCTTTCCGCACATCGACGGCAACACGATCCAGGCCGAGATCTTGATGCCGCAGGGCACCCCGCTGGCGGAGACCGAGGCCGCCGTGGCCCATGTGACGGCGGCCCTCGATTCGCTCGGGCGCCGCCTGTCGGAAGATCTTCCGGCGGATGCCGCGGCGCGCGACCCCGACGCGGCGGCCACCATAGGCGGCCCCCTGGTGCGCAACGTGGTGACGCTCTATTCGGTCAACACCACGGCGGCGGAAAGCGGCGCCCACGTCGCCACGGTCAGCGCGGACCTGATCGACTCCGACCAGCGCCCGGGGCTGCCGTCCAAGGCCGTCGCCGCTGCGTGGCGCGCGGAAGCCGGTGTGATTCCGGATGCGATCAGCCTGCGGTTCGCCGAACGCCAGCTCGGCCCCGCCGGGCGCGCGGTCGAGATCCGCCTGCGCGGGCGGGATACGGACTCGCTCAAGGCGGCCGCCCTCGACCTGCGGCGGTGGCTGGAGGGCTACGCCGGCGTGTACGACGTCATGGACGACATGCGGCCCGGCAAGCCCGAGGTGAGCCTGTCCCTGCGCGACGGCGCCAGCGCCCTGGGCGTGCGGGCCGACACGGTGGCCCGGCAGATCGCCGCCGCGTTCCAGGGTGTGACCGTGGACGAGTTGCAGATCGGCGACGAGGCGGTCGAGATCGACGTCCGCCTTCTGGCCGAGGATCGCGATTCCCTGGCCGACCTCGACCGCTTCATGGTGACCACCGAGGACGGGGCGTCGATCCCGTTGACCAACGTCGCCACCCTGGAAGGAACGCGCGGCTGGGCGCGGATCGCCCGGGTCGACGGCTCGCGCACCATCACCGTGATCGGCGATGTGGATGATTCGATCGCCAATGCCCAGCAGATCGTCGCGCACACAAAGGCGGTGTTCCTGCCCCAGCTTCTGGAGCGTCATCCCGACGTGCGGCCGGACTTCGAGGGCCAGGCCAAGGAAATGGCCGAGACGATGATGTCCCTCGGACGCAACATGCTGATCGGGTTGATCGGCGTGTTCCTGCTGCTGTCGTTCCAGTTCCGCAGCTATGCCGAACCCGTCATCGTCATGACCGCCATCCCGATGGCCCTGATCGGCGCCATCCTGGGCCATCTCGCGCAGGGCCTCGAGCTGTCGATGCCCTCCATGATCGGTCTGGCCTCGCTGGCCGGCGTGGTGGTCAACGACTCAATCCTGCTGGTCATGTTCATCAAACAACGCCGCCTGGAGGGGATGAGCGCACCCGACGCCGCCCGGCGCGCCGCCCGCGAGCGGTTCCGGCCCATCCTGCTGACCTCGCTGACCACCATCATGGGTCTGGGGCCGCTGCTGCTGGAGACCAGCCTTCAGGCGCAGGCGATGATTCCGCTGGCCACCAGCCTCGCCTTCGGCCTGACGTCGGCCACCGTGCTGGCGCTGGTCCTGGTGCCGGTGGTGTACGTCATCCTGGACGACCTGGGGGTTGCGCGACGGGTCCGCCACGACGACGTGTCCTCGGTAGGCCGCGATCCCGTCCCCTCCTGACCGGGCGCGGCGCGGCCCCCGTCTCTCACACCAGCGGAGGCGTGCCCCGTGGGCGCGCCGTCCGTTTCCAAGACGCAGAGGGAAATGCCATCATGAGCGACCATGTGTACAAGATCGTCGAGGTTGTCGGCTCGTCCAGCACCAGCATCGAGGATGCCGTCCAGGGCGCCGTGGCCCGCGCCAGCCAGACGCTCGACAATCTGCGCTGGTTCGAGGTGCTGGAAACACGCGGCCACATCGAGAACGGCAAGGTCGGCCACTATCAGGTCCGCCTAAGGATCGGATTCACGCTGGACAGTGTCGAGGCCTGACGGCGCGCCCCTCCGTTTTCCGCCTCCGCCGTGCGGACGCGGATTCGGGCGCCGTGCCTTGATCGTGCCACGCAACGTCCGCACTATCTCTCAGGAGACCTCTCGGGGAGGGTCCACGCGGCGCTCCCCGAGAACGTTCGTGCCCGCATCCCGACCGGAGTGCCCCCATGCGTCGACGTGGCCTGTTCGCCCGCCTGTCCGCCCTGCCCCTCATCCTCCTGCTGGGTCTGTCCGCCCCCCACGCCCTTGCCGCGCCCAGCCACGCCATCGCGATGCACGGGGCGCCCAAATACGGGCCGGAGTTCACGCACTTCGACTACGTCAACCCGGAGGCGCCCAAGGGTGGAACGCTCAAGCTGGCCTGGGTGGGCAGTTACGACAGTCTGAACCCCTTCATCATCAAGGGCCGACCGGCCATCGGCCTGGGGTTGGTCTACGACACGCTGATGGTGGCATCGTCGGACGAGCCGTTCAGCCATTACGGGCTGGTCGCCGAGAGCGTGGAGACCCCGAACGATCGCTCCTGGGCCATCTTCCGGCTGAATCCGAAGGCACGGTTTCACGACGGTCACCCCATCACGGCCGAGGATGTGCTGTTCAGCTTCGACATCCTGCGCACCGAGGGCGCCCCCCTGTACCGGTTCTACTACGCCGACGTGTCCGAGGCAGTCGCCCTGGACGACCACACCGTGAAGTTCACATTCTCGACCAACCGGAACCGCGAGCTGCCGCTGGTGCTCGGCCAGTTGCCGGTGCTGCCGAAACACGCCTGGGAAGACCGGACCTTCAGCGACACCACTCTGGAGCCGCCGGTGGGCAGTGGCCCCTACCGGGTCGCCGCGTTCGAGCCGGGCCGGTATATCCGCTACGAGCGGGTCAAGGACTACTGGGGCGCCGACCTGCCGGTCATGGTTGGGATGTATAATTTCGATGCCATCCAGTACGACTACTACCGGGATTTCACCGTGGCGGTGGAGGCGCTGAAGGCCGGCGAATACGACTTCCGCTCCGAGAACATCGCCAAGAACTGGGCCACGGCCTATGAGGGCGAGAACAAAAACAAGGGCCTGCTGATCCAGCATGCCTTTAAACACAGCCGGGTCGCACCCACCCAGGGCTATGTCATGAACATGCGTCGGCCGCCCTTCAACGACCCGGCCGTGCGGGAAGCGCTGGCCTATGCCTTCGATTTCGCCTGGGCCAACCAAAACTTGTTTTACGACGCCTACGCCCGCACCCGCAGCAACTTCGACAACAGCGAACTGGCCGCGACCGGCGTGCCGGAGGGCGATGAACTGGCGCTGCTGGAACCCTACCGCGACCAGTTGCCGCCGCGCCTGTTCACCGAAGAATACAATCCACCCTCGGTCCCGGCACCGGGCGAAATCCGTCAGAACCTGCGCACCGCGCTCACCATCCTGAACAAGGCCGGTTGGGAGATGAAGGACGGGGTCATGACCCAGACGGAGCGGGGCGACACCCTGCGCTTCCAGATCCTGCTGGACAACCCGTCGCTGGAGCGGGTGACCCTGCCCTATGTGCAGAACCTGAAGCGGCTGGGCGCCGACGTCGACGTGCGGGTGGTCGACACGGCGCAGTACACCAACCGCATCAACAGCTTCGACTTCGACATGATCGCCGAGATCTGGGCGCAGTCGGACAGCCCGGGCAACGAGCAGCGCGAATTCTGGAGCCGCGACACGGCCAACGTGGAGGGCAGCCGCAACCTTACCGGTGTCTCCAGCCCCGTGGTGGACGCCCTGATCGACGATATCGTCCGCGCCGACAGCCGCGAGGACCTGGTGACCGCCGTCCATGCCCTCGACCGGGTGTTGCAATGGACCTTCTACCTTGTGCCCATGTACCACTCAGAGGCCGACCGGTTCGTCTATTGGAACCGCTTCGGCATGCCGGAGATTACGCCCGACAGCGGCGCCAGCGTGATGACGTGGTGGATCGACCCGGAGAAGGATGCCGCCCTGCGCGCCGCTGGCGTACTGACCGACCGTTAAGGGCGGAACGCCGATCATGCTGGCCTATATCATCCGCCGCCTGCTGCTGATTCCCTTGACGCTGCTGGGCATCATCACCGTCAACTTCTTCATCGTGCAGATCGCCCCCGGCGGCCCGGTGGAGCAGATGCTGGCCCAGATTCAGGGCTCCGACGTCAGCGCGACGGCCGCCTTCTCCGGCGGCGGCGGCGATATGGGCGGCGGCGGAAACGGGGGAGTATCCGGAGGGGGCGGCGGCGACGGCAGCGCCTATGCCGGAGCCCGCGGTCTGGACCCCGCCTTCATCGCGGAGATCGAAAAACAGTTCGGGTTCGATAAGCCGATCCACGAGCGCTACCTGAAGATGCTCAAGGACTACGCCACCTTCGATCTGGGGGAGAGCTATTACCGCAGCACCGGCGTCATGGCCCTGATCTGGGAGAAGATGCCGGTCTCCGTCTCCCTGGGGGTGTGGAGCACGCTGATCATCTATCTGGTCTCCATCCCGCTCGGCATCGGCAAGGCGGTGCGGGACGGCACCCGCTTCGACATGGTCACGAGTTGGATCGTCATCGTCGGCTACGCCGTGCCGGCCTTCCTGTTCGCCATCCTGCTCATCATCCTGTTCGCCCACGGCGGCGTGTTCGATCTGTTCCCGCTGCGTGGGCTGACGTCGGAGAACTGGGCGGACCTGTCCCCGCTCGGTAAGGTCGCGGACTACGCTTGGCATCTGGTGCTGCCGGTGACGGCGATGGTGATCGGCGGGTTCGCCAGCCTGACCATGCTGACCAAGAACTCCTTCCTGGAGGAGATCAACAAGCAGTACGTGGTCACCGCCCGCGCCAAGGGCCTGACGGAGCGGCGCATTCTCTACGGCCACATCTTCCGCAACGCCATGCTGTTGGTGGTAGCCGGGTTCCCCGCCGCGCTGGTGGGTATGCTGTTCACCGGCTCCCTGCTGATCGAAGTGATCTTCAGCCTGGATGGTTTGGGTCTGCTGGGTTTTGAATCCGTCATCAACCGGGACTATCCGGTGATGTTCGGCACCCTGTACGTCTTCGGGCTGCTGGGCCTTGTGCTGAACCTGATCTCCGACGTGACCTATCATGTCATCGACCCGCGCATCGACTTTGAAAGCCGGGAGGTCTGACCGCGCATGACTGACAGCGGCCTGCTTTCCGCCTCCGACACCGGCACCCCATCCGAGACGCCGCAGCGTCGGGGCCCGAACCCGATCTGGCGCCGCCGGTTCGCCAACTTTCGGGCCAACCGCCGGGGGTTCTGGTCCCTGTGGATCTTCCTGCTGATATTCGGCGCCAGCCTGTTCGCCGAGTTGATCGCCAACGACCGGCCCCTGTTGGTCTGGTACGACGGCGCGCCCTATTTTCCGGTCGTGGTCGACTATCCGGAAACGACGTTCGGCGGCGACTTTCCGACCCCGGCGGCCTACCGCGACCCGTTCGTCGCCGACCTGATCCAGGAGAAAGGGTTCATGGTCTGGCCGCTGGTCGAATTCTCGTACCAGACCGTCAACCAGCAGCTTTCCACGCCCGCCCCGGCCCCGCCGAGTGCCGAGAACATCCTGGGCACCGACGACCAGGGCCGCGACCTGTTCGCGCGCCTGCTGTACGGCTTCCGGCTGTCGGTGCTGTTTGGGCTGGCGCTGACGGTCCTGTCCTCCGTCATCGGCGTGGCCGCCGGCGCGGTGCAGGGCTATTTCGGCGGCCTGCTGGACCTGTTCTTCCAACGCTTCATCGAGATCTGGTCCGGCCTGCCCCAACTGTTCATTCTCATCATCGTCTCGTCGGTGCTCGTGCCCGGCTTTTGGACCCTGCTCATCGTGCTGATGCTGTTCTCCTGGACCACCCTGGTCGGCCTGGTGCGCGCCGAGTTCCTGCGTGCCCGCAATTTCGATTACGTGCGCGCCGCCAAAGCGCTGGGCATGTCCGACGGTCTGGTGATGGTCAAGCATGTGCTGCCCAACGCCATGGTGGCCACCCTGACCTTCCTGCCGTTCATCCTGGCCGGCTCCCTGGTCGCGTTGACCTCGCTGGACTTCCTGGGGCTTGGGCTGCCACCGGGCTCGCCGTCGCTGGGCGATCTGCTGCGCCAGGGCAAGGACAACCTGCAAGCGCCCTGGCTCGGCATCGCCGCCTTCCTGGTCATCTCCATCATGCTCAGCCTGCTGGTGTTCATCGGCGAGGCGGTGCGCGACGCCTTCGATCCGCGCAAGGGGACGCACTGATGGCGCAGCCCCGTACGAACGAGACCGTGCTGGAGGTCCGGGATCTGGCGGTCACCTTCGGCCAGCCGCCGCGGACGGTGGAGGCGGTCAAGGGTGTCTCCTTCGCCATCCGGCGCGGCGAGACCCTGGCCCTGGTGGGCGAAAGCGGCTCCGGCAAGTCGGTGTCCGCCCTGTCGGTGCTGCGCCTGCTGCCCTACCCGCTGGCGCGGCACCCGTCCGGCTCCATCCGCTTGGGCGGCACGGAGATGATGACCGCCCCGGACGCGACCCTGCGCCAGATGCGCGGCGGCACGGCGGCCATGATCTTTCAGGAGCCCATGACCTCGCTGAACCCGCTGCATTCGATCGAAAAGCAGATCGGCGAGATCCTGGCCGTGCACAAAGGCCTGACCGGGCGGGCCGCCCGCGACCGCATCCGGGAGTTGATGGGCCTGGTCGGGCTCGCGGACGCCACCGACCGCCTGGGCGCCCTGCCCCACGAATTGTCCGGCGGCCAGCGCCAGCGCGTGATGATCGCCATGGCGCTCGCCAACGAACCCGACCTGCTGATTGCCGACGAGCCCACCACCGCGCTCGACGTGACCATTCAGGCGCAGATTCTCGACCTGCTGGCGGACCTGCGCGACCGCTTCGGGATGGCGCTGCTGTTCATCACCCACGACCTCAGCATCGTGCGCCGCATCGCCGATACGGTCTGTGTGATGAAGGACGGCGTGATCGTGGAGCGCGGGCCGGTCGTCCGCCTGTTCACCGCGCCGGAGCACCCCTACACCCGCGCCCTGATGGCCGCCGAGCCGTCGGGCTCCCCGCGTCCGCCGCGTCCGAATGCCGAAACGGTGGTGACGACGGAGGCCTTGAAGGTCCACTTTCCGATCAAGACGGGCGTCATCCGCCGCACCGTCGGCCATGTGAAGGCCGTGGACGGCGTGACCCTGACGGTGAAGGAGGGCCACACCGTCGGCGTTGTGGGCGAAAGCGGCTCCGGCAAAACCACGCTCGGCCTCGCGCTGTTGCGGCTGATCTCCTCCGACGGACCGATCACGTTCGAGGGCACCCGCATCGACGGCCTGAAGTCGCGCGCCCTGCGGCCGCTGCGCCGGCGCATGCAGGTCGTGTTCCAGGACCCCTTCGGCTCCCTGAGTCCGCGCCTGTCGATCGGGCAGATCGTCGGCGAGGGCCTGGAGGTGCACAGGATCGGCGACCGCGCCGAACGCGAGGCCATGGTGGTGGAGGCCCTGACCGAGGTCGGCCTGGACCCGGACACGCGCCACCGCTTCCCGCACGAGTTCTCCGGCGGGCAGCGCCAGCGCATCGCCATCGCCCGCGCCCTGGCGTTGAAACCGCGCTTCCTGGTGCTCGACGAGCCGACCAGCGCGCTCGATGTCTCGGTGCAGGCGCAGATCGTGGACCTGCTGCGCGATTTGCAGGACCGGCACCGGCTGGCGTACCTGTTCATCAGCCACGACCTGCGGGTCGTGCGCGCCCTGGCCGATGATATCCTGGTCATGAAGAACGGCGTGGTGGTGGAATCCGGCCCGGCGGCGCAAATCCTGGACGCCCCGGAGCAGGACTACACAAAGGCGCTGATGGCGGCCGCGCTGGGGGATGCGACACGCCCAGCGTAAGGACCGGCTTACGGGGCCCTCCCTCAGGGTCGGGCGCCACGCGCCCGAAGAACCGTCAGAAGCGGGCGCGCGCCCGAAGAACCGTCAAGAGCGGGCGCCACGCGCCCGCAGGGCGGCGCAGGCGGCGCCATAACCGTTGTCGATGTTGGTCACCAACAGGCCGGGCGCGCAGCTTGACAGCGCGGCGTTCAGGGCGACCTGACCGCCCGCCGCCACGCCATAGCCCACGGATGTCGGCACGGCGATCAGCAGGCCGGGGAGCAGCCCGCCCGCCACCGTGAACAGCGCGCCTTCCATGCCGGCCACCAGAATCACGGTCGAGAAGGCGGCCAGGGACTCCCGGATTTCCATCAGGCGCCAGAGGCCCGCCACCCCGACATCCGCGTACAGCACGGCGGGGCAGCCGGAAAAGCGCAGGGTGCGCAGGGCCTCCGTCGCCACCGCGAGATCGGCCGTCCCCCCGGTGACGATCGCCACGGGATCCGTCGCGTCCGCTGATGGCATGTCTCCCAACACCGCCGTGCGCGACAGGGGATCGTAGTCCAGCGCCTCGCGCAGATCCTGGGGCAGCGCGGCCCGCGCGGCGGCGTCCAGGCGCGTCAGCAGGCAGCGGCCGTGCGCCGCCCGCGCGGCCCCGGTCGCCGTGGCGATCTGGATGGGGGTTTTGCCGGTGCAGAACACCGCCTCCGGCAGCCCGATGCGGCGCACCCGGTCGGCATCGAACCGAACGTCCGGCATTACTCGGCGGCCTTCAGCGCGGGATGGGCGGCACTGCCCATGGCGTAGCGCGCCAGGGTGACCGGACGTCCCGGCGCCCGCACCCGCAGCCCGGCCAGCAAGGCCGTGCGCCCGCCGACATCCAGCGCATCCAGCGCCGCCGCGTCCAGCTCCACCACCAGGCCCGCGCGGCGCACCCGGCAGCGCACCGTTTGCGGCCGCAGCCAGTCGCGGATCCAGCCCTCGACCGTATGGGCTAGGGCGAGGTCTTCGGCCTCGACCCGCAAACCGGTCTCGATCCGGCTCGACAGGCACGGCGCCGCCGGCAGCGTCGCCACGTCCCCCAGGCCAAGCGCGGCGGCCAGGGCCCGCACGGCCGCCTTGTCCAGGCCGGCCTCGACGAAGGGGTGACGCACGCCGCGTTCCCCGGCCGCCGTCAGGCCAGGGCGGATGTCGTTCAGGTCATCGAAGTTGGTGCCGGATAGGATCGTCCGCCCGGGCGCGGCGTGCGCGGCCGCATCGTACAGATGGCCCTTGCAGATATAGCAGCGGTCGGCGCCGTTCCGGCGGTAGCGCGGATCGGCGAATTCCCCGGAGTCCAGCACGATCAGGGACCAGCCGTGCGCCGCCGCCAAGGCGCGGGTGCGGGCCGTGGCCTCCGCCGGCACCGCCGGTGAGGTCGCATGCACGCACAACAGATCGACGCCCACCCGGGCCGCCGCCGCCGCCAGGGTCAGGCTGTCCACGCCCCCGCTGACCGCCACGGCGCAGGGCGACACGGCCCGAAGCACCGTCGCGAGAGCGTGCGGAACAGGGGCGCCGTCTCGAGTCATAGGGGCTCCTCCTTGTCATCCACATCGCTCAACGCCTCAGCTCCCGCCGTGTGGCGGTGGCGCGCCCGATGGCTGGCCCCGCTGATACCGGCCAGCGCGTCCGCCTCCAGCTTGACGGAGGACACCCCGCCGGGCCGAGCCGCCACTTTCACCGGCCCGACCGAGGTGCCGCGCGCGCGGCGCGCCAGGATGGTGCGATCCATGATCTGGTGCCGCACCCCCAGCGTCGTCGTCTCATGCAGGCAAGCGGAAACGACGTCGGCGTACGTTTCGGGCCGGCAGAGCACCTGCACCTGAGTCGCCAGCCGGCCCTTCTTCAGATAGGCGGGCGCTTGCAGCACGTCCAGGACACCGGTCGTGCGGCGCAGGTGGTCGAGGCCCAACGCCAGATCCTCCGGCGACTGGTCGTCGACCTCGAAGGTCAGCACGGCCACGCGGTCGGTCGGCAGAGCCGGCGCGTCGGTCTGGTCCCCAGCCTCGCGCTCCAGCACCAGCGCACGCAGAACATTGCTGCGGCCCGGAAGGCGCCGGGTGCCGAACCCGGTTCCGACACCGCTGATCGTGAGCAACCCGGCGGGCCGCATCGACGTGGGCGCCAGATGCCGCATCAGCGCGGCGCCCGTGGGCGTCACGCGCTCCCCATCGATGCCGTCGTCGATCACCGGCAGGCCCGCCAGCAGCAACGCCGTCGCGGGTGCAGGCACCGGCACCGGTCCGTGCGCGGTGTTCACCAAACCGCTGCCCAGCGGCAAGGGTGCCAGAGACCATGTGGTCGGTCCCAGCGCCTCGATCACCGCCGCGGCGCCGACCACGTCGGCGATGGAGTCCCAATCGGCGATCTCGTGAAAGCTCACATCTTCGACCGCCTTGCCGTGCACCCGTGCTTCGGCTTCGGCAATCAGCGTGAAAATCGCAATGGCCCGCGCGCGCACGCCCGCCGCCAAGGGCGCGGCTTCCAGCCGGGCCCGGATGTCCGCCCAGCGGCCCGTCGCGTGCGTGTGTGCATGAGTCTCGGTGTGCGCGTGGGTGTGCGCGCGGGTGTGCGTGTGGGCGTGTGCCTCCGCATGGGCATGACCATGGGTATGCGCGTGAGCATGCCCATGAGCGTGATGATGATGGTGGTGATGGTCGGCATGCTCCGACTCGGCGGCCATCTCCGGTCCCCGCACCTGAAAGCGCCGCCCGGTCAGCACGCCGTCGCCGTACGCCTCAACGTGCAAAACCCACCCCTCGGGCAGACCGGCGGCGGCCACCGCCGCGCGCATGGCGGACTCGTGTTCCGGGAAAGCGTCCAGCAGGGCAGCGATCAGCATGTCGCCGGCCACGCCACCGACCGGATCGAGATGGATGTGCCGCGTCGGGCTCGTCACGGACTCCGTCACGCGGCACCCCCCAGCACCGGGATCACATACGGCCCCTCCGGCACCACGGCCACCGACGTATCCCCGTGGCGCGCCACACTGGCGTGCACGGCGGCGGTCAGGTCGGGCACGCTCTCCACCCCTGTCAACTCCAGAGCGTCGCCCAGCCGGGGCGCGTACAATCGAATGGTGCCGCGTCGCATGGTGCGGATCTGCATCTGGGTCTGCCACTCATCGATGTCGGCGAAGTCCTTGCGGGCGATATCCTCCAGGAAGCCGTCCACGCCACGGTCGAGCAGGCGGCGCTGCGCCTCCACATAGGCGCCCGAGCCCATGCCCTCGCTGCAATCCGAGGCGATGATGAGGTCGCCGCCCTCCTCCAGGATGTCCAGCGGCCCGACCATGCCCTTGACGGTCTGATAGTACGTCTTGTCGAGCGGATAGCCCGCCGCCGAGGTCACCACGGTGTGGAACCGACGCGGCACCGAGACGGCCGCGTAGGCGCGCACGAAGTCCACGGCCTTCAGATGGCTTTCGACGATCTCGCCGTAGGTCACGGTGCAGGGCCGGCGGTGGTCATCGATCACCACGTTGAGCGCCAGAGCGCCGCCCACCTTCTCCACGATCGCCAGTTGCTCCCGGTGCAGCGGGTTGCCGTCCAGAACGCAGTTCGCCGCACGCGGGTGCGCCATGAAGGCGTGATTGTGAAACGTCGTGATCGTGTCCCGGTGCGCCACGCCGGGGGCGATCACCTTGCGGCCCCCGGACCAGCCGGCCATGAAGTGCGGCTCCACCAGCCCGGTCGCGATGCGCACATCGGCCTCGACGAAGCGGCGGTCGATGCGCACCGGCGTGCCATGGGCCGTCGGCCCCAGATCCACATGGGCGTCGTCGTCCAGGGCGAAGTGGTTCTCGACCCGCACCGTCTCCAGGACCCAGGGGTCGCCCACCACCTCGGCCAGTTCGTCGTCGAGGTTCGGGCGATGCAACCCGGTCGCCACCAGGATCGTGATGCCGTCCGCCGGGACGCCAGCGTCCAACAGCGTCCGCACAAGGGGCGGCAACAAGAGCCCGTTGGGCACCGGGCGAGTGACATCGCAGATCAGGATGCAGGCGGTGCGGGCACCGCGCGCGCTTTCGATCAGCGGAGCGGCGCCGGTGGGCTGCCCCAACACGCGCTCGACCGCGCCGACCGGATCGGCCAGCACCGGCATGGCGGCCTTTTCGATCACCGTCACGTCCCAGGTGTCGGGCAGGTCCAGCGGCACCGTTGCCTTACCGTACAGCAGTTCGATGCGCATGACCTCACCTCCGATTGGGATCGTGCGTCCCCCTGTCTCGGGGGGACTTGACGCTCAGGATGGGGCGCTCAGGATCGGGCGCCGGGTTCCGTCCGGATCCGGGCACCCACCGCCAGGACGCGAACCATCTGTTCCACCGTGTCCGTCATCAGCCGCCCCGCTTCGGCCATGGCGGCCTCCAGCGTCATCGGCCCCGGCACGATGGGAAACACAGCCTCCAGTCCGGCCGCATGCACGGCGGACAGATCGTCCGCGCGGCTGCCCGCCAGACAGAGGCAGGGAATGCCGCGCGCGCGGGCGCGGCGGGCGGCGGCGGCGGGCGCCTTGGCGTAGGCCGTCGAGGCATCGACCCGCCCTTCGGCGGTCAGCACCAGCGCGGCCCCGTCCAGCGCGGCATCGAAGCCGACCAAGTCCAACACCAGCTCGGCCCCCGGCTTGAGCGTCGCGCCCAGGAACACCCGCAGGCCCATGCCCAGGCCACCGGCCGCGCCCGCGCCGGGTTCATCGCGCACGTCCACGCCCAGGTCCCGCGCCGCCACATCGGCGAGATGCGCCAGACCGGCGTCGAGGGTTGCGACCATCTCCGGGTCCGCCCCCTTTTGCGGGCCGTAGACCGCCGAGGCCCCGTTCGGCCCCAACAAGGGATTGTCGACGTCGCAGACCACTTCGATCCGCAGGTCCTGCAGGCGCGGGTCCAGACCCGAGACGTCCACGCTCTCAATCGCGGACAGGCTGGCGCCCACCGGCTCCAGCGGCTGCCCGGCCGCATCCAGGAAGCGGACGCCGAGGGCGGCGGCCATGCCGATCCCGCCCTCGTTGGTGGCACTGCCCCCGATCCCGACCACGAGATGCTCAATCCCACGGTCGAGCGCGGCGGCGATCAGCGCGCCCGTGCCCTGGCTCGACGTCCGCAATGGGTTGCGCTGGGACGGCGGCACCAACGCCAGACCGCTGGCCGCCGCCATCTCCACCACCGCCAGTCGGCGGTCGGGCACGAGACAGTAGGCGGCCTCCACCGTTTCGCCGAGCGGACCGGGCACCGCGACCCGCTCCATCCGCCCGCCCATGGCCTCGCGGGCCACCTCGGCGAGGCCGTCGCCCCCGTCCGCGATGGGCAGGGGGACGGTCTCGGCGTCGGGCCAGACCCGCCGCACGCCCTCGGCCATGGCCGCCGCCGCCTGGGCGGCGCTCAGGCTTTCCTTGAGAGCGTTGGGGGCCAGAACCACCTTCGTCATCGTCGACCCTCCTTCCCCGGGCGCCCTACAGACCGGACCCGTAGGCCAGCTCCGGCAGCCAGAGCACCAACCGCGGGAACAGCACGCAGAGGGTCAGGACCACCACCTGCAAGGCCAGGAACGGCAGGGTCGACTTCAGGATGGTCGCGGTCGGGATCTCCTCCGGCGTGACGCCGCGCAGGAAGAAGATAGCGTAGCCGAAGGGCGGCGACAGGAAGCTCATCTGCATGTTGACGAGATAGATGACGCCGAACCACAGGGCCACCTCGGATCCCGGCACGCCCGGCAGACCGAACACCCCGTTGAACTCCAGCGACGTGATGATCGGCAGGAAGATGGGCACCGCGAGAAGCAGAATGCCGACCCAGTCCAAGAACATGCCCAGCACGACCAGGATCACCATCATGATGCACAGGATGGTGTACGGCCCAAGGCCGGTGCCCAGGATCATGTCGGAGACGAACTGCTGCCCGCCCTGAAGGACATAGAAGCCGACGAAGATGCTGGCGCCGAACATGATCCACAGGACCATGGCGACCTGCTTCATGGTGCTGATGCAGGCTTGGCTGATGCCGGCCAGGGTCAAGCGGCGATGAATGGCGGCGACGATGATGGCGCCCAGGCTGCCCACGCCAGCGGCCTCCACGGGGGTCGCCAGGCCGGTGAAGATCACACCCAGCACGGTGACGATCAGGATGATCGGTGCCAGCATCTTGCGCAGCAGAACAAGCTTCTCGGCGAACGTGACCCGCTCGTGCTCGTCCAGCGCCGGCCCCATCTCGGGATGCAGCCAGCAGCGCAGGGTGACATACAGCACATAGCAGCCGGACAGCAGCAGGCCGGGCACGACCGAGCCGGCGTACAGCTCTCCCACGGACTCCTGCGCCACGACGGCGTAGATGATGGCCAGGATCGACGGCGGGATGAGGATACCCAGCGTGCCGCCGGCCATGATCGAACCCAGGGCGATCTTGTGGTCGTAGTTGCGCTTCAGCATCGCCGGCAGGGCGATCAGGCCCATGGTGACCACGGCGGCGGCGATGATGCCCACCATGGCGGCCAGGATGGTCGAGGCGACGATGGCCGCCGCCGCCAGACCGCCGCGAATGCCGCCCAGCCACTTGTAGATCACATCGAACATCTCGTCGATGAGACCGGCGCGCTCCAGCATCGAGGCCATGAAGATGAACAGCGGAATGGCCGAAAGCTGGTAGTTCGTCATCATCGGGAAGACGCGCGACGGGATGATGTTCAGCATATACTGGTCACCGACCAGATAGATGAACACCACCGCCAGACTGCCCGTGACGAAGGCGAGTGGCATGCCCAGCATCAGGAACAGCAGCAGCGCGCCGAACATCAGCACGGACAGCCACGAGATATCCACGCCTTGCAGACTGGACTGCAGGGTCCACAGGAACGGCTCGTCCTGATACGGGTCCAGGAACAGGATGTTGACGAGTTCCACGAAGACGGGGATCGCCAGGATCACCGTGCCCAGCACGACCAGCCAGGCGAACCGGCGCGATCCGCGCTTGGGGGCCGTGGGCACGTCCGCCCGCGGCGTGGTGTTTGCCAGGGCATCAGTCATGACGAGCCTCCACGGGCGCTTCGACCAGAAACAGGCGTTGCAGATCCTTGATGAACTGGGCGGCGCCCTGGAGCAGCAGCAGGATCGCGCCGATCACCATGGTGGCCTTGATGGGCGCGTAGCTGATGCGCCACTCGCTGGACGACATGTCGTTGCCGTAGCCCTGACCGAAGAAGTACTGCGACTGGTCCACGGCCTGGGCGAAGAAGGTCCAGGACGTGCTCAGGAAGACGACCATGTAGAACAGGAACAGGACCGAGGTCAGCACGTCGATCGCCGCCTGCCCCTGGGGCGACAGCTTGACGTAGACCACATCGACGCGCACGTGGGCGTGGGTCAGCAGCCCGTAGGCGCCCGCCATCACGTACATCATGCCGAACATCAGGAACGAAGCTTCATGCGCCCAATTGGTCGGGGCGTTGAAGAAGTAGCGCGCCGTGACCTCGAACACGTAGTACCCGACCGCGATGACGGTCCAGTAGCTGGCGAATACACCGCACACGTGGGAGACCCGGTCCATGATCCGGGTGAACGCATTGCCCGGCACCGGCGAGGGCGCCGCCGCCGGCATCGGGGTTCCATGATCGCGGCTGGGGAACAGGGCCACCGCCCCCATGATTAGAAGCGGAACCGCCACCAACAGGCCCCAGTAGAGCCAGTGTGGCAGGACGAAGCCAGACTGCACCATGATCGCCTCCGCGATCCGAACGGATAGGGAAAGGCCGCCGGCGGCGGGATCCCACAGACCGTGGATCCGCGCCGGCCGGCGGCAGAGCGAGACCGCCTAGAGCTTCAGTTCGAAGCCTTCGATATCGGCCGGGTCGATCAGGGCGACGGTCGGATCCTGCATCAGCGCCAGATGCTTCTGGAAGATGCGGGCGGCCATCGGATCGGCGTTGGCCCACTTGAACCACAGCGGAATGGAGACCTTGCGGAACGCCGTGGCGTCCTCTTCCGGCAGGCGGGTGACGGACACGCCGGCCTCGGCGTACTTCGCCCAACTGGCGGCGTTGGCCTCCTGGATTCCTGTGTAGTGCACACGCGAGTAAGCGTTGACCATGTCGGTGAGCAGTTCCTGCATCTGCGGGCGCAGGGAATCCCAAACGCGGCGGCTGAAGGCCACGTCCATCGGGTCCACGGCCTGATGCAGACAGGGCGACGAGGTCGGTCCCATCACGATATACTTGGCGACCTGCTGGAAGCCCAGGTCATAGTCCACGGCTGGCCCGACATAGTCGGCAGCGTCGATGGTGCCCTTCTCCAGCGCCGGATAGACCTCGGAGCCGGGAAGCAGGGTGGTGCGTGCGCCGATGGCCGCGAAGCATTCGGCGATGATGCCGCCGGGCATGCGGATCTTCAGGCCCTCGAAGTCCTTCAGCGAGCTGATCGGCTTCTTCGAGTGGATCACGTTCATGTCGTGATGCACGAGGCCGACCCACTCCAGACCCTGCTGGCGGTACAGCTCGCGGGCGATGTCGGCGACGCCGAAGGAGTAGAACAGCATGTCCCAGTGGTGCGGATGCGGCGGGCCCATCGGGAAGCCGGTCAGGAACACCGCCGCCGGCATGCGGCTGACCCAATAGGTCGTGAACAGGTTCATGGCGTCGAGCACGCCGTTGCGCACGGCGTCGAACAGTTGGAAATCACCGGAGACGGACCCGGCCGGAAACGGCTGAAAGGCCAACTCGCCGCCCGTCACCTCTTTCACACTGGCGCACCAGGTTTCGAAAATCTTGTATCCCGTCGTCCCGGGCTGCCACGAGGTCTGGATACGGATGTTCCGCGTCTGCCCGGCGGCCGTGGCGAGGCTCGGCATCGACAGGCCGGTCGCGGCCACCGCCGCGCCACCGACAGCGGCGGAGGACAGGAACCGACGGCGCGACGCAACGCGGTCGTCGGTGGGAGGCGAGGCAGTCGTCTTGCGCGTATCACCGGACATGGGGCTTCCTCCTTTTTATGGCCCTGCCGAAGCGGTTGTGATCACGCCCGGCCGGACGAATGACGAGGATGGTAAGCCCGCCGTCAGCGGAATGACAATCACGTGATCTGTATTACAACAACACAACTACCGCCGAAATTTGTATGATCCTTTCGACGGCGCACCTAATGAACTTACAGGCTTTCCGCCACTGCGTGCGACCAATCGAAATGCGTTCGCATTGATCTGTCTTGAAGTATGACAACCAGACATCTTCGGCGGGTGTCGCGAATCAGGCGGCGGCGCCGGACCCGAAAATGCGGTGGCGGGCGTTCATCAGGTGCGCGCGCATGGTCGCGCGGGCCGTCGTGGAGTCCCCGGCCTGGATGGCGTCGAGCACGCGGGCGTGTTCCTCGACGCTGCGGGTCAAGTGTTCCTCCGCAAAGGCGGGCGCGAGGTTGCGGCTCAAGTTGATGCCGAACAGGACATGCACCTCGATCGACCGCAGCATGCCCCCGAAGAACTGGTTGCGGGCGGCGGCGGCCACGGCGAGGTGAAACGCCATGTCTTCTTCGCCACCCGTGGATTCCATCGCCACGGCGTCACGAAACGACAGATGGGCCTGCCGCAGCGTCGGCAGCGTGGTGGCGTCGCGCCGCTCGGCGGCCAGAAACGCCGCCTCCCCTTCCATGGAAATGCGAAACTCGAAACAGCGGTTGAGGTCGGCGATGGAGGACACCGGCCCGAAGGTGGGCGGGGCCGACGCACCGGTGGGCCGCTGCACGAAACTGCCCGCACCGCGCCGCGAGACCACATACCCCTTCTCGCGCAGGCGGAACAGGACCTCGCGCACCACCGTGCGAGAGACGGCGTAGGACGAACATAGGTCCGCCTCGCTCGGCAGCCGCTGCCCCACCGTGAACTGGCCGGAGATGATCCGTCCGACCATCTCGTCGTAAATCTGATCGCTCAGGGTCGCGCGTCTGGACATCGTGGGGTGCCTTGGAGGAGTTCTGCCCCGGGCCTCGTGCCCTGGTCCCCACAGTGCCACGGCGCCGCCCCCCAGAAAACAAGATCCGGGAACGCGGCATCCGACCGCTCCGGCGTGCCGACGCTCAGCGCACCGCCTGCACGCCGATCGCCAGGCCGTACAGCCCCAGCATGGCCACGCTCTCGAACCCGATGCCGGCGATGCCGCGACGCTCCCGCACCACCAGGCCCAGAAGCAGGACCGCCGTCATGGCTGCCCCCAACGCGACCCAGAACAGGTCGCCGCCGCCCACCGCGTGGTACAGCGACCCGTCCCGGTAGGCGATATCCGAGGCGGACAGGAACAACACGTCGAAAATGTTGCCGCCGATGATGCCGCCGATGGCCAGTTGCAGCGCCCCACGCCGCACCGCCGCCAGCGTCGTGATGAGTTCCGGCAGCGAGGTCGCCACGGCGGTCAACAACGCGCCGATGGCCGTTTCGGAGATCCCCAACTCGTCGGCCAGCCGACCGCCGGTCTTGGAAATCACCCAGCCCGACACGCCCAGAAGCAGCGCCAACACAAGGAACTGGGCCAGCAGGGGCCAAGGGCCCCCGCCGCTGTCCGGGCTTTCGTCCGGCGTGTCGTGGCGCGTCTCGCGGGTCGTGACGGGGTGCCACATCGGGTCCTCGCGCACGCGGGCGGTGGTGCGCATGCCCAACACATAAACCACCACCAGCACCACGGACACCGGATGCACACCCCAGAGGGTGAAATCCGGCCCGGTCGCGGCCAGCATGGGCAAGGCAAGCATGAACGTCAGCACCGCCGCCTGCACCACACTGGCAATCTCGGCGGCGGCGTGCTCCATGTTGGCGCGGCGAAACAGCAGATCCGCGATGGCCAAAAACGCCGTCTGCGCGGCGATGCCCCCGACCGCGTTGGCGAACGCCAGCGAGGGCCGCCCGTCCACCGCCGCCGTCACGGACACCACGACGCCTGACAGCGACGTCGCCAGCCCGAGCAGGATCCCGCCGATCAACGCCTCCCCCAGACCGGTGCGGTCGCCCAGACGGTCGGCCAGATCGGCCATGCGCACACCAAGCAGCGCGATGAGGAGGCCAGCGCCCCCGAACAGGCCGAAGGTCACCGGTAACGAGAGGGTGTCGATCATGAACGGGGTCTCCCCGTGGGATGGACTGGGTCAGGGGCCGCCGGGCCTCGGTGCGGGGCGGCGGAGACGCGCCGCCCCGCACCGATCCGGATCCACCACACAGGGACGGGCCTGGACCGATGCGGGGCGCATCGCACGGGATGAACCGATGTCAGGACGACGGCGGCCTTACCAGAGGTCGGATTCCAGAACCACGTCGCCGGCCGAGGCCATCGCCACCGGATGGTCTGCGGCCTCGCGCCACACGGCCTGCACCACCACGCGCCGGTTGCGGGGTTCCCGCACACCATCGCCCGTTTCCACCGCCGGCGCCGTCTCGCCCGCGCCCGCCATGGCGAGCGTATCGATCTGGTCGACGCGCAGGCCCATATCCGTCAGGGCCTCGGCCACGGCCACGGCCCGCCGTTCGGAGAGATCCCGGTTGTAGTCCGCCGGCCCCGCCCGGTCGGCATGCCCGATCACGCGCAGGGACACCGCATCCGGATCATCAAGTTGGGTTTCCAACGCGCGCAGGGCGTCCTGTGCGTCCGACGTCAGGGTTGCCTGATCGAACCCGAAGTACACCACCGTCTCGGCGACCACATCGGGCGTCGCACCCGCGTCATAGGCCGCGATCACCGTCATGGCGTCGCGGAACTGGCTGCGGCAGGCCTGAATATGCGCCGCCTGATGGCCTTCCTGCACCTGCTCCACCCAGCAGTCGTAACTGACCAGGGCGTACGCGGAGGCCTTGGGCGCGATGGCCGGTCCGTCCGTCTCCAGCACGCGGATCAGGGCGGCGCGCGCCCGTTCAAGGCGGGTCCGCTCAAGGCCCGGCTCGATCCCCTGGTCTTCGACGGTCTCGGGCGCGATCGGCTCGCCGTGCGCGAGCGCAACCCCCTTTTCGGCGAAATACTCGGCATCATACCAGTCCGCCATCTCATCCGCCTCGAACAGGCTGAACTGCTTGTAGTACCGGATCGCCTGCTCGCGGAAGGTGGGCGCGTCGGCGGAAATGTCGACGGACCGCATCGCATCCACGGCGCCAAAGCCCCACTGGCTATGAGCCGGCGACGCCAGACCAAGGCAGACAACAGCGACGCCGGCGGCCACCGGCGTGAGAGACATCGTGTTCAGCGGCATTGTAGGCCTCCGTTGCGCCAGACTCGCCGGCAGCCGGACGCGCGCCATGCGCCGCGTCGGCCACCGGGTGAAGGTCGCGAGTGGTGGAGGGAAGTCGGAGCGACATGTCGTGCCAGCATCGTCCACCCGAAGGGCATGCTGGCCGACACGTCACGGCGAAGGGACGCGCTGGAGGGAATCCCCCCGCGCCTTAGTCGTTGAACTCTTCCTTCAGGAACCCGGCCGCCGCGCCAGCCGCACCGCCGAGCGCCGCGCCGCCAGCCGCCGAGCCACCCACAATCGCAGCCCCCAGGGCACCGGCACCCGCGCCGATCGCACCGCCGCTTACGGTGCTCTGCTGCTGGCGATTCATATTCGAGCAGGCTCCCAGGGCCAGCGGCGCCGCGACGGCCAGAGCCAAAGTCGTTCGCATCATCATGGGTGAATCTCCATTCCGGTGACTCAGGATGTTGACCGGTGCGAGCCCCGCCACCCCAAAGCCGGATGGCCAGTTCGCATCTTGCGAAACCAACGTCGCACCCCGCGCCGGGGTTCCCGAGCGATCACGGAATTCGGAGGCTCATCCGGCGCCAAGGCCCACCTGACGGTCAAACTCCGCCATCATCCGACGCTGTTTCGGGCTGCGGGCAGCCGCGCCGCGCGGTTCGGTGAGGGCGTTCCCATCAAGGTACGCCTTCACATCCCGGCGCCCCCGGGACACACGGCTTTTGATGGTTCCGGGCGCGCAGCCGACGATCTCTGCCGCCTGCTCGTACTCGAACCCGCAGGCCCCGACGAGCACCATGGCCTCGCGCTGCTCATGCGGCAGATGGGCGAACGCGCGCTTGAAGTCGTCCAGCTCCAATTGGGCATGCTGACCGCTCGGCTCCCCGAAGGCCAGCATCGCCTCCTCGTCGGACTGCTCGCTTTTGCGCCATTTGCGACGGTGTTCCGAGTAGAACGCGTTGCGCAGGATGGTGAACACCCAGCCGCGAAAGTTCGTGCCGGCCTGATAGGCGTCCTTGTTGGCAAGGGCTCGGGTCGCCGCCTCCTGCGCCAGATCGTCGGCCAGAGCCCGGTCGTTCGTCAGCGAGTGCGCGAAGGCCCGCATGTGCGGCAAGGCCTCGATAAGTTCCTGATTGAAGGATGACATACGAGCCTCCTTTTCCTGCTGATCGTCTCGGTCGAACCGGCCGGGCGTGGGGCGGGCGACGGAACGACCAACAGGAAAGGAAAGCGCCGGCTAAGACGTTTCGGCCCCGTTTTCGTCCCTATCGGTCTCCCGCAGCCGCTGCAACAATCCCTGGAAGCTCTCGGGCAGCGGTTCGTTCACCACGTCCCCGTACGCCTTCCGCAGATGCACGGCCAACCAGTAGTCGTTCGGTCCGTCCGGATAGAGAGGCCTTTCGGCCCCCATTCCGGAGCGCGGTGCCGTTTCATTGGCGGGGCGATCGTCCCTACCCCGCCGGCCCGTCCTGCCGCCACGTGTCGCGTGGAGAGCGCGGGCTTTCAGTACCTGCCACATCGGCTTGCTCCGCCCGTCTGGCGATGCCAGCGGATCGGGGCCTCGCTCGGTCCGGTGTTCGTCCCGCCCCGCAGAGATGTCTCTTGCCCCGAGCCAACGGCATACGCCGTGGTCCTCTAATCATCCTCCCGCGCCATCGTACCGCACGGGGTGTAGGGCGGAAACGTCTAGGGGCACCGGCCCGTTCCATACAGGCGCATTGTCCAACCGACGGGACGTCACCCTTGCAACAGATCTGGGATGTTTTCGGTTGGCGTAAACCCCTTCACTCGAAAGAAGGAGACCGCCGCCCTCTCGGAACTCGCGGCGGCGATGCGCGTTGCCGTCGTCGACGCCTATTATGGGACCATGCCCAACGCACCCGATTTTGGTCTGTCCGTCGGCACACGCACAAAGCCACCCCTGTCCGCTTGTTCCGGCCCGGATCGGGCCCCCCATCGAAGGGAGGAGGTCACCCATGACCCCATTGCGCCTGACCCCGACGTCCCTGATCGGGACCGCTGAGCGCATTCTTTTGGGCCTGGTCGTGCTGATGACGATTGCGGCGGTCGGCCTGGAAATCTGGTCGGTCGTGCAGAGCCGAACCGTGGTCCTGGCGGATATCCTGTTGCTTTTCCTGTATGCCGAGGTTCTCAGCATGGTGAAGGTCTATTATGCGCGGGAGCGCGCGGCCTTCCTGTACCCCATCCTGATCGCCATGACGGCGCTGTCCCGGCTGATCGTGCTGCAGAGCAAGGAGATGGATCCGCGCACGATTTTTTTCGAGGCCACGGCCATCCTGATCCTGGCCGTCGGATTGGTCCTGATGCGCTCACCCGTCCTGCGCGGGCTGGTGGATCGAGGCCTCGGCGACCGCCCCACGGGACAACCGACAATGCGCGATGGAGACGCCGAGACCGAAGAAGCCTCCGCGGACGGCACGGCCGACATCGATCCGGCGACCGGACCGGTCAAACACAAATGATCGGATGGTGGATTGTTATTCCGACAGAGGAACGGTATGCGACGCAGGCGTCAGACGCGCCGCACGTCCTCGTCCGGGCCCAGAGCCAGCGCCAACGGATCAACGGTGCGGTCAAACGCATCGCCGTCCATCAGGCCGAGACCCAGGACCGCCTCCCGCAAGGTGGTGCCGTCGTGGGCCGCCTTGTGCGCGGCATCGGCCGCGCGGTCGTACCCCACGGCCGGCGCCAGGGCGGTCACCAGCATGAGGGACTGGCCCGACAGGTCCGCCAGCCGGGCGTCGTTCGGCATAAGCCCGGCAACGCAGCGGTCGGCGAAGGCGCGCGCGCTATCGCTCAGCAGCCGGATGGACGTCAGGGTAGCGTGGATGATGACCGGCTTGCAGGCGTTCAATTCCATCTGCCCCCCGGCCGCACCGTGTAGAATGGTGGTATGGTGCCCCGCAACCTGGGCCGCCACCATCACCACCGACTCCACCTGCGACGGGTTGACCTTGCCCGGCATGATCGAGGAGCCGGGTTCGTTGGCCGGCAAAGCCAACTCGCCGATCCCGCAGCGCGGCCCGCACCCCATGAACCGGATGTCGTTCGCGATCTTGGTCAAGGCCGCCGCCGTTCCGCCGAGCGCACCCGACAGATCCACGAAGACATCGTGCGACGCATTGGCCGCGAAGTGATCGTCCGCCCGCACCACGGGCAGCCCCGTCAGCGCCTGGATCGCGTCCAGGAACCGGGGCACGAAATCGGGCGGGCAGTTCAGGCCGCTGCCCACCGCCGTGCCGCCCTGGGCCAGCGGCAGAAGCTCGTCCGACAGGCGTCGAAGGCGGGCTGCCGCATGTGTGATCTGGCTTGAATAGCCGCCGAACTCTTGCCGCAGCGTCACCGGAACCGCGTCCTGAAGGTGGGTCCGGCCGGTCTTGACCCGATCGCCGAAGGCCGCCGCGCGCCCGGACAGCGTGGCCGCCAGATGATCGAGCGCCGGCAACAGGCCGTCCCGCAAGGCCAGCAGCGTGGACAGATGCATCACCGTCGGAATGGTATCGTTGGACGACTGGCTGCGGTTGACGTGATCGTTCGGATGCACCGGGGACCGCCGGCCCAGCGGCTGCCCAAGCTGCTCGTTGGCCCGGTTGGCGATCACCTCGTTGGCGTTCATGTTGGACTGGGTCCCGCTGCCGCTTTGCCAGACCGGCAGGGGAAAATGATCGTCCAAACGGCCCTCGGCAACCTCGCGCGCCGCCGCGACGATAGCGTCCCCAAGCACCGGATCCAGCCCCCCCAGCGCAACATTGGCGCGCGCGGCCGCCTGCTTTTGGATCCCCAGCGCGTGGATAAACCCGACCGGCAAACGTTCGATGCCGATGGCGAAGTTTTCCAGGGCGCGCTGGGTCTGGGCACCCCAATACCGGTCCGCCGGGACCGCGACGGTGCCGAGGCTGTCCTGTTCCTCGCGGACGGCCCGGTTCGAACCCGCGATCGAGCCTTCCGGCGACGGTGTGGCGGTGGCGGACGTCATAGGCAGTCGGCTCCGTTGGGGCTCCGATGAGATCGCAGGTGACGGTCTACGACCGGACGGTCGGACGCAGGCTGTAGACGTGCAGGCCGCCCGGTTGCCCGGTGTCGGTGTGGCGGTTGGTCGTCTCCTCCCAGGCCGATGGCCCAGAGGCCGGCGCGTGCGTGATGGCGCGGAGCACACGGCCGATGGTGGCGTCGCCATCCGCGCCCAAGGCCAGATCGGTCAGGGACAGGATGCCGACCAAACCGCCGCCGTCATCCACCACGCACAGGCGGCGCAGCCCCTCGCGGGCCATCAGGTCGGCCGCCTCGGTCAGGGGCGTCGAGTGCGCGCAGGCCACCACACGGTTGGTCATGATATCGGCGATGGCATGGGCGCCGGGGTTCAGCCCGGCCGCGACGGCCCGGATCGCGATGTCGCGGTCGGTGACCACGCCAACGGCAGCATCACCATCAAGCACCACCAGAAGGCCGACATTGTCCTCGCGCATCTGGGTCGCAACCTCGCCGATGCGGTTGTCCGAATGCACGGTGCGGACCGAAGTGGACATGACCTCGCCAGCCGTGGCGCCGCTCGGGCCGGAGCCCTCGCCGCCGGAGGATGGAGCGTACTGATCGCGCAGCGCCCGGATCGCGTCGCGGATCTCGGACAGGGGCGGAGGATTGCCGCCTCCCATGTTCTCCTCTTCCGCCACCATCAGTTCGACGGCGTCGTACTCCCACTGGCGCAGCACGGCGAGCTTGTCGCGCTCGGACAGCTCGGACCGATTCAGCAGTTCGGCCGGCGCGCAATCGCCCAGCTTGTAACTGAGCAGGGTTGTCGGATGCGTTTGGGCGTCGTGCGTAGACATTAGACTTATCCCTTCGCTGTCGTGGCGCGTGTCTTTTGGACAGACACGGGGGCCGACGGAGCGCCGTACGCGCACGGCTCTACAGGAAAACCCAGCCGGCAAAGACGAAAGCGGCCACGGCCAGAACCAGCGCCATCAGCATCAGCAGCCCGTCCTCGACCGTCAGCGATAGGCCGAACACGGTGATCGCCAGAGACGGCGGTCCCGCCCCGCCCGGAATCACGGCCAAGGGGACCATGGTCAGTGCGGTCGCGATGATCGCCAGAATGGCCAGGGCCCGCCATGGCGGGCCCGTGACAGCGCGCAGGCGTGGCCGGGCCACGACCGCCAGCCGTTGCGCCCAGGGCCGGACACGGTGCACGGCGCGCCGCGCCCGCTCCGCATCGACCGAGAGGCGCGACAGTCGCGCGGGAATCCAGGGGGGCCCGGACCGGAACAGGGTCTGGGCCAGCAGCAGGGTCAGCACCGTCGCCAAAACGATACCGGCCCCCGGGATCCAGTTGATCGGGGACAGCATGACCAGCCCGATCGCGAACACCAGAGGCCCGTACGCCCGCCGGCCGACCGCACCCAGCAACGTGTCGACGGTCACCGTCTCGCGCTGCTCGGTGCTGCGTTCCAGGGTGTCTAGGACATGTTCGACCGTCTGAGCCATGCAGCAGGAATCTCCGTCGGAGGGTGTTGCCTGGGAACGCCGCGCGCTGCGTTTGGTTCCGAAAAAGACGCGGGGAGCACGCCAGCGGCGCCCCTCCCCTTCGCAACGTCACCGGGGCGACGCGACGCAGCCCGCGAACGAAACGGCCGGGGACAGTGTCCCCGGCCGTCCGCTGAAACCGGCGCTGGCCTGTGACCCCGCCAACGCCCGCGCCGGATATCACCCGGGATCAGGCCCGGTTGTAAGAATCCATCACCCGGTGCAGTTTTTCTCGCGAGGCCTCGTAGCTGCCCCGCAGTTCGTCCGAGGCGGTGGAGCCGGCCGCCTGGAGCTTTTCCGACTGCTCCTTGAAGTCGGCCCACGCGGTTTCCGCCAATTCCGACTGGGATTCCGTGTCGCTCTTTTCGTCCGACTTCATGCGGTCCCGCATGGCGTTCCACTTGTCCTTCAAGGTCTGGTAGTCGTCCTGTGCGGCCTGCGCATAGCGATTGTCCGAGGTAGCCATCATGACCTCCCTTTGGTTCCGACCCTTCGGTCTGGCCTTTGGTTCCGACCGTTCGGTCTGGTGGGAACGTTGGGGCGCGCCATCCGGACCCAAATCAGGTTGGGACGGACGGCGCGCGGCCAAACGTTCTTAGCGAGTGTTCTCCGTGTGCGGCCTCACTGGGCCACTTACGTCGTCGTCCGGACTGGATCCGAGGGAACGCTTGGCCTCACGGAACCGGGGGACGACGCCCACTGATCGCGGAGGCAACCAGAGACAGGGCAAATAGCACCAGGAACACGATGAACAGAATCTGTGCGATGCCAGCCGCAGCCCCGGCGATACCACCGAATCCAAGCACACCGGCAATCAGCGCGATGATGAAAAAGGTAATGGTCCACCCAAGCATGATGACCTCCTGAATTGTCACGGGATGAACTGGGTGTTCGCTGGACTAACGCAGGGCCGAAGGGTCCGTTCCATAGGAGATCGCATTCAATGCAGTGCGGCGCATTTTTTCGCGGTGACCGCGACCGCCGTGACGGGCCGAACTTTCCCCTTCCCCTACGCGGTGTATTGGCCTAACATTTTGATATAGAAATGGGATGAGGGGAGAGTCGATCATCCCCGCCCATGGTTCGCGCTTATCCCGGCACGCCCGCCAACGGGGACGTTGAACACGGGATTGGATGCGGCAACACGACGCCGAAACAGAACGGCGGCCCCGCCAAACTCGAACGCGCGACCACCCTTTGTCGCCAAGCTTTGTCGCCAACGTCTGGTAACAGGGGTGCCCGCATGGCGCTTTCTGAGCACCGCCCTATGACGCATGCCGGTGACAGCCGCTGGTAAGACACCCCAGGCGAGACGCTTCCTGGCACGTCAGGGGAGCACCTGTCGCCCCCGATGCGAGGGAGTACACACCATGATCAAGAGCATCGTAACCGGGCTGGTTATGCTGGTGGCCCTCGTGTTCGCCCTGTACGCCGGCATGGCCTTGATCGGACCGGAGACACCCCCGGCCCAGCAGGCCGCCGAAGACGCCGACGAAGCGATGGACACGGTCGGCGAGTCTCTCGGTCCCATGGGGGAGCCCCTTGATGCGGCAGCCGACGCCGCCGGCCGGACCGTGGACCGCCTCGGGATGAGCAGACCGACGATGTCCTGAATCGCCTGGACGGCCAGGTTCCGGACACCCGGACACCCGGCCCGCCGGGACCGGCCCGACCTAACGGACACATTCGTAACGGACACGTCGCCGGACAGCGCGGTGCGCGACGGTGCGGGGGCCCCTCGTGCAAGAGCCGCTAGGGCCCGGAGGGCCCCGGGATTCCCCCCTCTCCCTGAGGCGGGAACCATACAGTGAACACACTGCCCACACCCGGCGTGCTTTCGAGCGAGACGTGCCCGGCGTGCATCTCCATGAGCGACTTCACCAGCGCGAGGCCGAGTCCCGTGCCCTCGATGGCGCGGCGCTCAACATCGACCGCGCGGGTGAACGGTTCAAACAGGCGCTTCTGATCGGCGGCGGCAATCCCGATGCCGGTATCCGCCACCGCGATCGCCACCCCGCCGTCCGATGCGGGCCGCGCGGAGACCGTAATCCGGCCACCCTTCGGCGTGTACTTCAGCGCGTTGGCCAGGAGATTAAACAGGACCTGGCGCACCGCGAGGCCGTCCGCCACCAGTGCCGGGGTGTCCGAAGCGACGGACCACACCAGCGTGAGCCCCCCGCGCGCCGCCGGCTGACACACCATCTGCACCGCCGCCGCAATCACGTCGGCGACATCAAGGGCCGCAAGCGCCAGTTCCCGACGGCCGGCCTCGATCTTGGCCAGATCCATCAGGCTGTTGATAAGATCGATCAGATGCCGGCCGCTGGCGTGTATGTCGGCGGCGTACCGCCGGTAGGTCTCGTGGCCGATGGGGCCCAGAATCTCGTCCTTGATGATCTCGGAAAAACCCAGAACGGCGTTCAGGGGCGTGCGCAACTCGTGACTCATCGCGGCGAGAAAGCGGGATTTGGCCTCGTTCGTCCGTTCCGCCGCGATCCGGGCCTCGACCTCGGCCAGTTCGTGTCGCTTCCGGGCGTCGATGTCGGTGGCCGCCCCAACGATGCGGGTGATGCGGCCGTCCCCATCCCAGGCCACCGGTCGCGCCCGGTCCCAAATCCACAGCCAGGAACCGTCGGCCCGGCGCAGACGGTATTCCGCCTCGAACACCACCTGCGTAGCCAGTGTTTCTTTCGCCGCCCGGCGCACCCGTGCCCGGTCCGCGGGATGGATGCGCGCCATCCAACTCTCGACCGTTGTCTCGAAGGCCCCCGGCTCATGGCCCAGCATACGGAAAAAGCGGGCGTTCCACGTGACGGCGCCCGTGGCCACACAGAAATCCCAGATCCCGTCGTCGGCCACCTCGATGACCAGCCGCAACGTCTCCTCGCTGGCGCGCAACGCATCCTGAGCTTGCTTCAGGCCCGTGATATCCTGAATGGTACCATGCACCACATGGCCCGCCGGCCCGACCCGAGGGTCGGGCTCGCCGATGACATGGAGCCACTGGGGCGGCCCCGCGGCGTGGCTCAGGCCCAGGGTTAGATCGAACGGCGTGCCGTGCGTGATCGCCGCCGTCAGGGCGCTCTGAAGCCGCGCCCGGTCCGGCTCCGCCAGATGGGCCAGGAACTCCGGGGGCACGGGATCCGTCGGGGGCAGGCCCTGGATCCGATAGAGTTCGTCCGAGCACACCGGGACCCCCGTGCCCGGATCCAGCGACCAGTTCCCCACGCGAGCCAGCCGCTGCGCGCGCTCCAGATCGGCCACGGTCCGGGCCAACGCCCGTTTGGTTTCGGTCTGGGCCGTGATATCGCGCGCCACCTCGACCACGCCGGCCAGCGTGCCGTCGCCGCGCCGCATGGGAAAGGCCCGTAACGCCCACATTCGGCCATCCGGCTTGAGGGTTTCGACCTCGGCGGGGCGCCCGGTCTCAAAGGCCGTCCGCACCGGGCAGACCGGACAGGACGACGAAAGGCCAAACAACACCTCGTGGCACCGGAGGCCGGGTAACATGTCGACTGGCCGGTTCGCCATCTCGGCCATCGCCCGATTGGCCCACGCGATGCGCATGTCCGGCGCGCCGAAGCTGAGCACCGCATCGGACAGGCTGGACAGAATGAGATCCTTGGCGCGTTCCGCATCCCCCAGGGTCCGCGCCGCCCGCACCCGGTGCGTGGCGTCATGGAGCGAGACGATCAGAGTCTCGACAGACCCGTCGTCCCCGCGCACCGGATCAATGGTCACGTCCCAGACGGGCGCCCCGTCACCCCCCAAACCGGGGCTGACACACGACCGCGCGGGAAGAACGGCCGGCTCCCCCGACACCAGCACCCGCCGCAAGACGGCGGTGACCTCGGGCTCAACCCCAACATCCGGAGGCGTACGGCCGATGACCTCCGACGCTGGCCGGCCGGTCACGCGGGCCCAGACGGGGTTGATGCGCACGAAGGTCAGCGCGCGGTCGAGGACGGCCAAGCCGAACACCGTTTGACCGAACATGTGATCCAGGACCCGGGAGTCGCGCGAGACCGCGGCGGACCCGGTGGGGGCGTCCACCGCCGGGCTTGCACCCTCTCGTCCACACCCGTTGTCCGCGTCCATTCCGTGACCTCAATCCGCAGACAGAACCGTGTCGCCCTTTACGAGGCCGCGTCCCTCATGGCCCTCGCGCCGCGGTCGTTCCCACCCCGACCGTCGCCGCCCGCACCCTTCACACCCGTGTCTCGGGGTGACCCGCGACGCCTCATGGTAGACGCACGAGCTCCCTCCATCGCGCCACCCTCCGCCGTATCGTACCCCTTCGGGACCGCCACGGTCACCGTCCGGACGCGCGCATGGTTGGACGCCCCCGCAGCGCGCCGCCCCCGTCGCCCGGACCGCTCCCGGGCAGGGACGACCGGTCCCCGCTGGGGAGCATGACGCAGAACACAGTGCCCCCGCCTTGATTGTCCTCAATCCATATACGCCCGTCATGGACATCAACGATCCGTTGACACAGCGTCAGTTCCAGCTCCCGGCCGTCCCCAGTCCGCCGCCCCCCCGGACGCTGAAAGGCCGTGGCCAACCATGCGCGCGCGTCTCCCGATACGCCGCCCCCATTGTCGGAGACCGTCAGAACCCAGCCCTGCGCCGTGATCGACCGGCAGGCGACCCGCACCTCCGCCACGCGCTCATTCGGCACGGACGCAAGCGCGGCACCGATCAGGGTCCGAAACAGCCGCACCATCTGACGGCGGTCGGCGGGCACGGTGGGCAAAGGGCGCGCGACGGTCACTTGCGCCCCACGCTGACCGATGTCCGACCGCAAAGGGTGCAACGCCTCCGTGACGGCCTCATCGAGCGGAACGGCCTCGCGCCGGTGGTCCGCCGCCCCGAGCCGCGCAACGTCCATCAGATCGAGAACCAGGGTGTTCATGCGCCCGGTGGCGTCCATCGCAAAGGCCACCCAGTCCAGGGTTTCCGTGGCGCTGGCGGGCAAATCCTTCTCGACGCGCTCCAGAAAATCGGTCACCAGACGCAAGGGGCCGCGCAGATCGTGAAACACGGCGTGCGCGAACTGCGCCAACTCGCTGTTGGACCGTGCAAGCCGCTCCTCAAGCCGGTTGCGTTCCGACAGATCGTGCAGCACGCAATGGAGCAGAACGAACCCGCCCCCGGCATCCCGTTGCACCCGGCCGAGCAATCGCACGGTCACGTCCTGTCCCTCGGGATGCGTGAACACGATGTCGCAGCCGTGCGTGGCCACCTCGCCCACCTCGGACAGCAGCGCGCGCAAGCACCGGACCCCGATCTCCCGATCCTCTTCCGCCAGAAACGTCTTCAGCTTCTGGCCGATCAAGGCCGCGCTGGCCCGTCCCATCAGGGTGCGGAACGGCGCGTTCAGGTCACGGATCCGCCCGTCGCGATCCAAGGCCACATAGGGAACCGGCGATTGGTCATGCAGCCTACGGAACCGGCTCTCGCTGTCCTGCAGAGCCATCTCCAGCGATTTTCGCGCTGAGATATCAACGTTGGTGCCGGTCATCCGCACCGGGCGATCCCCGCGCCGCTCCAGCACCCGACCGCGGGTTTCCACCCACAGCCAGTCACCCCGGCCGGTGCGGAACCGGATCTCCAGCGCGAACGTGTCTCCGCGCGCGATCTGCCGCCCCATCATGTCCCAGACCACGGCGGCTTCGTCGGGATGCATGAGGTCAAGCCACGTCTCGACCGTCAGCCGGAACGCCTGCGGCAGGTAGCCGAGCATCTCGAAAAACCGGTCGTCGACATCGAACAGACCCGCCCGAAGGTCGAGTGTCCACGTCCCATAACGCAAATCCTGGGCGACGACGCGGGACTGGTCCCGCAGGACCCGCAACGCCTCCTCCTGCTCCACCCGTTCGGTCGCATCCAGGAACATCCCATGCCACAGAATGCTGCCGTCCGCCGCGACCGTCGGTTCCGCGCGCCCTTCGATCCAGAGAAGACCGCGATCGGGATGGCACACGCGGAACGTCTCCTCGAACCGCCCGAGCGTGCGCGCCGAGTGCCGGATGGCGTCGGTGACCCGGTCGGCATCGTCCGGGTGCAGCACCTCCATGACGGGGCGGGCATCCGTCCGCACGACGTCGGGGGATAGACCGAAGATGGCGCGCAACCCCTCGGTGGCGTGCGGGAACGCCGCGCGGCCGTCCGGCCACACCTTATATTGATACAGAACAATGGGAACCTGGGCGGCGGCGCGGGCCAGCGGTCCCTCGGCCACCGGGGTCGTCCACGCCAGGGACCGCGACCGCTCCCGCAGCACGGCGCGCGACTCCGCGTCCAGACGACGCCCGATCTCCCGCGCGGTTTCCCGCAGGAATGGCAGCGCGCGTTTCAGACGCTCGGCATCCGCCGAAGGCGCCTCCGCCGGAACCGGCCCGGCAACCAGATTGCCGATATAGGCCTCGCTCACGTACACGCGGATCGCCCAGGCCGCCGGGCCGCCCGGATCATCCGCCCAGGCCTCGATGGTGCCGTCCCGCGTCAGCCGGTCGGCGAGCGCCGCTAGAACCGCTTGGCTCTCGTCCGCACGTGGCACGGCGCCGAACGGACAGCCGAGACGGTCGGTCACAGCAACGGGTTGCCCAATCAGGGTTTGCAGAGACTCCAGCCAAGGAGTCAGGGTGTCGAGACAGGCGCGCACCACCGCCCCGGGTTCCGACTCGACCGCCTTTTGAACGGCCGCATGCCGGCCGCTGTCCTCGGATCGGACGCGCGCCTTCTCGGCGACCGGCGATGGCAAGGCCCCACCCGCCTCGGCGCCCTCTGAGTCCGGGGCCGTGGCGCGCGCCGCAAACCGGCGCGGATCAACGAACTTCTGCCCCATGCGGTGGTCACCCTGATAGAACCCGTCGCCCCGCCCGCGATACCGTGCGCCCGCCACGCACCCCCAAAACACAACCTTCGCTTTGGTTGCCACTCCAAAAGACTACCCTAAGATAGTTTACTCTCCCAGTCGGCCATTTGCCATCCCGGATCAAAGTCCCGGATGGGGGCGGGGAGAGCCCACGGAACCCCGCCAAACAGAAGACACCCGACGCCGGTCTGTGCGACCCTCATACGGTCACCGTCCGGAGATGCCCAGCCCGTGCCGTACACCTTGCCCCTGCTGAGCGCCCACCCCGTCACCCACATCGCGAACCCGCGCGCCGCCGACCCTGCACGCCCCATCGGCCCGCGCGAACGCGCGGTGCTGACGGTCGAAGGCATGACGACCGCCCGCGACGCCATCCGCGCCTGGGAGGGCTACGCGCCCACGCCGTTGCGCCGCCTGGACGGACTGGCCGCCGCCGCCGGGCTCGCCGCCCTGTACCTGAAGGACGAAAGCACGCGCTTAGGTCTCGGCAGCTTCAAGGCCCTTGGGGGCGCGTACGCCGTGGAGCGTCTGGTCGGCCGCCGGGGCGCCGAGGGCCTGACGGTCTGCTGCGCCACCGACGGCAACCATGGCCGCTCGGTCGCCTGGGGGGCCCACCGGCAGAACTGCGGCTGTGTGATCTATGTCCATGGGACGGTCAGTCCGGGACGCTGCGAAGCCATCGCGCGGTGGGGCGCGGACGTCCGCCGCGTGCTCGGGACCTATGATGATTCGGTACGGGCCGCCGCCGAGGATGCGGTGGCGCATGGGTGGGTCGTCGTCTCGGACACGTCGTATCCCGGCTACATGAACATCCCGCGCGACGTGATGCAGGGCTATACGGTCATGGCGGACGAGATCGTCACCCAGATCGACCGGCCGCCCACCCACATCTTCGTGCAAGGGGGCGTCGGCGGGCTCGCGGCCGCCGTGACGGCCCAGACCTGGGAGGCCTGGGGCACGGATCGGCCGCGCATCGTTGTCGTGGAACCGGACCGCGCCGCCTGCCTGCTGGCCAGCGCCCGGACGGGCCGGCCGGTCATGGCGCTGGGCGCCCTCGACACCGTCATGTCCGGGCTGGCCTGCGGGGCGCCGTCGCTGCTGGCGTGGGAGGTCTTGGACGAGGGCGCGCACAACTTCCTGGCCGTACCGGACGCGCCGGCGGTGGAGGTTATGCGTCTGCTGGCGTCGGGACGGTACGATGCGCCGGTGGTGGCCGGCGATAGCGCGACCGCCGGACTGGCCGGATGCCTTCTTGCGCTCGCGAACCCCACCCTGCGGGGGGCGCTGGGCCTGGACCGCGACAGCCGCGTGCTCGCCCTGTCAACGGAGGGCGCCACCGATCCGGACGTCTACGCCGAACTGGTCGGACGCCCCGCTGCGTCGGTCGTCGCGGCGAGTTAGAGCCCCATAAGGCTGCTGGCGAATTCGTCGGCGCGGAACGGCCGCAGGTCCTCGACCGCCTCGCCGATGCCGACGAAGTGGATCGGCAGCGCGAACTCCTGCGCCAGCGAGATCACCACGCCGCCCTTGGCGGTGCCGTCCAGCTTGGTGACCGCCAGCCCGGTGACGCCCACCATCTCCTGGAACACCTTGACCTGTTGCAGGGCGTTCTGACCGACCGTGGCGTCGATCACCAACAGCACGGTGTGGGGTGCGGTCTCGTCCAGCTTCTTGATAACGCGGACGATTTTCTTCAGCTCCTCCATCAGCTCGGTGCGGTTCTGCAACCGTCCAGCCGTGTCGATGAGCAGCACATCATCGCCGCGCGTGCGGGCCTCCTGGATGGCATCGAAAGCCAGCCCGGCCGCGTCCGCTCCGGTCTGACGGGCCACCACGGGCGCGCCCGTCCGATCCCCCCAGATCTTGAGCTGTTCGACAGCCGCGGCGCGGAAGGTGTCGCCGGCGGCCAGCGACACCTTGATGTTCCAGTCCACGAGCTGGCGGGCGATCTTGCCGATGGTGGTGGTCTTGCCGGAGCCGTTGACGCCCACGACCAGCACGATGTGCGGCTTGGGGTTCTTGCGGATCTGAAGCGGATGAGCCACCGGCTCGATCAGCTTGGCCAGTTCCCCGGCGAAGTGCTCGCGCACCTCCTGCTCGGTCGGATTGGCGCCGAACCGCGCGTGCGACAGGGACTGAATCAGGTCCGAGGCCGTGGAGACGCCCAGATCCGACTGGATCAGCACATCCTCCAAGTATTCCAGCGCTTCGTCGTCCAGGCGGGCCGTGACCATGTGGTCGGTGATGCCCTTGGAAATCTTGGTGGACGACCGCGTCAGCCCCTCGCGCAGGCGGGCGAACAACCCGCCCGAGCCCTTCTTCTTGCGCGGGGTTTCGCCCCATTCGATGGCGTGCAGGTTGGGGTCCCGGACCTCGTCGGGCTCCTCCGCCTCCTGCCCCTTGCCCCGGGCGGCGGCGCGCTGGCGGTCCTGCTCCTCGGCCTTGCGACGAGCCTCGTCCTCCGCCTTGCGACGGTCAGCCTCTTCAGCCTCGCGGCGCTGACGCTCCTGCTCCTGGGCTTGCCGACGGGCCTCCTCTTCCGCCTGACGACGAGCAGCCTCTTCGGCTTCGCGACGCTGACGGTCCTGCTCCTCGGCTTGCCGACGGGCCTCCTCTTCCGCCTGACGACGAGCGGCCTCTTCGGCCTCGCGGCGCTGGCGGTCCTGCTCTTCGGCCTGACGGCGGGCCTCGTCTGCGCGCCGCCGCTGCTCCTGCGCGTCCGCGCGGGCCTGGGCTTCCGCTTCGACCAGCAGGCGCGCGGCGTCACGGCGCGTGAGCGTTTCGTCCTCTTCGGCGCGGCGGCGTTCCTCCGCCTCGGCGGCCTCACGCTGGCGGACCTCTTCCGCCGCCCGGGCCTGTTCCGCCGCCTGAGCGTCCTCTTCCGCGCGTTGGCGCGCCTCGTCCTCGTCGCGCTGCTGTTTCTTTTTGCGTCCAAAGCCCCAGATCACGCCGACATCCTCTCTTTCGTGCAACCGGTCAGGCGCAGCCCGTCCGTGCCGGTCAGGCGGACACGCACCACGGTTCCGGGGGCCACGCCGTCGGCGTCCCCCACATCCACCGGAAGATAGTCTTCGGTATGACCCACGCCGGGCGTTTCCAGCAGCACATCCGCCACGCCACCAACGCGCGCCGCGAGCCGCCCCGCCAAGCGCCGCTCCCCCGCCTCGCGCAGGGCCGCCGCGCGCGCCCGGGCCACGTCGCCCGGCACCGGAGGCATGCGGGCCGCCGGGGTGCCCGGCCGTGCGGAATAGGGAAAGACGTGCAGGTGGGTCAGATCGGCCTCGTCCACCAACGCCAGAGTGTTCGCGGCGTGGGCCTCGGTTTCGGTCGGGAAGCCCGCGATCAGGTCGGCGCCCAAGGCCAGCCCAGGCCGCAGATCGCGCAACCGCGCCGCCAGATCGACCACATGATGGCGCAGATGGCGGCGCTTCATGCGCTTCAGGATCAGGTCGTCGCCGGCCTGCACCGACAGGTGCAGGTGGGGCAGCAGGCGCGGTTCCTCCGCCACCAGCCGCAGGAGCGTTTCGTCCACCCCGACGGGATCAAGCGAGGACAGCCGCAGCCGGGGTAGGTCCGGCACCAACGCCAGCAGGCGCGCCACCGTCTCGCCCAGCGTCGGACGCCCGGGCAGATCGGCGCCATACGACGTGATATCGACACCCGTCAGCACGACCTCTTGCGTGCCGCCCTCCACCAGCGTGCGCACCTGCTCCACCACACGGCCGAGCGGCACGGAGCGGTTCGGCCCACGCGCGAACGGGATGATGCAGAAGGTGCACCGGTGGTCGCAGCCCTGCTGCACCTGAACGAAGGCGCGGGTGCGGGTCTCGAACCCGGTGATGAGGTGCCCGGCCGTCTCCCGCGCCTGCATGATGTCGTCGACCAGCAGGGGCGCGGCATCGTCTCGGTAGCTTTCGGGCCGCAGCTTCTCGTCGTTGCCCAGAACGCGGTCGACCTCCGGCATGGCCGCGAAGCGCGCCGGGTCGAGCTGCGCCGCGCAGCCGGTCACAATCAGGCGGATCCCGGGATTCTCGCGCCGCAGCTTGCGGATGGCTTGGCGGGCCTGACGCTCCGCCTCCTTGGTGACCGCGCAGGTGTTGACGATGACTGCGTGGTCCAGGCCGGCCGCACGGGCGTGTTCGCGCATTACCTCGCTTTCGTAGCCGTTCAGGCGGCATCCGAAGGTAACGAGTTGGGGGTCCGGCCCGTCGGTCATGGCAGCAAGCCTCCGTCCAGGACCCCCGTAAACGCGGTGGCCACCGGGCCGGTCATCAGAACGTGGTCGTCGGCCACGCGCCAGTCGATGGTGAGCGGGCCGCCGTCCAGCAGCACCGTGACCGGGCCGCGCGGTACCAACTCACGGCGCATGGCCGCGACTGCGGCCGCGCAGGCGCCGGTGCCACACGCGCGGGTGATGCCCGAGCCCCGCTCCCACACCCGCATGCGCAGGCGGCCGTCCTCACGGACGGTGACAATCTCCACGTTGACGCGGGCCGGGAACAGGGCGTGGCGCTCCACCGACGGACCGAACACCGCGAGCCCCTGGGCCTCGGCATCGCAGACGAAGGCCACGACGTGCGGATTGCCCATGGACACCGCCACGGCGTCCGTGAACGGCGCGATCCCCACGTCCAGGTGCAGCGTGTCTCGCGCTTCCGCCAGCGGGATCTGGTCCCAGCCGATGCGGGCGGGCCCCATGTCCACGCGGACTTCGTCGGCGCCGGCCCGGTTCGCGACCACCACCCCGGCGAGGGTTCCGATCGTCACCGTGTCTGTCCCCGCCTCTTCCATCAGAAGATGGGCGACGCAGCGAGTCGCATTGCCGCAGGCCTCCACCACGCACCCATCCGCGTTGCGGATGCCCATGAAGGCAACGCTACCCGGATCCTCCGGACGCGGCGGTTCGATGGTGACAAGCTGGTCGCAGCCCACGCCCTCGCGGCGGTCCGCGATGCGGAGCGCCAGAGCGGTCGTCAAGGCAAGCGGACGCGCCCGGGTATCAATGACCACGAAGTCATTGCCCAGACCATGCATCTTTCGGAACGGAACACCGGGACCCTGCATGGCGGGGTTATAGGCCGCGCCACGGCCGGGAGCAAGAGCGCGCGTCAGGACGCGCCGTCCTCGGCCTCGGTCGCGGCCCTCACCGCCTTTTCCGGGAACACCAGGTCGACCCGCAGGCCCGGCGCGTTGTCGAGCAGATCCAGCCGTGCCCCGTGCAGATCCGCGACCGCTGCCACCAGACTCAGCCCCAGACCGGTGCCCGCGGTGTGGCGACTCTGTTCCAGACGAACGAAGCGGTTCAGCACCGCGCCCCGGAACTCCTCCGGTATGCCAGGACCACTGTCCGCAACCACAAGCCGCACCGAATCGCGCGCGGGGTCCACCCAGACCCGGATGCGCCCGCCCTCCGGCGTGTACTTGATGGCGTTGTCCACCAGATTGGCGGCGGTCTGGGTCAGCAGATGCCGGTCCCCGTTCACCACGGCCGCCTTACCAAAGTCGGGCGGCGTGAAGGTCAGGGTCTGCCCGCGTTCCTCCGCCACCGGCTCGTACAGTTCCACCGTCCCGGCGGCCAGATCGGTCAGATCGACCGGCTCGAAGGTTTCGGTCGCGTTGCGGCCCTCGATCCGCGCGATGGACAGCAGCGCGTTGAAGGTGTGCAGGATGGCGTCCGTATCCTCCAGCGCGCCTTCCAGGGACTTGCGGTATTCGTCGGGATCGGGCGTGCCGACCAGGGTGATCTCCAGCCGGGAGCGCATGCGGTTCAGCGGGCTGCGCAGATCGTGGGCGATGTTGTCCGTCACCTCGCGCATGGCCGAGACCAGCTTTTGGATCCGGTCGAGCATGCTGTTGAGGTTGAGCGCCAGCCGATCGAACTCGTCGCCGCTGCCCGACACCGGCACGCGGCCCGACAGGTCGCCCTCCAAGATAGTCCGGGCGGTCCGGTTGACCTGATCGATGCGGCTGAGCAGGTTGCGGCTCATCACGATGCCGCCAATCACGCCCAGGATCAGGGCGGCGCCGAGCGCAAACGCCAGCGACTGCTCCATGATGCGGGCGAAGCCGGTGCGCTCCGTCATGTCGCGACCGACCATCAGCCACAGGCCGCTGGACAGGTGGACGATGCGCGCCTGTGCCGGCCAGACCTGCCGCCGGCCCTCGGACTCCGCCTCGACCGAGAAGTGCAGCCAGCCGTTCCGGTCCGGCGGCACGGTCGGCCATTCCCGCAGGTTGCCCACCACCGACGGCCCCTCGCGCGGCGCCAGGATGTAGATGTGGTGATAGCCCTGATACCCGGTCACGCGATTCTCGATCGCGGCCACCAGCGAGGCCGTCCCGCCCCGCTCGTAGATGTCCTGAAGGCCCGCCATTTCCGTGTTGATGGCGGTGACGGTCTGGCGGTCGATCAGGGCGGCCGTGGTCCAGTACACCAGCCCGAGCACGAAGCTCGACAGCAGCGCGAACACGATGGCGGAGATCAGCGCCAGTCGGAAAACCGTCGTGCGAAACAGGCGCCCAGTGGCGATCGCCGGCTTAATCGGCTTCCCGCAAGCAGTAGCCCGCGCCCCTGACGGTGTGGATCAGTGCCTTTTCGAAGTCCTTATCCACCTTCTGGCGCAACCGGCTGACGTGCACGTCGATCACGTTGGTCTGCGGGTCGAAATGGTAGTCCCAGACGTTTTCCAGCAACATGGTCCGGGTCACGACCTGCCCGGCGTGGCGCATGAGGTATTCCAGCAGCCGGAATTCGCGCGGTTGCAGGGCGATCGGCTTGCCCGACCGGGTCACCTGCCGCGCCAGCAGGTCCATCTCCAGGTCGCCCACCGTCAGGCGGGTCTGCTGCGTCGGCCCCTCGCCCCGGCGCAGCAGCGCCTCCAAGCGGGCCAGCAGTTCGGAGAAGGCGTAGGGCTTGGCGAGGTAGTCGTCGCCACCGGCCCGAAGGCCCTGCACGCGCGCATCGACCTCGCCCAACGCCGACAGGATCAGCACCGGGGTCTGCTTGCCCGCCTTGCGCAGGGTCTCCACCACCGCCAGCCCGTCCAGCCGGGGCAGCATGCGGTCGAGCACGATGGCGTCATAGGGTTCGTTCGTGGCCATGTAGAGGCCGTCCATGCCGTTGTCGGCATGGTCCACCACATAGCCGCTTTCGCGCAGGCCTTTGGCCAGATAAGCCGCCGCCTCGGCATCGTCTTCGACAACCAGGATTCGCATGAGCGGGACTATACCGGTTCGGCGCCGAACGGCAACAGGGACCGTAACCGGGGTGTGCGGAAGGGGTGGAGTCGGCCCCCGAAACGACCGCCTGAGGGCGTCGTGCGCGAGCCGTCACGACACCCCGACACCCCCGACGCCCGGCCGGGACTCCCACCGGCGTGCGCGCCAACGCCTTGGACTCGCGCCCGGTTTATTCGGTTGCGCATCGATCCGGCGCGACGCACCGCCCCTCTAACCTTTGGCCAGCTTGCGTCACCATGCCAATCGCGCGATCACTGCGCCATGAGAGATCAGGTCCTCCGACCGTGTCGAAGAGACATTTCCTCATGCTGGGATTGACCCCGCCGAGCGACCTCGGCGGGGTCTTTTTTTTTCGCTGGCACCGCCCCAATACGCCGTACTGATAGGCTGTTCTGTGATTATGAAAGGCCGACGCGCATGCCCCTCACGCACTTCGACGAACATGGCAACGCCGTCATGGTGGACGTGTCCGCCAAGCCCGAAACGACGCGCACCGCCGTCGCCAAGGGCCGCGTTCTCGCCGCGCCCGAGACCCTCCGCCGCATTCGCGATCACGGCCTATCGAAGGGCGACGTGCTGTCCGTCGCGCAACTCGCCGGGATCATGGGCGCCAAGCGCACGCCCGACCTGATCCCGCTGTGCCACCCGCTGCCCCTGACCAAGGTCACGGTCGACCTGCGGCTGGACGAGGCGGACCACGCGGTGGAGATCACGGCCACCTGCGCCCTGACCGGGCGGACGGGCGTGGAGATGGAGGCGCTGACCGCCGTCTCCGTGGCGGCACTGACGGTCTATGACATGTGCAAGGCCGTCGACCGGAGCATGCGGATCACCGACGTCCGGCTGGTCCACAAGTCCGGGGGGAAATCCGGAACCTACGACGCCGATTGATCCGGCGACGCAACGCGGCGGAGGCCCTGAAACGGATCCGTCCGTTTCAGGACCGAGCCGGATCAAAGATGCGCCAGTACATTCTCGGCGCTGGAGGCTTCGAACTGGCCGGCGGGGTCCAGGAAGAACTGCTCCACCGTGCCGTCCCGCACGATCATGGCGTACCGCTGGGATCGGGTGGCCATGGCCGCCTTGCTGGCGTCCATCTGGGTGCCGGTGGCCTCGGCCAAGGCGCCGTTGCCGTCGGAGATCATCAGCACCTTGCCGTCGGCGCCGGCGCTGGCGCCCCAGGCGGCCATCACGAACGGATCGTTGACCGCGACGCAGGCGACCGCGTCCACACCCTTGGCCGCGAAGGCGTCGATGTGCTCGACGAAACCCGGCAGGTGGCGCGCCGAACAGGTCGGCGTGAAGGCGCCCGGCACCGCGAACAGCACCACGGTTTTGCCGGCGAACAGCTCGTCGGTGGGTACGGGCTTGATGCCGTCGTCGGTCAGCATGTGCAACGTCACTCTCGGCATGCGGTCGCCCGCCTGGATCATGGACATGAAGCCTCCCTTGTTTTCGTGATGGTGTCGGTCCGCTCAGGAGCCGGCCGCGGTGGTCCGCGCGCCGGCCCGGTCGAGGGCGTCGAGAACGACGCCCTCGGTCAGCAGTTCGGGTAGAATCAGGCCGTCGGGCGCCCCCGGGCCATACACCGCGTTGAACGGAATGCCATAGCGCCCGTGACGGGCGAGATAGGCCGCGATCCCGCTGTCGGGACGGGTCCAGTCGCCGCGCATGCGGACAAGGCCGTCGGCCGCAAGCCGCGTCGCCACGGGATCCCGGTCCAGCACCACGCGCTTGTTGACCAGACAGGTGACGCACCAATCGGCCGTGACGTCGACGAACACGACCCGGCCCTCGGCGACGAAATCGGGAATGGCCGCAACGTCGAGCGCTTGCCAGTCCCCGGACTCGGCCGGTCCCAGGCCGCCGTTCCGAACGGCCTCCCCGCCGACCGTCTCCGCGCCGGGCAGGAAGCCGGCCCACGCCGGCACCGCGAGCGCCGCCACAGCCGCCAGCCCCGCCAACACGGCCCGGCCCGGAAGCCGCTCCCGCGGCAGGACGAACGCCAGCACCATCAGCGCCATCAAGCCGGCCACCACGGCGGCGGCCAGGGGCGGCACCTGCGCCGCCAGGACCGTCAGCAGCCACACGGCGGTTCCGGCCAGGGCGACGCCGAGCACGGCCTTCAGCCACACCATCCAGCGGCCGGGCCGGGGCAACCGCGTCGCCAGTCCGGGCCGCGCGGCGACCAGCAGATAGGGCAGCGCCATGCCGATCCCCAGCGCCAGGAAGATCAGCGCGATCTCCATCCAGCCCCGCGACAGGGCGAAGCCGACCGCCGTACCAAGGAACGGGGCGGAACAGGGCGTGGCCAGTAGGGTCGCCAGCGCGCCGGTGCCGAACGCCCCCCACAGGGAGTGCGGATCGTCGCCGCCCGCGCGCACCGCGCCCGCATGGGCCGCTCCAGTGAGCCAACTCGGCAGGGACAGCTCGAACAGGCCCCACAGGTTGGCCGCGAACAGCGACAACAGGACGATCATCGCCACCAGGAACACCGGCTGCTGAAACTGGATGCCCCAGCCGACGGCGATGCCCGCCGCCTTCACCCCGATCGCCACCGCGCCGAGCACCGCGAAGGACGCCACGATGCCGGCCGCACTCATCAGGAAACTGGCGCGGGCGCGGGCGGGTGCTCCGCCACCGTGCCCGACGAGGCCCAGCACCTTCAGCGACAGCACGGGCAACACGCAGGGCATCAGATTGAGGATCAGGCCCCCCAGCAGCGCGAAGCCGACCATGCCCAGCAGCGTTCCGGCGGCCACCGGCGCGGCGGGTTCGGCGCCCCTGACCGGGTCCGGAATCGCGGCCCCGGCGGCGACCGGTTCGGCTTGGGCGGCCAGGGGGTGCGGTCCCGCCACCGGATCGGGCGCCACCGCGGCCTCCAGACCGCGCACGCCGTCCGCCACGGTGATGGTCAGGGGCACGCCGGCCAGGCTCTCAAGGCCGCCGGCCTTCGCCCACAGAACCGTGGTGCCGTCGTCGCCCGATGCCACGGTGGGCGGATCGAACCAGCTTCCCTCCGGCCCCTCGATGAACAGATCCGGGTGGGTCAGCGGTGGCTCGCCACGCACGGTCACCCGCAGTACCGGGCCATCTGGCCCGGTCTCCGTCACCGCCTCCGTCAGGGTCAGGCCGTGGGCCGCCCCATCCCCGGGCACGGCGGATTCGGCGCGGTTGATGGTGTGCGCGTGCGCGGTCGGCGCGCCCGGCCCGGCCGGCAGATCCATGGTGAGATTGACGGTGCGGGGAATGCACACCTCGGCGCAGGTCAGATAGTCCACCGACGCCGCAAGCCGCAGGCCCCGGGACGGGTCCGCGACCGTCGCATGGATCGGGTAGACCACGCCGTGCTTGTAGCCCAGCGTCTGGATGCCCAGGACAGAAAAGCGCTCCGGCGCCGGCCAGAGCATCTCCGTCCCGGCCAGGTTCGCGCTGCCGGTCCAGTCGATGGTCGGCGGATAGCCGGCGTCCCCTGGCGAGCGCCAGTAGACCTTCCAGTCGTCCTTCATCTCGAACTGAAGGCCGAGCCGCGCGGTCTCGGCATCGTTCAGCGCCCCACGCGCGGCAATCAGGCGCACGCGGCCTTCCGGCGTTTCGGCCCAGGCGCTCGTGCCCGGCGGCGCCCACGCCCCAAGGTCCGCACGGGCCGCGCCGGACGGGGCGACCAACCCCATGGCCATAGACAGAAAAAACAGGCCGACAACCGCCGTCCACGATCCGGGCACACATGCATGCCGGGCCGGAGCGGATCGGTCGGGCCGATCAGGGTCAGAGTGACTCATGGGTGGGGATCCTCGCGCCGGGCGCGGTCATCCGGGACGCGCCACGCCGCCTACACGGGTTGCGGCTCTTCCCATATCGGCGAAAGCGCGCCGGAGCGCAAGAGTGCCACCGCGTATGGTTTGTCTTGGAATTCCAGCCCGGACGTGGTCGAATCGCTCCTCTTTCCCGGGCGGTAAGGGAGGCACGAGGATCATGGTGGACGCATTCGCAAGCGTCGGCGCCGCGGAGGGCTTTCTGACCGGCAAGTGTCTGGTGGCTATGCCGGGCATGAGCGATCCGCGCTTCGTCCGGGCCGTCATTTATCTGTGCGCGCATACCTCCGAGGGCGCGATGGGTCTGGTGGTCAACCGCGCCATCCCGGATTTCAGCTTCACCGACCTGCTGGAACAACTCAGCATTTCGGCCACGCCCCGCTGTGAGCAGATCCAAGTGCAGTTCGGTGGCCCGGTGGAAAGCCAGCGCGGCTTCGTGCTGCATTCGGCCGACTACATCCACGAGGGCACGCTGGTCGTCGACGACACGGTCGCGCTGACCGCCACGCTGGAGGTGCTGCGCGACATGGCCGTCGGCACCGGCCCGACCCGCACCCTGATGGCGCTGGGCTATGCCGGATGGAGCGCCGGGCAGCTCGACGACGAACTGCGCCGGAACGTCTGGCTGACCGTGGACGCGGACCCCAACGTCGTGTTCGCCGGCGACCTGGACTCCAAATACGACCTCGCGCTGCGCAGCCTCGGCGTCGATCCCTCGCTGTTGTCGAGCGAGGGCGGACACGCCTGATGGGCGCAACGCCGGACCGGACACCGCCGCCCCACGATCCCGCGCCGGGCCCCGCCGTCGCGCTCGCCGGAGACGAGGGGCTATGCGCCGCGGTCGATCGCTGGCGGGCCTGGATCTGGGGCGAGCGGCGGGTCAGCCGGCACACGCTCGACGCCTATGTGAGGGATCTTGCGGGCTTTCTCGGCTTTCTCGCCGAGCATCTGGGCGGCCCGCCGACCCTGACCGATCTGGCCACGCTCCAGACCGCCGACATCCGGGCGTGGCTCGCCTGGCGGGGCGCCGCCGGAGTCGGCCGCACCTCCCAGTCGCGCGGCCTGTCCACCCTACGCGGCTTCTTCCGCTGGCTCGACCGCGAGGGCATCGCCCACAACCCCGCCATCGGGCTGGTGCGCGGGCCGCGTGGCACAAAGGCCGTACCCAAGGCCCTGGACGAAGAGGAAGCGCGCGAGGCACTCGACACCATCGCCGACCTTCAGGAGGAACCCTGGCTGGCAAAGCGGGACGTGGCCCTTCTGACGCTGCTGTACGGCGCCGGCCTGCGTTTGGGCGAGGCTTTGGCCCTGAACCAACGGGACGCGCCGAACGGCCCGACCATGGTCGTGACCGGCAAAGGCCGCAAACAGCGCATGGTTCCGGTCCTGCCGGTGGTGATCGAGGCGGTGGATGCCTACCGCGCCGCCTGCCCGATGACGTTGGGGCCGGACGCTCCGCTGTTCGTGGGCGCGCGGGGCGGGCGCCTCAACCCCGGGGTCGTTCAGCGGCAGGTGCGGACCTTGCGCGACCGCCTGGGTCTACCGGAGAGCGCAACGCCGCACGCCCTGCGGCACAGCTTCGCCACGCATCTGCTGGGGCGCGGGGGCGATCTGCGCACCATCCAGGAACTGCTGGGGCATGCGTCTCTGTCCACCACCCAGCGCTACACCGCCGTGGACGTGGCCCGCCTGAAGCGGCTGCACGACGCCGCCCATCCGCGCGCCCACGGCGTGGGAAGGGATGACCGAGGCGGGGACGAGCGGTAATCCCTGCCCGCCCCCGGCCGTTGCCCCCGGTTACTGCACGGTGACGAAGCGCAGTTCAAAGATGTTGTCCGCGCGCTGAAACAGATCGACCGACTCCTTCTTGCCCCAAGACAGCGGCTGCTGGTGCAACGGGATATAACCCCAGTCGTTCTGCATGATCTGGAACGCCTCGGAAATCATGACCTGACGCTTGTTCGGGTCGATCTCGCTTTGCACCGCCTTGGCCAGTTCATCGATCTCCGGGTTGCAGTAGCGGCCCAGGTTGAACTTGCCGAAGTCGTCCTTGGTGCACATCAGCAGGTCACGCATGGCGTTGTGGGCGTCCAGCGTCGAGGGCGTCCAGCCCAGCATGTAGAAGCTGGTGTCATGGGCCAGGATCTTGGCGAAGTACTTGCTCTTCGGCTGCGCCAGCAGGTTCACCTTGACGCCGATCTTGGCCAGCATACCGGCGACCGCCTGACAGATCGCCTCGTCGTTGACGTAGCGGTTGTTGGGGCAGTCCATCCCGATCTCGAACCCGTCGGGGTAGCCGGCCTCGGCCAGCAGCGCCTTCGCCCGGTCCAGATCGACCGCCGGGCGTTCGTTCAGCGCCGGGTCGAAGCCGTTAACCTGCGGCCCGATCAGCAACGCCGTGGGCGTGCCCTTGCCACGCATGATCTTCTTCCGGATCGCCTCGATATCGATGGCGCGGTAGAACGCCTCGCGCACCCGCACGTCCTGGAGCGGATTGGCGTCGGTCACGCTGCCCTCGAACAGGGTATCGCGATACTGGTCCATGCCCAGGAACACGGTCCGCACCTCGGCCCCGTCCAGCATCTCCACGCCGGGCGCGGCCTCGACCCGCGGCGCGTCCTGGAGCGGCACCGGATAGACCAGATCCATCTCGCCCGACAGCAGCGCGGCCACCCGCGTCGCGTCGCTGGTGATCGGGGTGAAGATCGCTTCCGTGATGTTGTGCTCCGGCTCGTCCCACCAGTCGGGGAACGGCACGAACACCGTGCGCACGTCGGGCTGACGCTCGGTCACCATGAACGGCCCGGTGCCGTTCTCGTGACGGGTGGCATAGTTTTCCTCGCCCGCCTTGATGTTGGCGGGCTCGACGGCGTCGTGCTCCTCGGCCCACTCCTTGTCCATGATGTAGAGGTCGGTCATGTCCGACGTCAGGATGGGATAGGGCGCTGTGGTGATGATGTCGACGGTCAGGTCATCGACCTTGCGCACCTCGGCGATCGCCGCCACGCGCGACGACATGTCGGAGCCGTCCTTGGCGGCGCGCGCCAGCGAGAACAGCACGTCGTCCGCCGTGAACGGATTGCCATTGTGGAACGTCACGCCCTCCCGCAGGTGGAACCGCCACGTGGTGGGATTCACCACATCCCAGGACTCCGCCAGCGCGGGCTCGATGCCCAGGTCGCGGTCGCGGCGCACCAAACCCTCGTACACATTGGACAGGGTGCCGAGCGTGTGGGTCTCGTTCAGAACGTAGGGCTCAAGGGCCTGGAAATCGCCTTGAAACGCCCAACGAAACGTCTCCGCCTGGGCCGTGCCGGCAAGGCTGGCGACCGTGACACCGACCGCGAGGAACACGGAACGGGAGCGCGGGCTGCGCATGGTTTCACCTCCTGGTGCAAGGGATCGGATCCGGTGCGCACCGCGACCACGGAACAGGCGCCGGACCGGCGTGGATGAGACAGGCGGTGGCCGCAGCAACCGCCATATTGTTTGAGATTATTCAACGCCCGGGACCGATTGGCCAGAGCCGACATGGATACCGGAGACGTAGTGCGTGCCCTTGTTTCCATGGGGCTTTTCTCGCCCTAGATGAAGCCGCGCCGTTGCCAATGCGTACATTGTGCGCCGCAACTTGACTCGGGCATTTACGGTCGTTAAACACGAACGCGTTCCGGTGACCGCCCGCGGCGCCGCGGGGATGCCGTTCCGCCGTTTCTGCCGTAGTGCATGACAGCGGTTCTCGGGTTTCCTGCGACGGCCGCCCGAGCCCTTTCACGTGACGACCAGCGCCAGACCGACGCGGGCCGCCCGGGACAGCCGGGCCGGGTCGAGCGGTGCGTGGCGTGTGCCGTTGGCGCGCGACAGGGGCCGGTTGGAGCGTGGAGACGCTCCACAGTAGCCGATGGTTTTCGTCGTCCTTACCCGCGCCGCGTTCGGCGCCAGCAACGCGAGAGGCCCCTGCCATGCCGACCCATGAGCGGCCGCTGTCTCCCCACCTCCAGGTCTACAAGCTGCATCGCAAGATCGCCCCGGCGCTCTCCATCTCTCACCGGATCACCGGGATGCTGATGTTCTGCCTCGGCACTCTGTTCGTGATCCTCTGGCTGGGCGCGGCCGCCTATGGGCCGGAGAGCTTCGCCACCGCGCAGGCGCTGTTTGCCTCCCCGCTTGGGTATCTGGTCCTGTTCGGCTGGACGGTGGTCCTGTTCTACCACATGACCAACGGCATCCGGCATCTGGTCTGGGACACCGGCTGCCAGGTCTCCATCGCCGGGGTGCGCCGCACCGGGCTCACGATGCTGGCGGCCGTCGTCGCGCTGACGGCGCTGGTGTGGATCGTCGGCCTCGCGGTCGCGCTGTAAGGGAGATGGGGACCATGAGTTCCGCGAAAGGCAACACCATGCGCTCCGCCCTGGGCGTGGCGCGCGGACGCGGCTCCGCCAAGACCGGCGCCGCCGATCACTGGTTCGCCGAGCGCATCGGCGGCATCGCGCTGGTTCCGCTGGCGCTGTGGTTCATCTTCGGGGCCGTCATCGGCAACCAAGGGGTCGACCACGCCACGTTCCAGGCCTGGATGGGCCAGCCGCTCAACGCCACCCTGATGATCCTGTTCATCCTCGCCGCGTTCCATCACGGCGCGCTCGGCGCGATCGTCGTGCAGGAAGACTACATCCACGCCCCGGCGGTGAAGCACGTGACCGTGTTGCTCACCAAGCTGTTCGCCATCGCCGGCGCGCTCTTCGGCACCGTTTGCGTGCTCACCTTGGCCTTCGGAGGGTAACGGGTCCATGGCATCCCCCGTGTTCATCGACCACGATTACGACGTTGTTGTCGTCGGCGCCGGCGGCGCCGGTCTTCGCGCCACGTTCGGCGCCGTGGCCGAGGGCCTCAAGACCGCCTGCCTGACCAAGGTCTTCCCCACCCGCTCCCACACCGTCGCCGCCCAGGGTGGCGTCGGCGCCGCGCTCGGCAACATGGCCGAGGACAAGTGGGAATGGCACATGTACGACACCGTGAAGGGCTCGGACTGGCTGGGTGACCAGGACGCCATCGAATACATGTGCCGCGAGGCCATTCCGGCCGTGCAGGAGCTGGAGCACTTCGGCGTGCCCTTCTCGCGCACCGACGACGGCAAGATCTACCAGCGCCCATTCGGCGGCCACATGCGGAACTTCGGCGAAGCCCCGGTGCAGCGCGCCTGCGCCGCCGCCGACCGCACCGGCCACGCCATCCTGCACACGCTTTATCAGCAGTCGCTGAAGTACAAGGCGAAGTTCTTCATCGAGTTCTTCACCCTCGACCTCATCATGGAGGACGGGGCCTGCCGGGGCGTGGTGGCCTGGAACCTGGATGACGGCACGCTGCATCGCTTCCGCGCACACCAGACCATCATGGCGACCGGGGGCTACGGCCGCGCCTACTTCTCCTGCACCTCGGCGCACACCTGCACCGGCGACGGCAACGCCATGGTGGCGCGCGCCGGCCTGCCCTTGCAGGACATGGAGTTCGTGCAGTTCCACCCGACCGGCATTTACGGCGCCGGCTGCCTCATCACCGAGGGCGCGCGCGGCGAGGGGGGCTACCTGACCAACTCCGAGGGCGAGCGCTTCATGGAGCGCTACGCGCCGAACGCCAAGGATCTGGCCAGCCGCGACGTCGTCAGCCGCGCCATGACCATGGAAATCCGCGAGGGTCGGGGTGTGGGCAAGGACAACGACCACATCTACCTGCACCTGGAGCACCTGGGCGGCGACGTGCTGCACAAGCGCCTGCCGGGCATCACGGAAACCGCGCGCGTGTTCTCCGGCGTCGATGCCACCAAGGACCCGATCCCGGTGCTGCCGACCGTGCACTACAACATGGGCGGCATTCCGACCAACTACATGGGCGAGGTCATCAACCCGACCGCCGACGACCCGGACCGCATCGTGCCGGGCCTGATGGCGGTGGGGGAATGCGCCAGCGTGTCCGTGCACGGCGCCAACCGGCTGGGCACCAACTCCTTGCTCGATCTGGTCGTGTTCGGCCGGGCCGCGGCCAAGCGCTGCGCCCAGACCATCACACCGGACACCACGCATGCGCCCTTGCCGGCCGGTGCCGGCGAGGCGGCCGTCGCCAACCTGGAGTGGCTGCGCAACGCCAAGGGGCCGCGCGCGACCTCCGAGATCCGTCTCGACCTCCAGAAGGCGATGCAGACCGAGGCCGCCGTGTTCCGGACCGCCGAAAGCCTGTCCGAGGGCGTCAAGCGCGTCGATGCCATCGCCGAGACGGTGGCGGACATCAAGCTGGCCGACCGCTCCCTGGTGTTCAACACCGATCTGGTCGAGGCGCTGGAGCTGCAGAACCTGCTCGCCTGCGCCAAGGCCACCGTGCACAGCGCCGAGGCCCGCACGGAAAGCCGGGGCGCGCATGCCCGCGAGGATTATCCGGACCGCGACGACCAGACCTGGATGAAGCACTCGCTGGCCTGGGTGGAGCCCGAAACCGGCGCGGTGACCCTGGACTACCGGCCGGTGCACACCTACACGCTGACCAAGGATATCGAGTACATCGCGCCGCAGAAGCGCGTGTACTAACCGTCCCGATCGGCACGGCCGAAGGATGGGTCCGGCCTCGCGAGGTCGCCCATCCTCGGTCGGGGCTCTAGGGGGGGATGGCGCCGTCCTCGGGCGCGACCATTCGCCGCATTCAAGCCCGCACACAAGATTGACCGCCGCCTAATCAAGGATCGACGTCATGGTGGAGTTCTCGCTTCCTCCCAAGTCCCGGGTCAAGCCCGGCAAGACCTGGCCGGCTCCGGCCGGCGCCAAGAACGTCAAGACGTTCCGGATCTACCGGTATGATCCGGACACGGGTGGAAACCCGACCCTGGATACCTTCCACATCGACCTGGATGACTGCGGGCCGATGGTCCTGGACGCGCTCATCAAGATCAAGAACGAGATCGACCCGACGCTGACCTTCCGCCGGTCCTGCCGCGAGGGCATTTGCGGGTCGTGCGCGATGAACATCGACACCGACAACACCCTCGCCTGCCTGAAGCCGATCGAGGAGGTGAAGGGCGACGTTGAGATCTACCCCCTGCCGCACATGGCCGTGGTCAAGGATCTGGTGCCGGACCTGACACACATCTACGCGCAGTACGAGATGATCGAGCCGTGGATGAAGACCGACACCCCCACGCCCACCAGCGGCGAGCGCCTGCAAAGCCCGGAAGAACGCGAGAAGCTGGACGGCCTGTGGGAGTGCGTCCTGTGCTTCTGCTGCTCGACCTCCTGCCCGAGCTACTGGTGGAACGCCGACCGCTATCTCGGCCCGGCGATCCTGCTCCAGGCGGCGCGCTGGGTGTTCGACAGCCGCGACGAGGCGACCGAGGAGCGTCTGGACATGCTGGACGATCCGTTCCGCATGTACCGCTGCCACACCATCATGAACTGCACCACCACCTGCCCGAAGGGCCTCAACCCAGGCAAGGCCATCGCCGATCTGAAGATCGCGATGTTCGAACGGACGGGCTGAGGATCAGCGCGGAAGGGGTTCCGTCCCCTCGTTGAGGATATCCAGATACCGCCGGTAGACGTACACCCGGCCGCGCTTGCGGCCGGATACCTCTTCGACGATGCCAAGAGCGCCAAGCGTATCCAGCGCCTTCCCGACGGTCGGCTGTGACAGGGTCAGGCGGTCCGAAGCCTCGGGGATTCGGATCAGCGGCTTCGACTGAAGCAGGCGGTGAACGCGGATCGGCGCGTTGGCGCCACGGCCCAGATCCGTAAGCCGAGCGGCATCGGCCTCGAACAGGCGTAAGATCGTTCGGGCGGTGCCACTGGCCTGCTCAGCCGTGCGTTCGACGCCCTCCAAAAAGAACGCGAGCCAGCTTTCCCAGTCCCCCTCGTCCCGCACACCTTGCAGGAGGTCGTAGTACTGGCGACGGTGCGTCTTCAGATACAGGCTGAGGTAGAGCAGAGGCGCGCGAAGCAGACCGCGTTCGCATAGGAACAAGGTGATGAGGAGCCGCCCGAGGCGGCCGTTGCCATCCAGAAACGGGTGGATGGTTTCGAACTGCACATGCGCCAGACCGGCTTTGACCAGGGTTGCCATGCCGGGCGTGTCCGCATGCAGGAACGTTTCCAAATCTCCCATAAGATCGGTCACGTGGTGCGGTGGGGGCGGCACATAAGCCGCCGTGCCGGGCTTCCTTACGCACGTACATATAGAGGAACAGCGGGGTGTCGGGGAGAACCGATGCCACACCATCGAGCCGCCCCAATGCCTGGGCGGCCTGTTCCAGAGGCGACGTAAGCGGCGTCATATCCACGGGGGGAACCGGGGGCAACGGCGGAGGAATGAAGGCCCGCACCGTCTCGCCCACCGCCGTCACCTCATAGCGACCCAACCGCGCGGTCCGATCCACGGGCCCTCCTTATGAAAGCATCCTTTAACAAGGCCGAGGCTTATTAAAGCATTCGGCCTTTCGCTTTAACAAGGGTCGGCAGCGGACGGCTCGTCCGATTATCCTGGCGTGTGCGCTTCGGACTCTACTCCATTCTGATAAATTCGCCGAAACGCATCCACGGCGTTCCGGATATGCACCGTCCGCTCCGCATCGGGAATGTCGCGACACACCCCCATCAGGGCCTTGTAGTGCAGGTCCGCGCGACACAGCTCCAGGAAGCGATGGCTCGCCAGGGTCAGGTCGTCGATGTCCAGCGCGCCCAGCGCGACCCAGTCGGCAAGCCGCCCGGACAGGCGCTGCTCCATCCGACCGATGGTGGTCTTATAGAACGCGGCTCCGATTTCGGGAAACGCCGCCGACTCCGTCAGAACGAGCCGAAACAGCGCCTGCGCGCTGGGCTTCAGAACGATGTCCAGATAGGCGCGACCAAACCGCTCCAGGTCGGCGCGCACACCGTCCAGCCGATCCTCGAAATCCAACATGGAGCCGGCGACCGCCTCCACCTCGGCCTGTATGAACGCGATGAACAGCCCGCGTTTATCGCAGAAATGGCTGTAGACCGTTGGCTTTGACACCCGCGCACGGGTGGCGATGTCTTCCACGGACGTTCCGCTGAAGCCGCGTTCCAGGAACAGGGACCGCGCGGCCGCCATCACCTGGTCCGCCTTGCGCCGGCCGATCTCGCTTCGGGTTCTCATACCGCCATGACCTCTGCTGTCTTGACAGGGCACCTTACCACCCCCAACATCAGGATCAAACTAAACGGTTCAGTTTAGTTCAAAGGTAGCGCATGAGCACACACGACTCAGAACAGGCACCGCCCCAGGATGGGACGGCGCCCACGAACACGCCCCAAAACACCGGCGACCGCCGCGGCCCCTCGCCCCGCAAGATCGTGCTGAGCGTGGTGGGCGTTGGCCTGCTGATCGGCGCGCTCTGGCTGGGATGGCAGTGGTGGACCGTCTTCCGGTTCATCGAGACCACCGAAGACGCCTACATTCAGGCCGATATCGTGGCGGTCTCGCCGCTGGTGGCCGGCGAGGTCACCCGCGTTGCGGTTGAGGACCATCAGACCGTGGCGGCCGGCGACCTGCTGTTCACCATCGACGCCTCGGACTACGAGGCCTCCCGTGACGCAGCCCAGGCCGCCGTGGCGAGCGCGGACGCCTCGCTGGCCGAGAACGCCGAGCAGCGCACCTTGCAAGAGCGCACCATCGCCGTCGCCGAAGCCGATGTGGCCGCCGCCAAGGCCTCGCTCGACTTCGCGCGGCAGGAGTACGACCGCGACAGCGAATTGGCGCGCAAAGGCTCCGGCACGGTCCGGGCCGCCCAGCGCTCGCGCGAAGCGCTGGTCAACGCCGAGTCGGCCGTCACCAGCCGCGAGGCAACCCTTGCCCGCGCCCGCCAGCAACTGGACGTGATCGATGCCCAGCGCACCCGCCTGGTCAGCGAGCGACAGCGCGCCGCCGCACAACTGCGCACGGCGGAGATCAACCTGAACCGCACGACCGTCCTGAGCCCCGCCGCCGGCACCATCGGAAACCGGCAGATCGAGGCTGGCGAGTACGTCCGCCCCGGCGTGCAGGCCATCAGCGTCGTGCCCGACGATCCCTACGTCGTCGCCAACTTCAAGGAAACGCAGCTCGAGTATTTCAAGCCGGGCATGGACGCCGATATCGAGATCGACATGCTGAGCGGGACCGCATTGCACGCCACGATCGAAAGCCTCGCGCCGGCCGCCGGCCAGGAGTTCGCCATCCTGCCGCCGCAGAACGCCACCGGCAACTTCACCAAGATCGTGCAGCGCGTGCCGGTCAAAATCCGTTTCGCCCCCGATCAGCCGGAGGTTGACCGGCTGAAGCCCGGAACCTCGGCCATCGTCTCGATCGACACCAAGGGCCAACAGGAATGACGGACGCCCCCGCCGCCGGATCCGACCCGTCGCAGGGGCCACCAGACGGCTTCCAGCCGCGCGGCGGGATCGTCGGTTTTTTCATCATGGTGTTGGGCATGTTCATGGCGATCCTGGACATCCAGATCGTCGCCAGTTCCCTGCCCGAAATTCAGGCGGGCGTCTCCGCGTCGGTCGACGAAGTCACCTGGGTCCAGACCGCCTATCTGGTGGCCGAGGTGGTTATGATCCCGCTGTCCGGCTGGCTGGCGCAGGTCATGTCGTCGCGTTGGCTGTTCGCGGCCTCGGCGGCGGGGTTCACGCTGACCAGCATCACCTGCGCCTTCGCGTGGGACATCAACTCGCTAATCGTGTTCCGGGCGGCCCAGGGTTTCATCGGCGGCGCCATGATCCCGACCGTGTTCGCGGCCAACTACAAGCTGCTACCGCCGAACAAGCGCATGCTCGGCACCGTCGTTCTTGGACTGACCGCCACCGTGGCGCCCGCAACCGGCCCCACCATCGGCGGCTGGATCACCGAACACTTCTCGTGGCACTGGTTGTTTCTGGCCAACGTGCTGCCCGGCCTGTTCATCACCGTGGCCGTTCCCCTGATGGTGAACATCGACCGGGCCAAACCGGGGCTTCTCCGCCACATCGACCTGATCGGAATCGTCCTGGTCGCGGGATTCCTCGGCTCACTGGAGTTCGTGCTGGACGAAGGGCCTCGCGAAGATTGGTTCGAAAACCGCACCATCCTGATCTTCGCGATCGTCTCGGCGGTCTCGGGCCTGCTTCTGATCTGGCGGGAGATGGTGGCCGAGCATCCGGTGATCGACTTCCGCGTGTTCGCCAACCGCAATTTCGCCGTCGGCTGCATTCTCGTCTTCATCGTCGGGATATGCCTGTATGGCCAGACCTTCATCCTGCCGCAGGTGCTGTCGCAGATCCGGGGCTACAATTCGCTCCAGATCGGGCACGTGATGTTCGTGACCGGCGCGGCCATGTTCTGCACCGCGCCCATTGCCGGGCGCGTCTCGAACACCCTGGACCCGCGCGGCCCGCTGCTGATCGGGTTCGCGCTGGTCGCCACCGGCCTGTGGCTGAACGCACATATGACCGCCGAGGTCGGGTTTGACCAGCTTCTGGCGCCGCAGATCGTGCGCGGAGTCGGCCTGATGCTGTGTATCGTGCCGATCACGGCCACGGCCCTGGGCACGATGGACCAGCATCTTGTCAGCATCGGCAGCGGCCTGTTCAACGTGTTCCGGAATATGGGTGGTGCGGTGGGCCTGTCGCTTATCAACACCCAATGGGACAGCCGCTACGATCTGCACTACTGGCGTATCGCGGAGTCCATGCCGGCCGGCCGGCCGGAAACGCAGGCCTTCCTCCAGGGTGTTCAGGATCGCATGGAGACCTTCGGTCCGCAGATCGGCCACCCTGACCTGGCGTCGTACGCCGTGGCCACACGCACGGTGGCCCAACAGGCCAACGTCATGGCCTGGAACGACGTGTTCTTCATGCTGTCGATGGCCTTCATCGTCTTTGCCCCCTTGGTGCTCCTGCAATCCAAGCCCGTGGGCGGAGGGGACGGAGGAGGCGGGCATTAGGGCCGGCTGACCCCGCAGTGGACGAGCGGCTGGGCGCGCCCCACATCTTGGGCACCCCCTTTGCGAAAGGTCGCTGTCATGCGTGATGCCCTGCCCCTCCTCACCGGGCGCCCGGATCGGCCCGCCCGAACCATCGGCGTGACGGTCGCCGCCGCCGCGCTCCTGACCCTGAGCGCGTGCGCCGGCCCACGCACCGTGTCCCACGTCTCCAGCCAGAACGACGTCTTCAACTACGTCATCACGTCGAGCCTGCCGCTGGACGTCATCGGCAACCCGTTCTCCGGCGCGCCGGACGCCGTCGTGGCCGCCGCCACCGCCCAGGGCATGAGCGGCAATGTAAACGGACGGTCCCTGACGTTCATTCCCACCATGGAAACGGACGGTCCGGAGCACCCCGGCTATCGCACGGTCGTATTCGTCAGCGGGGGTGGCGTGGTGCCGGGACCGGAGCTGTGCGCCGGCACCGTGACCGCCGAGACAGTGAAAGGCGGCACTCTGCACGCCAGCGCGGCCCTGTGCGACGGCGCGGAGATGGTGGCCTGGGCGGAAGGTTGGGGCGGGCCGGTCCCGGCGATGCCCGATTCCGGCTATGCGGCCCTGATGAACCAGCTTGCCGACGCCGTGTTCAAGCGCGAGCGGGACTACGACCGCGACGGCAACGACGGCTGGCCGGGCTGAGTCCCACCACAAAACACAAACGGGCGGGAGTGTTCCTCCCGCCCGATGCACAGATGTCGGCGCGACCGGCCCGAAGACCGGCCACGTGGTCGCCTGGGATTACGCCTTCACCTTCGGGTCCAGCGTGCCGTCGGCGTAGCGCTTCGCCATGTCGGCCAGCGGGATCGGCTTGATCTTGTGCGCCTGACCGGCGGTGCCGAAAGCTTCGTAGCGGTCCTCGCACACCTTCTGCATCGCCTCCATGGACGGCTTCAGGTACTTGCGCGGATCGAACTCTTCCTTCTTCTCGGCGAAGACCTTCCGGATGGCGCCGGTGATCGCCATACGGCAATCGGTGTCGATGTTGACCTTGCGCACGCCATTCTTGATGCCCTCGACGATCTCCGCCACGGGCACGCCGTAGGTCTGGGGCATCGCACCGCCGTGCGCGTTGATGATGTCCTGCAGGTCCTGCGGCACCGACGACGAGCCATGCATCACCAGATGGGTGTCCGGCAGGCGCTTGTTGATCGCCTTGATCACGTTCATGGCCAGGATGTCGCCGGTCGGCTCGCGCGTGAACTTATAGGCGCCGTGGCTGGTGCCGATCGCCACCGCCAGCGCGTCCACCTTGGTGCGCTTGACGAAGTCGGCAGCCTCGTCCGGGTCGGTCACGAGCATGGAGTGATCCAGCTCGCCCTCGAAGCCGTGACCGTCTTCCTTGTCGCCCTTGCCGGTTTCCAGCGAGCCCAGACAGCCCAACTCACCCTCGACGGACACGCCGACCATATGGGCGGCCTCGGCCACCTTGCCGGTGACGTCGCAATTGTAGTCGTACGAGGCCGGGGTCTTGGCGTCCGCCTCCAGCGAGCCGTCCATCATCACCGACGAGAAGCCGTTGGCGATGGCCGACAGGCAGGTCGACATGGAGTTGCCGTGGTCCTGGTGCATCACGACCGGGATATCCGGGAACATCTCGGCGACGGCCTGGATCATATGCTTGATCATGATGTCGCCGGCGTAGGCGCGCGCACCGCGGCTGGCCTGCAGAATGACCGGAGAGTCGGTCTTCTGGGCCGCGTGCATGATCGACAGCACCTGTTCCATGTTGTTGACGTTGAACGCCGGAACGCCGTAGCTGTGCTCGGCGGCGTGATCGAGAACTTGGCGCAGGGATACCAGAGCCATGGATTCCTCTCCTCTCGTGGTTGGGCGCGGTCGTGTCGAACGGGGCCCGAAAGCCCAAAGTGCGAGTTGGACGCCAGGATACCAGCGATTCAGCGCCCAAACCCGCCGATTTTCGTCGGGTCTGGTCCGGCACGCCAAACGGCCCTCCGGCGGATGATCGACAATCCCGTGGCGCGGCATCCGATCCTCGGCGCGCGCCCCTTTTTCTGACGTGTATCGACAGCGGTGATACCAACCTTGCGGGGGTCCGGTCCAGAGGGGATGACACCCATCCGCGCCCGAACGGCCGGTCTGCACCTATCCGCCGGTCACGCTCATGTGGCGCGCCACGGCGGGCCGGTTCTCGCGATCGATGATGAAGTCGTGGCCCTTGGGCTTGCGCGCGATGGCCGCGTCGATGGCCGCCAGCAGCGGGCCGTCGTCGTCTGGATACGCCCTCAGGGGTGTCCGCAGGTCGGCCGCGTCCTCCTGCCCCAGGCACATGTACAGCGTGCCGGTGCAGGTCAGGCGGACCCGGTTGCAGCTTTCACAGAAATTGTGCGTCATCGGCGTGATGAAGCCGATGCGCTGCCCGGTTTCGGCCACGTCGACATAGCGCGCCGGGCCGCCGGTATTATGACCGCTCTCCGACAGGGTCCAGGTCTCGCCCAGACGCGCCCGCACTGTGGACACCGGGACATATTGATCGACCCGGCCGTGTCCGATGTCGCCCATCGGCATGGTCTCGATGAAACACAGATCGAAGCCCCGGTCACCGCACCACGCCACGAGGCGGTTGAACTCGTCCTCGTTGAAGCCCTTCATCGCCACGGTGTTGATCTTCACCTTCAGGCCGGCGGCCCGCGCGGCGGCGATGCCCTTCATCACCAGATCGAAGTCCCCGCGCCGCGTGACGACACGGAACCGCTCTGGATCCAGGGTATCGAGCGAAATGTTGATGCGCTCCACCCCGCTAGCGACCAGTTCCTCGGCGTAGCGCGGCAGCAGGGTCCCGTTGCTGGTCAGGGTCAGTTCGTCGAGCCCGCCACCGTCCCGCAGCCGCCCCAGGCCCCGGAACAGGGTCATGACGTCCTTGCGCACCAGCGGCTCCCCGCCGGTGATGCGCAGCTTGCGCACCCCGCGTGTCACGAACGCACGGCACACGCGCTCCATTTCCTCCAGGGTCAGGAGGTCCCGCTTGGGCAGGAACGTCATCTCCTCGGCCATGCAGTACTGACAGCGGAGATCACAGCGGTCGGTGACGGAGACCCGAAGGTAGGTCACGGCGCGGCCGAAAGGGTCTTGCATCATCCGGGTCCTGGCTCTGGTGGCGGTCCGCGTGCGGCGGGCCGTTTCAGGGTCGTGCCCCCGATATGGTGACGCGCGGCGCCTTTGCCCAGGGCGGAACACGCTATGGGAACGAACCGGACCAGCCGTCTACCCAGCAGCAGGCGTGATCGAAGCCGGGCACCTCGCGCGGAGCCGGCGCCCCCGGGATGCGCGCGAGCACGGCCCGCGCCAGCGCCGGCGGCACCACCGTGTCCCGCGCGCCGATCCAGTGCACCTGCGGCACGGTCGCGAGACGCGCCACCGTCGCGGCGTCCAGGGGCGGCAGCGGCGAGACGCCGTGATGGCGCGCCCAGGCGGCGGGATCGAGCACCCCGGCGACCGTGACCAGCGCGGCCACATCGTCGCGCACAGCGGCGAGGCGGGCCGCGATATAGGCCCCGCCGGAGTACCCCACCAGCCGCAGCCGCGTGGCCACCGTCCGGTCCTTGAGCGCATCCAGGGCCGCGCCCGTCGCCCGAATCACGGCGTCGGAAAAGCGGTCGCGGGTCCACAGGGCGGGACGACAGGCCGGCGGGTGATCGTACTGGCAGGGTCGCGCGAGGTAGGCCACCGGCGGGTCCGCGACCGTCAGCGCCAACCCCAACGCCACCGGATGGCGGGGTGTCGGATCGGCCGGCGGGCGGTCCGGGCGCGGCCATGCGGCCCCGTCGCCCTCCAGCACCACGGTCAGCACCGTGGTTCGCCCCGGCTCCGGCCCCAGCCATGTTGCGAGGGGAAGTTCGGGATCCCCGATCGACAGCCGCGTGAACCCGGCGGCGCGCGCCCGATCCTCCAGGGTTGCCCGCTCGGGAGGCGACGCCCCGACCGCGCAGGCCGCCAGCAGCCCAACCGCCAGCAGGCACGCGGCCGCTCGCCGAAGGCTACGGCACGATGTCGACGAAGGCATAGCTGAACCGCAGCATGGGACCCGCGTCGGCCTCGGCGCTCAGCATGGCGTTGAGGAAGTCCTGCAACGGCTCGACCTCCGGGCGCAGGTCGCCCTCGAACAACGGCTCCGGCCCCTGCGCCACCAGCACCATCTGGCGGCCGACCGGCGGCGCCATCTCGTAGGCCCGAGGCACCCCGGACGGGCTGGGGCCCGGCTCGCCGATCTCCACCGTCACGCCCGCCTGCGCCCGGGTGTCGCGGCGCACCGGGTTGGGCAGCATGTGCAGCGCCAGCCGCTCCGTGGCGTCGATGTAGACGACATGCAGGTGCGCGCGCGGCAGCGTCGGCTCGATCGACAGGGTTAGGAAGTCGCCCACCGCATAGCGGCCCGAACCGTTGCCGACGTGGATGATCGGCCCGTCCGTGAACCGCCACGCATCAAGCGTCCCGAGAATGGCGCACAACGGACGGGGCGCCACGGCCACGGCCGAGGTGTCGATGCCCGTCACCTCGGGCACGTCGGCCAGCCGGGCGCGCAGACGGTCGAGATCGTCGCTGGTTTCCAGATAGCCGGCCACGCGGGCGGTCATGTCGGCCTCGAACGCCACCGACAGGGAACTGCACGGCAGATCGCGGGTCAGCGCAGCCGGATCGGGCACCGGCGGCCGCAACGCCACCTGCTCACCGCCCGTGTCGGCCGGCGTGTTGGCCGGAGTCTCGGCGGGACTCTCTGCTATCGTCGTGGCGGCCGTGTCCGGCGTCGGGGGCTCTTCCACCCCTGAGTCATTCGCCTCGCTCTCGGCGGTCGCGGGCGACTCCGGGCGGTCTTGGCCGGTCCCGTCCACCGTCAGCGGGGGCGAGCCGGAGCGGTCCAGCCCTGGTATCGTGATCCAACCCTCGTGCCACGCCAGCGCGCCCAGCCCGCCGCCTGCCAACAGCATCAGCAGCCCCCACAGCGCCGGGATCAGCGCACTCCGGCGCGGCCGTCCGCCCCCCGACGTGGAGGCCTCGCGCGCGGAGCCGTCCCCGCCCGCCCCCACGCCGTGCCCGATCAGGCTGCGGGCCTCCACGGGGCGGTCGGCCGGGTCCGGTTCCAGCATGACCGTCAGGTCCGGCCACAGATCCTCCGGCACGCCCGCGAGATCCGGCACCGTCGCGCGGCGCGCCAGCACCTCGGTCGGGGTCTGCCCCATGTCGAGCGGTTCGCCCCGCGCGATGGCAGCCAGAACCAAGCCAAGACTGTAAATGTCGGAGCGGCCGTCCACCTGCCCGCCGTAGGCGCCCAACTGCTCCGGCGACGCATAGCGGTACTTGCCGGCGAACCCGTCGCCGATGATGGTGGTGGCGGCCGCCTCCTGGCGCGCGATGCCGAAATCGATGATGCGCGGCTGGTCGATCTGACCATCCTGCAGGACGATGTTGTCGGGCGAGATGTCCCGGTGCACCACGCCGGCCCGGTGGGTCTCGTCCAGGGCGCTGGCCAGCGTGTCGCGCAGCATCCGGATATCGGCGAGGGTGAACGTGCGCGTGCCGATCAGGTCCGCCAGAGAGGGACCGTCGACGTACTCCATCACGATGAAGGGGTGGGTGTTTTCGTCCAGCACCAGCCCGCTGTAGCCCACGATGACCGGGTTGCGGATGGACTCCAGAATGCCCGCCTCGCGCCGGAACAGCGCGATGATGCGGTCATCGCTGGCGAACTCCGGCTTGATCATCTTCAGCGCGTACAGACGCTGATTGAACAGGTGGCGAGCGCGGTAGACCTCGCCCATGCCGCCCATCGCCAGCAGGCTCTCGATCCGGTAGGTGTGCGAGATCACCGCGTTGATCGGGATCGTCCCGCCCGAGGGCCGCGTCTCCAGATCGGGCGCAGCGGGGGGCTCCGGCGGGGGCGCCGGCGCGAACCGCGTCACATCCGAATCATCCTCAGGGCTGGAGTCCTCATGCGCGGCCGGACCGTCCGGCGGAGCGGGTTCGGACCGGGAGGGTGGCCGGGAGACACCGGGCGACGAAAACACGGTGGCATCGTCGGGGCGCTCCCCACCTGGAGTGTCACCCCCCGGCGTGTCGTCGCCCGGATCGGACGGGGTCATACGGCCTCCTCCCTCCTGTCGGCGTCCGCCGAGCGCGGATCGCCGCCCAAAGCTCTGGCGTTAACGGGCCAGCACGAAATCAGCCCCCCGGCTGATCCCCACCGGCGTCACCATGGTCCGGTTCGCGATGCCACCGCGCCCACCGCCGACCTGCGCCAACTGATTTTCGAGCGCCTTGATGACCACGGGCACCATATCCTCGACGTAGGTCTTGATCTCCGTCACCGTCACCTGCCCGTCGCGGGGCGCGCGGTCGGCCTGACGGACCGTGCCCCCCTCGAAGCCCTGAAGGAAGGCGTAGGTGAACAGGCCGTGGTTCAGGATGCGGTACTCCGGCGCCTCCTGCCCCGCGCGGGCGGCGGTCAGGACATGCACCCCGGTCTCGCGGCTGAGGGAGTCCAGGAACCGCCGTTGCTCGAACCCGTCGAACTGCTGCAACACCGCGCCGGAGCCGCAGGAGTCCACCAGCAGCAGGACCTTTTGCGCAGGAATGCGGCGTAGATCGTCCGCCAGCTCCCGCGCGGACAGGCCGTTCGCCCGGATCGCGCCCGCCGACGCACCGCCGACGTCCGCGGCCAGGAAGTACCAGTCGTCGTCCAGCGCCTTACCGTGGCCGGCGAGATAGACCACGACCACATCGCGGTCTGAGACGGTGCGCAGGCTCTTCAGGTTGGCCTGGATGGCGGCGCGGGAGGCGTTGCGATCCAACAACAGGGTGTCGCGCACGGCGGCGTAGGGTGTCCGCACCCCGCTCTTGAACAGGCCGGATACCGATTTGGCGTCGTTGGCGGCGAAGGTCAGCGGCTCCAGCCCGCGGGCACGGTAGGCGTTGATGCCGACCGAGGTCAGGTACAGCTGGCTCGACGTCGAGCCGCCGATGGCCTGCACGGTGGTGGTGGTGGGGGCGCTCTCGCCGTCCTGCCAGCCCAGCGCGACGGCGGACAGGGCGTTGGCCCCCACAACGGCCGGCACGCCGAAGGTGACGGTGCGGCTCGGGCTGCCGTCCGTGGTGCCGCTGCTTTCGGAGACGATGGCGTCGGGCGGCACCCGCTTGCCGTTGTTGAACAGCCGCACGCGCGGCATGGTGTCGTCGCTGGGGTTCACGGCGGTCACGGTGACGGTGAGGGTCTGCCCGGCCTGGGCATTGGAGGACGGCGACACGGACAGTGTCACCTCCGGCGGCAGGCGAACCTCTTGGCTGATCGAGACGGCCGGCCGGGTGCGCATCGCCATGCCGGGCTGCACCGCCTTGGACAGCAGGCCGGGCTCGAAGTACGTGCTGGCGAATCGGTCGATCGGCATGTCAGCGACCGGCGTGCTCCAGACCACGTCCTGGTACGTGTCGATGGCGCCGTCGAACCGCCCCTCCGGCGACACCACGGCCCAACCGTCGGTGTTGGAGATCATGCGCGCCAGCGGCCGGAAGGTCTGCGCGTCCAGCACATGAACGGTGCCGTCGGCGCCGGCGGCCAGGATGCGCGCGGGATCGGCGCGCAGGGCAAGGCCGCTCACCCGCCCGGCCAGCGGCACCGAGGCCGGCGTCGCCACCCCGGCGGACAGCCGCACCAGCCGGCCCGAGGCATCGGCGGACACCGCCCGACCACCGGAGGCCGCGCCCACGGCGGTGACGGGGCCATCATGCGGACGCGCCGAGGACTCGCGCTGGCCGGAGGTCACCGACCACGTTTCCACGGCACCGCTTTCGGTGCCGACGACCACGCCGCCGTCCGGTGCCATGGCCAGCGCGCTGACCGTACCCCCAGGGCGCACAGGACGCACCGCGCCGCCGCTGCCCAGCAGAAGCCCGCCGTCCGACGTCGCGGCCGCGAACGCGCCGGCGTCCGTCTGCGCCACGTGGGTCACGGTGGCCGACGCCCGGTGCAGCGTGCGCACCGCCCCGGTGGCCAGCGTCACCGCCAGCACGGAGCCATCGGTCCGGCCGACGATCGCCTCGGTCCCATCGGGCGACAGGCCGAGCGCGCTGACCCCGGAGGACACGGCGGAAGGCCACGGCGCCAACCCGCTGTTGTCGGCGGCGGGCAACAGCCGGACCTGATTGGACTGCGCCCCCACCAGCAGGAAGTCACCTAGGGGGCCGACATGCACCTCCCGCAGCGGGCCGAGGCCGGGGTTGGGGAAGCGCCGGATCTCGCGCCCCTGCCGCAGGTCCCACAGGGCGAGGGCACCGTTGCCCTGCATCGCGACCGCATGGGTCCAGCCGGAGTCGACGCTGAGCCCCTGCACCGGCCCCAGGTTGCCCCGGATCACCAGCGTGGGCCGAAAGACGGTGCGGGTCTGGCTCTGGATCGCGCGCCCCAGGTTGCGGCTGGAGTTGCGCAGAACGCTGGACTGGGCGGCGGCGTCGCCGGCGGTCGGAACCGCACCGGGCGCGAGAAGAACGAGGACCGCGCATGCGGTCCGGGCGAGCCTGCGAACAGACATGCGGATGCTCCCCTGTCTGTGGCGCCCCGTCTTCTGTTGCGCCGCGTCTTCTGTGGCGTCTCCGTCTGAGCCCCCGTCCTGCTGAGTTCGGGCGGCCGGTCAGGAATCCAGGTTCACGAGTTCAACGCGGCGGTTGGCGCGCGCGCGCGGGTGCGCGGCGTCCTTTAGGCGCTGCTCGCCGAAGCCGCGCGCCTCCAGGCGCGCCGGGTCGATGTCATAGGTTTGCACCAGATAGTCCCGCACCGCCTGGGCGCGGCGCTGCGACAGGTCGTTGTTGTAGGCGGATTCGCCGGAGGCATCGGTGTGGCCGTAAACGCCGAACCGATAGGCCTTCAACTCGTCGGAGGCCAGGGCCTTGCCGATCGCGTCCAGCGTCGGCCGAGCGCCGGGCATAATCTCGGCCGAATTGATCTCGAACAGGATGCTGTCGAAGGATGCCGAAAGCTGGCCCATGTCGCCCTCGGGCGAGGCCGACGCCGTGCCGTCGTCGTCCCCGGCGTGCACACGGATGCCACGCCCCTGCGGGCTGAGCATCTGAATGATCTCGTCGGGGCTCCGCTCCGCCCCGGTCACGTCCGGGATGGCGATGCCGGGATTTTCGGGCTCCGTTTGGGCCTGGGCCGCACCGACGCCCACCCCGGCGGTCAGGCCCAAGGACAGGCCCAAGGACAGGCCCAAGGACAGGCCCAAGGGCAGGATCGTGCAAAGGCCCAGACCACGGATCAGACATTGGCCACGCAGGGTATGGCGCATCATCGGTCGTCCCCTTTGGCGTCCCGGGGGCGGCTCAACGCCCGAACGATTGGTGCGAGAGCCGGCTCCCACCGTCCTGATCGGCGTCACGATCAGCTCAAGTGTCCGGGTATCAGAGTAGGATTTCCCCATCCCGTTGTCACCCCTGCTCCGAGAGTGGGCACCGGGCCGAAGAGAGCGGCGAAACGACCAGAGGCCGGCCGGAGTTCCCTCCAACCGGCCCCTTACCCGATGCGATGACCGGGGGATCGGAGCGATTTGGTCCGTCGGATCAGCCGATGGCGCCGCCGCCGGTCTTCACGATCACCTGAACCGACGGGCGCGGCGGCATGGCATCGTCGAAGTCCGGCCAGCGCGTCGACGGATTGTCGAAGGTGCTGCCCGCCTCGTCGGCCGGGTGCTGTACAGCGGCAAAGTAGGCGGCGTCATCGGGCGTGAATTCCGGACCGCACAGCTCCGCGCCCTGCGGGCAGGCGTAGAAGCGACGGGTCAGCGCCCGGCCTGGGCCCGACACGTCGGCCGCCCAGACACCGTCCGCGATGCCGCTCTTCGGCCCGCCGTCGGTGGCGATCCAGATACGACCCTTGCTGTCGAAGGCCACGTTGTCCGGGCAGGACAGCCAGCCGTCCGGGCCGACATCGCCGCCGTACTGGGCGCCGTCCTCCGGCTTGGACGGATCGCCGGCCAGCAGGAAGATATCCCAGGTGTACTGGTCGGCGGTGTGATCGGCGTTGGCGCCGTCACCGTCCGCAGCCGTGCCGGGCGGGATCATCTCGACCACATGGCCGTGGCGGTTGATGGCGCGGCTGTTGGGTGCGTTGACCTGATCGGCCTTGCGCTTGGTGTTGTTGGTCATGGCGGCGTAGATGATACCGTTGACCGGGTTCGGCTCGACGTCTTCCGGGCGGTCCATCGGGGTGGCGCCCATCAGGTCGGCGGCCTTGCGGGCGTCGATCATCACATCAGCCTGGCTGTTGAAGCCGTTCTTGGCCGTCAATTCGCCCTCGCCGTGGACCAGCGGCAGCCAGTCGAGCGTGCCGTCCTCGTTGAAGCGCGCCACGGACAGCGTGCCCTCGTCGAGCAGGTCCATGTTGGCGGCGCGGTCGTCCGGGTTGTAGGTGCCCGCGGTCACGAAGCGGTAGACGTACTCGAACCGCTGGTCGTCACCCGCGTAGACGACGACATGGCCGTTCTTGTCGAGGACGGTGGTCGCCCCCTCGTGCTTGAAGCGACCCAGGGTGGTGCGCTTCTTGGGCACGGAGTTCGGGTCGTACGGGTCGTATTCGACCATCCAGCCGAAGCGATTGGCCTCGTTGGGCTCCTTCTCGACGTTGAAGCGGTCGTGGAACGTGCCCCAGGCGTAGCTGCCGCCACCCACGCCCAGACGCTTGTAGTTCTCGGCCTCGGCGGTTTTCTCGACGTCGCCCATGAAGTAGCCGTGGAAGTTCTCCTCGGCGAACAGGATGGTGCCCCAGGGGGTCTTGCCGCCCGCGCAGTTGTTGCAGGTGCCGATGACCTTGGTGCCGGTGGAATCGGCGCTGGTCTTCAGGCGGTCGGAGCCGGCGGCGGGGCCGGTGATCTCGAACTCGGTCGCCAGCGCGGTGATGCGGCGGTTCAGCGGGCTGTCCTTGACCACGCTCCAGGTGTTGCCCTCGCGCTTGATCTCGATGACGGCGTGGCCGTGGGCGGCCATCTCGATATCGACCTGATCCCTGGTCAGCTTGTCGATCTCGCCGTCGGCAAGGCCGGGGAACATAAGGTGCGGGTTGGTGTACTCGTGGTTCACGCACAGCAGGCCGTGATCCCCGGTCTTGGAGCCCCGCGGCAGCGGCATGAAGGCCACGAAGTCGTTGTTGTAGCCGAACTGCTGCGACTGCGCCTCGGCCGACTGGTTGGCCGGATCGAAGTCCGGCGCGCCGGCCACGACCGGATCGCCCCAACGGATCAGGGTCTGGATCTCGTAGCCGTCCGCCACATGGCTGTTGGCGTCGTAGACCTGCGGCAGCGCCGGGAAGGTCAGGGAGCTGCCGCCCTCGGCGGCGCGGGCCGGCGTGGCGGTCGCGACGGTCGCCATGGCCCCGGCGCTGGTGGCCAGGGCGGCGGACGCGGCGGCGCCCTTCATCAGGCCACGACGGCTCAGCGTCTTGCCGCTGAACAGGCTGGCGGCCACGATGGCGCCGGCGCCGCCCAGCGCAGTCGAGGCGGTCAGGCCGGCCGGGGTGCCGATGGCGCCCAGGCGCTGCGCCAGGATGGACCCAAAGGGCCGCGCGGTCGACGGGTTCAGGACGACGTCGTCGGCCGCATCAAGGCGCTGGCTCCAGGTCAGGTCTTGGGTCATCGAAACTCTCCGTTGGGGGGCTCGTTGCGACAAAGGGGGCGCCCCAAGACCGCCCGCGAACAGCCGGCGTCCCCGCCCCCAGGGGAGGCCCGAAGCCTCGACACCGTCGGAACGCGCAGGGGACCCCGCCGCCCGGCGCTATCTTGCAAACACCCGGACGCCTGACCTCGCGCAAAAAGCACAAGGCCGGGCCGGCGCAGTGTTCGCCAATACCGGGTCAGTCACAAATCACAGTTCGGTGACGATTATTTGCAAGTCACTCTTATTTGCATTACGTTGTCCGAGCCGCAGTGGCGTCCAAACGCAAACGGCGCCCTCCATACGGAGGACGCCGTTCATCCGGGCCGGCCCACCCACGGGAGCGGACCGGCACTCCGTCGTTTTCGCCCGTCAGGCGGGATCTCAGCCGAGGCCGATCACCTCCTCGACGCCCGTGCGGACGGCCTCGATGATGGTGTCCGCCTCACTTTTGGTCAGGCAGAGCGGCGGGGCGATACCGATGATGTCACCCTGCGGCATGGCGCGTGCGATCACACCCTGCTTCAGCATGGAGGCCACAACATTCGCCCCCACCTTCTTGTCGGCGTCGAAGAAGGTGGTGTTGCCCCGGTCCTCGACCAGTTCCACGGCACACATCAGGCCCTCGCCGCGCACCTCGCCCACGTTCGGGTGCTTGCCCAGCGCGGCCGTCAGGCCCTGCTTGAGGTAGGACCCGACGCTGGCCGCATTGTCCACGAGAGCCAGTTCGTCGATCAGCTTCAGGTTGGCGACACCGGCAGCGGCGCCGATCGGGTGCGCGGAGTAGGTCCAGCCGTGACCGAACGAACCGTGGGTATCGGTGCCTTGCATCAACACCTCGAACACCTTATCGGACACGATGGAGCCGGACAGCGGCGCGTAAGCCGACGTCAGGCCCTTGGCGATCGTGATGATGTCCGGCTTCAGACCGTAGTGGGTCGAGCCGAACATGGAACCCAGGCGGCCAAAGCCGGTCACGACCTCGTCGGCGATCAGCAGGATGTCGTACTTCGCCAGCACCTCCTGGATGGCCTCCCAGTAGCCCTCCGGCGGCGGCACCAGACCGCCCGTGCCGAGCGCCGGCTCGCCGATGAAGGCGGCCACGGTATCCGGACCCTCGGCCAGGATCAGCTCTTCCAGCTTGCCGGCGCACCACTTGGAGAACTCGGCCTCGCTCATGCCGGCCTCGGGACGGCGGAAGTAGTACGGCGCCTCGGTGTGCTTGACGTAGGGCAGCGGCAGGTCGAACTGCGCCTGGAACGCGGCCAGACCGGTCAGCGAGCCCGTCATCAGGCCCGAGCCATGGTAGCCGCGCCACCGCGAGATGATCTTCTTCTTCTGCGGGCGGCCGAGCACGTTGTTGTAGTACCAGACCAGCTTGACGTTGGTCTCGTTGGCGTCGGAGCCGCTCAGGCCGTAGTAGACCTTGCTCATGCCCTCGGGGGCACGCTCCAGGATCATCTGCGACAGGGTGATCGACGCCTCGGTGCCATGCCCGACGTAGGCGTGATAGTAGGCCAGCGTCTTCGCCTGCTCGGCGATGGCGTCCGCCACCTCGGAGCGGCCATAGCCCACGTTCACACAGTAGAGCCCGGCGAAGGCGTCCAGCAGGGAGGTCCCATCCCGGTCCTCGATGAACACCCCGGACCCGCCCGTGATGATGCGGTTCGCGGCCTCCCCCCGGGCGAACTGGCCCAGATGGGTGGAGGGGTGCATGAAGTACTCCCGGTCCCACGCCGTCAGTTGATCATTGGTCAGCATAGCACTCTATTTCCTTTCAGATCGACACAGGGACCGCCGCGGTCCGTCGCGCCGGAGGGCGACGGCGCCGCTGGGGCGTCACAGGGCGGGCCGGCGCGAGCGAGCCCGGTAGGGGCCTCGCGGATGCGCCGTCGCCCGCCTCGGCGGTCCAAAGCCTGCGCGGGACGCGGACCGAGCGGTCACGCCCAATCCCGACACACGTATTTGACCTCGGTGTAGGCCTCCATGCCCAGCCGAGCGCCCTCGCGCCCGATGCCGGACTGCTTGTAGCCCCCGAAGGGGATCGGAGCCCCGGTCACCTTGGTCCGGTTGACCGCCACCATGCCATAACGCAAAGCCCGGCTGGCGCGATAGATCCGACGTGGGTCGTTGGTGTGCAGGTAGGCGACAAGGCCCGCCTCGCTGTCGTTGGCGCGGCGCAGGACCTCGTCCTCGTCGTCGAACGGCGCCAGGGCCGCCACCGGCCCGAACGTCTCCTCGCGCCAGATCAGCGCGTCGGGCGGCACATCCACCAGCACGGTCGGCTCAAAGAACAGCGGACCGGCGCTGTGCCGCTTGCCGCCGCACAGCAGCCGCGCGCCTTTTTCCAGGGCATCGGCCACGTGCTCTTCCTGTTTCTTGACCGCGGCCTCGTTCATCAGCGGTCCGATGTCCGGATCATCCATCCCTGGTCCGACGCTCATGGCTGCCGTCGCCTTGGCGAAGGCCTCGCAAAAGGCGTCGTAGATGGGACGCTCGATAAACAAGCGGTTGGCCGCGAGACAGTCCTGGCCGGAGGTCGCGAACTTCGCCTTGATGCTCTCGGCCACCGCCTCGTCGAAGGTGGCATCCCCGAACACGATCAGGGGGGCATGCCCACCCAGTTCCATCACCATGCGCTTTACGGTATCGGCGGACTGGCGGTAGAGCAGTTTGCCCACCTCGGTGGAGCCGGTGAACGACAGGGCGCGCACACGCGGTTCCGCCATCCACGGCGGCACGACCTCGGACGACCGCCCGGTCACCACGTTGAATACGCCCGGCGGCACACCCGCGCGATCGGCCAGTTCGGCCAGCGCCAAGGCGGAGAACGGGGTCTCGCGCGACGGATGCACCACGACCGGGCAGCCGGCGGCCATGGCGGCGGCGGCCTTGCGGGTGATCATGGCGCAGGGGAAGTTCCACGGGGTGACCAGCGCGGCCACGCCCACCGGCTCGCGCCAGACCTCGACCTCGGCGTCGGGCAGGTGGCTGGTCACGCCCTCGATGTTCGGGCGTTTGGCCTCCTCGGCAAAGAACTCCACGAACGAGGCGGCGTAGTCGATCTCACCCCGGCTTTCGGACAGGGGCTTGCCCTGTTCCAGAGTCATGATGATCGCCAAATCCTCGCGGGCGGCGGCCATCAGCTCGAACCAGCGCCGCAGAATACGCGACCGCTCCCAGCCCAGCGTATGCGCCCAGTCCGGAAAGGCCCGGTGGGCGGCATTGACGGCCTCAAGGCTCTCATCGGCCGTCAGGGCGGGCACGGTGTTGACGATGGTTCCGTCGGCCGGGTTGGCCACCTCGACCACGCGGCCCGACGCGCTATCGCGCCATGTGCCGCCGATGTAGGCCTGGGCACGGAACAGCGCGGGGTCGGTCAGGGGTGCCGACGGTGCGGACGTGCGAACGGCAGGGCGCGACATGGCCTTCTCCCATTGTGTGGCGGTGAACGGCAGACCCCGAGAATAGGGGGCCGCGCGCTGAAAGTGGTTCTGAAGAGCCACGCCGCGAAGGAAGAAACCCCTGTCGGAGGGGGCGTTCAGGGAGAGATTTTCCGTCCCTCGGGTCCGGTCAGCCGGGTGACCGGCGGCGGGCTCCGTTTGACCGGCTTGGTCACCACATAGGTAAAGTACCGCCGGATGCCCAGACCGGCCGACAGAAGCTGGTCCATGAAGGCCTGATAGGATTCCAAATCGCGCGCCAGCACCTTCAGGATGTAGTCGATGCCGCCCCCCAGGGAATCGCACTCGTGGATTTCGGGGTGATCCTGGATCGCGCGCTCGAACCGCGCGAAGTCGGCCGGCAAGTGGCTTTCCAACTCCACCGTCACGACCACCTGGGTCAGAGGGCCGAACGCCTTCAGCGACACCCGGGCTTCGTAGCCCTCGATGATGCCGGCGTCCTCCAGATGGCGCAGGCGCTCCCAGCAGGGCGTGGACGACAGGTGAACGCGGCGCGCCAGTTCCGATTTCGACAGGCGGCCTTCCCGTTGCAGAATCTCAATGATCCGAAGGTCGCGCTCGTCCAGTTTCACGCCGTTGGTTTTCATGCGCTCCGATGCCGCCCTACGAGCGGGTCACGCCGCCGCCCCGCCGATATGTCACCGCTTATATGAAGCCGAACCCCGGCCATAGACAATAACGATGCGCGCGAAATGCCCCGTTCGCTACCGCGACCGCCCGCCGGTCATGCGCGCGCCCTGAGCCAGGCGCAGCAGCACACGGGCGCACACCACCTCCGGCGGCGGACCGAAGCTCTTGCAGTCGGCCTCCGCCTCCAGCAGCAGATCGAGCGCCTGCCCCAACCGGGCGCCGTCCCAGCGGCGGACCTGCGCGAGAATGCGGTCCTTGTGCTTGAAGATCGGCGGCGGACGCAAGGACGACACCGCCTGATCCGGCGAGCGCCCGCTGGCCACCGCCCCCACCGCCAGATGCAGACGCTGAAAGTGCCGCGAGACCCCGCGCAGCACCGGAATGGGACCGGTTCCGCTGCGCAGCAGCCGGTCAAGGACACGCTGGGCCTGCGTATCATCGCCGTCCGCGACCGCCATCGCCAGATCGTCCATGCCAAGCGCCGCGCTGTCGCCGACGCAGGCGACCGCCTCCGCCAGGGAAATCTCCCCCGGCTCGCCCTTGTGGGTGATGAGCTTTTCCAACTCCGCACGGGTCAGCAGCCGGTCCCCGCCCAGATGGCCGAGCAGAAAAGCCATGGCATCGCGCCCCGCCGTCATGCGGTGTGGCGCCAGAGTCTCGTGAATGACGTCTTCCAGTGCCCGCCCATCGTCCGCATAGCACGGGATCGCCGCGGCCGCATCCGCCTGCTCGAACAGCTTACGCAGGCTGGAGCGCGGCCCCAGATCGCCGGCCAGGACAAGCACCAGCGAATCCCCGGCCGGATCGTCCAGAAACGCCTCCATGGCGCGGGCTAGACCGTCCGTCGCGTCCATGATGCGCAGCACCCGGCGGCCGCCCATCAGCGACTGCGACGCCGCCTCGTCGGCCAGACGCGCCGGATCGTCGCCCAGGCGCGCGCCCGGCAGTTCGGTTACACGAAAGGGATCGGCGATATCCGCCACCACCGTCCGCGTCAGGGCGTCCACGCGCTCGCGCGCCAGCCCACGGTCCGGCCCGTACACCAGAACGGCCCGGACGGCCGGATCCGGCCGCTTGACGAAGGCGGCGACGGCCGCGGGCTTCAGTTTCATCGGGCTCCCTCAATTCCTGCCGGCCGAATCACACCGGCCTGGACGCGGACAGAAGGCCTAGCAGACGACCGCCGTTCGAGAAAGCCGGAGCTGACCCTCCGGTCGGATCGTGTGCCTGCTTTCAAGGCACCCATTTCCAATTGACGGCCCCGTAATCACTGGTGCAGCCTTTTTGCGATGCGGCGACGCATTCCGCGCGCTCGATACGGGAGCTTCGGGCGCACGGAACGTCCACGGTTTTGCGTGGGCGAAAACGAACAGGGAACGGGAGGGCTGGCGGAATGGGGCCGAAGGCACCGGCGGCATTCGATGAAATGCAAAAGACCGCGAACAAGGTCCGCGCACCCTACCAGACCTATTCCAAGTGGCTTAAAAAGATGCCGGAGGATCTGCTGTCGCGTCGGCATGCGCAGGCCGACATGCTGTTCCGGCGCATCGGGATCACCTTCGCGGTCTACGGCGAGGCCTCCGGCGGCGAACGCCTGATTCCGTTCGACGTCATCCCGCGCATCATCAGCCGCGACGAGTGGAAGATGCTGTCCCGGGGCGTCTGCCAGCGCATCGACGCCCTGAACCGGTTCATCCACGATGTCTACCATGACCAGGAGATCCTGCGCGCCGGCAAGGTCCCGACGGATCTGGTTCTGGCCAACGACCTGTTCCGCGAGGAGATGAAGGGCTTCACACCCCCGGGTGGGGTGTACGTCCACATCGGCGGCATCGACGTGGTGCGCACCGGCGAGAACGCGTTCCACGTCCTGGAGGACAACCTGCGCACCCCATCCGGCGTGTCCTACATGCTGGAAGACCGGGAAATCATGATGCGCCTGTTCCCGGACCTGTTCGACACCTACCCCATCGCCCCGGTGAATCACTACCCGCAGGAGCTTCTGCGCAATCTGCGCTACGTCGCTCCGGCAGGCCGCGACGAGGAGCCCACCGTCGTCCTGCTCACCCCGGGACAGTTCAACAGCGCCTACTTCGAGCATGCCTTCCTCGCCGACGAGATGGGCGTGGAGTTGGTGCAGGGCCAGGACCTGTTCGTCGAGGACGACGCGGTCTACATGCGCACCATCGAGGGACCGCGCCGGGTCGATGTGATCTACCGCCGCATCGACGACGATTTCCTGGACCCGAAAGCCTTCCGCCCCGACAGCGCGTTGGGCGTGCCCGGCCTGTTCGAGGCCTACCGCAAGGGCCGGGTGACCCTCGCCAACGCCATCGGCACCGGCATCGCCGACGACAAGGCGATCTATCACCACGTCCCGGACATGATCCGCTTTTACCTGGGCGAGGAGCCGATCCTGGCCAACGTCGAGACGTGGTTCCTGAAACGCGAGGACCATCGCACGTACGTGCTGGAGCATCTGGCCGAACTGGTGGTCAAGGAGGTCCACGGCTCCGGCGGCTACGGCATGCTGGTCGGGCCGAAGTCGACCACGCAGGAGATCAGCGCCTACCGCGAGCGCATTCTCGCCGATCCGGGCAACTTCATCGCGCAGCCGACGCTGGCGCTGTCCACCTGCCCCACCTTCGTCGATCAGGGCATCGCGCCGCGCCATGTGGACCTGCGGCCGTTCGTGCTGACCGGCGAGAAGACCACCGTGGTGCCCGGCGGCCTGACCCGTGTGGCCCTTCGCGAGGGCTCGCTGGTGGTGAACTCATCGCAGGGCGGGGGCACCAAGGACACCTGGGTGCTGGAGCGCTGATGCGATGCTGAGCCGAACCGCCGAAAACCTGTACTGGATGGCGCGCCTTGTGGAGCGGTCCGAGAACATGGCCCGGATCCTCGACGTCAGCCACCGGATGTCGCAATTGCCGGGGGGCGAAGACGCCTCGCGGGAGTGGCTGCCGGCGCTGGTCATCTCGGGCCAACATGAGGACTACGAGCGCAAGTACGCCGGCATCAATGCCGGCCACGTCATCGCCTACATGGCGCTGGACCCGGACAACCCGTCCTCGATCCACAGCATCGTGCGGGCTGCCCGCGAGAACGCCCGCGCCGAACGCAACGTCCTGCCCAACGAGGTGTTCGAATCCATCAACACCACTTGGCTGGAGATGCAGGACATCCAGTATTCGCGGCTGGTCGAATGGGGCTACCGCGAGTTCTTTGACTGGGTCAAGCTGCGAAGTCAGGTCTTTTCGGGCGTCGTGGGAGGAACCATGCTGACCACCGACGCCTATTACTTTACAAAACTTGGCATGATGATCGAACGCGCCGACAATACCGCGCGGCTGCTTGATGTGAAATATCATGTCCTGGTGCCGGACGAGGACAAGGCCGACGAGGCCGTGGACTACTACCAGTGGGGCGCGCTGCTGCGGGCGCTGAGCGCGTTCAAGGCCTACCGTATGATCTATCGCGACAGCATCAAGCCGCGTCAGGTCGTGGACCTGCTGGTGCTGCGCCGGGAGTTTCCGCGTGCCCTGCACGCCTGCTACGCGCAGATGGTGCCCATCCTGGAGACCCTGCGCGCTGAGGCGGAATGCACCCGCATGGCGGGCCAGATGTACGCCCGGTTGCGCTATGACCGGCCGCAGGACGTCACCCGGCGCGGCCTGCACCGCTTCCTGACCGACTTCGTCACCCGCAACGGCCAGATCTCCAACGAGATCGCCCGCGCCTTCCTGTTTGTTCCGGCCGACTAAGGTCCTTTAAGCGGCGTCCGTCAGGCTGCCACGGGCGCCTCTACCCGCGCCACCGGCACCGCGACCTCGTTGCGGCGCAGGAAGGGCAGCGTCGAAGGCGGATCGTAGAACCACCCGACGGCGGGCCCCTGCGGCGCCCACGGCGTGCCGCTCAGACTCCGGTGCAGAAAGCCGGCCTGTCGGCGCACCATCGTGCCGCCGCGCAGCCCTGTGAAGCGCCGAACCGCCACCAGCGCCTCCGGGATCTCGACCAGGGTCACGCGCGGATCGCGCGGCTGCGGCGCGGTCTCCGGCGTAAACGAAGCCGGTAGGAAGAACCGCATCGCATAGCCGTCCTTGGTGGATCCGCCTTTCGGCGACCCGGCGGATTCCACCGGCACCGTCATCGGAATGGCGCTGCCATCGCGCCCCCCCTGGCTTTCCACCGGCGCCGTCATCGCGACCCGGTCGCCCGACGTATTGTTCCCCGCGATGTAGTCGAACAGGATCCGGAAGGCCCGCCCCCGGGTCATCGGACCATCCCCGCCGGGCAGGCGGGCCTCCACTGCCAACCGTGGCGGATAGCGTCGGATGGCGGTGGCTTGGTCCAACCGCTGCTCGACGGTGAACGCCGGTTCTTCAATGCGATCTCGAATGCCGAACACGGAACACACGCCCATAAGGACTCTCCCGATCGTTGTTGCCTGAACACGGGCCGGCGGGATCTGTACGCGGGCGGCGCGGCGCTGGATCCGCCGCAGTGCGCGGTCTATATAGGCGCGGCGCCGCTCCGACTCCCTTTCGCCGCAAGGTCCGCTCCACCGTCATGACCGATCCGTCCGCTCCTGCCGCCACACCCCTGGCCTCGCCCCCGGTCACACCGACACCCGCCGTCTCCATCGTCGTGCCCATGTTCAACGAGGCCGACTGCGTGGCCGAGTTCCACCGCCGGACCTCGGCGGCACTGGACGGCATGGGCGCCCCCTGGGAGATCGTAGCGGTCAGCGACGGCTCGACCGACGATACCAACGCGCATCTCGCCGCGCTGGCCCGGGACGAACCCCGCCTGCGTCCGTTCTTCCTGACCCGCAACACCGGCCAGTGGGCCGCCCTGTCCGCCGGCTTCCGGGTCGCGCGTGGGGAGTATGTGGTGGTGATGGACGCGGATCTCCAGAACCGGCCGGAGGATATTCCCCGGATGGTGGCGGAGGCGCGCAAGGGCTTCGACCTCGTCTCCGGTCGCCGCACCAACCGCCCGGAAAGCGCCGTGCTGCGCCTGCTGCCCAGTCGGGCGGCCAACGCCATGCTGCGCGCGACCACCGGCTGCCCGGCCCGCGACATGGGCGGGTTCAAGTGCCTGCGCGGCGACGTGGCGCGCAAGCTGCGGCTGCGCGCCGGCCAGCACCGCTTGCTACCGGCACTGGTCCACCTGATGGGCGGCTCCATCGGCGAGGTGGACGTACACGCGGACGCCCGCTTCGCCGGCACGAGTAAGTACGGCATCGGTCGCACGGTGGATGTGCTGTTCGATATTCTGATGCTGTGGTTCCAGGCCAGTTTCAAGGCGCGGCCGATCTACCTGTTCGGCCGCATCAGCCTGATGACGCTCGCGATCTGCATCGCGGCGTTCCTGTGGATCGGCGTGGACCGGGTGCTGTTCGGCAACCCGATGACGGAGCGGCCGTTCTTCTACATCTCCATGGGCGCCGGGTTGGCGGCCATGACCTTGCTGGGGTTTGGGTTCGTGCTGGAGCTGCTGTCCGACACGCATGCCCGCATCGCCGGCCAGGACCCGTACCTCGTGCGCACCACCCCGCCGGGCGCCGACGCACGGGACGACACCCGGCACGACGGTTAAAACACGCCAGCCTCACACCCCCCGATCAAGCAGACCGTTCTCGTCCAACACCGCCCGCAGCGGCTCAAGCTGCTTGGCGTAGCGGCGCCAGCGCCCGACCGAGTGTGTGAACACCGGCTGGCGCACCTGCCATTTGCTGGCGGTGTAGACCGCGCGTTCCGTCTCGTGGAAGCGCAGCACGGCGTCGTCCCAGGGCAGGCCGAGGAAATCGATCATGCGCCGGCCCTCACCCTCCAGGTCGGTGACCAGCGTCTCGTAATCCACGGTCAGCGTCCACAGCGGCAGCACGGCCCGCCAATGGGCCATCAGCCGGTCGTGCTGCACCATGGCGGCGCCGATGGTCTCCAGCCCGTTGGCGTAGGGAATGCCGTCTGAGAAGTTCTGTTGGAACAACGACAGGCCGGTGTCCATCGGGTCGCGCCGGCAGACGATCACCCGCGCGCGCGGAAACAACAGGGCGATCAAGCCAAGCCGCATGGCGTTGTCCGGCAGCTTGTCGGTCACGCGCAGAGCCTCGGGCTTGCCGGCCCGCTGGGCCGCCGCGTCGAGCTCCGCCAGCACGCGGGCGGCCCCATCCGCCAGCTGCGGCCCGGGAACGTTGGCCAGCCCGGCGGGGTAGCCGCCGCCCAGCCCCTCGCGCAGCGTACGCTCCACATTCGGCATCACCCCGAGTTCCCCCGCGCCGACGGCCGCCGGGTGGCTGGCGATCATCTGTTCGACCAGCGACGTTCCCGAGCGCGGCATGCCGACGATGAAGACCGGCCGCTCGCTGGGGTTTCCCAGCGCCGCAAGCGACTCAAACAAATCGGGCGTGAAGACGTCGATCGACCGGTCGACCAGCGCGGTTCGGGCGGGGATATCGTCGGGACGCCCCGCGCCCTGCCGGGCGTTGGCCTCCGCCAGCGCCCCGAAGACCGCTGCCGGATCGGCTCCGGCATCATCCAGTCCCTTGCCGAGCGCGAACAGAATCTCGATGCGCGCGCTTTCGGGCTGGTCCGGCTCGGCGGCCGCCGTCCGCAGCGCCTCCAGCATCGGATCGCCCGCCGCCACGGTGCCCGACTTGGCGAGCCCGCGCAGCGCGCCGACGTTGCCCGGCTCGCGCTCCAGCACGGCGGAGAACGCGGCGCGCGCCGCATCGAAGCGGCCTTGGCGCTGCAAGGCGTCGCCCAGCGTCAGGCGCGCCCCGATGTGATCGGGCACACGGGCCAGCAGGTCGCGCAGGACCGTCTCGGCGGCGTCCGCGCGCTGTTCGGCCAGCAGCGCACCGGCCAGATTGACGCCCAGTTCCACAGCCCCCGGCCCGGTGCCCGCGCGTTCGGTGGCCTTTTGCCAGACGGCGATGGCCTCCTCGCGGCGCCCGGCGGCGGACAGCGCCATGGCGAGGTCATTGGCCGCACCGGGATCGTTTTTGGCGCGCGCGGCGACGGCCTCCAACGGGGCGATCGCCTCCGACGGACGCCCCGCCCGGGTCAGAACACGCCCCAACAGGCTGAGAGCCGCCGCATCGCGCCGGTCGAGCGCCCGCGCGGCGCGGGCTTCCGCCTCGGCATCGTCGAACCGACCCGCTTCCATAAGCGCTGTGCCATAGGCAACCCGTGCGCGGCCGAAGCGCGGGGCCCGTTTCGCCGTCTCGGCGAACACGCCCAGGGCCGTGTCCCGCTGACCGAGCCGCCAGAGCGCGCTGCCCGCATTCACGCCATGGTCGGGCTGGTTCGGTTCAACGGTGGCGGCTTGCAGGAACAGACGCGCCGCCGGCTCCAGATGGCCCGCCTGCCCGGCCACCATGCCAAGGCCAGCCAGCGCCGGCGCACAGCGGTCGTCCAGCGACAGCGCCTCGCGGAACCGACGCTCGGCCCCGCGCACGTCCCCCTTGGACAGGTGGCGATGCCCCTCGGCGGCGAGCGCGCGCGGGTTCCCGGTCGGCGGTGCGGCTTTGGCCCCGCCACGAACGCCGACCGCCGGGCGCGCGCCCGGCACCAGATGCGCCAGCGTGCCACCCGAGGACGGACCGGTTGTGCGACCCGCGGCGCTCTTCGGCGGCGGCGCCTTCGACTTCTTGCTCATTCCCTCTCCCGCCTTTTTGCCCGGGTCCATTGGACCGCCATGAAAAAGGGGTTCCGGCCACCGCCGCAACCCCTTTTCCGAACCGGTGCGGCCCGAACGGCCTCGCGCCTCTAGAACCGAAGCGTCGCGCCGATGCTGAGGATGTCGATGCTGTTTTCGTACGTGCCCTCCACGGTGCCCTGGCTGGTGGTCTCGTGCAGCGAGGAATCCTTCACGAAGACGTGCGCATAGCCGGCATCGACGCTGAGCCAGTCCTCGAAGTGATACGAGGCGCCGCCCGAGAGCCAATAGCGATCCTCGCCGGGAATGCGGGCCGTGCGGTACTTGTCCGGAATCGGAGTCATGTCGTAGGCCACGCCGCCCCGGAACGTCCAGTTCTCGTTGGGCGTCCAGATCCCGCCAAGCGCCACGAACACGGTGTCGTGCCAGTTCTCCTCCGTCAGGCTGTCGGCGCCCTGATCGGCGTCCACGCGCAATTCATCGAACACGGACCAGCGGGTCCATGCCGCGTCGGCGACGACCGCCCACTCGGGATTGAAGGCGTGATAGACGCCCACGCTCAGCACATCCGGCGTGGTCAGATCGGCGCTGGCGTCGCTGTTCACCAGACCGCGCGACTGGGCCAGCAGCGGCGAGACGCCGTGATACTTCACCTTACCATCGAAAGTGTGCTCGACCTGGGAGCGGTAGTTGACGCCAATCCGGGAGTTTTCGTCGAACTCCCACATCGCCGCGAGGTTGAAGCCAAAGCCAAGGTCCTCGCCATTCAGCTTCTGAAGGCCGTCGCCCGGCGCCAGCCCCATATTATTGACGGCGGTGGTCAACCGCACGCCGGTGTACTGGAACACCGGCCCGGCCGAGACCGACAGGTTGTCCGTCACCCGATAGGCCAGACTGGGCATGATGCTGGTCGACTGAAGGTAGGAATCCAGCGCCTGATAGCGCCCGACCCAGTCGTTCGAGTACGACGTGCTCATGCCGAAGGGCGTGTTGATCGCCAGACCGAAGCGCAGATCGTCGGTCAGGGTATAGACGCCGTAAATCGAGGGCAGCATCGCGTCGTCGGCCGCGTCTCCACCGTCAACGCCTGTGACCGGCGTGCCAAACACCGTGCTCGCGGACCCGCTGAAGCGGGCCTGGGGCATCACAAGGGCGGCCGTCATGCTGCCCTGATTCCCCTTGAGGCGGGTCATGCCCGCTGGGTTGAAGAAGGCCGTACTGGGATCGTACGCCTTGGCCGTCGATCCGGCGTAGGCGTTCCCCAATCCCTCGCTGCTCTGCTCCTTGAGCTGGAAGCCGGAGGCCCCCGCCGCGCTTGCCCAGAGTGTCACCGCCCCGACGCAGCCGATTGCAATCAGACCGCATCCCTTGGTCCAAACCATCATGGTTTTCGTTTCCCCATCGTCTCGTGGTTTTTCACGTCTTGCGTTTCTTTCGGACCCGCCCTTCCTGTCCAGAAGAGCCGCATGCACGGCACTTATGTACAAACAAGGCCCGGATCCGACGTCAACGAATGGGACCAGTGTGTCTCGTCTTCGTCACAATTCAATATATTTATGGCCATTCCGACTCGCATCGGTCGCGCAGCAATCGATTGAAATTATATATAAAAATCCCGCACGCCCAAAAATCAGACCGCAAATGGGCAACGGGTTTTCAAATGCGCGTGGCACCCCGGCAACACCGTCATTGTATTTTTCACAGCCCCGCGCCCCCGATGCGGCCCTGACGCCGCCCGCACGCTTCCAAACACCCGACCCGCAAACGCCCCCGACGCCGCGTGCCGCCCCCCCGGCCGGCGATGGACGCCCCACCACCGCCGGCACGAGACCCAAGGGACTCAAGGGGTTGGCGCGCCAGCCGGCTCTGTGCGGGACCGGACCCGACGCCCCGGCGCATCCTCCGGCGGCCTTCGGACCTAGGGTCTGCGTCGCGCCGGATACGCGCCCTCCGCCGCCCGACGTCCGTGCATCAAGGGCTCGCACGGGCGTCGCGTTCCCGGTAGGATGCCCGGACCATATCGAGAAGACATCAGGCGGCCCGTCGGTCCTGTCCGGACGAGCTGCCGAAGGTTGTGAGACGGACAACATGAACGGTGGGCGGCGAGACAGTATGATGAAGAACACACGGAGCGGTCCGAAACGCGTGCTGGGGAGTGCGCTGGGCACCCTGATCGGGCTTGGACTCCTGAGCGGGTGCTCGGGTCTGCGCGACGCCGACACCACCACAGCCGCAACCGGCCCCACCGCAACCGGCCCCACCGCGACCGGCCCCACCGCGACTGGGCCGACGACCGCGCACCTTGAGAACACGGCCGCGACCGGAGATGCCGGCGCGCAGCTTGCGGCATTGGCCCAGACCGCGCCGGACATCGACGACCCGTACACCGCCGAGGACACGCTGGTTTCCGATCCGATGGAGGACTGGAACCGCTACGTGTTCGACCTGAACACGCTGCTGTACATGTTCATGCAGCCGGTGATCGCGCCGTACGGCGTGCTGCCGGAGGAGCGCAAGCGCAACGTCGATAACTTCCTGCACAACCTGTCGACCCCGGTCATCCTGGCCAACGATCTGTTGCAGGGTGAGACGGACCGCGCCTGGGTGACCACCCAGCGGTTCGCGGTCAATTCGACCGTGGGCGTCCTGGGCTTCGGCGACCCGGCCGAGGACATGGGCCTGCCCAAGCACTCCGAGGACTTCGGCCAAACGATGGGCGTGTGGGGTGCTGGCGACAGTCCATACATGGTGTTGCCGCTGCTGGGGCCCGCGAACCCCCGGGACGGCGTTGGTCGTGCGGTCGACATGGTCAGCGACCCGACGTTCTGGCTGGCCGGATCGACCGGCCAGGCGCTGGCGAACGGCAAGACGTACGCATCCGTGTCCAGCCAGCTCGGCGGCAACGTCAACCGGATGGAGAGCCTGCGCGCCTCGTCGATCGACTTTTACGCCGCCGTGCGCAGCCTGTACGTCCAGACCCGCCGGGCGGCCATCGCCAACGAGGAGGGCAACCCCGCATCGTCCGCCCCGGCCATCTCGCGGGTGCGCACCGGGCAAACCCAGGCCCTGCCGGCGAACGCTGGTGGCTGAGCCCTGTGACGGCGGCCGGATGCCCACCCCGCCCGCCCCACCGGCTGGTCCCATCTGCGGATCCTATCGATGGATCCGCGTGGACCGATAGTCTCACGGGGCGTCCCACCGGACGCCCCGTTTTGCATGGAACCGGAGGCCATCGGCCGGGGCTCGCCGTGGCGTCGGGCGCGCACGCGACGCGCACAGGCGGCACCCCTCCCTCACGCGATGCGAATTCGCGGCCAGCGGGCCTCCGACGCGCCGGAAAGGGTGTCCCACACCGCGCAAATGGTCTAAGGTCCGCGTCATGATGACTACGCCTGACCGCCCAGAGAGAGCCAATACGGACCGGCCCCGCCTTGTCTACCGCCTGTGCCACGCCGACGACTGGCAGGCGGCCGTGCGCGCGGGGACCTTCACTGGTACCGACGTCGACACCCGGGACGGCTTCGTCCACCTGTCGGCCGCCGATCAGGTGGAGGAAACGGCGCGTCGGCACTACGCCGATGTCCGGCCGCTCATCCTGGTGGCGGTGGACACGGCACGGGTGGTGGGCGACCTGCGCTGGGAGCGGAGCCGGGACGGCGCCGCATTCCCGCATCTGTATGGCTCCATCCCGCTTGAGGCCGTGCTGTCCGCCCTGCCCCTGGCCGAGGATCGCGACCACCACCTCATCTTTCCGCTGCTGACGAATACGCCTGGAGATGTGTGACCATGAAATCGGTCGATTCCATGTTCCTCGGCCTGCTGCATGCCATGGACCCCGAAAAGGCCCATGACCTGAGCATCCGAACGCTGGCGCGCGGCATGGGACCGACGCTTCCGCCCCCGGACGATCCGGCCCTTGGGATCGAGCTGTGGGGCAAGCGGTTCAACAACCCGCTCGGTCTCGCCGCCGGCTACGACAAGAACGCCCTGGTTCCGGACGCCTGCCTGCGCATGGGCTTCGGCTTCGTAGAGGTTGGCGGCATCACACCGCGCCCGCAGCCCGGCAACCCGCGCCCGCGCCTGTTCCGCCTCCAGGAGGACGGCGCGGTCATCAACCGCATGGGCCTGAACAACGACGGCATGCTGGTCGCCTACGGCCGGCTGTCGCGCCGTCCGCGGTGGGAGGACCGGGGCTTCGTCGGTGTCAATCTGGCCAAGAACGCCGACACGCCGCTGGAACATGCGGCCGACGACTACGCCACGCTCGCCGCGGTGCTCGGGCCGCATGCCGACTTCCTGGTGCTGAACCTGTCGTCGCCGAACACCGAGGGGCTGCGCCAGCTCCAGGCCGCCGAGTCGCTGCGCGCCATCATCCGCCGCACCCGCGCCGCCATGCCGACGCGCGCTCAGCCGCCGCTGTGCCTGAAGGTCTCACCGGACCTCACCGACGCCGAGTTGGACGACATCGCCCGCATCGCGCTGGAGCCGGAAAATCCGCTCGACGGCATTATCGCCATCAACACCACCACCGCCCGCCCGGACAGCCTGACGCATCCGGCCAAGCAGGAAACCGGCGGCCTGTCCGGCGCCCCACTGAAGGGCCGCGCGCTGGAGGTGCTGCATTTCTTTGTCGCGCGCCTGTACGGGCGAGTGCCGGTCATTTCGGTGGGCGGTGTCGACAGCGCCGCCGACGTCCTGATGCGGCTGAAGGCCGGCGCCAGCGCCGTGCAGATGTACACCGCCCTGGCGTACTTCGGCCCGCGCCTGATCCCGAAGCTCAAGGCCGAGCTGCTGGACCTGATGCGCGCCGAGGGCTTCGAGACGATGCAGCAGGTGGTCGGCGCGGATCGGCAGGCCGCCGCCGCATGACCTCGTCCATTCCCGTCCTGGACGGTCTGCGCGATCTGTGCGCGGACCGTGACGGCTTGATCATCGATTTGTGGGGCGTCCTCCACGACGGTTCGACGGCCTATCCCGGTGTGGCCGAAGCGCTGGCCGCCATCCGTGCGGCCGGCAAGCGGACTCTGCTGCTGACCAACGCCCCACGCCTGTCCGCCCCCCTCATCGCCACGATGGACGGGATGGGCCTTCCGCGCGACCTGTACGACGGCATCTTGTCGTCCGGGGACGCCGTCCACGCCGAGTTGCAAACGCGCACCGATCCGGCGTTCGCGGCGCTGGGGCCACGCTGCTGGCACCTCGGCCCGGCGCGGGACCGCAGCGTGTTCGAGGGCCTGGACGCCATCACCGTGGTGGACACGCCGGAAGACGCCGACTTCGTCCTGAACACCGGACCCTGGTCGTTCGACGAGACGGTCGCGGATTACGAGGACCGGCTGACCCGCTGCCGGGCCCGGGATCTGCCGATGGTCTGCGCCAACCCGGACCGCGAGGTCATCCGCGAAGGCCGCAAGGTCATCTGCGCCGGCGCCTTGGCGGTCCGCTACACCGACTTGGGTGGCACCGTCATCGAACGCGGCAAACCGGACCCGGCCATCTACGACCGCGTTCTGGAGCGCCTGGGCATTACCGACCGGGCCCGCGTGCTGGCCGTCGGCGACGGCTTGCAGACCGACATCAAGGGCGCGGCGGCGGCCGGCATCGACGCGGTGTTCGTGGCCGGCGGGCTGTATGCGGCGCCACTCGGTCTGACCGCCTACGGCGAGCGGCCGGACCCGGCGCGCGTCGCGGCCCTGTGCGCCGCCGAGGGCCAGGCTCCGCTGGCCGCCATCCCCGCGTTGCGGTGGTAGGATTCGCGGTCGCGATCGGACACCCTCTCCCGCCCTCCTTCTGGCCCGGCCCACGTTGACAGGCCCCTTCGGCGGCGCCATATCCCGCCGGAGCTATATAGGACGAAAACAATCCTATTTAGCTTCGTGTCTCCACGCCCGGGGCCTGCGGCCAGCACACCCCGGCCCCGCCAACGAAGGGCAAGTCCGTCATGAGCGATACCTCGGCCGAAGCGCGCATCCGCGACGAGATCTCCAGCAACGACGTGGTCCTGTACATGAAGGGATCGCCGATGTTTCCGCAGTGCGGTTTTTCGGCCGCCGTCGTTCAGGTGCTCAGCCACATCGGCGTGAAGTTCAAGGGCGTCAACGTCCTGGAAGACGACGCCATCCGGCAGGGCATCAAGGACTTTTCGAACTGGCCGACCATTCCGCAGCTCTACGTGAAGGGCGAGTTCGTCGGCGGTTGCGACATCGTGCGCGAGATGGCCGCCGAGGGCGAACTCCAAGCCCTGTTCCGCGACAAGGGCGTGGAGATGGCGACGGCGGCCTGATCGCCCTTCCGTCAGGGCGCCGGGGTGATCCCCCGCCCCTCAGGGCTGCAGCGCAATTCCATGGTCCCGGAGGAACGCGCGAATCACGTTCGCCGGGACCATGATGCCGCGGGGCGATGGCCCGCTGCGCGCGAAGCCGATGGTGATGCCGGCGATACGGGCCTTCTCCAGGCCCTTATCGGTCCCGACCAGGATCGGCGCACCCGATGACCCGGTCGGACCATCGCAATTGTGCCGCCACAAAAGATCCTCGGTCCGGCCCAGGATGATGCACTGATCATCCACGGACAGCAGGTGCGGCCGGTCGCGGCTGTAGCTGGCCAGCAGCGCGTGACTGGGCGCCGCCGCATGCCAGTTCATGTCATCGGGGGACGCCAGCGGGATCGGCCGAATCGTCAGCGGTTTCGTCAATTTGATGATGGCGAAATCGCCGACCGGCCCCGGCGCGTCCGGCTCCAGGACCTCGGCCGCGCGTCCATGCGCGTCGTAGTCGCCGAACCGGTAGCCCGCGACGAAGTGCATGCTCTCCGACGGCAACTCGCCCACCGTCCGGTCGGACATGCAGTGCCGCGCCGTCAGGACGAGGTCGGGCGCGATTAACGCCCCGGAGCAAAACCCGCCCGGTCCCCGGTTCACCCGCCCGATGGCCTGCCAGGGCCAGGGATAGTCCCCCACGTTGTCCGGCCCGCCCATCACGACGGCATGGCGGTTATCCTCGCCGTGCACGCCGGGCAGCGTGTCCGCACCGGCCGACGCGGCCATCAACGTGCCCAGGACCACGCCCAGAACGGCGGTGCGGCGCGGCCCCCTGGGCCGGACCCGTCGGAGTCTAGACGCCCAGGTCCGCGTCACGCCATGCGCCCCGAGCGATGAAGTGCGGGTTCAGGAAGCGATCGTTCTTGGCGTAGCCCAACGGCGCGCCGTCCTCCGTCTCTACGGAACCTCCGGCCGCCAGCAGAACGGCATGGGCGGCCGCCGTGTCCCATTCGCAGGTGGGGGCAAGGCGCGGGTACAGATCGGCGGCCCCTTCCGCCACACGGCAGAACTTCAACGAGCTGCCGGCCCCCACCCGATCGGCCACGGTGTACTTGGCAAGAAAGCTGTCCATCGCGCCGCCGTCGCCATGGGACCGGCTGGCCAGCACCACCAGCCCTTCCGCTCCGGGCTTACGACAGGCGATCGGCCGCTCGGCGCCGTCCTTCTCCGCCATGCAGGCCGTGCCGAGGCCATGGCCGACATACAACGTGCCCAGCGCCGGGGCGAGCACCAGGCCCAGAATGGGCGTGCGCCCGTCCACCAGCCCGATGTTCACGGTGAACTCGCCATTGCGCTTGATGAACTCCTTGGTGCCATCGAGCGGATCGACCAGCCAGAACGGCCCGTCCCCCACGGTGGGCACGCGGCCTTCCGAGACACTTTCCTCCGCCACCACGGGCACATCCGGGGTCAGCTCCTTCAGGGCCGCCAGGATGATCGCCTCGGCGCGGCCATCGGCCTCGGTCACGGGGGACTTGTCCTCCTTGTGCTCGACCGCGAAGTCGCTCGCGTACACCTCCATGACCGCATCGCCGGCAGCGCGGATCACGGGGCGCAAGGCCTCAGCCAGACGGGCCAACGCGGCGCCATCGAAGGACAGAACGGAGGACGTGGTCATCAAGCGGTCTCCTGTCGCGCGGCCTGGATCGCCTGCCACACCCGGTGGGGCGTGGCGGGCATGTCCAGATGCCGGATGCCGAGGGGCGCCAGCGCGTCCACCACGGCGTTTATGACGGCGGGGGCGGCCCCGACGGTGCCGGCCTCACCGGCGCCCTTCACCCCCAGTGGATTGGTGCGGCAGGGATAGTCCTCGACCGCCTCGAACGAAAAATCCGGGATGCCGCCGGCATGCGGCACGGCGTAATCCTGGAAGGTCCCGGTCACGAGCTGCCCGCTCTCCGGATCGTACACGATCTCTTCCATCAGCGCCTGCGACAGCCCCTGGACCGTGCCGCCGATGATCTGCCCTTCCAGCAGACGGGGGTTCAGGACCACCCCCATGTCATCGACGATGGTGTAGCGCTCTATATGGGTCGTGCCGGTCTCCGGGTCGACCTCCACCTCGCAGACATGGCAGCCGTTGGGGAACGTGAAGTGGGTGGAGACGTAGGCCTCGGTCGCCACCAGCCCCGGCTGGTCCGCCAGATCGGGGGGCCGGTTGGCCGGATCCTTCGCCGCCTCGGCGATTTCCGCTAGGTGCAGCACGCGGTTGCTGCCCGGCCGGCGGAACAGGCCGGTGTCCGGATCGTGGTCGATGGCGTCCGGCCCGTCGGCCTCCAACAGATGAGCCGCCACGGCCTTGGCCCGCCGGATCAGGGTCGCGGCGGCCGCCACCACCGACGCCCCGCCGGAGGGGATCGACCGGGAGCCGCCAGTCCCCTTGCCGGTCTTCACCTCGTCCGTATCGCCCTGGCGCACGCGGATGGTCTCCACCGGCACGCCCAGGGCGGCGGCCGCCATCTGGGCATAGGCGGTCTCGTGCCCCTGGCCGGTGGACTGGGTGCCGATCAGCACGGTGACGGTGCCATCGGCGGCCACCTGGACCGTCGCCGGCTCCGAGAAGTTGCGGCCGCCGCCGCAGGCCTCGACGTAATAGCTCAGGCCGATCCCGCGCAACCGCCCGGCGGCGGCGCGGACGGCGCGGCGGGCCTCGAACCCGGCGGCCCAGTCGGCCTTGGCCATGGCCCGGTCCAGGATGGCGGCGAAGTCGCCGGAATCGTAGACGTGGCCGAGCGCGGAGGTATAGGGCAGCGCCTCGGGCGGGATGAAGTTGCGCCGCCGGATCGCATCCCGCGCCACTCCGGTCTCGGCCGCCGCCACGTCGATCAGGCGTTCGAGCATATAGGCCGCCTCGGGCCGCCCCGCGCCCCGATAGGCATCGGTGCCCACCGTGTTTGTCATCACACCCCGGGAGCGGACCGTGGCCGTCCCGATGGTGTAGACGCCGACGCTCATGGCGGCGCCCGCGCTGGTCGGGATGAAGGCCCCGAACTGAGAGCAGAACGCCCCCATGTTGGCCCGGATGTCGACCCGCAGCGCCAGGAACCGCCCGGTGTCGTCCAGCGCCAGCTCGGCCCGGGTCCGGTGGTCGCGGGCGTGCAGATCGCTGGCGAAGCCTTCCGTCCGCTCGGCGATCCACTTGACCGGCCGCCCCAGGGCCTTGGCCGCGAAAAGCACCAGCACATGCTCGCTCATCACGAACAGCCGGGTGCCGAACCCGCCGCCGACATCGGGACAGACGACGCGAAAGCGCTCCTCCGGTAGGTGAAAAACCGCCTTCGCCAGGGTCTCCCGCAGGTTGTGCGACCCCTGGCTGCCCGTGTAGAGTTCGTATCGGTCGGTCGCCGTGTCGAAGTGACCGATGGCGCCGCGCGGCTCCATGAACGTCGGCGACAGACGGGAGTTGACCAGATCGAGCGTCACCACCCGCGCCGCGCCCGCGAACGCGGCCTCGGTCGCGGCCGGATCGCCCATCTCCCAATCGAACAGGATGTTCCCCGGCGCCACCTCCGGATGCAGCACCGGCGCGCCCTCCGCCAGGGCCGCCGTGATGTCGGGCACCGCGTCCAGCGGCTCCACATCGAGCATCACCGCCTCGGCGGCATCGCGCGCGGCATGGACGGTCTCGGCCACGACGAAGGCCACCGGCTCGCCCGCATACCGCACCCGGTCGCGGGCCAGGGTCGGCCGCTCCGGCGCGCCCATGGGGCTGCCGTCCCGGTTTTTCACCGCCATCTCGATCGGGATCGGTCCCAGCCCGGCGGCCTCCAGGTCGGCGGCGGTGAACACACCCAGGACGCCGGGCATCGCCCGCGCGTCGTCGGTGTCCACCCCCGTGAGGATGCCGTGGGCGTAGGGCGAGCGGACGACCACGCCGTGCACCTGGCCGGGCAGCACGATGTCGTCGGTGTACCGGCCGGTCCCGGTCAGAAAGCGGGCGTCCTCGACCCGACGGATCCCCTGGCCTGCCCCGAAGCGTCCCATCCCGGTCTCCCTTCTGCCTGCGGAGGAACCTCGCGAACCGGGGCCCGCCTGATGCCAGCCAACAGCGGAGCGCCGCCCGGGTCAAGGGTCCAAACTTTTGGGGGCCGAACCGGGGGCGGGAGCGCGGGCCTCAGGGCGGCGGATCGTCCGCCGTCAGCGCCAGGGTGACCCGGAACCGGGCCCCCTCCTCCCTGGGCGCGCCGACATCCAGCATTAAATCCCCGCCCATGCGGCGCATGATGCCCCGGCTGATCGCCAGCCCCAGGCCCGCGCCCTTTTCCCCGGCCCGGGTCCAGGTGGCGGAGAACAGGGAGAACACCCGCTCCCGGTCGGCCTCGGGCACGCCGGGACCGTTGTCCGAGATCACAGCCTCGTAAGCACCCGCCTCGATCCGGCTTTCGACCCGGATCAGAATCGCGTCCTTGTCGGTGTGCCGCACGGCGTTGGACAGCAGGTTGATGAACACCTGCCGCAAGCGGTCGGGATCGGCCGCCACCCGGGCCGTGCCGGCCCGCGCGCCCTGGGTCACCGTGACCGGGGCGGTGCCGCGCAGCCCCTCGCAGGTCTGCAGGGCGTGGTCGAGCACGGCATCGGGATCCAGCGGCTCCAGATTGATCGGAATCTCGCCCTTCTCGACCACCCGCATGTCGAGGATGACATCCAGCAGCCGGGTCAAACGCAGGCTTTCGTCGTGGATGATGGCGACGAAGCGGCGAGCCTGCGCGCTTTCCAGGTCATCCGAGGATCGCAGAATCTCCGAAAAGGAGCGGATCGCGGTCATCGGCGTGCGGATTTCGTGGCTGACCTGCCCCAGGAAGTCGTCCTTCTGCCGGTCGATCTCGCGCAACTGCTCGTTGGCCTCGCGAAGCTGGCGCGCCGTGGTCTCCAGTTCGGTCGATTTGCGCTCCAGGGCCTGACTGTAGCGCATGATGCGCGCCGTCTCGTCGGCGATGCTGACGAGTTCGTCAATGCTGACCTCCTCGCCGCCCGCCACCTGGGCCATCATCGCCCGGGCGGAGGCCGCACCGACGCTGCCCGCCAGACGACGCTCCAGATCCTCGACAAGCTCCTGCGTCGGCAGCGGCAGCCCCTGCGCCAGCCCCTGACGGCGGGCGAAGGTGTCGAACAGTTCGTGCGCCGGCGCCGCGCCCAGAATGCGCTGGGCCAGAATGTAAAGCTCCTCGCTGGTCGCGGTGCGGTGGAAGCGCGGCCGCCCGCTGTCCGGCCCGATGGCGGCGCCGCCCCGGAACACGTCCACGAACTGGCGCGCCTGCACCCACTCCAGCGGGCGCGGCTCGCGCGTCAGGGAGCCGATCACAAACAGCACGGTGTTGATCGTCAGGCTCCAGAACGTGGCGTGCACCAGCGGGTCCAGACCGTCCAGGCCGAACAGCGCCTGGGGCCGCAGCACGGCAAGCCCGAACGGCCCCTCCGCCAGGATGTCCGCGCCCAGTGGTCCGCCGTCCTCCAGGCTAGGCAGGCCAAGGGCGTACATCCAAATCACGAACCCGGCCGTCAGCCCCCACACCGCGCCGCGCGCATTGGCCTGGGGCCAGAACAGACCGCCGATCAGGCTGGGCAGCACCTGGGCCACGCCCACGAAGGCGATCAGGCCGATGGCCGCTAGCGCGCCCGATTGCGCGCTGACGCGGAAGTACAGGAAGCCCAGCAGGATGAGGGTGGCGATGGCGATGCGCCGTGTGGTCAGCAGCAGCCGACGCACATCACCGCTGGTGCGGGTGCGGTTACGCGACAGGCGCAGCGCGAGCGGCGCCACGATGTGGTTCGACACCATGGTCGACAGGGCGATGGACGCCACGATGATCATCGATGTGGCCGAGGAGAACCCGCCCAGGAAGGCGAGCAGGGCCAGGGCCTCCTTCTCCGCCACCAGCGGCAGGGTCAGCACGAACATGTCCGGGTCGGCGCCGGCCGGCATCAGGGTCAGGCCGGCGATGGCGATCGGCAGCGTGAACACCGACATCAGGAACAGATAGGCCGGGAACAGCCAGGAGGCCGTGGCGAGATGGCGCTCGTTCTCGTTTTCCACCACCACCACCTGAAACTGGCGCGGCAGGCAGATAACGGCGGCTGCCGACAGGAAGATCAGCGTGATCCAGCGCGGGCCGAACACCTCCTCCGCATGCAGGAAGCCGGGCGGCGCGTGGGCGAACAGGTCCCCGGGACCGTCAAACAGAGCGAAGACGACGAACACGCCGACGGCGACCAGGGCGCACAGCTTCACCAGCGCCTCCAGCGCAATGGCCGCAACCACACCGTGGTGACGCTCGTTGACGTCCAGGGAGCGCGTGCCGAACAGGATCGTGAACGCGGCCATGCCGACCGCCACCCAGAACCCGGCCCGGAAATCCACCGACTCCAGCGACGCGCCGGTGATGACCTGATAGCTGGTCGTCACGGCCTTGAGCTGAAGCGCGATGTACGGCGTCGCGGCCGCCACCGCGATGACGGTCACGAGGGCCCCCAGGGCCTCGCTCTTGCCGAAGCGCGACGAGATCAGATCGGCGATCGACGTAATGTGATGCAGGCGCCCGATCCGGACCAGTTTTCGCAGCAGCAGCCACCAGCCGACGAACATCAGCGTCGGCCCCAGATAGATGGTGGCGAACTCCAGCCCGCCCCGCGCCGCCGACCCCACCGCGCCGTAGAAGGTCCAGGACGTGCAGTAGATCGAGATCGACAGCGTGTAGACCAACGCCGTCCGCAGCCAAGGCAGCCCGCCGTCCTGGCGCGACCGGCGGTCGACCCACCAGGCCAGAGCGAACAGCAGCGCCGCGTAGGCCAGGGCCGCGACCAGGGCAAACTCGATCGCCGGGGTCATCCGCGCCCCCGCCCCAGCCGCACGGCCACGAGGGCCGCCAGTGCGATCAGCAGCGCCCAGACCCCGAACAGATAGACCACGATGGCCGGCACGCCCCAGATCGCCCCGCCGGACGCGGTCAGGCCAACCACGGGCGGCATCCACAACAGGGTGCCGAACGCGGGCAGCAGCATCGCGAGATCGCGCCAGCGCCGGGGTGCGGGGGCGAGCGGCGGCCCGTCGTCCGATTCCACATAGGGCGCCTCCCCCTCGGGCGCCTCAACATCAGAGGTCACGCATCCTTCATCGTCCGGGCTCATGGTGCCCTCACGGTGTCCTGAAGGGCCACCTTAGGGAGCCGCCAGACGGCGCACCGCCTGCACCACATCCTGATTGGAAAACGGTTTGGCGATAAAGGCGTTGGCGCCCATCTGCTCGGCCATCTGGCGGTCCCGGGCCTGCCCCTTGGCGGTCAGCATCAGGACCGGCACGGCCTCAAGCTCGGGTTCGGTGCGCACCGCCTTCAGCACCTCAAACCCGCTGACGGCCGGCAGCATCACGTCGAGGATCAGCAATCCGGGCGCCCCGTGGGTCTTCAGGCACTCCAGCGCCTCGCGACCGTCGCGCGCCGTGGCAATGGAATACCCCTCCCGTCCCAGGATGAACACCAGGGACTCCAGAATGCTCGGTTCATCCTCGGCAATCAGCAGGCGCGTGGCCAAACGGGACCTCCCTTCTTCCGTGTTCGATTCGCGCGGCGTTCGACGTATGCCGGGCATGTTACCCACAGATCGCGCGCCTGACAAAGCCGCAGCGACGGCAGGGGTACTGTTCGGCATCAAAGATGGCTCACGCCGGAATGATCGGCCCGGCGACCCGGTGCGCGCAGCCCTCGCGCGGACAGACGCGGCACGACACCCCGACCGGGTCGGGCCGCACCGCGCCGGAGAGGTCGAGCCCGTCGCCATAGACCACCCGATCCGCCACCCGCAGATCGCAGGCCAGCATGATGGACAGGTGGCGCGGCGGGGTGCCGAACCGGTCCACGCCCTTCGCGACCGCCTGGGCGAAAAACAGGAAGCGATCACCGGACGGCGTCTCCGTGACCTGCCGCGCCACGGTGCCCACGCTCTGGAACGCGCGATAGACCGCCCACAGGGAACAGGCCGACCCCTGGCGCGGCATGGGCAGGCGGGGCAGCGGAAAGGGCTTGCTCAGGTTGCCCGCCGGATCGGCGCGCACCATCCCGAAGGGCACGCCCTCCGCCCCCGGCCGGCGCAGCGACACGAAGCGGTGGCAGACCTGCTCCACGCTGGCCCGGTAGGTCCGCCGCATGGGGCCGATGTCGTAGCGCAACCGCTCCGCGTCCTCAAGGAAGCGCTCGTAGGGCATCAACAGCGCACCGGCGCCGTAGCGCGCCAGCACGTCCACGGCCTGGCGCCGGGCCCCCTCCGACGTCAGCGCCGACGACCCCGCCACGATGGCGGCGATGGGCTCGGCCAGATCCCGCGCCACCGCCAAACGGGCGAGCGCGAAACGCCGGCTGGCCGGGGGAGCGCCATCCTCCAGCGCCCGGGCCATGGCGGCGCTCTCGCCGTCGGCCTCCGCCCCCACCGGTCCGCGCGCCCCCGAAGCGGAGCCGAAACGGACCATTCGCTCCGCATCCGGACGGTCCAGGTAGGCGGCCAGAGCCGCGCCCCCGCTGCGGCCGTCCGCGCGAATGCGGGCACGCAGCCGCGCCGCGCCCTCCTCCAGGTCCGGAAAATAGTTGCCGTGCGCGGTGATGAAGTCGTCCAGCTCCTCGGCCGGGGTCACCGCCTGCTTCGGCGCCTCCGCATGGTCGAGGAAATCGGCCAGGGCCTGCGCCGCCTCCGTCAGGCGCGTGCTTTCTTCCACCAGCGTGGAATGAAAGCGGTGCGACTGGTTCGGGTTGATGTCCTCCACGCTTTCCAGGATCTCGGCCGTCGAGCGGATGCCGGCGATGTTGGTGAGCATCCGATGCACGATATCGGACAGGAATGGATCCTGGTGCAGGCGGTCGGACAGGGCCGCCACCAGTTCGCCCCGGTCGCGGCATTCGCGGTACAGCACCGTCAGCGCCCGGGCCCAGTCCGGGTGACGCCCGACCAGCGCGACCACATCGGCGGTCCGCAGGTCCAGGCCGCCGATGAGGGGATCACCGACAATGTCGGTGACCTGGGCGACCAGACGGCGCTCCGCATCGTCATCCAGGGTGCCCGGGTCCAGGTCCAGCGCCTCCGCGATCCGGAGCAGCAAAGCCCCGCCGATAGACCGCTTCCCGCGCTCGATCAGGTTGAAATACGAGGTCGAGATGCCGACCGCCTCGGCCACCCGCGCCTGCGTCAGCCCCAGACTGCGGCGTCGCTCCCGGATTTTGAGGCCGAACCCGCTTTCCATCTTGCCTCCCGCACACCGCCGCGCACGCCCATGGCGGGCCCCACCGGACGCGGCGCAAAGTCAATTTTTTGACAATTTTCCGCAAAGCACAAGACAATTTATTACAAAAATCGGCTTCCAAATCAATATATTATTGTGTTTTTGACTGCTGCCGCGTATCTCTGCATCCAGGAGGTCCGGAAACCAACGCGCTCAAAGCGAGGAACCGGACCCGGTTGCGCGCACGCGGGTCCTGTCGGGACTGTTCGGCGGACGCGGCGTGACCGCGACATAACATCGTGATCGACAGGGAGAAGCGTCATGGTTGATTTCCTGAACCCCAGCCGCCGCGGCGTGCTGAAGGGTGGCGCCGCCATCGGTGCCGGTCTGGCCGCGCCGACCATCTTCTCGTCCCAGGCGTGGGCCGCCGAGTACCTGAACAAGCCGACCGGCGACACGGTCACCTTCGGCTTCAACGTGCCGCAGACCGGTGCCTACGCCGATGAGGGCGCGGACGAACTGCGCGCCTACCAGCTCGCCGTGAAGCACCTCAACGGCGAGGGCGACGGCGGCATGCTGAACACCATGAAGCCGCTCACCCTGCAGGGGAACGGCGTCCTGGGCAAGAAGGTGGCCTTCACCACCGGTGACACCCAAACGAAGTCGGATGCCGCCCGCGCCAGCGCCAAGCGCATGATCGAGAAGGACGGCGCCCTGATGATCACCGGCGGCTCGTCCTCCGGCGTGGCCATCGCGGTGCAGTCGCTCTGCCAGGAAGCGGGCGTGATCTTCATGGCCGGCCTGACGCACTCCAACGACACCACCGGCAAGGACAAGCGGCGCAACGGGTTCCGCCACTTCTTCAACGCCTACATGTCCGGCGCCGCTCTGGCCCCAGTGCTGAAAGAAGCCTACGGCTCCGACCGCAAGGCCTACCACCTGACCGCCGACTACACCTGGGGCTGGACCCAGGAGGAGTCGATCAAGAACGCCACCGAGGCCTTGGGCTGGGAGACCGTCGAGGCGGTGCGCACCCCGCTGGGCGCCGGCGACTTCTCGCAGTACATCACGCCCGTGCTGAACTCCGGCGCCGACGTGCTGATCCTGAACCACTATGGCAAGGACATGGTGAACAGCCTGACCCAGGCCGTGCAGTTCGGCCTGCGCGACAAGCAGGTCAACGGCAAGCAGTTCGAGATCGTGGTGCCGCTGTACTCCCGCCTGATGGCGCAGGGTGCCGGCGAGAACGTGAAGGGCATCTTCGGGTCCACCAACTGGCACTGGTCGCTTCAGGACGAGGGCTCCAAGGCGTTCGTGAAGTCCTTCGGCGCCGAATACGGCTTCCCGCCGTCGCAGGCCGCCCACACCTGCTACGTCCAGACCCTGCTGTACGCCGACGCCTGCGAGCGCGCCGGCACCTTCATGCCCTGCGGCGTGGTCGAGGCGCTGGAAGGCCATGAGTTCGACGGCATGGGCAACGGCCCGACCCTGTACCGCGCCGACGATCACCAGTGCTTCAAGAAGGTGCTGGTCGTGAAGGGGAATGAGAACCCGACGTCGCAGTTCGACCTTCTGGAGGTCGTGCAGGAAGTGCCGGCCGAGGCCGTCACCTACGATGCGTCGATCTTCGGCGGCGAGCTGGGCGACTGCAACAACGGCGTCTAAGCCGTCTCTCCAGGTCTCCGACGTGACGCGGTCGCCCCGGTGCGGGGCGGCCGCTCCCTTTCGTGCGGCCGCGCACCTGCTTTGATTTCGACCGCCGGGCCTGCGCCGCACTCCGGGACACCCGTCCACACACAGGCGAGACGGGACCGCCGGACCAGGATCCAATTCACATAGATATGTGTTCGATCGCGGCCCCGTGGCCTGCGGTCGCCAACCGCCAAGGGGGAGTCTGACGGGATGGACGCGATCCTTCTGCAGATCCTGAATGGGCTCGACAAGGGGGGCGCCTACGCCCTGATCGCGCTGGGACTGACGCTGGTGTTCGGCACCCTCGGCGTGGTCAACTTCGCGCACGGAGCCCTGTTCATGCTCGGCGCGTTCTGCGCCGTGACCGTCAACCAAGTGATCGGCCTGGAGCAGGTCACTCTGGATCCGAACAATCTGACGCCGTGGGGCACGCCGGTCGAGATCCGCGAGCCCTACATCGTCTCGTGGCTGGGCGACACCGGCCACCTGATCCTGGACTACTCGGTCCCGGTGTCGATCCTCGCGGCCATTCCGATCATGATCGTGATCGGCTTCATCATGGAACGCGGGCTGATCCAGTTCTTCTACAAGCGCCCGCACGCCGAGCAAATCCTGGTGACCTTCGGCCTCGCCATCGTGCTGCAGGAGATCATCAAGACCTGGTTCGGGGCCAACCCCCTGCCCCAGAGCCCGCCGACCGCCCTGCGCAGCGCCGCCGACATCGGCGTTCTGGTGGGCTTCAACCCGGGTGAGATCGTCTATCCATACTGGCGGCTGGTGTACTTCGTCTTCTCGGCCCTGGTGATCGGCGGCGTGTTCGCGTTCCTGCAGTTGACCACCTTCGGCATGGTCGTGCGCGCCGGCATGGCGGACCGCGAGACCGTCGGCCTGCTGGGCATCGACATCGAGAAGCGGTTCACCCTCGTGTTCGGCCTCGCCGCCGTCGTCGCGGGCCTGGCGGGTGTCATGTACACGCCGATCCTGCCGCCCGACTACCACATGGGCATGGACTTCCTGGTGCTGTCGTTCGTCGTGGTCGTGGTGGGCGGCATGGGCAGCCTGCCGGGCGCCGTGGCGGCCGGGTTCCTGCTCGGCATCCTGCAATCGTTCGCCTCGATGACCGAGGTCAAGAGCATCCTGCCCGGCATCGACCAGATCATCATCTATCTGGTCGCCGTGGTGATCCTGCTGGTCCGGCCACGTGGCCTGCTGGGCCGCAAGGGCGTGATGGAGGGCTGACGCAATGACGACACCACTGGCAACCGCCCGCTCCGACCTGATCCTGTTCGGCGCCTTCACCCTCGCCGTCCTGACCATGCCGATCTGGCTGGTGCCGCTGGGCGCGGGCTATCCCGACCTGATGCAGAAGTTCGCCATCTACGGCCTGTTCGCCATCGGGTTCAACATCCTGTTCGGCCTGACCGGCTACCTGTCGTTCGGCCACGCCGCGTTCCTGGGCGTGGGATCCTACACCGCGGTGTGGAGCTTCAAGCTGCTGGGCATGAACCCGGTGCCCGCGCTGCTGCTGGCCATCCTGCTGTCCGGCCTGTTCGCCTGGGTCATCGGCTTCGTCAGCCTGCGCCGCACGGGTATCTACTTCTCGATCCTGACGCTGGCGTTCGCGCAGATGTGCTACAACCTCGCCTATTCGGTGCTGACGCCGATCACCAACGGCGAGACCGGCCTGCGCGTGCTGAACAGCGACCCGCGCGCCCTGGACCACCTGACCGGCCAAGGCGTGGTCGACGGACCGCTAGTCTCCAACATCTTCGGACTGGAGATGAACGGCCTGCCGGGCTTCTACTTCTGCGCCGTCTGGCTGCTGATCGGGATGTACGTTTCGATCCGCATCTTCCGCTCGCCGTTCGGGTTGATGCTGCGGGCGATCAAGACCAACCAGACCCGCCTGAACTACACCGGCATCAGCACGCGACCCTATGCCCTGACCGCCTTCGTCATCTCCGGCATGTACGCCGGGCTCGCCGGGGCGCTGTTGTGCGTCACCGACCCGCTGGCGGGCGCCGAGCGCATGCAGTGGACCGCGTCCGGCGAGGTGGTGCTGATGACCATCCTGGGCGGGGCCGGCACGCTCCTCGGTCCGGTGATCGGCGCGGGCCTCATCAAATACTCCGAGAACATCTTCTCGGCCTTCCACGAGCAGACCCTGCACGACATCTTCGGGTTCCTCCCGGACGGCGTCGAGGGCGTGGTGGTCTCCGTCGCCGGCCTGTTCGTCGGCGAGGGCTGGCACCTGACCCTGGGCCTGCTGTTCATGGTGATCGTGATCTTCCTGCCCGGCGGCCTGACATCGGGCGTGCGCCAGCTGGTGCAGATGGCGCGCCGGTCCTCGGGCGGCTCCGGCCGGTCCGGCGGAGATGCCGGCACCGCGCCGCAGGCGGCCGAGTAAGGGGAGGACGACGGCATGGGAATCCTACAGGTTCAGAACGTCAACAAGAGCTTCGGCGGTCTGAAGGCGCTCAACAACGTAAACCTCGACATCACCGAGGGCACGGTGCACGCGGTCATCGGGCCGAACGGCGCCGGCAAGTCGACGCTGCTCAACGTCTGTGTCGGGCGCCTGGTGCCCGACACCGGGGCGGTGCTGTTCAACGGGCGGCCCCTCACCGGCCGGTCGCCGCACGAGATCAACCAGATGGGCGTGGCGCGCGTGTTCCAGACGCCCGAGATCTTCGCCGATCTCTCGCTGCTGGAAAACGTCGTGATCCCGACGCTGGCGGTGCGCGACGGATCGTTCACGGTCAACGCCTGGGGGCGCGTGGACAATCAGGCGGAGATCCGCGACCGCGCCGAGGCCATCCTGGAGAGCGTCGGCCTGGCCGAAAAGCGCCACCATCACTCCGGCAACCTGTCGCGCGGCGACAAGCGGCGGCTGGAGCTGGCCATGTGCCTCGTCCAGGAGCCCAAGCTGGTGCTGCTCGACGAGCCGACGGCGGGCATGTCGCGCGCCGACACCAACGCCACCATCGACCTGCTGGCCCGCATGCAGGAAGAGCACGGCGTGACCAAGATCATCATCGAACACGACATGCACGTGGTGTTCTCGCTGGCCGACCGCGTCACCGTGATGGCGCAGGGCACGCCGATCGTCGAGGGCACCCCGAACGAGATCAAGGGCGACCCGCGCGTCCAGGAAGCCTATCTGGGAGGAGCCCACCTATGACCACCGACACGCTGCTGCGAGAGGACCTGTACGAGGGCGGCCATGCGCCCGGCGTCGCCCCCGTGCGCGGGCGGGGCGGCGCGCCGGCCTATTTCTCCGCCTGGGACCTGCACGCCTATTACGGCGAAAGCTACATCGTGCAGGGCGTCAGCTTCGACATCCGCGAGGGCGAGATCCTGGCCCTGCTGGGCCGCAACGGCGCCGGCAAGACCTCGACCCTGCGGGCCATCGCCCGCATGGACGCCCCCGGCCTGACCCACGGCGAGATCTGGCTCGACCACAAGCCGCTGCACGAAATGAAGGCGCATCAGGCGGCCCGCAACGGGGTCGCGCTGGTGCCGGAGGACCGCTGCATCATCCCGGGTCTGACGGTGCAGCAGAATCTCCAGCTCGCCCAGATCGCCCCGCCCCACGGCTGGAGCCTGGAGCGGCTGTACGAGTTGTTCCCCCGTCTGGGCGAACGCAAGAACCAGGAAGGCACCACCCTGTCCGGCGGCGAACAGCAGATGCTGGCGATCGCCCGCGCCCTGGCCCGGGACGTCAAGCTGCTGCTGCTCGATGAACCCTACGAGGGCCTCGCGCCCGTCATCGTGCAGGAGATCGAGCGCACGCTGGAAAGCGTGAAGCAGCTCGGCATGACCACGGTCATCGTGGAGCAGAACGCGATTGCCGCGCTGCACCTTGCCGACCGCGCCGTCATCCTCGACATGGGCGAGGTCGTGTTCGACGGCACGGCCCAGGAGGTTCTGGACAACGCGGACCTGCGCCACGAGTACCTGGCGGTGTGACGGGCACGGTCGCCCCGTCATCCGATTCACCCTCACCCGGCGGCGGCCTGTCCGGTCGCCTGCACGAGAAGGAGTTCCATCATGCCCTCTCAGGCGCCCTCGGAATCCGCCGCCGGCTCCCCCGACACCCCCTATTTCGCCGCGCGCAACCTGCACGCCTACTATGGCCAGAGCTATATCGTGCAGGGGGTCAGCTTCTCGATCCGCGAGGGCGAGATCCTGGCCCTGCTGGGCCGCAACGGCGCCGGCAAGACCTCGACCCTGCGGGCCATCGCCCGCATGGACGCCCCGCACCTGACGGAGGGCGAGGTCTGGCTGGACGGCCAGCCGCTCCACACCATGCGGTCGCATCAGGCCGCCCGCCTCGGCGTCGCCCTGGTGCCGGAGGACCGGCGCATCATCCAGGGCCTGACGGTGCATCAGAACATCCAGCTCGCGCGCATCGCCCCGCCGTTGGGCTGGACCATCGAGCAGATCTACGAGCTGTTCCCCCGCCTCGGCGAGCGCAAGAACCAGGAGGGCACGACCCTGTCCGGCGGGGAGCAACAGATGCTGGCGATTGGCCGCGCGCTGGCGCGCGACGTCAAGCTGCTGCTGCTCGACGAGCCCTATGAGGGCCTCGCCCCCGTGATCGTGCAGGAGATCGAGCGCACCCTGGCCAAGGTGCGCGACCTGGGCATGACCACCGTGATCGTGGAACAGAACGCCATTGCGGCGCTCAATCTGGCGGACCGGGCCGTGATCCTGGACATGGGCGAGGTCGTGTTCGACGGCTCGGCCCAGGAGGTCCTGGACAACGCCGACCTGCGCCAACAGTACCTCGCGGTCTGACCGACCCCGGAACACGCCGCGGGGCGTATGACCTTTGCGTGACAACCGCATCTCGTTTGAGGCGGGTCAATGCCGGGCCCCCCAGCGCGCCACAAACTCCACCCGTGTTGGCCCTTCTCGACACGGGAGACCCCAGAATGACCGAGGATCGTTCGCGCGGATCCAGCCGCCGCGCCCTGCTGCGCGGGCTGCCGGTGGCCCTGGTCGGCCTGCTTGCCGCCATCGCCCGGCCGGGCGGCGCGCCCGCCTACGCCAAGACCACCGCGCCCACAGCACCCTATGACCCGCTCACGCAAGTGTGGCGCTGCACCTACAACGAGTGCGAGCCGTACTTTTATCACCCGGAGAAGGGCGACCCGGAAAACATCGTCGGATCGCACCCCATTCCGCCCGGCACCGCGTTCGAGGACCTGCCCGACAGTTGGCTGTGCCCGGTCTGCGGCGCGCCGAAACGCTGGTTCATCAAGGAGGGCTGATCCCGCACACCACGGCACCGCGCCGCGCGGCACGACGGAGGCGTTGGAACGGACGAAGCCGTTCCAACGCGGCCACAGCTTACGCACTCAGATCGAACGTGGCGCCGTGATCCTGGCAGTCGGCGCTGGCCAGCCGCAGGAACGCCTCACCGTGGGATTCGGGGGTCGGCAGGGTCTCCGGTTTCTCACCCGGATAGGCCGCCTGCCGCATCTTGGTACGGGTCCGGCCCGGGTTGACCAGATTGACCTTCACGTTGGTCTTGTGCAACTCGTCCGCCCAGACCTTGACCATCATTTCAAGCGCCGCCTTCGACACGGCATAGGCGCCCCAATACGCCCGCGCCTGATGCCCGACGGACGAGGTGACGAACACCGCGCGGCCGGCCTCCGACTGGCGCAGCAGCGGATCCAGCGCGCGGATCAGCCGCCAGTTGGCCGTGACGTTGGCGTTCATGACCTGCTCGAACATCTCCGGCGGCAGATCGCCCATCGGCCCCAGCCGGCCCAGAAGTCCAGCGTTGCCCACCAGGACATCCAGCCGCCCGAAGCGCTTCGCCAGGGCATACGCCATCTGGTCGATCTTCTCGAAATCGCACAGATCCTCGGCCACCAGCATCAGTGGCCCCGCACCGGCCGCCCGGACCTCGTCGTCCAATTCCTCCAGCGCCGCCTGGGTGCGCGCCACGGCGACCACGTGAGCCCCCTCCAGCGCGAACAACCGGGCGACGGCCCGGCCGATTCCGCGCGACGCGCCGGTGACCACGGCCACGCGCCCCGCCATGCGGCCCGTTGCGGGAGAGGGAGACATCGGAGCGGACGAGTCGGACGAAGTCATCGGTCAATCCTGTCAGGCGTGAACGGAGGCCGCCACGATACCGTGGCGGGAGGCCCGGTTTACGCCGCGCCACCTTGGCCTGTCCAGACCCGAAACCCGTGCATGCCGTCCGCTGGGAGCCCGGTCCGCCGCAGTCGCCCGGTCAGGATTGACCGCCGGCGTCCCCCACCGACGTCGGCACCATCGACGGCGACGGCCGCGACGGAGCGCCGTCCTCCTTCGCCTTGCGGCGCGCGCGCTCCGCCTTGGCGCGTTTCAGGTTGCGCCGGTCCAGCCAGAGCAGGAAGAACGCTCCCCCCGCCCACATGAACACCTCCATGATGACGATCGCCGCGCCGTCTCCCATGGTCGCCGGCCCTCCCTTACGAACTCGATACATGTCACGGGATGTCGGAGCCTGTTGGGACACGTTCAAGGGGCGGAACACCGTTGCCGCCCCGCAACACCCGACGGTTGTCGCCGCCTCCGCCCGGACGGCTCTGCTACACTGGCGTGTCGTATCGGCCGCCCCTACCGGGACAGGAGTACCACCATGTGGAGACCCCAGTGCCTCCGGGCCAAGCTCACTGCGTTGGCCTGGGTTGTCTTCGCCGGCATCCTGGCCGGGTTGCTCTACGTCGCCTTTCTGGCGAGCGCCGAACTCCTGCCGCTCACCTGGCAACTGCTCCGCAATGGCGTTTTGAACGGCGCCACCATCACCGGCATGATCGGCGTGTTCGAGATCTTCGTGTGGGCGGGACCTATAGCCGCCCCGCTCCGTCGTCGCTCGTTTCCCGTCCGTTTGCTGGTCAAGACGACCGTATACACTTGCCTCGTCCTGGCCATCCTGATCGCCTACAACGTGTGGCTTCTGCCCTCGGCCGAGACCACGTCCGCGGCCCGGCGTTACGTGATGACCGGTCTGGCCCAGGACACGGCGTTCTCGCTCCTGATCGTCCTGTTGATTCAGTTCGTGATGCAGATGCGGCGCCTGATCGGCGGGCGAGTGCTCGCGAACATCGTCCTCGGGCGCTATGCCCGGCCGCGTCGCGAGCACCGTGCGTTCCTGTTCGTCGATCTGGTGGATTCGACGGCCATTGCCCGACGGCTGGGCGACGTGGAGACGCACGCCCTGATCAGCCGGGTGTTCTTCGACCTCGATACGGTGATCACCGCGCATGGAGGCGAGGTCCATCGCTACGTCGGCGATGAAGTGGTGGTGACGTGGCCCCTTGATGCCGCCCTTCGGGACGGCCGCTGCCTGCGCTGCGCGGTGGCGATCCGCGAGCGGTTGGCGCGGCGGGCGTCGGCCTACCGCCGCCGCTTCGGCGTCGAACCGGCGATCCGCGCGGGGTTGAACGGCGGCCCGGTGGTGGCCGGGGAATGCGGCGACGCCCGCGTCGAGATCGTCTACTTCGGAGACACCATCAACACCGCCGCCCGGCTGCAGCAGGCGACGAGGGCGATGCGGCACTGGCTGCTGGTCCCGACGGCTCTGATCGACCGCATGCCCGCAATCCCCGGCTGGTCCCGGACGGAGGTCGGCACGGTCACGTTGCGCGGGCGGGATGACCCAATCGCACTGTGCACGCTCACCCCGGGGGCGCCCCCAGCCGAACAGCCCCGCGCGGTAGACCGGCGCCGCGCCGCGTAACGCGCCACGGCGAACGAGGGGCTTCGACGGGGACCGTCCCGATCGGCTCTACACGTTGAGCAGGAGGTACTCCCGCTCCCAGCTCGAAATGACGTGCTGATAAGCATCCCACTCCGCCCACTTCACGCTGGTCAGGACGCGGGTGAAGTCCTCGCCCAGCACCTCCTGGAGCGAGCGGGCGCGGGTGAACCGCTCAATGGCGTCCGGCATGTGGCGCGGCAGGGCATGGGCGCGGGAATAGGCGCTGCCCTTGATCGGGCGGCTTGGCTCCTGCTGTTCCATCATGCCCAGATAGCCGCAGGCCAGCGACGCCGCGATGGCCAGATAGGGGTTGGCGTCGGCGCCGGACAGCCGGTTCTCCACCCGGCGGCTGCCCGCGTCGGAGAACGGCACCCGAAGCGAGACGGTGCGGTTGTCGTAGCCCCAGTGCATGTTGATCGGCGCGCCCCAGTCCGGCACCAACCGACGGTAGCTGTTCACGTTCGGGGCCAGCAGCAGCATGGCCTCGGGCAAATGGCGCTGAAGGCCGGCGATATGCCAGCGGAACAGGTTGCTGTCCGCGCCATCCGCCTCCGCGAACAGGTTGCGCCCGTCCGGCCCGCCGGTGACGGACTGGTGAAGGTGCATCGCCGAGCCGGGCTGGCCCTCCAGCGGCTTGGCCATGAAGGTGGCGTAGACCTTGTGCGTCAGGGCCGCCTGACGCACCGTGCGCTTGAACAGGAACACCTGATCGGCCAGCGACAGCGGATCGCCGTGGTTGAAGTTGATCTCCATCTGCGCCGCGCCGGCTTCGTGGTGCAGCGTGTCCACGTCCAGGCCCTGGGCCTCGCAGAAGTCGTAGATATCCTCGAACAGCGGATCGAACTCGTTGACCGCGTCGATGCCGTAGGCCTGGCTGCCCGTCTCCGCCCGGCCCGACCGGCCCATCGGCGGTTCGAGCGGATAGTCCGGGTCGTCGTTCATCTTGACCAGGAAGAACTCCAGCTCGGGCGCCACGATGGGGTGCCACCCCTGTTTGGCATACAACGCCAGCACGCGCTTGAGCACATGGCGCGGGGCCGCCTCGACTGGCTCGCCCGAGCGGTAGACGCAGTCCGTGATGACCTGCGCCGTCGGCTCGTCGTACCACGGCACCATGCGGACCGACGTGGGGTCCGACACCAGAAAGATGTCGCGATCCTCGATATCGACCGGGTCGTCTTCCGGATAGCCCCCGGTCACGGTCTGGATGAACACCGATTCCGGCAACCGCAGGCCCCGGTCCCGGAGGCTGGTCAGGAACTTGTGCGCCGGCAGGATCTTACCGCGCGGGATCCCGGTCAGGTCAGGCAACATGCATTCGACCTCGGTGATTCCGCGCGTTCGGACCCAGCGCTCCAGGGCGGCGATGTCGCCCGGCCCCGGACGATCGTCCTCCGCCGGCGCCTCGGCGGCGACGGGAACCCCGCTGGGTGCCTCGGTCGCGTTGGATAGGAGCGTGGGGTCGGTCTCGATGGGCGAGGGCGTGGAGGTCACGGGGGCGGTCTTTCTGACTGGGACACGGGACGTAGGCCGTGCGTGACTCTACTCCCGCCCTCCGGCGAGGCAAAGGCCAGGGTGCGGCGGCGGCGTATGGCGCGTTCTCCCCGTGCTGCGCAGCCCCCTCCGACCAGACCATCCGCGATTGCGTAGCCGCGCGCCGCAGCCGGGCGGTACACTTCCCCTGTGCGAGAACTCCGACCCGGGCGCCGGGTCCGCAACCCCGGTGGGGGATGGCGGGGCGCCCTTGCCAAGGGAAGACCGCTTCGGCACGATCCATCGTGGCCGCCACCATGCCGGGATGCGTCCCGTTCAGAGCGGACCGCCCAGCGCCGTTACGCACCAGAAGGGACCTTTCGATGGCTCTCAAGGATATCCTCGTTCATCTCGACAGTTCCCAGCATTGCCGGGCCCGGGTCGAGGCCGCCGCGAGCCTCGCAACTCGGCATGGGGCGCGGCTGACCGGTCTGTTCGTGCGAACCACCCCCCATGTGCCCCAGTTCGTGATGTCCCAACTGGGCCCGGAGGTCACCCGCGCGCAGCGGCGCTATGCCGAGGAGGCATCGGCCAAGGCCAAGGCGACATTCGAGGCGGTCCTGGGCGGGTTCGAGATCGCGTCGGAGTACCGCGACCCCGAGGGCGAGTTGCTGGACACGCTGGTGCTGCACGCCCGCTATGCCGACCTCGTGATCCTGGGCCAATACGACCGCCGCGACGACAACATGGCCGACGAACGCGAGGCGGCCGATCAGGTCATCATGGATTCCGGCCGGCCCGTGCTGGTCATTCCCTACGCCGGGCAGCACCCCCGGATCGGCGACAAGGTCCTGGTGGCCTGGAACGCCAGCCGCGAGGCGACGCGCGCCATCAGCGATGCGCTGCCGATCCTGCAAACGGCGCGGGAGGTCGATGTCCTGGCCATCAACCCGCACCACAACGGCGTCAACGGCCACGGGGACATTCCCGGCGCGGATATCTGCGGCCACTTGGCCCGGCATGGCGTCAAGGCCGTGGCCGAACACGTCGTTGCGCACGATGTCGATGTCGGCAACCTGCTGCTGTCCCGCGCCAGTGACTCCGGCGCCGACCTGATCGTCATGGGCGCCTATGGCCGCTCCCGCCTGCGGGAACTGGTGCTGGGCGGCGCCACTTGGCACATCCTGCATCACATGACCGTGCCCATCCTGATGGGGCACTGAGCCGGCGGCCCCGGGGCGACGGCAGCAGTCGCCGCCCCGGCCGCGTCCGCCTGAGACGCGGGCGTCAGGAGGCCGGCGCGTTGAAGTTGGCCGACTGCGTCGTGACCTCACCGGTCGCCCTGTTCTCGATCCGGAAGGTGAACGGGGTGGCCTCGCCCTCCAAAGCGTCGGGCGGCGCCGACAGATAGACGCGGAAGCTGCCCACGCTGTCGCCGGTCACCGGCAGGGTCGCCGTGGTCGGCTGGCCGGGATCGGTGTCGTAGCCGATGATGTTCATCTGCGCGTCGGGCAGCCCTTCGGCGGTCACCACGAAGGGCGTATCGATGCGCTCCATGTTCAGGATCTTGACCGTATAGCCGTTGCGGATAGAGCCGTCCGAAAGCTGCACATAGAGCGGGCTCCGCTCCGCCTGGATGTTCACCTCCAGCCGCGACCGCGTCATCAGCGCCGTGGCCATGACCGCGACCGCCACCGTCAGGGCGGCGGTGTAGATCAGCGTGCGCGGCCGCAGCCAGCGCACCACCACGGACTGCCCCTTGGCGCGTTGGGCCTGGTTCTTCACGGAATCGAACCGCACCAGCCCGGTCGGCAGATTGAACCGCTCCATGATGCTGTCGCAGGCGTCGGCGCACAAACCGCAGCCGATGCAGGCGAGCTGCGTGCCCTTACGGATGTCCACGCCGGTCGGGCAGACCTGGACGCATAGGGTGCAGTCGACGCAATGGCCGCGCTGGCTGAAATCCTCGGTCTTGCGCGCCTTGCCGCGCGGCTCGCCCCGCCACCGCTCGTAGGTCACGATCAGCGACTCGTCGTCCATCATGGCGGACTGGAAGCGCGCGTAGGGGCACATGTAAATGCACACCTGTTCCCGCGCATAGCCCGCCAGCAGGAAGCAGAACCCGCCCACCACGGCGATGGTGCCGTAGGGCGCCAGACCCGTCTGAAGCGTCAGGATATCGACCAGCAGCGTCGGCGCGTTGCCGAAGTACAGCGTGAACCCCAGGCCGACGAGAGCCGCGACCCCCAGCCACGCGGCGTTCTTAGCCACCTTGCGGCGCAGTTTGGTGGCGGTCAGACGGCCCCGGTCCAAACGCTGGCGGGCGCTGCGGTCGCCCTCGATGGCACGCTCGATCGCCACGAAAATGTCGGTAAACACGGTTTGGAAGCAGGCAAACCCGCACCAGACCCGCCCCAGCAGCGCGGTGACGAAGAACAGCGAGATGGCCGCCAGCACCAGGATGCCGGTCAGGTAGTAGACCTCCTGCGGCCAGATCTCGATGGCGAAGAAGTAGGCCTTGCGCCCCGGCATGTCGATCAGGATCGCCTGATCCGGCGCCCCGGCGCCCCGATCCCAGCGCAGCCAGGGCCCGATGAAAAAGATGGACAGCAGAACCCAATTCATCGCCGTCTTGATGCGGCGGAACCGGCCCTCGCTCTTGCGCGGGTACACTTTCTCGTAACTGTCGTACAGGGAGGCTTTCTCCGGCTTGGGACGTCCTCCGCCCGCGCCGCCCCGGCCCTTTGCGCTCGCGTCCGCGTCGCTCGCGGCCGCCACGGCCACTCCGTCCGTTGCCGTCATCCTTGCCTGCCTTCCCTAATCGCGTCATCCGACGCCATGCAGCGCGAGCCGGGGGATGAGGAGCCCTCCCCGCGACCGACCACCGCCGAAGCCATAGCGTTCCGCCGCAGCTGTTCGCGCTCCCTTTGGTACGCCCGCGCCTCATTTCTGCACATTGATGTCGATCAAGGCGCGGGCCTGGGTCCGGACCCGATACTGGTTGGCTCGACGGATCCTCTAGCCCACGATCGCGCCGCGCCCGTCCATCCTATACCCACGGTCTATCACACCGACGGGATATGATGATCCCCTGGCGAAACGCAAAGGGCCTGGGACGCCGCACGTCCGACCTGCTCAAGCCGGCGGATCGGGAATCACACGCACGGTGACATGGTTCCCATGCGCGGCCTCGGCCCGCGCCGCGAGCGCCGCGACCGCCGACGGCGGCACGGTCGGGTCGAGCACGAGGTCCAGCTGCCATCCAGCCGGCGCGGTCCAATCCGCCAGCAGCGCCAACACGGTTCCCACGGCCACGCCACCGTCCACGGTCAAATGGATGGTCGGGGCCGGCCGGCCCGGCATGGTCTCGGCCCATCCCTCCGCGAACGCAGCGGCAAGCGCCCCCGGCCAGCCCGGCCCCCATTGGTCCAACGCGCCGGGCGGCCCGGCCACGCGCAGCGGCGCGCCGTCCGGCGCCCCCCCCTGGGCGACTCCAATCAGGTCCGACGGGGTGCCGACCTCCGCGATCCGGCCCGCAATCGGGGCACAGGAGTCGCCTTCGGACACTGGTGTCGCCATTGACGCGTCTCCGTTCCGTGCCTATTCTCGTACGAACATCCAACATGGCAAAGTAGCGCCATGAAATCGAAAAGAAATTCGCGGCGGGACCAACACCGAATCTCCCCTCCGACCCGGGATGGGATGGGGGGGTGCGGTCCCGGCCCGCGCGCAGCACGAGGAACACCCAGCCGTGCCCCCGGTTGACGCCGCGCTCGAAACACTGGGCCAAAGCCTGGATCGTCTGGAACGGGCCATGTCCGAACGCGAGGCCCGCCGGGTGCGGGACGACGCAGACCTGGACCGCCGCGACGAAGAACTGAACGCCATGCGCGATGAGTACCAGGCGTTGCGCGGCGAGTACGAGCAGCTTCGCACCGTCGTCCGGCAGGTAGACGGCCGCCTGGACGGCACCGTTGCGCGCCTCCGCGCCTTGCTCAAGGGATAGCCCGCCGATGCCCCAGGTCACGATTACGGTGAACGGTCGCGACTACCGGATCGCCTGCGGTCCCGGCGAAGAGTCGCATGTCAGCACGCTGGCCGCTCAGATCGACGTCAAAACCCGCGAGTTGACCGCCCGCGTCGGCCACGTCAGCGAGGGCATGGCACTCGTCATGCTGGGCCTGACTCTGGCCGACGAACTGACCGACCTGCGGCGCGAAGTCGAAGTCCTGCGCGATCAGCGGGGGGCGCTGGACGAAGTCGAGGAGGCCGCCCAGGAAGCGGCGCAGGACCGCGCCCGAGAGCACGCCCTGGCCGAGGAACAAGCCGCTGCCGCCATCGTCGCCATGGCGTCGCGCATCGAAGCCCTTGCCGACCGCCTGGACCAGGCCTAGGTTTGGGGGTGCGGGGCTGCCCGGTGCGTCAGGCACGCACACTCCCGGGGGCTATACGTCTGTGAAAGGGAGCTGTCCCTGTCGGGATCCTGGTCTCGGCACACGGCGCCCACGTTGTTGCCGCGGCCCATGTGGAGGTCGCACCGCCAACGGCCAGGGTGGCTCCGCACCCCTTTCCGAAGGATCCGCGGCTCGATCCGCCGATCACTTCGCGCACATCTGACGTCGCGCTGCCCATCGTGCGGCCGGCCCGCTCGGAGGCCGCGTGTCCGACGCTTCCATTCCTGCCCCAACCGTCCCGACGCCGCCGGTCTCGCCACCGGACGCCATTGCCGTCCGCAAGGCCGAGGCCCGCGCGAAGGGACTCACACGCCGCCGCGCCATTCCCCCCGAGGACGCACGGAAGGCGGCCGAAGCCGCATGCGCCGTTGTGCTGCGCGACGCGCCCCCGCCGCCCGGCGCCATCGTGGCCGGCTACTGGCCCATGCGGGGGGAGTTGGACCCGGGGCCGCTGCTGGCGATCCTGGCGGAACGCGGCCATCCCGTGGCCCTGCCCGTCACCCCACCGGCCGACGCACCGCCGTGCCTGCGCTTCCGGCGCTGGGACGGCAATCCGGCCAGTCTGGCGCCCGGCCCGTTCAAGACCCGTCACCCCCCGGAGGGAGCACCGGACGTCCAGCCCGACTGGATGCTGGTTCCGCTGCTCGGATTCGACCGGCGTGGCCAACGGCTGGGCTATGGCGGCGGGTTCTATGACCGCTACCTCGCGGCCCGGGGTCCGGCCCTCACCGCCCTCGGCTTCGCCTTTGCCGTCCAGGAGATCCCCCTGGCCGACGGGGGCGTGCCCTGCGAACCCCACGACCGCCCGCTGACCGCCCTCGTGACGGACGCGGGGATCATCCGTCCGGAGAGGCTCTGATGCGCCTGCTGTACCTGGGAGATATCGTCGGCCGCACCGGCCGCGACGCCGTGATCGACACCCTACCCGGCCTGCGCCGCGATCTGGCGCTCGACGTGGTGGTCGCCTGCGGCGAGAACGCGGCCCATGGCTTCGGCCTGTCGCCGAAGATCTGTGACGAACTGTTCGAGGGCGGCGTGGACGTCGTCACCCTGGGCAACCACAGCTGGGATCAGCGCGACATCATCCCCTATATCGCGCGGGAACCCCGCCTGCTCCGGCCCGCCAATTACCCGCCCGGCACGCCCGGACAAGGCGCCATCGTGATGACCGACGCACGCGGCCGCCGTCTGCTGGTCGTACAGGTCATGGGCCGCCTGTACATGGACCCGCTGGACGACCCGTTTGCCGCCGCCCGCCGCGAAATCGAGGCGAATCCCCTGGCCGGCCCGCCCGGACGCGGCGTCAGCGCCATCCTGGTGGACGTGCACGCCGAGGCGACCAGCGAAAAAATGGCCCTCGGCCATTATCTGGACGGCCGCGTCTCGGCGGTGGTCGGCGGCCACACCCATGTCCCGACGGCGGACGCCCAGATCCTGCCGGGCGGCACCGCGTACCAGACGGACGCCGGCATGTGCGGCGACTACGACTCGGTCATCGGCATGGTCAAGGAGCCGGCGGTCGAACGCTTTGCCCGCAAGATGCCGACCGAGCGGCTCAGCCCCGCCGGCGGCCCCGCCACCGTCTGCGGCATCGTCATCGAAACGGACGACGCCACCGGCCGGGCCATCACCATTGCACCGGTGCGCCTCGGCGGGCGGCTGGCCGCAACCATGCCGGCCGCGCCGGCACCTGCGGCCAGCGGTATTTGACTCCGCCGGTCGGGCTTCGTACGTTGTGCAATGCAACAGTATCATGGGTCCCATCAACCGAGGGGACTCGACGGCACGTCGTGCTTGACGAGCGGCGATCGTCAGGCGAGACATCGTTGGTCGCGGCGACCATCGGCCCAAACGGCCGGGTTCGGCGTCGCGGTCCGGTACCGGCGCGTGTTCGCGCGCCCCTGGACACCACTTGGGAGAAGTCCGCGAGGGGACTGCCCGCCCGGCCCTGGCCGCCCTGACGGCCGGACCTCGGCCCCGGTTCCGGCTCCTCGCGCGCAATAAGGACAGGGAGTGCCATGAAGGTCCTGGTCGCGGTCAAGCGCGTGGTTGACTACAATGTCAAGATCCGCGTGAAGGCGGACAAGACGGGCGTCGAAACGGCCAACGTCAAAATGTCCATGAATCCGTTCGATGAAATCGCCGTCGAGGAAGCGGTGCGCCTGAAAGAGGCCGGCACCGTCACCGAAATCATCGCCGTCTCCATCGGCCCCCAGCAATGCCAGGAAACGATCCGCACCGCCCTTGCGATGGGCGCGGATCGAGGCATCCTGGTCAAGACCGACGACGAGGTGCAGCCGCTGGGCATCGCCAAGGTCTTCAAGGCCCTGGTCGAGAAGGAAGCCCCCGACCTTGTGCTGATGGGCAAGCAGGCCATCGACGACGACAGCAACCAGACCGGCCAGATGCTCGCCGGGCTGCTCGGCTGGCCGCAGGCGACGTTCCTGTCGAAGGTGGCCCTTGGTGACGGCGCCGCCACCATGACCCGGGAGGTCGATGGCGGCCTGGAGACCATCGAGGTCAAGATGCCCTGCGTCGGCACGGTGGACCTACGCCTGAACACGCCCCGCTACGCCTCGCTGCCGAACATCATGAAGGCGAAGAAGAAGCCCATCGAGACCCTGGAGCTGGACAGCCTGGGCGTCGATACGGCTCCCCGCCTGACCACGGTCTCCGTCGACGAGCCGCCGGCGCGTCAGGCCGGCGTCGTCGTTCCCGACGTCGCCACCCTGGTGGACAAGCTGCGCAACGAAGCGAAGGTGATCTGACCCATGACCATTCTCGTCATCGCGGACCACGACAACACCAGCGTCCGTCAGGGCACCCTGGCCACCATGACCGCCGCCGCCGCCATCGGGGGCGATGTGACCATGCTGGTCGCCGGCGAGGGCTGCGCCGCCGCCGCCGAGGACGCCGCCAAGATCGCCGACGTCTCCAAGGTGCTGTGCTGTGACTCCCCGCTGTACGCCCACCATCTGGCGGAATCGTTCGCGGCCCTGATCGTCGGGCTGGCCAAGGACTACACCCACGTCCTGGCGCCCGCCGTCACCATGGGCAAGAACACCCTGCCGCGCGTCGCCGCGCTGCTGGACGTCGCCATGCTGTCCGACATCTCGGGCGTGGTGGACGCCGACACCTTCATCCGGCCGATCTACGCCGGCAACGCCATGGCCACGGTCAAAAGCGGCGATGCCGTCAAGATCATCACCGTGCGCGGCGCCTCGTTCGACAAGGTCGCCCACGGCGACGGCACGGCGCCGGTCGAGACCCTGGCCCCGGGCGAGGATCCCGGCCTGTCCAGCTTCGTCGGCCAGGAGCTGAGCAAGTCCGAACGCCCCGAGCTGACCAGCGCGCGCGTCGTCATCTCCGGTGGGCGCGGCATGGGCTCGGCGGACAACTTCCACCACATCGAGAAGCTGGCCGACCAGCTCAGCGGCGCGGTCGGCGCCAGCCGCGCGGCGGTCGACGCGGGCTATGCGCCCAACGACTTCCAGGTCGGCCAGACCGGCAAGATCGTCGCCCCCGAGCTGTACGTGGCCGTCGGCATCTCCGGCGCCATCCAGCATCTGGCCGGCATGAAGGACTCCAAGGTCATCGTCGCGATCAACAAGGACGAGGAAGCCCCGATCTTCCAGGTCGCGGACTATGGCCTTGTGGCCGACCTCTTCGAGGCGGTGCCCGCGCTGGAGGCGGAACTGGCGAAGTAAGACCCGTCGGCACGGGCTGTTTCCCACGCGGGCGGGCGGCACCGGTCACGGGCCGTCCGCCCCGCCCAGACAAGGACCACGGCATGATCAGCAAGATCGGCGTCATCGGCGCCGGCCAGATGGGCACCGGCATCAGTCACGTGTGCGCGCTCGCCGGTTTCGATGTCCGGCTTACGGATGTGAGTCAGGACGCCCTCGACAAGGGCATGGCTGTGATCGACCACAACATGTCCCGTCAGGTCACGCGTGAGCGGATCACCGAGGCGGACAAGGACGCCGGCCTGGCTCGGATTGTCCCGTCGACCGGTATGGAGCACTTCGGCGACTGTGACCTTGTCGTGGAGGCCGCGACCGAGGACGAAAAGGTCAAGCGCCAGATCCTGGTCGACCTGTGCCCACACCTGACGCCCGAGTGCATCGTGGCGTCCAACACCTCGTCGATCTCCATCACCCGTCTGGGCGCGGCCACCGACCGTCCGGGCAAGTTCATCGGCATGCACTTCATGAACCCGGTGCCGCTGATGAAGCTGGTGGAGCTGATCCGTGGCATCGCGACCAACGAGGACACCTATCAGGCCGTCCGGGCCGTGGTGGACACGCTGGAAAAGACGTCGGTTCCGGCCGAGGACTTCCCCGCGTTCATCGTCAACCGCATCCTGATGCCGATGATCAACGAAGCCGTCTACACCCTGTACGAGGGCGTCGGCGGGGTCGAGGCCATCGACACGGCCATGCGGCTGGGCGCCAACCACCCGATGGGACCGCTGGAACTGGCGGACTTCGTCGGGCTCGACACCGTGCTGGCCATCATGCAGGTGCTGTACGAGGGCTTGGCGGATTCGAAGTACCGCCCCTGCCCGCTGCTGGTGAAGTACGTCGAGGCCGGCTGGCTGGGCCGCAAGACCAATCGCGGCTTCTACGACTACACCAACGATCCCCCGATCCCGACGCGGTAAGCCCGCGGGCCGACGGGCGCGGACGTCCGACCTAACACCGCGAAAAGGCGGGTCCGGTGCAGGACCGATCCGTCTTCTACCGTTTTCGGACGATCAGGACCTCCCCTGCTGGGTCCGTGCTGGGTCAGCATCCGGATCGGGTTGAAGGGCCAGCCGCCCCCTCCCCTGGACAGGGGAGGGAGGGGGTGGGGTTGAGGCAGACGCGGCGACGGTCTCAGCCCCCCTCCCGGCCTCCCCCCGACGGAGGGAGGAGAGGGGTGACAGGCTTCGGCCCCTCGACAGGGTCCACCCGCATGCCTACATGCGAAACATTCCATGGAGACCGCGCGAGGACACCGTCATGGCCCCGACGACGACCGAACCTGACACGCTGACCGCTCCGCCGCCGCCCTCCGCGGGCGGTCTGACCATCACGGAGGCCTGCGCGGCCCGCGTCAAAACGCTGATCGCCGCCGAGGGCGATCCGGATCTGATGCTGCGCGTCATCGTGGACGGCGGCGGCTGCTCCGGGTTCCAGTACCGCTTCGACCTGGACAAGACGACGGCGGAGGACGATCGCCTGTTCGCCGCCCACGACGTGCGCGTGGTGATCGACGAGGCGTCTTTGGAGCTTCTCGACGGCTCGGTCATCGACTACGTCGAGGACCTGATGGGCGCCGCCTTCGCCATCCGCAATCCGAACGCCACCGCGACCTGCGGCTGCGGCACATCGTTCTCGGTGTGATCCGGCGGGATCGCGCATGGAACCGGAGCCGATACCGCGACGCGCGGCGCTCGGCTGGCTCGCCTTAACCATGGCCGCCGTCGTCTCCGAGCCTACCGCGGCCGCGTCGACCATCCCGACCAGCGACCGCGCGTCCGCCGCCATGGCCCGCGTGGAATCCGGCCTGCGCGCCGATGTGGAGGCCGCCGGGCTGCGCTGGGGCGCGCCCGTGTTCCTCCGCGTCTTCAAGCGGGAGCGGCGGCTGGAGGCGTGGCTTGAGACGACCCCGGGCGGCCCCTTCACCCTGTTCCGGTCCTGGCCGGTCTGCGCCCGGTCCGGCGACCTGGGCCCCAAGACGGCCGAAGGCGATGGGCAGGCGCCGGAGGGCTTCTATTTCGTGCCGCCCGGCCGGATGAATCCGCACAGCCGGTTCCACCTGTCGTTCAACCTCGGCTACCCGAATGCCTATGAGCGGGCGCGCGGCTGGACCGGCAGCGCCCTGATGGTGCATGGGGATTGCGCGTCGGTGGGCTGCTACGCCATGGGCAAGCGCCTGCTGCCCGTGGGCGCCGACCACAACGACCCGATCAATGAAATCTGGACCCTGATGGTGGCGGCGTTCGCGGCCGGACAGCCCTTCGTCCGGGTGCACGCCCTGCCCTTCGCCCTGACGCCGGACGCTCTGGCGGCGGACGCGGATCATCCCTGGGCCGCGTTCTGGGCCAATCTGGCGGAGGGGTATCGGTGGTTCGAGGACACGGCCCGGCCGCCGGACGTCACGGTCCGGGAGGGCCGCTATCGGTTCGGTCCGGGATGAGAGGCGCGGGTTACGGGGTCTTCAGCATCCGCGCCGTCAGGCTATCGAGGGCCGTCACCAGCCCGGACAGGCCGTCGCGGGCCCCGATGGACGCCCATTCGGAGCGGCGCAACGCGACTTCGCTGATCGAGCCCTTCAACAGGACATCGACCACGGCGGGCCCGTCGTCCCCCTCCGCGACCACGTAGTCGATCGGCACATTCTCCACGTCGGGCCGGTCGATATGGGTCCGGACCAGAGTCGTCCCGGCCGGCCCCGGCGCGGTGCCGTCGATGACGAACCGCTCGCCACTGAACCCATCGAACCGGTCCGCGTGCACCGCCACGGAATAGTCCCCGAAAGCGCGCGCCATGGCCGCGCGTTCCGCCTCTGCCGCATCACGCCAGGCGCGGCCGGCAGCGGCACGCGCCATGCGGCTGAAATCGAACGTGGCCCGCACGGGGTCGTCCAGCGCCTCGGCCCGGCCCTGGATGCCGAGCGCCTCCGCGCGCTGCATCACATCCAGCAGGGCCGCTTGATAGGTCTCGATCAGCGCCACGGCGGCGGAATCGGCCGGGGCCTGCGCCCAGACCGGACCTCGAGGCAACACGGCGACGAGCGCGGCCGCGCCCGCCAGGGCCAACAGACGGCGCCGGGACACGGATGGCAAGGAATGGGACAGTTGGGGCATGCACGCGAGCTCCGGAACACACGACCGTCAAACGGGGCGAGGCGACCGGCACAGTGTTGTTCACCGTCATGGCGGATTTGCGGCGCCCCACCGCGTGTAAGGTCTCGCGGTGTCAGGTATCAGGTGAAGGCGTTGAACGCCACCAGGGTGAAGGTGTCCTTCACGCCGGCCACGGTCTGCACCTTCTCGGTGACGAAGCGGCCGACGTCGAGATCCCGGGGCAGGTAGAACTTCGCCAGCAGGTCGTACTGGCCGGAGATGCTGTCCACCTCGGACACCTCCTCCAGGCCATCCACCAGGGCGGCGGCCACCTTATAGGACTGACCCAGTTCACATTTCATCAGCACGAAGATTTTCTGCATGGTTCCGTCTCACGGTGGAGGACACAACCGGGACACCCCGGCGGGCCGAAATCGTGGGCGGGCGACGCAGGCCCGTCAAGCCCCGGCATGCCGCGCGTGTCACGACAGGCCGGCGCCGCTCAACACGCCCCTTCGCCGCATTGCGCCCGGTGGCGCAGGCGATGATCGGCGAGCACACAGGCCAGCATGGCCTCGGCCACCGGTACGGCGCGGATGCCCACGCAAGGATCGTGCCGCCCCTTGGTCACGATGTCCGTGGCGTGGCCCTCGCGGTCGACCGTGCGGCGCGGGTTCAGAATGGAACTGGTGGGCTTGACCGCCATGCGCGCGACCACGGTCTGTCCGGTCGAGATGCCGCCCAGTATGCCGCCGGCATGGTTGTCGGTGAACACGGGCCGGCCGTCCGGGCCGGGCATCATTTCATCCGCGTTGTCCTCGCCACTGAGGGCTGCGGCGGCGAAGCCCGCGCCGATCTCGACCCCCTTGACCGCGTTGATGCTCATCAAGGCGGAACAGATGTCCTGATCGAGCTTGCCATACAGGGGCGCGCCCCAGCCGGGCGGGACACCCTCGGCCTCCACCTGCACCACCGCACCGACCGAGCTGCCAGCCTTGCGGACCCCGTCCATGAGATCGCCCCAACGCTCAGCGGTCGCTGCGTCCGGGCAGAAGAAGGGGTTGCGGCCGACCTCGTCCCAGTCCCAGTCCTTCCGGGGCACGGTCAGACGGTCGGCCCCCACCTGCACCAGGGCGGCGCGCACGATCACCGAGGGTCCCAGAACGACCCGGGCAATGCCGCCCGCCGCCACCCGGCACGCGGTTTCACGCGCCGAGGACCGACCGCCGCCGCGATAGTCCCGCAGACCGTACTTGGCCTCATAGGTGTAATCGGCGTGGCCGGGCCGGTACTTGGCCGCAATCTCGGAGTAGTCCTTGCTGCGCTGGTCGGTGTTCTCGATCAGCACGGCAATGGGCGTTCCGGTGGTCCGACCCTCGAACACACCGGATAGGATCCGCGCCTGATCGGCCTCCCGCCGCTGGGTGGTGTGGCGCGACTGGCCCGGCCGCCGCCGGTCCAGATCACGTTGCAGATCGGCCTCCGCCAACGGCAGGCCGGGGGGCGTGCCATCGACGACGCAGCCGATGGCGGGTCCATGGCTCTCCCCGAACGTCGTCACGCGGAACAGGTGGCCAAAGCTGTTGTGCGACATCCGGTGGACCCCCGTGCCCGACTCAGTTCGTACTCTCTCAGTCCGTGCTCTTGGGCTTGAACCCGCCCAGCAGGTCGATGATCTGCGGAGCCGAATCCGGCGCGACCATGCCGACGGTGTGATAACCGCTGTCCACATGGTGGACCTCGCCCGTCACGCCCGAGCCCAGATCGGACAACAGATAGACGGCGGAGTTGCCCACTTCGTCCGTGGAAACGTTCCGGCGCAGTGGTGCGTTGTATTCATTCCACTTCAGAATGAAGCGGAAGTCCCCGATGCCGGAGGCCGCCAGGGTACGAATCGGCCCGGCCGACACGGCGTTGACGCGGATGCCCTCCGGCCCGAGGTCGTTGGCCAGATAGCGCACACTGGCCTCCAATGCGGCCTTGGCGACGCCCATCACGTTGTAGTGCGGCATGACCTGCTCGGCGCCGTAATAGGTCATGGTCAGAAGACTGCCGCCTTCCTTCATCAGAGGCCGGGCGCGGCGGCACACATCGGTGAAGGAGAAGCACGAGATCATCATGGTCTGCTGGAAGTTGTCCGGCGTCGTATCCAGGTACAACCCCTTCAACTGATCCTTGTCGGAATAGGCGATGGCATGCACCACGAAATCCAGACCGCCCCACTGCTGCCCGAGAGCCTCGAAGGCCGCGTCCATGCTGTCGGAATCGGTGACGTCACAGTTGATAAGGGTCGTCACACCCAGGCTATCGGCCAGCGGCTTGACCCGCTTCAGCAGGGCGTCGCCCTGGTAGGTGAAGGCCAGTTCCGCGCCGTGCGCGGCGCAGGCCTTGGCAATCCCCCAGGCAATCGACCTGTCGTTGGCAACGCCCATGACGAGACCGCGTTTCCCGGCCAGGATAGGGGTGGTAGCCGTCATGCTCTTCCTCTTTTTTCGTCTGCTTGTGCTGAGGCGCGTGCCCATGAAATCCCAGCGGACCGCACCGTGTGCCCGGACCCGGCCGGTCGGACGGCCGACCCGGCGCAGGTCCCTCGGACACCGGCACGCGAATACGGGTACGGAAAGTATGGAAACGTCCCGGGGGGCCGTACACTAGAGCAGAATCCCATGCAAGGAAATCGCTTCGTGCGCCACCCCGTGCCAAGGGAGCAACCATGACCACCGCAACCGCAAACCCCCGTGACACCGACCGTGACACCGACACCGATGCGGCCCCGGCGAACCACGATGCGGCCCCGGCATCCCCTGCGGACAGCGGTTCGACCGCCCCTGCGCCCTCGCGCACGGAGTCCCTGGAGCTGCTGGCGCGGCTGATCCTGAACCGGGTCAACGAGACGCAGACGGTGCGGATGGCGGCCTCGCTGAGCTACACGTCCCTGCTGGCAATGGTGCCCATGCTGGCCATCGGGCTGGCGATGCTGGCGGCCTTTCCGGTGTTCGAGGAGGTGCGCGGGACGATCATGACCAGCCTGTTCGAGGTGCTGTTTCCCTACGCCGACGCCACCGTGCGCAGCAAAGTGCAGGAGTTCGTGCAGGCGGCCGGCGGGCTGACCGCGTTCGGCGTGGTCGGCATCGGGGTGACGGCGGTCATGCTGCTGGTCACCATCGAAACGGCCCTGAACGGCATTTTCGGCGTGCGGTCCACCCGCTCCCTGATCGGCCGATTCCTGATGTACTGGGCCGTAGTGACCCTGGGGCCGATGCTGCTGGGGGCCAGCTTCTCCCTGTCCGGCTATCTCTACGCCCTTCAGGACATGACGACCGGCGGGCCGATGCTGCTGACCGGCCTGGGCGGCCTGATCGCCCGGCTGGTGCCCTGGGTGCTGACGGCGGCGGCCTTCACGCTGCTGTACCTGATCGTCCCGCACCGCCCCATTCATATGCGGGACGCCCTGGCCGGCGGGCTGGTCGCGGCGGCCCTGGTCGCGGCGCTGCGCTTCGGCTTTTTGATCTATGTGACCAACGCCGAGGCGTATCGCACCCTGTACGGGACCCTCGCCGTGATCCCGGTGTTCCTGGTGTGGATGTATCTGTCCTGGCTGGTGGTGCTGGCGGGTGCGGTGTTCACGGCCGTGCTGCCGGCGTGGCGCATGCGCCGCCTGGAAGGCCCCGACCCGCGCCGCCAGGACCTGAATGCGGCGCTGCGGGTGCTGTCCGGCCTGCAAAACGAGGCCACGCGGCCCGACGGATCGGCCGGCGCGACGCGCCAGCAGTTGCTGCGGGACACGGAACTGCCCGAGGAACGCCTGCGCCGCATCCTGAGCGAACTGGCCGAGGCCGGGATCATCGCCCGGTCGGAGGGCGGGCGCTGGCTGTTGGCGCGGGACCTCGACGCGGTGACCCTGGACGATCTGCTCGGGCGCCTGAGCCTGCGCATGCCGGACACCGGTCCCCTATCTGGTGGCCCCCTGTCCGGCGCTCCCTGGGCCGACACCATCGGCGCCTGCCTGCGCCGGGCGCGCACGGCGGAGCGCGAGGCTCTGTCCTTGCCGCTCAAGCCTTTGTTGGCGGGCGAAGCGCCCCCGACCCCATGAGGACGAGGACACCATGACCGCATCCGCGCCGCCCGCCCGCCTCGATCCCGGCCCGACCGTTCCCCGCCCCCGCCCCGGCCCGGCCGCCCTGGTCTACAGCGGCCACGCCGGCACGGTCGAGGCGATCCCGATCGCCTTCGCCGAGGCGCTGAAGGCCCGGGGAGTGCGGGTCGGCGGGCTTGCGCAACGCACCCAACGCCATCCGGAGACCGGGCGGAAGGTGGGCATGACCCTGCTCGACCTTGCCACCGGCCGACCGCACGACATTATGCAGGCGTTGGGCCGCGATTCCACGGCGTGTTCCCTCGATACGCAGGGGCTGGCCGGGGCCGCGCCCGTGCTGCGCGCCGCCCTCGACGCGGGGGTTGACCTGCTGGTGGCCTCCAAGTTCTCCCACCTGGAGGCGGAGGGCGGCGGCCTCGCCCACGACATGCTGGCGGCGATGGCGGAGGGCGTTCCGGTGCTGACCCTGGTGCCGGAAGCCCACGCCGTGGACTGGCTGCGGTTCACCCATCCGGTCGGTCGCCTGTTGCCGCCCTCGCTGGACGCATGCTGGCGCTGGTGGGGACCGCACGGCCTGTACGACGACCTCCAGGCGTTGGTGCCGCCGGACGCGGTGGTGCAGCGCGTCGTGATCGGCCTGAACTGGACCCTGGTCGAGGGGCCGGAGGGCGTCGGCCTCGCCCAGACGCCCACGCGCGACGGCGCCGGCTGTCGCCCGCCCCCGGCGGCGGGCACCCTGAACGGGCGTCCCCTGGCCGAGTTGGCACGGCTGGCGGGCTCGCTGGATCCAATGGCGCGCGGTCTGGGTGCGGCGGCGCTGAACACGGCCCTGAATCGGTTCGATCACCCCGGAGACTCCGCGAACGGGCTCGATCTGTTCGCGGAGGCCGCCGTCCACGCCAACGCCCCCGTAATGGTGGGCGCGTTCCCGGGTGTGCGCGAGCGCGTACCCGCCCTGCGCCTGATCGAGCGCACCCCGGGTCCGGATCGCTATCCCGAGCACGCCGCCAGCGCCCTGATCCCCGACGCCGAGGCGGTGTTGCTGACCGCCTCGACCTTCGCCAACGGATCCCTGCCCGGCCTGCTCGCCCTCACACGGCCGGGCGCCGAGGTCGTGCTGGTCGGCCCCGGCACGCCGCTCTCCCCCCTGTTGTTCGACCACGGCATCACGACGCTGGCGGGGTTCGTGGCCGAAGACCCGGACGGGCTGGCGCGCGCGGTGGCGGAAGGGGCCGGCGCGCGCACGCTGCGCCGCTATGGCCGCGACGTGGTGATACGGACCGGCGATGGAGCGGACGAGCCCGTTTAAGCGCCGAATGACCTTTGGCAGCCGATGCGTGACGGTTGTTGACATCTTAACATGCGGGAACACTGTTCATGACAGACCAAGAAAAAAAGAACTGGAACATAAAGCTCGAGATAACAAAGGGATCCAACGGACTTCTAAACAAGCTCATCGCCATAGCGATACCGCCCGCATTGACGATATCGGCCTATTTAAGCGTTACATCCGATGAATACTGGCTCGGTATAGCCCTTATTTTTGGCCTTACGTCGCTTGGACTGGGATTGACACTGTGCTTTCTAACGCTTGCCAAACTATCAAGCGACGTCAGCCGTGCTCGGCATACCGGAACGACGGGGTTCGCGCTTCTGGTCCCGCCCGCTCTGACAGCGTGTGCCTATATCATCGCCACTGGCGACGCATATTGGTCCGCCGTGGCTTTGATCGTGTGCGCCGGGATTGTCGGGCTTGCGCTGGCCTTATGCTTGTTGATCGCCACTAGGATCAAGGAAACGCGGTAGACAGGGCTGTCCCTCAGAGCGGACTTTGGACTGGCCGACCCGGCCGCCACCACCCGCCGCGCGCCGAAGGGGCTGGACGACATCAACGCGCCACCAGCGGCACCAGGCCGTCGGCGCGGAAGGCCTCGTGGGCGGCCTCGCTGTACAGCGCGTGCACGAACCGCCGCGCGGGGGCGTCGACCGGCGTGCCGGCCCGCACCGCCACCTGATACAGCACGGGCGTTGAGGTGCCGGGCGGGAACGCGCCCACGACCCGAACCCGGGTGTCGTGCCGCGCCGCGTTGGCCAGGGCGACGCCCAGCGCGGCCTCGTCGTGGGCCACCCAGTCCAGCACCGTGCTCGGTCCCGGCGCCAACACCACCCGCCGGGACACACCCTCACCCCACCCCAGGGCGCGGAGGGCATCCAGGCTGGTCTCGCCGATGCTGTTCGCCGCCGGATCCACGAGAGCCAGCGGCGCGTCCCGGTCCACCCAGGCGGTCAGATCCATTCCGCGCCTCACGGCGTCCGGCGCGGCGCGTCCCGGGGCCGCCACCAGCGCCAGGCCGTTGGTCAGCAGGTCGGTCGGCGGCTCCACCTGCCCGGCGTCCACCAGCCGCGCCATGTTGCCGGCCCCGGCGACGATGATGACGTCGTGCACCAGCGAGCCCGTGCGGCCGGCCGCGCCGGAGGCCTCCCCGAACGCCACCATCAGTGACAGCCCGGCCGTCTTTTGGACCGTGGGCAGCAGCGATTGCAGCACGGGTTTCAGGGAGGGATCGGCGAACACCGTCGTGCCGGCGGTCTGGGCGCGACCGGACGACGGCGCGAGCGCCAGGGCGGTCGCCGCGGCCGCACCGGTCAGCGCCGCGCGCCGGGAGACGAAAGCAGGAGTGGCCATAAGAAACCTCCACACCGGACAAAACGACAGAGCAATAACGGTGCCGAGGCGATGTGGCAGGCTTAGGGCGGTGGCGAGAGTCAGCCCACGAGGCTGCGGGTCAGAAGCCAGGCGTTGGCCGGGTTCTCCCCGATCCGCCGCACCGAGTAGGGCCACCAGTCGCGCCCGAACGGCACGTACAGGCGGACCCGTTCCCCCTCCGCCACCAGCGCCCGGGCGAGCGGTTCCCGCACCCCCAGCAGCATCTCGAACTCGTAGGAACCCGGCGGCCAGCCGCCGGCCCGCGCCCGCTCCCGCGTGTAGGCCGTCAGGCGGGCGTCGTGTGTGGCGACAATGGGATAAAAGCCGGCCGCCCGCGCCTCCGCCGAAAACATGCGGTCGATCAGACGGCGGGAGTTGGCCTTGATGTCCGCGCGGCGGGTGTAGGCAATGGCCGGCGTACCGACGAACGCGCCCTTGACCAGCCGAACCGCGCCGCCCCGGCGGATCTGGGCGTCCAGGTCGGCCTCGGTGCGCTTCAGGTAGGCTTGCAGGGTCAGCGCCACCGGCAGGCCCCGATCCGCGAGACCGTCGTGCAGGGCGATGGTGGCATCGACCACCGAGGGATCCTCCATGTCCAGCATCAGGACATGCAGGCCGTCCGGCGGCGCGTCGGCCGCTCCGTCCCGGAGAGTCTCGGCAATGGTGTCCAAGTGGCGCGCGGCAAGAGCGGGGTCGAGCAGGTGGCCCACCTGGGTCATGTCCACCGACACATGAACGTCGAGCCCGGTGCCGCGCAGCGCCTGGATGACCGCCTGCTTGGCCGCGACGTTCTCGTCGACCAACGCCGGCTGATCGACGTATTCGCCCAGGTAGAACAGCGAGGATCGCAAGCCCTGGTCCCGGAACAAGGCTTGGGCGCGCGCCACGGCGTCGGTCGCGTCGCCGCTGGCGACGAACCGGTCGCGTAAGCCCGCCGTGATGCGCGCCGTCTGCATGAAGTGGGTCACCCGGGGTGAGCGGGCCAGGGCGATCATCGCAGACTGCCAGAGGCGAGCGAACATGGGCGTGTCGATCCTGCTGTTTTGAAGGGAGGGCTGGACTCGGTGCCTTCAGTCGGCGACGGGGTCGGCCGGACCGTCGGGCGCGGCCAGGGTGGAGAGAATGAACGCCGCCCGCTCCGCCACCGAGACCTTCGGCACCAGCACGACCTCGTATCCGAGCGTGGGGTAGAGGCGCAGCAGGCGATCATACTCCGCCACGGCAGCGGACAGGTCATGCCGCCGCTCCGGCTCGGTGACGTAGATCTCGGGCCAGGGCGGCGTCAGGAAAACCTGCCGGTGATAGCGGTGACAGAGGGACAGGTCCGCCAACGGGGCGTCGTCGCCCGTGGCCTGCGCCAGCGCGGCGGCCGCGTCGATCAGGCCCCGGTCGAAGAACACCCAGGCGCCGGGGGCTTGCGATGCGGCGGCCCGATCGTCCAGGGCCATCGCCACCGCCCGGCGCGCGAAGGCCGCGAGATCGACCCAGGGCAAGGCCGTTCCGCCGCGCTGCTCCTCCGCGCGGATGATGCGGCGCCCCGGCTCCTCGACGATCGCGTACCCACGCCGCGCCAACGCGGCCAGCACCGTGGACTTACCGCCCCCCGAACACCCCGAGATCACAACAAACCGAGTCATCAGGTTTCCCTTCCGCGATCACACCGCCGGATCAAGCACCGCGAACGCAGCCCCGTTACCGTCCCGTCGCCCAAGGGTCAAGGGTCGGAGCGGCCGCCGCCTTGAACGCGCCCACATCGCGCGTGGCGACCGCGCACCCGTGGGCGCTGGCGATGGCCGCGATGTATCCGTCCGGTGTCGGAAACCCCTGACCGGCGGCGCGGGCCGCCACGGCAAGATCGGCATAGTGACAGGCGGCCTCTGTATCGAAAGGCAGGATCCGGCCCTCGAACAACCCAAGCAGCCCGTCGAACATCCCGGCGAGGGCGTGCCTACGCTGCCCCTCGGGCAAGGCGCGAATGCCGAACAGCAGTTCCGCGACGGTCACACTGGACAGAAACAGCGTCTCGGCCGCCTGGGCATCCAGTCAGTCGCGCACGGCCGGGGCAGGCGCGGGCTTCATCGCCTCGGACACAACGTTCGTCTCCAGGACGATCATTCAAAGCCCAAGGGCGCGGCGGGTGTCCTGTCGCGCCCTTGATCCATAGCCTCGACATCGGCATCCGTCACCCCGGCATCGCGGCTCAAGGCCGCCAGCGCCGATCCGATGCGAAGGCGATCGGCCGGACGAACCGCTGCCTCCAGAATGCCGCGCATTTCGGCTTCGGTGCTACGGCCATGCTGGGCCGCGCGAACCTTGAGGGCGCGGTGTGCCTCCGCCGACAGATTGCGAATGGTGACAGCGGGCATCGGATCGCGCCTCCATCCATGTGATTGCACTGCTATCAGCATGATAAGCCTGCCATCGTCCAGCACGTACAGACGGCGACGAGAACCACGAAGGCCATACGTGGCCATCCCAGATCGAACGCAAAAAGGGCCCGCCGGCGGCAACCGACGGACCCTTTAGATTTACGCCCCAGGGTCACCCCCGGCAAGGCAGCGGCCTCCGCCGCGTCACCCCATGGCGGCCTTCAGGCCCTCGTCGAGCTTGTCGAGGAACTGCTGGGTGGTCAGGTACGGCTGATCCTTGGAGATCAGCAGCGCCAGGTCCTTGGTCATGAAGCCGGCTTCGACCGTCTCCACGCACACGCGCTCCAGCGTCTCGGCGAAGCGCACCACCTCGGGCGTGCCGTCGAACTCGCCGCGGAACTTCAGGCCCCGGGTCCAGGCGAAGATGGAGGCGATCGGGTTGGTCGACGTCTCCTGCCCCTTCTGATGCTGGCGGAAGTGGCGGGTGACGGTGCCGTGCGCCGCCTCGGCCTCGACCGTCTGGCCGTCCGGCGTCATCAAGACGGAGGTCATCAGGCCCAGCGAGCCGAAGCCCTGCGCCACGGTGTCGGACTGCACGTCGCCGTCGTAGTTCTTGCAGGCCCAGACGAAGCCGCCTTCCCACTTCATGCAGCAGGCGACCATGTCGTCGATCAAACGATGCTCGTAGGTGATGCCGGCGGCGTCGAACTTGTCCTTGAACTCGGCGTCGAACACCTCCTGGAACAGATCCTTGAAGCGGCCGTCATAGGCCTTCAGGATCGTGTTCTTGGTCGACAGGTAGACCGGCCAACCCCGGTTCAGGCCGTAGTTCATGCAGGCCCGGGCGAAGCCGCGAATGGAGTCGTCCAGGTTATACATGGTCATGGCGACGCCTGCGCTCGGGAAGTCGTAGACCTCGTGCGTGATCGGCGCGCCGCCGTCGTCGGGCGTGAAGGTGACGGTCAGCTTACCCTTGCCCGGCACCGTGAAGTCGGTGGCGCGGTACTGGTCACCGAAGGCGTGACGGCCAATCACAATCGGTTGCGTCCAGCCCGGCACATAGCGCGGCACGTTGCTGCAAATAATCGGCTCGCGGAAGACGGTGCCGCCCAGGATGTTGCGGATGGTGCCGTTGGGGGAGCGCCACATCTTCTTGAGGCTGAATTCCTCCACCCGCGCCTCGTCCGGGGTGATGGTCGCGCACTTCACGCCGACGCGGTGCGTCTTGATCGCCTCGGCGGCGTCCACGGTGATCTGGTCGTCGGTCTCGTCGCGCTTTTCGATGCCGAGATCGTAGTACAGCAGCTCGACATCCAGGTACGGCAGGATCAGCTTGTCCTTGATGAAGGCCCAGATGATGCGGGTCATCTCGTCGCCGTCCAGCTCCACGATCGGATTGGCGACCTTGATCTTGCTCATGACGGGGGCTCCTCTTGCTTCATTCGCGCCCAGGCGCCACCGCCGCCGGATCGGACCGGGCGGGCGCACGGGCCGCGCAGGATTGTCACCGAACACCGCCGGCGACGGCGGGACGGATCCATCCCGGTCAGCGCGGCGGCTCATGTCCGCGGGGGAGCGCCCCCTGGGGAAAGTGAGGCCGGCCCGGGGCGAGCGCGGCGGGGCCCTCAGGACGAAGGCCCGGAAACGGACGGCGGAACCATAGCAACCCCGCCGGTGAAGGCAAGCCCGGAGTGGTATCGCCGAGTCCGCATGTCGGGCTCCCGCCCCCGCCCTACCGGGCCGGGGCGAAGCAGGCGGCGACGAGTTGACGGAACGCCTCGGCCCGATGGCTCATGGCGTGCTTGGCTGCGGGCTCCATCTCGGCGAACGTCTGCGCGTGACCGTCCGGTTGAAAGATGGGGTCGTAGCCGAAGCCCTTGGCGCCGCGCGGCGGCCAGACCAGATCGCCGTACACGTGCCCTTCGAAGGTCTCCACATGCCCATCCGGCCAGGCGAGGGACAGCGCACAGGTGAAGTTGGCGCGGCGATCCCGGGTGCCGCCCAGTTCGCGGTTCACCCGGCTCATGGCCAGGGCGAAATCGCGGTCGGGTCCGCCCCAGCGCGCCGAGTAGATACCGGGGGCGCCCTCCAGCGCGCGCACCTCTAGCCCGGAGTCGTCCGCCAGCGCGGGATGGCCGCTGGCCTGCGCCGCCGCCCTCGCCTTCAGTTCCGCGTTGGCGATGAAGGTGGTTCCGGTTTCCTCCGGCTCCGGCAGGTCAAGGTCTCCGGCCGACACGACGCGGGGGCCGCCCAGGGGCGCCAGCAGATCGGCAATCTCCCGGACCTTGCCGGGGTTGTGGCTGGCGACGACCAGGGTGCCGTGGTCGAAGCGGCGGGACGCGGGGCGCGCCTCCGGCCGGGGGGGCATGGTGCCGTGCATGAGCGTCTCCCGATCAGAACTGGAACGGTCAGGCCAGAGCCGCCTCCACCCGCAGGCAGAGATAATGGTATAGGCACTGGTGCGCCTGTTGGATCATCGGCGTGAACGAGGACGGCGCCGCCAGCAGCACATCAGACAGCGGCGCCAGCCGTCCACCGCCGGCTCCCGTCATCGCGATGACCGTCATGGCGCGGGCGCGCGCCGCCTGCGCCGCCGCCACGACGTTGGCCGAGTTGCCGCTGGTGCTGATCGCCAGCAGCACCCCACCGGAGCCGCCGAACGCCTCCACTTCCCGCGCCAAGAGGCTTTCGAACCCGACGTCGTTGCTCCAGGCCGTCAGGGTCGCCGTGTTGGTGCCCAGCGCCATCACCGGCAGGCCGGCGCGGTCGAGCAGAAAGCGGGCGGTCAACTCCCCGGCAATGTGCTGCGCGTCCGCCATGGAGCCGCCATTGCCGCAGACCAGCACGGGACGGCGCGCGCGCAGCGCATCCACCATCAGGGTCACCGCCGCCTGCATGGCATGGGTGACGTCGGCGTCCTGCAGGGCGCGCAGCACCGCAAGGCTGTCGTCCAGATACTCGGTCAGGCTGGTCTCGGCCCCCGGGGGGCCGGACGGGGCAGCGTCCATGGGCGAAAGGTCCGATATGACAAGGGACAGAAGGCGCCGCGTCGGGCGTTCGTTCGGTTGTCCCGCTCCGGTCCGTCCAGGTCAAGGCCCGAGCGCGTGACATCCCGCCCTGTATGACCCTAAGGGCGCGTGCCCGGTCAGAAGTCCGGCCCTTCCGGATCGTCGCTGACCTCCAGGTTGCCGAAGCGCGTGTAGAGACCGTCGAAGAACAGGCGCACATTGCCGATGGGACCATGGCGCTGCTTGGCGACGATCACCTCGGCCACGTTATGGGCCTTGTCGCAGCGCTCCAGCCATTGCTGGTGGCGCTCCATGTACTTGTCCTCGGTCTCTTCGGCCCGGCGCATGGGCTCCGCACGTTCCAGGTAGTACTGCTCCCGGAACACGAACATGACAACGTCGGCGTCCTGCTCGATGGAACCGGATTCACGCAGGTCGGCGAGCTGCGGCCGCTTGTCCTCGCGCTGCTCCACGGCGCGCGAGAGCTGCGACAGGGCGATGACCGGGACGTTCAGCTCCTTGGCGAGCGCCTTCAGGCCGCGCGTGATGGCCGAGACCTCCTGCACGCGGGAATCGGCGTTGGCCAACTTGCCCGCGCTCATGAGCTGGAGGTAGTCGACCACCACCAGCGCCAGACCGTGCTGGCGCGCCAGCCGCCGACAGCGGGTGCGCATGGCGGAGACGGTCAGGGCCGGCGTGTCGTCGATGTGCAGCGGGATCCGGTTCAGGTCCTGACTTTCGACCAGCAGGCGGTCGAAGTCCTCATTGGACAGCTCGCCGGTGCGAATCTTGTGCGAGGACACCTCCAGACGCTCTGACAAAATACGGGTGGCGAGCTGTTCGGCGCTCATTTCCAGCGAGAAGAAGGCGACCGCCTTGCCCTTGAACTCCTCGTCGGCTTCGTCAAGGCAGTACTTGGCGGCGTTGAAGGCAATGTTGGTCGCCAGCGCGGTCTTGCCCATGGACGGGCGCCCGGCCAGGATCAACATATCCGACGGGTGCAGGCCGCCCAGCTTGCGGTCCAGGTCGACCAGACCGGTCGTCACGCCGGCCAGCCGGCCCTCACGGCGGTGGGCGGCCTCCGCCATCGTCAACGCGCCGCGCAGGGCGGAGGAAAAGTCCGTCAGACCGCCATCGTACTGCCCATGGGTCGCCAGATCGTACAGGCGCTGCTCACCCGCCTCGATCAGATCGGTGGCGTTGATCTCGATGTCGTTGTCGTGCGCCTCGTTGACCATGTCGGTGCCGAGGCCGACAAGCTGACGCCGCAGGTAGTAGTCATGGATCAGCCGCGCATAGTCGGTCGCGTTGATGATCGTGACGACGGAGCCCATCAGCGTCGCCAGATAACGCGCCCCACCCAGATCGGCCAGGGCGTCGTCCGACTCCACATAGGGCTTCACGGTGACGGCGTTGGCGACCTGATTGCGCTCGATCAGGCGCTGGCAGACGTCATAGATCAGGCTGTGGGCCGGGTGCGTGAAATGCTCCGCGCGGAGATACTCACCGGCCCGTTCCAAGACCTTGTTGTTGGACAGCAGCGCGCCGAGAAAGGCCTGCTCGGCCTCCAGGCTGGCGGGGGGCGGACGCAGACCGGCGCTGGCGCCGGCCTCGTCGCGCGTGGGATTGAGGGACGTGGACATGGCCGGAGCATAGCGCCTTGCCCGCGTCCGACGAAGAGGGGTCGCGGATCCAAGCCTGTGAATCCCGGGGATAACGGAGGCGCGGAACCGGATCGGTGTTATTCGGCGATCCGTGATCGCACAGCGGGCTTGATCGGCCGGATCAGACAGGTCACCACCCGTTCAGCCATGGCGAGACTGACATCCGGATGCTTTTGAAGGTAGGCGCCTACGGTCGCGCGCCACGCCTGCTCTTCCGTCGCAGAGACCGACAGTGCGAAAGCATGCACGCGCTCCACGAGGGTTTGATCGTCCTCCGGGGTGGCCCCCCGCTCCAAAGACCGCTCCGGTGTCCGCCGCGCGCGCCCTTTGGGTGTCTTCGGTCTCGGCTCGATGTACGGCATGGATCCATCCCCCTCCAAGGATGTCCGCGTCGTGCACGACGTACACAGACGGGATCTTCGGTTCCAGGATAGCCGTCCGCGAGTGCTCTACTTTTGGACCTCACGAATCATATAAGAAAAGATGAGACACCGAAAAGGTGTGCCGTCGATGTGTACAGGCTGCAGCTATATGTATACCAACGACGGAAGCGATACGGGTCAAAAACGCATGCCTTCGACCGCCCCTGAATTGTTTCGGATGGGGTCGACTAAACCATATGGCGCCGTTTCGATTTCGTTTCAATGTGCCGCACTCTGCGCATGGCGGGGACCGCTCCCCCCGCGCGGTGTGCGACTCGACACGCTCCGGGGCCATGTGGCCCCGGGACCCGCCGCGCAAAGATCTAGCCCCGGGACTGATACAGCGGCTTGAGGTCGGCCCACTGCACCGTCGGACGATCCGGCTCCGGCTCGGTCAGGGGCTCGACGACCCGCAGCCCCCTGCGGCAGCGCTGCGCCAAGTCCTGATACTGCCGCGTGCCCTCCGTCTTCCACGCAAATTCCGCGTCGGTCACCGCCCGGATCACCTTGCCCGGCACGCCGGCGATCAGGGAACGCGGCCCAAACGTGCTGCCCGCCTTCACGAAGCACTGCGCGGCCACAATGCTTTCCGGCCCGATGACGGCGCCGTCCATCACCACGCTGTTCATGCCGACGAGCGCCCCGCGCCCCACCCGCGCGCTGTGCAGGATGGCGCCGTGGCCGATATGGCCGTCCGCCTCCACCACGGTGTCCGTGTTCTGGAACCCGTGCATGGTGCAATTGTCCTGGATGTTGCTGCCCTCCTCCAGGAGGATACGGCCGAAGTCGCCCCGCAGCGACGCGGACGGCCCGACATAGACGCCGGCCCCGATCTGGACGTCCCCGATCAGAATCGCGGTGGGGTGGATAAAGGCCGTGGGGTGCACGACCGGGATCAGGTCTTCGAAAGCATACACGGGCATGGGCTCGGCTCTCCGGGTCCGTCGGATCGGGGTCCGCGACGACGGGGCGGACCGGTTCCATCCGCCACCGTATGGTTCCCGCCATGGTGACGGCGGACGCCCGGCCGGGCAAGGGAGAACACACCGATGACCGACTGGACCCCGCCAGACTGGACCCCAAGCGACTATCTTGCCTTCGCCGACCATCGCCTGCGCCCGGCCCTGGACCTGCTGGCCCGCGTACCGCTGGAGCGGCCGGCCCATGTCGTGGACCTGGGGTGTGGCACCGGCACGCTGACCCGCCACGCCCGCACCCGCTGGCCCGACGCGGCGATCCTGGGCGTGGACGCCTCCCCCGCCATGCTGGCGCGAGCGCGCGCCGAAAGCGCCCCGGATATCGCCTGGGCCGAGGCCGATATCGCCACCTGGACCCCACCGCGGGAGGCTCGCCCCGATGTCCTCTTGTCCAACGCCGCCCTGCACTGGCTGGGGGATCATGACCGCCTGTTTCCGCGCCTGCTGAGTCTTCTGGCGCCGGGGGGCGTGCTCGCGGTGCAGATGCCGCGGAATTTCGATCGCCCCTCGCACGCCCTGGTCAAGACCGTGGCAGCGGACGGCCCCTGGGCGGACCGGTTCGCGGACCTGATCGCGCGCCCCGCGCCCGTGGACCCACCGGACGCCTACGCGGCGCGCCTGCTGGCGGCCGGCGCGGCGGACCTGGCGCTGTGGGAGACGGACTACCAGCAGATTCTCCCGGGCGGCCCGGAGACCATCGCCGACGTCACCCGCTCGACCACGCTGCGGCCCTGGCTGGCCCGCCTGGAGGATGATCCCACAAAGCGCGATGCCTTCCTCGCGGCCTACCGCGCGCGGGTGGCGGCGGCCTACACAGCGTTGCCGGATGGGCGCACCCTGTTCCCGTTCCGCCGGCTGTTCCTGATCGCCACGCGGCCCGACGCCTGACCGACCGACGCCTGACCGACGGTCGCCGTCCCCTGGCGCTACCCTGGCAGCGCGGGCACCGCCAACGCGCCGGGCAGGATCCCCGCCGTCATCGCGTACAGCAGCACCGGAACCGTCAGCACCGACAGAACCGTGGTCGCGAGGATGCTGGCCGAGGCCCGCTCGGTCCACACATCGTACTGCTGCGCGATCACGAACACGTTGGTCGCGGTGGGCAGGGAGGCCATCAGCACGGCCGTCGCCGTCCAGACCGGATCGAACGGCCCGACCAGGGACAGCCCCGCGAGCATCAGCGCGGGGTGGACCACCAGCTTCACCGGCACGATGTAGCCCAACGCGGCCGGCACCCGCGTGAGCGGACGCAGCACCAGCGTAACCCCCATCGCGAACAGGGCGCAGGGCGCCGCCGCCCCCGCCAGCGTATCGATCATGCGGCTCAACGGGCCGGGCGGCACCAGGCCCAGGAACGCCGTCGCCACCCCCAGCGCCGTCGCCACGATGAACGGATGCGTCACGATCTGAATCACCACATCGCGCGCCACCCGCCACGGCGGGCGCGCCTGCTTCCCGGCCAGCGCCATCAGCGCCGGCGCGAGCGTGAAGTGCATAACGTTTTCAAAGCAGAAGATCAGCGCGACGGGCACAGCCGCGTCCGGACCGAACACCAGCAGGGCGAGGCCCGGCCCCATGTAGCCGATGTTGCCGTAGCCGGCCGCCAGAGCCTGCACCGTGGCCTCATCACCGCGTCCGCGCGTGGCCACCATCGCCACGCCGAACGTCAAAGCCAGGACCACGAACGTCATCCCGACATTCGTGAGGATGAAGTCCCAGCGTGTCAGCGTCTCCACCGGCGTCTTGGCCAGCAGGCTGAAGAACAGCGCCGGCAGCGCCAGATAGACGACGAACGTGTTCAGCCACCCAAGCTCGTTCAGCGGCAGCCGCTTCAGCCGCCCCAGAACCGCACCCAGCGCGATGAGACCGAACAGCGGAAGAATAAGTCCGATAACGTTTAACATGAGCCCCGGTCATCGTGGCGGCCACCCGTTGAAACACGCACCTCTCACCATAAACGGCGAAAAAACGTTGGCGCAAAGGCGCGCCGACCACAACGGGATTCTCGGACCTTTGGCGCTCCGAGGGGACCGGTCCCCCTCCTACACACTTCGTCCAGGTGGGCGTTCCTTCACCATCGTGGTATTCTGTAACCGATGTGTCATGCTTTTTAGTTCGCGGGAGACGGCCCGGGTCCAAACCCGAGCCCAGAGGCAGAGCGGCGGGTCGCGAACACCGCGTGTGTGGCCGCACCTGGACCCGGAGGACACAGGCCTCGCCGCGAGGGGACAAGGCTCGGGTGGACATACACCGGTCGAAGAAGGAGCCGTGGGACACGTCCGGCGCGGCCGCCTCCTGGTATAGCGGGGGCGATCATCCGGCCGCGCGCCGTTCCTGTTCTATGGCCTGGACCGAGACGCTGTCGGTCCACTCGCCCACGCTGGATTTTCACCATCAGATCCTGCTGGGCTGCCTCAACCGGATGATGGACCTCGGAGAGGACTGGCGCGGCTGCCTGCCGGCGGTGCGGCGCGAGTTGGCCGTTCTGGCGCGCTACGCCCAGATCCATTTCTTTGTCGAGGAACGGGTCTTGGCCCGCGCCAACGCGCCGGCGACCATCCTTCAGGCGCACCACGACAGCCACCAGCGCCTTCTCGCCTGGCTGATGGAGACAGACCGGGCGTTCAAGGCCGATCCCAGCACGGTTCCGTTCCCGTCGATGGTGCAGGCCCTGACGCAGTGGCTCACACGCCATATCGGCAAGGAAGACCGGGCGCACGTGGGGGCCGTCATGCGGCGCCACCCGGAGATTGAGGCGGAGATCCGGCGGTGCCGGTACGCACCCATCACACACCGATTGAACCTCGGTCGGCCGGACGCCCCGCCAGACCCCGCCGACCGGCGACCGCTCTTGGGCCGCCACGCCGCCATCGCGGAGGGCGACGTCGGGCGCGCCTATTTCCTGTCGCGCGCCCTACGCGACCAGGGCATGAGTGTCTCTCAGGCACGCGATCTTGCAACCGCCAGCGCCCTCATCGAGACCGAGACCCCGGACCTGCTGTTCCTCGACTGGACGCTACCCGGCGCCACACCGCTGGCCCGGCGGGTGTACCGGACCACCGAAACGGCGGTGGTGGCGTGCCATTTCGGCAACCCATTGGACATATTGGATGCGTGCGAGGGCGCCGGTGTCGCCAACATCCTCGGCTATCCCTGCCGCGTCGCCGACATCGCAACGGCCGCCCAGACCACGCTCGACGCCGCCGTACCGCTGCGCGCGCTCGTGCTCGAACGGGCGCCGTGACAGCCGGCCGGGATCGGAACGCGGAACCGGCAGCGATCACGCGACGCCGTAGTTCTCGCCGTGAATGTAGGTGTCGCGATCGCGGAGATCCTGCGACAGCTGGCGATGAATCGCGCTGTGAAGGTCGCGCATCGAGACCATGGCCACGACGCGGTCATCCTCCACGATCGGCAGATGCCGGAACTTGTGCGCCTGCATCAGGCCCAGCGCCTCGAACGCGGTCGCATCCGGTGGCAGCGAGTAGGGATCGCGCGTCATGATCTCGTCCGCGCGAACGACGGCCGGGTTGCGGCCCTCTGCGACGATGCGGCCGGTGATATCGCGCTCGGTCACGATCCCGACCAGACGTTTGCCATCCATGACCAGCACCGCCGCGACCCGGTGGGTGGTCATCGCCACGGCCACGTCGCGTGCCGTCGCCTCTGGGGCGACGCTGATCAGCACGCTCATGTTTACAATGTCCGGCACGAGCTTCCGAAGCATACGGAACCCTCCCCATCGCTGGAACGTGGCTGCGAACGCCCGTCCCGTTTGGTCGTGCGCGTGACCCGGATCGGGTGTATCCGGGCGCGGATCGTCGAAACGCCGGACCGCCCACACACCGTCCTTAACGCATCGGTTGTCCGGATGGTAAGTCCGTCTTGACGAGAGAGGAGTATAGACTGTGTTGCGGGGTCGGACAATGCGGCGTTGGCGGCCCACGCCCGCTCGGTTTCCGACCAATGGAAACCATCGGGTTTCGGTTCGGGCGGGCCCCTACCGCCGTCGCTCGGGGTCGGACACCACGTGGGTGCCGGGCGCCGGCAGGGCCCCATCGTTCTGTGCCGCCACGCGGCCGAGCTGCGCCTCGCGGTACAGGATATACAGGGCCGAGACGATGATGATCCCCGCCCCCACGAAGGTCCAGACGTCGGGCAGTTCCCCGAACGCCAGGATCCCGATCAGGGTCGCCCACACGATCTGGCTGTAGTCGAAGGGCGTGACCAGCGTGGCCTCGCCCTCCCGGTAGGCGCTGACCGCCAGGAACTGGCCCAGGCTGGCCGTCCCACCGATGGCGACCAGGACGACCCAGGTCAGCGGCTCCGGCCACTGCCAGACCCAGAGCGCGGGACCAAGCGTGATGACCACGGCCCCGGTCACGAACCACATCAGAATGGTCAAGGGCCGCTCGGTCCGGGACAGCAGCTTGACCAGCGTCATGGCCGTCGCGACCAGGGCGGCCGACGCCAGCGCGGTCAGGGCGTTGAGGTCCAGCGCGGCCGTATCGGGCCGCATGACGATCAGCACACCGGCAAAGCCCACCGCGGTCGCCAGCCCGCGCCGCCACCGCACCACCTCGCCCAGGATCAGAATGGCCAGCAGAATCATGAACATCGGGCGGGCATAGGTGATCGACACCGCCGTCGCCAGATCCATGTGCGTGATGGCCTGAAACAGGCAGAACATGGCCAGGATACCGATCGCGACCCGCAGGGCGTGGAGCCCCGGCCGTCGGGTGCAATAGATCGCCAGCCCCTCGCGGCGAATGAACGGAAGCAGGGCCATAAGGCCGAACAGGCAGCGGAAAAAGACGATCTGGAAGGTGTGCAGCTCCATCCCGGCCATCTTGATCATGCCGTTCATGACCGAGAAGCAGAAGGCGCTGAGCAGCATGAACAGGCTCCCGCGGGCATTGCCGGACAATGCCCGCCACCAGGAGGCAACGGCAGGCGGCACGGGTTGACCTTTCGCGAGGAACGCGCAGCGTATGCGGCGAACGTTGGTGTGCAGTCGATTAGAGTAACGGGTTCCTTCCTCGGCGCGGCCCGAAAGCGACGCGCTGCGCATCAGGGCTGCCATGCAGTGCGCGCATAATCAGATGTGCGGACAGCGCGCGCGTCCCGGTCCGTCGTCAGGCGGGCCGCGCCTGCGAGGACAGCGCGCCCGTACGGTCCCGATCCTCCGACGCCACGGTCCCCGCGATGTCCGGGCGGTCGCCGACCGCCAGGGCCATCCGGTTGCGTCCCGTCCGCTTCGCCTCATACAGGGCGTCGTCGGCCGCCTTCAAGGCGTCGTCGAAGGCCGCGTGCCGCGCCATGGCCGTCAGGCCAAGACTCGCCGTCACGGGCAGCGGACCGGTCGCGGTCGCGAAGGGTTCCCGGTTGATCGCAGCCAGGATCCGCCGCGCGGCGACCATCCCTTCCGTCACCGTCGCATGCGACACAATGACGGCGAACTCCTCGCCGCCGAGCCGGGCGACCGCGTCCGTCTCCCGCACCACATGGTGCAGCCGCCGGGCGACCTCGATCAGGACTTCGTCCCCGACGTCGTGGCCATGGGTGTCGTTGATCGCCTTGAAATGATCGAGGTCCAGCATGATCAAGGCCGCGTCGCCGCTGTACCGGTTCAGGTCCGCCATGTAGTCGCTCGCCGACAGCATGAACGCCCGGCGGTTCTTGAGCCCGGTCAGGGGATCGTGGAGGGCAAGGTAGGCGGCCTCGTCGAGCAGCTTGCGGCTGCGCTCGGACTCCCGCACGAAGCGTTCGCGCACCTGATTGTAGAACCAGGCCACATGCGCCGCGTCGGTTTCCTCGTCCACCTCCACCGGGGTCGAGAAATCCCCCATGGCGCCCTGCTGCGACAGCTGGTTCAGAAGATCGAGCATGGCCGTGCCGGCGCCGTGCTCCGCCACGTTCAGCCCGATGCGTTCGTCCTCGGGCGAAACCCGGTAGGCGATCCAGACGCTCGTCACCGCCATGAACACCCAGGCGACCACAAACGCGAACACCGGAATGACCACCGCGCCCAGCATCTGCACGGCCACCCACGCCAACCGTCCGCCCAAGACAGGCGGAATATGCTCCGGCGTGGCGAACAGCGGCAACATCACGGTACCGAGGACGCCAGCGAACAGGTGAACCGGAATGGCGCCGACCGGGTCGTCGATGCCAACGCGCTCCAGCACCCCCAGCCCCCAGACGGCCACCAGGGCCCCCATGGCGCCGATCGCCATCGCGCCGAGGGGCTGCACCACCGAACACCCGGCGGTGATCGACACCAGTCCGCCCAGCATACCGGTGAGGATTTCGGTGGCTTTCGGTTTGCGCCGCCACAGCATGGCCCAGGCCAGGACGGCGACAATGCCGACCGCCGCGCCGACGCCCGTGTTGACCAGGATCAGCGGCACCTGATGCTCAAAGTCCTTGGCCGCGCCGCTGTTGAATCCGAACCAGCCGAACATCAGCAGAAAGGCGCCCAGGGCGGAGAGCGCGAGGTTGTCACCATCGATGGTGCCGCTCGGACGGGTGCCGTCAAACCGCCCGAGGCGCGGCCCAATGTGCAACACCGCCGCCAGCGCGATGGCGCCCCCCACGGCATGCACCACGGTGCTGCCCGCAAAGTCCAGGAAGCCCAGCTCCGCCAGCCATCCGCCCTGGCCCCAGGCCCAGTGGCCGCTGACGGGATAGACCAGCACACTCATGCAGATGGCCAACAGAAGATAACCACCGAAACTGGTTCTCTCCGACACCGCGCCGGACACGATGGTGATCGCGGTGCCGCAGAACATGGCCTGAAACAGCGCCACCAGCAGTTCGGAGGCGTTACCGGTCACCATGACCGAGGCCCCGTGACCAAGCAGTCCGAACCAACTGGCCCCGAACATCAGACCGTTGCCGATGAGCATGAAGAACACGATCGTGGTGCCCAGGTCGGCGACGTTCTTGATCGCCACGTTCACAGAGTTCTTGCGGCGGACCATGCCCGCCTCGTAGCACGTGAACCCGGCCTGCATGAGCAGCACCAGGAACGTGGACAGCGCAAGCCAGATCATGTGTTGGTCGGACATGGATAAACTGCCTTACAAAGTGGCAGCAGAAGGCGCGTGCCCAAAAAAGGGCGCCTCCCATCGCGGAATGTCAACCTAGACACATGGACTGTGACAATACGCATATTTGTATCGTTTACAGAACACTCTAAAAACGGATATCACCCCACCGTCGGACCGGGTCCAAGCCGGCTGGCCGCCAACCGTACGGTTGCCGTGGTGCCGCGCCCCGGCACGCTGTGCAGATCGAAGACACCGCCCAGCGCACCCACCAGCGTCTTCACGATCGTCAGCCCGACGCCGGCGTCATGCGATTCGCCGGCAGCGCTCCCCTCCCGGCTGGCGGACGGTATCAGCATGCGGCGGATACGGCCGGCCGCCGCGCCCCCGCCCCCGGTATCCCCGACCTGCAGCAGCAAGCGCTCCCGATCCAGCCGCAGGGACAGGTCGACCCGACCGCCCGCCGCGGTAAAGGCCAGGGCGTTGGCGATCAGATTGTGCAGAATGTGCCGGATGGCGGCGCCGTCCGCGCGCAGGGAACGCCCCGTCAGCGCCTCATCGACCTGAAACCCGAGCGTCACGCCGGCGGCCGTCGCGTCCGGCAGTGCGCGCTGGATCACGTCGGCAGCGAGGGCACGCAGGTCCACGCGCCCCCGTGCCCCCCGGTGACCGGACGCGGCGGGCCGCGCGATGTCGGGCACCACGGCGAACACTGCTTCCATATGGCGCCCCGCCGCGACGATCCCGTTTGCGACGTCGCGCTGTCCGGGGGTGAGGCGCCCCGCCGCCCCCTGACCGAGCGCCTCGGCGGATTCGATGATGGTGTTCAGCGGTGTCCGGAGTTGCTGGCTCATCGCGCCCAGGAACCGGTCTTTTTCCGCGCTGGCATGCTCGGCGTGCGCCGCCGCGCGGCTCAGGGCCGCGACCTGCGCTTGATCCGCCGTGGTATCGACGAGCATGCCGGTCAGCCCGGTCACGATGCCGGTGACCTCGTCGCGCATGACGGTCTTGATGACGCGCGCGTGTCCGCGCGTGCCGTCCGCATACGAAACCGCCATGTCGCGCGTGCAGGGATCGGCCGAGCCTGTCTCGGCCTCCGCCAACAGAGCGCGGTCGTGGTCCTCATCGACCAGCGCGGTGACCCCGATGATTTCCGAGGCCATGCGCCCCACGACATCCATCCGGGACCGGCCGAGCACCCGCGCGGCATGGCGGACGTTGCTGGCCGTAAACCGCAGATCCGTGTCCTTGATGTAGACGGGTACGCCGAGGGCGTCCAACAGGGTCAGGGCGTCCCACCGTGTCTGCACCGAAACCGCATCCATACCGTCCGCCGCCATGGCGTCTCCCCTTTCCGCCCGGCGCACACACGCACGACCAAGGCCAGCCAAACCAACGCCTTAGTCCGGGTGGCACCGCCATCCCGAACCGGCATTGTTCAGCATGCCTGAAGCAATACACACACGGCTAGAGGGGATTACGCTTTTGCCCGCGATTCGATCGCGCGACACCCGTTCCAAGGGATGTATCCCTTTGGAGGAGACGGAGGAGACAGAGGACACGGCACGCCGGGACACCGCTCGAAGCGACCGGCGCGGACCGATCGGATCAGACGGGCGGCATCAGCCGGTAGGCCTTCAGGCGCGCCATGATCGGCGTGTCATAGGCCGCCGGTACGGGCGTGCGGTCGAACAGCCAGTCCATGATGTTGGCGTCCGGTTCTTCAAGCAGCGTTTCGAACTGATCGAGTTCGGACGGGCTCAGATCGGCCAGGAACTCCTCGGCGAAACCACCCAGGATCAGGTCGGTCTCCTTCATGCCGCGCAGCTTGGCGCGGTAGAGAATACGTTTACGGCGATCGTCCATGGAGTGCTCCAGGCGGTAGGATGACGGCGCATCCCTGCGGCCCGTGTTATACGAGATCCAAACGCCCCTGTCAGCACACCGACCGGTTCCGCCCTCCGCCATGCGCCCCGAACTGCTCTACCCCCTGTTCCAGCCCGTCGACTCCCTCAAGGGGGTCGGATCCCGCGTTGCCCCCCTGGTCCACAAATTGGCCGGGCCGAAGGTCGTGGATGTGCTCTGGCACCTGCCGACCGGCGTCATCGACCGGCGCTACCGCCCCACGGTGGCGGAGGCGATCCCGGGCAAGGTGGCCACCCTGGTCCTGACCGTCGACGAGCACCGGGCGCCCCCGCCGGGCAGCCGGGCGCCCTACCGCGTGGCGGCGTCCGACGCGACCGGCACGCTGACGCTGGTCTACTTCCGCGCGGGCCGAGACTACATGATGAAGCTGCTGCCCCCGGGAGAGCAGCGCGCCGTCAGCGGCCGGATCGAGGTGTTCAACGACCTGCCGCAGATGGCGCACCCGGACCATGTGGTGCCGCTGTCGGAGCTGGCCTCGATCCAGACCATCGAACCGGTCTATCCAATGACGCAGGGGCTGGCCCCGCGCGTGCTGCGCAAGATCGTGCTGGCGGCGCTGGCGGCCGGGCTCAAGGTCGCCCAGGGCGCGCCCGAGTGGCTCGACCCGACCCTGGTGGCGCGGCGTGGCTGGCCCACCTGGGGCGATGCCCTGCGCGCCGCCCATGAGCCCGCGGACGACGACGCGGTGTCGCCGCTGTCCCCGGCGCGACAACGGCTGGCCTACGACGAGCTTCTGGCCACCCAGCTCGCCCTGTCGATCGCGCGCGCCAAGATGCGCGCCCGGCCGGGCCGCCCACGCGAGGGGGACGGCGCGATGCGCGCCGCCGCGCTGGCGGGCCTGCCGTTCGCCCTGACTCGCGCGCAGAGCACGGCGTTGGACGAGATCGCCGCCGACATGGCCCGCCCCTCGCGCATGCTGCGGCTGCTTCAGGGCGACGTGGGCAGCGGCAAGACCGTGGTGGCGTGGCTGGCCATGCTGATCGCGCTGGAAACCGGCGCCCAGGCGGCCCTGATGGCGCCGACGGAGATCCTGGCCCGCCAGCACATGGAGACCCTCACCCCGCTCGCGGAGGCCATCGGCGTCCGAATCGCCCTGCTGACGGGACGCGACAAGGGCAAGCCGCGCGAGGAGACCCTGGCCGCGCTGGAGGCCGGCACCATCCGCGTCATCGTCGGCACCCATGCACTGTTTCAGGACGACGTGCGGTTCCGCGACCTGGGACTGGTGGTCATCGACGAGCAGCACCGCTTCGGCGTGGACCAGCGCCTTGGCCTGTCCAGCAAAGGGCCGGACGCGGACGTGTTGGTGATGACGGCCACGCCGATCCCGCGCACCCTGACGCTGACGCACTACGGCGACATGGACATCTCGCGCCTGGACGAGAAGCCGCCGGGGCGCCAGCCGATCGAGACCGTGGTGCTGCCGACCCAGCGCCTGCCCGACGTCATCGCGGCCATCCAGCGCGCCATCGCGGCCGGCAACAAGGTCTATTGGGTCTGCCCGCTGGTCGCCGAATCCGAAACCGACGACGTCGCGGCGGCCGAGGGCCGGTATGAGGACCTCCGCCAGATCCTGGGCGGGCGCGTCGGTCTGGTGCACGGGCGCATGAAGGCGGCCGAGAAAGACGCCGTCATGGAGCGCTTCGCCGGCGAGGGCGTCGACGTGCTGGTCGCCACCACGGTGATCGAGGTGGGGGTGAACGTGCCGGCCGCGACGGTGATGGTGATCGAGCACGCCGAGCGGTTCGGGCTGGCACAGTTGCACCAGTTGCGCGGCCGCATCGGGCGCGGCTCGGCGAAGTCCACCTGCCTGTTGCTCTATCAGGGGCCGCTGGGGGAGATCGCCCGGGACCGCCTGCAGGTGATCCGCACCACGGAAGACGGCTTCGTCATCGCCGAGGAGGACCTGCGCCTGCGTGGCGCCGGGGAAGTTCTGGGCACCCGCCAGAGCGGCCTGCCGAACTTCCGGCTTGCCGATCTGGCGGCGCACGCCGACCTGCTGGACACCGCGAGCGCCGACGCCCGCCTGATCCTGGAGCGCGACCCGGACCTGACGACCCCGCGCGGTCAGGCCCTGCGGGTGCTGCTGTACCTGTTCGAGCGGGACGCGGCGGTGCGGACGGTCCGGTCGGGTTGACCGGCGCGCCGCCCTACCGATCGCGCCCGATCCGGTGCCCACACCCGGCCCCCCTATCCTGCCACCACATCCGGCGACACCGGGAACCAACCCAGCACACCGGCGTAAGAAAACGTAGGTGTACGCTTTAATGTGCCGCTCACCAGAGCAACACCAACTTTTTAATAGGCCAAAAGGATGGGTCAATAAACGTACAAAAAAAGAACGTTTCGGCCTCAACTCACCAATGAGCCGATATCGACGCCCCTCCTCCATTCGGATGAGAGTGCTCTTGAACCACGCCCAACACTAAAAATATTGAGCGGAACATTCGATTCACGTGTTGATCTCCGCCGATTGTGTTGAACGCATGCCTCGCGCGCTTCGGGTGCGATCGATGACTCGGCCAGGCGCCAGCGCGCCGACACGGTGACACCGCGCCGGAGACACCGAGCGTCGCTCTCGGACGTGCGAAGGGGACCGCCGCGCCTGCTACGGCAGGACTTTGCCGGGATTGAAGCGGCCGTCCGGGTCGATGGCCCGCTTGACCGCCCGCATCATGTCGAGTTCCACCGGGCTCTTCAGGCGGGCCAGCTCGCCCACCTTGATCCGGCCCACGCCATGCTCGGCGGCGATGGAGCCGTCCATCTCCGTCACGATGTCGTGCACGATCCGGTTCATGGCGTCCCACTGGTCGAGGTAGGCCGCTTTGTCCATCCCCTCGGGCTGGGTCAGGTTGTAGTGCACGTTGCCGTCGCCCAGATGCCCGAACGGACAGGGCCGCAGGCCCGGCATGGCTTCGGTCACGGCCTGATTGGCGCGGGCGATGAACGCCGGAATGTCCGAGACCGGCAGCGACACGTCGTGCTTGATGGACCCGCCCTCGAAGCCCTGCGCCTCGCTCATGGATTCACGCAGGCGCCACAGGGCGTCGCGCTGGTCCAGGCTTTCGGCCAGCACGGCATCGTCGACCAGTCCGCGCTCGAACGCCTCGCCGAGCAGCCCCTCCAGGTCATCGCGGACCCCGCCCGCGTCCCCGGCGCCGGGCCGCGCGCTCGACAGTTCGATCAGCACATACCAGGGCCAAGGCGCCTCCAGCGGATCGGCGCAGCCGGGCATGTGCCGACAGGTGATCTCGATCCCGAACCGGGGCATGAACTCGAACGCGGTCACGCCGTCGCCGGACCAGGCGCGGGCGTGGCGCAGCAGGGCGGTGACGTTGTCCAGGCTGGACAGGCCGCAGAACGCCGTGGCGGTCGCCACCGGCTTCGGGTACAGCCGCAGCGTCGCCGCCGTCACCAGGCCAAGCGTGCCCTCGGACCCGATGAACAGGTGGCGCAGTGCGTAACCCGCGTTGTCCTTGCCCAGGCGGCGCAGGCCGTTCCAGATACGCCCGTCCGGCAGCACGACCTCCAGCCCAAGCACCTGCTCGCGCGTGTTGCCGTAGCGAAGCACCCCCGTGCCCCCGGCGTTCGAGGCGATGTTGCCGCCGATCTGGCAGGAGCCCTCGGCGGCAAGGCTGACCGGGAACAGGCAGTCGGCCGCCTCGGCCTCCGCTTGCAGGTCCGCCAGGATCACACCCGCCTCGACGGTCACGGTCAGGTTCACCGGATCCAGATGCCGGATCCGCCGCATGCGCGCGGTCGAGATCACCACCTCGCCGCCGTGCTCGAACGGGACATTGCCGCCCACCAGACCCGTGTTGCCGCCCTGGGGCACCACCGGCACACCAGCGGCGTGACAGGCGGCGACGACGGCGGCGGTTTCCTCGGTCGTGGCGGGCTTGACGACGGCGCGGGCGCGACCGTGAAACAGGCCGCGCGGTTCCACCATGTGGCTGGCCATCGCCTCGGGCGTGGCCAGGACGGCCTTGTCGCCCACGATCTCGACGAAACGGGCGATCAGCGAATCGGTGTTGGCCTCGGCCGGCGCGGTGGTGGGAACGGTCATGCGGACTCCCTGAACTGGTCGCGGGCAATGCCCTGGGCATACAACAGCGCGGTCAGGTCGCCATGACGCACGACGACCCGCGCCACTTCGGCCACGGCGGGCCGCGGCCGGAACGCCACGCCCAGCCCCGCCGCGTGCAACATCGGAATGTCGTTGGCGCCGTCGCCGACCGCGAGGGTCCGCCCCATCGGCAGCCCCAGCCTCCCGGCCTCGGCCATCAGCGTGGCCAGCTTGGTCTGGCGGTCGCGCACGGGCTCGATCACGCGGCCGGTCAGGTGGCCGTCCACGATTTCCATATCGTTCGACACATGGTCGTCGAAGCCGCAGAGGTCCAGAACCTTGCCGGTGAAATAGCGGAACCCGCCCGAGACCAGCAGACAGCGCGCCCCGTTCGCCTTCATGGTCGCGACCAAGGTTTGCGCGCCGGGCGTCAGGCGGGTGTGCGCCCAGGTCTCGGCCAACGCGGACTCAGGCAGCCCCGCCAGCATGCCGACGCGCTCCCGCAACGCCGCGGCAAAGTCCAACTCCCCATTCATGGCGCGCGCGGTAATGCTGGCGATGGCGTCGCGCAGGCCGGCGTGGGCGGCCAGATCGTCGAGCGTCTCCGACGTCACCATCGTGGAGTCCATGTCGGCGATCAGCAGCGCCTTGACGCGATCAGCATCCAGCCGCTGCGCGATGGTGTCCACGGGGCGGTCGCCCAGCGCAATACGGGCCGCGCCGTCCGCCTGTTCGGGCGCCAACCCGGCGAACGCGATGTCGCAGGCCTCGCCCTCCGCCAGCCAGCGGGCGCGGTCGCCCTCCGCCCCCAGCCGCTCCAGGGCGGCGCGCACGCTGTCCACAGCAGCCGGCGTCAAGGCGTCACTGCCGGCGGCGGCGACCAGCGTCAGGACACCGTCCAACCCCCGCGCACCGGGAGACGGATCGTCGTCACCCGGCATGACAACGGAACGCGGCGCGGAGGCGGACGCGGACGGGGTATCCATGAATGGCGGCTCCGATGGTCGGCTCACGTGCAGGCCGGCGACCTTTAGCCCGGAACCGGGGTCGATGGCAACGCGGTGGTGGGGTGTCGAACCGTCACGCGGCCGGACGCCACCGCCTCGGGCCGCGTCAGCACGGCCGAGAAGGCATAGCCCCGGTACAGCGGCTTCAGCGCGACATGGGCGCGCCCTTCCGCGTCGATCTCCCGGAGATAGGCGATCAGCTCCGGCCGGAACTGGACGTGAAACAGCCCGAGCCACCAGTACAGCACCGACCGGAACCAGCGCGGCAGGCCCGCCTGATCGCCGAAATCGACGATGTGGATGCGCCCACCCGGCCGCACCAGATCCAGCGCGTGATCGATCGATTCGCGCCAGGGCGGGATCATCGAGAGGCTGTAGGAAAACACGATGTGATCCAGCGGCCGGGTCAGGCCGAACAGGGCCACCGGGTCGAAGTCCTGCGCCAGCGCGTGAGCCACCGGCACCTCGTCCGCCAACTCAGCGCGGGCCAGTTTACCCCGAGCCGTCTTCAGCATCTCGGTGCTGGCGTCGAGCCCCATCAGGTCGGCGCGCGACCACGCCCGGGCCATCTTGACGAGATTGCGGGCCGTGCCGCACCCGACCTCGCACACCGTCTCGCCCTGGGCCGCGCCGAGATCGGCGATCAGTTCGTCCCGTCCGAGCAGGTAGTACTTCCGGGTCAGGTCGTAAATATGCCGCTGCTGCCGGTAAATCCGGTCCATCAGGTCGCGGGCATCCATCGGTTTGCGCGCTCCCGATCAGTTCGGGCGGCGGATGTACAGATGGAAGCCGCCGTAGATCGACGCCCGGTCGTGGCGCGACCGCTCCCGGCAGTCCTCCACGTCGTGGTCCCACACCGACAGCAGATCCGGCGTCAGCTTGCCGTTGAGTGGACTGTCCTCGCCGGCGGTGCGGAAGATGACGCGCGCGCCCGGCTTGGCCGTCCGTACGATCTGCGCCCACAGGGCGTTCATCTGACGCTCGTTCATCCAGTCCTGTGCGTCGAGCAGGACGTAGCCGTCCAGGCTTTCCGCCGGCTGGTTCGACAGCCAGTCGGTCATGGAGGCATGATGGATCGTCACCCGCTCCGACAGATCGCGCAGCAGCTCGTAGTTCTCGCGGCGGAGATAGCGCGGCACGGCCTTGCGATAGTGGCGGTCATAGCCGCGCCCGAACGCCTGCCAGGCGAAATAGTTCTCTTCGATCGGATAGTCGCAGGCCAGCCGCTCCAACCGATCGCGCAGCAGCTTGGAGATATCGCCGTTGGACGCCGCCATCAGGGACTGGAACTGCGCCGGCGGAATGCCCAGGCCGTACAGAGTGACCGGCATACCGCACAGGGCGCGCACCAGCTTCTTCTCGAACAGCGGCGAGATGGTCGCGTCAAAGATGGCGCGCTGTTCCTCCGGCGTGCGCACGGCCAGCAGAACGCGCGGGTTCATGCCGTGGATGCGGGCAATCGTGTGCACCGACCCGATGAACCGGCCCAGCAGCCCGAACTTGTAGATGTTCTTGGTGAAGTAATTGATGCGCCGGCCGTGCAGCGGCGTCCACGCCGTCCAGTAACGGCGGGTGTGCTCGTCGAGGTGCGGCAGCAGGTAGCGGACGAAGGCGCGGCGGTTGCCCCGCTCGTCCGCGTGACCGAAGAAGCGGAAATAGGTTTCGTGATCCGGGAAGTGGGTCAGGGCCGCCAGCTTCAGCCGGCTCAGCGCCACATGCGCCGGATTGAGATCCACCGCGTCGATGCGCGCCGGGCTTTCGGTCAGGTAGTTCAGAACGTTGCAGCCGCCGGACGCGATGGTCACAATACGCTTGTCGGCCGTCAGCTCCAGCGCGTCCAGGTCGACCTCCGGGTCCTCCCAGATCTGCGGGTAGACGAAGCCCCGGAACATCAGGGTGAACAGCCGTTCGAGCGCCCCATCCTTCGATATCGGCCGGCTGTTGTGGACAGCGGCGTTGAGCAGGGCGTTCTTCTTCATGGCGACGGGGTTCCACACGGGTCAGGGGCGCAAGATCAGGGACCGGCCCCGCGCCGGGACGGCGGGGGCGGGTCGGTGGGCGGCGCATCCTACTGTCTTTCGAACGGCGGCGAAACCGGATTCCTGTCGCCGCCGACGCACCACGCCTATTGGGCTTTGAACGTCGGCTTTCTCTTGGATTTGAAGGCGTTGACGCCCTCGACGTAGTCGGCGGTCGACAAGAAATCGTAACACTCGTCCAGTTCGCTGGGCGAGACCGGGTGCGGGGTGACGAGCCGCCGGATGAACCGCTTGTGCCACCGGGCGACCAGCGGCGCGCCCTGACCGATACGGTCGATGACCCCGGTCATCGTCTCGTCAAGCGCCTCCGGCTCCACGGCGTAGTTGATCAAGCCGGCCTGATACGCCCAGGCGGCATCGTGGATCTTGCCCTCCAGCAGGATCTCGGCGGTCCGGGCGGCCCCGATCAGACGCTGAATGCCCTCGATCTCCGGATAGGCCATCACCACCGAAATGCGGGAGATGGGCACGCCAAAGCGCGAGCGCGTCGTCGCCACCCGCAGGTCGGCCTGAGCGGCCAGTTCCAGGCCCCCGCCCACACAGGCGCCATCGATGCGCGCGACCACCGGAGCCGGGCATTCGCGCACGGCCCTTAGAGCGCGGCGCATAACCACGTCATACTCCTTGGCCTGCCGCGCGGTGGCGCGCACGGTATCGAACTCCCCGATGTCCGCCCCGGCCGCGAACGCTTTGCCGGCGCCCTGAAGAACCACCGTGCGCAACCCCGCATCCTCGCCCAGCGCCTCGAACGTCTCAGCCAGGCCCTGCCACATCGGCAGGTCGAGTGCATTCAGCTTGTCCGGCTTGTTCAGGGTGACGGTGGCGACGAGTCCGGAGTCGGAGCGACTGGTCAGAATGGCATGGGCGGACATGAGACATTCCCTGCGGTGAACGGCCCCCCCCTCGGGTCGGGCCACGGGAGAATTGCGATCGCGCCCTTATAGCCGCTAAACAAGGGGCAATCGACGTAGAATTCCCGTCATTCCGCCCCCAAAATCCAACCTCGACCCCCTCCCCCACCCTCCAGCCCGGAGCATCGCGCATGAGCGCCGCCGCCTCCCCCGCCCCTTCCCTTCAAGACACTCGGCAGACCCGACACAAGGACGCGGGCCGTTTGATCGCGCGCATCCTGCTGGAAACGGGCGCGGTCAACTTCCGGCCGCAGGAGCCGTACACGCTGACCGCCGGCTGGGCCAGCCCGGTCTATATCGATTGCCGCCGCCTGATCTCGTTCCCGCGGGCGCGTCGGCGCATCATCGCGCTGGCCAAGGACCAGCTGGAGCGGGACGCCGGGTTCGAGGTGTTCGACGCCGTCGCGGGCGGCGAAACCGCCGGCATCCCCTACGGCGCGTGGCTGTCGGATGCGCTCGACCTGCCCATGCTGTACGTGCGCAAAAAGCCGAAGGGCTTCGGCCGCATGGCCCAGATCGAGGGCACGTTCAAGGAAGGCGCGCGGGTGCTGCTGGTCGAGGATCTGGCCACCGACGGCGGCTCCAAGCTGACATTCTGTGACGCGCTGCGCAGCGCCGGGGCCGACGTGTCCCATGCCTTCGTGGTGTTCTTCTACGGCGTGTTCCCGGGCGCCCTGAAGTCCCTGGAAGAGGCCGGCGTCACCCTGCACTTCCTGGCCACCTGGTGGGACGTGCTGGAGGAGGCGGAAGCACAGCACGCCTTCCCCCACGCCGCCATCGAGGGCGTGCGCGACTTCCTGCACGATCCGGTCGGCTGGTCGGAGCGCAACGGCGGGCGGGGCGCGGGCGCCTAAATCACACCACGGTGAAGGCGGCCGCTCCTGATGCGAACCACTCCCTTTCAGGAGCGATCCGCCCTAAACGTTCCGGGCGAAGCGGGCGATGGCGCTGGCCGGCACCAGGGCAAAGCCGCGCGTCCGCGCCGGCTCGATCCAGTCCGACAGCGCCGCGATGGTCGCATCACGCGGATGGCCGATGGCGACCGCATGGCCGTGGCGGGCCGCCACGCGCTCCAGTTCCGCCAGCGCCTTGTCCGCCGGACCGCGTCCGGGGATGTGGTCGATGAACACCGCCCGCTCCAGGAACGGCACCCCGGCGGACAGCGCCAGACGCGGCGCGACCGACGATCCGGTGGTGCGGCTGTCCAGGAACAGCAGTTCGCGGCGGCGGGCCACGTCCATCACCACCCGCATGCCCGCCGTGTTGGCGGTGTAGCGCGAACCCATGTGGTTGTTCAGCCCGATATAACCGGAGAACGCCGTCAGCGCACGCTCCAGCCGGCGCCGGTTCTCCGCCGCCGGCAGATCGACCAGCAGGGCGCCCGGCCCGGGATCGACGGTGGCGCTGCCCGGCTGCATGGGCATGTGCAGCATCAGCTCGTGCCCCTGCGCCCGCCCGGCGGCGGTTTGCGCCGACAAATCCCCCGCATACGCCATGAAGGACAGCGTCAACGGCCCGGGCAGCGCGAGAACCTGGCGCGTGCGGCCCCGGTCAAGGCCGAGATCGTCGATCACCACGCTGATCATCGGGCGCTGGCCCGGATGGGCGACGTTGAGTGCGTTGGCCAGCCACAACGGCGCGCCCGGGGCGGCCGGGACGCTCGGCGGCGCGAGCACCGGGGGCCGCGTCGTCAGCGCCACCTGGACCGGCCGCTGATGGTGGCCCTCTTCCGGCTTCGGCCCCGGCGCAGGAACCGGCGCGAGGGCCGCGACCGCGTCCGGCTCCGGCGGCAGGGACTCGGCCGACGGTGTCGCCCGGTTCGAACCCGTGAGGGCGGGCGCCCGAGACTCCAGGATCGAGGAGTCCGCCGTCGGCGGCAGGCTGGCCAGCACGGAGCGGTCCGGCACCGCCACGCGCGGCGCCACCGTCGGCGACGCCAGCACGTCCGGCGACGCCCCTTCGGCCATCGGCAGGTCGATGCGCACCGACTCGGGCGGCGGCACGTCTGCGACCGTCACCGTGCCGGGCCGGATGCGATGCGGCGGCGAGGTTGGGGACGCCTGGGCCACGGGAACGGTGGGAGACGCCGTGCTCCCCTGCCAGCGCAAACCGAGCAGCACACCGAGGCAGGTGACGGCCGCGCCGCCGAACAGCGCGCGCCGGGCAACCCCGCCGGACCCGGAGCGCGTCATGGCCGCCCGCGCGCCCCGATTGCCGGACACGGCCCAATGGGGCGTTCCGCCGGCCGCGCGCGACGTCCGGGACATCCCCACCGCCTTGCCCGCGCGCGCCGGAGTCGTGCCCTTGGCCGCGCGGACCGCCGGCTTGGCGCCGGACACGGACCGCTGCGACGCGCGCCCTGAACCGCGCGGATCGGCCTTCGTGCCCGTGGCCCCGCTTTTCTCCCCGCCGTTCACCCGTGTCCGGGAGCCCGAGCGCGTGCCGCCCGAGCCCTGTCCGCGTGTCGCCATACGCCACCCAATACCTATCGGCGCGCCCCGTTCGGGCCGCCTGTTCACGTCCGCCTATATAGCACCAATCCCTTCAAGGCAAAACCCGCGCCGGATCATGTGTCATGACAACAACGCCAGACAAGCCCCTGACATACGCAGGGTTTATGGCGCAGGCACGGGACGCGACGTCAGTTCGATTCGCCAACGTCCAGCCGGGCCAGATTGTCCCGCGCCGCCGCCGCCTCGGGGCCGTCCGGCGCCACCGCAAGCAGCCGCATCCAGGCGGCCCGCGCCGAGTCCGCCGCCCCGCTGAGGCGTTCGATGTTGCCCAACTCCAGCAACGCGCCCGCATGCGCGGGATCCCGTGCCAGGGCTGCCTCCGCATCGGCCCGCGCGGCGGCCAGCGATCCTGTTCGGCGCAACGCGCTGGCCCGGAGCGTCAGGGCCTCCACCGATCCTGGCTGGAGGTCGAGCGCCCGATCCAGATCGCGCGCCGCGTCCAGATCGCGCCCCTGGTCAGCCCGCGCCGTGGCACGATCGATCAGCAGCCCCGGCAGCACCGACGGCACACCGTCGCCCCGCCGCTCCGCCAGCCCAATGGCCGTGTCCAGCACCGCCTCCGCCCGCCCGGGATGGCCGCCGCGCAGCCAGCCCGCCCCCGCCTGCGCGAGCAGATCGAGCCGCAACGGCAGCGGCTGGCGGCTTTCCTGCGCCAGGGTTTCCAGACGGTGGGCCGCCTCGTCGTATTCTCCCAGTTCGAACAGCGCGACGGCCGCGCAGTGACGGGCCGCCTCGCCGCCCCCCAGGCCCTCCCACGCCACGGCGGCGCCGAACGCATCGCGCGGCCGCTCGCGCGTCAAGGCCATACACTGGGCGTAGGCGGCCGCCGGGTCCTCGACCGGCAACGACGCCGCCCACGTCGGGCCGGCCGCGGCGAGGCAAAGCAACAGGGCCGCAGACGGAAGGGCGGCACAAAGCCGCCGCGCGAGTTGTGTCTGGAACATCATGCGTGATCGTAATCCGGCGCGAGGCAGCCCGTCACGGCTCGCGTTGCCCTCTCGTCACGGGCCCCTCCTCGCCCTATGTGTGGGAGGCCCTTTCACACTGGCGGATAGAGCCCCATGCTTCCCCACTCCGCGTCCTCCCCCCCCACCCTTTTGTGCCTGGGAATGGGCTACACCGCGCGGCGTCTCGGCCACCGGCTGCAGGCCGAGGGCTGGCACGTGGCCGGCACCGCGCGCCCGTCGACCGGAACGGCCGCCCTGACCGCCGAGGGGTTCGAGGCCCTGCTGTTCGACCGCGCGACCCCACTATCGGTCGAGACCCTGAACCGGTTCGGTCATATTCTTGTGTCCGTCCCGCCGGACGAGGCCGGGGATCCCGTGCTGGATACGATGAGCGACGCTCTGGCCCAAGCGGAGACCCCACGCTGGATCGGGTATCTCTCCACGACCGGAGTCTATGGCGACACCGGGGGCGCCTGGGTGGACGAGACCAGCCCGACCGAGCCGACCCAACCGCGCTCGATCCGGCGCCGAGAGGCCGAGTCGGCCTGGCTCGACCTGCATCGCCGGCACGGCCGCCCGGTCGAGGTGTTCCGTCTGGCTGGCATCTATGGTCCGGGACGCAGCGCCCTGGACACGGTCCGCGCTGGCCGCGCCCACCGGGTCATCAAGCCGGGTCATGTGGTCTGCCGTATTCACGTCGACGACATCGGGCGGATGCTGCGCGCGGCCATGGCCACCCCGTCGCCGGGCTGGGTGTTCAACGGCGCCGACGACGAGCCGGCGCCGCCACAGGATGTGATCGCCGAGGCTTGCGCGCTTTTGGGCGTAACCACGCCGCCCGAGGTCGCGTTGGAGGACGCCGATCTGTCGCCGATGGCGCGCAGCTTTTATGCCGATACGCGCCGGGTTGGGAACAGCCGCATCAAGGACCGTCTCGGCGTCACGCTGCGGTATCCGACCTATCGTGAGGGGCTCCGCGCCATCCTGGCGGACTCGCCCGGCGTGGCGCAGGCGGCGGCCCGCTCGGCAACAGGTCGATGAGCGACGCCGTGGAGCAACGAGAGCCGCGCATCGGACTCGTGTTGCTGGCCGCCGGCATGGGCCGGCGCATGGCTGGACCGAACAAACTTTTGCTGGACCTGGGCGGTATGCCCGTGGTGCGACGGGCCGCATTGCCGCTGTGCGTCGCCTTGCCACACACCGCGCCGCGCATCGTCGTCACCGGCCGCGATCCGGAGGCCGTGACGGCGGCGCTGGCCGGGCTGGGCTTCACATCCGCACACAACCCCTGCCCCAACGACGGCATGGGCGCCTCGCTGGCGGTGGGCGTGACCGCCCTGCCGCCGGATCTCGACGCCATCCTGGTCGCGCTCGGCGACATGCCGGGGCTCTGCCCCGAAACGGTGGACACGCTGATCGCGGCCTTCAGCGGGGACTCGGATCCGGCGCACACCATCTGCCGGCCGTTCCTGGACGGACAGCCGGGCCACCCGGTGCTCTGGGGCGCGGACCATCGGCCGGCGCTCGCAGCGCTGACCGGGGATCGCGGGGGCCGGGACCTCATCCAGGCGCAGACCGCACGGGTGCGCGCCCTGATCGTGGACGACCCGGCGGTGATTCGGGACATCGACCGTCCCGCCGACCTGGAGGCCGTGCGCAACGGCATCGCGGGGGCGTAAAGCCCGACCGCGCCCGGACAGAACCGGAGCGGGACAGTCGGAAAACGGTGGTCTCGGGCGCCGCCTCATCGTAATCATGAAGGCTCGCCCCCACGGGCGGCCCGGCCCCCCGGACCGTTCGGTCCCGCCTCCTCCCGCCCACGCGAGGACTATTGTGAGCGCACACGCCGCCACCAGCCACGCGGACCTCTCCGATCTGCATCCCCCCGTCACGCCGTTTGAAACGGGTGTTCTTGATATCGGTGACGGGCACGCGATGTATTGGGAACAATGCGGCGCGCGGAACGGGGTGCCCGTCGTGTTCCTGCACGGTGGTCCCGGAGCCGGCATCGCGCCGACCTACCGGCGCTTCTTCGACCCGACGCGCCATCGCGCCGTCCTGTTCGACCAGCGCGGCTGCGGCCGGTCCACACCCCGGGCCAGCCTGACGGCCAACACCACCTGGGATCTTGTGGCGGACACCGAGCGGCTGCGCGAGCACCTGAGCATTGACCGCTGGCACGTCATGGGCGGTTCCTGGGGCAGCACGCTTGCGCTGGCCTACGGCCAGGCCCATCCCGAGCGCTGCCTGGGGTTCGTGCTGCGGGGCATCTTCCTGTTCCGCGCGCGCGAGGTGGCGTGGTTCCTGGACGGCATGGGCACGTTCTATCCCGAGGCCCGGGACGCCTTCCTCGGGTTCCTGCCAGAGAGCGAACGGGCCACCCCGCTGGAGAGTTATTACCGGCGTTTGTGCGATCCGGATCCGGCGGTGTACGGCCCGGCCGCCGTCGCCTGGAGCCGCTACGAGGAGTCGTGCTCCCGGCTGGTGCCGCGCGTGAGCGACAGCCCGGTGGACGCCTGCCTGCCGCTGGCGCGGATGGAGGCCCACTACATGATGCACGGCGGCTTTCTGGAGGAAGCCCAGTTGCTGCGTGACATCGGCCGGATCGCGCACCTTCCGGCGGTGCTCATCCAGGGCCGCTACGACATGGTCTGTCCGCCGGTGTCGGCCCAGGACCTTCACGCGGTCTGGCCCAACAGCCGCCTTGAGATGGTGCCCGACGCCGGCCATGCCGCAATGGAACCCGGCATCCGCCGCGCCATCGTGCGGGCGTTGAACGACCTCCCGTCACCCCGCCGCTGACAGCCACCCGGCGCCGGTCCCCCATCCATCCGAGAGGGTGGGGGACGTCACCCTAAGTTTGAGAGGGGCGATTACGCGCGGACCGGCGCTTCCTCTCCGGTCGAACCGGCGGCCGTTGCATCCAGCAGCCCCAACACCGTGGCCGCGATGCCGTCCGCGTCGAATCCGGCGTCGATCGCCTGCTGTTCCGGCTTGCCCTGTTCGACGAAGCGATCCGGCATGCACAGGGTCCGCACCTTCAGGCCGTGGTCCAGCAGGCCCTCGATGGCCAGCGTCTGGAGGACATGCGCGCCGAAGCCGCCGCGCGCGCCCTCCTCCACCACCACAAGCGCCTCGTGCTCCGTGGCCAGGGTGCGCAGCAGATCCATGTCCAGCGGCTTGGCGAAGCGCGCATCGGCGACCGTCACGTTCAGGCCACGCTGGGTCAGATCCTCGGCCGCCCGCAGGCAGGGGAACAGGCGCGTGCCGATGGACAGCAAGGCAATGCCTTTGCCTTTCCGCACGATCCGGCCCTTGCCGATGGGGATCGGCGTGCCGCGCTCCGGCAGGTCCACGCCCTCGCCCTCACCGCGCGGATAGCGCAGCACCGAAGGCCCATCATTGTACCCCGCCATGGTTGCGACCATGTGCATCATCTCGCCCTCGTCCGAGGGGGCCATGACGACGATGCCCGGCAGGCACAGCAGATAGGCGAGGTCGAATGCGCCGTGATGCGTGCCGCCGTCGGCACCGACATAGCCGGCCCGGTCCAGGCACAACCGCACCGGCAAGCCCTGCAAAGCGACGTCGTGCACGATCTGGTCGTAGGCGCGCTGCATGAACGTGGAATAGATCGCCACGAACGGCTTGTAGCCCTCGCAGGCCATACCGGCGGCGAAGGTCACGGCGTGCTGCTCCGCGATGCCGACGTCAAAGGTCCGCTCCGGGAACTGCACGCCGAACTTGTCGATGCCGGTGCCACCGGGCATGGCAGCGGTGATGCCGACGATCCGGTCGTCGTGCTCCGCCTCGGCGATCAGGCCCTTGGCGAAGACGCCGGTGTAGTTCGGCGCCTGCGCCGGCGGCTTGTCGAGCGCACCGGTTACGACGTTGAAGCGGCCGACGCCGTGATACTTGTCGGGCGCCGTCTCCGCCGGCTCGTAGCCGTGGCCCTTCTTGGTCACGATGTGAATCAGGACCGGGCCGTCCTGCTTCGTCTCGCGCACATTGCGCAACACCGGCACGAGGTGGTCCAGGCGGTGCCCGTCAAGAGGGCCGACGTAGTAGAATCCCAGCTCCTCGAACATCGTGCCGCCGGTGACGAGACCGCGGGCGAACTCGTCAAGCTGCGCGGCGGCCCGGTTCATCGGCCCCGGCAGATGCGAGACCAGATCCTTCGCCATGTTGCGCACGGACAGCCACGGCTTGGACGACAGCAGCCGCGACAGATAGCCGCTCATCGCGCCCACGGGCGGGGCGATCGACATATCGTTGTCGTTGAGGATGACGATCAGGCGGGAGTTGGTGTCCCCCGCGTTGTTCATCGCCTCGTAGGCCATGCCGGCGCTCATGGAGCCGTCACCGATCACCGCCACGACGCAGTTATCGGCCCCGGCCAGATCGCGCGCGACGGCCATGCCCAGGCCCGCCGAAATCGACGTGGAGCTATGGCCCGCGCCGAACGGGTCGTATTCGCTCTCCGCCCGGCGGGTGAAGCCGGACAGGCCGCCCGGCTGGCGCAGCGTGCGGATGCGATCGCGCCGCCCGGTCAGGATCTTGTGCGGGTAGCACTGGTGGCCCACGTCCCAGACCAGCCGGTCGCGCGGGGTGTCGAACACGTGATGGAGCGCCACCGTCAGTTCGACGACGCCCAGGCCGGCGCCCAGGTGGCCGCCCGTGCCGGAGACGGCGTCAATCATCTCCCTGCGCACATCTTCGGCGAGGCGGTTCAGGTCATCCAGCGACAGATGGCGGATGTCCTCGGGGTAGGTGACGGTGTCCAGCACCGGGGTCTCTGGGCGTCCGGGCAACGCTGCGATCCTTCTTCCTATGACGCCACGCCAATACGGGGCCGTCCGCCGCCGGGCCACACGACCGGCCGGCGCCGACACGACCCACGCGGCGTCAACGATCTCGTTCGACCACGTAGCGCGCCACGGCGCGCAGCATATCGGCCTCCGGGCCGAACACATCCAGGTGATTGACGGCCTGATCAGACAGCATGCGCGCACGGTCGCGGGCGCCGTCCAGCCCCAGCAGGGTCACGAAGGTCGTCTTGCCCGACGCGGCATCCTTGCCCGGGGTCTTGCCCAGGTCCTGCGCGCTGCCGGTTTCGTCCAGCACATCGTCGGCGATCTGAAACGCGAGTCCCAGGTCGCGACCATAGGCGTGCAGGCAGGCCCTCATCTTCGCCGACGCCTTGCCCATGATCGGTCCGGCCAGGCAGGCGAACAGGATCAGCCGGCCGGTCTTGAGCTGATGCATGCGGGTGATCGCCGCCACGTCCATCGACAGATCGCCGATGCCGCGTTCCACCATCAAGTCCACCATCTGGCCACCGACCATGCCACGCGCGCCCGCCGCCTCGGCCAGTTCCCGCACCAGTTCGCAGCGCACGGCCGGATCGGCGTGCGCCACCGGATCGGCCAGCACCTCGAACGCGCGAGTCAGCAGGCCGTCGCCGGCCAGCACGGCGGTGGCCTCGTCGAACTGCCGGTGGCAGGTGGGTCGGCCGCGCCGCAAGTCGTCGTCGTCCATCGCGGGCAGGTCGTCATGCACCAGCGAGTAGGTGTGGATCATCTCCAGCGCCGCCGCCACGGTCAGCGCGGCGCTGGGGGAAACGTGGAACAGCGCCGCCGAATGCACCAGCAGGAACGGCCGCAGCCGCTTGCCGCCGGCCAGCGCGGAATAGCGCATCGCCTCGATCACACGGCTTTCGGCGGTGTCGGGTGCCGGCAGCAGTTCGGACAGGCGCTCAGTGACGGCGGTGGCGGTCTCTGCCATGGCGGCGGACAGGTCGAGAGCCGGACGGGTCTCGCTGGCGGTCCCGGAGTCGGGCATCGAAAGGTCCTCGGGGTCTGTCGGTCGGTGAAGGGCGATCTACGAAAAACGAAAGGATCCCGCTCTAGGGGTCCACGTCCAGGGGCGCGGTGGAGGGGGCGCCATCCGGACCGGCGCCGATGCGTTCGACGCGGCTGCGCGCCTCGGCCAGGCGCGCCTCGCAATGCTTGCGCAACCAGACCCCCCGCTCATAGGCGGTCACGGCCGCGTCCAAATCCACGCGCCCGGTTTCCAGATGGCGCACGATCTCCTCCAGGGCCTTCAGGGCCTCCTCGAAGGACAGCGCCGCGATATCGGGCGGCGGCGCGGACGCGGCCGTGTCGGACTCGGGAACGGGCGAAGCAGTCTTGGACGCCATGGACGCAGGGTATCCGGTTGGTCGGGGCTCGGACGAACGGAACGGGCGCCGGGTTTGCCACCAGCGCCTATAACAAACCGGTCTATCAGCAAACTGCGGCGGCGGGAACCATCGCGAGCGCCGATCATACAGGCGCGTCACCGAATCGCAACAGCGTGGACCCGCCGCACCTATGCGCGCGCCGTGGTCGCCGGCCTCAATCCCCTCGGGCATCACCACCGGAGCCGAGCACCCACGCAAAGGCCGATTCCAGGTACCGCCGTCCGTCGCAGGACTGCCATGTGCCGTGCGCCATGACCACGCGCTCCGGGTTCCAGGCCAGCATGCGGCGCACGCTGGCCCGGGCCCGGCTCCGGCGGAACGTCGTCCAGCGCAGTTCGGCGGGCGCATACCCGTACGGCTCCGTAATCCGCAACAGGCGCGCAATCGGTCGAGCCCAGGCCGGCCAGTGGGCGTGGAGCGTCGACTCCGGAAAATTCTCCGAATAGTCGCCCAGGATCGCCGTGCCGGACGGACGATGAAAGAACACCACCTCGTCCATCAAGACCGACGCCCGCAACCACACCTGGTCGATGACCCCGGCCCAGGCCGTCGGCGCGGTATCCTCCAGAGCCGGCGCGAAGGTCAGATCCGCGCGCTTGCGCTGAGTCGACGCCGGCCCCCACAGCGTGGCATCGGGCCAGACCCGCGCCCAGTCCGCCAGCCAGAGGTGATGGAGCCGGTTCGGGCTGACCAGATGAGTCACGGTGCCCAAGGCCCCGACAGCAAGCCGGAGGTCCTGGGTCAGGTCCACCGGCGACCAGACCCATAGACCGCCGTCGGGCAACCGGACGATCACGGCCCGCGTGGTGTAAGGAAGGCCGTAGAACGAGACGACGGGTCCCTCGACCAGCCAGATGTCCCGGTCGATGGGCTGCAGGGTCATGGTTGCCTCTCCGTTGCGCTTTGGGGTGTGATCGCGGGATGGGGCCGTCCGGCGCGCGCCCCACGGTCGCATGATTCGGCCTGGAGACAGCCACACCACTGTGTTTGAATCGTGGAGATGCGACGATGTTCGACTCCCGCCTGCGCCCGCTGATCGACCCTCCGCTGACCCGGCTGGGCCGGGCGCTGGCAGCCCGGGGAATCACGGCAAACGGCCTGACCCTGGCGGCTTTTGCGCTTGGCGCCCTGACGGTGCCGGCGCTGGCCTGGCACCAATGGGGCCTCGCGTTGGCGCTGGTCCTCGCCAACCGCCTGCTGGACGGGCTCGACGGCGCCGTCGCGCGCGCCACCCGGTCCACCGACCTTGGCGGCTTCCTCGATATCGTCTGCGACTTCCTGTTCTACGCCCTGGTGCCCGTCGGCTTCGCCCTGGCCGATCCCGCCGCCAACGGCCTGCCGGCGGCGGTGCTGATCGCCAGCTTCGTCGGCACCGGCACCACCTTCCTCGCCCACGCCATCGTGGCGGAGCGGCACGGCCGCACCACCGAGGCCCAGGGCCGAAAGAGCTTCTATTATATGAGCGGCCTGATGGAGGGGGGCGAGACGGTGGCGTTCCTCATCGCCTTCTGCCTGTGGCCGACCGGATTCCCGCTGTTGGCCGGGATCATGGCAGCGCTGTGTGCGGTGTCCACGGCCGGGCGCGTGTGGCTCACGACACGCACATTCGGCGGTACGTAGACGCCGCCGTGGCGACCGATGGCTTTTGCTTGAGCGGACCGGGCGGGCGGTCTACACCCCGCCCATGATGACCCCAAACTCTACGTCCGACACCACGCCCGACTCCGCACCCGTGTTCCGCTACACCCGCCATGCTCAGGACGGCCAAGCCCGCCTTGGCCGGGTGGAGACCGCGCACGGCGCCTTCGACACGCCCGCCTTCATGCCGGTGGGAACCGCCGGCACCGTCAAGGCCATGCGACCGGAAGACGTCGCCGCCACCGGCGCCCAAATCGTGCTGGGCAACACGTATCACCTGATGCTGCGCCCTGGCGCGGAGCGCGTCGCCCGCCTGGGCGGCCTGCGCCGGTTCATGAACTGGCCCGGGCCGATCCTGACCGACTCCGGCGGCTTCCAGGTCATGAGCCTCGCCAAGCTGCGCACGATGACCGAGGAGGGCGTGACCTTCCAGTCGCACATCGACGGCTCGCGCCACCAGTTGACCCCGGAACGCTCCATGGCGATCCAGAACCTTCTGGGCTCGACCATCACCATGGCGTTCGACGAGTGCACCCCCTATCCCGCCACCCATGACGAGGCCGCCCAATCCATGCGGCTGTCGATGCGCTGGGCGGCGCGATCGCGCGCGGCGTTCGAGGATCGGCCGGGCTACGCGCTGTTCGGCATCGTGCAGGGCGGGGTCTACGAGGATTTGCGGCAAGAGTCGGCGGAGGCCCTGGTCGACATCGGGTTCGAGGGCTACGCCATCGGCGGGCTGGCGGTGGGCGAGCCGCACGAGGAGATGCTGCGTATGCTGGACCTCACCACGCCCATGCTGCCGGAGAACCGGCCGCGCTACCTGATGGGCGTGGGCCGGCCGATCGATATCATCGAGTCCGTGCGGCGCGGCGTGGACATGTTCGACTGCGTCATGCCCACGCGGTCCGGCCGCACGGCGCAGGGCTTCACGTGGCGCGGCACCGTCAACCTGCGCAACGCCCGCCACGCCGAGGATCTCCGCCCGCTGGACGACGCCTGCGGCTGTCCGTGCTGCCGCCAGTATTCGCGGGCCTATCTGCACCACCTGATCCGGGCGAACGAAATCCTTGGGCCGATGCTGCTGACGGCGCACAACATCCAGCACTATCAGGACCTGATGGCGGGCTTACGCGCCGCCATCGCCGACGGCCGTTTTGAGGCCTTCGCCGCCGACACCCTGGCGGGCTACGCCCTGGGCGACATCCCGCCGCTGGCATGACCGAACGGCGAAGGGCTTCCGCGTCAGACTGAAGCCACCGCCCGCCCGCGTCCGAGGCGGGTGACCCCGGTCAGGCCGGCGATGGCCGTCAGCAGGAACCATACCGCTGCGGGCAGGGGCGTGATGTACACATCAACGTAGTCGATCTGCACCTGATGCGTGTCGTTAAACATCCAACCCCACCATTCAACATCGACATCGCCCGCATCATCGAAGTACGGCCCCACGGCCCGGAACACGAGTCGGTCGATCAGTCCGGTCGCCCCGAGTTCAGCGGCGGAATATACGCTGCTGTCGAATGTGGATAGGTCGGCGGAATACAGTTCCGTATCGCCCAAGTATCCCGTAACGCGAAAATCACGCGTCGGATGGAGAAGCCTATAGGTATAGTCCCCTTCACCGTCATAAACATAACTATCGACAAGCTCGGCCTTCCCCTCCTCCTCCAACGCGAACAGCCCGTCGCAGGTTGATTGGCCGCCATAGACCCAGCACTCGGCGAACATATAATCCATGAGCGTGGAGCCAAATCCCAGGCTGGACAGCGCAAAGACGCCTCCGCCCTGGCGGGTCATCGACACAGGCCCGTACGCCCCCGTCCAGTACCCGGTCATCCCCGGCGAGATCATTAGAGTCCCATCGACGGAAAAGTCCCAGGACGCATCGGGGCGCCCACTGAACACCATGCCATTCTCGGTATAGGTGAAGGCATACGCATACGCAGGATTCGGGGGATCGAACTCAACGGTCCCCGACGAAAAATCCACGACGGCCGCCGAACTCACACCCGGCGCGCCAATGCTCAACATGGCCGAAGCCACCAAAACGGCTGTACGCATGGCCTCCCCCTTCTCGTAGGGCGAAAACGGCACCGCCATTCGCCAAACAAGGTTGAATATGTTGACCGTATACGCTTATTGGATGCCACCGTACGGCCCGCGCGATTCGGTGTCAAACCGTAATAGATTAACTTTTCACGCGTGACGTGGCACGCCCCACCGCAGCGGGTCGGGGTCGCTGATCGAACGCGGCCACGCCGCGCCCGTGCGAAATCCGAACCGAGTGTAAAATGCGACGGCCGGCGGGAAGGCGGGCGAGGATCCGGTCTCCAGGCTGACACGGCGGTAGCCCCGGGCCCGCGCGAGGGCGAACGCAAGCAGATGGCGCAGCATCGCGGCGCCCCCCGTTGAACCCAGGCCCGGTCCTCGCTACCTTCGGGAGACCCGATACGGTCCCGCACGGAGCACGCCCGCCCCATGAAATTCACCGGCACCTCGACCTATGTCGCCACGGAGGATCTAGCGGTCGCCGTCAACGCCGCCGTGACCCTGCAACGCCCGCTGCTGGTCAAGGGCGAGCCCGGTACCGGCAAGACTGTGTTGGCCCAGGAGGTCGCGGAGGCGCTCGGCCTGCCCCTGATCGCCTGGCACATCAAGTCCACGACCAAGGCCCAGCATGGCCTGTACGAATATGACGCGGTGTCCCGGCTGCGCGACTCGCAATTGGGCGATGACCGGGTGCATGACATCGCGAACTACATCAAGCGCGGCCGGATGTGGGACGCCTTCACCACCGAGGGCGGCGCCGTCCTGCTGATCGACGAGATCGACAAGGCGGATATCGAGTTCCCGAACGACCTGTTGTTGGAACTCGACCGCATGGAGTTCCATGTGCATGAGACCGGCGAGACGGTGCGCGCCGCCACGCGCCCGGTCGTCATCATCACGTCGAACAACGAGAAAGAACTGCCGGACGCGTTTCTGCGCCGGTGCTTCTTCCATTACATCGCGTTTCCGGAGCCGGAGACGATGCAGGCGATCATTGATGTCCATTTCCCGGACATCAAGGCGAGCCTCGTCCGCGACGCGCTGGCGATGTTCTACGATGTCCGCGAGGTGCCCGGCCTGAAGAAGAAACCGTCGACCAGTGAACTGCTGGACTGGATCAAGCTGCTGATGGCCGACGATATTCCGGCCGAGGCGCTACGGTCCGGCGACGTCAAGACGGTGCTGCCGCCGCTGCACGGCGCCCTGTTGAAGAATGAACAGGACGTGCACCTGCTCCAACGCCTCGCCTTCCTGTCCAAGCGGGAGCGGCGCTGACGGCGCCCCCCGCCCCTGTTCTTCCCCTTACCCCCCTTTTTTTCCGTACCGGAGCTCTCGTGCGTTCCCGTCCTGTTCTTTTCGCTTGCGCGACGGAACAAACCATGTACGGTACGCCGATGGGACGCGGACGGGGAGCAACAGGCCGCGTTCGGCGCCGCGGCCGGCTCTGGCGGCACTCCGGCCAGCCTTGCACCCGGCCGGACCCGTGTGGAATAAGGGGACCTCATCATGTCGCAAAGCGCGCTCCGCCTCGTGGATCGGGATACCATGGATAAGCAGAAGGCGCTCGACGCCGCCGTCAGCCAGATCGAACGGTCCTTTGGCAAGGGCTCCATCATGCGGCTCGGCCAGCGCGAACGCGCGGTCGAGATCGAATCGGTGTCGACCGGCTCGCTCGGGCTCGACATCGCCCTGGGCATCGGTGGTCTGCCGCGCGGCCGCATCGTGGAAATCTACGGGCCCGAAAGCTCGGGCAAGACCACGCTGGCCATGCATGTGATCGCGGAGGCGCAGAAGCGCGGCGGCACCTGCGGGTTCATCGACGCCGAGCATGCGTTCGATCCCAGCTACGCCCGCAAGGTCGGGGTCGATCTGGACACCCTGCTGATGGCGCAGCCGGACGCCGGCGAGCAGGCGCTGGAGATCGCCGACACGCTGGTGCGCTCCGGCGCCATCGACGTGCTGGTGGTCGACTCCGTGGCCGCCCTGGTGCCCCGGGCCGAGCTGGAAGGCGAGATGGGCGACGCCCACGTTGGCCTGCAGGCCCGCCTGATGAGCCAAGCGCTGCGCAAACTCACGGCGTCCGTGGCGCGGTCGAACACGCTCATCATCTTCATCAACCAGATCCGCATGAAGATCGGTGTGATGTTCGGCAACCCAGAGACGACCACCGGCGGCAACGCGCTGAAGTTCTACGCCTCGGTCCGTCTGGAGATCCGCCGCATCGGCGCGATCAAGAACAAGGACGAGACGGTCGGCAACCAGACCCGCGTCAAGGTGGTCAAGAACAAGGTCGCGCCTCCGTTCAAGACGGTCGAATTCGACATCATGTACGGCGAGGGCGTCTCCAAGATGGGCGAGATCATCGATCTCGGCGTCCGCGCCAACATCGTCGAGAAGTCGGGCGCGTGGTTCTCCTACAACTCCCAGCGCATCGGCCAGGGCCGCGAGAACGCCAAGCAGTTCCTCCGCGATCACCCGGCGATCGCGGAGGAAATCGAGAACGCCGTGCGCGCCAACGAGGGCCTGATCGTCGAGGCCATGATTTCCGGCCCCGGCGGCCTGGAGGAGAACGACAGCGCCCCGTCGGCCGCCAACACGGACGACTGATGCGACACCGACCGCCGCAGCTCCGGCGAAAAGCTACGGCGCACCGCTGGCCGGGGGCGGCGGAACCGGGATGATGGCGCCACCGGAACCTCGATCCCCTAGGGTGGATCGGTGGGCGCAAACCCGCCCCGTGCCGCCACAGGACGGGATGACACAGCCCCCCAAAGCCGTGCTATGACGAAGCACGTGCGGCGGCGGGTGTTAGGTCCCCGCCGGCCGCTTCTCCACTCGCGCCGGATCCCCCATGATCGCGTTCATCGTCCGCCGCCTGATCCAGTCCGTCCTCGTCATGCTGGCCGTGGCCCTGGTGGGCTTCGCGCTGTTCCACTACGTCGGCGATCCGATCAACAATCTGGTCGGGCATGACACCAGTCTGGCCGACCGGGCGCAGCTCCGCGAGGACCTGGGGCTGAACGATCCCTTCCCGGTGCAGTTCGCCCGCTTTGTGGTCAACGCCGCCCAGGCGGACTTCGGCATCTCCTACCGCCACGGCCGCCCGGTCGAGGACCTTCTGGTGGAGCGGGCGCCGGCCACGCTGGAACTCTCCTTCGCGGCCGGGCTGTTCGCGCTGGCCGTCGGGCTGCCCATGGGCATCTACACCGCGCTGAACCGGCGCGGCTGGCTGTCAAAGGCCTTCCTCACCATCTCCCTGATCGGGGTCTCGCTGCCGACCTTCCTGATCGGCATCCTGCTGATCCTAGTCTTTTCGGTCTGGCTCGGTTGGCTCTCCTCGTTCGGACGCGGCGAGACCGTGCAGATCGGCTGGTGGACCACCGGCTTCCTGACCTGGGATGGCCTGCGCGCCCTGATCCTGCCGTCGATCACCCTGGGCCTGTTCCAGATGACCCTCATCATGCGCCTCGTGCGGGCGGAGATGCTGGAGGTCCTACGCACGGACTACATCAAGTTCGCCCGGGCGCGCGGACTGTCCGCGCGCGCCATCAACTTCGGCCACGCCCTGAAGAACACCCTGGTCCCGGTCATCACCATCACCGGGCTTCAGCTCGGCAGCGTGATCGCCTTCGCCATTATTACCGAAACCGTGTTCCAGTGGCCCGGCATGGGGCTTCTATTCATACAGGCGATCGAGTTTGTTGATATCCCGGTGATGGCGGCGTATCTGGTGCTGGTCGCCTTCGTGTTCGTGGTCATCAATCTGGTCGTGGATATCCTCTATGTCGTCGTCGATCCGCGCCTGCGCGTCGGCGGCGCAGCAGGGGGGCACGGATCATGACCGAACCCGCCGCCCGCCTGGATGAAGACCCGGGTCTGCACCGCGTCAGCCGCCTGCGCGGCGCCCTCTGGCGCGCCTGGGACTCCGACATTCTGTACTCGTTCCGCCACTCGCCCGTCACGATCGTCGCCGCCGTGGTCGCGCTGGTCCTGGTGGGGACGGCGCTCGCCGCGCCGCTGATCTCTCCGACCAACCCGTTCGCGCTGGAAACCCTGGACCTGATGGCCGCGTTCACCCCCCCCGCCTGGACACCGGACGGCGTGTCCGAGTTCCTGCTGGGCACCGACGACCAGGGCCGCGACATGCTGTCCGCCATCCTGTACGGCATGCGGATCTCGCTGTTCGTGGGCGCGGCGTCGGTCGTGTTCGCCATGGTGCTGGGTGTCGGCCTGGGGCTTCTGGCGGGCTACGCCGGGGGCTGGGTCGACGCCCTCATCATGCGAGTGGCCGATGTGCAGCTTTCGTTTCCGGCGATCCTGATCGCCCTGCTGGTCGACGGCGTGGCGCGGGGGATATTGCCCCGCGAGGTCCACCACGACACCGCCATCTGGGTCATCATCTTCGCCATCGGTGTGTCGGGGTGGGTGCAGTACGCCCGCACGGTGCGCGGCTCCACCATGGTGGAGAAGAACCGCGAATACGTCATGGCCGCACACATCATGGGGGTGCACCCGGTGCTGATCGCGGTCCGGCACGTATTGCCGAACGTGCTGGGACCCGTGCTGGTGATCGCCACCATTCACCTCGCCATCGCCGTCATCACCGAGGCCACGCTGTCGTTCCTGGGCGTGGGCCTGCCCCCGACCGAGCCCTCGCTGGGCACGTTGATCCGGATTGGCAATGACTTCCTATTCTCGGGGGAATGGTGGATCACCGTCTTCCCCGGGATCGCCCTGGTGCTGCTGGTGTTGTCGGTCAACCTGTTGGGCGACTGGCTGCGCGACGCCCTGAACCCGAAGCTGCGGTGAGGGGAACGACGCGATGACCGAACCCCTGCTTTCCGTGCGCGACCTGCGGGTCGAGTTCCCCACCCGCCGGGGCGTGCTGACCGCCGTGGACGGCGTGTCGTTCGATATCCACCCGGGGGAGATCCTGGGCGTGGTCGGCGAGTCCGGCGCCGGCAAGTCCCAGACCGGCGCCGCCATCATCGGCCTGCTGGAGCCGCCGGGCCGTGTCGCCGGGGGGGAGATCCGGCTGGACGGCCGACGCATCGACGGCCTGACCGCGGACCAATGGCGCAAAGTGCGCGGCCGCGAGATCGGCGCCGTGTTCCAGGACCCGCTGACCAGCCTGAACCCGTTGTACACCGTCGGCCGCCAGCTTGCGGAGACGATCCGGACCCACATCCCCATGAGCGAGCGCGCCGCCCGGGCCCGCGCACTGGAGCTGTTGCAGGAGGTCGGCATCCCGGGGGCGAAGGACCGCCTGGACGCCTACCCGCACCAGTTCTCGGGCGGCATGCGCCAGCGCGTCGTCATCGCCCTGGCCCTCTGCGCCGGCCCACGCCTGATCCTGGCCGACGAGCCGACCACGGCGCTGGACGTCTCGATCCAAGCGCAGATCACGGCCCTGCTGAAGCGCCTGTGCCGCGAGCACGACACCGCCGTGATGCTCATCACCCACGACATGGGCGTGATCGCGGAAACCGCCGACCGCGTCGCGGTGCTCTACAGCGGCCGGGTGGCCGAGGTTGGGCCGGTCGACGATGTGGTCAACCGCCCCCGCCATCCCTACACCGAGGGCCTGATGGCCTGCATCCCGACTTTGCACGCGCGCCCCGCCCGGCTGGCGCAGATCGAGGGCAGCATGCCGTCGCTGCGGGCGATCCCCACCGGCTGCGCCTTCCACCCCCGCTGTCCGCGCGCGCATGATCGCTGCGTGGCCGAACGCCCCCCCCTGTTTGAGAACCCGCCGTCGGCGGCGGCCTGCTGGCTGTGGGCGCCGAACGCGGACCGGACCGCCGCCGTGAGCGCGCCCTCATGACCGCGCCCACAGTACCGCCGGCCCCCAACACCGACGATCCAGCGCCCTTGGTGCGGTTGCGCGGCCTGAGCAAGCATTTCGACCTGTCGCCGCCGCTGCTGTCCCGCCTGCTGGAGGGCAAACGCCGCCGCGTGCTCAAGGCCGTAGACGGCCTCGACCTAGACATCGCGCGCGGCCGCACCACGGCGCTGGTGGGCGAGTCCGGCTGCGGCAAGTCCACGGTCGCCCGCATGCTGGTCACGCTGTACACGCCCACAGCGGGGGATTTGGAGTTCGAGGGCACGGAGATCGGTCGTCTGTCCGACCGCCGGGCGCTGGCGCCGTTCCGCCGCCGCATGCAGATGATCTTTCAGGATCCGTTCGCCAGCCTCAACCCACGCTGGCGGGTCGGGCGCATCATCGCCGAGCCGATCCGGGCGCATGGCCTGATGGATGACACAACGGCCATCCGGCGGCGGGTGGGCATGCTGCTGGAGCACGTCGGCCTGCGCGCCGCCGATGCCGAGCGCTTCCCGCACGAGTTCTCGGGCGGCCAACGCCAGCGGCTGTCGATCGCCCGGGCGCTGGCGTCCAAGCCGCATTTCCTGGTGTGCGACGAACCGACCAGCGCGCTCGACGTCTCGGTGCAGGCGCAGATCCTCAACCTGCTGCGCGATCTGCAACGGGAGTTGGGCCTGACCTACCTGGTCATCACCCACGATCTGGCCGTGGTGCGCTTCATCGCCGACACCATCGGGGTGATGTACCTCGGGCGGCTGTGCGAGGTGGCCCCGGCCGACCGCCTGTTCGCCGCCCCGCGCCACCCCTATACCCGGCTTCTGATCGAGACGGTGCCCGACCTGCGCGCCCCGGACCGGGACCGCAAGCCCATGGCCGGCGAGGTGCCGAGCCCGCTCGACCCGCCGCCCGGCTGCGCGTTCCACACGCGCTGCCCTCTGGCGAACGACCGCTGTCGGACCGAACGCCCGGCCCTGCGGCCGCACGGCGAGGGCCAGGCGAACGATGGGGGCGCCGTCGCGTGTCACGCGGTGGAGGAGCGGCGCCTGCCCGCGTGGGCGCCGGGCTCGATGTTGGTGTCGGGGTCAAACGCGGACCGCACCGGCTGATCCTGGGCGGTCACGGCTGCGTGGCCAGCCACGGGTTTTCACGGCTGCGTGGCCAGCCACGCCAGGGCGGCCTCGACCGTGTCGGCCGGGCGGAATACCACCGCGACACCGGCCGCACCAAAAATCTCGGTCACGAGGGCGCCGAGGGCCCCCGCGCCCTCGGTGTCCGACCGATAGCACATCGTCAGGTGTCGCGGGTGTATTCCACGAACGCCACGGCCTTGTCGTCCGGACCATAGTCCGCATGCCCGACCACGCGGAACCCGATCGCCGTGTGGAAGGCCATCGATCCCGGGTTCGGCGGCCGCTCGTTCACCTCGGCCAGCACGAAGCCGTAGCCCTCGGCATGGGCGGTGTCGATGACCGCCCGGTACAGCGCGCGTCCGACGCCGCGGCCCCGTGCGCGCGGCGTCACAACCACCCGATCCACATAGAGAAATTGAGCGCGGTGGTTGGACACCCAGCGATAATTCCGACTGTCATAATCCCGGCCGGGCGGCAGGGCGAGCACGAACCCAAGCAGCGTACCATCGTCGCCGTGCGCCCCGGCCGCCAGGGCGGACATGGCGACCAGATCGGTCAGAGCGGCCGTGTCCAGTTCGTTGACGTTGGGCAGCGCGGCGTTGTTCAGGGCCAGCGCGGCGGAAAAGTCGTCGGGGGCCAGGGGGCGCGGAGGCAGAGGCATTATACGGTCACCAATTTGATATGCGCCGGGAGCATACGCGGGCGGGCGCCCCTGCGCCAGCCTCTTGACGGCGCGGGCCCGGCCCCCTCTTGAGGCCCCGTCGGCGCACTGGCCGCCCCTTGGCAACCGGGGCCGCGAGGGGCACACTCCGCGTCATGTCCACGTCAACGTCTCCGTCTGCCGTATCGCGGCCGGCATTCATCGCCCGCCTGCTGGATGGGTTCGGCCCGCTCGGCACGCTAGAGCCCGAGGCGCGCCGCCTGCTGGAGCAGAATGTGCGCCCGGCCACCATCTCGGCCGGCAGCGTGCTGTTCCGCGACGGCGACGCCTGCGAGTCCTTCACCCTGGTGCTGGAGGGCCGGGTGCGCGTGCAGAAGGTCTCCGAAACCGGGCGCCAGATCGTGCTGTACCGGGTCGAGCCTGGGCAGACCTGTGTGCTGACCACCAACGCCCTGTTGGCCGCCCTGCCCTACGGCGCCGAGGGTGTGACCGAAACCGACGTCGCCGCCGCCGTGCTGTCGGTGGGCCCGTTCCAGGCGCTTCTGGCAACCTCGGCTGTGTTCCGGCGCTTCGTCTTTTCCGCCTACGCCACCCGGATCGGCGACCTGTTGATGCTGATCGACGAGGTTGCGTTCGGCCGTATCGATATGCGTCTGGCGCAACTCCTCTTGACCCGCGCGGATGCGTCGGGAATCGTGGTCGCGACCCACCAGGATTTGGCGATCGAGCTGGGCTCCGCCCGCGAGGTCATCAGCCGTCAGATCAAGGACTTCGAACGCCGGGGATGGGTCACCGCCGCCCGCGGTCACGTCATGGTCGAGGACCGGGCCGCGTTGGATGGTCTGCGTCGACGGGGGTGAAGCCGGCCAAGGTACTGCATTCGTCCCGGGATCGGCACCGGGTGCTTGTGCCCGAGTCGCTGGTCCGATGAAGGAGACCGACGATGTTCGACTTCGAGAGGAACGTGGGCTTTTACGACAGCATCGCCCGCATCGTCATTGGCATGGTCTTGATCGCGGGCGCCGTGTTCGGTGGTCCGTCGATGATTGTGGGCTGGGTGGGTGTCGTCCCGCTGGCAACCGGCCTGATGGGCAAATGCCCGATGTATAAGTTCATGGGCTTCGACACGATCAAGTACAGCTGAGGTCACCGACCGCTGAGCCGACCGCCCTTGGCCCCGGTCCGCCGGGGTCGAGGGTGCCTGTGCGGGGGCGTTACGCCAGCGCCGCCCGGCGTGACACCGACGAGGATTTCATCCCGACCGAGCGAAATGAGCGAAGGGATCTGGACCGGCTGCGCGCATCCCTCCGTCTCACACAACCGCCCGAGATCCCTCGCGCCCTGCGGGCGCCTCGGGATGAGGCCAGGGCCGCCAACGTCGGAACAGGCCGTTACGCCCCCAACCCCCACCAGAAACGTCAGACATCCTGTCCCGTTTGCGCGGTGGGGCGGGGTGCGCTAAACTGACTGCGAGTGTTGGGTATTGGCGCGACGGCCCGACCCGGCCCACATGATGACGTGTCCCCCTCGCCGCAGGAGGTTCCCGCCATGACCGCGCTGTCTCCCCTCCCGATGGATCAGGTCACGCTGGACGACAAGTACAGCCAGCCGAACGGCCGGGTGTTCCTGACCGGCATCCAGGCCCTGACCCGCCTGCTGCTGGCCCAGCGCCAGCGCGACAAAGCGGCCGGCCTCAATACGGGCGGGTTCGTCAGCGGCTATCGCGGCTCCCCCCTCGGCGCCTACGACAAGGAACTGTGGAAGGCGAAACCGTACCTGGAGGCGGAGAACATCCACTTCCAGCCCGGCGTGAACGAGGATCTGGCCGCCACCGCCGTCTGGGGCACACAGCAGGTCCATTTGTTCCCCGGCGCGCAGGTCGATGGCGTGTTCGGCGTCTGGTACGGCAAGGGCCCGGGCGTGGACCGCAGCGGCGACGTGTTCAAGCACGGCAACATGGCCGGCACCGCACCCCACGGCGGCGTGCTGCTGATCGCGGGCGACGACCACGCCGCCAAGTCCTCCACCATCGCCCACCAGTCCGAACACGCCCTGTCGGGCGCGCAGATCCCGGTGCTCAACCCGGCGGGCGTCGACGAGGTGGTGGAGTACGGCCTGCTCGGGATCGCCATGAGCCGCTACGCCGGCGTCTGGGTGGCCATGAAGGCGATCAGCGAGACCTGCGACAGCGGCGGCGCGGTGGACATCGACCCGCTGGCGCTGGAGATCGTCACCCCGACCGACTTCGAGGTCCCGCCCGACGGGGTCCATATCCGTTGGCCGGACACCCCGCTGGCGCAGGAATACCGCCTGATGCGGACCAAGATTTACGCGGCCCTCGCCTTCGCCCGCGCCAACCGCATCGACCGGGTGATCTTCGACAGCCCGGAGCCGCGCCTGGGCATCGTCGCCTCCGGCAAGGCGTACAAGGACGTGCGGCAGGCGCTGGCCGACCTGGGCATCACGGAGCGCGTCGCCCGCGACATGGGCATCCGGCTGTACAAGGTGGGCATGCCCTGGCCGTTGGAGCGCGACGGCATCCGCCGCTTCGCCGAAGGGCTGGAGGAAATCCTGGTCGTCGAGGAAAAGCGCGCCCTGATCGAAAACCAGCTCAAGGAGCAGCTTTATAATTGGCGGGAGGACGTGCGCCCCCGCATCGTCGGCAAGTTCGACGAAGCCGGCAGTTGGATCCTGCCCTCTGCCGGGGAACTGACCCCGGCCATGGTCGCCCGCGCCATCGCCGGGCAGCTCCGACGCTTCGTCACGCTGGACACCATGGAGCAGCGCCTCGCCTGGCTGGAGCGCAAGGAGGCCGAACTCTCCGAAAAGACGGCGCCGACCAAGCGGCTGCCGTACTACTGCTCCGGCTGCCCGCACAACACCTCGACCAAGGTACCGGAGGGCAGCGCCGGCCTCGCCGGCATCGGCTGCCACTACATGGTCACCTGGATGCCGGAGCGGAACACCAAGACCTTCACCCACATGGGCGGCGAAGGGGCGAACTGGGTCGGCCTGGCGCCGTTCACCGAAACGCGGCACATGTTCGTGAACCTGGGCGACGGCACGTACTTCCATTCGGGGTCGCTGGCGATCCGGCAGGCGGTCGCGGCCGGGGCCAATGTGACCTACAAGCTGCTGTACAACGACGCCGTGGCCATGACGGGCGGTCAGCCGGTGGACGGCACCCTGACCGTGCCGCAGATCGCCCACCAGTTGGAGGGCGAAGGGGCCAAGCGCATCGCCCTGGTCTCCGATGATCCCGAAAAGTACACCGGGGCCGACCTGCCCCCGGGCACCACGGTACATCACCGCGACGACCTGGACGCCGTGCAGCGGGACCTTCGGGAGGTCGCGGGCGTCACCGTGCTGATCTACGACCAGACCTGTGCGGCCGAGAAGCGCCGCCGCCGCAAGCGCGGCCAGATGGTCGATCCGGACGTGCGGGTGGTCATCAACGAGGCCGTCTGCGAGGGCTGCGGCGATTGCGGTGTGCAGTCGAACTGCGTGTCCATCGTGCCGGTGGAGACCGAGTTCGGCCGCAAGCGGGCCATCGACCAGTCGACATGCAACAAGGACGTCTCCTGCGTCAAAGGCTTCTGCCCCAGCTTCGTCACCGTTTCGGGCGTCACGCCGAAGAAACGCACCGCCAAGGCCGGCCCGGCCGGTCCGGACGACGGATTCCCCGCCCTGCCGGAGCCGGAAACGGAGATCACGCAGGCGGCCCCCTACGACATCCTCATCACCGGCATCGGCGGTACCGGTGTCGTGACCATCGGCGCCATCCTGGGCATGGCCGCGCATCTGGAAGGCAAGGGCGTCTCCGTGCTCGACCAGACCGGGCTGGCGCAGAAGAACGGCGCCGTGGTCAGCCATGTGCGGCTGGCGCGGCGCGATCAGGATATCCACGCCGTCCGCATCGCCGCCGGCAACACCAACCTGCTGCTCGGTTGCGACATGGTGACGGCGGCGGGCGCGGATGTGCTGGAGAAGATGCGCCGCCGCCTGACCGTCGCGGTGCTGAACGCGCATCAAGTGATGACCGCCGACTTCACCCAGCACCCGGATACGATCTACCCGGACCAGCGCCTCCGCGACACCATCGTCGATGCGGCGAAGGAGACGCTGTATGTGGACGCGACCCGCGTCGCCACCGCCTTACTGGGCGACAGCATCACGGCCAACCTGTTCATGGTGGGCTATGCGTGGCAGAAGGGCCTGATCCCCATCGGACGGGCCGCCATCGAACGCGCGGTGACGCTGAACGGCGCGGCGGTGCGGGCGAACCTGGACGCCTTCCTGTGGGGTCGGCGCATGGCCGAGCAGCCGGAGCGGGTGCTGGCCCTGGTCGGCCCAACGGCGGAAACCACCGGTGACCGCCGCCTGTCGGACACCCTGGACGAGCGCATCGAGCGCCGCGCGGCGTCTCTGCGTGCCTACCAGAACGGGGGTCACGCCAAGCGGTACCGCAAGGCCGTGGCGCGCATCCGGGCGGCCGAATCCCGCGTGGTCGGGCCGGATGAGACACGGCTGACGGATGCCGTGGCCCGCGCGCTGTTCAAGCTGATGAGTCCCAAGGACGAGTACGAGGTGGCCCGCCTGTACACCGATGGCCGGTTCCAGGCGATGCTGGCCGAGCGGTTCGAGGGCGGCACGCCCCGCGCGCGCGTCCACCTCGCCCCGCCGCTGTTCGCAAAGCGGGACCCCCGCACCGGCCATCTGATCAAGCGGGAGTACGGCCCTTGGGTGTTCGGGGCCTTCCGCGTGCTGGCGCGGTTGAAGGCGTTGCGCGGCACGCCGCTGGATCCGTTCGGCCGCACAGCGGAGCGGGTGATGCAGCGCCGCCTGCTCGCCGACTACCGGACCCTTCTGGACCGGCTGGCGGAGGGCCTGACGGCGGACAACCACGCCACCGCCGTCGCCCTGGCCGCGCTGCCGCTGGAAATGCGCGGCTTCGGCCATGTGCTGGAGGCCAACGTGGCGGCCGCCCAGGCGAAGGAGGCGGACCTCCTCGCCTCCTTCGACACCCCCGCCCCCCGTCTGGCGGCGGAGTAGGCGCCCGGCCTCCGGGCCTTAGGACTCGGCGGTCAGCGGGGTGGCGCCCACGTCGCGGGCCTTGGGCGCCACGAACCGCAGCACGACGTACCCGGCCAACCCGGACAGGATCGAGCCACCCAGCACACCCAGCCGGACGTCGTCGGCGTAGTCCGGTGTGTGCTCGAACGCCAGGGTGCCGATGAACAGGCTCATGGTGAAGCCGATACCGGTCAGCAGCGCCACGCCGTAAATATGGCTCCAGGTCACATCCTCAGGCAGCTTGCACAACCGCAGCGCCTTGCCCAGCCATAGGAAGCCCATGACCCCAATCTGCTTGCCCACGAACAGGCCGAGCGCGATACCCAGCGGCACCGGCGCCAGCAACGCGGCCGGGGTCAGCCCTTGCAGGGACACGCCGGCGTTGGCGAAAGCGAACAGCGGCAGGATGGCATAGGCCACCCAGGGGTGCAGTTCATGCTCGAGATGCCCGGCGAGATCCTTGTGGTCCTTGCCGCGCTCGCCCAACGGAATGGCCAGCGCCAGCGCGACGCCCGCCAGCGTGGCATGCACCCCGCTTTTCAGCACGCAGACCCACAGGATGATGCCGACGAGCACATAGGGTGCGACCTTGCGGACCCCGGCCACGTTCAACGTGATCAGCACCGCCACGCAGCCCAGGCCGGCGTACAGCGCCACCAGAGACAGGTCCTCGGTGTAGAACAGCGCGATGATGATGATGGCGCCCAGGTCGTCGATGATCGCCAGGGCCGTCAGAAAGATCTTCATCGACAGCGGCGCGCGGGAGCCCAGCAGCATCAAGATGCCCAGCGCGAACGCGATATCCGTGGCGGCGGGAATCGCCCAGCCCCGGCTGGTGACCGGATCCGTGAAATTGAACACCAAGTACACCAGCGCCGGCATCACCATGCCGCCGATGGCGGCGATCAGGGGCAGCGCGGCCTTGGAGGGCGAGGATAGCTCGCCCTGGACCACCTCGCGTTTGATCTCCAGGCCCACGAGCAGGAAGAACACGGCCATCAGGCCGTCGTTCACCCAATGGATCAGCGTCTTGTCGAGGGAGTAGTCCCCGAACCCGATGATGAGGTGGGTCTCGAAAAACGCGGTGTAATAGGACGCGACGGGCGAATTGGCCACGATCAGGGCCAGGGCGGCGGCGATCATCAGAAGGATGCCGCCCGAGGCCTCCATGCGCAGGAAGTTTCGGATCGCGGTCAGGGGCATAGGCAAGCTCCAGGCGAGAACAAGATCATGGGGTTAAATGCGGTGGGTATGGTGCGGGACAGGCGGCGGCGGGGCAAGACACCCCGAACCGCCCGACGATGCGACGAACCCCGACTGTGGGTCGCAGGCCAAACCGCGCCCGAACGCGGACCGGCTCCGCGCGACGACACGATGCGTCGTCATACATAAGACGGATACGCCGGGTTGCGAGTCTTCGCCGAAGCCGGAGCGCCGCCGCCGCCGGATGCTGGACGGAGTCGGCGGGCTGCCGTATAGGGGAAGGATCGTGTGTCTGCCTGCGTTGTGCCCGCCCCATGCCCGTCGTCGCTCCCCGTCTTCCGCCCGCGCAGACCCTGCCGCGGTCCTGGTACACCGACACCACCGCGCCGAGTCCGTTGCGGCCGCCGCTGACCGGTGATACCGAAACCGACGTCTGCGTCGTCGGTGCGGGCATGACCGGTGCCGCCGCCGCGCTTCATTTGGCGGAACGCGGCTATCGCGTGCGCGTGCTGGAGGAGCACATCACCGGTTTCGGCGCCTCCGGCCGCAGTGGCGGACAACTCATCGCCGGTTTCGCCGCCGGGCTGGGACCGATCCGCTCGCAACTGGCCCCCGACGAGGTCCAGGCGTACTGGGACCTTGGGACCGAGGCCGTCACCCTGGTCAAGGATCGGATCCAGCGCCACGGCATCGCCTGCGACTTCGTCCCCGGCCACATCGACGTGGCCCTGAAGCCGCGTCAGGTGGCGGACCTGGTGGACACGGCGGAGGAGTGGTGGCGACTCGGCTATAAGGGCTTGGAGGTGTGGGATCGCCGCCTCACGCAGTCCCGCGTGGCCAGCGCGCGCTACATCGGCGCGCTGTACGATCCGGGCGGCGGCCATCTGCACCCCCTGAACTACACGCTGGGCCTGGCGGCGGCCGCCGAACGCGCGGGCGCGGTGATCCACGAGGCGACCCCGCTGGTGGGGTTCGAGGAGCAGGGCGACCGCGTCGCCGTCCAGACCCCGCACGGTGTGGTGCGGACGCGCTGGCTGATCCTGGGCGGCAACGCCTATCTCTGGCAGCGCGTCCCATCCATCGGCCACCGAATCATGCCGGTCGGGACCTACATCATCGGCACGGCGCCGTTGGGCGAAGAGCGCGCCCGGGCGCTCATACCCGGCAACGAGGCGGTCTCGGACGTCAATTTCGTCCTGAACTATTTCCGCATGTCGTCGGACCACCGCCTGCTGTTCGGCGGCCGGGTGAGCTATTCGCGGATCGAACCGGCCAGCGTCGCCCGCGCCATGCGGCGGACCATGCTGGCGACCTTCCCCGACCTGTCCGACGTGGCGGTGGACTACGCCTGGGGGGGCTATGTCGCCATCACCGTCAACCGGCTGCCGCACTTCGGGCGCATCGGCCGGAGGACCCTGTTCGCGCAAGGCTTCTCGGGCCACGGGGTCGGGCTGACCAGCCTCGCCGGGCAGCTTATGGCCGAGATGATCGAGGGCCAGGAGGAACGGTTCGACCTGATGGCCCGCATCCGCCATCTGCCCTTCCCCGGCGGGCGCCGCTTGCGCACGCCGCTGTTGGTGGCGGCCATGGCGGTGCACCGGGTGCGCGACTGGCTGTAGGCACCTCCCGGCTGTCTCAGCGCCAGACCCATTCTTAAAGGGGGGCAGGCCCACCCGAACGGAACTAAGCAACAACAAATTCTTCATTTGCATCACATCGCGGTGAAACACACCGCTGGTAGCGTCCTGATCCCGATGTCTGACACCTGGATGGGGACCCGCCACATGAGCACCAGCAGTCCGGCGCACGCCTCCGGCGACGCCTTTACGTTCCAGCTTTTGCATGCCTCCGACCTGGAAGGGGGCGTCGACGCCATCGACCGCGCCGCGAATTTCGCCGCCATCGTCGACCACTTCCAAGGCACGATGAGCAATACGCTGACGCTCTCGGCCGGCGACAACGTGATCCCGGGGCCGTTCTTCAACGCCGCCCTGTTCACGGACGCGGCGGTGTTCAACACGGCGGCGAACGCGCTGTTCGGCCTGACCTCCGATGAGATGTACGCGGCACTGGAAGGGGCGCGCGGCCGCATCGACATGGCGATCATGAACGCCATCGGCTTCGACGCCTCGGCGCTGGGCAACCACGAGTTCGACCTCGCCACCGACACCATGGCGGACTACATCCGTCCGTCGTTGGGCGGCGAGGGCCTGGCGGACGACGAGTGGCTGGGCACGACGTTCCCCTACCTGTCGGCCAACCTGGACTTCTCCGCCGACGGCTCGCTGTCGGGCACCGCGACGACCGACATTCTGGACATGAGCACCTATGTTCACGGCGGACCGACCGAAAGTGCGGCCGGCACCGAATCGCCGCGCATCGCCCCGGGTGCCCTGTTCACGGTCGGCGGCGAGCTGATCGGCGTGGTCGGGGCCACCACCCCGATGCTGGACACCATTTCGTCGACCGGTGATGTCGTGGTCGCGGCCGGCGACAACAACATGACCGCGCTGGCCGCCATCCTGCAGCCAGTCATCGACCAGATGATCGCCGCCGGTTCCAACAAGATCATCCTGACCTCGCACCTCCAGCAGATCGCGCTGGAGAAGGAGCTGGTCGGCCTGCTGCACGGTGTCGACATCATCGTCGCGGGCGGCTCCGACACGCTGCTGGCCGACGAGACCGACACCCTGCGCCCGGGCGATGTGGCCGCCGAGACGTATCCCTACGTCACCACCAACGCCGACGGCGACGCCGCCGTCATCGTCAGCACGGACGGCGAGTACAGCTACGTCGGCCGTCTGGTCGTCGGCTTCGACGAAAACGGCGTGCTCAACCCGGACAGCATCAGCGCGGCTGACAGCGGCGCCTACGCCTCCACCGACGCGATGGTGTCCAGCCTGTACGGCAGCACCGACGCGGCCTTCACCGAGGGCAGCCCGGGCGATCAGGTCCGGGAACTGGTGGCCGGCGTCGAGGCCATCGTCACCGCGCAGGACGGCACCCTGACCGGCACGACCGACGTCTTCCTGGAAGGCCGCCGCGCCCAGGTCCGCACCCAGGAAACCAACCTGGGCGACCTGACCGCCGACGCCAATCTGGCGCTGGCCAAGTCCTATGACTCCTCGGTCATGGTCTCGATCAAGAACGGCGGCGGCATCCGCGCCCAGATCGGCGAGGTCGAGTCCGACGGCACCCTGGTCGCACCCCAGGGCAACGCCGACGCGGGCAAGGATGTGGGCGACGTCTCCCAGCTCGACATCGTCAACGCGCTGCGCTTCAACAACGGTCTGGCGTTGCAGACCATCACGCAGGAGCAGCTCGTTCAGGTGCTGGAGCACGGCGTCGCGGAGTCCGGCGAGGGGGCCACACCTGGCCAGTTCGCCCAGGTCGCGGGCGTGCGCTACAGCTACGACACCAGCCTTGAGGCCGGCAGCCGCATCGTCAACGCCGCCATCGTGGACGACAACGGCACCGTCGTGACGGTTCTGGTCGCCAACGGCCAGTTCGTCGGCGACGCCAACGGCACCGTGCGCGTGGTGGGGCTCGACTTCCTGGTGGAGAACGGCGGCGACAGCTTCCCGTTCCCGACCTTTGCCGAAGCCCTGGGCGCGGAGACGGCCAACGTCGTCAACCTCGGCGATGTGCTGACCGACGCGGGCACCTCGACCTTCGCCGATCCGGGCAGCGAGCAGGACGCCCTGGCCGAATACCTGATCGCCAACCACCCGGACGGGCGCGCCTACGCGGGCGTGGACACCGACGCCAGCGGGGATCTGCGCATCCAGAACCTCGACGCCCGTGACGACGCGGTGTTCGGAACCAAAAGCTGGTTCGACGACGCCCTGTACCTCGCCACCAACGATGACGTGGCGGCCGCCGTCCGTGCCGGTGCCTTTGCCAACGGGGCACAGCATTACGCGCTGTACGGCTGGGCGGAGGGCCGCGACCCGAACGCCTTCTTCGACACGTCGTTCTACCTGGCCAACAACGCGGACGTCGCCGAGGCCGGGGTGAACCCGTTCGAGCATTACGCTCTGTACGGCTGGCGCGAAGGCCGCGACCCGTCGGCGGCGTTCGACACCAGCGCCTATCTGGATGCCAACGCGGACGTGGCCGACGCCGCGGTCAATCCGCTTCAGCACCTGATGGGGTATGGCATGGGCGAAGGACGCTACACCGACGACATCGCGACGCCCTGATCCGACGGCGCGCCGCCCGGCAAACGCGGTCCTTGCGTATGTCGGGCGGATGCCCCGGTCTGGCGAGTGATACTAGCTGATAATCAGGGCGACGCCGTCTTCGTAGTCGTCGTCCAGCGGCCGCCGGTCGGGAATCTCGCGCAGCGCCTCCAGCGTGACGGACAGCGCAAGCGAGGCCGAGCCCTCGTCCCGCTCCGCATCGGCGCCGCCGGCGTCGTCATCGGTGTCCACCCCCTCGATGGACACCAGGGCACCGCGCGTCCGGATGACCCCTTCCAGGCAGGCCAGCCAGTCCGGCGGTTGCGCCGCCCAGGGCCGCAAACCGGACTCCTCGTCCTCGTCGGGCGGAACCAGCACCGCGTCCGGATCCCGCGCTGCATCCCGCAAAGCCGGGACATAGACCTCGGGCCGGGGATCCTCAATCCCGCCCATGGCAGCGTCGAGGTGCTCCATGGCGCCCATCAGCACCGCCTCCGGCTCGGTGTCCAGCGCCACGAGACGCGGCAACCGCGTCAGCCCCCCGACCAGGAACGCCTCCGACAGGCCGCTCGCCAGCGCCGAGGCCAGGGCGCCGCCGCGCGCCGGCGTCACCATCAGGGCCAGCACCTCGGAGCGGGCATGCAGCGCCTCGGCGATGTCATAGGCCAGCGTGGACAGCCCGTCGCGCGCCGGCAGAGCGTGCGCGCCGTAGGGCGTGAACGGCACCCCGCCCTCGCGCAGCGCCTGATGGAAGCGCGCCCGGCAGGCCGCCCCGGTCGCCCCGTCCGCGGGCACCGGCGTAACGCGCGCGGCCTGGAGGAAGTCCAGCAGATCGCGCGGGCACGGGTTCGGCACCACGACGTGCAGCGGTCGCGCCGACACCTGCGCCATCACCACGGCCGTGCGCACAAGCTCCGGATCGCCAAGGGTGACCAGCGGCGCCGTCTCGCGGCCGGCGACGGCGCGATGGCCCGCCGCCTCCAGCGTAGCCAGATGGACCAGGATCGCGAACAGACCGCGCGTCGGCCACGGCAGGATCGTGCTGGTCGCCTCCAGCCGGCGCACCGGCATGCCGAGGTCGGCGCTGTCGGTGGGCAACTCGGCGATGTGGGCCATAAGGAACGGCTCACCCAGCAGATCCTCGGCGCGGCGGGACAGATCGCTGACCAGCGACACATAGGCGTCGTCGGTCAAGCCCAGCCGCCGCCCGACGTGGTAGCCGGTCATCAGCGTGCGGTAGCGGACGAACGGGTTGCGGTCCAGGCTTTCGGGAAAGCCCAGCTTGGGACCGTCGAGAAACCGGTTCAGGCTGTGATCGACCCCATCCCCGGTGCCGGCCAGCGGGCACCGCAGGCCCAGCGTGATGTTGGGATCGACCACACTGCCGCAGCCCGCGCAGGCGATTTCCGCGACGATGCCGGAAGGTCCGTAGTCGGTGTTGCCGATCATGATCGTACGTCTCCGTGACGGGAGCGACCGCGCCGGCGGCTCGCCAGCGCGGCGGGCCTCACGCGGAAAGATGAGCGATCAGCCCGCGCAGGAACGAGGCCCCGGCGCGCACCTGATCGATCGCGATGAACTCGTTGGGCTGGTGCGCCTGGTCAATGAAGCCCGGGCCGCACATGATGGTGGAATAGCCGGCCTGCTGGAACTGGCCCGCCTCGGCCGCGAACGACACGGCCCCCGTCGTATTGTCCCCGGTCAGGCGCCGCACCAGGCGGTCCGCGTCGGAGTCCGCCTCGCGGCGGAAGGCCGGCACGTTCGCCAGCCGCGCGATCCGAATCCCGGTCTCCGGCGCAATGCGTCGCATGGCGGCCTGCATCGCGTCTGCCTGGGCGTGGAACGCCGCTTCCAGGGCATCGGTGTCGTCCTCCGGCACGTCGCGCACCGACCAGACGAACGAGCAGGCCTTGGAGATGATGTTGTGGGCCGTACCGCCCTTGATGACCTCCGCCGTAATGGTGGAGTACGGCGGATCGAACAGGGACCCCGGCACCGGCGCCGCCGCCCGCTCCCGGGCGCGCTCGCCCAGCCAGTGGATCAGTTCGGCGGCGGTCATGACCGCGCTGACGGCCCGGTCGGCGTGGGCCGAATGGGACTCAAGGCCGGTGATGTCGACCTGATAGACGCGGATGCCCTTGTGCGTGCCGACCACCTTCATGCCGGTGGGCTCGCCGATGATGACGGCGGCGGGCGTCGGGACGGTGCGCGCCATCTCCGCGATGATCGAGGGCGCGCCGAGGCACCCCACCTCCTCATCGTAGGACAGCGCGAGATGAATCGGCCGCTTCAGGCCAGCCGCCACCATCTCCGGCACCAGCGCCAGCGCGATGGCGGAAAAGCTCTTCATGTCGGCGGTGCCGCGCCCGTACAGCCGGCCACCCCGCTCCGTCAGCGTGAACGGGTCGCTATCCCAGGCCTGCCCATCGACCGGCACCACGTCGGTATGGCCGCTGAGCACAACGCCGCCCTCGACCGCCGGCCCGACCGTCGCGACCAGGTTGGCCTTCGACCCCTCCGCGTTGTGGATCAGGGTCGCCGGCACGCCGTGCGCCGCCAAGTGGTCCCGCACCGCATGGATCAGCGCCAGGTTGGACGCGCGCGACGTGGTGTCGAACCCGACCAGCCGGCGGATCATCGCGACACTGGACTGGATCTCCAAGGCCTCGTCGGAACCGGAAACCGACGAGGAGGCCGGACCATGCGGCATGGGATTGGGTCTCCTGACGTGAAACAAAGCGCGGACGCAAAACACGGGGCGGGCGCATGGGTCTCAAACCTGGGACGCCGCACGCCGCCACGCAAGCGCTGGCATACACCCGGATGCCCGCCCCGGGATACCCTGAGACGTCACGCCCCGGCATCGCGGGCAGTCCATCCCGACGTCCTCTTGACACCCGTTCGGGAATAGGGATAGCTCGGGGCATCGACGGTTCCCGGGCGCCACGCGGCCGGGTGAAAAGGGAACACGGTGCGGCGTACCCAACAGGGACCAAAACCGTGGCTGCCCCCGCAACTGTAAGCGGAGAGCCGGCGTCACCCCGCCACTGGATCCACGGCCAACGGCCGATCCGGGAAGGCGACGCCCATGCAACGACCCGCGAGCCAGGAGACCTGCCGCCGATCCGTGTTTCGTCCTGACGACGGAACGCGGGCTCGACCGGACGCCGGGGTGTGCGTCTGGCGTTCGAAGCCGGCGGTCCCGGATCCGAAGTGTATTCTTTTCGGGCATCGCCCCCTCGGCGCCACTTCTCCCCGTCCGTCCTTTCAATGGATCGCGCGCGGCAGCCCGGACACGCTGCCGCCTGCGCGCTTTGGGAGCGACGCGCAATGACCTTCCGTTTCCGGGCCGCCACGGCGGCCTTGGCCTTAACCTCCGCCGCCGCGTTCATGCTGCCGGCCGCCGCAAACGCCCACTTCCAGCTCAGCTATACCCCCGAGGTGCAGATCGACCGGCCGGGTGACGTGCCGGTCAAGCTGATCTTCTGGCACCCGTTCGAGAACGGCCACGCCATGGATATGGCGAAGCCGCTCGACTTCTACATGATCCATCGCGGCGAGAAGACCGACCTGACCGACCGCCTCACGCCGATCACCTTCCAGGGGGCCGACAACACCGCCGACGCCTGGGAAGCCACCGTGCCGGTCAAGCGCGCCGGGGACTACGTGCTTGTGACCGTGCCCGCGCCCTACTACGAGGAAAGCGAGGACATCTACATCCAGCAGATCACCAAGGCCTACCTGAACCGGGGCACCATGCCCACGGACTGGGCCGAGGCGCAGGGCCTGCCGACCGAGATCGTGCCGCTGAACAAGCCGACCAACATCATCGCCGGCTCCACCTTCTCCGGTGTCGTGCTGTCGAACGGCGAGCCCGTCCCCGGCGCCGAGATCGAGATCGAGTACATCGCCGCCGAACCCGATATGGCGGCCAACAGCACAACCGAACCGACCGTCTCCCCCCTGCCGGGCGGGTCCGTGGTCGCGGTCACGGACGCCGACGGGACGTTTACGTTCGGCATCCCGAAGGCCGGGTACTGGGGCTTCGCCGCCTTGGGGTCGGGTCCCGAAACCGAGCACGAGGGCAAGGAACTGAGCCAGGATGCGGTGATCTGGATCCGCGCCTACGACTTGAAGTAGTTCACGGCGGACGGAGGGGGCACCATGCATATCGTTGACGGCGCGCTCAGCGCCCCGGTGGTCATTACCGGTGGGGTCATCGCCGCTGGGGGAATCGCGCTCGGCTTGCGCGCCCTGACGCTGGAGCGCATTCCGGCCGCCGGTGTGCTGAGCGCGACCTTCTTCGTCGCCGCGCTGATCCACGTTCCGATCGGGCCGTCCAGCGTTCACCTCATCATGAACGGCCTCGCCGGGTTGGTGCTCGGCTGGGCGGCCTTTCCGGCGCTGTTCGTCGGGCTGTTGCTGCAAGCCGTCTTTTTCGGCTTCGGTGGCGTCACGGTCCTGGGCGTCAATACGGTCAACATCGCGCTGCCGGCGGTCCTGGTCGGCTTGATGTTCCGGGGCATGGTCACGGCGCCCAATGTCCGCGTGGCCGCGTTCGGCGGCCTGCTGGCCGGGGCGTCGGCCATTATTATGACGGCCCTCATCGTGGCCTTGACCCTGTGGCTGTCGGGCGACGCCTTCATCCCGGCCGCGAAACTGGTCGTGTTGGCGCACCTGCCCGTGGCGGTGATCGAGGGCGTGATCTGCGCCGCCGCCGTCATTCTGATCCACCGTGTGAAGCCGGACCTGTTCGGCGTGATGGGCCCCGCGCCCAACGCCGCCCGCCCCGCCTGAGGAGGACACCCCCATGATCCGCGCCGCGTGTCTGGCGCTGGGCCTGATGGCCCTGACCGCCGCCCCTGCCCTGGCCCATAAGGTCGTCGCCGCCGCCTACCCGGCCGGCGACATGATCGAGGGCGAGGTCGGTTTCTCCAACGGCGATATGGCCGCCGACGCCGTGGTCGAGGTCTTCGACGAAAACGGCACCAAGATGGGCGAGGCCCGGACCGACGCCGATGGCTTTTTCACGTACACGCCGACCCAGACTGTGACCCATGTGTTCCGAGCCGACCTGGGCGCCGGTCACGTCGCCCAGTTCACCCTGGACGCCGCCGACATGCCCGCCCCAGCGTCCGGCGGCGCCGCACCGTCGGCCGACACGTCGGGTGGTGCCACCACCGGCCTGCCCCCGGCCGAACTGACGGCCCTGATCGCCACGGCGGTGCGCGACGAAATGCGCCCCTTGCGCCGGGAGATCAGCGCCTACAAGGAAAAGAACGACCTGCAAACCATCCTGGGCGGCATCGGCTATATCGTCGGTCTGTTCGGGTTGGCGTTCTTCCTCATGGCCCGGCGGCGCGACGCACGCGGCGGCCCGGCGACCCCCGCCGAATGAGCCACGTTCTCGGACAGCGGACAGCGACACCGGACACCCCGGGGCGCGCGGTCGGCGAAGCCCCGCGTCCGGACCCGATCCAGGCGCTCGACCCACGCACACGGATCCTGGCGGCCGCCGCGTTCGCCGTCGTCACCGTCAGCCTGAGCGACCTTGTTCTGTTGACCGTGTCGCTGCTGTTGGCGGTGGTGGCCATGCTGACGGCCCGTCTGGCACCCGGCCCGACGCTGAAGCGCATGGTCATGATGGATGGCTTCATCTTTGTCCTACTGCTGATGCTGCCCTTTACCGTGCCCGGACCGGTCGCGTTCACGGTTCTCGGCTGGCCGGCCTCCTGGCCGGGCCTGGAGAAGGCCGCCGCCATCGCGCTGAAGGCCAACGCCATCGTGCTGATGCTGCTGTCGCTGGTGGGGTCGATGGACCCGACCACACTCGGCCATGCCCTCGCCCGCCTGAAGGCGCCGATGGCGCTGGTCCATCTGCTGCTGTTCACGGTGCGCTACATCGGCGTGATCGACGACGAATACCACCGCATGCGCCGCGCCATGAAGGCGCGCGGATTCCGGCCACGCACCAACGGGCATACGCTGCGGAGCGTAGGCTATCTGATCGGGATGCTGCTGGTGCGCGCCCTGGAGCGGTCCGAGCGGATCCTTCAGGCCATGAAGTGCCGGGGCTTCACCGGCCATCTGCCGTTGCTTGATACGCTCCGCTTCGGCGCGCGCGACGCCGTGTTCGCCGTTCTCCTGGCCGGGGTTCTGACCGGCCTGCTTGTTCTGGATCTGAGCCATGTCGCCCTGCTTTGAGGCCACCGACCTTCATTTCGCCTACCCGCACCGGCCGCCGGTCCTGGCCGGCGCCTCCATGACGCTGGTCCCTGGTGAGCGGCTGGCCATCACCGGCCCGAACGGGGCGGGCAAAAGCACGCTCATGCAAATCCTGGTCGGACTGCTGCGGCCGCAGGCCGGGCGGGTCGTGGCGTTCGGCACCGAGCGCCGGGAGGAGGCGGACTTCGCCGAGGTACGCCGCCGGGCCGGCTACGTCTTTCAGGACCCGGACGATCAACTGTTCTGCCCCACGGTCGCGGAGGACATCGCCTTCGGCCCGCTCAACATCGGTCAGTCGCGCGACGAGGCGCTGCGCACCGTGACGCGGGTGCTGGATCAAGTGGGGTTGACCGGGTTCGCGGACCGGGTCACGCACAAGCTGTCCGGCGGCGAGAAGCGGCTGGTGTCGCTGGCGAGCGTGCTGGCGATGGAGCCGGACGTGCTGCTGCTCGACGAGCCCACCAACGCGCTCGACGAGGAAACGACGGACCGGATGGTCACGGTGCTCAACGCGCTGCCGCAGGCGATGATCGTGATTTCACACGACGCCCATTTCCGGCGCAAGGTGGTCACGCGCACGCTCCGCCTGCGCGACGGCGTGCTGGTCGATCCACAGCCCACCTGCCGTCACGCGCAATCTGCGGAGTAGAGGGGCGGCGCAAGAGCCGGACGGCGCTTTCACTCCTCCGCCGGCTTCGGCGTCACGTCCACCAGCGCCTCGGGCCGGGATGTGCCGTCCGCGAGATGGCTCCGCCCACCCCCGCGCAGGAACGTCAGGCCGATGGCAAGGCCAAGCGGCCCGTCCGGATCGCCCACCACGACATGCACCGGGCCGTCGTCGCGCTCCAGCGAATCGCGCACCTGGGCGGCCACCTGCCCCGCGTCCTCCATGACCCGCGCCATCTGCGAGCCCATGGCGAACGGCGCCAGGACCGGCATCATGGCCATGCTCATCAGGGACGCCGGTCCCGCGCCGAAGCCCGCCCCGAAGGCGGATCGGGCCGCGCCCGCGTCATCCCCGGCCGCCGCCCGCGGACCGAACGGCCCTGCGGACGCCAGAGCGTCGGACCACGCCGACAAAGCCTTGAACGGGAACAGGAACGGCACCGGCGGCACCGGTCCGAAGGGAAAGAACGGGAACATGGCGGTCGATCTCCCGTGACCCCGGCGCGATCGCGGACCGTGCGACGACCCAGGTCGTTGGTCCGAAAGAAGGCCCTTCGAAAGGAGCGGGCCTTCGGCTCACCCTGCCCCCCTCCCGGCCACATTTCAAGGCCGGATTGATCGGCCCACCTTTTGCTCGGGACCCGGACCAAAGCACCATGGACGCGACAACCCTAAGGACCAATGCAACACGCGCGTCACGGGTTTTCAGTGTCGCGGGGGGTGACCTCAGCCGGACAATGTCGCTATGATACCCGTCATCGCTGTCGTCGAGCCCGCGAGGGCTGTCCTCCGGCGAGGGTTTTTATGACCCGTGTCCGGATTGGGTGACACGCCCGGTCCGTGCCGTCGGATGATCCGTTCCCCATTGGCGGAACGCGCGCCTCACAACCGGAAAGGGGAGAGATGCCGCACCCGACACCGTGGCCCTGGGCGGGCAAAGGCCTCAAGGCTATCATCTGCGATCTCGACGGGGTCGTGACCGACACGGCGGCGGTGCATGCCACCGCCTGGAAGAACCTGTTCGACGCCGTGCTGCGCGCGCACTCCGAACGGGAGGGGGTGCCGTTCGTCCCCTTCTCCACCGAAGACTACCTGCTCTATGTGGATGGCCGGCCCCGCTATGACGGGGTCCGCACGTTTCTTGCCTCGCGCGGCATCGCCCCGCCCGAGGGGTCGCCGGAGGACTCTCCGGAGTTGGACACGATCTGTGGACTCGGCAATCGCAAGAACGCCGAATTCAACAGCGTCATCCAACGCGATGGTGTCACCGTGTTCGACCGAGCCGTCGCCCTCATCCGGCAACTGCGGTCGGAGGGCCTGCGCACCGCCGTGGTGTCCTCGTCGAAGAACTGCGGCCCAGTGCTTGCCAGCACCGGGCTGCTCGACCTGTTCGACGCCCAGGTGGACGGTGTGTACGCGGCCGCCAAGGGACTGCCCGGCAAGCCCGCGCCGGACACCTTCATCGAGGGAGCCCGCCTCGCCGGGGTCACCCCTGCCGAGAGCATCATGGTCGAGGACGCGCTGTCCGGGGTCCAGGCCGGGCGCGATGGCGGTTTCGGACTGGTGATCGGGATCGACCGGGGCGCGGGTGACGCCGCCCTGCGCGAGAACGGCGCCGACATTGTCGTCAAGGATTTGGGAGATTTTTTCGGTGACCACTGAACCCCGCCTGCGCCCGGTGCGCGACCTGCCGCACGCCCTGGAGGCCTTTGACGCCCTGGACGCGGCCCTGAACGGGCGCGAACCCGCGATTTTCCTGGATTACGACGGCACCCTGACCCCCATCGTAAGCCGCCCGGAGGACGCCATCCTGTCCGACGAGGGCCGCGCTGTCGTCGACACCCTGGCCCGCAAGCGCCCGGTGGCCGTGGTCAGCGGCCGCGACCGGCCCGACGTCGAAAAGCTGGTCGGCATCGACTCCCTGACCTTCGCCGGCAGCCACGGCTTCGACATCCGCACGCCTGCGGCCGGCGTGCTCACGCTGGAGGGCATCGGCGACTACACCGCGTTGATGGATGAGGTCGAAAGCCGCCTGAAAGCCGGCCTGAGCGAAATCCCCGGCGCCCTGGTGGAGCGCAAGAAGTTCTCCGTCGCCGCGCACTACCGTCTGGTTCCGGACCTTGACTACCCGCTGTTCCGCAGCGTCCTGGACCGGGTTCTGGGCGCCGTGCACGGGCTGAAGGAAAAGCCCGGCAAAAAGGTGTTCGAAATCCAGCCCGCGATCGATTGGGACAAGGGCAAGGCGGTGCAACACCTGCTTGGCACGCTCAGCTTGGACGACCCCGAACACGCCCCCATGTTCTTCGGCGACGATGTCACCGACGAGGATGCGTTCAAGGCGCTGCAAGGCATGAACGGTATCGGCGTCCTCGCCGCGCCGGCCAGCGACAGCGATCAGGGCCGGGTGTCGGCGGCCGACTTCCGGGTGGATGACCCGGACCAGGTTCTCGACCTTCTGCGGCGGCTCACACCCTAACGGCCGCCCGTTCCCTCCGCGTATCCGTGTTTGTCTCCTGTCCACGGTCCCACCGCCTCAGCCACGAAAGGACCGCGCTATGTCCACATGGTCGCTGGTCTACGATCAGTTCGATCCTAAGAACCAGGGCCTCCGCGAGGCTCTGTCCGCCACCGGTAACGGCTACTTCGTCACGCGCGGCGCCTTCAGTTGGGTCATGGCCGATGAGACCCACTACCCGGCCACCTATCTGGCCGGCGGCTACAACCGCGCCCAGACGGAGATCGCCGGCCGGGTCATCGAGAACGAAGACCTCGTCAACCTGCCCAACTGGTCGGCCATCACCTTCCGCATCGACGACGGCGACTGGTTCAACATCCAGGCCGTCACCATCCTGTCGTTCCGCCAGGAACTGAAGATGCGCGAGGGCGTTCTGGAGGTCGAGGTCCGGTTCCGCGACAAGCAGAACCGCGAAAGCACGCTGAAGACCCAGCGCCTCGTCAGCATGGCCGACATGCACATGGCCGGCATTCAGATGATGCTGACGGCGCACAACTGGTCCGGCACCGTGGAGGTGCAGTCCGGCCTGGATGGCCGTGTCATCAACGCCGGCGTGAAGCGCTACCGCGACCTCAACAGCTCGCACCTGACCCCGCTGGCCGCCGATACGTTCCAGAACCCGGACACTGGCGAGCAGATGGCCCAAATCGTGGTCGAGACCAAACAGTCGCGCCTGCGTGTCGCCCAGGCGGCACGGACCCGCGTGGTCTCCAACCCGCACGCCTTTGAATCCAAAACCCGGGCCGACAACGAGGAAGGCTATGTGCGCCAACTCGTCACCGCGCAGGTCGAGCATGGGGCGACCCTCGTGGTCGAGAAGCTGGCCAGCCTGTACACGTCGCGGGATTCCGCGATCGCCGAACCCGGCATCGCGGCCCGCGAGGCCGTGACTCACGCCCCCGCGTTCTCCCGGCTGGCCCAGGATCACGCCCGGGTCTGGCGCACTCTGTGGGACCGCTGCGATATCGAGCTGGACGACGGCCGCAACACCCAGATGATCCTGCGGCTGCACATCTTCCATCTGCTCCAGACGCTGTCGCCCAACACCATCGACCTCGACGTCGGTGTGCCGGCGCGCGGCTGGCACGGCGAGGCCTATCGCGGACACGTGTTCTGGGACGAGCTGTTCATCCTGCCGTTCCTGAACTTCCGCCTGCCGGCCATTGCGCGCTCGTGCCTGCGCTATCGCCACCTGCGCCTGCCCGAGGCGCGCCGCGCCGCCGTGGAGGACGGCCACAAGGGGGCGATGTTCCCCTGGCAGTCGGGCAGCGACGGCCGCGAGGAAAGCCAGAAGGTCCACCTGAACCCCCGCTCCGGCCGCTGGGTTCCGGACAACAGTTGCATCCAACGCCACGTCAGTCTGGCGATCGCCTACAACGTCTGGCGCCACTTCGAGATCAGCGGGGCCGACCACTTCCTGGAGCTGCGCGGCGCCGAGCTGATCCTGGAGATCACGCGCTTCTTCGCCTCGCTCGCCCACCTCAACACGCACACCGGCCGCTATGAGATCCATCACGTCATGGGGCCGGACGAGTACCACGAGGCCTATCCGGACAGCGACGACGCCGGCCTGAACAACAACGCCTACACCAACATCATGGTAGCGTGGCTGTGCAGTGTGGCGCTCAAGGCCCTGGCCAGCCTGGACGCGACGCACCGCGACGAGCTGCTGGACAAGCTGATGCTCGACGAGCGCGAGTTGACGCTGTGGGACGAGATGAGTCGGAAGATGACCGTCTGCTTCCACGAAGAGGGCATCATCAGCCAGTTCGAGGGCTACGAGAACCTCCAGGAGTTCGACTGGGAGGGTTATCGCCAGAAGTACGGCGACATCCAGCGCCTCGACCGCATTCTGGAGGCCGAGGGCGACAGCGCCGACCGCTACAAGCTGTCGAAGCAGGCCGATGTCCTGATGCTGTTCTACCTGTTCTCGCGCGAGGAACTCTCGGCCCAGTTCGAGCGTTTGGGCTACAATCCCCTGACGCAGGAGCAATGGCAGCGCAACATCGATTACTATCTGGCCCGCACGTCGCACGGCTCGACGCTGTCGTACATGGTCCATGCCGCCGTCATGGCCCGCAGTCACCCGGAAAAGGCCTGGCAGCTGTTCACCCAGGCGCTGCACAGTGACATCGACGACATCCAGGGCGGCACCACGCCGGAAGGCATCCATCTGGGCGCCATGGCCGGCACGGTCGATCTGGTGCAACGCTGCTTCACCGGCCTGGACGTGCGCGACCACGCGCTGCACTTCGATCCGGTGTTCACCGACCGCATGGGCACCGTGAAGCTGAAGCTGCGCCACCGGGGCCGCTGGCTTCAGGTGGTGGTCGGCACGGACGAAATGACGGTGACGGCGCAACACGGCTGGGCCGATCCCCTCACCATCTGCGTGCGGGGCGAGGAGCGGGAGCTGAACCCCGGCGAAACCATGGTGTTCGACCTGAACCACCGGGACAAGGCGCCCAAGAAAGCGGGCAAGGCGGCCCCGGCCGCCGCCAAGTGAAGACACGTTAACTGAGGACACGTCAAATGAGGGCCCGTAAGGCCACGTGAGGCAATGCCCGGCGCGCGGTGGCGCGCCGCGGCGGTCAACTCGCGACGGGTGGCGTTACGGCCCCGGATCGCCTAAAATTAGGCAAAACCGACGGCGGTGCTCGGACAGAGTCGGGGCGCCGCTTGTCCTGATGGAGCGGTCCCGGTGGATGGTCCGGCATGAGCCGGCGCGGGGACCGAAGGGAGGAGCAAATATGTCGCGTCTTGTGGTCGTGTCCAACCGAGTGGCCGTGCCGGACGCTCAGTCCGCGACGGCCGGCGGCCTGGCGGTGGCCCTGCGCGATGCGCTGCAAAGTTGCGGCGGCGTCTGGTTCGGCTGGAGCGGCAAGACCGCCGCCCAGACCGCCGAAACCCCCTCGATCACCGAAATCGGGCCGGTCACCTATGCGACCCTCGACCTGGGTCGCAAGGACTACAACGAATACTACAACGGCTTCGCGAACCGGACCCTGTGGCCGCTGTTCCACTACCGCCTTGATCTGGCGGAGTTCAGCCACGAGAACTACGCTGGCTATCTGCGGGTCAACACACTGTTCGCCGAGAAGGTCCGGCCCCTGATCGGGGATGACGATCACATTTGGGTGCACGACTACCACATGATCCCGCTGGGCCGCGAACTGCGGGCGTTGGGGATCGAGCACCCGATGGGCTTCTACTTGCACACGCCGTTCCCGGCCATGGAGGTGCTGCTGGCCCTGCCCAGCCACGCCCTGCTGGTGGAAAGCCTGTGCGCCTATGACGTGGTCGGCTTCCAGACCGAGAACGACCTGCGCGCCTTTCGCGACTACATCGTGCACGAGGCCAACGGCGAGGAGCTGGACGCCACCACCATGCGCGCCTACGGCCGGCTGGTGCACACCGAGGTCTTCCCCATTGGCATCGAGCGCGGGCAGATGGAGGCGGCGGCCGAACGCGCGGTGGAACAGGGCGCGGCCCGCCGGCTGGAACGCACCCTGCACAACCGCAGCCTGATGATCGGCGTGGACCGCCTCGACTACTCCAAGGGCATTCCTGACCGCTTCAAATCGTTCGAGCGCTTCCTGGAGCTGTATCCGGCCCATCGCGGGCAGGTCTCCATGATGCAGATCGCGCCCCTGTCGCGTTCCGAGGTGCCGGAGTACAAGAACATCCGCGACACGCTGGAGGGGCAGGCCGGCTACATCAACGGTCGCTACGGCGATTTCGACTGGATGCCGCTGCACTACCTCACCAAGAACTTCCAGCGTGAGACCCTGGCCGGGTTCTTCCGCCTGTCGCGTGTCGGCGTCGTCACCCCGCTGCGCGACGGCATGAACCTCGTCGCCAAGGAGTACGTGGCGAGCCAGGACCCGCAGTATCCGGGCGTGCTGGTGCTGTCCCGCTTCGCCGGCGCGGCGCGGGAGCTGGACACCGCCCTGCTGGTGAACCCCTATGACCACGACGCGGTCGCAGCGGCGCTCAACCAGGGCCTCGTCATGTCGCTGGAGGAACGCCGCGAACGCTGGCAGAGCATGATGGCCAAGGTGCGCGAGAACTCGCTGGAGCATTGGCGGGAGCGATTCCTGAAGGTGCTGCGCGCCGTGCCGACCCCGATGGCCTTGCAGTCCAGCCGCGACACCGGAGCGGCCTCGAAGGCCACGTCGGTCGCCGGTGCCTGAGCCGTCCCGGACCGGCACCGCAATGCCCGCCCCGCCCCGCCCGGGCCTGATCGCCGATATCGGCGGCACCAACGCCCGCTTCGCCCTGGTCAAGCCGGACGGCCGTGTGATCGCGGCCGAACGGTTGGCGACGCGTGACTTCCCGGGTCCGGTGGAGGCCGCGCGCGCCTTCCTGGCCCGGCATGCGCGCGACGAAAACGCGCCGGACCGCGCCGCATGGTGCATCGCCTGCCCCGTGGGGGGGGATGAGGTCAGCCTGACCAACCACCCCTGGACCTTTTCCATCGCGAGCAGCCGGGCCGCGCTGGGGCTGGACGCCCTGACGGTGGTCAACGACTTCGTCGCCAACGCCATGGCGATTCCCGAGCTTAGCCCCGCCGATACGCTGAACGTCGGCCCGGAGCCCGCACCCGCCACGACCCCCATCTCCGCCCCCATCGCTGCGCTGGGTCCAGGCACGGGCCTGGGCGTGGCGTTGCTGGTGCCGGACGGCCCCGACCTGTGGCGTCCGCTCGCCACGGAGGGCGGGCACGTCACGCTGGCCCCGACCACCGCCGAGGAAGCCCGGGTCATCGCCCACCTGTGGAACACCTATGACCACGTCTCCGCCGAACGGCTCGTCAGCGGTCCGGGCCTCGCACTGCTGTACGAAACGCTCTGTGCCCTGGACGGCGAACCGCCCGCCCAGACCGGCCCGCGCGCCATCGCCGCCGCCGCGCAGGCGGGCACTGACGCCCGCGCCGTGCGCGCGGTGGATATGATGTTCGCCTTTCTGGGCACGGTGGCCGGGAATCTCGTGCTGTCGGCCGGCGCCCTTGGTGGGGTCTATATCCTCGGCGGGATCGTGCCGGCCAACCGGGATCGGTTCCAGACCTCGCCGTTCCGCGACCGCTTCGAGGCCAAGGGCCGGTTCCGCGACTATCTGGCCGGGGTGCCGACCCGGGTGGTCCTGCATCCCAATCCGGCCTTCCCGGGCCTAGTCCGCCTGCTGCGGGACACCGGGCGAACCGTCGGGTCCCCCTGACCGGCCGCCCGCTCCCCTTTCTCTCGCAAGGACGCCCACCGTGCCGCCAGCGATCGAACCTCTCGCCCTTGACCAGCGCGACGTCCTCCTGGAGGCCGCCGAGGACATCGCCGGCCGGGTCGGCGACATCCCGATGCGCCACTTCCGCACCGGGCTGGCCTACGACAGCAAGACCGACGCCTCCCCCGTCACCCGCGCCGACCGGGAGACGGAGGCCCGCCTGCGCGACATCATCGCGACCCGCTTCCCCGACCACGGCATCGTCGGCGAGGAGTACGGCAGCGCCAACACCGACCGCGACATCATATGGGTGATCGACCCCATCGACGGCACCAAGTCGTTCATCTCCGGGGTGCCCCTGTTCGGCGTGCTGGTGGCGGCGCTGCATCGCGGCCGCGTGGTCGCCGGGGCCATCCACATGCCCGGCCTGGGTGAGACCTTCAGCGGCGGGGCCGGCCTGGGCTGCCGCTTCAACGGCCGCCCGGTGCACTGCCGCAAGGGCGTCGCGCTGGCCGATGCCTTCCTGTGCGGCAACGACCTCGGCACCCTGATCCGCGACCAGCCGGACGTCGCCGAGCGCCTGGTCCGCACGGGGCGGTTCCTGCGCCCGACCGTGGACTGCTACCCCTACGCCCAACTCGCCGCCGGATGGGTCGACGGCGTGATCGACCACGGCCTGTTCCCCTACGACTATATGGCCGCCGTCGGAGTCGTTGAGGGCGCGGGCGGCATCATCACGGACTGGACCGGCGCACCGCTGACGCTGGAATCCGACGGCCGCGTGGTCGCCGCCGCGACGGCGGAGATCCACGACGGGTTGCTCGCTGTGCTGCGAGGCGGCTAACCGGCGGCGGGCGGTGGCCCGCCTCCCGGCACCACTCCGTTCCTCGCCTTTCCTTCACCCCTCGGCTCGCGTAGGATCGCGCGCATGTCCGCCGCGCCCCGCTCCGCCCCACCGCCTTCGCCCGCGCACACCGCCACGTCCCGCTTCGAGGGGGGCTTCGAAGGTCGAGGCCTGATCTGCATCCGCAGTGAGCGGATCGTGTTCGCGCATCTCGACCTCGCCCTGAGCGCCGGAGAGGCCCTTCTGCTGCTGGGCCCGAACGGTTCGGGCAAGTCCTCGCTGCTGCGCCTGATGGCTGGGCTGTTGCGGCCCGCGGGCGGCAAGCTGGCGTGGCACGACGGGCCAGTCGCGGACGAGCCGGAGCGCCACCGCGCCCGCACCCGCTACGTCGGGCACACGGACGCCATCAAGCCGGTGCTGAGCGCGCGCGAGAACCTCACCTTCTGGGCGCGGGTCTGCGCCGGACCGGACGACACACGCGCCGATCTCGACACCCGAGTCGCCGCCGCGCTTGATCGGCTGACGCTGTCCCATCTGGCCGACGTGCCCGGGCGCATGCTGTCCGCCGGCCAGAAGCGGCGGCTCAACCTCGCCCGCCTGCTGGCCGCGCCGGCACCGCTGTGGCTGATGGACGAACCGACCACCGCGCTGGACGTGGGCTCCATCGCCATCCTGGAAGAAATCCTCGCCGAGCACCGCGCCAGGGGCGGCATGATCGCCCTGTCCACGCACCAGCCGGTCACACTGCCCGAGGCGCGGGTGCTGAACCTCGACGACTACGCCGTGGAACAGGCGGGGGCCTGGGGTCTGCCCGGCAACGCACACCCCGACGAGGAGATGCCGGTATGATCGGGGCCGTGTTTGCCGTTCTGCGCCGCGATCTGCGGCTAGCCCTGCGTCAGGGCGCGGACAGCCTGATGGTGGTGGCGTTCTTCGTCATCACGGTGGCGCTGTTTCCGTTCGGCGTCGGCCCGGAAATCACGGTGCTGGAGCGCATCAGCGCGGGCGTGGTGTGGGTGACGGCGCTGCTGGCCGCCATGCTGTCGCTGGATCGGCTGTTCCAGACCGACTACGAGGACGGCAGCCTCGACCTGCTGACCCTGACGCCCACGCCCACCATGGCCATCGTACTGGGCAAGGTCGCGGCGCACTGGCTGACCACCGGCCTTCCCCTGATCGTGGCCTCGCCCGTTCTGGCGCTGCTGCTGCACATGCGGCCGGAGGGCTACGGCGTGCTGCTGACGGCCATGGCGCTGGGCACCCCGACGCTGAGCCTAATCGGCGCCGTGGGCGCGGCCCTGGTGCTGGGCGCCCGGCGGGGCGGCGTGCTGCTGTCCCTGCTGGTGCTGCCGCTCTACATCCCGGTGCTGGTGTTCGGGGTTTCGGCCGTGGACGCGGCCGTGATGGGGCTGGAGAGCCAGGCGCAGCTCATGATCCTGGGTGCCATGCTGCTCGCGGCCCTGGTGCTGTGCCCCTGGGCGGCCAGCGCCGCCCTGCGTCAGGCGGTGGAATAACGCCGCTCGCCCGCTCCCGAAAACGAAGGGGGCGCGCCCGGCGGCACGCCCCCATCCCGATCCGCGACTGGCGGTCCGTCAGAACTTCAGCGCCTTGGCCTGCACCACATGCGGCAGGGCGCTGACGGCCGCAAGGGCCTCCTCCGGCACCGGCCCGTCGACCTGCAACAGACAGATCGCCTGACCGCCTTCCTTGGCGCGCCCCAAGTGGAACGAGGCGATGTTGATGCCGGCCTCGCCGATGGTCGTGCCCAAGCTGCCGATGAAGCCCGGCTTGTCGTCGTTGATGAGGTAGAGCATGTCGGCACCCAGCTCGGCCTCGACCCCGATGCCGTTGATGTCCACGATGCGCGGCAGGGCGTCGCCGAACAGCGTGCCCTCGACGCCGCGGGTCTGGCGCTCCGTCGTAACCTCCAGCTTGATGAGGCTGTGGTAGTCGCGGCAGGTCTCGGTCTTGGTCTCCAGCACCTCGATGCCGCGATCCCGCGCCACGATCGGCGCGCTGACCATGTTCACGGCCTCCAGCAGCGGCGACAGCAAACCGCGCAGCAGGGTGGCGGTCAACGGCTTGGTGTTGAGGCCCGCGACCCCGCCCTGATACTCGATCCGGACGGTGCGGATGCCGGTTTCGGTGATCTGGCCGGCGAAGCCGCCCAACTGATCGCACAGCTTCATGTAGGGGCGCAGGCGCGGCGCCTCCTCCGCCGTCACGGACGGCATGTTGAGCGCGTTGGTCACGGCGCCGGTCAGCAGGAAATCGCTGATCTGCTCCGCCACCTGCAGGGCCACGTTCTCCTGCGCCTCGCTGGTCGACGCCCCCAGGTGCGGCGTGCACACCACGGTGTCGAGACCGAACAGCGGGTTATCCTTGGCCGGCTCCTTCTCGAACACGTCCAGGGCGGCCCCGGCGACGTGCCCGCTTTCCAGCGCCGCCTTCAGCGCCGCCTCGTCGATCAGCCCGCCGCGCGCGCAGTTGATGATGCGCACGCCCTTCTTCATGCGGCCGATGGCCTCGGCGTCCAGAATGCCCCGGGTCTTGTCGGTCAGCGGGGTGTGCAGGCTGATGATGTCGGCGCGCGCGATCAGATCGTCGAGTTCGACCTTCTCCACGCCCAGATCCACGGCGCGGTCAGGCGTCAGGAACGGGTCGAACGCCAGCACCTTCATGCGCAGGCCGATGGCCCGCGTAGCGACGATGGAGCCGATGTTGCCGCAGCCGATGATGCCGAGCGTCTTGCCCGTCAGCTCGACGCCCATGAAGCGGCTCTTTTCCCACTTGCTGGCGTGGGTGGAGGCGTTGGCCTGCGGGATCTGCCGGGCCAGCGCGAACATCATGGCAATGGCGTGTTCGGCCGTGGTGATGGCGTTGCCGAACGGCGTGTTCATGACCACCACGCCCTTCTGGCTGGCGTAGGGCACATCCACGTTATCGACACCGATGCCGGCGCGCCCGACGACCTTCAGGTTGGTCGCGACGTCCAGGATTTCCTTGGTCACCTTGGTGGCCGACCGGATGGCGAGACCATCGTACTCGCCGATGATGGCCGCGAGTTCGTCCGGCTTCAGACCGGTCTTAACGTCGACCTCGACGCCGCGGGCCTTGAAGATCTCGACCGCACGCGGGCTGAGGCTGTCACTCACCAGCACCTTGGGCATGGTGGCGTCCTTTCATGTTCGGAAGGCGTCGGGCGCGCCGGGGCCGCGCGAGGGGCCGGGACGCGCCGAAACATAGGCAGGAGAACGGGCCGGCGGTGCGCGCCCCCTCCGGAGGAAGGGGGACACGCACAACGGCCGGCGGGTTCGCCGGGCTTAGGCGGTGGCGAGTTCGGCCTGAACGGTCGCGGCCGCCCAGTCGAGCCAGGGCAGCAGCGCCTCTATATCGGCGGTCTCGACGGTCGCGCCGCCCCAGATCCGCAGACCGGCGGGCGCGTCGCGGTAGGCGCCGATGTCGTAGGCCACCCCGGCCTCGTCCAGCAGGGCGACCATGCGCTTGGCGGCCTTGCCCTGGGCGTCGGCGGGCAGGGCCGTGAACCAGTCCGCCACCACCTTCAGGCAAATGGAGGTGGAGGAGCGGGTCGCCGGATCGGTCGCCAGGAAGTCGACCCAGTCGGTGCGGGCGACCCAATCCTCGACGGCCTTCAGGTTGGCGCGGGTGCGGGCCAGAAGCCCCTCCCGGCCGCCGATGGTCTCGGCCCAGGTCAGGGCGTCCATGGCGTCCTCGACCACCAGCATCGACGGCGTGTTGATGGTTTCGCCCTTGAAGATGCCCTCGGACAGCTTCCCGGCCTTGGTCATGCGGAACAGCTTGGGCATCGGCCACGCCGGGGTGTAGCTCTCCAGGCGCTCCACGGCGCGCGGCGACAGGATCAGGACGCCGTGCTGCGCCTCGCCGCCCAGCACCTTCTGCCAGGAGTACGTAACCACATCGAGCTTGTCCCACGGCAGGTCCATGGCGAACGCGGCGGAGGTGGCGTCGCAGATGGTCAGCCCCTCGCGGTCGGCCGGAATCCAGTCGCCGTTCGGCACACACACGCCCGAGGTCGTGCCGTTCCAGGTGAACACCACGTCACAGTCGAAATCGACCTGGGTGAGATCGGGGAGCGCGCCGTACTCGGCCTTCAGGGTGCGCACGTCGGTCAGCTTGAGCTGCTTGACCACGTCGGTAACCCAGCCGCTGCCGAAGCTTTCCCACGCCAGCATCTCCACGCCGCGTTCGCCCAGCAGGGACCACAGCGCCATCTCGACCGCGCCGGTGTCGGAGGCGGGAACGATGCCGATGCGGTAATCCTCGGGCAGGCCGAGGAGGGCGCGGTTCTTGTCCATCACCGCGTTGATGCGGGCCTTGCCCGGCTTGGAGCGGTGGGAGCGGCCGACCAGGGCGTCGGCGAGGGCGGCGGGGGACCAGCCGGGGCGCTTGGCGCAGGGGCCGGAGGAAAAGTTCGGGTTTGCCGGCCGGGTGGCCGGTTGCTGTACAGCCGTCATGAAGTCTCCCTTCCTTGGCAGAAGGGTCTCGACCCGTTGGGAGGTCGTGGCCCGCGCCGTTGATAGGCCCGGGGTGGGATAGGGTCAACAGCGAAAAAAGGGCCGCCCCCGCGCACAGACCCGCCATGATAGGTTTAGCGCCGCGCCGGTCCGGCCGGTCACACCCGCTCAACCGACTTGCCCCGCCCGACCGGCGCATGTAAGGTACCCGACCGGTCGGCAGTTCACCGAGGCGTCGCCGCCCCGTCAGGGGAGCTAAACCTGCCCGCATCCGTCCTCCTCGACCGACACCTTATCCCGTGCCGTGTCGGAAGCCGGCGACCCCCGACAGTCCTTTCCCGGACCAAACCGGCACATCGTGAGGATAAGCGATGTCCAGGACCGCCTTTCCGTTCGCCGCGAACGATATCTCCGCGCTGGCCCGATCCCTGCGCGACCAGTGGGACGCGCGCGCCGACACCCCCCAAGATCGCCCCCGAGACGTCTCCCAAGGCGCTCCCCAGGGTGGGGCCCAAAATACGCCGAGTCATGTCGAGCTGCTGAACATGCTGGCGCGGGCCAGCGGCTTCCGCAATTTCCAGCACTTCCGCGCCCAGGCCGTGGCCCGCGCGCGCCTCGAACAACCGGCTCCCGAGCCGGTCGCCGAGGCGCCCGTGGACTTGGTGCGCGTGCACCGGGTGATCCGCGTGTTCAACCATAGGGGCATCATGACGCGCTGGCCGCCGAAGGCCAGCGAACGCGCGTTGTGTCTGTGGGTGCTGTGGGCGCGGTTCCCGAGCCGGACGGCGCTCACCGAGCGGGCCGTCAACGACCGCCTGAACCTGTGGCACGGGTTCGGGGACCATGCCCTGCTGCGCCGCGAACTCTGCGACTCGGGCCTGATGACCCGCACCCGCGACGGCCGGGAGTACCGGCGCGTGGAACGGCGCCCGCCAGCAGAGGCCTTGGCCCTGATCCACTATGTGGGCCGGGCCCGGGATCTCGTCGCCCAGGCCCCCGGCACAGAGACGCTCCCGGCCTGATCCGGCCGGGGGCGCCCCCACAACGCTGCGACACCGGGGTTAGGACGCGGACACGCCCCGCGTCGCCTCGGCGACGGCGGCGGAATCCTCGCCGCGCATGGCAAGGTCGCCCAGCGACACGGTGCCGACGATTTCCTTGCGAGCGTTGGTCACCAGCAGCCGGCGGACCTGCGCCTCAGCCATGATCCGGGCGGCGTCCACCACCGAGTCCTCTTCGTCGATGGTCCGGACGTCCTCCGTCATAACGTCGCGCACCGGGGTATTGTTGACGTCCCAACCCTCCCGTACGGCGCGGACCACAATGTCGCGGTCGGTCAGGGTACCCACCAGCGTGCCGTCGCGGTCCACCACGAGCATGCCGATGGAGCGGGTGTCCATCTCGCGGGCCGCCGCCTTCAGACTGGCGGTCGGGGTGATGGTGGCAAGGCCGGTGGACATGATCTGCTTCAGGCGTTTCATAGACGTCTGCTCCCTCGATCGACTGGGGGAAAAGATTAGGGGGTGATCCGTGAAAGGGTGGGGATCGCGCGGTCAACGCACCACGAACACCGACACGTCGCTGTGCCGCACGAAGGAGTCCGCGTGGGACCCGAACACCATGTCGCTGAACCGCGGAATGTGAGAGGCCATCACGACCAGATCGGCGCCCATGCTCTCCGCCTGCTCACGCAGCAGGTCGTCGAGATCGACGGCGGGGTCGTGGCTGACGACGGGGTGAGCCTCCAGGCGCGCCCCGGTCCGCTGCGCGTGATCCTCGACGAACGCCTTCAGCTTCTCGGCGTACTCATCCGGGGAACGGGCCACGGCGGTGGGCTGTGACACCGTCACCCCGACCACGCTGACCGGCGCGTCATACAGCTTCGACAGGTCGGCGGCCTGATCCATCGCCTTGGTTACGGCGTCCTGATGGGCCAGGTCGACCGGCACCATGATGCGGGAATACATAGCGAGCCTCCCTTTCTGTCCAAATGGGGACAGGGAGGCAACGCGACCCGCCCGGGGCGCGTTCCATCGCGATGGTCGGTGCGCCCCGGATTCGTCCGCAGTGGTCAGCGGCACGGTCGGCGGGGGATGGGATCGGCCTTTACCACAGGATGGGCAACACGACGGCCGTCAGCACGCCGGCCCCCCCCATGGCCAGGCTGGCCGCGTACCCCGCCTCGGGACTCTCGTTGAAGGCGCGCGCCGTGCCGATGCCGTGCGCGGCCGCGCCCAGCGCGATCCCACGCGCGCGCGGGTTCCGCACGCCCAGCGCGTTCAGCACGGACGGCCCCAGCACCGCGCCCAGGATCCCGGTCAGGATCACCAGCACGGCCGTGAGGGACGGCAGCCCGCCGATACGCTCGCTGATGCCCATGGCAATGGGGGTTGTCACGGATTTGGGCGCGAGGGACGCCACAGTGGTGTCGCCGGCCCCGAAGGCGATCCCCAGGCCGATGGCGCCCAATGAGGCCACCAGGACGGAGGCCAACAGCGCCACCGCCACGCCCGGCCACCCGCTTCGGAGCATGTTCAAGGCCCGGTACAGCGGCACCGCAAGCGCCACGGTCGCCGGCCCCAGCAGCACATGAATGAACTGCGCGCCCTGGAAATAGCGGTCGTAGGAAATGCCGGTCCCCGCCAGCACCAGCCCCAGAACCACCACGGACCACAGCACCGGATTGGCCAGGGGATGCATCTTAAGGCGCCGGTAAACCACGTCCGCCGCAAGATAGGCCAACACCGTCAGGGTCAGCCCGAACAGGGGATCGCGGGCCAGATAGACCCAGATGTCCGTCAGTCCGTGCATCATGGCCGTCTCTCCAGACGGGCCATCAGCACCCCGGCCACCGCGATGGCGGCCACCGTGCTGCCCACCAGGGCGACCGTGATCGGCACGGCCTCGCTGGCCAGCAGGGCAAGGTGCGTGGTCACCCCCACGCCCGCCGGCACGAACAGCAGGGACAGGTGCCCCAGCAGGGTCGAGGTCACGCGCTCCAGATCCGGTGGCACGGCGGCGTCGGGGCCCACCCAAATGCCGCGCGCGATCAGCACGAGCACCAGGGCCACCATCCCCACCACGGGCCCTGGCACGGGCAGCGCCAGGGCATGGCACAGGGCCTCCCCGGCCAACTGAAACACCAACAGCAGGGCAAGCATGGAAAGCATAGAGAGGCGTCCTTCGTGAACCGGGTCTGGGCGCGCCGGTTCACGAAGGGCAGACGGGACCGATCGTCCGCCGCCGGCCACGCGCCAACGACCGCTGACGAGGGCCGTTGACGTTCGTGGCCGGTGCCGGTGATCTATCCCGACACTTACTCCGCTGCGGCGGCCCGGTCGAGACCCACCTGCCGCATGTCGCCATGATCCCGGTACGCCATGTGCATCTCGAAGGCACGTTCCAGGATATGCGGGGTCTGACCGCCCACGGTCCGCTCGGCATCGCGCATGTAATCGCCGATGATGTCGCGGTAGTCCGGGTGGATGCAGTTCGCCAGCACGGTCTTGGCGCGCTCACGCGGCGCCAGACCGCGCAGGTCGGCCAGGCCCTGCTCGGTGATGATCAGGTCCACGTCGTGCTCGCAGTGATCCACGTGGCTGACGAACGGCACGATGGAGGAGATGCGGCCGTCCTTCGCCGTGGACTTGGTCACGAACACCGACAAATAGGCGTTGCGGGCGAAGTCGCCGGACCCGCCGATACCGTTCATCATCTGCGAGCCCATGACGTGGGTCGAGTTGACGTTGCCGTAGATGTCGGCCTCCAACGCCGTGTTGATGGCGATCAGGCCGAGGCGGCGGATGACCTCGGGATGGTTGGAGATCTCCTGCGGACGCAGCACCAGCCGGTTCTTGTAACGGGAGAAGTCGGCGAACACCTGCGCGTTGCGCTCCTGCGACAGGGTCAGCGAACTGCCCGAGGCGAACGTCAGCTTGCCGGCGTCGAACAGGTCGAAGGTGCTGTCCTGAAGCACCTCGGAATACATGGTCAGGTCGTGGAAATCGGTGTCGATGAAGCCGTGCATCACGGCATTGGCGATCGACCCGATGCCGGCCTGCAACGGCGCCAGCGAGGTACTGAGGCGGGCCTTCGCGACTTCGTTCCCCAGGAAGTCCGACAGATGGCGCGCGATGGCCTTGGTTTCGTCGTCCGGCGGCGCGATGTTGGAGCAACTGTCCTGCTTGGCCGAGATCACCACGGCCGCGATGCGCGACGGATCCAGCGGAATCGACGGCATGCCCGCGCGATCGCGCGGGTTGGTGATGGGAATCGGGCCCCGGAACGGCCGGCGGGTGGGAATATAGATGTCGTGCATCCCCTCCAGGTCCGGTGACAGCGTCATGTTGATCTCGACAATGACCTTTTCGGCCAGCATGGCGAAGGTGGCCGAGTTCCCGACCGAGGTGGTCGGCACGATCGAGCCGTCCTCCTTGATCATCACCGCCTCGATGATGGCGACGTCGATCGGGCCGAGCTGACGCGAGCGGATCATCTCCACCGTCTCGGACAGGTGCTGGTCGACGAACATGACCTCGCCGGCGTTGATCCGCTTGCGCAGGGCCGGGTCGGCCTGGAACGGCATGCGGCGGGCCAGAACGTTCGCCTCGGCCAGCGTCTTGTCGAGGTCGTTGCCAAGGCTGGCGCCGGTCAGCAGCGAAATCTTGAAGTTCTCGCGCCGGCCCCGCTCGGCCAGCGCCATCGGCACCGCCTTGGCTTCGCCCGCACGGGTAAATCCGGACATGCCGACCGTCATGCCGTCCTTGATGTGCAGGGCGGCTTCTTCCGGCGTCACCACCTTGGCCCACAGGCTGCGTGGTTTGATGCGGTCTTGGTACATCCGGCGTTCCCTCCGCTTGGCGCTTATAGCGCGGTCCGTCATACAACCCGATAAGCATGGAATCCCACACCGGTGCCAGGGCCCTCGTGCGCAAGACAGCACACCCGGGTCGGGTTCTTCACGAAACTTTCCTTCGCACCGCAACATGAACGAGTGCGCACGAGATCGCGCCTCAGGGCCTATTTTTTCGATTTGTTTTCAAAAAGATGTCGAACCACCCCCTGCACACCGGATGGCATCTTCTGGCAGCGCAGCAGGACAAACAGCCAATACGTGCCTCTTCGTGCCGCGGTGCAAGGGAACCTGGCATGCCAAACACGCATGACTTGGGGTGCCGATCGGGGCGGACCGCCCCGCGGAGTCCAGGGTCACGCGCCCGCCTCAGCCACCGTCAGGATCCGGCCGCGTGCATCGTCCGGGTCGTGGGTCACGAGCACCGTGGGCAGCCCGCGCGCCGCCGCATGGTCGAACACGAACGCCCGCACCCGCGCCCGCAGGTCCGCGTCCAGGCGCGAGAACGGCTCGTCGAGCAGCAGCGCGCGCGGCTCCGCCAGCAGCACCCGCAGCAGCGCCACCCGAGCCGCCTGCCCGCCGGACAGCGTCGCCGGGTCGCGGTCCTCAAGGCCGTCCAGGTCCGCCTCCGCCAGGGCCGCCGCCACCCGCGCCCGACGCGCCCGCCGGCCCACGCCGCGCGGAATGCCGAACGCCAGATTGCCGCCCACGGACAGATGCGGGAACAGCATCGGGTCCTGAAACAGCAACCCGAGCCGCCGGCGTTCCGGCGGCAGGCCGCCCAGATTGCGCCCGTCCAGCGTTACCCGCCCCGACAGCCGGAACGCAGGGGACAGCGTCCCCGCCACGGCGTCCAGCAGGGTGGACTTGCCGGACCCGCTCGGCCCCATGACCGTGACCGTCTCCCCCGGCGCGACCGCCAGCGACAACGGCCCCAGGAGGCGGCGCGTGCCCAGGTGCAGCGTCACGGCCTCCAGCGCCAGGGTCATACCGTCCCCTCCCCTGCCGCCATGGCGCTACGCGACCGGAACAGCACGCGGGGCAGAGCCAGCGCCAGACCGAACACCAGCAGCGGCAGCGCGGCCTGAAGGAAGACCCGCACCCCGATCAAACGCCGGTCGCCCCCGGCCGCCAGCGCGACCGCCTCCGTGGTCAGCGTCGGATGACGGCCCGCGCCCAGGAACAGCGTCGGCAGGTATTGCGCCACGCTGACGGCGAACCCGATGGCGGCTGCGAACAGAATCGGGCGCAACAGCAGCGGCACCACGACCCGCACAAAGGTCCGACCCGGTCCCGCCCCCAGACTCCGGGCCGTGCGCCGCCAGCGCGGATCCAGCCGGCGGTGCGGATCCGCCAGCGCCAGGAACACGTACGGCAGCACAAACAGCAGATGCGCCCAGACCACGGCGCCCCAGGTCCCGTCCAGCCCCGCGAAGACGGCCAGGATCTGCACCCCGAACAGGAACCCCACCTGCGGCAGCAGCAGCGGCGTGTAGAGCAGCCACAGGCTCCCTCGGCCGGAGGGGCGCCCGCGCGCCGGCTCGTGCTCCAGGCTGCCCAGCGCCAGCGCCACCGCCAGCCCGGTCGCCGCGACGCCCACCGTGACCGTGGTCCACAGGGGCCCCGGCGACGCGGCGAGGTGGCGGCGCCAAGTGTCCAGCGTCAGGCCCGCCGGCCACGGCGCGGGCCAGAACCATGCCGTGGCCACCGACCAGAGCGCCATGCCGACGAGCGCCAAGGCGACCAGCGCGACCAAAGGACCGGCGACGGCCAGCACCATCCCCGGCCCGGCCCGGCGGCCCAGAGTCGGCGTGGCCGTCGGAGTCGGCGGCCCCGCCGTCACCCAGGACCGGGACAGGCGCGCCACGCCGGCTTCGCCCAGCCGCCAGACCAGCAGGACGCCCGCCACCAGCCCGGTCTGAAGCACCGCACCAGCCGCGCCCTGCATCCGCAGCGCCGGATCCGGATCGCCCAACCAGCGCACCACCTCCACCGCCAGCGGCCCCGGCGTACCGGGCGCCAGGACAAGCGCCACATCGACCACCGACAGCGAATAGGCCAGCACGGCGTACACAGGCAGCCGGATCAGGGGATACACGCGCGGCAGCACGACCCGCACCCAGGCCGCGACCGGCCCATAGCCCAGGGCGCGCGCCACCGCCACCGAGCGGTCCGCTTGCACCGCCCCCAGCGCGGCCAGCAGCATCAACAGAAGGTACGGCGTTTCCTTCAGGGTCAGCGCCAGCACGGCGGCCAACCCAAACGGATCAGGGACGGTCGGGAGGTCCGGCGGCAGCGTCCACCCCGTGGCCCAGGGCGAAGCGAGTCGCGCCAACCAGCCCGAGGGCGCCAGCAGGAACGCCAGCCCCAACGCCACGGCGACATGCGGCACCGCCAGCAGCGGCGCCAACGCGCGGCGGCACGCCGTCATCACGCGCGTCCCCTGCGCGCCCGCCGCAATCCCCAACGCCAACGCCAGCGACAGCACCGCCGCGCCCACGCCGATGCCCAACGACAGCGCAACGGACCGCCCCAAGCCGGCGGCGGCGCCCAGGTCCCGCCAGGGCTCCAAGCTCGGCGTGCCTCCGACCCCGGGCAGGACGCCGAACGCCGGCAACAGCGTTCCCGCCAGCCCCGCCAGCACGGGCACCAGAAACACGGCCAGGGTCAGTGGTGGAAACACACGGGTCATACGGGGACCATACAGCGGGACACGAGACGGTGTCCCGGGATGCAGCGGCCGGCGAAACGCCCTATATGGCAGGCGGAGGAGCACCGTGTCCGGAACCGGGCTCCACCGCACTTCGCCTGACCGGGAGCACCCACGTGACGAGTCTAGTTCAGCGCCTGCAAGTCCGCGAGTCCACCTCCGCCAAGAACCTCACCACCCCCGGCCCCACCGACGACGAGTTGGCCGAGGTCATGCGCGCCGCCGTCGCGGTGCCGGAGCATGGCGCCATCCGCCCGTGGCGCTTCCTCATGGTGCGCGAGGCCGGCCAGCGCCGCCTGAGCGAGGTGTTCGTCGACGACCTGCTGGCGGTCGATCCCGAGGCCAGCGAGACGGAGATCGCCAAGCGCCGCGACGGCCCCTTGCGCTCCCCCCTGCTGATCGTCGTCGCGGTCTCGCCGCGCGCCCACCCGAAGGTGCCGGAGATCGAGCAGGTGGTGGCCGGCGGCCTGTCCGCGTTCGTCATCCAGTCCTGCTTTCACGACATGGGCTATGGCGCCGTTTGGGTCACCGGCCAGCCCAGTTATAGCGAACGGGTCAAGACCGCCCTGGGACTCGCGCCGACCGACCACATCATCGGGTTCGTCCACGTCGGCACACGCGGCCCAGGGGCGTCGGCCAGCCCTCCGAAAAAGCGCCCGGAGCCGTCCGACTACATCGTGGAGTGGACCGGATCGTAACGGCGCTCGCTGGAGTCACAATCGTCCATTTTCCTTGAGTGTTTGACGGCACACGCCCTAGACTCTGCCATTCCGCGTGGGCTCGGGTCCCCGCCGCGGGGCCCGAACCGGCCGGAATCTTGGGAGGGGAAGCCCGGAGGCCGGACCGATGAAAGCTCTCGACGATCTGCTGGCGCGACGGATTTATCTCGGCGTGACCGGGCTGTCGCGGGCTGGCAAGACCGTGTTTGTGACGTCGTTGATTCACAATCTTCTGCGCGCGGACACCCGCGCCGAGGAATGCCCCCTGCGCGGCTTGGACGTGTTCGACGAGGATCGCCTGATCGGCGGTTCGCTGCGCCACGACGCCAACGCCACGGTGCCGGAGTTCCCGTACCGCAAGGCGCTGCAGGCGATCACGGGCGAGTCGCCGCAGTGGCCGGAGCCGACGCGCGGTATTTCGCGCATCCGCATCGACCTGCGATTCCGCCGCTCCGACGGGGGCCTCACCGGGCAGGCGGCGACGCGGCTCGGCCTGACCACCGGCACGCTTCAGCTTGAAATCGTGGACTACCCCGGCGAGTGGCTGGTCGACTTGCCCATGCTGGGGATGGAGTTCGAGGACTGGTCCGCCGCCATGCTGGCCCAGGCGGAGCGTGGCATCCGCGCCGAGCTGTCGCGCGACTGGCTGGCGTTCGTGCGCCAGCGGCCCCCCGGCGCGCCCCATGACGAGGAGTGGGCGGAGCAGGCGTCGGCCCTGTACGCCGAGTACCTGCGTGCCTGTTCGGAGAGGCACCTGCGCAACCTTCAGCCCGGGCGTTTCCTGCACCCGGCGGACCTGCGCGGCGCCTCCGTGCTGCGGTTCTGCCCGCTGCCCGACCTGACCGGCCGGGGCGAACCCGGGTCGTTGCACGCCACCTTCCGCGCCAAATTCCACGACTATCAGGAAAAGGTCGTGCGGGCGTTCTACAGAAAGCATTTCGCTGGCCTCGACCGGCAGGTCGTGCTGGTCGACGCGCTGAGCGCCCTGAACGACGGCCAAGAAGCGTTCGAGGACCAGAGCGAGGCCCTCGCCGCCATCCTGCAAAGCTTCCGCCACGGCAAGTACAGCCTGCTCGGCTGGCTGATGGGCCGGCGCATCTCCAAGGTCCTGTTCGCCGCGACCAAGGCGGACCATGTCATCCGGGGCGACCGCCTGCACCTGGAGAACCTGACGCGGCGCATGCTCCATGTGCTGGATGAGAACAACACCATCAAGACCTCGGCCGACACCCATGTTCAGGCCATCGCCGCCATCCGCGCCACCAAGGACACCCGGCGCGCCGACAACGGCCGCGAAATCCTGATCGGCCGCCGACCCGACGACCCGCACGAGTTTCCGCTGGAGCCGGGCGCCATTCCGCTGGACTTTCCGCCCGACTGGGCGGCGCTGGACTACCGCTTCTGGGACTTCCAGCCCGATCCGGCACCGTCATGGCAGCATTCCGGCTTTCCGACCCTGCGCATGCCGGAGGTGCTGAACTTCCTGATCGGAGAGGACCTGAAATGACCGGCCGGCGCCCGCCCCGGGAGGATCCGCCCCGCCGCCCCGGCGTGGTCGACCCGTCCCTGGTGTACGCGCCGGACCCCGATACCGCCGAACGTCGGCGGGAGGCCGCCGCGCGCGACCCCGGCCCCGCCCCGGGCGTGATCGATCCGTCGCTGGTGTATCCGCCGGAGTCGGACATCCCGCCCCCGAACGCCGGGGAGGCCGGTCCCGCCCCGACGCCGGGTGTGGTGCCGGCGGAGGCCGTGCCCGATCGGCCCCCGGCCCGTCCGCCCCGCGTGGTCGCCCAACCCGAGCCGATCGCGGACCCGGGACCCACGCCCATTCCCGCGCCGGAACCGACGCCAACTCCGGAACCGGAGCCGGGTCCCGAACCAGGACCTGGGCCGATCCCCGAGCCCATGCCGGAACCCATTACGGAGCCCGAGCCCGATCCGATCCCCGAGCCCGTCTCGGAACCGATCCGGGAGCCCGAGCCCGAGCCGATCCCCGAACCCATTCCGGAGCCGATCACCGAGCCGGAACCGGCGCCCGGATCCGAGCCGGAGCCTGTGCCCGAACCCGAGCCAACCCCAGAGCCGCCTCCGGTCCCAGACCCCGAGCCGGCCCCCGAACCCGAACCGGACCCTGAACCGGCGCCCCCGCCGCCGCCCGCACCACCCCAGGCCCCGCCATCGGAGCCGCTGCCGGAGCCCACACCGATGCTCAAGCCTGCGTTGAAGCCCAAGCCGAAACCGACCTACGCCACGCCGCCGGCCTACGCGCCCCCGGCCCCGCAATCCCGGGTCGATTCCGAGGGTGCCGCGCTACGCGACGAGGCCGCCGGACCGCGACCCGAGCGCCCGGCGCGCTGGGGCCGCGTGTTCTGGCTGTTCCTGACGCTGGTCGGCACGTTCCTGCTGTACGACACGGGCCGGGCGCTGGTGAACGTGTGGTCCGACGACTGGGTGGGCGGTGCCGTCCTGTCCACCCTGGCGCTGGCGTTCGTCGTGGCCCTTGGCGCCGCCACGCTGGCCGAGGTCCGCGCCCTGCGGCGCCTGGGCGAGGTGGACCGGTTCCGCGCCAACCTGACCCGGGCGCTGGAGGACGGCTCCGACCGCCGCGTCCGGTCCGCGCTGGAGCCGGTGCTGAGCCTCGCCCGGGTACGGCGTCCGGAACTGGTCAAGGCCTTCCAGAAGCGCACCAAGGGCCTGCACGAGCCCGACACGATCTTGAAACAGTACCGCTCCGGCGTGCTCGCCCCCCTGGACCAGGAAGCCCGACGCTCCGTGCGCGCCAACGCGCTCGCCGTCATGGGCGCGACGGCCGTGGCGCCCCATCCGGCGCTCGACGTGGTCATCGTGCTGTGGCGCAGTGCGGTCATGGTGCGTCGGGTCGCGGAGATCTACGGCTTGCGGCCCAGCCCCTTGACCACCCTGAAGCTGACCAAGGAGGTGGTCGTCAGCGCCGCCATCGCCGTGGCCGCCGACCCGGCCGGGGACCTGTTCGCCACCACGCTCGGCGGCGGGCTGGCGGAGAAGATCTCGTCCCGCTTCGCCGAGGGCTCGGTCTCGGGCCTGCGGGCCCTGCGCCTGGGCGGCCGGGCGATCGAGATCTGCCGCCCCCTGCCCTTCGAACCGGACGAGCGCAAGGGCATGTGGCACACCCTGACGCAGGGATAGAGCGCATCGTCTCCCTGTTAGTTGGGGGCGATGCGCTCTAATTCCGCCAGAAATCCGGGTCGAGCACGACCAGCAGCGCCAGCACCTCCAGCCGCCCGGCCAGCATGGCGAAGGCCAACAGCCACTTGGCCTCGTCGGGCAGCGGCTGGAAATTGCCGGCCGGCCCCACCACCGGCCCCAGGCCCGGCCCCACGTTGCTGATCGCGGTGACGGTGGCGGAATAGGCCGTTACCAGATCCAGCCCCAGCATCATCAGAATCGCCGTGATGCTCGCGATCGTCGCGACGAACACGGCCAGGAACGCCAACACCGACACCGGCACGTCGGGTGCCAGGGCACGGCCGTTGTAGCGCAGCGGAATGAGCCGGTTCGGGCTGACGAGTTGGCGGATATGCGCCCGCACCACCACGACCAGAAGCTGGAAGCGGTAGATCTTCACCCCGCCGGCGGTCGATCCGGAGCAGCCGCCCACGAACATCAGCACCAGGAACACGCCGATGAAGCCGAAGCCCCAGGTGGTGTAGTCGGCCGAGGCGTAGCCCGTCGTCGTCACGATGGAGGTGATGTTGAACGTGGTCAGGGTCAGCGCCTCGAAGAACGGCAGGCCGGACTCGTGCATCAGGCCGAACGCCATCACGACACTGGTCACGGCCAGAAACCCCAGAAACCCGCGCACCTGCTGGTCCCGCGTCAGGTCCCGGGGGCTGCCGTACACCGCCCGCAGCATGAGCAGGAACGGCAGGGCGCCGACGATCATGAACACGATGGCGACCCAGTGCAGCGCCGGGTTCTCGAAGTAGCCGAACGACGCATCGTGGGTGGAGAATCCCCCCGACGACACCGTGGTCATGGCGTGCGTGATGGCGTCGAAAATGGTCATGCCCAGCGCCTCGTACAGGAGGGCGCACAGCACGGTGAGGAGCACATAGAGGCTCATCAGCCCCGTGATGGTCTTGGCGAAGTTGGGCAGGCGCAAATCCGACGTGTCGGAGCTTTCAATCCGGAACACCTGCATGCCGCCGACGCGCAGCAGCGGCAGAAGCAGAATAGCCACGGCCAGGATGCCGATGCCGCCGACCCATTGCAGCAACGCCCGCCACAGCAGCGTCCCCGGCGGCAGGTTGTCCAGGCCGGTCAGCACCGTGGAGCCCGTCGTGGTCAGCGCGGACAGAGACTCAAAGACCGCGTCCGTCAGCGAAATCCCCAGCGCGAGGAATGGCAGCGCGCCCACGAACGCAACCACCAGCCAACCCAGGCAGGTCAGCAGAAACCCCTCGCGCAACGACAGGCGGATGGGCTCCGCGGTGCGGGTCGCGAGCATCCCGGTCACGCCCACGGTGCCGGTCGCGAAACCGGTCGCAAGGAACCACTCCCACTCCAGCTTGTGCGTCACCGCGTCGGCGGCCGCCGGTACGCACATCACCACCGCCATCATGACCATGATGGACGACAGAATGTGAATGACGCCTCTGAACGGTCGACTCACGCGCCCACCCTGACTGCACACCACGCTCTTCGCTCGCCGCACGATGAGACCGGCGGGCACACGAGCGCCACAGAAAACCCAGGCGCGGGGCCACCGTCAACGGCCTTGACGGCACGGAAAACGGATGGCGCCGGCTCGTGTGGCCATCAGGCCGCGCCCGATGCGGCGCGGGCGGACCCCGTGCCCGTGGTGGCGCGCGCGTCCGACGGCCCGACGCGGGGCCGTTCGATGGCGCGCAGGATCGCCGGCAGGGCGATCGCGCCAACCACGCGCCCGTCCGCCTCCGCCACCGGGCGGCACGCCGACGGATCGTCCTGGAAGAGGGTCAGGGCGTCCTCCAGAGTGGTCCCGGCGTCCAGCGCGGGGCCCTGCGCGCCGGCCGGATCGCGTGCCATCACGGCGCGGACCCGCAGCACGCGCGCCCGGTTGATGTCCTTGACGAAGTCCGCGATGTAGGCGTCGGCAGGGTGCATGACGATCTCGGGCGTCGTGCCCTCCTGCACCACCGCGCCGTCGCGCAGGATGGTGATGCGGTCGCCCAGCCGCAGGGCCTCGTCCAGATCGTGGGTGATAAACACGATGGTCTTGCGCAATTCCGCCTGCAATCCGAGCAGAACCCCTTGCATGTCGGTGCGGATGAGCGGATCGAGGGCCGAGAACGCCTCGTCCATCAGCAGGATGTCGGAATCCGTGGCCAGCGCGCGCGCCAGCCCCACGCGCTGCTGCATGCCGCCGGACAGCGCGCTGGGAAAGCGGCCATCGAAGCCGCTCAGACCCACGCGCTCGATCCAGCCCCGGGCGCGCTTCTCCGCCGCGGCCCGTCCGTGCCCCTGCACACGCAGCCCATAGGCGACGTTGCCCAGCACCGTGCGGTGCGGATGCAGGGCGAAGCGCTGGAACACCATGCTGGCCCGATGGCGGCGGAAGCGACGCAGCGTGCGGGCGGACAGGCCCATAATGTCCTCGCCATCCACCGTGATGGTACCGGCGGTGGGCTCGATCAGGCGGTTGAGGTGCCGGATCAGGGTGGATTTGCCCGAGCCGGACAGCCCCATCACCACATGCACATCGCCCTCGCGGACGGTGGTAGAAATGCGGTCGAGGCCCAGCACATGGCCGTGCGTCTCCAGCAGGTCCGTTTTGCCCACGCCCTGGTCCCGCACCAGCGGCAGCACCCCGGCCGGATCCGGCCCGAAAATCTTGAACAGATCGCGGATCACGATCTTGGCGGGCTTCGAGTCTGGATCGCCCGCGCCCTCCGGCGCCTCAACGGGATTCATCGCGGTACCTTTGCAGGCGGCGGCCGTAGGACTGGGTCAGGCGGTCGAAGATGATGGCCAGCAGCACCACGGCCAGCCCGTTCAGCACCCCCATGGCGAAATATTGATTGGTGACCGCGCGCAGCACCGGCTGGCCCAGACCCTTGACCCCGATCATGGAGGCGACGACGACCATGGACAGCGCCATCATGATGGTCTGATTGATGCCGGCCATGATGTTCGGCAGCGCCAGCGGCACCTGAACGCCCCACAGCCGTTGCCACGGGCTGGCGCCGAAGGCATCGGTGGCCTCCAGCACCTCGGCGTCCACCAGCCGGATCCCCAGGTCGGTCAGGCGGATGACCGGCGGAATGGCGTAGATCACAACCGCCAGCAGCCCCGGCACCTTCCCCAGCCCCAGCAGCATCACCACCGGGATCAGGTAAACGAAGCTGGGCATGGTCTGCATGACGTCCAGCACCGGCACGATGGCGGCCTTCAACCGGTCGGAGCGGGACATCAGGATGCCGATGGGAATGCCCAACACGACGGCGATCAGGGTGCAGACCGAGATCATCGCCATGGTGCGCATGGTGTCCTCCCACATGCCCATCACCGCGATGAACACAAAGGACCCCACCACCAGCCCGACCAGCACCCGGCTGCGGCTGGCGGCCCAGGCGAGGCCGGCGATGATCGCCACCACCAGCCACCAGGGCGCGCCGAGCAACACCTGCTCGAACCACACCATCAGGCGCAGCAGCGGCAGGAACGCGTCCTCGATCGCCGCGCCGTAGCTGCGCGTGAAGCTCAGATAGGCGTCATCGATGGCCCGGTTGAGCGCCCGCAGCCGCGCATCATCAATGGCCGGAACATCGACCAGCCAGTTGAAGTCCGCCATATCCCGGACGCTCCCGTAGAAAACCCGTGGGCCGGATCCCGCCGCCGCTCTACAGCGCCGCCTTGACCTTGTCGGCGACCTCGGCCGGCACCCACGGCGTCCAGATCTCGGGATAGGTCTTCAGGAAGTGCATGGCCGCGCCCTCGCCGGTGGCCTGATGGTCCTCCTGCCAGGCCAGCACCGCGTTCAGGACGTCATTGGGGATCGAGACGCTGGAGACGAAACCGTAGGCCTCGGGCGCGCGGTCGGCGAACGCCGCCACGGCCAGGGTCAGCACATCGGAGGGCGGATACATGTTCGGCTGCGGATCGGCGCAATCGCGGCTCGTGACGCACGTCCAGGTGTCGGGGTCATGCTCCATACCGCCGACCCTGACGAGGTCGTACTTGCCCAGGATGGCCGTGGGGCCGAAGTAGTACGCGAACACCGGCTCGCGCCGCTCATAGGCCTTGGCGATGGCGCCCGCCAGGCCCGGCCCCGAACCCGGATCGAACTGCGTGAAGGCGTCGTCCAGACCGTAGGCCGTCATCAGGTTGGCGTTGACGATCTGGCACTGCCAGCCGGCCGGACAGGTGTAGAACCGGCCCTTGCCGGGCTCCTCCTGGTCCGGAAACAGGTCGGCGTGCGCGCGGAGACCATCGATGGTCGCCAACTCCGGATGCGCCTCGACCATATAGGAGGGCACGAACCACCCCTCCTGGCCGCCGTCCTGCAAGGTCTTGGTGGCGATCACGATGTCGCCGTCCTCGACCGCCTTGCCGATCACGGCCTTGTGGGCGTTGGGCCAGATTTCCGGTGCGATGTCCGGCTCGCGCTTCTCGGTCATGGACGTGATCGTCGGCAGGGTGTCGCCCGGCACCAGCTCGGCGTCGCAGCCGTAGCCCTCACTCAGGACGATCTTTTCCATGTGAGCCAAGGTGGCTGCCGAGTTCCAGCTCATCTCGGCGATGGTCACGCGGCCGCAATCCTCGGCGTGGGCGGGCACGGCGGCGGCCAGAACGGCCAACGAGGACACCGCCAGGGCGGCGGCCCCCGCAATCAGCTTGGTCATGTCGAGAGTGTCCCTGTTCCGGTGGCGCGTAAGTTGGGACATCGGCTGTCCGCACATGGACGCCGATGGTGCTGCGCACATGGACGCCGATGGTGCTGCGCACATGGACGCCGATGGTGCTGGGCAGCACCCCGTCCACGGGTCGGGATTAGCCTAGCGGACAGGGGACGGTTGCGCAAACACCCCGGCCCGTCCTATGTGCGGAGAGATGGATAGTCCGCCCCGGCGCCCGCGAGCGACCGCTCCGCGGTCCGGTTCTGCAAGGGAGACTGAGAATGACCGCCACCTACACCGTCACCGGCATGACCTGCGGGGGCTGCGCCCGCTCGGTCGAGACCGCCATCCGCCAGGCCGCGCCGTCGGTCGAAAGCGTGAGCGTGGACCTGGACAAGAACACCGTCACGGTGACTGGCGCCGTCGAGGATTCCGTGATCGCGGGCGCGGTGGACGACGCCGGCTTCGACTTCGGCGGGCGGGCTGCCTGACGCGCCCCGCCCCAGGCGCCGTCCGGCCCGCCGTCAGGCGATGGACTCGGGCGGCGCCGTGTCCGGTCCGGTCGGCCGGCCGCGCATGTGGGCACTCGTTCGGTGCTCGATGAAGCGCAGGCCGCGCACGAGCACGAATGTGATGGTCATGTAGATCACACCGGCCATCAGGAAGGTTTCCACCGGCATGTAGTTGCGGGCGATGATGGTGCGTGCCATGCCGGTCAAGTCCAGCAGCGTGACCGTGCTGGCGAGCGCGCTGCCCTTCAGCATCAGAATCAGCTCGTTGCCGTAGGCCGGCAAAGCGATCCGCGCGGCGCGCGGCAGCACGATCCGCGCCAGTGTGGTCGAGCGTCGCATGCCCAGCGCCCGCGCCGCTTCCACTTCGCCCACCGGAACCGCCTGGATGGCGCCGCGCAGGATTTCGGCGATATAGCCGCCGGTGTGCAGACTGAAGGTGATGATGGCGCACCAGTACGGTTCCTTCAGCACCGGCCACAGGATCGGGCTTTCGCGCACGAAGGCGAACTGCGACAGGCCATAGTACACCAGGAAAAGCTGCACCAGCAGCGGCGTGCCCCGGAAGAAGAAGATGTAGGCGTAAGGCAGCGCTTTCACGGCCAAGCGGGGCGACGACCGGGCGATGGACAGCGGCACCGCAATCATCAACCCGAAAAAGCCGGAGATGAACAGAAGCTGCAGGCTCAGCCAGGCCCCCTCCAGCAGCTTGGGCAGGGCGGCGATCATCACATCGATGTTCATGACGCGCGCGCCCTTGGCATGCCGCGGTTGGCACGCCGCTCCATCCAGGCCAGCAGGCTCATCGACACGATGGTCAGCCCGAGATACAGCACCGCCGCCGCGAGGTAGAAGGTGAACGGCTCCTTGGTGGCCCCGGTGGCGAACTGGGCCTTGCGCATGATTTCCTCGAGGCCGATGACCGAGACCAGGGCCGTGTCCTTCATCAGCACGAGGAACAGGTTGCCCAGACCGGGCAGGGCGATACGCCACGCCTGCGGCAGCACGATACGGAAAAAGATGGCGATCCGGCCCATGCCGAGCGCCTGGGCGGCCTCCGCCTGCCCCACCGGCACGGCCTGGAAGGCGCCCCGGAACACCTCCGACGCATACCCGCCGAAAGTCAGCGCCAGCGCGACGGCCCCGGCGACGAAGGGGCTGAGTTCGATGTACCCGGTGTAGCCGAGCGGCCTCGCCAGCCTCATCAGCAGGACGGACGAGCCGAAATAGATCAGCAAAACCACCAGAAGCTCCGGAATACCCCGGATGATGGTGGTGTAGGCGCGCGCCAACCAGCGCAACGGCGCCACCGGCGCGGCCATGGCGGCGGCACCGGCCAGCCCCAACACAAGACCGATGGCCAGCGCCGTCAGGGCCAGCCGGATGGTCATCCACAAGCCCAGCAGCAACTGGTGTTCAAAACCGCTCAGATCGGGCACGAGTGGGGGGGGCCTCCACGCCTCGGATGACCAGGACGGGCGCGCCCGGGGCCCCGACGAGCCGGCCCCGGACGCGCCCCATCGCCGGACTTAATAAATGTCGAACGGGAAGTACTTGGCGTTGATCTCGGCGTACGTCCCGTTCTCGCGGATCGCCGTGAGGGCCGCATTGAAGTCGGCGAGCAGATCCTCGTTGCCCTTACGCAGGGCGATGGCGATCAGGTCGTTCTCGTACACCGGCTCCCCCTTGAACTCAAAATCGGCGCCGGCGTCGCTCTCCAGCCACTCGTAGTTCACGAGCTTGTCGGCGATCACCGCGTCGATCCGGCCGGTTCCCAGATCGAGGTACGCATTCTCCTGCGTATCGTACAGCTTGACGTCGACGTCCGGCATATTCTCCTCGACCCACTGGGCGGAGATGGTGGCGCGCTGGGCGCCCACGGACGTGCCGGCCATGCCCTCGGGCGTCAGATCCAAGTCGACGCTCTTCGGCGCGATGAACTGCAGCTTGTTCGTCCAGTACTTATCGGTGAAATCGACCGCCTGCTTGCGCTCTTCCGTCACCGACATCGAGGCGATGACGGCGTCGTACTTGCCGGCCAGAAGGCCCGGGATGATGCCGTCCCAGTCCTGGATGACGAAGGTGCACTCCCGCTCCATCTGCGCGCACAGTGCATTGGCGATATCGATGTCGAAGCCGTGCAGGTTTCCGTTCTCGTCGACCATATTGAACGGAGGGTAGGCGCCCTCCGTGCCGATGCGCAGGGTGTCCTGCGCCCAGGCGGCACCGGCGGACAGGGCGGTGGCCGCGGCGACGGCCAGAGCGAGGGTTGTGGAACGCAGTCCAGTCATGGGGTGTCCTCTCGTTCAGCGGGTTCGTTCGATGAAGACGAACGGGCGGGCATCAGGTCAGATGCCGGGACAGGAACTTCCGCAGGCGGTCCGACTGGGGATTGGAGAACAGCGCCTCCGGCGCGCCCTCCTCCTCCACGCGGCCTTCATGCAGAAACAGGGTCCGGGTTGAGACGTCGCGGGCGAAGCCCATCTCGTGGGTGACGATCAGCATCGTCCGGCCTTCCTCGGCCAGGGACGCCATGACCCCCAGCACCTCGCCCACCAGTTCCGGATCCAGCGCCGAGGTCGGCTCGTCGAACAGAATGACCTCGGGATCCATGGCGAGGGTGCGGGCGATGGCCGCGCGCTGCTGCTGACCACCGGACAGGTGGGCCGGGTAGTAGTCGCGCCGATCCGCAAGCCCCACCTTCTCCAGCAGGGCTTCGGCCTTCTCCGTGGCCTCGGCCTTGCCCATGCCGTGCACGCGGCGGGGCGCCTCGATCAGGTTCGCCAGCACGGTCATATGGGGCCACAGGTTGAACTGCTGGAACACCATGCCGACCCGCGCCCGCAGCCGCGTCAACTGACCATGACTGGCGGGCCGCAACGATCCCTCGCGGTCCGGCCGAGTGCGGATTTCCTCGCCGTGCAGGTGAATGCGGCCGGCGGAGGGTGATTCCAGAAAGTTCAGACAGCGCAGGAACGTGCTTTTGCCGGAGCCACTCGACCCCAGAATGGCGATCACGTCCCCGGTTTGCGCGGTCAAGGAGATCCCGCGCAGGACCTCGGTCTCTCCGAAGCGTTTGTGGATGTCCTCGACCGCCAGCACGGCATCGCCGCCGACATTCGCGGGAACCGACTCCCGCGAGGTTTTAGCGATGGACACAGATGACACGGTGAGCCCCCCCGGGCGGCACGTTCTCGAGCCGGAGGGAGCACCACCGCTCCTTCCTGCCCAAGTCATAGCCCCGAGACCCGCGCCCTGGCAATAACGGAGAGTTTTTTGAGCACCGCGCGCCCGGTGCCCATCCCTTGGTCGCCGACTCGGCGCCCGTTATTCTGTCGCGACGGCGTGCGCCGTGAAGCCGATCAGGGCCTTGGCCATGCCCTGGAACGGCGGCAGAGACGGATCGAGGCCGTGGCGATCGGCCAGGTAGGCCGGATCGTTGTAGCCCAGCCAGACCTGCCCGTCCGCGTCCTGCCAGGCCAGCGCCTTGATCGGCAGATCGATCCCAATTGGCGGCGCCGCCGTCATGAGGGGCGCGCCGATCCGGGGGCTGCCGAAGATCAGCAGGTGCGACGGCGGCATCTCCAGATCCAGCGCCGCCGCGTTGGCCGTGTGGGGAATGTCGGCGAAGACCGTGACGCCCTTGGCCTCCACGGCCGTTTTCAAGCGCGCGATGGTCTCGTCGACCGAATACGGACTTTTGAGGCGGACCAGACCGTCCTCGGCAGCGCGCGCGGCGCCCGGCCCGACGGTGAGAGCGACCAGAAGGACCAGGGCCGCGACCGTCCAGGCCGCGAGGGAACGTGAAGAACGCGGGGAACGCATGAGACAACCTCCCAAGAGCGTGGATGCTTCGACCGGATCCGTACCGAACCCGGTTGCGACCGCGCGATGACAATCCGCAACGCGAGCGGTCCTCGCCCGCGCCGTCAGCCCTCCTGCGCCGGCAGCGCGAACACCCGCGTCGGGGTCTGGCGGCCGCGCACCACGATGTCGCCGGCCGGCGCGACCTCACGACAGACACCGGCCGCCATCGCGGTGGCCTCGCTCATCAGGATCGCCGTGCCGTACTCCTTGTTGAGCTGTTCCAGCCGGGCGGCCAGATTCACCGCGTCGCCGTGCGCGGTGAAGATCAGCCGGTTGGCGGCCCCGACCGCGCCCAGGATGACGGGTCCCGTGTTCAGGCCGCAGCGGGTGCGCAAGCGGTGCCCCAGCGGGCCGAAGGGCCGGTCGCTCAGATCGTCCACGATGGCGCGCGCGGTGGCCACGGCGCGGCGGGCGTGGTCCGAGCCGTCTCCGCCGCCGAAGTGGATCAGCAGGGCATCGCCGTTGAACTGGACGATGACGCCGCCGTTGGCCTCCGCGACCGCATTCACCGCGCCGAAGTAGTCGCTGAGGATGGTCATCAAGGTGCGGGGATCGACCTGCTCGCTCAGCGTCGTGAAGCCCTCAATGTCGGTGAACAGCACCGTGCCCTCATGCACCTCACCATCGCCGGCACGCAGAACCTCGCCGGATTGGCTGATGCGCCGCGCCACCTCCGGCGCCACGAACCGGGACATCTCGGTGGCGGTCAGGCTGTCGGACACCGCCCGCTCCAGCAGCCGCCGACCGCGCACCAGCGCGATCGCCAGAATCGCCGTGACGGTCAGGATGGAGACGATCTTGTCCACCTCCGCCCCGACCAGGATGGTGTTCGAGGTCATGTACGCCACGTAGTCCCGGGTGATCATGGGCATGCCCATGTTCAGCTCGGTCACCACCGCGTAGGCCAGCAGGGCCGCCCAGCCGGCTGCCGCAGCGAGACCCGCCGCGACCACGTACAGGGCCTGGAACCGCAGGGCGCGCAGCGCGATGAAGATGAACACGTACAGCAGCGTCGGCGCCTTCAGGTAAAACGGCGCCGACTGCTCGTATTGGACATGGAAGGACCAAATCAGGCCCATCAACAAACCCATGTCCACGATGACGGAGACGAACAGAAGCACCGGCCCCAGCCGACCCCGGTGCGCCAGCCAAAGGCGCAGCAGCGTGAACGCCAAGTACCCGCCCAACGCATAGGGCACCGGCATGAAGTCCGTGCCGCCCGACGTCTTGGGCGCGACCAGATAGAGCGTGCCGAACAGGACGACCACGCTGAGCTGGACCCAGCCGACCAGAAGCTCGCTTTGCCGCTGCTGGGCATCGACGGAAGCCCGGACGCGGTCGGGAAGGCGATCCTCCGCCTGCGCGCCAAGGACAAAACGGGCCAGTCTGTATGTGGCGAGTCTGTGTGTGGCCAGTCTGTGTGTGGACGGCACGGGCGCGCCTCCCGATCGGAGCGGCGGCATCGCCCCCACCGCTTGGGGGGCTCCCCCCAAACCGGGCGATGCGGTATGACCCGGGGGTGAAGGCTGGCGCGGCCCAATACCTGCGCGCGCCTTCCGGACAATGGGATCCGATCACGACCGAGAGTATGGGGGTGTTTGCCATGTCGGCACCAGAGCTTTCCACCCGTGCGGGGAGGGGCGCCGTATGCCGACCCGGAGCATGAACAGGGCGCTCAAGATCGAGCGCGCCATCTCGCGTGCCATGCTGCCGCTCGTCGTTCTGCTGGCGGGGCTGGTGCTGATGGACCTGTTGGGCACGGCCATCGCCGTGCTGACGGGCGCACATGCCGGCGGCCTTCTGGCCCTACTGCCGGCTCCGCTAGACCGCGTGGTGTCGCCCCCGCCCATCGCGCTCTGGACGCCCCCGGGGCTGGCCGGGATCGGCGCGCTGACGCTGGCGGTGGCGCTGGGGCAGTACGGCGCGGTCCGGGTCGGCGCGCCCCGACTCGGCGCGTTGGCGCTGCTGCTCGCGCTGGCGCTGCCGCTGGTGGCCTGGAACCCGCTGGCGCTGGGCGTCATCGCCGGGCAAGCGGTGCTGCTGACCCTGAGCCGGGATGGCCGGGGATCGGAGACGCTGACGCAGGCGGTCCGCCTGATCGGGCTGATCGCCGCGGTGCTGGTCACCTGGACGACGGCGCCGGCCATGGTGGTGTCCCTGGTGGCCGTCGCCCTGGCTCCGGCTGCCCTGGTCGCGGTCAGCCAGCCGGCGCCGCGCGACGCTGTGTCCAAGGAGCCCCAAGCCGCGGCACCCTCGGCGCCTGAACCGGAGCCCGCGCCGGCCCCTGAGACGCGGACCGAGGCCGCGCCGCCGTCCGAACCGGCATCGCCCCCCCCGTCGGCACCGGCGTCTGGGGCGCCCGACGCGGAGCCTGTGGCCGAGCCCGAAGCCCCGGCTGAGCCCACCCAGCCGGCCGCGGTCTTCGTGGAACCGGAAACGTTCGCGGACCCTGAAGCCTTCGTCGAACCCGACACGCTGGGTGAACCCAAAACCGTTTCTGAACGCAAGACCTTCGCCGACCCCGAGACCTTTGCCGAGCCCGACATCCGACCGACCACACCGGACGCGCCCGGTCCATTCGGCACGGATCCGGTCGCTGCGCTCGCGCATCTGACGCCGGCCCCGGCCTTGGTCGAAGCGGCCCGCGCAGCCCTGGCCCAAGGCGAGGTGCCCCTGCTCGCGCTCGTCCGGCTCGATGGACTGGCGGGCATCGCAGAGCATCTCGGAGTCCAGGGCGGCGAGGCCCTGTTCGCCGAGGCCACCGGGCGCATCGCCGGTGCCTTGCCCGTTGGCAGCACTCTGACCTGGTTCGGGGACGAGACGTTCGCCGCGCTGCTACCGGCCAGCGCCGCCGAGGATATCGACGAACTCATGGCGCTGCTCGCGACGCCGTTCGCGACCGACCTGGTTGTGGAGGGACGCGCCGTGTCGATGGAGGACGCCCTGCACGTCGACGCCATGGCGCTGGACGCCGACATCCTGGCGGAACTCGACCGCTGGGCCGGCACGGCCCCGGGATAAGCTTCCGTGGCACCGTCGCCGGAACCGGGCACCCTGGCGTTGCTGGCGGCGGCGGTCGTGGCAGCCGGGGCCAGCCTCGTCGTTCTGTACACCCTGCGCCTGGGCGCCCCGCCCTGGCCGTCCTCCCCCCGCGCGCGCCACGCCGTGATGGCCGCCCTTCCGGCGCAGGTGGAGGGCGCGATCCTGGAACTGGGGTGCGGCTGGGGCGGTTTGGCGCTTGCCCTGGCGGCCCGCTATCCGGACCGGCCGGTGGTGGGCGTTGAGCTGTCGCCGATCCCCTGGGCGGTCGCCCGCCTGCGGGCCTGGGCGAGCCGACGGAAAAACCTCACGGTCCGGCGCGCCGACCTGCACCAGGTGGACGTCGCGCGCGCCGGTCTCATCGTGTGCTACCTGCACCGGGAGGCCATGACCCGACTCGCCATCCGCATGCGGCGGGAGGCTCCGCCGGGCGCCGTGGTGGTCTCCAACAGCTTCGGGCTTGGCGACTGGACCCCGGAGGCCCGTGTTCCCATCGGCGACGGGTTCGGCGGCGTGGTTCTGGTCTACCGGGTGCCCCCGCTTTCCCCCCCAAGCGCCCGGTACAACGCATAGGGCGTCCAGACCCAACGCGCGTGCAGGCCCAGCAGGCGCTTCACCACCTCGACGCAGGTCAGCGGTGCCCAGGGGGCTTCTTTCCGGGGCGGCGCCCGGGTTTCGGTCGCCACCACCGTCAGCCCCTGGGCGCGATACCACGCGGCCAGATCGGCCGCGTCCGCCGTCGGCACCAGATCCACGCGCATCCGGTGGGCGAGAGGGTCCACGATCACCCAGTGTCCCGGCCGCCGCACCGCGATGAACACATGCCGGAACCCCGGCCGCAGCAACCGAAGCCACCAGATTGCTCCGCCGTCCGTGAACACGACCAGGGCGGGGCCGGGCGGCGGCTCCGCGCCCTCCCCCGGCCGGATCACGCCCCATACCCTCGTCGTACGATGCCCTTCCGCCGCAGCGGCGTGGCGAGACGGTCCAGCGCCTCGGCCCACAGCGCCGCATCGCCCGCCTCCTCCGGCACCCGACCGTCCGGCGGCATCAGGCGGCGGCCATGCCGGTTGAGCACCCGCAGATGGTCCGACCGCAGCACGCCGGCCAGCGCCAACGCCCGCACCGCGCGGCCGATGTCGTCGGGATCGCACGGGCGCGCGGCGGCCAGCGGATCGGCGGGGAGGCGCGCGCCCTCCGCCCGGGTCAGGCGGGCGCGCTGGAACCAGAACCACGCGGCCTCGGCGGACTCAAAGGGCTCGGTGCGGCGCTCCGCCAGGGGGCGGGGCACATGACGGGTGCGGCGATCGCGGCTCATGCGGGTGTCTCTCCAAGGCACGGAATGAGACACCCAAGGGTTCCGGGTTCCGCGTCCGGACGCAAACGCAACCCGCGACCCGCCGCCGGGCCGCCGCCCCCAGACCGCCTACGTCGCGGGCACGCCGTCGTCGCGCAGCGCGATGTAGATCGCCGGAATCACCAGCAGGGTCAGCGCCGTCGAGGACGCCAGCCCGAACACCAGCGACAGCGCCAGCCCCTGGAAGATCGGATCCGCCAGGATGAAGGCACCGCCGATCATGGCCGCCAACGCGGTCAGCAGGATCGGCTTGAACCGGATCGCCCCGGCCGTCAGCAGGGCGTCGCGCAGGCCGGGCGACGAGGGCTGACTGTGCTTGATGAAGTCCACCAGAAGGATGGAGTTGCGCACGATGATCCCGGCCAGGGCGATGAACCCGATCATCGAGGTGGCGGTGAACGGCGCGCCGAACAGCCAGTGGCCGAACACGATGCCGATCAGCGTCAGGGGCACCGGGGTCAGGATCACCAGCGGCGCCTTGAACGAGCCGAACTGCGCCACGACCAGCAGATAGATGCCCAGGATCGCCACGCCGAAGGCCGCGCCCATGTCGCGGAAGGTGACGTAGGTGATCTCCCACTCGCCGTCCCACAGCAGCGTGGGGCCGCTTTCGTCCTCCGGCTGGCCGTGCAGACGGATGGCGGGTTTGGGCAGGCCGAGCGCGTCCCAGTCCGTGGCCGCGATGCGGTCCTGAACCGCCAGCATGCCGTAGATCGGGGCCTCGAACCGGCCGGCAAGGTCCGCCTGCACCATCTCGGCGAAATGACCGTCGCGGCGGAACAGGGTGTGGGAGGCCGGCTCCCGCGTCACCCGGACCACGTCGCCCAGTTCCACATAGCCCTGCGCGCCGGGCACAGGCGTGGACAGCAGGTATTCGCCGGGGCTCAGGCGGGACTTGGGCAGGCGCACGGCGATCTCGACCGGATCGACCCCATGGCCGCGATGGGAGTAGCCGACGCTCACCCCTCCCAGCAACGCCGCCAGGGTGTCGTGCACGGCCTCTTCCTCCACACCGTGGTATTCCAGCGCCTGCTGGTCGAGCGCGAAGCGGATGCGCTCCGCCGGATCGCCCCAGGAGTCGTCCACGTCGACGATAAAATCGACGGCGCGGAAGATGCGCTTGACCTCCTCGGCCACCGCGCGCCGGGTCTCCGCGTCCGGTCCATAGATCTCCGCCAGCAGGGTCGCCAACACGGGCGGACCGGGCGGCACCTCCACCACCGACAGGGCCGTCCCCTCGGGCACATCCATGTCCGCCAGCCGGGCGCGCACCTCCAGCGCGATGGCATGGCTGGGCCGGTCCCGGTCATGCTTCGGCGTCAGGTTCAGTTGCAGATCGCCCATGTAGGGCGCATCCCGCAGATAGGCATGCCGCACCAGCCCGTTGAAGTTGAACGGCGCCGCCGTGCCAGCGTGAAGCTGCATCGAGGTCAGCTCCGGCACATCGGCCAGCCGCCGGGCCGCGTCCATCAGGGTGCGCTCGGTCTGCTCAAGCGTGGCGTCCTCGGGCAGGGTCAGCACCACCTGAAGCTCGCTCTTGTTGTCGAACGGCAGCAGCTTGACGGTGACGTCCTGGGTGTAGAACGGCAGGCAGGCCACGACGGTCGCCACCCCCACCCCGATCAGGAACAGCCACGCCCGCGCCCGCGTCTTCAGCACCGGGCCGGCGATGCGGCGGTAGAGGCGGCCCAGGCGCCCCTCGTCCTCGTGCCCACCCTCCCCCGCCATCCGTTCGGCCCGCCGGCCGGCGACCTTCAGCAGCAGCCAGGGCGTCAGGACCACCGCCACGAAGAACGAGAAGATCATCGCCGCCGAAGCGTTGGCCGGGATCGGGCTCATGTAGGGCCCCATCAACCCGGACACGAACATCATCGGCAGCAGCGCCGCCACGATGGTCAAGGTGGCGATGATGGTGGGGTTGCCGACCTCGGCCACGCCCTCGATCGCCTTTTGCACCACGGAGCGGTCGTCCTTCATGGCCCAATGGCGCGCGATGTTCTCCACCACCACGATGGCGTCGTCGACCAGGATGCCGATGGAGAAGATGAGCGCGAACAGGCTCACCCGGTTGATGGTGTAGCCCATCATCCAGGCCGCGAAGAGCGTGAGAAGGATGGTCGTGGGCACCACCATGGCCACCACCAGCCCCTCCCGCCAGCCGATGGCCAGGGTGATGAGGGCCACGATGGACAGGGTGGCGAGCCCCAGATGGAACAGCAGTTCGTTGGACTTCTCCAGCGCCGTCTCGCCGTAGTTCCGCGTCACCTCCACCCGCACGCCGTCGGGAATCACGCGGCCCTTCAGGCCCTCCAGTCGGTCGAGGATCGTGTCCGCGACCACCACGGCGTTGGCGCCCTTGCGCTTGGCCAGGGCGATGGAGACGGCCGGGGCCATGGCAATGCTGTCACGGCTGTCCTCCGCCGCCGGTTCGACCCGCCAGACGCGGTGTTCCTCCGGCGCGGTGCCGACGACCACATGGGCCACGTCCTTCACATAGACCGGACGGCCGTCGTGCGTGGTCAGCAGCAGGTCGCCGATGTCCGCCACCCCCTGCAACGTCTGCCCCGCCACCACGGGCAGACCGGTGCCGGCGTCGCGCAGCCGCCCCAACCGAATGGAGCGGTTGGCGTTCTCCAGCTTCTCGACCAGCCGGTTCAGGGGAATCCCGTACAGGGACAGCCGCTCCGGATCGGGCTCGACGCGGATCTGGTCCGCGCGCCCACCGACCAGGAAGGTCAGCCCGACGTCGTCCACCTTGATGAGCTCCATCAGAAGCTCCTCGGCGACGGCGTGCAGGCCGGCGTCGGTCCAGCGCTCCGCGACCTCGGGCTCGGGCGACAGGGTCAGGACCACGATGGGCACGTCGTTGATGCCGCGCCCGACGATCAACGGTTCCGGAATCCCCAGCGGAATGCGGTTCAGATTGGCGCGGATGGTCTCGTGGACGCGCAGCATGGCGACGTCCTCGTCGGTGCCGACCACGAAGCGCGCGGTCACGGTGACCCCATCGTCCACGGTCTGGCTGTAGACATGCTCGACGTCGTCGATGCCCTTGACGATGTCCTCCAGCGGCTTGGTCACCAGTTCGGCGGCGTCCACGGCCTTCAGGCCGTTGGCCTGCACCATGATGTCCACCATGGGGACGGAGATTTGCGGCTCCTCCTCGCGCGGGACCGCCACCAGCGCCAGCAGGCCCACCACCAGGGCGGCCAGCAACAGCAGCGGCGTGAGCGGCGAGCCGATGAACGCCTTGGTCAGCGAACCGGACAGGCCGAGTCTCATGGACGCGCCTCCGCCTTACCGGGACCATCGTCGGGCGGAACCAGCGTGTCACCCGGACGCAAACCGGACAGCACCTCGACTCCGCCCGGGACCGGCGCGCCCACCTGCACCACGACCCAGGCGCCGCCGTCCAGCCGGGCCATGGTGACGCCGTGGTGGGAGCGCACATAGCGCGGCGGCACCACGAAGGCCGACCGGTGGCCGGTCACGATGTCCACCAGCGCGCGCTCCCCGACGAAATAACCGCCGAGGCCCTCCACCGCCACGTCGGCAAGGACGCGCCCGGCCTCCAACTCGGGATAGACCTTCACGATGGTGCCATCGCGCCAGCGCGCGCCCGTGTCCCCGCTCTCCGGGTCCAGCCCGCGCGGCCCGACCCGGACGGTGTCGCCGGTCTGGATGAAGCGCGCGTGCCGCTCCGGCAAGCGCAGCCGCAAGACGTAGTGTTCCGTGGCGACGCGGGCGATGGCCTCGCCCGGCAACACCACGCTGCCCTCGGACACCGTCACCTCCAGCACGCGGCCGGAGACCGGGGCCAGAACCTCGCCCTCCGTCACCTGCTGGCGCAGCACGTCCAGGTCCGAGCGCAGGGAGTCGCGCTGGCGTTCCGCCACCTCCAGGGCCGTGCGGGCCGCGTCCAGGCGGCTTTGCGGCGCGGCGCCCTGGGCCCTGAGTTGCTCCGCCCGGCGCAGGTCCGTGCGGGCCTGATCGACCGTCGCCTGCTGCCCGTCGAGCTGCGACTCCAGCGCCTGGATTCGGGGCGCCAGCTTGTCGTCGACCACCAGCGCCAGCCGCGCGCCGGCGGTCACCGCGTCGCCCTCGTCCACCACAAGATGGCGCACCGTGCCGCCGAGTCGCGCCCGCGCGGCCAGCACATCCACGCTTTCCACGGTCGCGAACACGGCCTTGCGGTCGTCGAGGGTTCGGAGTTGAACCGTGAACGGCTCGGCCTGGGCGGCGGCAAGCGGCCCGCCGAGGACCAGCAAGACCAGCCACGCGAGGCGACCGGCGCATCTGAAGGGAAACACGAGTCTCGGCATGGGGCGGATCACCTTCCGGAGCAGGACGTGGGCGTGGAGTCCGAAAACCGTTGACTACATATTAGATGTTGCTAATTTATTCAACATGAATATGACAGACCTGCACGACCACAGCGCGCGCGCCGCCGCGCTGCTCAAGGCGCTCGGCAACGATCGGCGGCTGATGTTGCTGTGCGCGCTGGTGGCGGGCGAACGCACCGTCGGCGACCTGGGGGCCAAGGCCGGCCTGAGCCAGTCCGCCCTGTCGCAGCACCTCGCCCGGTTGCGGCGCGACGGTCTGGTCGCGACCCGCCGGGTGGGGCAGCACATCCACTACCGGATCGCCAGCCCGGAGGTCCTGGCCATCATCGAAACCCTGGCGCACCTGTACTGCCCGGCCAGCGCACCTCCCAGGCCGGACCCATCCCCCGAACCCACCGCGCCGGCCCCGGCCCGCCCCCCCGACTGAGGAGACACCCCATGTCCATCGACCGCTTTGTTCTCGCGTTCGCCGGCACCGTCGTTCTCGCGACCGTGCTGATCGCCCTGTTCACCGCCCAGACCTGGGTGCTGTGGATCACGGCCTTCGTCGGCGCCAACATGCTGCAAGCCGCGTTCACCGGGTTCTGCCCGCTGGCGCTGATCCTCAAGGCGATGGGCGTGAAGCCGGGCGTGGCGTTCGGCTGACGGGCACCGGGGAAGCGGGCACCGGGGCAGCGGACGCCCAAGGAGCCCCTTGGCGGGCGGCGGTCGGGCGACTACGGTGCCGCGACCGCCCCACCCAAACCGGACCCTCATTCCATGCCCGCCTCTCCCCGCGTTACGATCGTCACCGGCGCCGACGACGGCTATGCCCCGTTGGTGGAGGACCTGTTCGCCTCGGTACGGGCGCATCGGGCGCTGGACGGTATCGACCTGTCGCTGATCTCCACCGGCATGAGCCCGGCCGTGCTGGAGCGGCTGCGCCCGATGGCCCAGAACGTCGCCGATGGCGCCTGGAACATCGACGCCGCCGGCCGCCGCGCGGGGGACCGGCACTGGCTCATGGCCCGGGTCAACAAGCTCTATACGCGCGACTATTTCCCCGGCTACGACGTCTATATCTGGATCGACGCCGACGCCTGGGTGTGCGATCCGGCCGCCATCGACTGGTTGCTGACCGGGGTGGCGCGGTCCGGGCTGGCGGTGGGCTACGACGACACGCCGACGTCCTCCATCGGGCTCGACGTGCGCACATTCGTGGGCGGCTGGGCGCTCGGCCGCACCTACTGCATGAAGCACGCCCGCCGCGCCGGCCTGCCCGCCGACACCCTCCGCCGGCTGGCGACCGTGCGCCCGTTCAACAACGGGGTGTTCGCCCTGGCCGGGGACGCGCCGCACTGGCCGGTGATCCAGGCCAACATGAGCCGGTTGGTCCGCAAGGGCCGGATCTTCGGGTCCAATCAGATGGCCATCGTGATGGCGGTCCACCTGGACGGCCTACCGGTCGCGATCATGCCGCACGCCTGCAATTACCTGGACGTGCCGCGCGTCAGCGCCGAGACCGGGGGCTTCGTCGAGGCCGAAATCCCGCACCGGCCGGTGGGCGTGCTCCATCTGGCCTCGCGCGACGCCATGCGGGCCGATCCGGCGGTGGAAATGGACCTGCTGGACACGGAGGGACGGACGGTCCGCCGTTCCCTGCGCTATCGCCCGGAGTATCTGGCGCGGGCCTGAGCGCGGCGCCCAGTTCTCCGTGATGGTCGCTCAGTGGATGCTGTGCCCACCGTGCGGGCTGTCGAGGGAAAACGCCGGCACACGCACATCGACCATGTCGCCGGACTCCGACCGCCGCATGGCATAGGTCCCGTGCATGAACCCCGACGCGGTGCTGAGCGGGCAGCCGCTGGTGTATTCGAACACCTCACCCGGCTCCAGCACCGGCTGCACGCCGATCACGCCCGGCCCCTCAACCTCCTGCACCGCCCCGTTCGCGTCGGTGATGATCCAGTGGCGCCGCATCAATTGCACCGCCTCGTCGCTTTCGTTGTGGATCGTCACTTGGTAGGCCCAGACGAAATGAGCCGCGTCCGGTTCGGACTGGTCCTCCAGAAAGATCGGCTCGACCGTGACCCGAATCCCATGGGTGATGGCGCTGTACATGATCCGAGGGCTCCCTGCGCGACGTCGGAGTCCGGTCTGATTAGACCATTCCGCGCCACCGCGAAACCGTCGCCGCGCGCGCCGGCCCGCACACCCGTGCCGCCATCTTATGGGCACCTTTGTCCCGTGCAATCGGGGTGGAGCGGTGGCGCCCCTGGCACGACGCCGGGGACGCCGCCCGACCGGGCGACATGGGGAGAACACAGCATGCGACAGGGTGACGGGATCCGCCACGCCACCGGTGCGGCGCTGGGCCTGATGGGGACTTTGATGGCTGGCATGACCATGCTGGGATCGCCGGCCCACGCGGCCGCGACGGGGGAAACCTGTCTGGCGATCGTGGAGCGCCTGGACCGCGCAACGGCGGACGAGACCGTCGGCGTGCGCGGGCTCGGCGGCGCCACCCAAAACCTGCGCCCCGGGACATCCGCCGGCCAGGCCTTCGACATGGCCCTGAAGCGCGCGCCGCAGTCCGAAGCCGCCCCGTCCATCGCACCCGTGCCCGCCCCCTCCCGCGCCCTGGCTCCCACCCAGAGTCCCACTGGGCCGGACGTCGAGCACGACCGGTTCCAAGAGGTCCCGCTGCACGGCGTCACGCGGGTGGCGGATCAGCCCGTCTCGACCTTCGCGGCCGACGTCGACACCGCCTCCATGGGCGTCGTGCGCCGCTTCATCCGGGACGGCGATCTTCCGCCGTCGAACGCCGTGCGGGTCGAGGAGATGGTGAATTACTTCGACTACGCCTATCCCCGCCCCGCCACGGCGGCCGAGCCGTTCGCGCCGTCGGTCAGCGTCATGCCGTCGCCCTGGGGCGCCGGCCGCGAGGTGATGGTGATCGGCATCCGGGGTTGGTCGCCGGAGCGCAGCGTGCCCCGGCCCGCGAACATCGTCCTGCTGGCGGACGTCTCCGGCTCCATGCACGGCCCGAACCGGCTGGGTCTGGTGAAGCAGTCCATGGCGCTGCTGGTCGATCAGCTCGACGGCGACGACTTTATCACGCTGGTGACCTACGCCGGCGCGGATCAGGTGGTGCTGGAACCGACCCCGGCGAGTGACAAGGACACGATCTGCACGGCGCTCGGCCGGCTGACCTCCGGCGGCGGCACGGCGGGGTCGAAGGGCATCGCCACCGCCTACGACCGGGCGGAGCAGAACTTCCGGCGCGGCGCGATCAACCGCATCATCCTGGCCACGGACGGGGATTTCAATCTGGGCGTGGTCGAGGACGGCCGCCTTGAGGACTACGTCGCCCGCAAGCGCGAGACCGGTATCTATCTCAGCATCCTGGGTGTCGGGCGCGGCAACTACAACGACCAGACCATGCAGCGGCTGGCGCAGGCCGGCAACGGCATGGCCGCTTATCTGGATTCCCTGGAGGAAGGCCGCCGCGTGCTGGTGGAGAAGTTGGCCGCGCAGCTTCAGCCCATTGCCGACGACGTGAAGGTCCAGGTCGAGTTCAATCCGGCCCGCGTGGCGGAACACCGCCTGGTCGGCTACGAGACCCGCATTCTTCGGGAAGAAGACTTCGCCAACGACGCCGTGGACGCGGGCGAGATCGGCGACGGCCATACCGTCACCGCGATCTACGAGATCGCCGCCCCCGGGTCCGCCGGGCTGCGCCTGCCGGAGCGACGCTACGGCAACGACGCGGCGGTGGCCCCGGCCGGCGGGCGCGACGCGGAGATCGCCCACCTCCGCATCCGCTGGAAGGCGCCGGGCGAGACAGCCTCCCGCCTCATGGAGCGGCCGGTGACGGACGACGACCGCGCCCCTCTGGCGCAGCAATCGGACGACGCGCGATTCGCGGTGGCCGTCGCCGGCTTCGCCCAGATCCTCCAGGACAACACCGCCATCGGCGACTATGGCCTGGGCGACGTGGCCGAGCTGGCGAGCGGCGCGCTGGGCGACGACCCCAACGGCCACCGCGCCCGGTTCGTGGCGCTCGTCCGCGACGCCATGAGCCTAAACTAAGAGCGGAACGGGGCGGGCCGCGCGACGCTCTACACCGCCGCCAGCGCCTGCTCGACGTCGGCGATCAGGTCCCGGGTGTCCTCCAGGCCGACCGACACCCGCACAAGGCCCGGCTGGATGCCCTGAATGGCGCATTCCTCATCCGAAAGGCGCTGATGCGTCGTGGTGGCCGGGTGGCAGGCCAGGGACTTGGCGTCGCCGAGGTTGTTGGAGATGTCGATCAGCCGCAGCGCATCCAGGAAGCGGAACGCGCCCTCCTGGCCCCCCTCCACCTCAAGGGCGAGCATGGCCCCGCCGCCGCCGTTCATCTGCGTCATGGCGAGGGCGTGCTGCGGATGGCTTTCCAGCCCGGGGTAGCGGATCGACCGCACGCCCGTGCGTCCCTCCAGGGCCCGCGCCAGGGCCAGCGCGGACTCCCCATGCGCCCGCACCCGCAGATCGAGCGTCTCCAGCCCCTTGGCCATGACCCATGCGTTGAACGGACTCAGACACGGGCCCGTGTTGCGCAGGTACGGCAACAGGTACTCTTCGTCATAGGCCGCATCGTTGGTCAGGATGGCGCCGCCCAGGCAGCGGCCCTGCCCATCGATGTACTTGGTGGCCGAATGGATGACGACATCGGCCCCCAGCCGCAGCGGCTGTTGCAGGACGGGGGTCGCAAAGGCGTTGTCCACGATCACCACCGCGCCGGCCGCGTGCGCCAGGGCGCTGACCGCCGGAATGTCGATGATCTCCAGCCCGGGATTGGACGGGCTTTCCAGGAACACGCAGGTCGCCGGGCGCGACAGCGCCGCGCGCCACGCATCCAGGTCGGTGCCGGGGACCAGTTCAACGGTCACGCCAAAGCGCGGCAGCAGTTCGGTCAGCACCCAGTGGCACGACACGAACAGCGAGCGCGACGCCACCACGCGGTCGCCCACGCCCACGCGGCACACCAGCGCGGCGGTCATGGCGGCCATGCCGCTGGTCGTCGCCCGGCACACCGCGGCCCCTTCCAACTGGGCCAAGCGCTCCTCGAACACGCTGTTGGTCGGGTTGCGGAAGCGGGAATAGACGAACCGCGTGTCGGTGCCGTCGAAGGCGCGCCGCGCCGCGTCCGCGTCCGGGTAGACGAACCCGGAGCTGAGATAGAGGGCTTCCGCCGTCTCCATGTTTTCGCTGCGCGCCAGACCGCCGCGCACCATGGTCGTGCGCGGGTGCCAGTCGGCGGACGGAGTGGGGGTCGGGGTGGGGGTTTCGGGGGAACCCATGGGATTCTGTCTCCTGTGTCCGGCGGCGGTGTTCGGCAAACAAAAAGCCCCGACCGTTTCGGGCCGGGGCCTTGTCCGAAGGCACCAACCGCTTAGCCGTTTGTTTTCCGTGGCCGCAAGCTGGTCGCCAAATCACCACGATGGCGGATCGTTTAACGGCCACCGCAGGAAGGGTCAAGACATTCCGCCTCTTACGCGCGGACAGCAGCTCAATCACAAATATCTTAAAGAACATTGTTTTGAGGGCGATGAGTGAGCGCGTTAAGAATTTAGTATACAATACGGTATGTCTTTCGGCATAATCCCATCGAATGTAAAGCGTACTCCTGTTGGCTGCGTATAGCCGCGATGCGGACAGAGCGCGCTGTCATCATGATCGATGTGGAGCCATGGTGCCGTCCGACGAGACACCACACGCCGGGCCGATAGATGCCCCGTACCTGCTCGCATTGGCCCGCCAAAAAACGGTTGCGTCACGAACAGCGCTTGCGGAAACCATCGCGGCGTTGTTCGCGCAGGACGCCGACAGCCTGAACGATCGCGAATTCGCCCTGATGGCGGACATCCTGCGCCGGGTGCTGAAGGAAATCGAGATCGGCGTGCGTCGGCGCATTGCGGCCGAATTCGCCAGTCGCCCGGACGTGCCCCGCGATCTTCTGACCTTCCTGGCCAACGATGAAATCGATGTGGCCTACCCGGTGCTCAGCCAAAGCCCGGTGCTGCGGGATGCCGATCTGGTCGAGGTCATCCGCAACCGCACCCTGGAGCACCAGCTTGCCGTGGCAGTGCGCTTCGAGGTCAGCGAGACGGTGTCCGACGAACTGGTCGGCACCGGAAACGAAACCGTCATCACCGAGCTTCTGAAAAATCCCGACGCCCGTATTTCCCGCGCCACCTTGGGCTATCTGGTCGAGCAGTCCCAGCGGATCGACGGTTACCGCGAACCGATCCTGTCGCGCGACGAGTTGCCGGCGGACCTCGCCAAGCGCATGATTTTCTGGGTGTCGGCGGCCCTGCGCAAGGCCATCGTGGACCGCTTCGCCCTGGATCCGAACGAGGTCGACACCCTCATGGAGGAAGCCGCCCGCGAAGTCGGGGAGGACACCGTCCACGGCACCACCGCCGCCCGGCGCACCGCCGCGGAGCGCCTGGCCGAAGAGCTCAGCGCGGCGGGGCGCAACGACGCCGACCTGATGATCTCTGCCTTGCAGAACGGCGAGGTGTCGCTGTTCGTCACCCTGTTCGCCCACGCCTCCGGGATGCGCGAGATCCTGGTCCGGCGCATGCTGTTCGAACCCGGCGGCGAAGGGCTGGCCATCGCCTGCAAGGCGATGAACTTCGCCCGCGAGGATTTCTCGGTGATTTTCCTGTTCTCGCGCAAGGCACGCCCGGTGCCGCCCGCCGTCCTGCGCGACGAACACCACGCGGTCATGGGCCTGTACGAACGCATGACCGTCGAGGCCTGCCGCAAGGTTCTCACGCGATGGACCCGCGACCACAACTATCTCAGGGCCCTTCTGGAGGTCGATCTGACCGCCGCCCCACAGCAGGACCGGGCGCCCTCCGCCGCCCCCTGGGATCCCGAGGGCCCCGGCACCGACGCCTGATGTCCGCCGCACCGGCGACACCACGCTTTCGGGACCGACTGTTTCGTGAGATACACAACGATCCGGTCAGGGTGCCGTGGCGAGCGGCAGGACACCGGCGCCTGGGTCCATCAACGCGCCGCTGACCGGCGGCACAACCGGACACGGCGCCCCCTGGGCCGACCGGGTCCGGGCCGGAGCATAGGGTCGGGCGCGCGCCGTCGCGCACAGCGTGGTGCTGGCCCGCCCGGCGTCGGCGGGTCGGAAGGACGGCCCGGCACACCGTACCGGGACGCAGGAGACAGACGGTCGGGTCGATGGTGAGACGGGAGTCCGGGCAAAGGCTGGAGACAACGGCGACGGGCGCGCGACAGAATGGCGGTGCGCCGGACTCCATTGCGTTGTCCTCGCTCCTGGCGTACGCGGGGCCAGCCGCGCTGTTCGATGGCGCGGGCCATGTCCTGGCGCAGAATCACCACGCGCACAGTCTGGTCGAGTTGATGGCGCATCCGGACGCTGTGTCCCTCCGCGCCGCCCTGCAAAGCGCCCTGGACACGGCGATGCCGATCATGCGGTCGGCGCGGGGCCTGGATGACTCCGGCGTAAGCAGCTTCGATCTGACGCTTCTGCCCTCAGCGGACCACCGGGTCGTTCTGGTGCTGGCGCGCGACACCTCGCTCGACACCTCGCTGCGCAGCGCCCTCGCGGAGAGCCGGGCGCGGTTCAAGGACTTCGTCGACCTGTCGAGCGACTTCGCCTGGGAAACCGGACTCGACGGGCGCTTGGTGTTTGTCTCGCCGGGCGGCGCCTTGGGCCGTAGCGCCCGCGACTTGGTCGGAACCAACCCGCTCGACTTGATCGACCCCGGCGGACGCACGGACGCCGGGACCCTGTTCGCGACCCGCCAGCGGCGGCGCGACGTCGAGCTGTGGGCGCGCGACAACCGGGGCCGCCGGGTCCGCCTGTTGGCCTCCGCGACACCTATTCTCGCCGCCGACAACACATGGCTCGGCACACGCGGCATCTGCCGCGATATAACGGAGCAGCACGTCAAGGACGTCGCCCTGCGGCGCGCACAGGAACGCGACCGCGTCCGCAGTCATGTGGTCCGCACGTTCCGCGATCAGGTCGACGTGGAGACCATGCTGACCGTGGCGGCCGGGGCCCTGGCCCACGGCGTGGGGGCGACCACCTGCCAGATCCTGCGGCGCTCCACCGAAAGCACGGCCATTCTGCCGCCGCAGGATCCCGCGGGCACGCCGGAGTTGGTTCTGGGAGGGCGATACGGCCCCGACCTCGGCCCCCCGCCGCCCGCGGCCCTCGCCCGAGCCATGCATGGCGGGGACGAGACCATGCGCTTCCAGTTCTGGGAAACCCGGACCGAGACGCACGCCATCCTCGCGATCGGCACCAGTCACCGCCAGGCTCCGAACGGCGCGGTCGTCCTGTGGCGGCCCGCCGAGCGGGGCGCCTGGACGGCCGACGACCGCTTGCTCATCCTGGATGTTGCGGGGCAGGTCGGCATCGCGAACGAGCAGATTGCCCGCTACGAAACCGTCCGCGACCAATCCCGGACCGACCCCCTGACGGGCCTGCTCAACCGGCGCGGCTTCATGCTGGACGTGGAGCGACGGTTGCGACGTCTGGCCCACTCCGAGCGTCCGGCCGCGCTGCTCTACATCGATCTGGACAATTTCAAGCCGGTCAACGACCGCTACGGCCACGCGCGCGGCGATCAGGTGCTGATCCTGATGGCCGAAATCCTGTCGACACGCACGCGCCCAACCGACCTGATCGCCCGGCTGGGCGGGGACGAGTTCGCCGTCTGGCTGGAAGACGCGGATGCCGAAGGCTCCCGCCTCAAGGCCGACAACCTGTTGTCGGGCAGCGCGCTCCTGCGGACCCTCAGCGCGGACACGGCAGCCCCTCTGTCGATGTCGATCGGAATCGCGGTCACCTCCGGCGCGCGGCCGGAAACGGTCGAATCCCTGTGTGACCGCGCCGATGCGGCCATGTATCGGGCCAAACAGACCGGCAAGAGCCGCCATTTCCTGGCCGCACCCCCGCCCGACACCCCGCCCGACACCCCGCCGGGCGGCCCGCCCGACGCCCCCCCGACCGGAGGGAGCGCATCCGAACCGACCCACCACGGCATCGCGGGAAGCTCGGAAGGATGAGCGACCTGCTTCGGCACCTGCTCCTGGGGGAGGCCGGCGGCGCGCTATCATACGAGGAAGCCCGGGCGCTGGCGGCACAGGACGACGTGAGCGTGCGGCGGATCCTGGCAGGCCGACCGGATCTGCCCCCCGAGGTTCTGTACTTCCTGGCCCGGGACCCGGACACCGACGTCCGGCGCATCATCGCCGGTAACGCCAACACGCCGCTGAAGGCCTCCATTGTCCTGACGGAGGACGGCGACACGGAGGTGCGCCTGACCCTTGTGGAGCGCATCGCCCGCCTCGCCCCCGGCTTGACCGCCGACGAACGAGACCAAGTCCGCCGGGACGCGCACACGGTCCTGGCCCGGCTGGCCCGCGACGAAATCCCCCGCGTTCGCGCCCTATTATCCGAACATTTGAAGGACTGTCCGAGCGTGCTGCCGGACGTCATCAACCGGCTGGCGCGCGACGCCGAACTTGCGGTGGCCGCGCCGGTGCTGACCTTCAGCCCGGTCCTCACCGACGACGACCTGCTGGACATCATCCGGCGCCAGCCGGGCAGTGGCGCACTGTCGGCCATCGCCCGCCGTCCGGCCGGCCTGCGCGAGTCCGTCACGGACGCCCTGGCCGCCAGCGACGACATCACCGCCATCGCCGACATGCTGGCCAATCAGGGCGCCCAGATTCGCGAGGAGACGCTGGATCGACTGATTGACCGCGCCGGAACCCTCCCGGATTGGCACGAGCCGCTGGTCCGGCGCCCTCGGCTGCCCCTTGGCGCCGCCCAGCGGCTGGCCATGTTCGTGTCGGACACCCTCGTGCAGGCGCTCATGCTGCGCCGGGACCTGTCCCCCGGGGAGGGCATGGCGGTTGCCAACAACGTCCGCGAGCGTCTCGCCCGCGCCGGCGGCGACGGAGACGGAGACGTCCTGAACTTCAGCCCCGGCTGGTACGAGACGCTGCGGCTCCGGCACGCCCGTGTGGCGGAGGAGAGCGCCCAGGGCATCCCCCTTGAGGCCCGGCTGCTCATGGCCATGACCGCGGGCAAACGTACCGAGTGTATCGCCGTGCTCGCCGGGATGGCCGGCGTCAGCCCGGCCGCGGTCGCGGCGGCAGTCAAGGTGGCAAGCCCGAAGGGCTTGGCGGCCATGGCATGGAAGGCCGGACTGTCGGCGGACATCGGCGCCCGCCTGCAACACTGGCTGGCCGGCATTCCCCCCGAGGACGTTCTGGCCCCGGACCCCGCAACCGGCGACTATGCGCTGAGCACCGCCGAGATGGCGTGGCAGGTCGAAATGTTCTGCGAAGCGGAAGCCCGCGGCCCCTCCTGACGGTGGGAGCCGGACCGTCCGGTCCACCGTGCCGCCCCTGCCCCCGAGGACCGCCTGGGCTTGACCGGGCTCCCGTCGGGTCGCACTATCCATTTGGCGAAGCCCTGATTTTTCCGGCCCCGAGGAGTCTCAAGCCCAACAATGACCGGCCCGCCTTCCCCGAAACAGCGTGGCGCCCTGGCGGGAGGGGTGCCGATCACGGCACGGACGCTGCTGCCGGTCGTGGTGCTGCTGGTGGGCGTTATGGGCCTGGCCGAGACGGCGCCCGCCCTGGGACAGGCCACCGCCGCCCCTCCCGCCCCGCCCCCGACCCTCGACGCCGATGACGCGGACGAGGCGGTCGAGGAGGGTCCGGCGGACAGTGAGACGGTCGAAGACGACGTGAGCGAGGAGGAGACCGCCCCGTCCGGTCCGGTCCTCGGCCCCAGCGGCCTTCCCCTTCCCCGCTTCGTGGCGCTGAAGAGCGACCGGGTCAACATGCGGATCGGCCCGGGCATCCGCTTCCCCGTTGCCTGGGTGTACGAACGCAAGGGCCTGCCGCTGGAGATCGTGCGCGAGAGCGAGGACTGGCGGAATGTCCGCGACCCGTCGGGCGTGGAGGGCTGGATTCACACGGTCATGCTGACCTCCGGCACGCGCACGGCGATGGTGACTGGCGAGGGGCGCCAGCTGCTCATGCGGCGGCCGACGCCGGACGCCGACGCGGTTGCCGAGGTCGAGCCGGGCGTGGTGGTCACCCTGCTGCAATGCCCGCCCGATGGCCAACACTGCCGGATCGAGGCCGGAAGCTTCCAGGGCTGGCTGGCTCGCTCCGCCCTATGGGGGGTCTATCCCGGCGAGGATATCGAGTGATCGCCGGCCCACCGCCGGACAGAGAGCCGCCGCCTCGGGTCGCGCCCGCCGTCGCGTGGTGCCTGTATGACTGGGCCAACTCGGCCTTTCCCACCGTCATCGCGACGTTCGTCTTTTCGGCCTACTTCACCAAGGCCGTCGCGGAGACCCCGGAGCAGGGCACAACCCTGTGGGCCTGGGCCACCGCCCTGTCGGGCCTGTTGATCGCGGTGCTGAGCCCGACCCTCGGCGCCATCGCCGACCGGGGCCGGCAACGCAAGCCCTGGCTGGCTGGGTTCTCCATCCTCACCATCGTGGCATCCGGCCTGCTGTATTTCGTCGCACCCGACCCGGCGTTCGCGCTGCTGGGCCTCGCGCTGGTGGTCATCGCGAACACCGGCTTCGAGGTCGGGATCGTGTTCTACAATGCGCTTCTGCCCGCGGTCGCGCCGGAACGCTGGCTCGGCCGGATCTCCGGCTGGGGTTGGGGGCTGGGCTACGCGGGCGGTCTGGCCGGCTTGGTGATCGCACTGTTCCTGTTCGTGCAGGCCGATCCGCCGCCCTTCGGGCTCGATCCCGGTCCGGGCGCGCTGGAGCCGATCCGCGCGACCTGCCTGTTGGTGGCGGTGTGGTACGCCGCCTTTGCCTGGCCGCTGTTCGTCTGGGTGCCCGACCGCGCGCCGGATGAATCCGGTCCGGCTGTTCGCCTACCGGCCCTGGCCGCCGCGCGGCAGGGCTTGGCGACGCTCTGGATCACCCTGAAGGCTCTACCGAACAGCGACCCGAACCTGCTGCGGTTCCTGATCGCGCGCATGCTCTACACCGACGGGCTGAACACGCTGTTCGCCTTCGGCGGCATCTACGCCGCCGGCACGTTCGGCATGGGGTTCGACCAGATCGTGCTGTTCGGCATCGCCATGAACGTCGCCGCCGGCCTGGGGGCCGCCGCGTTCGCCTGGGTCGATGATGGGATCGGCTCGCGAACCACGGTGATCCTCGGCCTGATCGGCCTGACCGGGTTCGGCATCGGGATCCTGCTGGTCGAGGACGTGACGTGGTTCTGGATCCTCGGCCTGTCCATGAGCGTGTTCTTCGGCCCCGTGCAGGCGCCCAGCCGCACGCTGATGGCCCGCCTCGCCCCGCCGGAGACCCGGGCGGAGATGTTCGGCCTGTTCGCCCTATCCGGGCGCATCACGGCCTTTCTGGGGCCGCTGGTGCTGGGCTGGGTGGTGGCCGTGACCGACAGCCAGCGCCTGGGCATGGCCTCGATCCTGGTGTTCCTGGTGCCGGGCCTGCTGCTGATGCTGACGGTCCGCGACCGTCCAGCCGCCGGGCCGGCCTGATATCGGATTGCTTGTTCCGGACCGGGTGCGGCCTATACTCCGCGCCCGCAAAATCCACGCCGGAACAAGGGGGATGGGATCATGGCGGCGGTGCAGGGTCTTCTGGGGGTCGTCGCGACGGTGGCGCTGTGCTGGCTGCTGAGTGAGCAGCGGCGCGCCATTCCGTGGCGCCCGGTGCTGATCGGGCTGGCGTTGCAGCCGATTCTGGCCCTGATCCTGCTGAAGACCCCCGGGGCCGCGACCGTGTTCCTCTGGCTCAATGGGGCCGTCCTGGCCCTCCAGGAGGCCACCGAGGCCGGGACGGCCTTCGTGTTCGGCTTCGTCGGCGGCGCGCCGCTCCCGTTCGAGGAGCCCTATCCCGGTGCCGCCTATGTGCTGGCGTTCCGGGCCCTGCCGTTGATCCTGGTGGTCAGCGCCCTCACCTCGGTGCTGTTCTACTGGCGCATCCTACCCGTGATCGTGCAGGGGATCGCCTGGGGGCTGCGCCGGACCATGGGCGTGGGCGGCGCGGTCGGGCTGTCCGCCGCCGCCAACATCTTCGTGGGCATGGTCGAATCGCCGCTGTTCATCCGGCCGTATATCGAAAAAATGGGCCGGGGCGAGCTGTTCATGATGATGACCGTCGGCATGGCCACCATCGCCGGCACCATGATGGTGATCTACGCCAGCATCCTGGGGGGGCTGCTCGACGCGCCGCTGGCGCATATCCTGATCGCCTCCATCATCAGCGCGCCCGCCGCGCTGGCGATCGCGCTCATGCTGGTGCCGGGTGATCCGGAGGAAGCCCCGACGGAGGCCAAGTTCAAGCTGCCCCCGCCCGAGGCGCATTCGACCATGGAGGCGGTGCTTCTCGGCACGCGCGACGGCATCACCCTGGTCATCAACGTCACGGCCATGCTTCTGGTGATGGTGGCGCTGGTCAGTCTGGTGAATCAGGCGCTCGGGCTGCTGCCGGACGTGGGCGGCGAACCCCTGACGCTGCAACATATCCTCGGCTGGATCATGGCCCCGGTGGTCTGGCTGATCGGCATTCCCTGGAGCGAGGCCACGGCGGCCGGGGCCCTAATGGGCACCAAGACCATCCTGAACGAGATGCTGGCCTACCTCGACATGGCCAATCTGCCGGCCGATGCGCTCTCGCCCAAGAGCGAGTTGATCATGGCCTACGCGCTGTGCGGCTTCGCCAACTTCGGCTCATTGGGGATCATGCTGGGGGGCCTGACCGCCATGGCGCCGGAGCGCCGCGCCGATATCGTGAGCCTGGGCGGCCGCACCATCCTGTCCGGTACCCTGGCCACCCTGATGACCGGTGCCGTGGTGGGGTTGGTGGCCGGGTAGCGCACGCGCCACACGGGGCGGTGCCCGGCCCCGCCCCGTGCACATCCTCTTGATCCCCGCGCCCGTCCCGGCGCATTGTCCCGGCCATGACCACCACGACCAAGACACCCCCGCCGCCGCCCTCGGGCGGTGAGGAGATTCGCGACACCCCGCTCGCCGACGCCCTCGGCGAGCGGTATCTGGCCTATGCGCTGTCGACCATCGTCGCGCGCTCGCTGCCCGACGTGCGCGACGGCCTCAAACCCGTGCACCGCCGCCTGCTGTTCGCCATGCGGCAGTTGAAGCTCGACCCGACCGGCGGCTTCAAGAAATGCGCCCGCGTCGTCGGCGACGTCATCGGTAAGTACCACCCGCACGGCGACACGGCGGTGTACGACGCCATGGTGCGCCTCGCCCAGTCCTTCGCGGTCCGTTGGCCGCTGGTCGAGGGCCAGGGCAACTTCGGCAACATCGACGGCGATAACGCGGCCGCGATGCGTTACACCGAGGCGCGCCTGACCGCCGTGGCCCAGGCCATGATGGAGGGCCTGGACGAGGACGCCGTCGACTTCGGCCCCACCTATGACGGCGAGGAAGATGAACCCCGGGTCATGCCGGCGGCCTTCCCCAACCTGCTCGCCAACGGCGCCCAGGGCATTGCGGTCGGCATGGCGACCAGCATTCCGCCGCACAATGTGGGCGAAATCTGCGACGCCCTCGCCGTGTTGATCGACAACCGCGAGACGCCGATCTCCGATCTTGTCGCCAAGCTGCCGGGGCCGGACTTCCCCACCGGCGGTGTGCTCGTGGAATCCGCCGCGTCGATCCGCGAGTCCTACGCCACCGGCCGGGGCGCCTTCCGGCTGCGGGCGCGGTGGACCGAGGAGAAGCTCAGCCACGGCCTGTTCCAGATCGTCGTGACCGAGATCCCCTATCAGGTGCAGAAGGCGAAGCTGATCGAGCGCATCGCCGACCTGCTGACCAACCGCAAGCTGCCCCTGCTGGCCGACGTGCGCGACGAATCGGCGGAAGACGTGCGCATCGTGCTGGAGCCGCGCAGCCGCTCCGTCGATCCCAAAACGCTGATGGAGCAGCTTTTCCGCCAGACCGAGCTGGAGACCCGCGCCAGCCTCAACATGAACGTGCTGGACGCCGACGGCGTGCCCCGCGTCATGGACCTGCGCGAGGTGCTGCTGGCGTTCCTGGACCACCGCCACGCGGTGCTGGTGCGCCGCACCCGCCACCGCCTGGACAAGATCGCCCACCGGCTGGAGGTGCTGGGCGGCTATCTGATCGCCTACCTCAACCTCGACGAGGTGATCCGGATCATCCGCGAAGAGGACCACCCCAAGGCCGTACTGATCGACACCTTCGACCTGACCGACGTGCAGGCCGAGGCCATCCTGAACATGCGGCTGCGCTCCTTGCGCAAGCTGGAGGAGATGGAGATCCGCAAGGAGCACGACGGGCTCTCGGCGGAGCAGGCCGACTTGCAGGACCTGCTGGCGGATTCCGGCCGCCGCTGGACCCGCATCGGCGAGCAGGTGGCGCAGATCAAGCAGGACTTCGGCCAGCACACCGACCTGGGCAAGCGCCGCACCACGCTCGGCGAGGCCCCGGTGGTGACCGAGGTCCCGATCGAGGCCATGGTGGAGCGCGAACCGATCACCGTGATCCTGTCGCGCATGGGCTGGATCCGCGCGCTGAAGGGCCACCCGGAGGAGATCGGGGATCCCCGCTTCAAGGATGGCGACAGCCTGCAAACGGTGATCCGCGCCCAAACGACGGACAAGCTGCTGCTGTTCGCCTCCAACGGGCGCTACTACACCATCGCCGGCGACCGCATCCCGCGCGGCCGGGGCTTCGGTGAGCCGGTGCGGCTGATGGTCGACGTCCCCAACGACGCCGCCCTGGTGGACCTGCATGTGCACCGTCCGGGGGCGAAGCGGCTGCTGGCGGCCTCCGACGGGCGCGGCTTCGTCGTGGAGGAGGCCGAATGCGTCGGCCAGACCAAGAACGGCAAGCAGGTGCTCACCCCCGCCAAGGGCGCGGTGGCGATGATCAGCCGGCCGCTCGATCCCAACGGGGTGGAGGGCGACCACGTCGCCTGCGTCGGCACTCACCGCAAACTGCTGATCTTCCCGCTCGATCAGGTCGCCACCCTGACCAAGGGGCGGGGCGTGACCCTGATGCGGCTGAAGGACGCCGCGCTGTCCGACGTGATCGTGATCCGCAAGGCGGACGGCCTGAGCTGGCCGAGCGGGGAGCGCACCCGAACCGAAAGCGATCTGACGCCCTGGCTGGGCAACCGCGCGGCCGTGGGCAAGCTGCCGCCGCGCGGCTTCCCGCGCGACAACACGTTCGGCGGCGGGGGCTCCTGACACCGGGCCGGGGCGTTACCCGGCCCCGACCGGCGCGCGGCGTGCCCGCGCGCCAGCGTAGAGCAGACCGTAGAGGCTGAGCACGACCACCCCCAGGATCGCGATCTGATAGGGCGCCACCGGCTCCCCCAGCACCACGACCGTCAGCGCCATGGTGACCGCCGGCCAGGGCACGGCGATCGAACTGGCGAGGGAGACGTCGATGATGCGCACGGCGTGGAACCAGACGATCAGCTCCAGGTAATAGACCGCGCCCATCAGGGCCGCGACGGCCTGGACGTCCGGCCGCGCCAGCCCGGCCGCGAGGGTCGCCGGCCCGACGCCGACCAGCGCCACGACGCCCAACACGACCACGGACACCAGCACGCGGGCCAGGGTCACCTGGGCCGGGGTGATCGGCGTGCGGGTCATCACCTCGCGCAGAATGACATGGGCGATGCTCCACAGGAACGGCACGCTCAGCGCCACGAGGAACCAGGGCGACAAACCGCCGATGCGGCCCGTGCCATCCGTCACCAACACGTACAACGCCGCCAGCAACAGGGCCGTGAACAGCAGCTCCAGGCCGGTCTTGCGCCGCTTCAGCGCCACCGACTCCCACACAATCGCGAACAGGGGATAGGCCTGGATGGCGATGGCCGTCCCCACCGGCCCCGCCGTCTCCACCGCCAGCACGTAGAGGTATGTGGAGATCCCGAAGATCCCGCCGGTGAGCAGCAGAATCGCGAGCGTGCGCCGCCGTACGGCGCGCGGGACCGTCGGCCCGAACAGGCCCGGGCGGCCACCGAGACGCTCCGCCATCGGAAACGGACAGGCCGCCAAAAGCTGCCAGAGCGACAGGAACAGCGCGAAGCTCAGGGCATCGACCCCGGTCGGCCGGCTGTCGACGATGACCGGCATGACGCCCAGGATGAACAGACAGACGAACGCCAGCGCGATCCCAATGCCGGCTCCAGCGCGATTCATGGCACATCTCCATAGCAATCATGGCAATAACGCACCCTTCCCTTGACCACGCACCCATATCAATCATAACATTGTTCTCATGACACTTTGGCGCCCCACCCTGTCCGACCGGCGCGGCCCCCTGTTCCAGCGCATCGCCGAGGCCCTGGCCGACGCGGTCATGGCCGGCGAGCTGCCACCCGGGACCCGCCTGCCGCCGCAACGGGATCTCGCGTTCGATCTCGGGGTCTCCCTGCAGACGGTCAGCCGGGCCTATGCCGAGGCGATCACGCGCGGCTTTGCGCGGGGGGAGGTCGGGCGTGGCACCTATGTGCGCGGGCCGGTGCCGGCCCCGGCGCCACCGCCCCCGGCCGATCTGGCGCGCCCCACCGCCGGTCCGATCGATCTCGCCCGGGGCCTGCCCACCCCTGGCCACGCCGACGCGGATCTGGCGCGCACCCTGACCGCGTTGGCGGGCACGAACGCCCTCGCCGGGCTTCTGGACGACCAGACCGGCGCAACCGAGCCAACCGGCGCGGCCGAGGCCGGGGCGCAGTGGATGGCACGCCTGGGCCTGGACGCGGCACCCGAACGCATCGTTCTGACCTGCGGTGCCCAGCACGGCCTTCTGTCGGCGCTGATGGCGACGACGCGGCCCGGTGGCGTTCTGCTGACCGACGCGCTGACCTACGCCCCGATCCGCGCCATGGCGGAGCATCTGGGCCTGCGGCTCGTGCCCGTGGCCGCCGTGCCGGATGGATGCTTGGATCCGGACGCCCTGGACGCCGCCTGCCGCCGGGTCTCGGCCCGCGCGCTGTTCTGCATGCCGACGCTGCACACACCGACCACCGCAACGTGGAGCGACGAACGGCGCGCTGCCATCGCGGCCATCGCCCGCCGCCATGATCTGACCCTGATCGAGGACGACGTGTTCGGCGCCCTGCCGCCGGAGCGCCCCCGGCCGCTCGCGACCCATGCGCCGGAGCGCACGCTGGTGCTCGCCAGCACCTCCAAGAGCCTCGGGCCCGGACTGCGGATCGGTTACGTCCACGGCCCGGCGGATCGCATCACCGCGGTGCGCGCGGCCGCCACGCTGTCCGGCTGGATGGTGCCGCCGCTGATGGCCGAGATCGCCCGCCGCTGGGTCCAGGACGGCACGGCGGACCGTCTCAACGCCACCCGCCGCGCGGACACGGCAGCCCGGCAGGCGCTGGCGCGGGCCCGCCTGCCGGCCGATCTGTGCCGGTCGGATCCGCATGGGTTTCATGTCTGGCTGACGCTGCCGCCCGGCTGGCACCCGGACGTGTTCCGCCTGGAGGCGCAGGCGCGCGGCGTCGCGGTGGTGTCGGCCAGCGTGTTCGCCGTCGATCCCACCGCCGTGCCGGCCGCCGTCCGCCTGTGCCTGACCCACGAACGCGCGCCGGAGCGGGTGGCGACCGGCCTCGACATCATCGCCGACCTGCTGCGGTCGCCCCCACCGCGCGAACAGCCGGTGGTTTAAGGTCAGGACGGCTCCGCGAGGCGCGCGGCACCACCCCGGCGCGGGTCCCCGGCGGCCTCGAACGTGCCGTCGGCCTGACGCGCGACGGCATGAACGCCGCCGTAGAACATGGACGGCTCCGGCCAGACCCGGTGATCGGGGAACGCCTCGGCGCAGGCGCGCACGTCGGCGGCCGCGAATCCGGGCTCCAGGTCCAGGTGGTCACGCTCCACATGCAGGCGCGGCGCGGCGATCGCGTCCACCAGGGGCTCATCGGCGGCCAGCACGCGGCACAGCACCTGAAGCAGCGCCGTCCGGATGCGGTTCGACCCGCCCGAGCCGAGCGCCATAACGGTGCCGTCCGGCCGCTCCGCCAGCGTCGGTGCCATCATCGACGACACCCGCGTATCGGGCGCCCAACGGAAGAAGCCGGCGGGGTTCAGGTCCTCCTCGCCCAGCATGTTGTTCAGCATGAAGCCACAGCCGGGCACCATGTGGCCGCAGCCTTCCCCGTTGGACACGGTGCAGGCGGCGGCGTTGCCCTCCGCGTCCAGCACGGACAGATGGGTGGTGCCACCAGCCTTATGCGCCCGTCCGGCCAGCGCCGCCCGTCCGCGCGCCAGCATCGGCTCCGCCAGCAGGGCCTCCACCCGGGCATCGTCGGCGCCCCAGGTCAGGCCCGACTCGTCACGCGCCAGCCCCGTCGCGCGCATGATGCGGGCCAGGGTCGCGGGATCGGGCGGCGGCCCGCTCTCTCCGGCCGGTTCATCCTCCACGAGCGCCAACCCAAAGGCGATCAGCGCCCCGCCCGACGACGGCGGCGGGTTGGTCAGCACGCGCGCCCCCCGGAACCCTCGGTCCAACGGCGCGTGCCGCAGGACCCGATACCGCTGGCAATCGGCGCCAGTCAGCAGCCCACCGTCGGCGCAGAGGGCCGCGATGGCCTCGGCCACGGGCCCGTCACGGGCGATGCGCTCCCCCTCCCGCCCCAGCAGGTCGAGCGTGTCCGCCAGGGCCGGCAGGCGCAGCCGATGCCCGGCCGGCTGCGTTCGCGCCGGGTCCGCCGGATCGCCGAACACCGCCCGGGCCTCCGCCGTGTGCAGCAGGATGGGCGCGATGACGGTGTGAATGTGCGCCTGAAGCGCCGCCAAAGGCACGCCGTCCCGCGCCAACCGGATGCCGGGCTCCAACAGACGGGCCAACGGCAGCCGGCCCAGATCGCGCTGGATCGCGCACATCCCGGGGATCATGCCGGGCACGGCAGCGGCGGCGCGGCCGACATGGAACTCCTGCGTGGTGGTGCCGAAGTCGGCCAGCACGGGCCGGAAATCGAGCGGTCTCTGATCGTACGGCGCGGCCCGCGCGGGGGTCTGGGCGAAGAAGTCCAGCACCAGCGGCCGCCCGTTCACCGGATGCGCCACCAGGAACCCGCCGCCGCCGAGGGAGCTGAGCGCCGGCTCCACCACGACCGAGGCCGCCAGACCCGCCACCACGGCATCAAAGGCATTGCCCCCGTCCGCCAGCACTTCGGCCGCCGCCGCCGCCGTCTCCGGATGGCCCGCCGCCACCGCGCCCCGGATCGTCTCCCTCCGGCCGGTCGCCCGCCCGCTCTCTGCCGTCATCGTCCCCCGCGCTCCCATCGTGTCCCGTGCCCCCCACCATCGCAGCGGCGCGCGCGCACTGACAACCGTGAACGGGGACGATCACTCGGGCTTGGTATGGAACTCCGGCCATTCGCGCGCCACGATCGGGCCGTCGGAGCGCAAGGCATAGCAGGTGTCGAGGATGCGCGGCCGCTCCCCCGTGTTGGCGGCCCTGCGCTTTTCCTCCCGCCGGAAGTGAAGCGTCTGGTAGGCCGTCGCGGCCAGGGGCTTCAGCAGATCCACCAGGTGCGTGCACCCCTCGCCCCGGCCCAAGCGCTGGCGCACCTGCCCGGTGAACCCGGCGCCGATGGTCAGCCCGACAAGGCGCTGGAAGTTCGGCGTCACCTCGGCGCAGATGTGGAACGGCGCGCTGTCGGTCACGGCCTCGACCGCCTGGATGACGAGATCGTCATCCACCGTCACCCGCAGCACCATGTCGTGCAGGGCCTCGCCGGCGGCGATGTGGCCACGGTCATGATTGGTGAAGGTGTAGGCCTTGGTATCGACGATCCGCCCCTCGATATCCCACAGGCCGTCCTCCCGCTGAAAGCCATGGCATTCGATGCGGCGGGTGTGGATGTGTGTGCGGGGCGCGGGCTTCGACAGGGGCATGTGTGAACCATTCAAGCAAGGACCAATGGAGTGATGTAGGTCGAATATACGACTCCGTATGTCGAGTTTCCACCGGCGTGCGGCGATGATGCCGCGTGCCTTTATGTTCTTGATCTGTTCCCATTTTCTGGCATCATGAAGGCATGACCCGATCGTCACACGCGCCCCCACCCCGGTCCCACCGTGGCGCGCTGTCCAACCCGGACGGCCGCTTCGAACCGGTGCGCCATGAGGCCGAGGACGACGGCTGGGGCACGCTGGAGCCTATCGCCTCCGACGACGCGGACCGCGACGGCTGGGGACCGCCGCCCTCGCCCGCCACGCGAGTGGAGGTGGACACGAGCCGCTCTATTTTGGCGCGCAACGACTCGCCGGACATCCCCTTCGATCGCTCCATCAACCTCTATCGTGGCTGCGAACACGGGTGCGTCTATTGCTACGCGCGGCCGACGCATGCGTATTTAGGGCTATCGCCCGGGCTGGACTTCGAAACCCGCCTGTTCATGAAGCCGGACGCCGCCGCCCTGCTCGACGCCACGCTGCGCAAGCCCGGGTACCGGCCCGCGCCCATCGCCATCGGCACCAACACCGATCCCTATCAGCCGGTGGAGCGCCGGTTCGGCCTCATGCGGCAGGTGCTGGAGGTTCTGTCGGCCTTCCACCACCCGGTCACGATCACGACCAAATCCGCCATGGTGGAACGCGATACGGATATCCTGGCCGACCTGGCGGCGCGGCGGCTGGCGGCCGTGGGCCTGTCGATCACCACGCTCGACCGCGACGTGGCCCGCCGGCTGGAGCCGCGCGCGAGCCCGCCGGAGGCGCGGCTGCGGGCGATCCGGACCCTGCGGGCCGCCGGCGTGCCGGTCTCCGTCATGGCCGCGCCGATGATTCCGGGTCTCAATGACCATGAACTCGAACGCATCCTGGACGCCGCCGCCGACGCTGGCGCCGTCCAGGCCGACTACATCCTGGTGCGCCTGCCCCGGGAGGTCGAGGGGCTGGTCCGTGAATGGCTGGAGGCGCACGTCCCCGACCGTGCCCGGCGCGTGATGAGCCGAATCGCCGCGATGCGCGACGGCGCGGCGTCTTCGGCGCGGTTCCACGACCGCATGCGGGGCTCCGGACCGGAGGCCGCGCTTCTCGGGCAACGCTTCACAGTCGCCGCGACCCGCCTGGGCCTGACGCGGCGCGGCTACGCCTTGGACACCCGCCAGTTCGCACCACCGCCCCGCCCGGGCGATCAGCTGGCGCTGTTCTGACCCGCCGGATCCGCCCTCAGCCGGACAGCCTCAGCCGCCCCGAACGCGGTCCGGATTGGCGCCGAGGTAGCGGTCCACCGTCTGGCCGAGTTCGTCCATGTGCTCGGTGAAGAAGTGGGTCGCCCCGTCGATGACGGCGTGATCCACCGTGATCGTCTTCTGCGCCGACAGCTTGGCCGCCAGTTTGGCCACCGCCGCTTCGGGGACGATTTCATCCTGGTTGCCATGCACGATCAGGCCGGACGATGGGCACGGCGCCAGGAACGTGAAGTCCTGCCGGTTCGCGGGCGGCGCCACCGAGACGAAGCCGCTGATCTCCGGCCGGCGCATCAGAAGCTGCATGCCGATCCAGGCGCCGAACGAAAAGCCGGCGACCCAGCAGTGCGCCGCGTCCGGATTGACGGCCTGGAGCCAGTCGAGCGCGGCGGCGGCGTCGGACAACTCGCCCTGACCGTTGTCGAACACGCCCTGGGACCGGCCAACCCCACGGAAGTTGAAGCGCATCACCGAAAAGCCGCGCTTCGAGAACACGTGGTGCAGCGTGTAGACGACCTTGTTGTTCATGGTGCCGCCCTGCTGCGGATGCGGATGCAGGATCAGGGCGATCGGCGCCTGGGCGACCTTGCTGTGGTGATAGCGGCCTTCCAGGCGGCCCTCGGGGCCAGTAAAGATGACGTCGGGCATGGGGTGGATCAGGTTCCGTCTAGCGGGTGGAGCGGGGGCGGCGTTCGAAACGGACCGGAGGAGAGAGGCCCGGACGAGAGGGGGCCGACCGAAAGGAGGGTGGCAAGAGGCGCACGAGGACCGGCGTGTCGCGCCCCGCGTAACGCAAACGCGCGATCACCGCGCGGCCCGTCACCGGACGCCTTGGACGCCGGCGCGGGCCCCTGTCAAAGGCGCCGTCCAGGCTGCCGCTTTCTTGACCGATTTCCTCGGATACCATAAACTTCTCATGATGTTTCATCGTCTGGCTCGACCCGGCGGCCGGGGTACGGTATGTGGTCGCCGCGCTACGGTGGTTTCCGGATCGGTTTTCCGGAGGGGCCATCCGGCCGTATCCGCTGCGGGACATGGTCCCAAGGACGGAGCCTAAGCCGGACCCCTCGGCGGACGCGGGCCCCTCCAGGGCACCCACGCCCCGTCTCCGGGTTCCCGAGGCGTTGGTGCAAGACCCCGGCTCCCCCAGCCCCGCGCCTGACAACGCCAACGTGGGGCCGAACTCTGGCGAACGTGGGGCCGACCTGGGGCCAACGGTGGAGCCGTCGATGGGATCGTTCATTAGCCTGCCAGGGAACCGGTCCGCAGTGTCGGACACGAACGCGGCGGGACAGCACAAAGGACGGACCAAACCAGCGCGACACGGTTTTGGGGCACCCCACCCCGGGGGGCGGATCGCCGTTTTCGGCCCGGGCGCGGGCGTGAACGGCCTGTCGACTCCGGGCCGCACTTTAGCACACGACACCGCAAGGAATTCAAGCGCCATGGCATTCGCCCGACTCAGGGAAGACATCAACACCATCCTCCAGAAGGATCCGGCCGCGCGGTCCCGGATGGAGGTGCTGTTGTGTTACCCGGGGCTGCACGCCGTGATGTTCCACCGCCTGTCCAACCCGTTGTGGCGGCGGGGCCTGCGCTTCTGGCCGCGCCTGATCTCGCACATCGGCAAGCTCATGACCGGCGTGGAAATCCACCCCGGAGCCACGCTGGGCCGGCGGTTGTTCATCGACCATGCCACGGGTGTCGTGATCGGCGAGACGGCGGAGGTGGGCGATGACGTCACCCTCTATCATGGCGTGACCCTGGGCGGCACCTCCCTGCACCAGGGCAAGCGGCACCCGACCCTGCGCGACGGCGTGATCGTGGGCTCCGGCGGGCAGGTCCTGGGGCCGATCACCATCGGCGCGGAGGCCCGCGTGGGTGCCAACGCCGTGGTGCTGTCCGACGTGCCCTCCGGCGCCACCGTGGTGGGCATCCCCGCCCGCGTGGTGCGCCGCGATAAGGTGGACCCGGCCCACCATTGCGAATTCCAGGCCTACGGCACGCCGACGGACGGCATCACCGATCCGATGGCCCGGACCCTGACCGGCCTGACCGACCAGATCGGGCGTCTGGCGGCGCAGGTCGCCGATCTGGAGCGCCGGCTTAAGAGCACCGGCGCCGACGCGGAACCCGACACGGCGACTCAGGGATACGAACGCGCCGACGCGCCCGGTCTGGTAGCAATGCCGGATCGGGAGATGCCGCCGGGTGGCGGCATGCAGGACGGCCCGCGCCGGATCGCGGGACGCGGATAGAGACCTCGCCCGGGCGCGTGTTCTGACGACACGCCGCACGGGAGGAACCATGGCACGAGCGCCCGGTCGGGCACCGCACCGGAGACCCGGGGCGCCCCGGACGGGTTCGAGACACCAGACGACAGCACCGATGGACCGCCGATCGCCGGACCATCGAACAAGAAGGAGGGAGAGGGTTGAGGCTCAGCACAAAAGGCCGATACGCGGTGATGGCGATGGCGGACCTCGCGGTGCATGCGCAGGACAAGCCGGTTGCGCTGGCCGATATCGCCGAACGCCAGGAAATATCCCTGTCGTACCTGGAACAGCTCTTCGGTCGCCTGCGCAAAGGCGGCCTTGTGCGCAGCGTGCGCGGTCCCGGCGGTGGCTACATGCTGTCGCGGGCGGGCGCGGATATCCGCATCTCCGACATCATCCTGTCGGTGGACGAGCCGATCCAGACCACGCGGTGTTCGCCCGGGTCCCCGGCCGGCTGCCACAACAACAAGGGCCGCTGCCTGACCCACGACCTGTGGGAGGAACTGGCCAACCAGATCTATCTGTACCTCAGTTCGGTCTCGCTGGAGGACGTCACCCAGCGCCGCGTGCTGGGCACCAGCGGGTTGATCCAAGGCTTCGAAGCCACCGCCGCGCAGTAATCCGTGCCGGCCGAGGCGCCTGTGTTTCGGGGCGCCCCCTCCCTATGATGACGGACCGCCCGATCCCGTGCCGGATCGGGCGGTCCCTTAACGCGCCGGCCGGCCATGGATCGCGCCTGACGCCGAGTTCGACATGCCGTCCGCCGCTGAACGAACCCCGCCCGTGTATCTCGACCACAATGCCTCGGCCCCCCTCCGGCCAGAGGCGACGGCCGCAATGCAGGCGACCCTGGAGATCACCGGCAACCCCTCGTCCATCCACGGGCACGGTCGCCGCGCCCGCACTGTCATCGACGACGCGCGCGACGCCGTGGCCGCGCTCGCCGGCGTGCCGCCCGCCTGGGTCGTGTTCACCGGGGGCGGCTCGGACGCCAACGCGCTGGCTCTGACCGGGCTTGGAACGGGGCCGCGCCTGTGCTCGGCGGTGGAGCACGACTCGGTGCTGCGGTGGGTCCCAGAGGCCGGGCACCTGCCCGTGGATCCGGCGGGGCGCCTGGATCTCGACGCCCTGAGCGCGGCCCTGGAGGCTGCGCCCGCGCCCGGCCTGATGTCGCTCATGCGGGCGAACAACGAGACCGGCGTGCTCCAGCCGGTGGCCGACGCCGCCGCCCGAGCCCGCGCGGCTGGATGGTGGACCCATTGCGACGCGGTACAGACCCCGGGGCGGCTGTGGCCGTTCGACTTCGGTGCGTTAGGTGTGGACCTGATGACGCTCTCGGCGCACAAGCTGGGCGGGCCGGCCGGCGTGGGCGCCCTGATCGTCGCCGACGGCGTCACGCTGGCGCCCCATGTGCGCGGCGGTGGCCAGGAACGCGGCCGCCGAGCCGGTACGGAAAACCTCGTCGGCATCGCCGGATTCGGGGCCGCCGCTCAGGCCGTGGTCACCGAAGGCCCCGCGGAAACCGAGCGCCTGCGATCCTTGCGCGACCGGCTGGAGGCGGGCCTGTTGGAGGCTGGCCCGGACGCCGTCGTGCACGGATCCGGCGCGGAGCGGTTGCCCAACACCATATGCCTGGGCCACCCGACCCAAGGCGCCGACATGCTGCTCATGCGCCTGGATCTGGCCGGGGTGTCGGTGTCGTCCGGCTCCGCCTGCTCCTCGGGCAAGGTCACCCCCTCCCATGTGCTGCGCGCCATGGGCTTGGATGAGACCGCCGCCCGCCGCGCCCTGCGCTTCAGCCTGGGCTGGTCGACCACGGACGCGGATATCGACCGCACCATCACGGTGTGGCGTGCCATTGCCGCCTGATGGCCCCTCTTTTTCCCCGCGCGGCGATGGACGTCCGTTCGTGCGTCGGTTGGTTAATCCGGCCCGACGCCCCCCTTGGCGCACCGCCGCCCATGCCCCACGTACCGGGCGCCCCTTGCGAGCCGCACGGTCCGGCGCTATCCATCGGGCGTTTTGCATTCGCCCGTCCGATCAACCAGGAGCGTTTTCCCATGCCCAAGCTTGTGTTCATTGACCGCGACGACACCCGCCACGAGGTGGAGGTGCCGGTCGGCCTGTCGGTCATGGAAGCGGCTCACAAGCACGACATCGACCTGGAAGGAGCCTGTGAGGGCTCGCTGGCCTGCTCGACCTGCCACGTCATCGTCGACCCGGCGTGGTTCGACAAGCTGGACGAGCCCACGGAGGACGAGGAGGATATGCTCGACCTCGCGTTCGGGCTGGAGCGCACCTCGCGCCTGGGCTGCCAGATCATCATGAGCGAGGAACTCGACGGCCTGGAAGTCCGTTTGCCGAGTGAAACCCGCAACGCGATGGCTTAACCGGCGCACAAGGAGCCCCGCTCCCATGACCGATACGGACACCGTTAATCCGCACGACACCGATACGCCCGAGGGCGTGCCCGGCCTTGCGGACCCCGACAGCCTGTTCGCCCGCCTGCGCCACGCCTGCCGGGCGGAGTGGACGGCCTATGTCTCGCATCCGTTTGTCCGCCATCTCGCGGACGGCTCGCTGCGCCAGGACTGTTTCCGGCATTACATGGGTCAGGACTACCTGTTCCTGATCCAGTTCGCCCGCGCCTATGCCCTCGGCGTCTACAAGAGCGAGACGCTGGAGGACATGCGCCGCATGGGCGAAGGCATGGCGGCGATCCTCGACGAGATGGGCCTGCATGTGAAGTACTGCCAGGGCTGGGGCATCGCGCCGGAGGAACTGGAGCACCTGCCCGAGGCCAAGGCCACCATGGCCTACACCCGCTTCGTGCTCGAACGCGGCATGGCGGGCGACCTGCTCGACCTCAACGTGGCGTTGGCGCCCTGCATTATCGGCTATGCCGAGATCGGAGCCCGGCTGATCGAGTCGGTCGGGGATGAGCACCCCTACGCGGCCTGGATCCGGGAGTATGGCGGATCCGGCTACCGTCAGGTGGCCCGCGACGCCGTCGAGACCCTCGACCGCCTGTTGGAGGAACGGGGCGGCCCGGGCCGCATGCCCGGTCTGATCGACACCTTCCGCAAGGCCACCATCCTGGAGGCCGATTTCTGGCAGATGGGATTGACGCTTGCGGAATAGCCCCACGGCCAGCGGCGCGGCGGCGCTCGGCGCCCTTGGTGATGAGCTGGGCCCGGATCTGGGCCCCGACCTGGAGCCGGGCCGGGGGCGCCGTGCCGTCGTGGCCATGTCGGGTGGCGTCGACAGTTCGGTGACCGCCGGGGTGCTGGCCGAAGCCGGCTGGGAGGTCGTCGGACTGACCATGCAGCTCTACGATCACGGTCAGATGGTGCCGGGCGGCCGCACCTGCTGCGCCGGGCAGGACATCCACGACGCCCGCCGGGTCGCCGACCGTCTCGGCCTACCCCACTACGTCATGGACTACGAGGGCAACTTCCGCCGGGACGTCATGGACCCGTTCGCCGACAGCTACGTGCATGGGGAAACACCGGTGCCCTGCGTGCTGTGCAACCAGACGGTCAAGTTCCGGGACCTGCTGGGGGCGGCGCGCGATCTGGGCGCGGACATCCTCGCCACCGGCCATTATGTGCGGCGGCGCGTCCCGGAAGGATCGGACGGGACCGGCGCGCAGTTGTGGCGCGGCGCCGACCCGGCCAAGGACCAGAGCTATTTCCTCTTCGCCACCACGCGCGACCAGTTGGACGTGCTGCGCTTTCCGCTGGGCAGCCTGGACAAGGCCCGCACCCGCGCCCTCGCCGCGCGCTACGGGCTGGCGGTGGCGGACAAGCCGGAAAGCCAGGACATCTGCTTCGTGCCCGGCGGCGACTACGCCCGCATCGTCGAGCGTCTGCGCCCCGGCGCGCTGGAACCGGGGGAGATCGTCGATCTGTCCGGCCGGGTGCTGGGGCGACACGAGGGCATCATTCACTACACCGTGGGTCAGCGGCGTGGCCTGGGAATCGGCGGCACGGCGGAGCCGCTGTACGTGGTGCGCCTGGACCCGGCCACGCATCGGGTGGTGGTGGGACCGAAAGCCGCGCTCGGCCGCACCGCCTTCACCGTCCGGGCGCTGAACTGGCTTGGCGACGGGGCGGCCCTCCCCGCCGAGGGCGTGCACACCCATATCAAGATCCGCAACACCTTCGATCCCGTATCGGCCACCGTGACGCCGCTGGCAGAGGGTCGCGCGGCGGTCCGCCTGGACGCCCCGGTGCACGGCGTCTCCCCCGGGCAGGCCTGCGTGCTGTACGACGGCGACCGTGTACTCGGCGGCGGCTGGATCGAGCGGGAGGCGTAACGGCCCCGAGCCCTAACAACTCACGCGGCCGACATACTCTCCACGTCCGCCGGGCGGGTGAAGGCGACAATCCGTGCCGACGCATGCGGACCGGTCAGGTCCTGCCAGCGCGCCGCCGGTACATCCAGCGTGGCCAGCGCGGCGGTGGGAAACTTACGGCGCAGCCGCCGGGCCGGATCTCCGGTATCCTCCGGCGCCAGTTCGGCGGCCAGGCACTCCAACGCCGGGTTGTGCCCCACCACGAGCACACTGCCCGCCGCGTCGTCCACCTGCGCAAGGCAGCGGCGCACCGCATGCGGATCGAACGCATACAGAGCGCCCTCAATCCGCACCGGCACACCTGCGCCGAGGGAGCCCCGAACGAGGTCCAGCGTCTCGCGCGCCCGCGCGGCGGTCGAACACAGGACCAGATCGGGCCGGGGCGCGAGATGACGCACCACGGCCGCCATGGCCCGGCCGGCCCGTTGGCCACGCGGCGCCAGCGGACGGTCGTGATCCTCCAGATTCGGCGCATCCCAACTGGATTTGGCGTGCCGCAACAGGTATAGCCGTCTCATCGTCCTTCCCCCTGTCGGCGTGCGGTGTCGCGCGCCCCCAAGTAGTAGGCATGGACACCGAAGCGGTCGAGACCGAATCGTCATTTGACCCGTGCCGCGAACCCCGCATGAATGGGTGTTTTGGGGCAGCGCCCCGCGAACGGATACGGGACACGACCAGTCTTCGGATCCCTCGCTGAACCCTGCACGTACGGAGACGACCCATGACGAGCCCCGAGGACGCGACAACCCCCGCCGCGACGGACCCGCCCACGAGCGTCGAGGAAATCGCGGCGGCGGCGGCGGCGCGCTCCATCACGCTCGACTCCACGGAACGGTTCATCAACCGCGAGCTATCGTGGCTCGGCTTCAACTTCCGCGTCCTGGACGAGGCCCGCAACCAGCGTCATCCGCTGATGGAACGGGTCCGGTTCCTGTCCATCTCGGGCTCGAACCTCGACGAGTTCTATATGGTGCGCGTCGCGGGCCTGAAAGGCCAGGTCAACGCCGGGGTCAACAAAACCAGCCAGGACGGCCGCACGCCGGCCCAGCAGCTTCTTGAAATCAACCGCACCGCCCGCGAACTGCTGGAGGAACAGCAGGAGATCTGGGCAGAACTGCACGGCCAACTGCGCGACGCGGGCGTTAAGGTGCTGAACGTCGGCGAACTGACCGCCAAAGACCGCGCCTGGCTGGAGCAGCACTTCACCGACCAGATTTTTCCGATCCTGACACCCCTGGCCATCGACCCGGCGCACCCCTTCCCGTTCATCCCGAACCTGGGCCACGCGCTGGTGCTCCAGCTCAAGGCCGAGGGCGGCGGCGAGGGCCTGCGCGCCCTGGTGCCGCTGCCGGATCAGGTGGACCGCCTGATTCGCCTGCCCGACGAGGGCCACCGCTATCTCTTCCTTGAAGACATCGTCGGCCTGTTCATGGACCGACTGTTCCCCGGCTTCAAGGTGGAGCAGGGCGGACACTTCCGGGTGATCCGCGACAGCGAGATGGAAATCGACGAAGAGGCCGAGGATCTGGTCCGCAGCTTCGAATCCGCGCTGAAACGGCGTCGGCGCGGCCATTGCATCCGGCTGACCCTGAACGCCAACATGCCCGCCGAGCTGGTGCAGCTCATCTGCGAGGAAATGCTCGTCGCCGAGGAGGACCTGTTCAAGCTCGACGGCCCGATCGGCATGGCCGACCTGAAAAAGCTGATTTCCGACGACCGGCCGGACCTTCAGTTCGTGCCGTTCGCGGCCCGCTTCCCGGAGCGGATCCGCGATTTCGGCGGCGACTGCCTCGCGGCGATCAAGCAGAAGGACATCATCGTCCACCACCCCTACGAATCCTTCGACGTGGTGGTGCAGTTCCTGCGGCAAGCGGCGGCCGACCCCAACGTGGTGTCGATCAAGCAGACCCTCTACCGCACCTCCAACAACTCGCCGATCGTGGCGGCCCTGGTGGAAGCCTCGGAAAGCGGCAAGTCGGTCACCGCGATGGTCGAATTGAAGGCCCGCTTCGATGAAGAGGCCAACATCCGCTGGGCACGCGACCTGGAGCGGGCCGGCGTGAACGTCGTGTACGGCTTCATGGACCTGAAGACGCACGCCAAGATCTCGCTGGTGGTGCGGCGGGAGGCGGGCCAGCTTCGCTCCTACGTCCACTTCGGCACCGGCAACTACCACCCGATCACCGCCAAGATTTACACCGACCTGTCGTTCTTCACGGCGGACCCGGCCCTGTGCCGCGACGCGGCCACCGCGTTCAACTACATGACCGGCTACGCCCGGCCGAAAAGCCTGGAGAAGCTGCACCTCGCGCCCCTGACGCTGAAACCCCGCCTGCTGGAGCTGATCGCGGCGGAGGAAGCCCACGCCCGCGCCGGCCGCCCCGGCGCGATCTGGGCCAAGATGAACAGCCTCGTGGACGGTGACGTGATCGACGCGCTCTACCGGGCCTCGCTGGCCGGGGTGCAGATCGATCTGGTCATCCGAGGGATCTGCTGCCTGCGCCCCGGCGTACCCGGTCTGTCGGACAACATCCGGGTCAAGAGCATCGTGGGCCGCTTCCTGGAGCATTCGCGCATCACCTGCTTCGGCAACGGCCACGGCCTTCCCTCGGACAAGGCGTTGATTTACATCTCCTCGGCCGACTGGATGCCGCGCAATCTCGACATGCGATGCGAAAGCTTCGTGCCGATCGAAAACGAGACCGTGCGCACCCAGATCATGGAACAGATCATGGTCGCCAACATGAACGACGAACAGCAAAGCTGGTTCCTGATGGCGGATGGCACGTTCCAGCGCGTGGATTCGGCGGAAGATGCCTTCAACGCGCACAGCTATTTCATGAACAACCCCAGTTTGTCCGGCCGGGGCAAGGCCCTGAACAAGGCCAACAAGGGGATCCCGCAACTCATCTTGAAACGACGGACGCCCACCTGATCGGACGGCCCGGACCCATGGACACGGCACAGGGAGATGGCATGGACGACGCGGAGCCGCCCATGAACACCGAGTCACGCCCGCCGAACCGCATCGACGCACCGCCGGTCGGTATTATCGACATCGGCTCGAACTCGGTCCGGTTGGTGGTTTACCGGGGCGGGGCGCGCATCCCGGTGCCGCTGTTCAATGAAAAGGCCGTCTGCGCCCTGGGCCAGGGCCTCGGGGCCAGCGGCCATTTGAATCCGGAAGGCCGGGCCCTGGCGCTGGCCGCCGTAGGGCGGTTCGTCGCCCTCGGTGTCGCCATGGGCGTCGAGCGGCTGCACGTCCTGGCCACCGCCGCCGTGCGCGACGCCACCGACGGCGCCGCCTTCGTCCGCGAGTTGGAGCAAGCCAACCGCATCACCGTGACCGTTCTCGACGGCCCCGACGAGGCCCGGCGCGCGGCGCTGGGCGTGCAATGCGCCGTCCCTTGCGCCGAGGGCGTGGTCGCCGACCTGGGCGGTGGCAGCCTGGACCTGTGCCGCATCGCCGAGCGCACGTTCACGGACGTCGCCAGCTTCCCGCTCGGCCTGCTGCGGCTGGAGGAGGCCTCCGGCGGCGGGGTGCGGGCGGACGCCGAACGCATCCTCGACGACGCCCTGGCCGAGGCGCCATGGCTGCGGCAGGGCAATGGCCAGTCACTGTACGCCGTCGGCGGGGCGTGGCGCGCGCTGGCCCGGGTCTGCATGGCCCGCATGAGCTATCCGCTGCGGGTGCTGGACAACTTCACGCTCCCGACGCTGGACGCCGCCGCCATGCTGGATGAGATCGCCGGCACGCCCCCCAAGGAGTTCGCCCAGGTCCCGGGCCTGAGCAAGAAGCGCATGGCGGCGCTGCCCCTGGCGGCGGTGGCGCTCGACCGGCTGGTGCGGATAGTGCGCCCACGCCGGGTCGTGTTCTCGGTCTACGGGGTGCGCGAGGGCCAGTTCATGGCCGGGCTGCCCGACGACCTGCGGGAGCAGGACCCGCTGCTGGCCTCCATGACCGTCATGGCGCGACAGGCCGGCCGGTTCCGGGCCCATGGCGACGAGGTGGCGGATTGGATGGCGCCGCTGTTCCCCGCCGAACCGCCGGAGTTGCGCCGCTTGCGTCTGGCGGTGTGCATCATCGGCGACATCTTTTGGAGCGAGCACCCGGATTACCGCGCCGAACAGGCCTTCCACCGTGTGCTGCGCCTGCCCTTCATGGGGCTGGACCACCGCGACCGCGCCGCGCTGGCGCTGTCGGTCTATCATCGCTACGGCGGAAGCCTGGACGCCGACTTGGTCCAGCGGGCGGAGTCCCTCCTGGACGACCCGGCGCGCGCCCGCCGTACCCGAATCATCGGGGCCGCGCTGCGCCTCGCACACACGCTGAGCGGTGGTGCGCCGGGCGTCGTGGGGCAAACCCGCCTGGAGCGGGCCCCCGCCGGCTCCGTCACGCTGACCCTGCCGGCCGGGAATCCGCTGTTCGACGGCCGCTTCATCCAGCGCCGCATGGAAAAGCTGGGCCGCGCCCTGGACCTGACCCCCATCATTGCAATGGACTCGGGTCTTGCGATGGAATAGGGGCGTCGGCCGCGCGCCGGCGTCCCTGCCCTGCCGCCATTCCCTCCCACGTACGAGGACCGATATGCCCGACCCGACCGCGCAATCCCTGACCGTCCGCAACGCCCGCCCCGACGACGAAGCGAGTTGGCGTGTGCTGTGGGGCGGGTATTGCGCGTTCTACAATGTGGAGATCCCGGAGGCCGTCACCGCCGAGACCTGGCGCCGCTTGCTCGACCCGAATGTCCCGACCCTGCGCTGCATTGTCGCGGACAGCCAGGGGCCGGAGGGCAAGGGTCTGGTCGGTTTCGCCACGCTGCTGGAACATCCCGGCACCTGGTCCATCGAGTCCGTCGGCTACCTGGAAGACCTGTTCGTCGCCTCGGGTGTGCGCAAGCGCGGCGCCGGCACCGCCCTCATCAGCGCCTGCGCCGCCATCGCGCGCAACGCCGGCTGGGCCAAGCTGTACTGGCGCACCAAGGCGGACAACACCGCCGCGCGCTCGCTGTACGACCGGCTGGCCATGAAAACCGATTGGGTGGTCTACGACTGGGCGCTGAAGACGTGACGGAGGGCGGGCCGCCCGCGCAGGGCTTCATCCCGCCCCTCAACGCCCTGCGGGCGTTCGATGCGGCCGTCGCTCTCCGTGCGGGTTTGGGTCCTGAACGGGATCCTTCCAACACAGGGGTGGGGAGGCGCCGGACCGGTCGCACAACGACCGCCCGGCCCCGCAACCCTGCGCGAAGCCGATCCCGAGAACGATGTCGAAAACCTGAGGGGTGTTAAGCGGGCGGCGGCGATCCGCCGTCCTTGAGCACCAGCGGCAGGCCGGCGGCGACGAACAGCACCCGGTCGCAGACGGCGGCAACGCGCTGGTTCAACAGGCCGGCCTCGTCGCGGAACCGGCGGCCCAGGGGCGTTTCGGGCACGAGGCCCAGACCGACCTCGTTGGCGACCAGCACGGCCGGCGCGCTGCGGTCCGCCAGCGCGCGGACCAGCAGGCCGATGCGGGTATCCACGTCCGCATCGTCGAGCAGCAGGTTGGTCAGCCACAGCGTCAGGCAGTCCACCAGCACCGGCTCCGCGGCGTGCACCCGCAGGGCGGCGTCCAGGGTGACGGGCACCTCTTCGGTGGTCCAGGCATCGCCGCGTCGCTCCCGATGCCGGCGCACGCGGTCGTCCATCTCCGGGTCGTCGCCGGGGGGGCCCCACGGCCGGAACGTCGCCAGATAGACAGGCACCTGATCGCGCGCCCGCGCAGCCTCCAGGGTCAGGGCTTCGGCGTGATGGCTCTTGCCCGAGCGGGCACCGCCCAGAATCAGGGTACAGGTTGGGTCACTCACCCTCGGTCGACCTCCAGTCTGAGGAAATGGGTCGCGCAGGATATACACGGATCGTAGTTGCGGATCGCCTGTTCGCAGATCCATGTGAGGCGTTCGTCGGGCTCCGCGAGATGGGCGGCGACGACGTCGCGCAGGTCCTCGCCGATGGAGCGCTGGTTCTGCGCCGTCGGCGGCACGATGCAGGCGTGCGTGATGTGGCCGCTGTCGTCCAGTGTGTAGGTGTGGTGGCACAGGCCGCGCGGCGCCTCCGTGCAGCCATGGCCGGTGCCGGCGCGGGGCGTGATGTCGGGGCACGGCGGGTCGGGCGGTTCGTAGGCCTCGACCAACGCGCGGGCGTCGAGCACCGCCTGAAGGGTTTCGACCGCCCGCACGATAATGCTCTGGAACGGGTTGCGCACCACCCGGGGCAATCCGGCCGCCTGCGCCGCCGCCTTGGCCTCGTCGGCAAGCTGGTCGAAGTTCAGCGCGTACCGCGCCAGCGGCCCGACGTGATAGGTCTGGCCGTCCCGGGTCGCCCCGACCAGGGCATTGCTGTTCTTTTGGTGATCCTCGGTGAAGTGATCGTGGAACGCCGACACCGGCACATCCAGGCCGGCACTGGACACCAGCCGGCCCTCGCAGACCGCGTAATGGTCGGGTGTGTGCAACGCCACGAACAGATAGTCCCGCTCCACCGACGGCATGGGCAGCGTGGCGGTGAACGCCACCAGCCCGCGCGCCGCCTCCAGCGCCCAGTCCAGTTCCGGGCGCAGGGCCAGGATCTCCTCGCGGGTGGGCGACCGGTAGAGCCCGCCCACCCGCAGGTTCACCGGGTGGATGGCGCGGCCGCCGATGACCTCCACGATCCGGTTGCCGAGCGTCTTCAGGCGCAGCGCGGTCTCCACGACGTCCGGGTGGTCCTGGGCCATGCGGATCGAGTCCTCATAGCCGAGGAAATCCGGCGCGTGCAGCATGGCGATGTGCAGCACATGGCTTTCGATCCATTCGCCACAGTAGATCAGCCGGCGCAGGCCGCGCATGGCATTGGAGACGGGCACCCCCAGCGCGTCCTCCATCGCCAGACTGGCCCCGAGCATGTATGCCAGCGGGCAAATGCCGCAGATGCGCGCCGTGATATCGGGGGCGTCGGTGTAGGGACGGCCACGCAGCAGCGCCTCGAAGAAGCGCGGCGGTTCGTGGATGGTGAACGCCACGTCCTTCAGTTCGCCGTTGCGGATGCGCACCCGCAGCGCCCCCTCGCCCTCCACGCGGGCGAGGTTCTCGACGGCGATGCGGCGCGTGGTGCCATGGGCCTCAGCCATGGCGCTGCCCCTCCTCCCGGAAGCCCGGGGCGTTGGCGTTGAACAGGTGAAAGCGGTGGCGGGTCTCCGCGCTATCCAGACCCGCCCCGCCGTGGTCGCGGGACGTCTGCAGGTGGGCCGCCAGCGCGGCGGTGTTCATCCCCTCCGCCGGGCCGAAACAGCCGTAGCAGCCGCGCCCGACGCGCGGACACAGGGCGCCGCACCCCGCCTGGGTCACCGGCCCCAGGCAAGGCTCGCCCTTGGCCACCATCACGCAGACCACACCGGCCCGCTTGCATTCGACGCACGCGGCGTAGTTCGGCAGGCGCGGTTGGCGGCCCTGGATCAACGCCGTCAGAACGTGGAGGAGTTGGCCCCGGTCGATGGGACAGCCGCGCAGTTCGTAATCCACCGGCACGTGGTCCGCGATCGGCGTGCTGGTGTCCAGGGTCCGGATGAACGCCGGGTGGGCGTACACCGCCCGCACATAGTCGCCGGCGTCCGCCATGGACTTCAGCGCCTGGATGCCGCCGCTGGTGGCGCAGGCGCCGATGGTCACCAGCACCTTGGAGCGCCGCCGGATGGTCTTCAGCCGCCGCAGGTCGTGCGCCGTGGTGATGGAGCCCTCGACCAGCGAGACATCGTACGGCCCCGGCGCGGTGGCGCGGGTCGCCTCCAGGAAATAGGCGATCTCGACCGCGCCCGCGACCGCCAGCAGCTCGTCCTCGCAGTCCAGCAGCGAGAGCTGGCAGCCGTCGCAGCTCGCGAACTTCCAGACCGCGAGACGGGGCCGGCGGGGAGTGGGCGTCGCCATCAGGGGCCTCCTCTCTCAGACCTCGGCCTGCGCCAGACGCGCGGCCACGCGGTCGTAGCGGAACACTGGCCCGTCCTTGCACACGAAATCGGCGCCCCACTGGCAGTGCCCGCACAGGCCGATGGCGCATTTCATGTTGCGCTCCATCGACAGGAACAGGCGCTCCGCCGCCACGCCCTTATCGATCAGGGCCTGCGCGGCGTGGCGCATCATGACCTCCGGCCCGCAGACGTAGGCCATGGTGTCGCGTGCGTCGAACCCACCCCGTGCGATCAGCTTTGTGACCATGCCGATCGGCCCGGACCAGCGGCCGGTCGCCCGGTCCACCGTCACATGCACGCTCATGTCGAAACGCCCGCGCCAGGCGGTAACGGCCGCGCGATACAGAATGTCCTCCGGCGTGCGCGCGCCATACAACAGGACAACGGTCCCGAACCGCTCCCGGCGGGCCAGCACGGCATGGATCAGCGGCCGCAGCGGCGCCAAACCGATGCCGCCGGCCACGATCACCACGTCATGGCCGAACGCCGCCTCCACCGGCCAGGGGGTGCCGAACGGACCGCGCACCCCGAGGGTATCGCCGACTCGCAACGCCTTCATCGCGTTCGTGACCTGCCCGACCGCGCGCGTGGTGTGCACCAACCGCTCCGGCTGGTCCGGGTCGCCGCTGATGCTGATCGGCACCTCTCCAGCGCCGTGGACGTACAGCATGTTGAACTGCCCAGGCGCAAACGTCAGCGGCGGCCCGTCGAGCGGCACCAGATCGACGGTAAAGGTGTCGGACAAGTCGCGCCGCCAGCGGTCGATCCGGAACGGCCGCGGGCGCCACGGATCCCCTTCGGTCAGCGACGCGGGCAGGCGCGCGGCGGCGGCCGTCTCGGTCAGGCGATCGGCCAGAGCAGCGGCAGCAGCGGCGTCCATCGCGGGTCTCCGTATCAGCGCGGCCGGGCCGTGTCCGGTGGTCCGCGTCAGGCGGGCGGCGTCAGGCCGGGGGGCGCGTACAGGTCCAGCATTTGCAGACGGGCCGCCCGCAGCCGTTCGCCCATCACCGGCACGAAGCGCGACAGCAGATGGAACCCGAGCTCATGGTCGGTCTCCATCTTGCCACGCAGACACACGCCATCCAGGCTGACCGCGCGCACCAGAGTGACCGCCCGGGCATCGAAGGTCCAATGATGCGGCGGCACCAACCACGACCAGCCCAGCGTGTCGTCGGTGTGCAGCGTTTCCAGCACCACCGCGCCGGCGTGGGGCGCCTTCACCTCCACCGCCACCTGGCCGTGGCGCAGGATGTAGAAGCGGTCCGCCACACCGCCCTCCTGAAAGAGGTAGTCGCCGGCATCGAATCGCTCGTTGCGGGCGCAGCCGGCCAGTTCCTCCAGCAGCCGCGGGCTGAGACCGGCAAAAAACGGATGTGCGTTCAAAAGATCGTCCATGTCCTGCATGGGCACCATGGCGACGGCCTCCCTTCTCTATCCGGTCCCGTTCAAGGGGCCGGGGGATCGTCCTTGCGCCGCCGGGGCGTGGCACTCCCGTCCACGGGGCGGCGCGCCGGACCGCGCCGCCGGTGCGATGGGCGCGTCTCCGACAGGGCGGCCACCTCGGCGGTGATGTCGATGCCGACCGGACACCACGTCACGCAACGGCCGCACCCGACGCAGCCGCTGGTGCCGAACTGATCGTACCAGGCCGACAGCTTGTGTGTGATCCACTGGCGATAGCGCGCCCCGCGTGTCCCGCGCACCGCGCCGCCGTGGATGTAGGAAAAGGCTTCCGTGAAGCAGGAGCTCCAGCGGCGCGTCCGCGCCGCCGTCACCCCGTCCAGGCTCGTGGCGTCCTCGACCGTGGCGCAGAAGCACGTCGGGCACGCCAGCGTGCAGGTGCCGCAGGCGAGACAGCGTGCCGCCACGTCGGCCCAATGCCGGTGCTCCGTCGCACGGGCCAGGATCGCTCGGGGGTCGGCCGGCAGAGCCCGGGTCTGGGCCTTCGTCGCCCGCACCGTTTGGTCGGTAGCGGCCGCCCGCTCAGCGTCCGACGCGGGTCGGTGCTCAACCGCCTCCAACAGCGCCGCACCGGCCGGGCTGCCGGCGCGGGCCAAATAGACGGCGGCGTCGCCTTCGACGAGTTCGGTCAGCGCCACGTCGAACCCGGAGTCGCCGACCCCCGGCCCCGTCCCCATCCCCGCACAGAAACAGGTCGCCGCCGGGCTCGCGCAATCGGCGGCCACCACCAGCGTATCCCGCCGCCGTCGTGCATAGGCTGGATCGTGATAACCCGCCGCCGGGTTGGCCAGAATGCCATCGAGCACCGAAAGCGCCGCCAGATCGCACGGCCGCACGCCGAAGAAAGCGCGCAGGGGTGGCGACGCCTCAGGAGCCGCCCAACACGGGCCGTCCGGGCCAGCGTCGGCCCCCTCCGCCGACGACGCGATGCCCCCGCGATATGCGGTTCCGACGCAGGCCTCCGGCGGATGCAGGACCCGCTTCCAGCCCTGCGCCGGCGCCGCATGCGCGAACCGAGTCGGCCGGTCCTCCCAATCCAAGCGGTAGAGCCCGGCCTCTTGCCGGTCGTGCCAGCCGCGTGGCAAATCGTCTGGGCGCTTCAGCGGCCGAAGCACAATGGCGCCATCCCGAACGGTCGGGCCGATCACTTCGCGGCCCGCGGCGCGCAACACCGCCATCAAGGCGGCGACGCCGTCGCCCAGCAGCCGCACCGGACCCGGCTCGCCTGATCCTCCACTGTTCGGCTGCCCTGCACCCATGGCCGCCTCCCTTGGCTCGGACGGCATCCGAGACCCCGCCGGAGGCATCCCTCAACGCCCCCCGAGCCTCCGCGGTCGCGCGTAAGGACCCCATGGGCCGGCCGCCGGCCGCACACCCACGTGTCCCAGAACCACACGTGTATAGTTTACCTGATTGGGGGCTTTCGAGGGAATGCGCGTTCGTGAGGCCCCTGCGTTCGGACCGCTCTGGTTCCAACGATCCGGGGCTATCTCCGCGCAACGCCGGCCGGCGCCAGCCCCCTCCCCGACCCGGACCCGTCCACGAGACGCCCCGTTACCGGTCGCCCCCGGAACGGCCCGGGTGGGGGAGAAGGCTGGTCGCGGCCAACATCGGCCGCACACAGGCTGGGGGCCGTTGGGTGTCCGGATCGAAGCCCGGCGCCCAAAAAACAAAACCGCCCCCCGGGGGAGACGGACAGACGGCGGGTCGACCCCGCTGGTGCCGTTTTCGGCCCGTCCCGCCGGTCCCTGACCGACCGGTTCGGACCAGACGGTTCGCCAAAGACGCAGCGGGTCACGGCCCGATCCACGATCTTCGGGCGATCCGTCAGGAGTGGGCCCCATCATGGCGGGGCCGCTGAACGGCCCCGCCGTGACGGGAGGGTCCCAGACTCCCAATGGTACGCTACAGATACGCTACGGTTACGCTACAGACACCTCATATACGGTCCGCGGAATAGGTACGGTCCCGCTTACATCATCCACGCGACCCTATTGCGCGGACGCGGTCTCCGCGGTCTCGGGCGCCGCCTCGGCGGGCTCCTCAACCTTGGTTTCCTCAACGGCCGGCGCCTCTTCGGTCACCGCGTCCTCGGCGGGCGCAGCCTCCTCAGCAACCGGCGCGTCCTCGGCGGCCGGCTCCTCGGAGACAGCCTCCTGCACGTCAGTAGCCGCTTCCTCGGTCGCCTGAGCGGCGTCCTCGGTCACTTCGGCAGCGGAGCCGACAGCCGCAGCGGTCTCATCCGCAACCATGTCGCCCGCCTTTTCCAGGTTTTCGACACCCGGCTCGACCAGATCCCCGGCCGACTCCAGGTTCTCGACACCCGTCTCCACAAGGCTCTGCTCTTCCTCAGCGGCCGGCGCTTCATCAGCAACAGCCTCCTCGGTGGGAGCAGCGGCTTCGTTCTCCGCGGCCTCTTCAACCGTCGCAGCCGCCTCTTCGGTGGCCGCAGCCGCGTCCTCAGCCGCCTCTTCGGTGGCCGCAGACGCATCCTCAGCCGCCTCTTCGGTGGCCGCAGCCGCATCCTCAGCCGCCTCTTCGGTGGCCGCAGACGCATCCTCAGCCGCCTCTTCGGTGGCTGCGGCCGCGTCCTCAGCCGCCTCTTCGGTGGCCGCAGACGCATCCTCAGCCGCCTCTTCGGTGGCCGCAGCCGCCGCTCCAGCCGCCTCTTCGGTGGCCGCAGACGCATCCTCAGCCGCCTCTTCAGTGGCTGCAGCCGCCGCTCCAGCCGCAGCCGCAGCGTCGTCTGCAACCGAGGCTTCCTCAGCCGGCGCTGTCGCTTCGTCTGCGACCGCCCCAGCCTCAGCAGCCTGGTCCTCAGCAGCCGGGTCCTCAGCAGCCGCCTCTTCAGCCGGAGCCGCCGTATCGCCCATGAACTTGTAGGTCGCCTCACGCAGATTCACATCGGCGCCCGGAGCCGCAAGCTCAGGATAGGAACTGATCACGTCCGCGCCATTCAGCGGCTTGTTGACCGCCTGGTGACAGGTCGCGCAATGAGCCTTCGGGGCATCGCCCAGGGGGCCCAGCCGCGCGGCCGGGAACTCCGGCTGAAGCGGGATCAGGAAGTTTTCGTTCAGGTCCTGCGCCATCCGAATGCCGTACCACGCGGTCACGCGCTGCGGAATTTCCCAGGAAATGAACGAACGGGAGTTGTGACAGAACGTGCAGTTCGTCCCCAGCGCCTCGGAGATGTGCATCATCAGACCATAGGTCCGCTCTGCGGCGTTGAGGTCCGGTTCCAGAGCCTCGGTCGTCGGCAGCGCGGTGGTCGGGATGATGCGGATATCACCGACACCCTGGTCCATGACGGTCAGGTACTCGGAGAACGTCTCGTACGGCAGGGAGCTGTACGCGTTGTCCCGGCGGAAGGTGTTCTGACCCTTGTTGTTGCCGGCGCCCTCGCGGGCCGCTTCGACCGGCTGCGGATCGGTGAACCAGATTTCCGGAGGAACCGGGTTGCCACGATGACAGGTGTAGCAGTTCACGCCAGACGGCGCGACATGGTCCGGCCACGTCGAGTTGATGTGCTGCGTCATCTGGAACATGCGCCGCGACACAACCTTTGTGTAGATTTCGTCGGACACATAGTCCACGCCGCCATCGTCCAGAACCACGTGGCAGTAGTTACAGCCTTCGTCCGGCGAGACCCATTCCGTGACCAGGGTCATGATCCGGTCGAAGTTCGCCTGCGTGACGTGACCGAGGGCGTGCACGTTCTCGTACACTTCGGACGCCAGCGGGCCTTCCTCCTCGAAGGGCGGCCACTCGTCCGGCGCGACGTTGACGCGATCCCGCGCCTTGACCGTCCGGACGTTCTGGATGTTTTCCATCGCCACGCCGCGGTAGCCGATCTGGTCGATCGTCTTGGGCGGGATCAGGGTAAAGATGTAAAAGACGATGATCAGGCAGGTCGCGAGCCAGATCATGCCGACCAGCGGCACCGACCCAAGCTTGTAGACGACCTTCCTGTGGGCCTCGTTCCTGAAGTCGCTCATCACTGGATCCCTCCGCTGCTCAGGGTCGGATCAGTGACCGACGGGAACACCACGGGATACGGCGGCACGAGACCGTGCTTTTCGCCCCAGATGAACCAGTTGTCGACGACGGTACCGGTCAGGAGGATGCCGATGCCACCGGTGATCGGTGTCAGGACGGCGAACCACCAGGCCCAGCGGTGGATCGATTCCATGGTGGCGTTAAAGCCCATGGTCCAGCGCCAGAAGAGAGCCGCGCGCTCGGCGGCCGTTCCGCGATGGGTAATCTGCTCCACCTCGCGGTCGCCGCCGTAGCGGGCCACCGACAGGATCGTGCCGCCATGCATGGCGAACAGCAGAGCCGAGCCATACAGGAACGCGATCGAGAGCATGTGGAACGGGTTGTAGTACAGGTTGCCGTACCGGACGGAGAACGCCGCCGTCCAGTCCAGGTGCGGGAAGATGCCGAACGGCACCGACTCGCTCCACCCGCCCATCATGACCGGGCGAATGAACCCGATGCAGAGGAACAGGAAGATCGCGGAGGCCCACGCCCAAGCGACGTGCGTGCCCATGCCGAGTTCCTTGGCACGGCGATAGGTACGCCAGAACCACAGAAGCACGGAGCACGTCAGGAAGAAGCCGGCCATCAGCCACCAGCCGCCTTCATTCATGGGCGGAATGCTCAGGCCGTATTCGGGACCCGGCGGTTCCAGACCCAGCCAGAACAACTGACGCACGAATTCAATCGGGCTCCAGTTGACCTGGGCGAACAGGTTCAGGCCGATGATCTCGAAGGCGACAAGCCCGAACACCACGGAGACCACGCCGTAGAACCCAAGGTAGATCGGACCGATCTGCGCATCACCGAACCAACCCGCAATGCGCGAGAAGATCGGCTTGCCGATGCGGCCCAGCTCTCCCTCGTCGATGGGCACGCCCAGGTGGGCCGGGGCCCGGACCTGTACGCGCGTGAAAATACTTTGATACTCAGCCATCGTGTTGACCCCCTCGCGCTAGCTCCAGATCGGCAGGTTGGGCCACCAGAGCCACCACTCAGGCCATCCGCGGGTCCACCACGGGCCGCTGAGCAGCATGCAAACGCAGCTCCAGATCACCGCGTTCAGCGCCAAGAACAGGCCGAGCCGGTGAATACCGAGCGGGCCGATCGAGTAGCCGACGAAGTCCCGGAAGAACGTGTTCTCGTGCTCCGGAAGCTTCACAACGTCGCCCTTGGACGGGTTGGCCGCCGACAGGATCAGGCCACCGTGCATGGCCAGGGCAAGACACGTTGTAAAGAACAGCGTGATGCCCAGCATGTGCCCGGGGTTATAGTGGAAGTGCAGGAACTGGTAGCCGACGTTGGATACCCAATCCAGGTGGCTCAGGATGCCATAGGGGAAGCCATGCCCCCAGGCGCCCATCAACACCGGACGAATAACGACCAACGTGACATAGGCAAAGATGGCGACACTGAAGGCGATCGGCACATGATAACCGATGCCCAGCTTGTTGCAGATTTCCACCTCTCTGAGCGCCCAGGACACGAAGGCCCCGATCGCGCAAATGGTGATGACCTGCCACAACCCACCCTCGGCCATCGGGGCCGGCATCAGGCCGTAGCTCAGGTCAGGGGGTGCGATGTTGATATTCCAAATCGTCGTGAACGGACCCATGGTCGCGCCCAAGACGATCAGAAGGGTACCGAGAGCGGCAAAGAACACCGTCGTGACCCCGAAGAAGCCGACGTAAAACGGCCCCACCCAGAAGTCAAACAGGTCCCCTCCGATCAGCGTCCCTCCACGGACTCGATATTTTCGCTCGAAATCCAGCATGGCCATTGTTGGGACCCTCCGGCCGGGAGGCTAAGAATGGCCGCCTCCACGAAAAGATCAGCAGCGGCGGGTTCCGGGCCTCGCGCCGGGGACCCGACCGCTACCAACGAGACACGGTCCTGAGACCGCGATCTCCCATCAGCCTTAGGAGATCAGCGGCAGGCTACGGACCACGTCGGCCGAAGCTTCCATCCAGTTCAGACGATCCGTGCTGAGCAGGATGAAATGGATCAGAAGTCCAAGGACAGTCAGGAACACACCCAGGGCCAGAAGGATGCGCGCCGGATCAAAGATCAGCCAGATTTTCCACATGATAAACTCTCCTAGGACACGAGGGTCAGAGCGGTCGAAGCGACGCTGGCAACATCAGCGTTGCAAGCGGCGTCGCTCAGCCACGGGCACCACATCCACGCAAGGATGTGCGCGACCACGACGGCGCCGAAAAAGCCGCCCATGGTCTGCTGGAAGATGCCGTGAAATTCCTGAGCCTCGTCTTCAGTCATGCCCGAGGGGCTCACGTTCTCAGCCATATCCTAAACCTCCTGGTAGTTGGCCACTTGAGGCCGTTGCCACAGGTCGTCCGCCCAGCGTCCACCACTGGGGCGGGCCACGCCGTAGCCGACCAAACCGCCCGCACCACGTTTCCGGGCGGCCTCTTGCTTCCGGTCGGGTCCGCGCGCTGCGATACACCGGCCAGAAGCCAGAGAGGGGTATGCGAAGGGATGCGTGCCGTTCATGACACCGGCCCCTCCGCGAAGGCGGCGAGCACGGCTGCCACGCGCGCCTTTGTCACGGTCTCCTCCCCATCGCGCCGGGCCGCCTGTTCGGCGGCGTCGCGCAGCCGCTTGGCCGCCGAAATGCGGACCAGCACCGGCCGCGCCTCGACCGCCGCATCCAGCAGCGCCTTGGCGTCGGTATCCCAGGGCAGTTCCCGATGCAGGCGCGACGGGGTCGCGTCCACTGCATCCAGGTCGGTGCCCAGGGGGAGGATGTTAAACAGAGCGTCGAACAGGCTGTTGCAGACCTCCTGCACGAGGTAGGTCGCACCGGCGTAGCCCATGAACGGCGTGCCGGTGTGCCGGCGCACGATGGCGCCCGGGAACGACGCGGGAATGTACTGCGCCCGCCCCCCGGCCTCGGCCAGGTAGCTGCGCTCGTTGTGACTGCCGAACACGATCAAGGGCGGGTTCGCATGCAGCGCCTGCCGGATCGCGGCGTTGTCGGTCTTCACGCCGGGCCGCCGCGAAAAGGCGAACTGGCACGGCAGACCCATTTCGGTCTCCAGGAACTGCCGCACGCCGCGGGCGTAGGTCTCCGTCGCCGCGATGCCAAAGCTGGCGGTGCCGAAGAAGTCCTGGGTGACGGAGCGCCACAGGTCCCACACCGGCTTGATGGTCGTGTGCTTCTCACCCTCGATGAACGGCTCGGGGTCGAGCCCCAGCACCTCGCCCAGCGCCCGCAGGAACCGGGTGGTCGAGTGCAGGCCGATCGGCGCGTGCAGCCAGGGCCGGTCCAACGCCTCGCACAGGGCCTGCCCCAGTTCGCGGTACAGGCAGACATTGGCGTCGGCATCGACCAGACGGCTCACTTTGGACAGATGGCTGCCGAGCGGGAACACCATGTTGACCTCGGCGCCGATGCCCTCGATCAGGCGGCGCACCTCGGCCAGATCCGACCACGTGTTGAACATACCGTGGATCGGGCCGACGATGTTGACGCGCGGCTTCGCCCCTTCGGCGCGCGGCGTCGGCTTCGGCATCCGACCCTTGGTCAGGCCGTATTCCTTCCACAGCCACGTCAAGGCGCGGTCGGCGGACTGCCACTGGTCCTCGTCGATGGTGCGTGGCAGGAAGCGGCGGATGCCGGTGCCTTCCGGAGTCACGCCCCCGCCGATCATCTCGGCGATCGAGCCGGTCACGACGACAGACGGCAGCGTCGGGTCGAGCGACGCGTGCGCCCGCGCCATCGCGGCCTCGGTGCCGGTCTGGCCCAGCTCTTCCTCGCCCAGGCCGGTCACCACCACGGGCAGTTCGTGCGGCGGCAGGGCGTCGGTGTAATGCAGCACCGCGGTCACCGGCAGGTTCTCGCAGCCCACCGGGCCATCGACGATGACCTGGAGGCCCCGGATGGCGGTGAAGGCATAGACGGCGCCCCAGTAGCCGCCGGCACGGTCGTGGTCGAGTACGTACATCAGACGCCCCTCCCCCGATCCGCGCCCAATGCCGGCGCTCTGTCCCAGATGCCCGCCGAGGCCCCGGTGCCCACGCCCTCGAAGAAGGCGCGCATGGTGTCGAAGCGGTCCTTGTTGCCGGCGGCGGCGTTGATGACCTGCGCCAGCGACCCCGCGCCGGCGGCGCCCATCAGCGGCCGCGCGGAGATCAGATTGGTGAAGTAGAGGGCCGGGATGGCCTTTTGCTTGGCGTGCTGCACGACCGGCGTGGTGCCGATGGCGACGTCCGGCTGCACCTCGTCGACGGCCTGGATGTCGCGCTCCAGCGGCGAGCGGAACGAGACGGTCACACCCTTGGCCTTCAGCCAGGCCTCGTCCTCGCGGTTCCAGGGCGTGCGCGGGCAGGCGGTGCCGACGTAGGGCACCTCGGCGCCGCTTTCGATCAGCAACCGGGCGACCAGCAGCTCCGAGCCCTCGTAGCCGGAGACCACCACGCGATGGCGGATCGGCGTGGCGTCGAGCGCGCCCCGAATGGCGGGCAGCACGGTCGCCTTGGCGGCGTCCACGGTCGCGGCGGCGATCCCGCAAGCGTCGCCAATGGCGTCCAGCCACGCGGCGGTGCCTTCGACGCCCACCGGCGCAGAGCCCACCACGGTGCGGCCCGCCTTTTCGAACTCGCGCACGCAGGCGGTGTAGAACGGATGAATGGCGGCGGCGACGGCGCAGTCGAGCGCGGCATACAGCTCGCGCCACTCGCGGGTCGGCACCACCGGCCCGACCGCCAGCCCCAGCGGCGCCAGCATCTGACCCAGAACCACCGGATCGGCCGGGAACATTTCGCCCATCAGGGTCACCGTCGGACGGTCCGCCGGACCGCCGCGCGGCGCCATGACCGGGCCCTGCTCCGCCTCGGCGCGGGCGTAGGCCAGCATCGCGCCGGCCAGCACGTCCTTGGCCTCGGCATGGGTCGGCACCCCGAAGCCCGGGACGTCGATGCCGATTATGCGCACACCGTTGATGGTCTTCGGCAGCAGCCGCAGCGGCACACCGGAGGCCGACGGCACGCACAGGTTCGTGACCACGATGGCGTCGAGCTTGTCCGGATCGGCCAGATCCTCGACCGCCTGCTTGATGTCCTCGAACAGCTTGCCGGTGACCAGCGTCTCGGAGTCGAACGGCACATAGCCGAGCGGCCGGCGGGCGCCGTAGAAATGCCCCGTGAAGCTCAGACCGTACACACAACAGGCCGAGCCGCTGAGGATCGTCGCCGTGCGGCGCATGCGCAGGCCGACGCGCACCGACCCGAAGGCCGGGCACATGGTCTGCGGCCGATCATGCGGACCGGTCGGATAGGTCGCCGCCAGCTCCTGCAGCACCGGGTTGCCCTCGGCGTCCTGAAGCGCCCGTGTCTTTTCGTCCGCGCCGGCGTGGCATCCCGCCACGTCCGCGTCGGGCCGCGCCGCCGCGACCTCACGGCCGCCCACGGCGGACGAGTCATCGGCCACGCACACGCCCTCTGGGGCGTCGGCGGCGCGATCGTCATCGCGGGTGACAGTGAGATCGGTCATCGGGTCAGCGCCTCGCCTTTCCGGGTTCAACAGGGCTCACAGGGTGTCGTAGACAACTTCGAGCGACGCGCGCTCGATCACCTTCCCGCCGCGCATGTCGGCGGGTGTCGCGGGGTCGAGGACCACGTCGCGGCCTACGTCCTCGCTCTTGAACAGATTCAGCAGTTCGTCCTGGGTCAACGCGGTCGGCAGAACCGGCGGCGCCTCTGCCACGTTGGTGGCGAGGGAGGCAAACAGCGGCCCCCACCGGCCGTCCGGCTTGCCCACGATCTGATAGGCCGCGCTCTTGCGGCGAATGTCCTCGTCGGCCGGGATGGCGGCCAGCACCGGAATGCCGGCCGCGGCGGCGAACGCCTGGGCCTCACCGGTGTCGTCGTCCTTGTTGACGACCATGCCGGCCACGCCGACGTTGCCGCCCAGCTTGCGGAAGTACTGCACCGCCGAGCAGACGTTGTTGACGACGTACAGCGACTGCAGGTCGTTGGAGCCGACGACGATGACCTTCTGACACATGTCGCGGGCGATCGGCAGGCCGAAGCCACCGCACACCACGTCACCCAGGAAGTCGAGCAGGACGTAGTCGAAATCCCACTCGTGGAAGCCCAGCTTTTCCAGGATCTCGAAGCCGTGGATGATGCCACGGCCACCGCAGCCGCGCCCGACCTCGGGTCCGCCCAGCTCCATGGCGTAGACACCATCGCGCTTGAAGCAGACGTCGCCGATCGCCACGTCCTCGCCGGCCTGCTTCTTGCGGGCGGAGGTCTCGATGATGGTGGGCGTGGCGCGACCGCCGAACAGCAGCGAGGTCGTGTCGCTCTTCGGATCACAGCCGATCAGCAGGACGCGGCGGCCCTGGCTGGCCATCATGTAGGACAGGTTGGCGAGCGTGAAGCTCTTGCCGATCCCGCCCTTGCCGTAAACGGCAATGATCTGCGTCTGTCGCGTGGCGCCCTGGGTGTCCACGAAGGTCATGCGCGGGCTCTCCAATCCAGAATCATCTTCAAGCACGACGGATCACCGAAAGCGGCGCGGTAGGCCTGATCGGCCCGATCAACCGTCTCGCGGTGGGTAATCAGGCCGTCCAAGGACAAACGACCCGCATCGATCAAGGCGGACACCGCCTCCAGGTCCCCGGGGCGCCACTGCGCCGCCACCCGCATCCGAACCTCGCGCAGGAACGCCGGCACGAAATCGAACGCCAGGGACCCCTCGTAGAACCCGGCCAGGACGATCTCGCCGCCCGGGGCCAACCGACCAATCAGCGAGTCGAGGATCGCCCCGTCGCCGCTGACGTCGCACATCACGCCGTAGTCGCGCCGGTCGTCGTCGGCCGGATCGACCACGCTGTACCCCAGGGCGCCCGACGCGCGCTCCGGGTTACGCTCCCACACCACCGGCGCCGGGCCACCCATCGCCACCGTCAGGCGGGCGATCAGCCGGCCCAGGACCCCATGGCCCACGACCAACTCGGGCAAGGGCGCGCCCTCGACCGGCACCAACGCATGCCGCGCCGTCGCGGCCAGGGCCAGGAGCACGGCGCGCTCTTCCAGCGACTCCGCCACCGGCAGAACGCGCGAGCCGGGCACCACGACCCGCGCGGCGGCCCCGCCGAACAGCCCCCGAACAGGGCCGTAGCACTTGGCGCCGGGCACAAACACGCGGTCCCCCTCGTGGCGCCCGGACGCCGGGCCGGCCACCACAATGCGGCCGACCGATTCGTAGCCAGGGACCAGCGGATACCCCATCCCCGGGAACGGCGGCATGCGCCCCGTCCACAGCAGGCGTTCCGTGCCGGTGCTGATTCCGCTCCACTCGACGTCAACCACCACGTCCTCGTCCGCAGGCGGATCAAGGTCGAGCCGGGTCAGCGACAGGCGCTCCGGTTGCTCGATGACGATGGCGTCGGTCTGCATGGAACCTCGCGGCGACTGGCCCACGGTGCTTCGTCAAAGCGGTGGTTGAGAAGTGTCAGTCTAGCTTGACGAAGCAGATTGTCAATCACGACTTACATGAAAATGACCAAAAGGTCATGTCGTATCTGCAACAACATCGGGCGCGTCCTTCGGAAACCCTATGGGACGCGCCACCATCAGGCGTGTCAGCAGAGGTTGATGGGTGCGCGGCGTTTCGATCGCCCCGAACCCGGCCTCCTCCAAAAGCGCCGTCAAACGCTCCACCGTCCGCGCGCGTCCGCTGCCCATGGCGAGGAGATAAAACCCAAAGTAGGCACCGCCGATCGGCTCCGCCCCTCGAGTCCCCGCCATCGGCTCCGCAACCACGAGTCGGCCGTTCGGCGCGATGGCCCGGCGCGCCGCCCGCAGGAGCGCCCGGACCACGTCGTCGTCGTGGTCGTGCAGCACCCGCACCAGCGAGATCACGTCGGCTCCCTCCGGCAGCGGATCGCGACAGAAATCGCCCCCCACCGCCGTTACACGGTCCGCCAGCCCCTCGGCCGCCAGACGTACCCGCGCCCGGGCCGCCACGGCCGGCAGATCAAACACCGTCACCCGCGCCCGGCGCGCCCGACGGGCCACGGCGGTCGCGAACGCACCCTCCCCGCCGCCGACATCCAACCACCGCGCCGCGCCCTTCGGCGGGTAGGCGGTCAGGATCTCGTCTGCGATCAGGCCCTGGGTCGCCGCCATCAGCGCGGAGTACCCGGCCACCTGCGCGTCGTCGGCCTCCGCCGGAGTCGCCGCGCAGGCATAAGCCCAGTAGCGCGCCATCTCCGTCTCGCCGGCTTCGCCCTTCAGCAGCGCCACCGGATCCCGCAGGTCGGCGTACAGCAGAGCGTGATGCTCGATCAGCGAGGCCACCGCCGGGCTGCCCAGCAGCGCCATGCCCAACTCATCCAGCCCGTGCCGGCCGCGCGAACGCGGCATGGTCAGGCCGAGTGCATCGGTCGCGTCGAGCAGCCGTCGGGTCGCGTCCTCCGTCAGCCCCAATCGTTCGGCCAGCGGCGCGGTTGCCAACGGCCCGTCGGCCAGGGTCTCGCACAGACGCAGCCGTACGGCGGCCAGAAGGACCTGCGAGTAGACGAACCCGGCGCACAGATCGAACAACTGACGCGCGGTGCGACGCGCCAGGATCCGGATCACCGGCAGCCGGCCGACCCGGCGCGGAAACCAGGGCCGGAGCCAGAACCAGTCCCGGGCCGCAAGCAAACGGTCACGCATCGTGTGGGATCGCCGGTCCTCGGTCTTCGATCGCATCGCGATCGCGCCGGACGCCGCATACGCCGAGGCGGCCGCGCCGACCGGCGGGCCGCCCGGGGATCCCGGGGACACCGGTCGGGGCCGCCCGATCACATCACGCTGCCTGTCGCGCGAGGTTCTTAGGCAGGAAGCGGCCGGTCTCCTCCAGAATCGCGGCGCGCAGCGGATCGCGGCCCGGGCACTCCGGAATCGAATCGACCGCCGCCGTAATGAGCCGCTTCAGGCGCGCCACGGCCCCTTCGACGCCCAGTTCGGCCACGGCATTGGGACGGCCGTTGGCGGCGTCCTGGCCGACCGGCTTGCCCAGCTTCTCGGGATCCGCCGCGATGTCACGCAGGTCGTCGGCGATCTGGTAGCCCTCGCCCAGGGCTTCGCCCAGCACCCGCCATTGCGCGTTGTCGTAGCCGGCGGCCGCAGCCCCCGCCTCGGTGGCGGCGGCGAACAGGGCACCGGTCTTGGCGCGCTGGTATTCCACCAGATCGATCGTCGGCTCGCTCTCCCACGCCTGACCGGCGCAGATTCCGTTGGGCGAGCCCACGGCCTCGCTGTAGATCTCAATCAGCCGCACCAGCCGCTCCGGCGCGCCGACCACACCCTTGGCCAGCACCTGGAAGGCCATGACGATCATGGCATCGCCGGCCAGCACGGCCAGCGGCTCGTTGAACGCCTTATGAATGGTGGGCTTGCCGCGCCGCGTATCGGCGTTGTCGAAGGTCGGCAGGTCGTCGTGCACGAGCGAGGCGCAATGCAGCAGCTCGATGGCCGCCGCCGCCGAGTCGGCCGCCGTCGGCATGTCGTCGCCGCAGGCCATCGCAACGGACAGGCAGAGCTTGGGACGGATCCGCTGCCCGCCCGGGAACACGGCGTGGCGCAGGGCCTGCATCAGCAGGGGCGGTCCCGAGGGCGACTCCCCCCGGGCCAACGCGGTTTCCAGAGCGGATTCGATACGGTCCATCGCTCCCATGACGACGCCTCCCAAAGGACTGTCCGACCCCTTCCGGGCATCGCGGGCAAACCGACCCGGCGCCCCGCCCGGCGGACGGTAGTGTAAAGACTTGTTGTCACCCCAATGTGTCATCTAGAGTGGACACACCGACACGGGAGTGTCAACGGCCAGTTTTGTTCGGCGCCGAAAAGACCTGGGGCGCGCCGGTAGGGGGATTCCTTATCCATGACCGACTCGCATGCGGTGATCGTGGGCGCCGGAATCGGCGGCCTCGCGACCGCCATTGACCTCGCCGCGCAAGGCGTGCGCGTGACCGTTCTGGAGGCCTCCGACCAGCCCGGCGGCAAGATGCGCGAGGTTCCCGCCGGCCCCGCCCGGATGGATGGCGGCCCGACCGTCTTCACCATGCGTTGGGTGTTCGACGAGCTGCTTGACCGCGCCGGCGCCGGCACCCTGGACGATCTGGTCACCCTGCGCCCGCTGCACGTGCTGGCCCGGCATGCCTGGGACGGGCCCAAGGCCGCCACCGAGCGCTTCGACCTGTTCGCCGACATTCGCCGGACCGAGGACGCCATCGGCGCCCTATCCGGCCGCGCCGAGGTGGAGCGGTTCCGCGACTTCCGCGCCGAGGCCGAGCAAATCTACCTCACCCTGCGCGACACCTTCATCCGCAACAGTCAGACCTCCATGCCCGGTCTGGTGCGCCGGGGCGGCGTGGGCAAGATGTCGCGCATCCAGCCGTTCAGCACCCTGTGGGACGCGCTCGGCAAGCACTTCCGCGATCCGCGCCTGCAACAGCTCTTCGGCCGCTACGCCACCTACGTCGGCGGCTCGCCGTTTCAGGCACCGGCCACATTGATGTTGGTCGCCCATGTCGAGTTGGAGGGGGTGTGGAGTGTCGACGGCGGCATGCATGCCCTCGCCCGCGCCCTGGCCGGCCTAGCCGAACGCAAAGGAGCGACGCTGTCGTACGGCCGCGCGGTCTCCTCCATCGACGTCGAGGGCGGACGCGCCCGGGCGGTGCGGCTGGAGGATGGCGAGCGCATCACGGCCGACGCCGTCGTGTTCAACGGAGACGTCAACGCCCTCGCCCTCGGTAAGCTGGGCAGCGCGGTCCGTTCGGTCGTCCCCGTCCTTCCGCCCGCCGCGCGCTCCCTGTCCGCCGTGACGTGGTGCCTGAACGCCGAAACGGACGGCTTCCCGCTGACCCGCCACACGGTGTTCTTCGGCAAGAACTACCCCGGCGAGTTTCACGATATCTTTAAGCGCCGCCGCCTGCCGGCGGATCCCACCGTCTACATCTGCGCACAGGACCGCCTGGACGACCCCAACCCCGACGCCCCGGCGCCGGACGGCCCGGAGCGCCTATTGTGCCTTGTCAACGCCCCCGCCGACGGCGATACCCGCTCGCCCGCGCTCGACCCTTCGGAGATCCAGGCATGTCAGGACCGTACCTTCGCCCTGCTGACGCGGTGTGGCCTGCGTGTGACCGCGGATCCCGCCAACACCACCGTCACGACGCCGCGGGACTTCGCGCGCCTGTTCCCGGGCACCGGCGGGGGGCTGTACGGACGGGCCTCGCATGGCTGGCAAGCCTCGTTCAGCCGGCCGGGCGCGCAGACACGTCTGCCCGGCCTCTACCTCGCGGGCGGCAGCGTCCATCCGGGACCGGGAGTGCCGATGGCCGCCCTGTCGGGCCGGCAGGCCGCCATGAGCGTGCTGAAGGACCTCACTTCGACCAGCCGGTCCCGCCGGGCGGCTACGCGTGGTGGTACCTCGACGGGCTGAGCCACGACGGCCGCCACGCCATCACGATCATCGCGATGCTCGGGAGCGTGTTCTCGCCGTATTACGCCTGGGCGGGACGACGCGACCCGCTGAACCATTGCACCATGAACGTGGCCCTGTACGGCCCCGGTGGCCGCTGGGCCATGACGGAACGCGGCCGGCGCGCGGTCCATCGCGACCCGACGCACCTCGTCATCGGTCCCAGTTCCATGCGCTGGGACGGCGAGACCCTGACGGTGGACATTCAAGAGCGCGGGGCCCCCCTGCCCCGCCCGATCCGGGGTACGGTGCGGCTGACGCCCCGGGCCGTGACCTCGCAGGCGTTTCCGCTCGACCCGCGCGAGCATCACCGCTGGTGGCCGATCGCGCCGCACGCGGAGATCGAGGTGGACATGCAGGAGCCCGGCCAGTCCTGGCACGGCGCCGGCTATTGGGATTCCAACTGGGGCACGGAAAGCCTGGAGGACGGTTTCCACACCTGGACGTGGTCGCGCGCCCCGCTGCCGGACGGCGGCGCCGCCATCCTGTACGATATGAACCCGCGCCACGGGCCGGGCGCGCCGCTGGCGCTGCGCTTTCCGCCGGGCGGGGAAGCCGAGCCGTTCGAGGCCCCGCCCAAGGCGCTGCTGCCGCGCACCCGTGTCTTCCGCATCGCGCGCGAGACCCGGTGCGACGCCGGCCATGTCGCCAGTGTCGCCCGCACGGTGGAGGACACACCGTTTTACGGTCGCTCCATCCTCAACACCCATCTGCTGGGCACGCCGGTTCGCGCCATGCATGAAAGCATCTGCCTGGACTGCTTCAAGCGCACCATCGTGCGCCTGATGCTGCCGTTCCGCATGCCGCGCATCACCTGGGGGGGCCCGGGGGGCAGCGCGGGGGGCGGCACGGGCAGCACGGGCGGCAGTCCGGGTTAAGTCAAACGCGGGGGACGGCACGCAGGCGATTCAGCGTGGACCGGTGTCGCCCCTCGCCACCCCGACCAGCCAGCGCCGGAGGACGGCCTGCTCGCCGGGGGAGCATCCAGCGACCAGATCCCCCTCCAGCGCATAAACGCGGGCCTTCGCCTCGGACAGCACCGCGCGGCCAGCCTCGGTCACGGCGATGTGCTGTTTTCGCCCGTGGACGGCGTGGGGCTTTCGAACAATCAAGCCCGCCTTTTCCAGATTGCCGACAATCGTGCTCATGGTCTGGGGCGTCAACAGGGCGAGCCGCGCCAGATCGGCGCTGGCGTGTTCGGGATAGGCGTCGAGCATGGTCAGCGCCGCGAACTGCGGTTGCGTAAGCGCCACGTCCCGCAGGGCCGCCTCGACCCGATAGCGGTAAACGTTGGCCGCCTGCCGCAGCAGATACCCCAGGTACCCGTCCGGTCCCCGTTTTCCCTGGCCCGCATCGGGCACCCCGGACGCCTCGGAGGGCTTGCTCATTGTCAGAACTCTGATAATGTTGTCAGTGCTCTTATATTATCAGGCTAGCGAGGAGTGTCCACAATGCCGTCCGCCCCACCGGCCCCCGCCGTAACCCTGTCCTACCGCCAGTTCGAAACGATCGCGCCCGACGGGGTGGCCGCCCTGCTCGCCATGGGAAAGGCGGTCGATGACTCGGGGCTTGAGAAACCCCTCACCGAACTCGTGAAGCTCCGCGTCTCCCAGATCACCGGCTGCGCCTTCTGCACCGAGTTGCATGTGCGCGTCGCCCGGCGCGTCGGCGTTGAGGCCTCGAAGCTGGATCTGCTGGCCGCGTGGCGCGATGCGCCCGTCTACACCGCGCGCGAACGGGCGGCGCTCTCCTGGGCCGAGCACGTTACCGCCGCCCCGACCGCACCGCCGCCGCACACCGTGCACGCGGCGCTGGCCGCCGCGTTCGAGGAGCATGAGATCGTACACCTCACGCTCACCGTCGCGACCATCAACGCCTGGAACCGCATTGCCGGGGCGCTTCATTTCCCGCCGACGGTCCAGCCTTAGACATGCCCGCCTTAGACCGGACGGTGTGCTCCGGCGGCCCTTGAGGCGCGACCGGTCCTACGCCTCCGGCTCCGGCATCTTGTCCGCCGCCCAGGTCGCCCGCACCATGGCCAGCACCATCTCGACGGTGTCCGCCGGCACGGCGTCGCTGCGGCCTTCCTCGCAGGCGTCGTAGTGGAACAGGTAGAGGCGGGCCGCGAACTGCTCGAACGGCAGGGAGGACTCGCCGAACCGCTCCCCGTTGCCGTCGGTGGAGACGATCACGCCGTGGCCCCAGTCCTGGCCGCCGTCGTAATTCGGGTTGAAGAAGAACACCCGCATGTCCCCCTGCGGCCCCAAACCCACCCGCAGGATGGAAATGGCGTGCCAGCCGATGAACCGCCCCAGGCTGTCCGTCACCGCGATGCCGGCGGGCTGCGGGTGCGTCACCGGCTTGTTGCCGTTGTAGAGCGGGTGATAGAGGCCGTGGAACAGGCGCACGAACCGGTCCGCGCTGTCCGCCAGATGGCCGGTCGCCAGATCCACGACCAAAGCCGTGTCCTGGCCGACCCACCAGCCGTGCATGGCGCTGTTCACCCAAGCGTGCGGATCACCGGCGCGGCCGGCGCAAAGGCGGCCCATCTCGATGTAGATGCGGTCCAGGTGCGGCACCAGCACGACGGACACCGGGTCGACGTCGATGGGCGGCGTCGGGGCGAGCCCGGCCGCCAGCGTGGACGACGACAGCCGCCCGCCCTCGAACACCATCACGATATCATCGTCGCGCGCCGCCCGGGTCAGCAGGTGCAGCAGGTAGTCCGGCGCCGCCAGCGCCCACATGGACAGCGCCCGCGCCGCCTGACAGGTCGGGTTGTTGCCCTGCCCGATGCCCAGGGGTTGGCCCAGCACACTGATGGTGCCGGCCAGCAGAAGGGTCGCGGCCGGCTGCCGGTCGCCGAACGCCGCCGCCAGGGTCCGCTCGACGGTGGCGCTGGGCTTCAGGCCGATATGCCCCCACAGCGCCGGGGCGATGGCCGGATCGAACAGCAGCCCCCGCTCCAGCAGCAGCGCCAGCCCGTACACGGCCTGCGTGGTGTCCGGGGTGATGGCGGTGTCGATCAGGCTGTAGACCAAGCTGGCGTAGCAGGAAAACGCCTCGGTCCCGGTGCTGCTCAGGCCCAGGGCCTGCCCCACCAGATCGCCGCGTTCCAGCGCGGTGGAGTGACGCAGAAAGACCGGGTGATAGGGCGACACCAACCCGGTGTCGTGCATGGCGCGGGCAAAGGCCCGGGCCTCCTGCTGAAGGGAACTGTCGTCCAGAACGGCCAGACGGTCCTTGTAGACATCAAGGCCCGGGTCCTCGCGACAGCCGGCGGTGGGCCCGAACAGCGCGCTGACCAGGCGTGCCGCGCCCAGTCCGACGCCGCCGGGACTGATATCCGGATCATGCAGGCAGGCGGCAATGCGCGTGACCATCACCTTGACGTCGTCGACCATGATCGGTCGTTGAGCCAGGATGCGCTCGATCTCCGTGCTCAGCCGGGCGAGGATTTCCCCGTAGCCGATGTAGTCGGCCACGAAGCCGACCACGTGCCGGGTGGCGGTGGTGATGACCTCCTTGCCGCGCTCGGCCTCGCCCGGCGGCCCGAACAGGCGGTTCAGGTTCAACGCCAGCAACTGCGAGAGAAAATGCTGGGCCTGCTCCGACGACAGACGCGGGTGAAACAGCTCCCGCTGGGCCACGGCCAGCAGACGCAACTCGCTCAGCAGTTCCAGGGTCACGGTGGGGCGATCGCCATGCGCCAGCGTGCCCGTTGCCAGCGACGGCTGAAGGATCTCCGGATGATCCCAATCCGTGCCCATGAACACGCCGGAGGCCTCGATCTGGGCCGCGCGCGCGTATAGGGCCGCCGCCCCCCCGGGGCGTGCCAGCAGACGCCCGGATATGTCCAGCAGCGGACCACGCGCGGTCAGTTTGGCAAAGGCGGATGTCTGTTCAAGGCGCGTCAGGGCACGGTCCACCATCCCCCCCAGCCGGTCCACCTCCGCTGCGGCGGCGTCGGTCCCTCCGGCGTTCTCGGGAACGGCGGCGGTCGGATCAGACATACGGACACTCCTCGGGGCGGACGGACACGCCAGGGAACGGCATCTCCCGGCACCGTTCCCCTGCACGTCGGTTTGGGCGGGCTATGAGCGGACCCTAGACATAGAAGTCCAGCTCTTCCTGACGCTTCAGCAGGTCGCGCATCGTGCCCGGATCGTCGCCAACGAAATAGACCAGCCCCCAATGGGTGCCGAACGCGGTGCGCTTGGTGACCTTGCTTTCGAGCGGCGCGGTCAACTCGTGGGATTCGAAATAAGGATGGTTCTCGGTTTCCTCCGGAATGGCAAGGTCCGAGACCACACGTTGCCGCGGGTAGACCCCGAAACAGCCCGCGTAGCCGGTCGCGTCCACCACCTCTTCCGGGAAGAAGGCGGCCACCTCCTCATCCGTGGATTTCGGATCGAAACAGACGATAAGACCCTGATAGGCGTTGAACCCGTAGGCGCGCTCCAGAAGCTCGAAGACCTTGAACCCCGGCGGCCGATACGCGACCTCGCCGAAGTACATGGTGCCGTCGCTGGTGACGAAATACTCCGGGTGGATGAAGCCGTTCTCGATGTCGAACGTCTTGATCAGCTTCTCGATCTCCTGCTCCACGCGCGGACGCCAAGCCTCCAGCTCCGGCGAGGCCGGCACGAACACCGAATAGCCCAGCGTGACGTATTCCGAGATGTTGAGGAACTGGACCTTGCCGTTGTGGATCCAGGCCTCGACGGCGAACTCCCAGCCGTCGAGATGGCTTTCCATCAGCACCGGGAACTCGTCGTCGGGAATGGCGTCGATGTCGTCGGCGGTGCGCACCACGCGGTGGCCGAGGCAGCCGGCCTTGTCGAACGCCTTGATGTGGATCGGATCGTTGGGGTCGCCGTCCAGCTTCAGCAGGGTCTGGTTCACCCGCTTCAGGAACCGGATGATGTCGCCCCGGTCGTGGGCTTCCTCGAAAATACCGACGCGGATGCCGCCCAACTGGGCGCGCCGCTTCATCAGCGCCTTGTCGCGGAACAGGATGGCCTGCCCGTGCAGGCGTGGGTTGCCCTGGATCACGGCGTTGATGGCCCCGGCCCATTCCACCGTTTCCTCGAACAGCGGGATGGCGGCGTCCACGCCCATCGCCTTGAGTTTCTCGGCGATCTCCATGGAGCGGTCGTTCAGGCGTTCGAAGTTCCACGGCACGTAGGGAATGCCGTGCTCCTGGCAGTACGGTTCGGCCCAGTCGGGCGCGACGACCACATAGCGTCGGTCAAAGCGTTCCGCGGCATCGATCGCGCCCAGGGACCACCCCAGCAGGGCGACGTAACCTTTTTCGGGATTCTTATCGGCCATGGATTGCAGGTCTCCAATGTCTGGGAGGGAACGAATCGGGTGGGAGTGGCCGGCACGGCCTGACTCTAAGGCCGCCGGCGCCATGAAAAGGGGCGGGCTTCGGCCCGCGCGGCATCCAGCGGGCCGGCTCCAGCCGCGCAACGGGGGCTCGGCGCACGCGAACGCGGTGACAACCCAGAAGAAGCCCATGAGAGCGAACGCATGGGACACCGACTCAGAACGCGGTGTCACGAGGCCCCGGTGGTGTGTGGCGTGGGGGCTTCGAACCTCCCACGGTCGGGGCTGAAGGTGTCGCCCCTGCGGCGTCCGGCTTCGGAGGACGCGTCAGACCCTGGCCGCGCGATTCTGCGCGAGAACGGCCGGGGCGGGACCGGGCAGGATTCGGCAAGGGGAATTGATATGGGGTCTCACAGCCCTTGCATCCAGGCAACAAGCCTCGCAGAGCCACCCCACCCGGGTCAAGCCCCCGCCCCGAATGTGCCAGGGCTATCGCATTTGGCCGATGATGGTTCTGGCGAATTCGTTGGTCCATCCGCAGCGCTTGCGTTTGCGGCGGATGGAGATGCCGGGGCGGGCGCGCCGGAGGACGTTGAGGGCGAGTTTGCGCAGGATGGCGAGGTTTTCGGGGCCGTGATCCTTGCGGTTTCGAGCGCGGTCTTCGTCGAAGGTCATGTCGAGCACCCAGTGCAAGCCGTTCTCGATCGACCAATGGGATCGAGCGGCGGCCAGATAAGCCTCGGGCGTCAGCTCCCGGGAAGAGACGT
>NZ_JACIGJ010000004.1 GCF_014197855.1 Roseospira marina
CCCGCCCCGGCATCTCCATCCGCCGCAAACGCAAGCGCTGCGGATGGACCAACGAATTCGCCAGAACCATCATCGGCCAAATGCGATAGCCCTGGTGGCGCGGGCCGTCGCGCTTGACGCATCGCGCCGGTGCGGTCTAGGCAGGTGAACGCTTGTGCGTTTTCCTATGTGCGCCCGACCGCTGAAAGATCCGCCCCATGGTCGCCGATTCCGTGCCCCGTTCGTCCGCACCCGTCGCGGCCGCGTCTGAGTCCGACAGTGTTCCGAGCTCCGCTCCGGTGTCGGGTGACGTGGCCATGCCCACGCCGCCGAAGCCCGTGATCGCCTTTCAGGGGCTTCCCGGGGCCTACTCGCATGCCTGCTGTCTGTCGGCGTACCCGGACATGGATCCGTTGCCCCGCGCCGCGTTCGAGGATGTGTTCGCCGCCGTCCGTGACGGGTTGGCCCTGTATGCCATGATCCCGATCGACAATTCGGTCGCCGGCCGGGTCGCGGACATTCACCACCTGCTGCCCCGATCGGGCCTGCACATCGTGGCGGAGCATTTCCTGCGGGTGAACCACCACCTTTTGGTCGTTCCCGGCACGACCCTAAGCGACCTGCGTACGGTCGAAAGCCACGTGCATGCGCTGTCGCAGTGCCGCCGCATCATGCGGGAACTGGGCGTGCGGCCGGTCGTGACGGCGGATACCGCCGGCGCGGCGCGCGACGTGGCGGAGCGCGGCGACAAGTCGGCGGCGGCCATCGGCTCTGCCTTGTCCGCCGAGATCTACGGCCTGGACTCCCTGCGCGCCAACATCGAGGACGAGGAGCACAACACCACGCGCTTCGTCGTCATGGCGCGTGAGCCGGTCAGCCCCCGGACGGATGTTGAGGCCGTAACCTCGTTCATCTTCCGGGTGCGGAACGTGCCGGCGGCGCTGTACAAGGCCATGGGCGGCTTCGCGACCAATGGCGTCAACATGACCAAGCTGGAAAGCTATCAGGTCGGCGGCACCTTCGTCGCCGCGCAGTTCTATGCTGAGGTGGAAGGGCGCCCGGATGACCGCCCGCTTGCCTACGCGCTGGAGGAGCTGCGGTTCTTCTCCCACGAAGTTCGCATCCTGGGTGTCTATCCGGCGCATCCGTACCGGTTCGAAGCCCGGCGCCGCGCGCTGGAGGCCGAAACGCGGGTGTTGCCGTAACGGGTTCGGCCCGCCGCCTCTTCATTCAGGACTGGCGACGATCCGGTAGGTTTCGTGGCAGGCGCGGCAATACCCCGTGACCTCCTGAAGGCGCCCCAAAAGAGACCGCTGGGCGGCCGCGTCGGGCGCTTCGGTGGCATCGCTCATGGTGCGGGCCGCCACCGCGAACCGCTGACCGGCCTCGTGGAACCCCTGGCCCAGGGCGCGAAACGCCTCCGGCATGTAGCGGCCGAAGCCCATCCGGCCGCCCATCATGCCGCCCTGCGCCCCGGCGCCCCCGCCCATGGGGCCGCCCGCCGCCTCCATCGCGGCGCGCATCTCGGCCTTCCGTTGGGCGATCTCTTCGGTGCTGAGGCCCTGGGTTTCGAAGGCTTCCCACATCCGGTGCCCGAAGTCCCAGTGCACGTCCGCCACGTTGGCGGCTTCGGCATAGTCGGCGTCGGTCAGGGCGAAGAGCACATCGTCCAGGGATCGCATGTGGCCGCGCATCTCGGCGCGGAAGCGTTCGGCGACACCGGCGGGCAGAGTGACGACGATGCGGGTGTCGGTGGGTAGGGCGGGCGCCTGGGCCGGGGCGGGACCGGCGGCACTGGAGACGGCCAGCAGCACGAGAGTGGTCCGTGCGGCGCGAAGACACAGGGTCATGGTGGCTCTCCGGGATCAGGACAACAGCGGCGCGCGATCACCCGCGCACCCAGAAGCCTAGCGCGCTCCACACCGTCCGTCGTTGATCGTCGTCAGGGTTCGGGCTGGTCCCCGTTCGCGTATCAGGCGGGATCGGCGTCCTCCGCTCCGGCCCCATACAGCGCGAACACCTCCGCGCCGGTCATGGTTTCGGTCGGATTGGCGAAGGCGTAGCCCGGCGGTTTCTCGTCGATGAAGATTTGCTTCGCCATCGTGAAGCGGCTTTGGTCGTCAAACAGGCCGAGCGACAGGATGATCTCGCCGGTTGCCACCAGATGATAGAACAGGCTGCTGCCGCACCGGGCGCAGAAGCACCGCTCCGCCCAGTCCGACGAGCGATACCGCGTGATGTGCTCCGTGCCCTCCCAGGAGACCGGGCCGCGACAGTGCACGGCTAGCATGGGGCCGCCGGTCCAACGCCGGCACATGGCGCAGTGGCAGGCCGAGAACACACGGACGTCCTCGCTCAGCGTGAAGCGGACGGCGCCGCACAGGCATCCGCCCGTCCGGGCGGATGACGGGGGATGCTCGGCCATCGCTAACGCTCCCTATCCCTTGCGGTTGGTCCAGGCCACGGAATACAGATCGAACCGGCGGTCCCGGAGGTTCTGTACCGTGCCGCTCTGCCGGGCCGCCGCCAGATCCTCCATGCGCAGATCGGCGAAGGCGACCATTTCCACGTTCGGCGTGGTGTCGGCCGCGATGCCGTCGCGCGCGAACGGCATGTCGCAGGGGGTCAGGATACAACTTTGGGCGTACTGGATGTCCATATTCTCGACATTGGGCAGGTTGCCCACGTTGCCGGACATGACGACGTAGCACTGGTTCTCGACCGCGCGGGCCTGGCAGCAGTAGCGCACCCGGAGATAGCTTTGCCGTTCGTCGGTGCAGAACGGCACGAACAGGATTTGGGCCCCCTGGTCCACGAGATGGCGGGACAGCTCGGGGAACTCGCTGTCGTAGCAGATCATCACCCCGATCGGGCCGCAGTCGGTCTGGATGGTGTCGATGCGGCTACCACCCTCGATGTTCCACCAGTAGCGTTCGTTCGGAGTCGGGTGGATCTTCACCTGCTGGTGCACCGAGCCGTCGCGGAGGCAGACGTAGCAGATGTTCAGGATCTCGCCGGTCTCGCTGCGGGTCGGGTGGGAGCCGCCGATGATGTTGATGTTGTAGCTGACCGCGAGCCGGCTCAGCAGGGCCTTCAGTGGTTCCGTGTAGCGGGTCAGGGTGGCGATGGCGTCCGAGGCCGGAATGCGCTGGTTCTCGATCGACAGCAGCTGGAGCGTGAACAGCTCCGGGAACACGACGAAGTCGGAGCGGTAGTCGGCGACGACGTCCACGAAGTACTCGACGTTGTGGCCGAACTCCTCGAACGAGCGCACGCGCCGCTGCTGGTACTGCACGATCGAGACGCGGACGGTGCGCTGCGAGTAGCGCGACCGCGCGGTGCGCCCGCCGGACGGCTCGCTGTTGGCCTTCGGGTTCCGCCAGACGAGGTGGGCGGCATAGCCGAGCGATTCGCGGTCGGAGGGCAGGTAGTCCGCCAGCACCCCGATGGGCTCGAACCCGTTGCGCATCTGGAAGCTCAGCACGGGATCGCGCATCTTGCGGGTGCGCACGGCCTCCACATAGGCCTCTGCGGAGCCGACCTTCTTGATCCGGCGGTGCAGGCCCGGCAGGCGGCCGCCGAACACGATGCCCTTGAGGCCCAGGCGCTGGCACAGAGCCCTGCGGCGGGTGTAGAGGCGCTGGCCGATGCGGTAACCGCGATAGTCCGGATCGACGAAGACCTCCATGCCGTACAGCCAATCGCCGTCCGGGTCATGGCGCGCGGCCAGCCCGCCGCCGGTGATTTCCATCCAGGTGTGCGGTGCGAACGCGAGCGCCTCGGCGATGCGGAAGGTGGCACAGTAGCCGACGACGGTGCCCTCGTAGACGGCCACGAACTGGCCCTCCGCGAAGTGCTGCTGCTGCGCCTTCAGGGTCGTGGGGCTATAGGGCGGCACGTCTGTATAGACGCGGGCGCACAGGTCGCGGATGGCGTCGATGTCGTCCACCGTGGCGGTGCGGACCACCATGCGCGGCGCCTGCTCGTTGACCGGCCTGGGCGGGACCGGCGTGGAGGCGGCCGGCGTGGAGGCGGCCGGCGTGGAGGACGGGGGCGTCGGGGCGTCTTCGGCCATGGGGCGGAGTCCTTCCTTGTCGGTCCGGGGCGGTCAACGAGCCGACGCCGTCGGCAACGTCACGGTCGGGACCGGTGTGGGGGGCGATCGGCTCTCTCAGGGGTGGGCCTCAGGGGGGCGGTTCCCCGTCGCTTGCGGTCGCGTACAGTGGGTCCCGTCAGGGCGTGCGGCGGCGGACCACCGTCCAAGCGAGCGGCAGCACGGCGGCCGCCAGCGCGATTTTCAAAAGCCCCCCGAACACAAAGGGGGCCACGCCCTGCTCGAACGCCGCCGCCGGTCCGATCATGTGCGCCAGATAGGCCCAGCCCAGCCCAAGGATGAGGGCCGTGCCCAGGGTCATGCTCGCCAGGGTGCCGAGGACGGTGCGATCCCATCCGCGCTCCGCCAGCCCGCCCACCAGAAGGGCGGAGACCAGGAAGCCGGCGAGATAGCCGCCGGAGGGGCCGGTCATATAGGCCCAGGCCTCACCCGGCGGGGGGACGGAGGCCAGAACGGGCAGGCCCAGGGCACCGGCGATCAGGTACAGCGCCAGCGTCGCGCCGCCCAACCGCCAGCCGTACATGGCGCCCACCAGCAGCACGGCGAACGTTTGCATGGTCATGGGGACCGGCCACATAGGGACCTGAATCTGGGCCGACACGGCGATCAGCAGGCATCCGCCCAACGCCAGAACCAGGGCGCGCGCGGCCTGTGCTGCGCGCCGGGTCCCGAGGGGGCCGGTGGGCCAGACGGCTTGCGCAAGGGTGGCGGGCAGGGCGGCGGCGGTCATAGCGGGGTCCTTGTGCGGAGGCGTCGGGCCCGGAAGTACCCGCGTCCGGGGCCGTCGGAGAGCCTCGGGCCAGCAAGCCTTGGGGGCCGTCCAGGGTCTGGGGCGGAATCGTAGTCGCGTGGTCCCGTCCCGGCAACCCCGGCCCGGTCCGGGCGGCCGCGTTCTTCCGAGGCACACCAAAGCCGCCAACGAAAACGCCCGGCCGCAGGAACGCGACCGGGCATTTTAACGCAACAGGTTCGGGGCGTCGTGGCGGCGCTGCCGTTGGGGGCCGTTGATCGGCCTCCCCCGGGCTCAGGCGCCGACGGCGGCAACCAGGGCTTCCGCAACGGTCACGGCCTTGGCGGCGCGCGCCTTGGCCCCATCTCCTTCGGCTTCGGCCAGATCATCCCGCGCCGATTGCAGACGAGCCTGCGCCTGTTCGGCGGTCACGCCGTCCAGCGGAAAGGCTTCCTCGGCCAGCACGGTGCAGCGCTCGGCGGTCACCTCGGCGAAGCCGCCGGCGACGAACAGCCGGGTTTCGACCTTGCCGCCCTTGTGGATGTCCACCACACCGGGACGCACCGTCGAGAGCATGGGCGCGTGACGGGGCAGGGCGCCGAAGTCGCCCTCGACGCCGGGGACCACGACCATCTCCACCGGCTCTGACATCACCAGCTTCGCCGGCGAGACCAGTTCAAATTCGGTCGTCTCGGCCATGCCTTCCTCTACTCCTCACACTCATGCCGCACGACGGCCCGCCCCCCGAGGCCGGGGCGTGGGCCGTCGGGATCCAGGGTTTACGCGGCCTCGGCGGCCATCTTCTTGGCCTTTTCGATGGCCTCGTCCATGGTGCCGCACATGTAGAACGCCTGTTCCGGCATGTGGTCGTACTCGCCCTCGATCAGCCCCTTGAAGCCCTTGATCGTGTCCTCGAGCTTCACGTACTTGCCCGGCGAGCCGGTGAACACCTCGGCCACATGGAACGGCTGGGAGAGGAAGCGCTGAATCTTACGGGCGCGCGCCACGACCAGCTTATCTTCCTCGGACAGCTCATCCATGCCCAGGATGGCGATGATGTCCTGAAGCGACTTGTAGGTCTGCAGGATGCGCTGCACCTCACGGGCGACCGTGTAGTGCTCCTGGCCGACCACATTCGGGTCGAGGGCGCGCGACGTGGAGTCGAGCGGGTCGACGGCCGGGTAGATGCCCAGCTCGGCAATCGAGCGGTTCAGCACCGTGGTGGCGTCCAGGTGGGCGAACGAGGTCGCGGGCGCCGGGTCGGTCAGGTCGTCGGCCGGCACATAGATGGCCTGAACCGAGGTGATCGAGCCCTTTTTGGTGGAGGTGATGCGCTCCTGCAGGTTGCCCATGTCGGTCGCCAGGGTCGGCTGATAGCCCACCGCCGACGGGATGCGGCCGAGCAGCGCGGACACTTCCGAGCCGGCCTGCGTGAAGCGGAAGATGTTGTCCACGAAGAACAGAACGTCCTGGCCTTCCTCATCGCGGAAGTATTCCGCCTGAGTCAGACCCGACAGGGCGACACGAGCGCGGGCGCCCGGGGGCTCGTTCATTTGGCCGTAGACAAGGGCGCACTTGGAGTTGCCGCCCTCAAGGTCGATCACGCCCGATTCGATCATCTCGTGGTACAGGTCGTTCCCCTCACGGGTCCGCTCACCCACGCCGGCGAACACGGAGTAACCCCCGTGGCCCTTGGCGATATTGTTGATGAGCTCCATGATGAGCACGGTCTTGCCCACGCCGGCGCCACCGAACAGGCCGACCTTGCCGCCCTTGGTGTACGGGGCCAGCAGGTCCACGACCTTGATGCCCGTCTCCAGGATCTCGGTGTCCGTGGACTGCTCCACGAAGGACGGGGCCTCCCTGTGGATCGGGCTCGTCATCTTGGTTTCGATCGGGCCGCGTTCGTCGACCGGCTGGCCGATGACGTTCATGATGCGGCCGAGCGTCTCGGGACCGACCGGCATGCGGATCGGCTCGCCGGTGGCGCGCACATCCTGGCCGCGCACCAAGCCGTCGGTGCTGTCCATGCCGATGGCGCGGACGGTGGACTGACCCAGATGCTGGGCGACCTCGAGAACCAGCCGGTTGCCGTGGTTGTCCGCTTCCAGCGACGACAGGATGGGGGGCAGTTCGCCCTCGAACCGGACGTCGACGACGGCGCCCATCACCTGGGTGATCGTGCCGACGGCGTTAGTGTTCGCGGTCGCCATGTGACAGTTGCTCCTGCGTTACCGTGTTCAGGGCCGACGCGGCCGGTCGGTCCGGGCGCCTGGCAAGGTTGGTCGTGTCGTTGGCGGGCGACACGGAAGCCCGTTAAAAAAGCGAGTCACCCCGGTTGCGCGAACGCGGGCACGAGGCCGGGTGTGGTCTGCGGTCCCCCGGCCTACAGCGCCTCGGCGCCGGAAATGATCTCGATCAGCTCCTTGGTAATCATCGCCTGACGCGCCCGATTGTATTCGAGGGTCAGGTCGTCGATCATCTCGCCGGCGTTACGCGAGGCGTTGTCCATGGCCGTCATCCGCGCGCCCTGCTCGGAGGCGTAGTTCTCCGTCATCGCCCGGAAGATCTGGGTCTTGACGTTAAGGGGCAACAACTCGTCGAGGATCCCTTCCTCGGACGGCTCGAACTCGTACACCGCGCCGGGATTGCCGTCCTCAGCCGCGAGTTCGTTCTCGTTCGCGGTCTTGGGAACCGGGAATGGGATGAGCTGCTGACGGGTCACGATCTGGCTGATCGCGGAGCGGAACCGGTTGTAGACGACGGTGCAGACGTCGAACTCGCCGGCCTCGAACATGTCGAGAACCTTCTCCGAGACCGCCTCGGCTTCTTCATACGTGACCCCGCGACGCCCAAAGTCCTCAATCGTGTCGAGGATCAGCGCGTTGTGGTCGCGCTTGAGCTGGTCGCGGCCCTTGCGTCCGACGCAGAGGACCTTGACCTCCTTGCCATCCTCCTGCAACTCGCGGATCAGCATGCGCGTGTTGCGGGCGGTGCTGCTGTTCAAGCCACCGCACAGCCCACGGTTGGAGGTCACGACAACAATCAGGTGCACGCGGTTCTGGCCGGTTCCGGCCAGCAGGCGTGGGGCGCCGGGCAGGCCGACAACACTGCCCGCCAGCGTGCCCAGCATACGGTTCATGCGCTCGGCAAAGGGACGGCTGGCCTCCGCCGCATCCTGCGCGCGGCGCAGGCGGGAGGCGGCCACCATCTTCATGGCCGAGGTGATCTTCTTGGTCGATTTGACCGAGGAGATCCGGTTACGGAGATCCTTCAGGCTCGGCATGGGACGCGGCGCCTTTCCTCCTGGGGGGAGTGGTCAGTCACTCAGGCGAACGTCTTGGCGAAACCGTCCAGGAACGCCACGAGCTTTTCCTCGGTCGCCGACGACATGGCCTTTTCGGAGCGGATCGAATCCAGAATCTCCGGGGCCTTGGCCCGCATTTCGCTCAGCATCTCCTGCTCGAACCGGACCACATCGCCCACCTTGATGCCGTCCAGGTAGCCCTTGGTGCCAGCGTAGATGGACACGACCTGCGCTTCCATCGGGAACGGCGAGTACTGGCTCTGCTTCAGCAGCTCCGTCAGGCGCGCGCCCCGGTTCAGAAGCTTCTGCGTCGCCGGGTCGAGGTCGGAGGCGAACTGCGCGAACGATGCCATCTCGCGGTACTGCGCCAGTTCCAGCTTGATGGAGCCGGCGACCTTCTTCATCGCCTTCACCTGGGCGGCCGAACCCACGCGAGACACCGACAGGCCGACGTTCACGGCCGGGCGGATGCCCTTGAAGAACAGGTCCGTCTCCAGGAAGATCTGGCCGTCGGTGATCGAGATGACGTTGGTCGGGATGTAGGCCGAGACGTCGTTGGCCTGCGTCTCGATGACCGGCATCGCGGTGAGAGAGCCCGCACCATGCTCGTCGCTCATCTTCGCCGCGCGCTCCAGCAGGCGCGAGTGCAGATAGAACACGTCGCCCGGGAACGCCTCGCGGCCCGGCGGGCGGCGGAGCAGCAGGGACATCTGACGGTAGGCGACGGCCTGCTTCGACAGATCATCATAGAAGATGGCCGCGTGCTTGCCGTTGTCGCGGAACCATTCGCCCATTGTGCACCCGGCATAGGGGGCCAGGTATTGCAGCGGGGCGGGGTCGGACGCCGTGGCGGCAACCACGATGGTGTAGTCGAGCGCGCCGCGATCGGCGAGAGTCTTGACCACCTGGGCCACGGTCGAGCGCTTCTGACCGATGGCGACGTAGATGCAGAACAGCTTCTCGCTGTCATCCTTCGCCTTGGCGTTCACGTCCTTCTGGTTGAGGATCGTGTCCAGGATGATCGCGGTCTTGCCGGTCTGGCGGTCGCCGATGATCAATTCGCGCTGGCCGCGACCAATCGGGATCAGGGTATCGATGGCCTTGATGCCCGTCTGCACCGGCTCGTGCACGGACTTGCGCGGAATGATGCCCGGCGCCTTCACGTCGGCGCGCTTCATCTCCACGTCGGACAGCGGGCCCAGGCCGTCAATCGGGGTGCCAAGCGCATCGACCACGCGGCCCAGCAGGCCGGCGCCGACGGGCACATCCACGATTTCCTGGGTGCGCTTGACGGTGTCACCCTCGCCGATGCCGACGTCGCTGCCGAAAATCACGGCGCCGACGTTATCGTCCTCGAGGTTCAGGGCCATGCCCTTCACGCCCCCGGGGAACTCCACCATCTCGCCGGCCTGAATGTTGTCGAGGCCATGGATGCGCGCGATCCCATCGCCGACCGACAGCACGGTTCCGATTTCGGCCGCATCCGCTTCGGCGCCGAAGCTGGCGATTTGTTGCTTCAGGATCGCGGAGATTTCCGCGGCGCGGATTTCCATCATCCAACCCCTTTCATGGAGAGACTCAAGCGTTGCAGTTGGGAGCGCAGCGAGCTGTCAACCATGCGCGATCCCAGACGGACCACCATGCCCCCCAGCAGGGACGGATCTACGCGCGCGTCCACGGTCACGTCGTTGCCGACGACTTGCTTCAGGCGCGCGGCGAGGGCGGCGGCCTGCGCGTCGCTGAGCGGTCGGGCACTGACCACTTCGGCGGTCATTTCGCCGCGATGTTTTGCGAGTTGGCGCTGGAACGCCACGATCATGCCGGGCAGCGCGAACAGGCGTCCCTTTTCGGCCACCAAGCCCAAGAAGTTGCGGGTCACCGCACTCAGGCCGGCCGCTTCCGCCAGCGCCAGCATGCCCTTGCCGTGATCGTCCCGCGAAACCAGGGGACTGGCAATGAACCGGCGCAGGTCGTCGCTCTCGTCGAGCATCGACTGGAGGGTCGACAAGTCGCCGGCCACGGTGTCGATGTCCCTGGCGTCGTCGGCGAGCTCATAGAGCGCCAATGCGTAGCGCATGGCGAGCCCGGATACCCGTGTCGAATGCGATGCCACGTTCGCTGTTTCCCGATTGTCGCATGCCACTCAACGCCCACACCGCGAGTCAGCAGGGCATTGAAATCGCATAAGAAAAGTGCAACCCGGAGGGGGTGCCCCCGAAGAACGACGGTTCATTACCATACTCCTTTCGCGGTTTGCAAGTGGCGGCGGCCCATAGAAACGCTCGGTGTGACAGCGCGGGTTGACGCAGAGGCGGTGGCTGCAGCGCGGGAGTCCACGGGTCATAAACCAGCCACAAAACACCGGTAGGGTGTCTTTCGTCGACGAGGCGGGAGGGACCGTCACAGCGTGCCACGGGACCGGACCGGCCAGCCTTGAGGGTTGCACCGGGATCCAGTATAACTCCGGGCCTTCTGAGGTGACCCCTGACCGTCATGGGCGCTGGTCAAGGCGTACACGTTGGGGGACGGCCGGATGCGTGGGGACTGGATGTGACCACCTCCATGGGTCCGCTGAACGTCAGGTTTCGCGAAGAATCAAGAGGAGAACATTCCATGCTGAGGACCCTGATCGCGGCCGCCGGTGTCGCGCTGACCTTGGGTGTCACCGCCAACGCCGCTCTGGCCGAGGGCGATGCCGCCAACGGTGAAAAGTGGGCGAACCGCGTGTGCAAGGCCTGCCACACCTTCGATAAGGGCGGCAAGGACATGGTCGGCCCGAACCTGTGGGGCGTGATCGGCAGCACGCCGGGCTCCAATGAGAGCTTCGACCGCTACCAGGCCGTTCCGCTGTTCCCCGAAAACGGCATCGAGACCTGGACCGAAGAGAACGTGGCTGAGTACATCGCCGATCCGGAAGAGTTCCGCCACAAGTACGCCGACAGCCACGAGAGCGCGATGGTCGTCAGCCTGCCGCCGAAGTTCGCGCCGGACGTCGCCGCCTATCTGGCGACCCTGCACGACTAAGGCGCGTTTGCGCGTTCGGTTGATGCCTACAAGACCGCCGCCCTGGATCCTTGGGGCGGCGGTTTTGTCTTTCGGCCCGGTGAATCGGGCGCGCGGGGCGGCTCTTTGCTTTGAAGGGTTGAGTCGTCTCGCGTAAGGTTGTGCAGTGGTGCGAAAGACCGGATGCCAAGAAAGGGTGCGGGCATGGTCGCGGTTCTGTTCGTGTGCACGGGCAATATCTGTCGGTCGCCGACCGCGGAAGGCCTGTTCCGGCATAAGGTGGCGGACGCCGGTCTGGCCTCGGCCGTGACGGTCGACTCCGCTGGCACCGCAGCTTTCCATGTCGGGGAGCCGCCGGACGAGCGCGCGGCCGAGGCGGCGCGGCGCCGGGGCTATGACCTGGATGGCCAGACAGCGCGCCAGGTAAGTGCGCGGGACTTCCACCGGTTCGATCTGCTGGTGGCGATGGACCGGACCCATTTCCAGCGCCTGCGCGCGCTGGCGCCGGATGAGGCGGCGCGCGACCGCGTCGTCATGATGAGCGCCTTTTCCTCGGGCCCCGATGGGCCGAGCGATGTGCCGGATCCCTATTACGGAGGCGGGGGAGGGTTCGAGCGGGTGCTGGATATGCTTGAGGATGCCACGGATGGCCTGCTTAAGCACCTGCGCGATCACCATCTTAACGCGATATCTTAACGCGACCGCATGCCCGCCGGGCCGGCTCCGGGCCGTTCGAGGGGGGAGTGCAACGCCGCGTGCGCCAGTCAGCGAGGTTCCTCGATGCGTGAGTCCGCCCGGAAGCTTGTCGAACAGGCCACGGGGCACCGTGTTACCGCCAGCCGTCCCTTGTCCGGGGGCTGCGTCGGCGAGGTTTATCATGTCCGGACGGCGGGGGCGCCGGATCTGGTCGCGAAGATCGGTGGCGCGGGCAGCGCCCTGTCGCTTGAGGGGCGGATGCTCCGCTATCTGCGGGACCATGGGGTCCCGACGCCGGAGGTCCTGCACGCGGACGACCATGTGTTGCTGATGACCTGTTTGGAGGGGGGCGATGCGCTGGGACCGCGCGTCCAGGAGCACGCGGCCCATGTGATCGCCGCTCTGCACGATCATACCGGGCCTGCGTTTGGGTTCGAGTACGACACCGTGATCGGGGGCTTGCACCAGCCGAATCCGCAGACTGAGCGGTGGGTGCCGTTCTTCCGCGATCATCGCCTGCTGTTTATGGCGAAGGCGGCGGCCGAGGCCGGGCGTCTGCCGCCGGCGACGCTGGGGCGGGTAGAGTCCCTGGCCGCACGGCTGGACGACTACCTGGAAGAACCGGAGCAGCCGAGCCTGCTGCATGGCGATCTGTGGACCGGAAACGTGCTGGCCCACGGCGGCCGGGTCACCGGCCTGATCGACCCGGCCATCTACTGGGGGCATCCGGAGATCGAACTGGCGTTCTCCACCCTGTTCGGCACCTTCAACGACGTGTTCTTCAACCGCTACCATGACCTGCGGCCGATTCGGCCGGGCTTTTTCGAGGAGCGGCGCGATCTGTACAATCTGTACCCGCTGCTGGTGCATGTCCGGCTGTTCGGCGCCGGCTATCTGGGCGGAGTCGACCGCACCCTGCGCCGCATGGGATTCTGACCGGGCGTTATTGTAGCCAGATGGTGGCGCTGGCGGCCCGGCCGGTGTCATCCACCACCGTGATCCGCGCCTGCCCCCGTCCGGTCGGCTGCCATTGCGCGCCCCGGTGCCACGGGGCCGTGTCGAGCGGCCGCCCGTCCACCAGCCACGCATAGGGCCGGCGCCCGCCGGCGGCTTCCAAAACGAGACCCAGCGCGGCCTGCGACCAGTCGAGGGTTGCGCCGTTGGTGGGAAAGCGCAGGCGCAAGGGCGAGGCGCCCGGCGGCGCCTCCGGGGCGGTCCGTCCGGGACCGTCGGGGCCCTCCAGTCGGCGCAGCGGCGGGGGCAGGTCGGCGGTTCGGGCAACGACGGGCAGATCCGGTGGGCGGGGACCCGGCACGGGGTGGCGCGGGTTCGGCAGCAGGTTGAACAGCGCGCGCATCAGCGGGGCGGCGGTGTCCCGCCCGATGTGCCCGGGCACCGGGGTGCCATCCGCCCGGCCCACCCACACGCCGATGACATGGTCGCCGTCCATACCGATGGCCCAGGCATCCCGGAAGCCGTAGGACGTGCCGGTCTTGAATGCCACCCGCCGCCCGCCGCGCGTGGCGTCGTCGGGGGCGAAGCCGGCCGCCGGCGGGGCCTCGGCCAGGATCGCGCGCACTTGCCACGCCGCCGCTGCCGAGAGCACGCGGGCCTCGGGGGTGGGCGGGGCCTCCGGTGAGACGTGGACCGCGTGCGCCCGACCATCGGTCGCCAACGCCGCGTACAGGCCAACGAGTTCCTCCAGCGTCACGCCCAGCCCGCCCAGGGCGAGGGGCAGGCCCGGCCGTCGGAGACCGCCGCGTCGACGCGGGGTGACACCCGCCGTGGCCAGCCGGCTGGCGAAGCGCAGCGGGCCGACCCGGTCCAGCACCGCCACCGCCGGCACGTTCAGCGACTGGCGCAGCGCATCGGCCGCCGTCACCCGCCCATAGTGCGCGAACCCGAAGTTCCCCGGCGCGTAGCCGTCGCCGAAGATCGTGGGCCGGTCGTCGATCTCCGTCAGCGGGTGCAGGCGGCCGTCCTCGAACGCCATGCCGTAGATGAGAGGTTTGAGGGCGGAGCCGGGGGAGCGCACGGCCCGCACCATGTCGATGGCGCCCAGGCGTTCCGTGTCCAGCAGATCGGGCGAGCCGACCCAGGCGCGGGCGGCGCCGGTCTCGGCTTCCACCACCAGGGCGGCGACGGATAGGCGCGGCCCGAGCCCGGCGGCGTGCGCGGCGACCAGCCTCTCGACCCGGGCCTGAAGGGCGGCGTCCAGCGTCGTCGGATAGGCCGAGTCCCCCGACATGTCCGCCGCCGTCACCACATGGCGCGCCAGATGCGGCGCCAGCCGGGGCATGGGCCGGCGCACGTCGGGCAGCGGCTCTTCGCGGGCGTCGCGCGCCTGGGCGGGCGTCAGCACACCGGCCGTCACCATGCGGGCCAGCACCTTGGCGCGGGCCGCCCGCGCGGCCTCCGGATGGCGGTCCGGGCGCAGGCCGTTCGGGTTCTGGGGCAGGGCGACCAGAAGGGCGGCTTGACCGGGCGTCAGGCGGGCGGGTTCCTTGCCCCACCATGCCAGGGTGGCGGCGCGTACGCCCTCGATATTGCCGCCGAACGGGGCGAGCGTCAGATAGGCGTTCAGCACGCCCTCGCGCCCCAGGTGTGCGGTGAGTTGTAGGGCGCGCGCCATCTCGATGAGCTTCGAGGGCAGGGTGCGCGGGCGCGGCTCCAGGAGGCGGGCGGTCTGCATGGTCAGGGTGGAGGCGCCGGAGACCACCTGCCCGTTCACGACCGCCTGACCGGTGGCGCGCAGCACCGCCAGCGGGTCCACGCCGGGATGCCAGGGAAAGCGGGCGTCCTCGAACGCCATTAGCATCCGAATATACAGCGGATCGACGTCGTCCCGCGTCGTGGGCAAGCGCCAGGTTTCGTCCGGGCTGAGAAAGGCGCGCAGCACCACGCCGGTCCGGTCCGTGACCGTGATCGTGGGCGCCAGCCGCGTCAGATCCGGCGGGGCGGCACGGTCCAACGCCAACGCGCCGAGCGCCACTGCGACGCCGACAAGAAGGCCGATCCGTGCCACAGCCCTTGCGCCACGGCGCGCCCGCGCTAAAAGAGGACCACACCCCGCGATCACGAGAGGACCCCCATGGAGCCGTTCAAGACCCTGACCGGAGTGGCTGCGCCGCTGCCGATCGTCAATGTCGATACCGACATGATCATCCCCAAGCAGTTCCTGAAGACCATCAAGCGCACCGGATTGGGCAAAAGTCTGTTCTTCGAGATGCGCTACGACGACGACGGCGCCGAGGTGCCCGGGTTCGTGCTGAACCAGCCGGCCTATCGCAATGCCTCAATCCTGGTGGCCGGCGACAACTTCGGCTGCGGCTCGTCGCGCGAGCATGCGCCCTGGGCGCTGGCGGACTTCGGCATTCGCTGCGTTATTGCGACCAGTTTCGCCGACATCTTCTACAACAACTGCTTCAAGAACGGCATCCTGCCGATCCGCCTGCCCCAGGAAGACGTCGACAAGCTGATGGACGACGCCCAGCGCGGCGCCAACGCCACCGTGACCGTTGACCTGGAAGCGCAAGAGATTCGCGGGCCGGACGGCGGCGTGGTTCGCTTCGACATCGACCCGTTCCGCAAGCACTGCCTGCTCAACGGGCTCGACGACATCGGCCTGACGCTGGAAAAGCAGGACGCGATCGAGTCGTTCGAGGACCGGCGCACCCAGGAATTCCCTTGGCTGGTGCCGGCGGCGGGGTAGGGGAGAAAGACCCCCGTGGTTGGGTAAGGGGGCGGCAACCGGCCGCCTCCCCCTCCACCGTGTCCTTATGGGCCTCGGCTGAGGCCTCCGCACGGCCTCACCAGGTCGTGAACGCGCCGTCCATGGGGAAGGCCGCGCCGGTGGTCGTGTCGGCGGCCTCGCTGCTCAGGAACACGGCCAGCTCGCCCAGTTGCTCCGGTGTCACGAACCGCTCCGTCGGCTGGCGCTCGCCCAGCAGCGTGCGGGTGGCGTCCTCGACCGACAGGCCTTCCGCCTTGGCCCGGTCCTCGATCTGCTTCACCACCAGCGGGGTCTTCACCCAGCCGGGGCAGATGGCGTTGGCCGTGATGTGCGTCTTGGCGTTTTCCAGCGCCGTGACCTTCGTCAGCCCGACAAGGCCGTGTTTGGCGGCGATGTAGGCGGCCTTGAACGGGCTGCCCACCAGCCCGTGCGCCGAGGCGATGTTGATGATGCGGCCCCAGTTGCGCGCCTGCATGCCGGGTAGCGCCGCCCGCGTGGTGTGGAAGCAGGCCGACAGATTGATCGCGATGACCGCGTCCCACTTCTCGGGCGGGAAGTCCTCGATGCGGTCGGTGTGCTGGATGCCGGCGTTATTGACCAGGATATCCACCGGCGCCAGGTCCTTTTCGACCTTGCGGATCAGGGTGAACGCCTCGTCCGGATTCGATAGATCGGCGTGGACGAAGACCGCCTTTACGCCGTGATCGGCTTCCAGGCCGGCGCGGATGGCTTCGATCTCGTCCGGGTCCCCGAACCCGTTCAGGGCGACGTTGGCGCCCTTCGCGGCCATCGCCCGAGCGATGCCCAGACCGATGCCGCTGGTGGAGCCGGTGACCAGGGCGGTCTTGCCGTTCAACATGGGGTGGTTCCTCCGTGTTCGCGTTGCTTTCAGGATGGGGCCGGAGCCGGATGTTGTCGGGCCGGCGAACGGCGCCGGCCGCCCGAGGCGCGACGTCGGGTCGTTCGCTGGGCGGTATAGACTTGGCGCCAGAGGGGGCGGATCCGCAAGGGGGGTGTGGATGTTCCCGTGCGCGGCGAGCCGCGGCGGGCCCCGTGAGAGGTCGGTGTTCGCCCCGCCCCTTGCTCCTGCGGATGGCGATCAAGGCCCGCCCACGGTCACGCGGGGGACGATTAATGATGGCCGCTGAACCGGTTTGCAGGCGCGAACGTTTGCTCTAGAGTGACGAGCCTTCAGAACTGCCCCGCCGTGGCGGCGCGTTCACGCGCGGGGGCCCGCCTCGGCACCACGACAGACGAAGCCAAAACCCAATGCGGACACGCAAAAAATGCCGACCCGCAATCCGGGCAACCGACCCGGGGAACACGGAGGAACACATCCCATGTCCGAAGCACAGGTCTTTCCCGTCCCGCAAGCCACCGCTGCGGGGGCGCATGTCGACTCGGCCAAGTATCACGAAATGTACGAGCGCTCCGTCAAGGATCCGGAGGGCTTCTGGGGCGAACACGGCAAGCGCGTCGACTGGATCAAGCCCTACAGCCAGGTCAAGGATGTCTCGTTCGACCCGCATGATGTTCACATCCGCTGGTTCCATGACGGCACGCTGAACGTCGCGGCGAACTGCATCGACCGTCACCTGGAGACGCGTGGCGACCAGACCGCCATCATCTGGGAGGGGGACGACCCGTCGAAGGACGCCACGATCACGTATCGCGAGCTGTATGAGCGCGTGGGGCGCCTGGGCAACGCGATGCGCGACATGGGCGTCAAGAAGGGCGATCGCGTCTGCATCTACATGCCGATGATCCCCGAGGCCGCCGTGGCCATGCTGGCCTGCGCGCGCATCGGCGCCGTGCACTCGGTGGTCTTCGGCGGCTTCTCTCCGGACAGCTTGGCGAACCGGATTCAGGACTCCGAGTGCGTCATGGTCATCACGTCCGACGAGGGCGTGCGCGGCGGCCGCTCCGTGCCGCTCAAGGCCAACACCGACAAGGCGTTGGAATCCTGCCCCTCGGTTCAGCATGTGCTGGTCGTGAAGCGCACCGGTGGTGACGTCACCATGAAGGCGGGCCGGGACCACTGGTACGACGCCGTGACCAACGACCAGCCGGTGGACTGCCCGGCCGAGGAAATGAACGCGGAGGATCCGCTGTTCATCCTGTACACGTCGGGCTCCACGGGGAAGCCGAAGGGCGTGTTGCACACCTCGGGTGGCTATCTGGTCTATACGTCGATGACCCATGAACTGGTGTTCGACTACAAGGACGGCGAGATCTACTGGTGCACGGCGGACGTCGGCTGGGTCACGGGCCACAGCTATATCGTGTACGGACCGCTGGCCAACGGCGCCACCACCCTGATGTTCGAGGGGGTGCCGAACTACCCCACGACCTCGCGCTTCTGGGAGGTCGTCGACAAGCACAAGGTCAACATCTTCTACACCGCACCCACGGCCATCCGTGCCCTGATGCGCGACGGCGAGGCGCCGGTGACGAAGACCAGCCGCGAAAGCCTGCGCGTGCTCGGGTCGGTGGGCGAGCCGATCAATCCGGAAGCCTGGCTCTGGTACTACAATGTGGTCGGTGAGAAGCGCTGCCCCATCGTCGATACGTGGTGGCAGACCGAGACCGGTGGCATCCTCATCACCCCGCTGCCCGGCGTGACGGACCTCAAGCCGGGGTCGGCGACCCTGCCGTTCTTCGGCGTCTGCCCGGTCGTGGTGGACAACGAGGGCAAGGAGCTGGAGGGCGCGACCGAGGGCAACTTGTGTATTGCCCAGAGCTGGCCGGGTCAGATGCGCACGGTCTACGGCGACCATGAGCGCTTCGTGCAGACCTATTTCACGACCTACAAGGGCTACTACTTCAGCGGCGACGGCTGCCGTCGTGATGAGGACGGGTACTACTGGATCACCGGCCGCGTCGACGACGTCATCAACGTGTCCGGCCACCGCATGGGCACCGCCGAGGTCGAAAGCGCCCTGGTCGCCCATCCGAAGGTGTCCGAGGCGGCCGTCGTCGGCTTCCCGCACGACATCAAGGGCCAGGGGATCTACGCCTACGTCACCCTGGTGGCGGGCGAGCAGGAGACCGAGGAGCTGCGCAAGGAGCTGGTGAAGTGGGTCCGTCAGGAGATCGGCCCGATCGCCAGCCCGGACATCATCCAGTGGGCGCCGGGCCTGCCCAAGACGCGCTCCGGCAAGATCATGCGCCGCATCCTGCGCAAGATTGCTGAGAACGATTTCGGCAGTCTGGGGGATACCTCCACCCTGGCCGATCCGTCGGTGGTCGATGACCTGATCGAGAACCGGCCGAACTGATCCGGATCGCGGGCCGCCACGTCACCGGGATGGGCGGCGCGGCGCGTGTCTCAAGGCGGCGGGTGCCTCTGGGCATCCGCCGTTCTTGTGTGCGCGGGTCGGGGGACCGGCACCGTTACGCCGTGAGGCGGGCCAGAACGCCGTTCAGCCGTGTCCGACCCTCGGCGGTGGCGCGCAGCCAGGGGCCGTTCCAGCGGACGAAGTCCAGCGCCTCCATCTCCGCCAGCCCGTCGGCGTCGAGGGCGGCCCGCAGCGGCACCCCGCACAGCCGCTCGAACCGGCCGGCGTGAACCCCCTCGGTCAGGCGCAGACCCATCAGCAACTGTTCGACTGCGCGGTCGGCGGGCGCCAGCGGGTCGCGGGCCTGCACACCGTGCCCCAGGCGGTCCACCTGCGCCCGCCAGCCGGCGGGGCTGGCGATGCAGCGGGTGGCGGTGCCGGTTACGCGCCCATGGGCGCCCGGTCCTATGCCCACATAATCGCCGCCGCGCCAGTACACGAGATTGTGCCGGCATTCTGCGCCCGGGCGGGCGTGGTTGGAGATTTCATAGGCCGGCAGGCCGGCGGCCGCCGTGTGGCTTTGGGTCAGGTCGAACAGGTCGGCGGCCGTGTCCTCGTCCGGCAGCGTGAAGGCGCCGTCCCGATGCGCGGCGAAGAACGCCGTGCCCTTTTCGATGGTGAGTTGGTACAGGGACAGGTGATCGGGGCCGAACGACAGCGCGCGGTCGAGTTCGGCGGCCCAGGTCTCGGGCGTCTGGCCGGGCCGGGCGTAGATCAGGTCGTACGACACGCGGGGGAAGGTGGTGCGGGCCAGATCCAGGGCGGCCAGGGCCTCCGTCGCGTCATGCCGCCGGCCGAGAAAGCGCAGCGCGGCGTCGTCGAGCGCCTGCACCCCCAGCGACAGGCGGTTCACACCGGCGGTTCGCAGGTCGCGGAAGCGGTCGCGGTCTACGGCGCCGGGGTTGGCCTCGAGTGTGATCTCAACATCCTCGGCCAGCGGCCACAGCCGGGCGGCGGCCGACAGCACGCGCTCGACCGTCACCGGGCTCATCAGCGATGGCGTGCCGCCGCCGAAAAAGACGCTCGTCAGCGGACGGCGCGGCGCCGTGTCGGCCTGCGTTTCCATCTCGCGCACATAGGCGGCGGCCCAGGCTTCCGGGTCCGGCGCGTCGATCACATGGCTGTTGAAATCGCAGTAGGGGCACTTCGACAGGCACCACGGCCAGTGCACATACAGACCGAAGCCTTCGTCGTGGGGATCCGCGTTGCCACCGGCGCCGACGTGGTCGTCCGGGGTGGCCCGGGGCGCCTGGATCATGCCGGCACCGGAACATGTGGCGGCGCGGCATAGCAACGCTTTCCTTGCGCGGTCCCTTTGCTTACGATGCGGCCCCGGTTATCCAACGAGGGGCGTTCCATGGATCTCAAGGACCACATTCGCGAAATTCCCGATTTTCCGAAGCCGGGCATTCTGTTCTACGACATTTCCACGCTGCTGGCTCACGCCGACGCTTGGCAGGTGACCATGGGGCGGATGGCCAAGGCGGCGCGCGTCTACCAGCCGGACGTGATCGCCGGCGTGGAATCCCGAGGCTTTCTGGTGGCGGCGCCGCTGGCGCTGAAGCTGGGGTGCGGGTTCATCATGGTGCGCAAGCCGGGCAAGCTGCCGGGCGGAACGGTCACGCACACCTATCAGAACGAATACCGCGAGGATACGGTCGAGATCCAGGACAACGCCGTGGAGCCGGGCCAGCGCGTCATCGTGGTCGACGATCTGCTGGCGACGGGGGGTACGATGAGCGCGTCGATCTCGCTGCTGCGCAAGGTGGGCGCCGATGTGTGCGCCGCCGCCTGCATCATCGAACTCGGCTTCCTGAAAGGCCGCGATGCCATTGATGTGCCCGTGCACGCCCTGATGACGTACGACAGCTAGGACCCAGGCGGCGAGACACCAGACTTATCGTCGCCATCGTTTTGGCCGCCGAAAGGCGTCCGTGTCCCGTCGGCGCCGCGCAAACGGGAGGCGAACCGCTCAGGCGGCGCGGATGTCCGCCAGGAACCGGTGGACCATCGTCTGCAAGTCTCCGGCCTGCTGACTCAGCGAGGCGGCGGCGTTGAGCACGCTGTCGGCCGCCGAGCGGGCCGCCTGCGCGGTCTGCGACACGCTTCCGATGGTCTGCGAGACCTCGCTGGTGCCCCGGCTCGCCTGCTGAATGTTGCGGGCGATCTCCTGTGTGGCGGCGTTCTGCTGCTCGACCGCCGAGGCGATGCCGCTTGTGGTCTCGTTGATCTGCTGGATGATGTCCGCGATGGCGCCGATGGCCGCGACGGCGGTCTGGGTCTCGCTCTGCACCGTGCCGACCTGGCGGCCGATGTCCTCGGTGGCGCGGGCGGTCTGACTGGCAAGGCTCTTCACCTCGTTGGCGACGACGGCGAAGCCCTTGCCGGCGTCTCCGGCGCGCGCCGCCTCGATGGTCGCGTTCAGGGCGAGTAGGTTGGTCTGATTGGCGATCCCGGTGATGAGTTCGATGACCTCGCCGATCTTGTGCGAGGCGTCGGCCAGTCCGGCCACGACCTGGGTGGTGCGCTCCGCCTCCGCGGCGGCCTGGTTGGCGATGGCGTTCGACCGCTCCACCTGTCGGCCGATCTCGTGGATCGAGGACGACAGCTCTTCGGCGGCCGTCGCGACCGTCTGGACGCTGGTCGACGCCAGCTCCGAGGCCGTGGCGACGGTGGACGCCTGGCCGCTGGTGTCCTCGGCGATCGAGGCCATGTTCCGCGCCGTGTTCTGTAGGGCCTCGGTCGCCGTGCCGAAGACGGTGAGGATGCTGCCGACACCGGCCTCGAAGGTCGCGTTGAGGGAATCGAGTCGCGCCGCGCGGGCTTCGCGGGCCTGAACGGCCTTGGCCTGTTCCGCCGCCAACGTGGCCGCGCGGTGCATGTGCTCCTTGAACACCTGCACGGCCGTGGCCATGTCGCCGATTTCGTCCCGATCCTTGGTGTGCGGCACCGTCACCGACAGGTCGTTTCCGGCAAGGGCGCGCATGGCCTCCGACAGCCGCGTGGACCGCCCGCTGATGCTGCGTCCCATCCAGAGGGCCAGCCCGATGGCGACGACGAACACCAGGGCGGTCATGGCGATCTGGGACCAGCGCGCCAGCGTGGCGTCGGTCCGGGCCCCCACCAGTGCGCTCGCGATGTCCTCGCGAATGCGCGCCTCGGCCTGCGAGGCGAGGGATCGGAAGGCGTCGAGGGCGGCTTGAAACCGCCGCTCCGCCAAGGCGCTGCTCGTGGCGTTGTCGCGCATCGTCTGAACACGTTGTGCCGCCAGGGCACTGAACGTCTCGATATCCGCGGCCAGCGCCCGAGCCGGGTCGCCCACGGGGGTGTCTGCGAGCGTCAGCAGATCCATCCGCGCGCTGTCGAAGGTGGCCTGGACATCTTCGATGTCTACGGAGTCGTCGCCGGACAGCAGTTCTTCGAGGAACAGATGGCCGTCCGCCAGCCGGTAGCGGGCGCTCCAGGCAATGACGGCGGCGGCGCGGCCGGCATTGTTCACGGTGGCCACGCCGGCCGTGGCCAGATCGCCGAGGCCGCTCTGCAGGGTCTCGTACGTCGCGTCGAAGGCCTGATCCGCATCCCCTCCGGCCGAAGCCGACGACTGACTGATGGTGTAGAGCTGTTCCATCGCCGCGCGATAGTCCGTGAGCTTGGCCTTGACCTCGGTGACCATCGACCGCACGGCCGGGTCGTCGGTTGGCAGGAACGTGCCTTCCTCGTTCGTCCCGCCCTGGGCTATGGCGGTCGCGTACCATTCGGCGTCATCGAGGAACGCCCAGACCTCATCCATCGGCGTTTCGACGCGGCCATGGGTGATGTCCCGGAACAGCGCCCGCGCTCGCGTGGTCGCCAGCCGGATTTCCAGCACGGCGTCACCGAGCGGCGCGAGCCGGGTACCGACCCGCTCCCCATGACCGGCGATAGTGTTCACAAGGAGGACGCCGCCCCACCCCATCAGCAGGGTCAGCCCCGCGAGGGCGAGGAAAGAGCCGAGGAGCTTGGTCCGAATCCGCAACGCTGTTCCCATGTTAACGCCTCCGCGCTTCCGGCTGTCGCTGGTCCGCTGGGACCTGGGCGTCCGGCATCCTTCTTTGGGTTTCGTGATCAGGGGGACTCCTGTCGGCATGCGGGCACGACAGCCCTCCGCGCGGTCGGCGTAGGGGGGCGCGGCGGCGATGGAGCGTCCGACCGGGGTCAGGGAGCGTGGCGGGTTGGCGGACACGCCGTCCTCTGGATTGCGGGCCGGCCGCACGCCGATCGTCTCTCCAGGCATCCAGCATCACAGGGTGTGGTCTCCGACCACCCCTCCCTCGGACCGGGGTGGATCGTGCGTCGGGATGTCCGCCCGTCTTTAGGCGTTACAACGAGGCGGCGACTCTTTCAAGTGATCGTGCGCAGCACTTGCCTGTATTGGTAGATAGTGTGTTTGGGGAGAGGGGGCTGGGCCGAACGCACCGCGCCCCATGTCGCAAGGCCGGAGGGAGCGGGACACCGGCCCCTGGTGGCCGCGTTCGGCGATGCTGTAGGATGCGCTGCCGATGCGGACCGGTACCCAACAAAAAACGAGAGGGAGCGCGCATGACAATGACCTGGATGACCCCGATCTGGATGACCCGGATCTGGAAGACCACCTGGGCCGCCTTGGGATTCATGACCGCCAGCGGCTTGCTCGGAGGTGACGGGTCGGCGCGCGCCCAAGAGGTCACGCTGACGGTGCATCACTTCCTTAGCGCCAAGGCGGTCAATCAAGCCAAGATGATCGAGCCGTGGGCGGAGAGCATCACGGAGGCGTCGGGGGGACGCATCGCCTTTGAGATCTTTCCGTCCATGACCATGGGCGGCTCCCCACCGGAGCTGTACCAGCAGGTGCGCGACGGTGTTGCCGATATCGTCTGGACCGTTCTGGGTTACACGCCGGGTGTGTTCCCGCACGCCGAGGTGTTCAACCTGCCCAGCGTCCACAGTGGCAGCGCCTTGGTGACCAATCTGGCCATTCAGGATCTGATGGACGGCCCGCTCGCCGTGGACTTCGAGCAGGTGCACCCGCTTCTGGTCCATGTCCATTCGGGGCAGGCGCTGCACACGGTGGGCACCTCTGTCCGGTCCATCGAGGACGCACGCGGCCTGAAGCTGCGCGTGCCCTCCCGCTCCGGCACCTGGATGATCGAGGCCATGGGGGCGGAGCCGGTCGGCATGCCGGTGCCCGACGTGCCGCAGGCCATGTCGCAGGGCGTTCTGGATGGTGCGTTCCTTCCGTTCGAGGTTGCGCTGCCCCTGCGTTTGATCGATATCGCCAAGTACCACACGGAACTGGCGGGGGGGCACCGGTTCGGCACCACGACCTTCCTGCTCGCGATGAATCAAGAGCGGTATGAAAGCCTTCCGGACGACCTGCGCGCCATCATCGACGACCACTCCGGCGAGGCGCTGGCCCGCATGGCTGGCGAGGCCTGGGATGCCGTCGAGCCGCGCGTGATGGCCCTGGCCGAGGCGCGGGGGAACGAGATCATGCACCTTGATGCCGAGCAGTCGGCGCCGTTCCTGGACGCCTTCCGGGTGACGGAGGAGCGCTGGCTGGCCGAGATGGCCGAGAAAGGCATCGACGGGGCCGCCCTGCTGGCCGCCGCCAAGGAGGCCGTGGCGCGTCATGCGCCCGAGGCGCCCGGCGGGGTGATCGGAGCGTCGGAGTGAGGGCATCGGTGGTCCTCCGCGACCGCGTGCTGACGCCGCTGGCGGTCGGGTTCGCGCTGTACGGCGGCGTGGTGCTGTTGGTGATCACCGCCGTGACGATGCTCAACGTCGCCGGCTTCGCGCTGGATGCGGTGGCGCGGCCGTTCGGTGGCCGGGTGCCGGGCGTGTCGGGCTACGAGGAGGTGGTGGCCCTGCTGGTCGGCGGGGCGACGTTGAGCTTCCTGCCGTGGTGCCAACTGCGCTGGGGGCATGTGACCGTGGACCTGTTCACGCGCCGCGCGCCGCGTCGTCTGGTGGCGGCGGTCGATCGGCTGGCCCTGGTCCTGACGGCTGCGCTGGCGTTCGGGTTGGCGCTGTCCATGGCGGTGGGCATGGCCCAGATGCGAACGGACGGGGTGGTCACGGGGGTCCGGGCGTGGCCGGAGTGGCCGTTCTGGGGCCCCGGGGTGGCCGGGCTTGCGCTGTGGGGGGCGGTGGCCGCCGTCATGGCGCTGGCGCCGCCCGCGTCCCCGACCACGGCCGGCGGGGGCGAGGGCCGACCGCATGGATGAACGCGCGCTGATCGGTGCCCTCGGCCTCGTCGTGCTGTTCGGGCTGATTGCGATCCGTCTGCCGGTGGCGCTGGCCATGGTTCTGGTGGGCGTGGGCGGGAACTACGCTCTGTCCATCGTGGCGCCCTTCCTGCGCTTCGAGCCCTATTTGGCCCAGTTCAAGACGCTGACGTGGTCGGTGGTGTCGAATTACGCGCTGTCCGTGGTGCCCCTGTTCATTTTCATGGGGTTCCTGGCGGCGCACGCGAACCTGAGCCGCGACCTGTTCCAGGGCCTCAACGTGCTCGTTGGGCGCTGGCGCGGCGGGGTCGCGATGGCGGCTGTGCTGGCCTGCGCCGGGTTCGGGGCGGTGTGCGGCTCGTCGCTGGCCACGGCGAGCACCATGGGCCGGGTTGCGCTGCCGGAGCTGAAGCGTCTGAACTACGCCGACGGGCTGGCGACCGGGGCCCTGGCGGCGGGGGGCACGCTGGGGATTTTGATTCCGCCGTCGGTGGCTCTGGTGGTCTATGCGATCGTGGTCGAGGCCTCGGTGGTGGCGATGTTCCAGGCCGCCATTCTGCCTGGGGTGATCGCCGTGGCCCTGTTCGTCGCCGTCATTGCGGTGCGGGTGCGGTTGAATCCCGCGCTGGCGGCGTCGGCGCCTCCGCTGGATGCGTCGGCGCGGCGCGCGGCGTTGCGGCGCCTGATCCCGGTGGTGACGATCTTCAGCGCCGTGATCGTTGGGCTGGGGTTGGGCCTGTTCACGCCCACACCGGCCGGCGCCGTGGGCGTGTTCGCCGTTCTGGTCTATGGGGTGATCCTGAAGCGCTGCACCGGCACCGGACTCGGCCTGTCGGAACTGGTCGACGCGGTCCGCGACACCGCCGTGACCGCCGGCATGATCGGCTTCATCCTGTTCGGCGCCGAGGTGCTGAAGGGCTTCTTCGCGCGCAGCGGCCTGCCGGCGGTGATGGCCGACTGGGCGGCGAGCGGCGCGGTCGAGCCTTGGACCGTTCTGGTTCTGATGCTGCTGGGGCTGATCGTGCTGGGCTGCTTCATGGACTCGCTGTCCATGATCCTGGTCGTGGTGCCGTTCCTGTTTCCGGTTCTGATGGAGCTGAACGGCGGCGACTGGGCGCTGGCGGCCGACGCGGCCTACGGCATGGGAGCCGAGGACCTCAAGATCTGGTTCGGGATCCTGGCCCTGGTCGTGGTCGAACTGGGCCTGATCACGCCGCCGGTCGGCCTGAATGTGTTCATCATTCGCGCCGTCAGCCCGGGCGTGTCGATGGGCACGATCTTCCGCGGTGTGCTGCCGTTTTTCGGGGTGGAACTGGGCCGGGTCGCGCTCATTCTCGCGGTGCCCGGCCTCGCCCTGTGGCTGCCTCGCCTGCTGCTGTAGGCCCCCCGATAGGCCAAGCCGCGCGACGCTGGGCCGGACCCAGGGCCGCGCGGAATCGCTCAGTGCACGCTCAACGGTTCCATGTCGTGCTGGCGCGTGGCCGCCAATGCCAGATCGTGCGACGGCGCCAAGCCGATGCGCTGGCCGTTGGCGGCGTGAATGGCCCACCCGGTATCGTCCTCGTCGTCGCCGTGCACCGCGCGGATGTAGGCGATGTGGTTCAGGCCGAGCTGGGCGAAGTCGCGCGGGCTCATGTCGCCGATGGTGGTGGTGGCCTGGACGTCGTGATGGGTTTCGTCGTCCGTGGGCGGGGTGGGGATGTCACTCCGAGTCATGACCGGTCTCCTTCAACGTCAAACGCGAACGGGAGGGTGCCGTGGTCCGGCACGCGGGGGAACGAGCGTGTGCGGGCTCGTCCGTCGCATCCTCGGCCACGTCGATGGTGCGCGGCGTGCGTCCGGTCTCTGCCCCGGCTCGTGCCGACTCGGCCCGGATCGGAACGCGGCGGACCTTGGGTTCCGGCATTGGCCGGTCGAGGTCGACGTGCAGCAGTCCCGTTTCCAGGCTTGCGCCCAAAATTTCCATGCCTTCCGCGAGAACGAACGCCCGCTGGAACTGGCGCGCCGCGATCCCCCGATGGAGGAAGGCGCGGGACCCGTCGTCCGTGGCCTGTCTGCCCCGGATGACAAGCTGGTTGTCCTCAACCGAGACCGCCAGATCGTCCTCGGTAAAGCCGGCCACCGCGAGTGTGATTCTCAGGCGTGTCTCGCCGATCTGCTCGATGTTGTAGGGCGGGTAGCCTTCGGGCTGGGATTTCTGCACCCGGTCCAGAAGCCGCTCAAAATGATCGAAGCCCACCAACAGGGGGCTGTTGAACCCGGTCACGCGGGTCATGGGTGCTCCTCCTCCCCGGATTCGAGCGAGTGGATCGACGGACCCGTCCGGTGGGCGTCCGTCCCGTTCCCGATCCGAGGTCGCTGGCCCATGGCGGCGCCGGCGCGCGGATCGACCCCTATTATCTCGGGTCCGGGGCGGGGCACGTCAAGCGTCGACCGCGTCCGTGCGCCGACGGCATGGTGCACCGCCGTTCGGCAGTCGCCCCGTCGCGTGCGGCGGGGGCGGCCGTCGGCGTTGACGATCCGGGGGGCATGTGGTGTCGTACACTCCACATTAACGGCGCCGGGCTTTCTTACACAGGTTGTGGACCCGTCGGACTATCCGACGTTCCGGCAGGGTTTCTACCGCGCTTGGTGTGCGGCCGTCCGGTTCGGCGTGAACCCGCCTGGGGCCGCCGCTGCCGCAGGAAACCGAGGCCTTGGGTCGCCAAGGTTTGGAGACGACGCGCTGACGGACGATGCGCCATCCGGTTCGGTTGTTTCTGCCTCGCATCAACCATGCGTTTTACGCATGTCGGGCATGACGGCTTGACTTGACCGGAGGCGTTGACTACACCACTGCGGTTTTCCGGGACGGGCACCATGGTGTGCCGCCCTCCCTTCGGGTTCGTGGAGCCACGCGGCATGGACGAACTGCTCCGAGACTATCTTCCCATCCTGGTGTTCCTCGGCATCGCCGTGGTGGTCGCTGTCGGGGCCGTCGCCGGCTCCCTCTTCGTGGCGCCGCAGCGGCCGGACCCGGAAAAGGATTCGGCCTACGAATGTGGGTTCGAGGCGTTCGACGACGCCCGGGCGAAGTTCCAGGTGCGGTTCTATCTGGTCGCCATCCTGTTCATCATCTTTGACCTTGAGGTCGCCTTCCTGTTCCCCTGGGCGCTGTCCCTGGGCACGATCGGGGTGTTCGGGTTCTGGTCCATGATGGTGTTCCTTGCGGTCCTGACCATCGGGTTCGTTTACGAATGGAAGAAAGGGGCTCTGGAATGGGAATGAGCGAAGGCACCTCGCGCGCACCGCTGCCGTCCGCCGGGCAGAGCCAACCGTTGCCTCCTGGGCAGGAGCAGGACGCGCTGCTCAAGGCGCTCGGTCAGGAGATCGACGACAAGGGCTTCGTCTTGGCCAGCGTCGACAAGCTGGTGAATTGGGCCCGCACCGGCTCGCTGTGGCCGATGACGTTCGGTCTGGCCTGCTGTGCGCTGGAGATGATCCACGCCTACAACGCGCGCTATGACCTGGACCGCTTCGGCGTGGTGCCGCGCCCGTCGCCGCGCCAGTCCGACCTGATGATTGTGGCCGGCACGCTGTGCAACAAGATGGCGCCCGCGTTGCGTAAGGTGTACGACCAGATGGCGGAGCCGCGTTGGGTGATCTCGATGGGGTCCTGCGCCAACGGGGGCGGTTACTACCACTACTCCTATTCGGTGGTGCGCGGCTGTGACCGGATCATTCCGGTCGACGTCTATGTGCCGGGGTGTCCGCCCACGGCGGAGGCGCTGCTGTACGGTGTGCTCCAGCTCCAGAAGAAGATCAACCGGACCGGATCGCTGTTGCGGTGACGGGGCGGGGGACGGTCGGAGCGGCGTGATCGCGGGCCTCCGGCTCGCTCCGCCGGTCGGCTCTGCGAAGACCGCACGGCGGCGACCCCGGGGCTGTACCAGGGGCCGTCGCCGCGTCGAGACGGGATGACGAGCATGTCTTTTTTGTCCACGGAACAGATCGAGGCGCTGGAAGACCTGGGCCAGCACATCGCGTCGGCCCTGGCCGACGAGGTGCGTGAGACGCGCGTGGCGTTCGAGGAGTTGATGGTCACGGTCAACCGCCACGACATCGTGCGCGTGCTGACCTTCCTGCGCGACGATCCGAACTGCATGTTCGTGCAGCTCGTCGATGTCTGCGGCGTGGATTGGCCGGAGCGCGACGACCGCTTCGAGGTCGTCTACAACCTCCTCAGCCTGAAGCACAATCAGCGCGTTCGCGTGAAGCTGTTCGCCAGCGAGGACACGCCGGTGCCCTCCGTGGTCGAGGTGTTCAAGGCCGCGAACTGGTTCGAGCGCGAGGTCTGGGACATGTACGGGGTGTTCTTTTCCGGCCATCCCGATCTGCGGCGCATCCTCACCGACTACGGGTTCGAGGGGCATCCGCTGCGCAAGGACTTCCCGCTGACGGGGACGATGGAGCTGCGCTACGACGACGCGCAGGCCCGCTGCGTGTACGAGCCGGTGCGGCTGACGCAGGACTTCCGGAACTTCGATTTCATGAGCCCGTGGGAGGGCGCGCTCGACCCCGGGGTCGCGGCGGCGTCCCAGGCCTTGCCGGGCGACGAGAAGGCAACCGGTTGATGGGCGGTTGACGGGCGGCTGACGGGATATTCGGCGGAACGGCACCGCGACGGCATAGGGCAGGCAGGCAGCACGATGGCGCAGACCGAGATCAAGAGCTACAACCTCAATTTCGGACCCCAGCACCCGGCGGCGCATGGCGTTCTCCGTCTGATTCTGGAGCTGTCCGGCGAGGTGGTGGACCGCGCCGATCCGCATATCGGCCTGCTGCATCGCGGTACCGAAAAGCTGATCGAGTATAAGACCTATGTGCAGGCGCTGCCGTACTTCGACCGCCTGGATTACGCCTGCCCGCTGAACATGGAGCACGCCTATGTGCTCGCGGTCGAGAAGCTGCTGGGCATCGAGGTGCCCCGGCGCGGCAAGTACATCCGCACGCTCTATTCCGAGATCACGCGCATCATCAACCACATCATGAACACGACGTCGTTCGCGCTCGATGTGGGCGCCATGACGCCGATGCTGTGGGGGTGGGAAGAGCGCGAGCATCTGCTGGAGTTCTGCGAGCGGGTCTCCGGCGCGCGCATGCACATGGCCTACTACCGGCCGGGCGGCGTGGCCAAGGACATGCCGGTCGGTCTGGCCGAGGACATCTATGCGTGGTGTGACCGGTTCGAAAAGTTCCTGGTCGACATGGAAACCCTGCTCGACGAGAACCGCATTTTCCGTCAGCGCACCGTCGATATCGGCATCGTCACCCAGGAAGACGCGCTGAACTGGGGCTTCACCGGCCCGGTGCTGCGGGCCTCCGGCCTGGCGTGGGACCTGCGCAAGAGCCAGCCCTACGATGCGTTCGAGGAGATGGACTTCGACATCCCCATCGGCAAAACCTGCGATGTCTATGCCCGCTACCTCGTGCGCATGGAGGAGATGCGGCAGTCCATGCGCATCATGCGCCAGTGCATTGAGAAGATGCCGGACGGCCCGGTGAAGGTGGAGGACAATAAGGTCGTGCCGCCGTCCCGGCCGGAGATGAAGCGCTCCATGGAGGCGCTGATCCATCACTTCAAGCTCTACACCGAGGGCTTCAAGGTGCCGCCGGGCGAGACCTACACGGCTGTCGAAGCGGCGACGGGCGAATTCGGCGTGTATCTGGTGTCCGACGGCACCAACCGGCCGTACCGGTGCAAGATCCGCTCGCCCGGCTTTGCCCATCTGCAGGGCCTGGATCTGCTGTCCAAGGGGCATATGCTCGCCGACATTCCCGCGAATATCGGCTCCATCGATGTTGTTTTTGGTGAGATTGACCGATGAGCGCCGAGACGACCCCGACCGCGCCCGCCCGCGACGAGACCCCGTTCGCATTCAGTGAGGCTTCGCTTGAGGAGGCGCGCCGCATCCTGGCGAAGTATCCGGAGGGCCGGGCGCGCAGCGGTATCCTGCCGTTGCTCGATCTGGCGCAGCGCCAGCACGGCTGGGTCTCCCAGAGCGTGGTGGAGGCCGTGGCCGAGATGACCGGGGCGCCGCCGATCCGCGTGTGGGAGGTCGCGACCTTCTACACGATGTACAACAAGGCGCCGATCGGCCGCGCCCATGTCGAAATCTGCACCAACCTGCCGTGTTGGCTGCGCGGATCCGACGAGATCATGCGCGCCGCCCGGGATGTGTTCGGCGTCGGCTTCGGCGAGACCAGCGCGGACGGGGCGGCGACCGTGTCGTCGGCGGAGTGCCTGGGCGCCTGCGTGAACGCGCCGATGGTGCAGATCGGCGATGACTACTACGAGGATCTCGACTACGACAGCGCGGTCGCGCTGTTCACGGCGATCAAGGAAGGCCGGCCGGTCAAGGCGGGCTCGCAGATCGATCGGCAGTGCTCGGCCCCGCAGGGCACGCCGACCAGTCTGACCACGGATCCCACGACGGACGAGGGCGGGCGCTGGATCGCCCCGGAAAGCCCGGCCGCGTCCTCCGGGACGGCCTAGGAAAGAGCGCGCCATGCTGCTGAGCGACAAGGACCGCATCTTCACCAACCTGTACGGCCAGCACGACTGGACCCTGAAAGGGGCGCAGGCGCGTGGGGACTGGGATGGGACCAAGGCCATCCTGGCGCAGGGTCAGGACTGGATCATCGAGCAGGTCAAGGCGTCCGGGCTGCGCGGGCGCGGCGGCGCCGGCTTCCCGACCGGCCTGAAATGGTCGTTCATGCCCAAGACGGTGGGCGAGCGCCCGCATTACCTCGTCGTCAACGCCGACGAGGGCGAGCCCGGGACCTGCAAGGACCGGGACATGATGCGCAACGATCCGCACAAGCTGATCGAGGGCTGCTTGATCGCCGGTTTCGCCATGCGCGCGCATGTGGCCTACATCTACATTCGCGGTGAGTTCTACCGCGAGGCCGAGCGCCTGGAGGCGGCGATCGCCCAGGCCGAGGAGGCCGGGCTGCTGGGCGACGACGCCTGTGGCTCGGGCTGGCCGTTCCGGGTGTACGTGCACCGGGGCGCCGGGGCCTACATCTGCGGCGAGGAAACCGCGCTCATCCAGTCGCTGGAGGGCAAGAAGGGCCAGCCGCGCCTGAAGCCGCCGTTCCCGGCCGGCGTTGGCCTGTACGGCTGCCCGACCACGGTGAACAACGTGGAGAGCATCGCGGTCGTGCCGACCATCCTGCGGCGCGGCGCCTCCTGGTTCACCGGCATCGGGCGCGAGAACAACACCGGCACCAAGGTGTTCTGCATCTCCGGCCACGTGAACACCCCGTGCAACGTGGAAGAGGCCATGAGCATTCCGCTGCGCACGCTGATCGAGAAGCACGCCGGCGGTGTGCGCGGCGGCTGGGACAATCTGCTCGCGGTCATCCCGGGCGGGGCCTCGGTGCCGTTGCTGCCGAAGGACATTTGCGACGACGTGCTGATGGACTTCGACAGCCTGAAGGCGGCCAAGTCCGGCCTCGGCACGGCCGCCGTGATGGTCATGGACAAGTCGGCGGATGTCGTGGCGGCCATCGCCCGCCTGTCGCAGTTCTACAAGCACGAAAGCTGTGGCCAGTGCACGCCGTGCCGCGAGGGCGCGGGCTGGATGTCGCGGGTCATGGACCGTATGGTCGCCGGCGACGCCAAGCTGGAGGAGATCGACATCCTCGAGCAGGTGACACGACAGGTCGAGGGCCATACGATCTGCGCGCTTGGCGATGCGGCCGCATGGCCGATCCAGGGGTTGATCCGCCATTTCCGGCCCGAGATGGAGCGCCGCATCACGGCGCGCCGGGGCGCCGTGGCGGCGGAATAGCGCGAACCGGCGGGTTGAGAGGACAGAAAGGGTGCAAGCATGCCCAAGTTGACCATTGACGGCATCGAGGTCGACGCCGAGCCGGGGATGACCATCCTCCAGGCGGCCGATCTGGTGGGCATCGAGATTCCCCGCTTCTGTTATCACGAGCGGCTGTCCATCGCGGGCAATTGCCGGATGTGCCTCGTCGAGGTCAAGCCCGGCCCGCCGAAGCCGGCCGCCTCCTGCGCCATGCCGGTGGCCGAGGGCATGCAGGTCTGGACCCAGTCCGACCTTGCCGTGAAGGCCCGCAAGGGTGTGATGGAATTTCTGCTCATCAACCACCCGCTGGACTGCCCGATCTGCGACCAGGGCGGCGAGTGCGACCTTCAGGACCAGGCGATGGCCTTCGGTGGCGACCGCTCGCGCTTCCTGGAGCACAAGCGGGCGGTGACCGAGAAGTACCTGGGCCCGCTGGTCAAGACCGCGATGACCCGGTGCATCCACTGCACCCGCTGCGTCCGCTTCATCACCGAGATTGCCGGTATTCCGGAACTCGGCATGGTCGGGCGCGGCGAACACGCGGAGATCACGTCGTACGTCGAGAAGGCGCTGAGCAGTGAGCTGTCCGGCAACATCGTCGACCTCTGCCCTGTGGGCGCTTTGACGAGCGCGCCCTACGCCTTCCACGCCCGGCCGTGGGAGCTGCGCAAGGTCGAATCCGTCGATGTGTTCGATGCCGTCGGCTCCAACATCCGGATCGACGTGCGCGGCAACGCGGTCATGCGTGTGCTGCCGCGCCTGAACGAGGACATCAACGAGGAGTGGCTGGCCGACAAGTCCCGCCACGCCATCGACGGCCTGCGCTATCAGCGGCTCGACCAGCCCTATGTGCGCGAGGACGGCACGCTGCGCCCGGCCTCGTGGGAGGAGGCGCTGCGCGCCGTCGCGGGCCGCCTGCTGGCGGCAGACGCGGACAAGGTTGCGGCCCTGGCCGGCGACATGGTCGACGCCGAGGCCATGATGGTTCTGAAGGACCTGATGGGTGTCATCGGCAGCCCGCACATGGATTGCCGCCAGGACGGGGCGGCGCTCGATCCCGAGGATCGCGGCAGCTATCTGTTCAACCCGACCATCGCCGGAATCGAGAGCGCGGACGCGCTGCTGATCGTGGGCTCGGACCCGCGCTGGGAGGCGCCGATCCTGAACGCCCGCATCCGCAAGCGGCACCTGATGGGCGGCTTCCCCATCGCGGTGATCGGTCCGCGCACCGACCTGACCTATCCGGTCGAGGATCTGGGTAACGATCCCGACGTGCTCGACGACATGGCGCGCGGCCGGCATCCGTTCTGGCGCGTGCTGGACGACGCCGAGCGGCCCATGATCCTGGTGGGCATGGGGGCGCTGACCCGTCCGGACGGTGCGAACATCCTGGCCAGCGCCCGCCATCTGGCGGACCGGGTCGGCGCGTTCAAGGACGATTGGAACGGCCTGGCCATTTTGCACACGGCGGCGGCCCGGGTCGGTGGCCTGGAGCTGGGCTTCGTGCCCGGTCCGCGCGGGCGCGACACGGCGGAGATCGTGGCGGGCGCCGGGCGCGGCGAGATCGACGTGGTCTACCTGCTGGGCGCGGACGAGATCGATACGGCGGCGCTGGGTGAGGCCTTCGTCATCTATCAGGGTCACCACGGCGACGCCGGCGCCAACCGCGCCGACGCGATCCTGCCGGGGGCGGCCTACACCGAGAAGAACGCGACCTACGTCAACACCGAGGGCCGGATGCAGCGCACCTGGCTGGCCGTGCATCCCCCGGGCGAGGCGCGCGAGGACTGGAAGATTCTGCGTGCCCTGTCCTCGGCGATGGGCAAGCCCCTGTCGCTGAACACCCTGGAGGACGTGCGCGCGCGCCTGGCCGAGGTCTCGCCGACGTTCGCGGCTGGGAATGAGGGCGGCATCGTGGCAGCCCCGCCGGTGCGCGGCGCCCTGGGCGGCTCCGGCGGCCGGCTGGAGCGCACGCCGTTCACCACGCCGATCGGGAACTACTACAGGACCGATCCCATCAGCCGGGCCTCGCGCACCATGGCCGAGTGCACGGACGTCTACATCAACGCCACCGGTGACGGTGACAGCAAGCGGACGGGGACCGATGGCTGAGTTCTGGAGCGGCACGCTGTGGCCGCTGATCATCATCGTCGCGCAGATCCTGCTGATCGTGCTGCCCCTTCTGGGCGCCGTGGCCTATCTGACCTTTGCCGAGCGCAAGGTCATTGGCGCGATCCAGTTGCGCAAGGGGCCGAATGTGGTCGGTCCCTTCGGGCTGCTGCAGCCGATCGCCGACGGGGCCAAGCTGTTCCTGAAGGAAACCATCATCCCGACCGGCGCCGACCGCGCGGTGTTCGTGCTGGCGCCGATGCTGACGTTCATCCTGGCGCTGATCGGTTGGGCGGTGATCCCGTTCGACGAGGGCTGGGTGCTGGCGGACATCAACGTCGGTGTGCTGTACCTGCTCGCCATCTCCGGGCTGGGCGTGTACGGCATCATCATGGCCGGCTGGGCGTCGAACTCGCGCTACGCGCTGTTGGGCGGGCTGCGCTCGGCGGCACAGATGGTCTCCTACGAGATCAGCATGGGCCTCATCATCATCTCGGTGCTGGTGACGGCCGGAACGCTGAACCTGTCGGAGATCGTGCAGGCCCAGGGCGAGGGGATGTGGTACTTCATTCCCCACTTCCCGATGTTCGTGATCTTCGTGGTGTCGATCCTGGCCGAGACCAACCGCGCGCCGTTCGACCTGCCTGAGGCCGAGGCGGAGCTGGTGTCGGGGTACAACGTCGAGTACTCGGCGATGACCTTCGCCCTGTTCTTCCTGGGCGAGTACGCGAACATGATCCTGATGTCGGCCATCTGCGTCGTGCTGTTCCTGGGCGGCTGGCTGCCGCCGGTGGACATAGCGCCCTTCACCTGGGTGCCGGGGATCATCTGGTTCGCGCTGAAGATCTGTCTGATTCTGTTTGTCTTCCTGTGGGCGCGGGCGACTTTCCCGCGGTATCGCTATGACCAGCTCATGCGCCTGGGGTGGAAGGTGTTCCTGCCGGTATCGCTGGTGTGGGTCGTCGCGACCGCCGGCGTTCTGCTGGCCTTCGATGCCCTGCCGGCGTAAGGGGGAGCCCGGGATGCGACCGATGAGTTCGAGACAGGAGCGAGACCATGTCGTTCATTGACCGCACCGCCCGCAGTTTTTTGTTGGCCGAATTGGTGCAGGGTCTTGTGCTGACCTTGAAGTACATGCTCAAGCCCAAGTACACGATCAACTACCCGTACGAGAAGGGCTATCTCAGTCCGCGCTTCCGCGGGGAGCACGCGCTGCGCCGCTACCCCAACGGGGAAGAACGCTGCATCGCCTGCAAGCTGTGCGAGGCGATCTGCCCGGCGCAGGCCATCACGATCGAGGCCGAGGAGCGCACGGACGGCAGTCGCCGCACCACGCGCTACGACATCGATATGACCAAGTGTATCTACTGCGGCTTCTGCGAGGAGGCCTGTCCGGTCGATGCCATCGTCGAGGGGCCGAACTATGAGTTCGCGGCCGAGACGCGCGAGGAGCTGCTGTACGATAAGGACAAGCTCTTGGCGAACGGCGACCGCTGGGAGCCGGAGTTGGGCAAGCGGCTGGAGCTGGATGCGCCGTATCGATGAAGGCGGCGCGGTTTGCGCGGGTTCAGTGCTGGACCCGTCGGACGGTACGGATTAGACAGGAACGCTCCCCGAAGGGGGCGGAGTTGCGAACCGCCGGGCGCGCCCGGCGCGCGATGCCCGGGATCGGGTGAGGGACGGGGACGGCGGAATGACGACGCCACAGGCGAACGCACAATCGGCGAACGCAAGACGGGCGAACGCACACCAGGGCCATGACCGGCCCCAAACCTGGGGGCACGCATGATCCACGCCCTGACGTTCTATCTTTTCGCGGCGATCGCGGTGCTTTCGGCGCTGATGGTCGTCACCAGCCGTAATCCCGTGCACAGCGTGCTGTGGCTGATCCTGGCCTTCTTCAACGGGGCCGGCCTGTTCGTGCTGATGGGTGCCGAGTTCGTCGCCATGCTGGTCGTGGTGGTCTATGTCGGCGCGGTCGCGGTGCTGTTCCTGTTCGTCGTCATGATGCTGGACATCAACTTCCTGAGCCTGCGCGAGGGCCTGCTGCGCTATCTGCCGATCGGCGCGGCCATCGCGATCGTGCTGACCGCCGAGGTGGTGGCGCTGTTCCTGGACTGGAGCATCGCGCCCGACGCCATGACGCTGCGCGCCGCGCCGACGCCGGACATTGCCCAGGTGACCAACACGAAGGCGTTGGGGGACCTGATCTACACCCATTACGTCTTCCTCTTCCAGGTGGCCGGCCTGATCCTGTTCGTCGCCATGATCGGGGCCATCGTCCTGACCCTGCGCGTCAATCCGAACGTCCGCCGCCAGACCATCGGCGCCCAGGTGTCCCGCCCGAAGAGCGAGATCCTGGCGGTCGAGAAGGTGCGCAGCCGGGGGGGTATCTGACATGTGGGAGATCGGACTGGCGCATTACCTCACGGTGGCGGCGATCCTGTTCGCCACGGGGGTGTTCGGCATCTTCGCCAACAAGAAGAATGTCGTCGTCATCATGATGTCGATCGAACTGATGCTGCTCGCGGTGACCATCAACATGGTCGCGTTTTCCACCGCCCTGCAGGACCTCGTCGGGCAGATCTTCACCCTGTTCATCCTGACCGTCGCCGCCGCCGAGGCCGGCATCGGTCTGGCCATCGTGGTGGTGTTCTTCCGAAATCGCGGCTCGATCGAGGTCGAGGACATCAACAGCCTGAAGGGGTAAGGGCGGACCATGTACGTTGCAGCCATCTTCCTGCCGCTTCTGGCCGCGATTGGCGTCGGCCTGTTCGGACGCCGTCTGGGCGACCGCCTGTCGCAGGCGCTGACCTGCCTGGGCATCGGCCTCAGCGCCGTGCTGGCGGTGCCGATCTTCATTGAGGTCGCCCTGAACGGGAACGCCGTGACGGTGCCGTTGCTCAGCTTCATCGCCTCCGGCGATCTGGTGGTGGACTGGGCGCTGAAGTTCGACACGCTGTCGGCCGTGATGGTGCTGACAGTGTCCTGGGTGTCGTTTCTGGTGCATGTCTATTCCATCGGGTACATGCACCATGACAGCTCGATCCCGCGCTTCATGGCGTACCTGTCGCTGTTCACCTTCTTCATGTTCATGCTGGTGACGGCCGACAATCTGGTGCAGATGTTCTTCGGCTGGGAGGGCGTGGGCCTCGCGTCCTACCTCCTGATTGGGTTCTGGTACGACCGGCCGAGCGCCAGCGCCGCCGCCATCAAGGCCTTCGTGGTTAACCGGGTGGGTGACTTCGGCTTCTCCCTCGGCATCTTCGCCTGCTTCCTGCTGTTCGGCACCATCAACCTGGACCAGATCTTCGCGGCCGCCCCGGGCATGGCGGACGCCACGCTGCATCTGTTCGGGGTGGACTGGCACGCGCTGACCATCATCAGCCTGCTGCTGTTCGTGGGCGCCATGGGCAAGTCGGCGCAGCTTGGCCTGCACACGTGGCTGCCGGACGCCATGGAGGGCCCGACCCCGGTGTCCGCCCTGATCCACGCGGCGACCATGGTCACGGCCGGTGTGTTCATGGTGGCGCGCATGTCGCCGGTGTTCGAATACGCGCCGATCGCCCTGGGCGTCGTCGTGGTGATCGGCGCGTCGACCGCCTTCTTCGCTGCGACCGTGGGCTGCACGCAGACCGATATCAAGCGGGTGATCGCCTATTCGACGTGCTCGCAGCTCGGCTACATGTTCTTTGCGCTGGGGGTTGGGGCCTATCAGGCGGCCATCTTCCACCTGATGACCCATGCCTTCTTCAAGGCGCTGCTGTTCCTCTCCGCCGGCTCCGTCATCCACGCCATGTCCGACGAGCAGGACATGCGCAACATGGGCGGCCTGTGGAAGCACATTCCGTTTACCTACGCGATGATGTGGATCGGCTCGCTGGCCCTGGCCGGGGTGCCGGTGTTCGCCGGCTACTACTCCAAGGACATGATTCTGGAGTCCGCGTACGCCGCAGGAACCGGGTTGGGCACGTTTGCCTTTGTTCTGGGGATCCTGGCCGCCGCGATGACCGCGTTCTACTCCTGGCGTTTGCTATTCCTGACGTTCCATGGTCAGCCGCGCGCCAATGAGACCGTGATGGCGCACGTGCACGAAAGCCCGGCGTCAATGACGGTGCCGCTGGCGGCGCTGGCTGTCGGCGCGGTGTTCGCCGGCATGGTGGCCTACAATCACTTCGTGGGCGAGGAGCACCCGGCGTTCTGGGGTGATTCGATTGCCTACAACGTCCAGGGCTCCGCCGTCGCCGGGGAGGCCCAGGGGGCGGCCGCGCCGGCCGCCGAGCCCGAGCATGCCGCCCCGGCGGTGGAGCACGAGGCCGAGGCGTCCGATGACGGTCACGGAGCGGCGGCCGAGGGGCATGACGCGGCCGGGCAGGGCGTTCTGGAGCGCGCGCACCATGTGCCGTTCCTGGTCAAGATTCTGCCACTGCTGGTGACGGCGGGCGGGATCGCGCTGGCCTGGGTGTTCTACATCCGCAGCCCCGCCTATCCGGTGGCGCTGGCCGAGAAGTATCCGGGCCTGTACCGGTTCGTGCTCAACAAGTGGTACTTCGATGAGCTGTATGACCGTATCTTCGTGCGGCCCATGTTCCGGGTTGGGCGGGTGCTGTGGCGCGGCGGCGACATGGCCGTGATCGACGGCCTGGGGCCGGACGGCATCGCGGCCGTGGCGCGCGACATCGCGGCGCGGCTGCGGCGGTTCCAGAGCGGCTATGTCTACCACTACGCCTTCCTGATGATCATCGGGGTGGTGGTGTTCGTGTCCTGGCGGCTGGTGGAAGCCTGACGCCCCGGCGTCCCCGGGGTCCGGGCGGCGCTGTTCTGTTGTTCTCCTCCGCGGGGCGGGCCGGCGTTGGCTCCCCCGCCCAGCACAAGGGTCCGGTCGGACCGGGAAAGGTCTAGGCGGCGATGATCGAAGACATCTCCCTGCTCAGCATCATCACCTTCCTGCCGCTGTTCGGCGCCGGCTGCATCCTGCTGCTGGTGCGTGGAACAGAGACGGAGGTGGCCGCCAACAGCCGCTGGGTGGCTCTGTGGACGTCGGGCGTCACGTTCGTGCTGTCCCTGGGCGTCTGGATCGGCTTCGACCCGACGCGGGCGGACTTCCAGTTCGTCGAGATGGTGGAGTGGCTGCCGGGCCAGGGCATCGGCTACCACATGGGCGTGGACGGCATTTCGCTGTTCTTCGTCCTGCTCGCCACCTTCCTGACGCCGCTGTGCGTGCTGGCGAGCTGGGAGTCGATCAAGACCCGCGTGCGCGAGTATATGGTCGCCTTCCTGGTCCTTGAGACCATGATGGTCGGTATGTTCTGCGCCCTCGACTACGTGCTGTTCTACGTGTTCTTCGAGGGCGTGCTGATCCCGATGTTCCTGATCATCGGGATCTGGGGCGGACCGCGCCGGATCTATGCCGCCTTCAAGTTCTTCCTCTACACTCTGCTCGGGTCCGTGCTGATGCTGGTGGCGCTGCTGGCGATGTACCTGCACGCCGGTACCACCGATATCCCGACGCTGATGACCACCCACTTCCCGGCCGCCATGCAGACGTGGCTGTTCCTGGCGCTGCTGGCGAGTTTCGCGGTCAAGGTGCCGATGTGGCCGGTGCACACCTGGCTGCCCGACGCGCATGTGGAGGCGCCCACCGCCGGCTCCGTCATTCTGGCCGGCGTGCTGTTGAAGATGGGCGCGTACGGCTTCCTGCGCTTCTCCGTGCCGATGCTGCCGGAGGCGACGGCGGAGTTCGCCGGGCTGATCTTCGGGCTGTCGATCATCGCGGTGATCTACACGTCGTTGGTCGCGCTGGCGCAGGAGGACATGAAGAAGCTGATCGCCTACTCTTCGGTCGCGCACATGGGCTTCGTCACCGCCGGCATCTTCGCGATGACCCAGCAGTCCGTCGAGGGCGCCATTTATCAGATGCTGAGCCACGGCATCGTATCGGGGGCGCTATTCCTCTGCGTCGGCGTGATCTATGACCGCCTGCACACGCGCGAGATCGCGCGCTACGGCGGGTTGGCCCACAACATGCCGAAGTACGCTCTGGTGTTCATGCTGTTCATGATGGCCTCGGTGGGCCTGCCGGGCACCAGCGGGTTTGTCGGCGAGTTCCTCGTCATGCTGGGTGTGTTCCAGGTCAGCAGCGTGGTGGCGTTGTTCGTGGCCACGGGCGTGATCCTGGGCGCCGTGTACATGCTGTATCTGTACCGCCGGGTGGTCTTCGGCAAGCTGGAGAAGGCCGACGTCAAGGCCATGCTGGACCTGAGCCCGCGCGAGATGGCGATTTTCGCCCCGCTGGTGGTGCTGGTGCTGTGGATGGGCATCTATCCCTCGTCCTTCCTCGGCCCGATGCACGTCAGTGTCGAGAACCTGATTTCGACCTATGAGGCCGCTCTTCAGGCGGCGGGCGGGGTCTCGGTCGCGGTGCAATGACGCCCGCCTCGACCGAAACCCGACGCCTCCTCACCGAGTGCCCCACACGGCCGGACGACGTTCCGGCGGGAGACCCGACGCGATGACCGACCTGCCCTCGATGCTGCCGGCCCTGCCGGAAATCGTCCTGGCCCTGGTGGCCATGGGGCTGCTGATGTACGGCGTGTTCTCCAAGACGGACCGCGCCGACCTGTGCACCCACGGGGCCGTGGCGGCCATGGTTGCCGCCGCCGTGCTGGAGGTGCTGGGGATCGGCACGGCCGCCGAAGGCTTCTTCGGGCAGTTCGTGGTCAACGACTTCACCCGGTTTGCCAAGCTGCTGATCCTGGTGGCGGCGGCGGTGACGCTGGTGATGGGCCGGCGCTGGCTGGCGACGGAGGGCGTGCAGCGGTTCGAGTTTCCGGTGCTGATGACCCTGTCCGTCGTCGGCATGATGCTGATGGTGTCCGCCAACGACCTGATCGGCATGTACCTGGGTCTCGAATTGCAGTCGCTGGCGCTGTACGTGCTGGCGACCATCCAGCGCGACAACGTGCGCGCGACGGAGGCGGGCCTGAAGTATTTCGTGCTGGGCGCGTTGGCGTCCGGCCTGTTGCTGTACGGCGCGTCGCTGGTGTACGGCTTCGCGGGCACGACCAGCTTTCCCGGCATTCAGGAGGCCATCGCCTCGGGCAACGCGCATCTCGGCGTTGTGGTCGGACTGGTGTTCGTGATGGCCGGTTTGTCGTTCAAGGTCTCCGCCGCGCCGTTCCACATGTGGACCCCGGACGTGTACGAGGGCGCGCCGACGCCCGTGACCGCGCTGTTCGCGGTCGCGCCGAAGGTGGCGGCCCTATGCCTGTTCCTGCGCCTGTTGATGGACCCGTTCGTGGGCCTGGTGGCGGACTGGCAGCAGGTGGTTTCGGTGATCGCGCTGCTGTCGATGATCGTGGGCTCGTTCGGCGCCATCGCACAGGACAATATCAAGCGCCTGATGGCCTACAGCTCCATCGGCCACATGGGCTTCGCGCTGGTCGGGCTCGCGGCGGGAACCGCCGACGGCGTGCGCGGCGTGCTGGTCTATCTGGTGATCTACTTGTTCATGAACGTCGGCACCTTCGCCATCATTCTGGCGATGCGCCAGCAAGGCCGCCCGGTCGAGGGCATCAAGGATCTGGCCGGCCTGGGGCGCACGCGGCCGCTGGTGGCGGTGGCCATGGGGATCTTCATGTTCTCGATGGCCGGCATTCCCCCGCTGGCCGGGTTTTTCGCCAAGTTCTACGTCTTCATGGCGGCGGTGGAGGTTGGCTTGATCTGGCTGGCCATCCTGGGCGTGCTGGCGAGCGTGGTGTCTGCGTTCTATTACTTGCGCATCGTCAAGGTTATGTACTTCGACGAGCCTTTGGAGGGGTTGGATCCGGTGTGCTCACCGGCTCTGCGCATCACCATGGGCGTGGCCGCGGCCGTGGTGTTGTTCTTCTGTGTGGCGCCCGGTTGGGTGGTCGGTACCGCTGAGACCGCCGCTGCCGCCCTGGTGGCCGGATGACCGCTGGTCCGGCCCCGGCGACCGTCGCCGCGCCGGCGGACACGGTCCCGGAGGGCTGGCGCCGGATCGCCCGGGAGTGGGTCGACAGCACGCAGATCGAGGCCCGGGAAGCCCTGGCGGCACCCGACGGCGGGACCGGGGTTCCGGTCGCGGATGTGCTGTGGCCGGCCGGGGCGCTGGCCGTGCAGGCGGGCGAACAGACCGGCGGCCGGGGCCGGCATGGCCGGGTCTGGTTGAGCCCACCCGGCAATCTCTACCTGACCGTTGCGATTCCCTGCCCGGGCGGCCCGCGTCGCGGGGTGGAGATCGGATTCGTCGGGGGTGTGGCGGTGGTCCGGGCTCTGGCCGATCTGGGCTGCGACCGGGCGCGTCTGAAGTGGCCGAACGACGTGCTGGTCGACGGCGCCAAGATCGCCGGGCTGTTGCCCGAGTCCCATACGGACTTCCGTGGCCGGACCTGGATCGTGCTGGGGATGGGGGCCAACGTCGCGCATGCGCCGGACGTCGGCACGACCCTATATCCCACGACTACGCTGAGCCGCGTGGGCGGCGCGGCCGGTCCCGGCGTGGTGGCGGCGCTGGGGGGGGCCGTGCTGACGTATGTGGCGGCGGGCCTTGTCCGTTGGCGGGCCGAGGGCTTCGCGCCCGTGCGCGCGGCGTGGCTGCGCGTTGGCCACGGTCTGGGTGAGCCGGTGCGGGTCCGGCTTGGCGACGACACCGTGCGTGGGATCTTTCTCGGTCTCACGCCGGAGGGGGCGCTGCGCATGCGGGAGGATGGGACCGGACGGGACCGGACCATCCTGGCCGGCGACGTCTTTTTCCCCGCCGGTGGGGAGAGGGAGGAGTAGGCCATGCTGCTGGCCATTGATTGCGGCAACACCAACACGGTGTTCGCGGTCTACGACGGTGATGACAAGCGCTGTGAATGGCGCGCCGCTAGCAAGTCCGGGCGCACCGCCGACGAAATGGGTGTGTGGCTGACCCAACTCATGCAGATGAAGGGGTTCGGTCCGGAGGCGATTACCGACGCGATCATCGCCTCGGTGGTGCCGGCGGCGGTGTTCGAACTGCGCCTGCTCTGCCACCGGTATTTTTCCGCGCCGCCGCTGGTCGTGGGGGAGCCGGACGTCGATCTCGGCCTGGACGTGCTGATGGATCGGCCCGAGGAGGTCGGCGCGGACCGGCTCGTCAACGCCGTGGCGGCGTATAAGTCGTACGGGGGCCCCCTCATCGTCCTGGACTTCGGCACGGCCACGACCTTCGACGTGGTGGACGCGGCCGGAAACTACTGCGGTGGTGTCATCGCCCCCGGCGTGAATCTGTCGTTGGAGGCGCTGCACATGGCGGCGGCACAGCTTCCCCGGGTCGCCATCGGGCGGCCCAAGTCGGTGATCGGCAAGGCCACGGTGCCGGCCATGCGCTCGGGCATCTATTTGGGATACGTCGCGATGATCGAGGGGTTGAGCGCCCGCATATGCGAAGAGTTCGGGTCCCCTATGACCGTGGTGGCGACCGGCGGGCTTGCATCCCTCTTTACCGAGGCCACCGATGTCATCCATCATCTGGACAACGATCTGACCCTGAGGGGTCTTCTGGAGATTCATCGCCGCAACGCGGCCGCGCACGCACACACCTGAGGATCGAAACACGAGAGGAGACAACATGACACATACGCCCGGCACTGGCGTGCCGGACGGGCTGGTTTTCGTGCCCCTTGGCGGGACCGGAGAAATCGGCATGAACCTGAACCTGTACGGGTTTCAGGGCCGATGGCTCATGGTTGATCTGGGGATTACGTTCGGCAACGAGACCACGCCTGGAATTGATGTGATGATGCCGGATCCGGCGTTCATCGAAGACCGGCTGGACGCTCTGGACGGTATCGTCATCACGCACGCCCACGAGGATCACCTGGGGGCCGTCACGTATCTGTGGCCCTGGATCCGCAAACCCGTTTACGCCTCGCCGTTCGCGGCCGCGTTCCTGCGCGTGAAGCTGGAAGAGGAAGGGCTCCAAAACGAGGTGCCGCTGCACGAGATCCCCTTGGGCTCGCGCTTTTCCGTCGGCCCCTTCGACATCGAGATGATCGGGACCACGCATTCGATCCCTGAGCCGAACGCGCTGGCGATCCGGACCGCGGCGGGCAATGTCCTGCACACGGCGGACTGGAAGTTCGATCCCGCGCCGCAGATCGGCGCGGCGGCGGATAAGGAGGCGCTGCGCCGTCTGGGTGACGAGGGCGTGCTGGCCATGGTCGGCGACAGCACGAACATCTTCGCCCAGGAGCATTCCGGGTCGGAGGGGGACGTGCGCGCCGCCTTGATCGAGGTGGTGGGGCGCAACACGACCGGACAGGTCGCCGTCGCCTGCTTCGCGTCCAACGTCGCACGAATGGAAAGCGTGGCGGTGGCCGCGCGCGAGAACGGCCGGCATGCGGTGCTGGTCGGGCGCTCGCTGTATCGCATGAACGACACCGCGCGCCGCTGCGGCTATCTGGGCGATCTTCCGGCGTTCCTGTCGGAGGAGGAGGCGGCCGAACTGCCCGCCGACAAGGTCCTGTACGTCTGCACCGGCAGCCAGGGTGAGCCGCGCGCCGCTTTGCCGCGCATCGCGGGCGGCAGCCATCGCTCGGTCCGCCTGGGTGAGGGCGACACCGTGATCTTCTCGTCCCGGATCATACCGGGCAACGAGCGGTCCATCTTCACCATGCAGAACCGCTTGGCGGAGGCCGGAGTCGAGATCATCACGGCGCGCGATGCCCCCATCCATGTCTCGGGCCACCCGTCGCGGCCGGAGGTGGAGGAAATGTACCGGCTGGTGCGGCCCCGCGTGGCCGTTCCGGTCCACGGTGAATCTCTTCATCTGCGCGAGCACGCCCGCGTGGCGCAAGGCTGCGGCGTGGAGCATACGATCCTGATCGGGGATGGCGACGTGCTGCGCCTGGATGCCGATCCGCCGCGCGTGGTGGATCAGGCCCAGACCGGCCTGCTGGGTCTGGACGGCGAGCGTCTGGTGCCCATGTCGAGTCAGATCCTTCGCGACCGCCGCCGTATGATGAACAACGGCGCGGCCACGGTGACGCTGGTTCTGAATGGCAAGGGCGGTCTGGTGTCCGAGCCCATCGTGACCGCGCGCGGCCTGCTGGACCCGGACGAGGACCGCGAGGACCTGGATACGCTCATCCGTCAGATTCGGACGGCGGTGAACCAGTTGGACCGGCGCGCGCTGGACGACGACGACACCGTGGTGGACCGCACCCGGCGCGCTGTCGGGCGGTTTTTCCGGGGCAGCCAGAACCGGCGGCCCGTCACCGACATTCATGTGGTGCGCGTCGCGTGATGCGCATGGCGTCTCACCGGACCTCATCGTCCGGTGAGACGCAAAAAGGAAAGGACCAAGGGACATGATTGGACAGTTGAATCACGTGGCCATCGCCGTTCCCGACCTGGAGGCCGCCGCCGCGGACTACCGCGAGACGCTCGGGGCCAAGGTGTCCGACCCAGTGCCGCAGCCGGATCACGGGGTGACGGTCGTGTTCGTCGAACTGCCGAACACCAAGATCGAACTGCTTCACCCGCTGGGGGAAAAGTCGCCGATCCAGGCGTTCCTCGACAAGAACCCGTCCGGCGGCATCCACCACGTTTGCTATGAGGTGGAGGATATCCTGAGCGCTCGCGATGTGCTGAAGGGGCAGGGCAAGCGGGTGCTCGGTGACGGCAACCCGAAGATCGGGGCGCACGGCAAGCCGGTGCTGTTCCTGCATCCGAAGGACTTTACCGGCACGTTGGTGGAGCTGGAGCAGGCGTAAGATCGGCGCGGCGCCTCCCCCGCGGTTTCCGGTCCCCCGCGATGCACGGCGGGGCGCGGTGATCGCGGGGGAGGGCGGCTGCGTGCGGCGTGTATGGACCAGGGAGCCGCGGGGATGAGCTGGTATTGCGACGTGGCGCCCGGCCATCCGTTCCATGGACCGTACCACGACACCGAGTATGGCGTGCCGGCGTCGGACGAGACGGTGCTGTTCGAACGCTTGTGTCTGGAGATTTTCCAGGCCGGGTTGTCGTGGCTGTTGGTGCTGAAGAAGCGCGAGGCCCTCAACGCGGCGTTCGCCGGGTTCAATGTGGACCGCGTGGCGGCGTTTGACGCCGAGGACCGGGCCCGTCTGCTGGCCGACTCGGGAATCATCCGGAATCGCCTAAAGATTGACGCTGTGATCGAGAACGCACGCCGGGTTCAGGCGTTGCGGGAGTCACACGGGGGCTTCGCGGCCTGGATCGACGCCCACCATCCCCGCGATTTGGATGCCTGGATCAAACTATTCCGGAAGAGTTTTAAATTTACGGGACCAGAAGTGGTCAACGAGTTCCTGATGAGTTTGGGATACCTGCCGGGCGCTCATCGGGAGGATTGCCCCGCGTATTCCCGCATTCTGGCGATGAATCCGGCCTGGGCTCGGCGGCTGTAATCCAGACCGACGCCGTGAGATATTGCGAAGGTTACGGAAATTAAGGTTCACCCGTTTGCAATCGTGTATTTTATTTAAGATTGCGGAAATTGCAGCGGGTTCTGGTTTTGCAAGCCGGTCGCATGATATCGTCTGGGCAATGATCACCTGACCGCCCTGCTGGCCCGAAGCATGCCGCTACGTCGTATCGGGCCGCCTTCGGGACATATCTATGGATACACAGAGGTCCGGCGCGGCCGTTTTGGATCCATCGGAGCCGATCGAGATCGCCGATCGGGTCTGGTGGGTCGGGCATTATCTGGAGGGGGATCCGTTCCAGTGCCATGTCTACCTGATCGAGCGGGGCGACCAGTCGGTGCTGTTCGATCCGGGCTCGGTGCTCACGTTTCGGCACACCCTGCGCAAGATCGAGGCCGTCACCCGGTTCTCGAACATCCGGTACTTCGTGTGCCATCACCAGGATCCCGACATCACCGGGGCCCTGCCGCTGATCGATCAGCTCGTCAGCCGGCCCGATGCCGTGCTGGTCTGTCATTGGCGCGCCCGAACGTTGGTGCGGCACTATGGTCTGACCCTGCCGTTTTGGCTGATCGAGGACAACGCGTGGCAGCTGGATCTGGGGGGGCGGCTCCTGCGCTTTATTTTTACGCCCTACGCGCACTTCCCCGGGGCATTCGTCACATTCGACACGCACACGCGGGTGCTGTTTTCCAGTGACCTGTTCGGCGGATTTACCGAGGGCTTCCAGCTCTTCGCCCAGGACCGCGGCTATTTCGAGAACCTCCGTCCCTTCCACGAGCACTATATCCCCAGCCGGGATGTCCTTCAGTTCGCCCTGAACAACATCGAGGCGGAGCCGATCGGCATGATCGCGCCGCAGCACGGCTCGATCATTCCAGAGCCGCTGGTTCCGTACATGATCGAGCGGCTGCGGCAGTTGGACTGTGGGCTGTTCCTGCTGTCGAAGGACAACGCCGACATAAAGCGTCTGATGACCCTGAATCAGGCGATGAAGAGCATCCGGGAGACGATGATCCTACACCGGGACTTTCAGGACATTGCCCACAATCTGCTGGGGATCGCTCAAGAGCTGTTGCCCGCGCTCAGTCTGGAGTTCTTCGCGCGGACGGGGGAGGGGGCGATCCTGCACCTGTCGCCGGACAATCGGTTTCGCGGGCGCCTGATCGAGGACCTGCCGGCACCGCTGGCCCACATCGTGCGTGCGGCGGAACGCGGCGCGGTGTGCACGTACTGTGCGCTGGAGGACCCGCACCGGGGCCGCCCGGCGATCGCCGTTCCGCTGGTCACGCCGGGGGCTGGCTGCATCGAGGCCGTGGCCGTGATCGATCTGGCGGTTCCGGTGCAGGCGAGCGAGGAGACGGAAAGCATCATCATGCAGATGGTGCCGCCGCTGCAGGTCGCGGTCGAGCGCGAGACGGTCTACCGCATGCTCGATATGGAACGGCAGCGGTTCTACGAAACCTCCATCCGGGATCCCCTGACGAACCTGTTTACGCGATTCTACATGCAGGAGACGGTCACCCGCCTGATGGGCATTCATGACCGCGATGGCCACGCGGCCATCGCCCTGATGATGATCGACGTCGACCACTTCAAGGACGTCAACGACACCTTTGGTCACAGCCAGGGCGATAGTGTGCTCCAGGCGGTGGCAGAGTGCCTGCAATACGCGGTGCGGCCGGGCGATCTGCCCGTGCGTCTGGGCGGCGAGGAGTTCGCGGTGTTCCTCGTCGGCGCGACCCTGGAACGGGCTACGGAAGTCGCGGAGCGGCTGCGCCGGCGTATGGCCGCCATGGTCTTCACGGGGCCCATGGAGGGCCACACCATCACCGCAAGCTTCGGCGTGGCGCTAAGGTGCCAGGGGGAAACGCTCGATCAGTTCTTGGACCGGTGCGACGCCGCCTTGTACGCCGCGAAGAAGGCGGGACGGGATCGGGTGCGCGTCGCGCCGTGATTCGGCGGGCGGCCGCCGCAGGCCGCCTGGCCTCGACCAACAGACGGCGACGATCAGACGGCGACGATACGGGGTTCGGTGTCCCGCCGGGCCTTGACAAGGTGTTCCAGCCACGCCGTCAGGTCGTCCGTGATGTGGTGGCAGTGCGAGACGTCGGCGGTGGCGTCGAAGCCCCAATGCGTCGGATCGCGCACGAAAATCGTGGTCATGCCGAGCGCATGGGCCGGCACGAGGTTCTTCAGGCTGTCCTCGACCATGGCGGCGCCGCGTGGGTCCAGATTGCAGCGCGTCAGCATCGCGTCGTAGGTCTCGGGGTTCGGCTTGGGCACGAACAGCCCGGCCTCGATATCGAACACCGCCTCGAAATGTCGCGTGATGCCCAGCCGGTCCAGCACCTGCATGGCATGCGTCAGTGATCCATTGGTGAAGACGATCTTGCGTCCCTCCAGCGCCGAAAGGGCCGCGTCCAGTCGGGGCGCGGGTGGGATGACCGAGTGGTCCAGGTCATGGACGTAGTCCATGAAGGCATGCGGGTCCATGCCGTGCTCAAGCATCAGGCCCCGCATCGAGGTGCCGTACTTATGGAAGTACTGCTTCTGGACCACGAAGGCCTGATCTTCCGGCAGGTCCAGGAAGTCGGCAATGAACCGTTTCATGCGCCGGTCCATCTGGGCAAAGATATCCGTACTGGCCGGGTAGAGGGTGTTGTCCAGATCAAACACCCAGTGGTCCACATGACGCAGGCCGCAGGTGGGAAGCTGGGTTTCGAGCGGGGTCATCAGGCGTGGGCTCTCTTGATATCCGGGCGGGTCCTTGGGGCGGCGGACATGGTAGCACCGTCGGACCCGAACCGGGACCGCCGTGGGTCCTGCCTCGTCATATGGGGGCGGATCGCGCGGCTGCCATCCGTCGCAGGGGCTTGCCACAGGGAGGGCCGCAACGGAAAGGCCCCCCGGCGATGGGCGCGCCGAGGGGCCGGACCGTTGCGTCTGAACGTCAATCAAGAGGACGGGGGGTGGCTCAACTCGTCTTGCAGGTCTTGATGCCGAAGGGCAGGTACGCCGGGCACCAGCCGATCAGCGCCGTGGCGATCGGAACGATGCCGATGAAGCCCCAGGGATTGAGGACATCAGTCAGAAAGGCGCCGGCAATGAGCGCCACGCCCACGATCAGGCGTAAGGCGCGGTCAACGCTCCCCATGTTCTTGGTCATGATCCAAATCTCCCGTGTCAAAACAGTCCGTTGTCACGTGGAATCGCGACACCGGTCCCGCTGAAGCGACGGGGCGCCGGACATCCGGCACCACCGTTGCCGTCGGGGGTACTCCCAAAACGGGATCGAGATCCGTAACTAAGTCACACTTGGGCGCATTGGATGTGCGGTGCGGGCATTTTATGCCAAACAGAGAATGAACGGACGTCAAGCGCCGAGCGGTACTACAGGGCGGGATTGACCAGCGCCTCGGTCGAGGGCGCGCCGTCGCGGATGTGGCAGGCCTCGCCCGACACCCGGACCCGCTCCTCCGCCATCAGCCGCAGCGCCAGCGGATAGATGCGGTGTTCCTGCGCCAGTACGCGGGCCGCCAGCGACTCCGCGCTGTCGTCCGGCAGCACGGGCACGGCGGCCTGCACCAAGATGGGGCCCGAGTCCATCTCGGGCCGCACCAGGTGGACGGTGCAGCCGTGCAGTTTCATCCCGGCGTCCAGCACGCGCTCGTGGGTGTGCAGGCCCTTGAACGCGGGCAGCAGCGACGGGTGGATGTTCAGCAGGCGGTCGGTCCAGCGTTCGACGAAGCCGGCCGTCAGCAGCCGCATGAACCCGGCCAGACAGATCAGCCGCACCCCGGCGTCGCGCAGGTGGGCGTGTACGGCGTTCTCGAACGCCTCCCGGTCCTCGTAGTCCCGGTGTGGCACCACGGCGGTGGGCAGGCCCCTCTCGGCGGCCCAGGTGAGGCCGGCGGCGGCGGGGTCGTTGCTGAGCACAAGGGCGATGCGCGCGGGAAAGGCGGGGTCCGCGCAGGCCTCCGCCAGCGCCATCATATTGCTGCCGCGTCCCGAGATCAGGATTCCGACCGGAACCCGGGTGTCCGGCCGCTCCGGCGTGACGGTCATGCCCAGGCCTCGTCCAGGCCGTCCAGGCGGACCGCCGGCCCGTCCTCGCGCGCGGTGATCGCGCCGATGATCCGGGCGGTCTCCCCGTGGGTGGCGAGCCGGGCCACCGTTTCGTCGACCCGGTCGGCGGCCACGGCGGCCACCATGCCGGTGCCACAGTTGAAGGTGCGCGCCATTTCCAGCGGCGCGATCCCGCCGGCCGTCTGGAGCCAGCGGAACACCGGCGGCAAGGGCAGGGCGGCGGCGTCCAGGCGGGCGGCCAGGCCATCGGGCAGGACGCGCGGAATGTTCTCGATGAACCCGCCGCCGGTGATGTGCGCCAAGGCGTGCACGGCGCCGGAGCGCACCGCCTCTAGGCACGAGCGGACATAAATGCGCGTCGGCGTCAGCAGCGCAGCGCCCAGGCTTTGCTCCGGCGCGAACGGGGCCGGGGCATCCCACGCCAGACCCTGGTCGGCCACGACGCGCCGGACGAGCGAGTAGCCGTTGGAGTGCAGCCCGGTGGAGGCGAGGCCGAGCAGCACGTCGCCCTCGGCCACGGCGCCCCCGGTCAAAAGCTGGTCGCGCTCCACGGCGCCGACCGCGAAGCCGGCGAGGTCATAGTCGCCGCCGCCGTACAGGCCCGGCATTTCGGCGGTCTCGCCGCCCACAAGGGCGCAGCCGGCCTGCCGGCATCCCTCGGCGATCCCCGATACCACGGCGCGCGCGGTCTCGACATCCAACCGCCCCGTGGCGTAGTAATCCAGGAAGAACAAGGGCTCGGCGCCTTGGACGACCAGATCGTTGACGCACATGGCGACGAGGTCGATGCCAACGCCATCATGATGCCCGGAGTCGATCGCAATCTTCAGCTTGGTGCCGACCCCATCGGTCGCGGCGACCAGCAGGGGATCGCGAAACCCGGCACCGGCCAGATCGAAGATCGCGCCGAAGCCGCCGAGCGCGGCGTCCGCGCCGGGGCGCACGGTGCTGCGGGCCAACGGTTTGATGGCCTGCACGAGCGCATCGCCGGCCGCGATATCGACGCCGGCGGCCTTATACGTCAGGCCCCCCTCACGGGGGCCGTCGCTGGGGAAGGGAGTGGAAATGGCGGCCTCGCGAACGCTCAGGGGGTGGCTGGGAAGGCTGCCGGGAACCATAGCCAAACCGGAGGCCGATGCAACAGCGGCGCCGGGTGTCGTGGGCACCGTTGTGCGCCTGTGGCTGGCGGTGGCCCTGGTTACGGTGCTTGGTGTGGTGCCGGGTGCGGTCTCGGCTTTGGCGCAATCGGCTGGGGAGGACGGGGCCTACACCGCCCGTGATGTTCCGATCGAGGCCACCGCCGGCGATCCGGCGCAGGCCCGTCAGCAGGCGGTGGCCGCTGGTCAGGTGACGGCGTTTCAGGCCATGCTCCGCCGCATCACCGATCCCGCCGACCAGGGCCGCCTGCCGCAGCCGTCGGCGGATGACGTCCGGCGCATGGTGGAGACCTACAGTCTCGCCGACGAGCGCACCACCAACACCAGCTATCGGGCGCGCATCACCGTCCGCTACGACGGCGATGCCGTGCGGGATCTCCTGCAACGGAACGGTATCGGCTATGCCGCCAGCGCATCCCAGCCGGTGGTGGTCCTGCCCGTGTATCAGGCCGGCCCGGACCGCGCGCCGGTGCTGTGGGAGGACACCAACCCGTGGCTCTCGGCATGGCGGGCGCGGGACAGCGAAAACGTGCTGATGCCGATCGATGTGCCGACCGGGGACCTGCGCGACGTCACCAGCGTGACCGCCGAGGAGGCGCTGGAGCCGGACAGCGAGGCGCTGGCCCGCGTTCTGGACCGCTACGGGCGCGCCCAGGCGCTGATCGCGCAGGCGGTGCGGACCGGTCCCGACACGCTGGCGCTGTCGATCAACTATGGCTCGCCCCGCGCGATGGCGCGCACGGCCACCACCACGCTCGACCGGGCGGCTGGCGAGTCCGACGCGGCATTCCTGATTCGGGCCGCCGATGCCATCGCCAGCCGGATGGAGTCGGACTGGCGCGGCGCCACCATGATTTCGACCGGCACCGCGCGCGAGGTGACCGCGCTGGCGACTCTGGAGGGCTTTGGCGACTGGGTGGCGATTCGACAGGCCCTGGAGCGCTCGCCCATGATCCGCGACCATGCGGTGCGGGCAATGACTCGAGATCGGGCGCAGTTGTCCCTGACCGTGCTGGGCGATGCCGCGCGGGTGAACGCTGCCCTAGAGGCGGAAGGTCTGACGGTGCGGGAGCACGGCGCCTACTGGATCATCAGCCGGATCGGCGGGCCGTCGGTGCCCGCTGATCCCGCCGCCCAACCGTATCCGTCGTCGGGTCCGGCGCCGTCGGGTGTGTTCGGGGGAGGCCCGGTTTCGCAGTGAAGCGCGCCTGGATTCCGAACCTTTTGACGCTGAGCCGGCTGGTCATGGTGGCGCCGATGCTCTGGTGCGTGGCGCACGGGGTGTACGGGCCGGCCGTGGCGCTGTTCGTCCTGGCCGGGGTGACCGACGCGCTCGATGGGGCGCTCGCGCGGCGCCTGAACGCGCGCAGTGCTCTGGGGGCCGCCCTGGATCCGGTGGCGGACAAAGCGCTGGTGTCCGGGGCGTTCATCGTCCTCGGGTCGCAGGCGGTTCTGCCCCTTGCCTTGGCGATTCTGGTGGTGGGCCGCGATCTCGCGATCCTGGCTGGCGCGGTGATCGTGCGCCTGCGGTGGGGCGCCTTCGCCCCGCGGCCCTCGCGCCTGTCCAAGCTCAACACGGCCGCGCAAATCCTGCTGGTCGCCGTGGCCATGCTGGAGGCGTGGCGTCTGCCCTGGCTCGGCGATGCCATCACGCCGGCCCTGGCCCTGGTCGTGGCGATCACCACGACGGGATCGGGTCTCGGTTACGCCTGGACCGCATGGCATCGGCTGCGGGAGCGTCGGAACCGGCGTCCCGGCGGGGTCGCGCCGCCGGACGGGGGGCGGGCATGACGGGGGACGACGAGGCGGCGCCGGTGACCCGCGCCACGCCGGACGGTGAGGGGGCGTGGGATCCCGAGGCTGGGCCGCAAATGGTGTTCGATTTCCCGACCCGGCCGGCGCTCGGGCGGGAGGACTTCCTGGTGGCGCCTTGCAATGCCGAGGCGGTGGCCTGGATCGACCGTTGGCCCGACTGGTCGGGGCCGGCCCTGGCGCTGGTCGGGCCTGTGGGCGGGGGCAAGACGCATCTCGCTCATGTCCTGGCGGCGCGTACGGGGGCCTTGATCCTGGAGCCGAGCGCGGTGGAGGCGGTCGACGCCGCCCTGATCGCCGGTCTGTTCACCGACGAGGGGCAGCGTGTGGCGGTGGTCGAACTTCCGGTCGGTGCCCTGCGGTTCGATCCGGCGTTGGAGAAAGCCCTGTTCCACCTGCTGAACATGGCGCGGGAGAACGGCGGCCATGTCCTGCTGACGGCCGAGGTGGCGCCGGCCCGCTGGCCCGTGTCGCTGCCCGATCTGCGGTCCCGTCTGGCCGCGATTCCGGTGGCGCAGATCACGCCGCCCGACCAGACGTTGCTGGAAATGGTGCTCGTGAAGCTGTTCGCGGACCGTCAGGTGGTGGTGGCGCCCGAGGTGGTGCGCTATCTGGCGCGCCGCATGGAGCGGTCGTTCGCCGCCGCGCGGGCCGTGGTGGCGCGTCTCGACACGCTGGCCTGGACGCGCGGGCGACCGATTACCCTGCCGCTGGCACGGGCCATGCTGCAACGGGACTCCACCGTTCTCTCCGGGGGGCGGTCAGGGGACCGGTGACGCGGACGGGCCCTGGGGGCCGTCCGCCGGTTCGGCGACGCCCGCGAGCGAAAAACTGAACACCGACCCCGAACGTCCGTCCGAGCGAAGTGTCACCCGGCTGCCGTGGTTTTCAGCGATCCGTTTGACCAGCGCGAGCCCGATTCCCGTGCCTTCGAAGGTGTCCGGGCCATGCAGCCTTTGAAACACGCCGAAGACGCGGTCGTGGAATTCCTGCGGGATGCCGATCCCGTTGTCGGCGACGTCGATCCGCCACCGTGTTCCTTCCGGTACCGCGTTGATGCGGATGTCCGGTGATCGATCGGGATGGTGATACTTGATGGCGTTGCCGATCAGATTCTGCATCAGAAGGGCAAGCTGGCCCCGGTCGACCAGCACCGTCGGTCCCGGATCCGGAAGCAGGATGTGCGCGCCTGTTTCCTCGATCGTCCCGCGTAGATTGGCCATCGCGTCGGCCAGGATGTCGGCCAGGGCCACCGGCCTCTGCGCTTGTCGTTTGGTCGATGTCCGGGAATAATCCAGCAAGCCGCTGATCTGGCGGCTGAGGCGCTTGGCGCCGTCTTCTGAGTACGCGATGAACTCGTTGGCCTCGGCGTCGAGGCGGTCGCCGTACCGCACCCGCAAGAGACCGAGGAAGTTGGAGATGGTGCGCAGCGGCGCCTGGAGGTCGTGCGAGGTGGCGTAGGCAAACTGCTCCAGGTCCTCGTTCGACCGTTTGAGCTCGCTGTTCATCGTTTCCAGCCGTTCCGTCCGCTCGCGCACCGCCTGTTCAAGGCGGGCGTTGCTTTCGTTCAGGATAGCCAGACGCTCGGCATCGGCGCGCTGTTTCAGGGCCAGGGTCACCACAAAGCCGATCATCAGCGCGGAGATAAGCCCGAGCATGATGAGTTCGCGCTCAAACGTGCGCTCCACGCCGAAGATGCTCAGTATTTCGTGTTCGGGCGTGGACAGGCCGATGGTCCAGGTATCCGCTCCGACCCGCACAGACGTCCACGCCGTGTATTCACGCCCTTTCTCGGGTAACCAGATGTACCACGCGGTGCCCGTGGTGGCGTTCTTCACCGCATTCACGATCTCTTCGTAGTGCGAGGCCCCACGTTCCTTTTGCCGCGCGAAGACCTGCTCCACGGATAGACCGGCGTATTCCGAGGGAAAGTCGGAACTCCCATCGAAGACGACGCTGTCTTGGTTGTAGACCCAGGCGTCGCCCAACTCGCCAAGCCGGATGGGCGCAATGAACAGGGCCAGCACCTCCTGTTCCGCCTGCCGAACGCTGACGTCGTCTGTGGTCGTGCGCTCCACAAGCCATTCACGGGCAGCGCGGGCGGCGTTCTCGACGATTTCCGCCTCCAGGTCCAACCACGACTCCAGGGCGGAGGCCGTTCGCGCCGCATGGCGATCGAACACCTGCCACCAAAGAACGCCAAGAACACACAGGGCAATCAGGCCGATTGCGACAAAAGGCTTAGAGGACGGCGGCCCTTGACCCCTTGGCGCACCCTGTTCCACGTCGCTGGCCATCGGGGCCTCTCGGTTTCAACGGGTCGGAACCGACCGGCGCGCGCCCCGGTTCCCAGGTTCGTCCTGCTGTGACGGGTGGAACGGTAAACTATGCTGCCCTCTTCTTTGGGTTGAGGCAATCCCCTAAAGGTGCGTGGATACGGCATTTGTCCTTTTGCTAGACATGCGGGTACCGAAGGCCTTGGCGCTTGACCCATTGGCCGCCAACCGAAATGGTACAAAATCCGATGCACCGACCCCGCAATCACAACGAGGAGGGCCCCATGTTCACGGCGATCATCCTGACCCGCGCCGAGGATAAGTCCACGCAGGCCGCCGTTGCGGAGGCGGACGAGACGGACCTGCCTGAGGGCGACGTGACCGTCGCGGTCAGTCACTCGACCCTGAACTATAAGGATGGCCTGGCCATCACGGGCAAGGGGCCCGTGGTGCGGTCCTGGCCGATGATCCCCGGCATCGACTTCGCCGGCACGGTGGCCGACAGCAGCCACGCGGCGTTCAAGCCCGGCGACCGTGTCGTGCTGAACGGCTGGGGCTTGGGCGAAACCCGGTGGGGCGGCCTTGGCGCCAAGGCTCGCGTACCCGGCGACTGGCTAGTGCCGCTGCCCGATGCGTTCTCACCGGCGCAGGCGATGGCCATCGGCACGGCGGGCTACACGGCGGCGCTGTCCGTGCTGGAGCTGGAGCGCCAGGGCGCGACACCCGACAAGGGGCCGGTGCTGGTGACGGGCGCCAGCGGCGGCGTCGGCGGCGTGGCCATCGCGCTGCTGGCCAGCAAGGGCTTCGAGGTGGTGGCGCTGACCGGCCGCACCAGCGAGGAGGCCTATCTCAAGGGCCTGGGGGCGTCGGCGATCATGGACCGGGCCGAATATGCCGGGCCGGCGAAGCCCTTGGGCAAGGAACGCTGGGCTGCGGCGATCGACACCGTCGGTACCCACACGCTTGCGAATGTGCTGTCCCAGATGAAGATGTACAGCCCGGTCGCGTCCTGCGGTCTGGCGGGCGGCATGGATTTGCCGTCGTCGGTGGCGCCGTTCATTCTGCGTGGCGTGAAGCTGTGCGGCATCGACAGCGTCTATATGCCGAAGCCGGAGCGCGTGGCGGCCTATGCTCTGCTGGCGGCGCATCTGGATCCGGCCCGGTTGGAGGCGATGACGGAGACGGTGGGCCTCGCCGACGCGATTCCGGCGGCGGAGCGCCTGATGGCCGGGCAGGTGCGCGGGCGCGTCGTCGTCGATGTGACCCGTTAGCGACCGAATCCCGCACCGCTTAGCGGGCGATCCGGTCCGAAACCACCCGGCGATATTGACACACCGGCCCGAGGCGCGTAGACATGCGACCCTTCCCTCGGGCCGGGGTCCTGGCACGAGGGCGTTCACGCACCGCATTCGGTCGCATCTCCACCGCCAGGGCGGTCCGTCAGTCCGCGAGGGTTCGCGCACTGGCGCCATACGTGTTTGCGTGGAGATTTGCGTTCGGGGGCACGGTCGCACGAGCAAAAGGTACGCTGGCCCATGTTCGAAGGTCTGTCCGGTCGTCTCGGCGATGTCCTGGAAAAGCTGCGCGGTAAGGGCAGCATCACCCAGGACGACGTCAACGCCGCCATGCGCGAGGTTCGCATCGCGCTGCTGGAGGCGGACGTGGCCCTGCCGGTGGTCAAAGACTTCGTCAACACGGTGAAGGAACGGGCCGTCGGTCAGGAGGTCATCAAGTCGGTGACCCCGGGCCAGATGGTCATCAAGATCGTCCACGATGCCCTGGTCGAGATGCTGTCCGGGCGCATCGGGTCCCAGGTGGAGGACGAGGAGGACGACGCCGAGGCCCGCAAGCGTGACCGGGTGGCGGAGTCCCTGAACCTCAACGCCACGCCGCCGGTGCCGATCCTGATGGTCGGCCTCCAGGGCTCGGGTAAGACCACGACCTCGGCCAAGATCGGCCTGCGCCTGAAAAGCGCGATGCGCAAGAAGGTGCTGATGGCCTCGCTGGACGTGCAGCGTCCGGCCGCCCAGCATCAGCTTGCTGTGCTGGGCGAACAGACTGGGGTGGATACCCTGCCCATCATTATGGGGCAGCAGCCGGTCCAGATCGCCCGTCGCGCGCTCGACGAGGGCCGCAAGGGTGGCTACGACGTGGTCATTCTGGACACCGCCGGCCGGCTCGCCATCGACGAGGAGTTGATGGAGGAGGTCGCCGAGGTTCGCAAGGTGACCAACCCGGCCGAAACGCTGCTCGTCACCGACGCCATGATCGGTCAGGACGCGGTGACCGTCGCGACCGAGTTTAACGACAAGGTCGGCATCTCCGGCATTGTGTTGACGCGCGTGGATGGCGACGCGCGCGGCGGTGCCGCCCTGTCGATGCGCGCCATCACCGGCCGCCCCATCAAGCTGATGGGCGTGGGCGAGAAGATGGACGCGCTGGAGGAGTTCCAGGCCGACCGCATCGCCGGCCGCATCCTCGGCATGGGCGACGTCGTCAGTCTGGTCGAAAAGGCCGCCCAGTCCATCCAGATGGACGAGGCGGAGAAGATTGCCCGCCGCATGGAGAAGGGCAAGTTCGACCTGGAGGACTTGCTCAGCCAGCTCCGGCAGGTGCGCCGGATGGGCGACATCAAGGGCCTGCTCGGCCTCATGCCGGGCGTCGCCAAGATGAAGAAGCAGATCGACGCCGCGAACATCGACGATTCGATGATCAAGCGTCAGGAGGCGGTCATCCTGTCGATGACCCTGCGCGAACGGCGTCATCCGGAGATCATCAAGGCCTCCCGCAAGAAGCGTATCGCGGCCGGCGCCGGCACCACGGTGCCGGAGGTCAACAAGCTGCTGAAACAGCATCAGCAGATGGCCATGATGATGAAAAAGATGAAGAAAATGGGCGGCATGAAGGGCATGGCCGAACGCATGGGTGGCCTATTCGGCGGCGGGGCCGGCGGCATGGGCGACATGGCCGGGCTCGGTGACATGGACCCCAAGGAACTGGCCGCCATGGCGAAGAAGGGCGAGCTGCCGCCCGAACTGGCGGAGCAGATCGCCGACGGCAAAATGCCCCCCGGTTTGGGTGGCGACCTGGGCGGCGGTGCGGGCGGCGCCGGTCTGCCGCCGGGCCTCGGCAGCGCGGCCGGTCTGCCCGGGCGCTCCGGCCTGCCGACAAACCTGCTGACCCAGCGGCCGAAGGGCCGCAAGAGATGAATCTGAGGCCGAAGGGCCGCAAGAGATGAATCTGAGGCCGAAGGGCCGCAAGAGATGAATCTGAGGCCCAAGGGGCGCCCGCGTTGACCCGCGACCCAGCGGCCTTAAAACGACACACCAGCGGCGTTTGGCCGTTGGCGAGCCCCACAACAGGTTCAAAGACCTAAACCCCAAGGAGTTCCACGTCCCATGTCCCTTAAGATTCGTCTGGCCCGTGGCGGTGCCAAGAAGCGTCCGTTCTACCGCATCGTGCTGGCCGACTCCCGTGCCCCGCGCGACGGCCGCTTCATCGAGAAGCTGGGCACCTACAACCCGGTTCTGCCGCGTGAGAACGAGGAGCGCATCCGCCTGAAGGAAGAGCGCATCCGTCACTGGATCGCCAACGGCGCCCAGCCGACCGACCGCGTCGCCAAGTTCCTGGCGGAGGCCGGCCTGATGGATCCGCGTCCGCGCACGGAGCAGACCAAGAAGAACCAGCCCAAGGCCAAGGCGCAGGAGCGTCTGCGCGAGGCTCGCGAAAAGGCTGAAGCCGCAGCGGCGGCTGCCGCCGAGGCCGAGGCCGGCGAGTAAGAGCAGGGCGAACGTCACGGGGACACGGGCATGGTCGACCGCGTGTGCGTGGGAGTGATCGTGGGCGTCCATGGCGTGCGCGGCGCCGTGCGGGTGAAGAGTTTCACCGCCGAGCCCGAGGACGTCGGCGCTTACGGCCCGGTGTCCACCGAGGATGGCGCGCGGTCGTGGGCCCTGAAGGTCGTCGGTTCGGCCAAGGGCGTTGTCATTGTCCAGTTGGACGGGGTGCGCGACCGCACCACGGCCGAGGGGTTGAAAGGTGTCCGCCTGTACGTCCCCCGCTCGGCGCTGCCGCCGCCGGAGGACGAGGAGGAGTTCTACCACGCCGACCTCGTCGGGCTGGCGGTGGAGCACGAGAGCGGGGAGCGCATCGGCACGGTGCGCGCGGTCCATGACTTCGGCGCCGGCGACATGCTGGAAGTGGCCCCGTCCGCCGATCCGGCCGATGCCGCCGGTGGGGGCCGAGCGATCATGATTCCCTTCACCCGCTCCGCCGTGCCGGTGGTGGATCTGAAGGGGGCGCGGCTCGTCGTGGCGCCGTTGCCGGGCCTACTGGATCCGGCACCGGTCGGCGGGGACCCGGACGATTGCGAGGGATCGGACGGTCCTCCGGACAGCCCCTCTGGGGGCGATACGGCCGATGGCTGAGGACACCCCTCCGTGCTGGACGGCGATGGTCCTGACGTTGTTTCCGGAGATGTTTCCGGGTCCGTTGGGGCTCTCGCTGGCCGGCAAGGCCCTCACGGATGGTGTGTGGGCGCTGCGGACGGCGGATATCCGGGACTACGCCCGCGACCGTCACCGCACCGTGGATGACACACCGTTCGGCGGCGGTGCCGGGATGGTCATGCGGCCCGACGTGGTCAGCGACGCCATCGCGGCCAACCATGACCCGGCGGAGGGCCGCCGTTTGATCTACCTGTCGCCCCGTGGGCGGCGGCTCGATCAGCCGCTGGTGCGGGAGTTGGCGGCGGGGCCGGGGGTGACCCTGGTCTGCGGCCGGTACGAGGGTCTGGACCAGCGCGTTCTGGACGCCTGGGCCATGGACGAGGTCAGCGTCGGCGATGTCGTCCTCTCCGGGGGCGAGACGGCGGCGCTGGTGCTGCTGGACGCGGTGGCGCGGCTGCTGCCCGGTGTGACCGGCAAGGTCGAATCGCTGGAAGACGAAAGCTTCGAGCACGGCCTGCTGGAGTACCCGCACTACACCCGACCCCGGGAGTGGAGCGGGCGGTCCGTGCCGGAGGTCTTGATCTCCGGCCACCACGGGCGCGTCGCCCAGTGGCGGCGGGAGCAGGCCGAGGCGGTCACCCGCGAGCGGCGGCCCGACCTGTGGGCGCGCTATGTCGCGGGAGAAGAGTAGGGCGGAACGGGCCACTGCACCGGAACAAACCGCTTTCCTCCGGGCGGAGGCCAGCGTATGAGAGGGGCCCGCGCGCGGACCCCTCAACGAGACGGTCCCGGTGGGACCCAGGCTTTTTAGCCCCAAAACCCTGTAGCCAATGAAAACCAACCAAGATTGATGCGAAAGGATCCCGGATCATGAACCTCATTGAGCAGCTCGAAAAAGAGCAGATGGACAAGGCCCTCGAGGCACGCGGCGTGCCCGAGTTCGCGCCCGGTGACACCGTCAAGGTTCACCTGAAGGTCGTCGAGGGCACCCGCAGCCGTATTCAGGTCTACGAGGGCGTTGTGATCGCCCGTCGGAATGCGGCCTTCAACAGCACCTTCACGGTGCGCAAGATTTCCTTCGGCGAGGGCGTGGAGCGCGTGTTCCCGCTGTACGCGCCGACCATCGACCGGATCGAGGTCGTTCGTCGCGGTAAAGTCCGGCGCGCGAAGCTGTACTACCTGCGCGGCCGTCGCGGCCGGTCGGCCCGCATCGTCGAGGACGGCACCGCCACGCAGAAGGCGCTGTCGCACGAGCGGCAGGTCAGCAAGGAGCGCAAGGAAGCCGCCACCGCCGCCAAGGGCGAGTAACGCGCGCGCGGCATCCGCGTTTGCGGCTGTGTTCGACCCCGCCCGGCGGCGTTCGCCTGGCGGGGTCGTTTGCGTTCGGGCCCCCATGGTGCGCGCCCGTCGGTTCCCGTCCGTCGGTTCGCAGCCGCCGGGCGGCACCTGCGGGTCCGCCGTGTCTTGCCCGGTGCGCGGCGTCGTGGCATGACTGCCCCACTTCATAAACACTAGAGACCATTGATCCGAGGAGCCCCCGCGCCATGGCCAGTACGCTGTTCGACAAGATCTGGGCAAGTCACCTGATCGAGCGTCAGGAGGATGGCACCTGCCTGATCTACATCGACCGTCACATGGTCCATGAGGTGACCAGCCCGCAGGCCTTCGAGGGGCTGCGTCTGGCCGGTCGCCCCGTGCGGGTGCCGAAGGCGACGCTCGCGGTGGCGGATCACAACGTGCCGACCACCGACCGGAGCAAGGGCATCAGCGACCCCGAAAGTGCCCTCCAGGTCCAGACGCTGGAGGATAACTGCCGCGACTTCGGCGTCGAATACCTGTCGATGACCGATATCCGTCAGGGCATCGTGCACATCGTCGGGCCGGAGCAGGGCTTCACGCTGCCGGGGGCCACCATCGTCTGTGGCGACTCCCACACCGCGACCCATGGCGCCTTTGGCGCGCTGGCGTTCGGCATCGGGACGTCGGAGGTCGAGCACGTCCTGGCCACCCAGACGCTGCGCCAGATGCCGGCCAAGAACATGCGCGTGCGCATCGACGGGCAGGTCGGGCCGGGCGTGACGGCCAAGGACATCGTGCTCGCCATCATCGGCACCATCGGCACCGCCGGCGGCACCGGCTACGTCATCGAGTACGCGGGCGAGGCCATTCAGGCACTGTCGATGGAAGGCCGCATGACGGTCTGCAACATGAGCATCGAGGCGGGCGCCCGCGCCGGCCTGATCGCGCCGGACGAGACCACGTTCGCCTATATGCAGGGCCGTCCGCTGGCGCCGAAGGGCGCCGCCTGGGAGGCGGCCGTCACCTGGTGGAAGACGCTCAAGACCGATCCGGACGCGACCTTCGACAAGGAAGTCGTGATCGACGCCACCACCATCGTGCCGCAGGTGACCTGGGGCACGAGCCCGGAGAACGTCCTGCCGATCACCGCCACCGTGCCCGATCCGGCCGCGGAGAGCGATCCGAGCCGGCGCGCGACCATTGAACGGGCGTTGGCCTACATGGGCCTGACCGCCGGCATGAAGCTGACGGACATCGCGGTGGATCGGGTGTTCATCGGCTCCTGCACCAACGGCCGCATCGAGGACCTGCGCGCGGCCGCCGCCCTGGCCAAGGGCCGTAAGGTGGCCGACAGCGTGAGCGCCATGGTCGTGCCCGGGTCCGGGCTGGTGAAGGAGCAGGCGGAGGCCGAGGGCCTGGACGCCATTTTCACCGAGGCCGGGTTCGAGTGGCGCGAGCCGGGCTGTTCCATGTGTCTGGCCATGAATGCCGACCGGCTGGCGCCCGGCGAGCGGTGTGCCTCCACCTCCAACCGCAATTTCGAGGGCCGGCAGGGCCGGGGCGGTCGCACCCACCTTGTGAGTCCGGAAATGGCGGTGGCCGCCGCCATCACGGGCCACCTGACCGACGCCCGCGATTTGGCGTAACCCGATACCGGGCGGGGGAGCCTACGCGGCTCCCCCCGGCTCACCACCGATTGCGGCCTGTCAACGACTCCCATTCGCATCGCGTGCTACCGTTTCGGGATGATCGGGCGTCCCGTGTGGGGCGCCCTCGCCTGATGCATGGGAGATTTATCATGGTGATGTCCGGGCGATGGGGCGGCGGGTTGGTCCTGGCCCTCGCTCTGGCGGTTTTCGCCGGGGTCGTGAGCGCCGGGACGGCCGAGGCTGCGGCCCCCACGGTTCGTGTGGACCTGCGATGCAATGGACCCGACGGGCCCCGTGATGTCCGCGCCTGTCTGGACGGCGCGACCCTGGAGGTCGGCCGCGCCGGCATCATCACGATCTATCAGACCGAGGATGTGGTGGCTCTGGGCGACCCGTCCACCGGCCATTTGAGCCTGTCCCTGCCCAAGGACTTCCGCGTCCGGGCGCAGAATCGGGGCGCCGACACCCGCCTGAGCCTGACCGTTGCCGCGCCGTCGGGCAAGACGGTCTACGAGGCCGCCGCCGGCCATTATGAGTGGGTGCAGTACACCCACTGCGGCCCGCAGGTGGAGCCGACGTGCCGCCAGTACAACTATGGCAAGGACGGCCGGGTCCGCCCCCGCTACAGCGACTCGGCCACGCACTGAGCGGGCCCGACCTGAGAGGCTATGCCCCGGGGGGCGAGTCGGTCTTGGGGCTCCGGCGTTGCGGCTACGGATTGATCCCGTTGGTGCCGACGGCCAGCCGGAATCGCACCTCCGTGGCCGCGTCGTAGCGGTCCATGACCGCGGGGTTCGCGTGGCGCGGCTCGTCGGCCGGTGTGCGCAGGGGGATCCCTGTGCCGTCGCGCGCGGCCAGCAGGGCCGGAAACGTCAGCGTGTCATAGCCCCCGTTCGGGCCTCCGTTCGGGTGCGCCCAGACCTGGAACGCGACCGCGCCATTCTGACAGCCGACCGCGAGCCACCAGTAGTCCTGAGAGCGCAGTTGCGTGCCGGCCGGCGCCGGGGCCCCGAGTCCGTCGCGAGCCAAGGCGGCGCGAACGGCGGCGGCGTCCGCGGGGGCCAGAGTCGTTTGCCGGATCTCCCCGGCCCAGGGCGCGAACACGCGCGACGGATTGCTGAACTCGAAGGTCGTCTGATTCGTCGGCCCGCCGATGACCCGAGTCCGCAGCCGCGCCGCGCCGGCGGGCGCTCCGCCGCTCAGAAATGGATCGGCGGCGACCATCTCATAGACCCGAATCCGCTTGCTGTAATTGGCGTTGTGGACCAGCCGGAGGTGGTCGGGCGCCCCTGGGCCACATGTCGCGCGGATGTCGTCGCCGTTCAGGAACGAGAACCACGTCAGTTTGCGGGTGACCGGATTGGATATATCTCCCGTCGAGGTGCAGGCCGCCACGGCCCCCAGGATCCCGCCAAAGGTTATAGCGGCGAGCACGCGACCCGCGGGCCCGCGTCGCGCCAGCGTCGGTGTCGACCGACCGACACCCCCAATCGGTAGTCCGCGCCAGTTTCGCGTCCCCAACATTTTGAAAATTCTATGGCCGCGTCCCATCGTGTGTACATCCTCGATCCGGAGGGCGGAGCGCCCCGTTCGCGCAAAGAGATTCTTTCTGTAAAACGAAACGCCTATGGACAGCCACTCACCGATTTTCTATGGTAAGCGCAGTTGCTCTTTGAATCCGCTCAAAATTATGTGTCGGTCGTAAGGCTGATCGGAGAGAGCGGACAGAGCGCTGCCGAACCCGTGCCCATACACCCGGATCGGGGGCGCCAGTCGCGTGCTCACGCTGTCGTGTCGCATTGCGTCCCGTCCTTTTCGTCCCGTGGCATGCGCTCCATGGCATGCTCCCGTCGCGCAGGAGGCCGCCGTGTCCTCGTCGCCGTCTTCATCCCCGTTGCGGCCTTCGTTCGTCCGGCTGTGCGCCGCGCTGTCGATCGGGCTGATGCTGGTGTTCATGTTGCCTGGAGAGGCGTCGGCCCGCTACGCCTCGATCGTCGTGGATGCGGCATCCGGGCGGATCGTGCACGCCCGGCACATCGACACGCGGCTGTATCCCGCGTCGATGACCAAGATGATGACTCTTTACCTGCTGTTCGAGGCCCTCGACACGGGCAAACTGTCGCTCGATTCGCGGTTGCCCGTCTCGGCGCGGGCGGCGGGGCAGCCCCCGACCAAGCTGGGGCTTCCGGCGGGGTCGACCATCGCCGTGCGCGATGCCATCCGCGCGCTCGTCACGCGATCAGCGAACGATATCGCCACGGTCGTGGCGGAGGCCGTGGGCACGACCGAGGTCAACTTCGCGCGCATGATGACGGCCAAGGCCCGCTCTCTGGGCATGCGGAACACGACCTTCCTCAATGCCTCCGGCTTGCCCAACAGCGGCCAGAAGAGCACCGCGCGCGATATGGCGATCCTGTCCTTGTCGCTGATGCGCCACTTCCCGCACTACTACCACTATTTCGGAACGGAGTCGTTCCGCTACGGCAACCGCACCATTGGGACCCACAACCACCTGATGAAGCGCTACAGCGGCGCAGACGGTCTCAAAACCGGCTACATCCGGGCGTCCGGGTTCAACATCGCGTTCTCCGCGACGCGGAACGGCCGTCGGCTGATCGGAGTCGTGTTCGGCGGCCGTAGTGCCCGCAGCCGGGACGATCACATGGCGGAGCTGATGGACTCCGGCTTCCGGACCATCGTGCAGGCTGGCTACAGCCCGAACAGCGGCGATCGCATCCGCGTTGTCGCGCGGCCGGATCTCCCCTCCGGGGTGGCGCCGATTCCGCCGGCTCTTCCCCCGGGCAAGATCGCGGAACCGCAGATCGCGGCGGTGCCGACAACCGGGCTCACCGACGTGATCGAACGGCTCGTGGTCATGCCGAAGCCCGATCCCGTGGGCGGGGAGGGCGACGCCACGACGACGGCTGCCATGATCGTGCCGGCGCCCCGTCCGGATCCGGCTGCGGCTCAGGACGGGGCGGCGACCGGGCCGGAGACGCCCGGCACGTGGGGCATTCAGGTCGGGGCGTTCAGTTCCCTGACCTCGGCGGAGGCAGCCGCGCGCGACGCGGCGGGGCTGCTCGCGGCGCGTCCGGCGGGCATCAAGGTGCGTGTGATCCCGCACGGGATTCACGAGGGCAAGGTCTACCGCGCCCGGCTGCTGGGCATGGATTCCGAGGAGCAGGCCCGGGACGCCTGCCGGGACCTGCGCGCGCGTCAGCGGTCGTGCCTCGTGGTCGTGCCGAAGGGCTGGACGGTGGCCTCGCGCTGAGCGCGCCGCTATCGGGCGCCGCTGGTCTCGGTTTCGAACCGGTCCAGCAGCGCCGCGATGCGGGCCGCGTCCGGCTGACCGAGGACCCAGTGGGCGAGTGTCTGGGCCTTGGCGGTGACTATGCGCCGCACCCTCTGCTTCACCGCTGGAATGGCGAACGACGCCATCGACAGATCGCGGAGGCCCAACCCGATCAACAGGGCGGTCATGCGTGGGTCGCCCGCCATCTCTCCGCACACCGACACCGGGATTCCGGCCGCCTGGGCCGCTCCCGTGGTGAAGTGAATCAGGCGCAGCACGGCCGGGTGCAGCGGGTCGTAGAGATGCGCCACCGATTCGTCGGTGCGATCGATCGCCAGGGCGTACTGCGTCAGATCGTTGGTGCCGATGGCGAAGAACGCGGCCTCACGCGCCAGGGCGTCGGCCGACAGGGCCGCGGCTGGGACCTCGATCATCACGCCCAGGGGCGGGATCGGGTCGGGAAGCGGCCGGCCACGGCTGCGGAAGTCGGCCACCACCTCCGCCAGGACGGCCTTGACGGCGATCAGTTCCTCGACCGTGCAGATCATCGGCACGAGAATGCGCGTTGGACCGTGCCAGGCGGCGCGCAGGATGGCCGCGAACTGCGTCCGCAGCATGTCCTTGCGCACCAGCGACAGGCGTACCGCGCGCAGGCCGAGGGCCGGGTTGGCGCTCGGCTTGATGTCCAGGGCGTCCCCCAGCTTCTCGCCCCCCAGATCGAGGGTGCGGATGGTGACCGTGCGGCCCCGCATATGCTCCACCAGGGTCGTCAGGGCGGCGGCCTGCTCGTCCTCGGTCGGCAGGGTGTCGCGGTTCATGAACAGGAACTCGGAACGCACGAGGCCGATGCCCTCGGCGCCCGCCTGCACCACGCTCTCGACCTCGGTCGGGAGTTCGATGTTGGCGTTCAAGTGAACCGCGATGCCGTCCCGCGTCACCGAAGGCACGTCGCGCAGCCGTTGCAGGTTGCGCCGGGTGCGCAGGAAGCCCATCCGCCGGTCCCGGTACAGCGCCAGGGTTTCCGGGTCGGGGTCCAGGATCACGACGCCCTCGGAGCCGTCGACGATGATGCGGGCGTCGGCGTGGGCGTGGTTCATGACCCCCGCGGTCGCGACCACGGCCGGCAGGCCCAGGGACCGGGCCATGATCGCCGTGTGGCTCTGCCGGGCGCCAAGCGCGGTGACAAGCCCACCGGTCTGGCGCGGGTTGAGCTGGGCCGTGTCGGCGGGGCTGAGCTCCTCGGCCACGATCACGCTGCCGCGCGGCAGGTTCGCAAGCCCGGTCTGGCGCGGCCGGCGTGCCAGATTCCGGATCAGGCGGCGGCCAACCTCGCGGATGTCGTCGATTCGGGCGGCCAGATAGTCGTCCTGCATGGCGGAGAACGCGCTGATGAGGTCGGCCATTTCCCCGCGGACGGCGGCCTCGGCGTTGATTTGCCGGGCAGCGATGCGTTGGTCGACGCCCCGCACCAGCCGGGAGCCGCGCAGCATCTGCTCGTAGGCTTCGAGGATGCAGGCCAGTTCCTCACCGGCGGCGCCGGGCAGAGCGCGCGCCTTCTGGCCCAGCGCGTTCAGTTCCTTGATGGAGCGGTCCGCGGCATGGGCGAAGCGCAGCCGTTCCCGCTCGACCAGCAGCGGCGGGATCCGGTACTCCGGAATCGGGGCCAGTCCGTTGTCGTACAGATAGATGGTTCCGATGGCGAACCCGGGGCCGACGGCAACCCCCTGCAGGCGCACCATCGGGCGGTCGTCAAGGAAGGGGGGCGCATCCTCGGCGTCGTTCGGGGGGCTCGCGCCCGCGCCCGGTCGCGATGCGGTCGGCCCCGGCCCGTCGGTGTCGGCCGTCATGTGGGCGGCGAGGGGCTCGTCCAGGTCGAGCCCCATAGGAAGCCCCATGGGGAGCCCAAGAGGGCCGACCCTAGTCCTCATCGAACCGGCCCGCGATCAGGGCGACCAGCGCGTCCCGGACCGCCTGGGCCTGGGCGCCCTCGCACACGATGCGGATCACCGTACCGGGTCCGGCGGCCAGCATCATCAAGCCCATGATCGAATGCCCCGACACCTCTTGGCCCCGGCTGAACACCTTTACCGCGGCGTTGAAGCGATCGACCGTCTTCACGAACTTGGCTGCCGCGCGGGCATGTAGGCCGCGCTGATTGACGATCTCGCACTCGGCGGTGACGGCGCCCCCGGGGGCATCCGCAACCGGGAGGGACGCGACGTTCGTGTCTCCTCCGGGGCCGGCGCCGTCATCGGCGGCGCGGACAAGGGCGACGGCGACGCCCTGGGACGGGGCGGCGGGGCGTGGGCGCACGGCTCTACTCCTGTGTCAGCAGGCGCGAGGCCACGTTGATGTACTTGCGGCCGGCAAGCTGGGCACTGGTGACGGCTTCCGCCAGGGGCTCGGAGCCACGCACGGAGGCCAGCTTGATGAGCATGGGAAGGTTCACGCCGGCAATGACCTCGATGCTGGCCCGATCCATGATCGAGATCGCCAGATTCGACGGTGTGCCGCCGAACATGTCGGTCAGAACGATCACGCCCTGGCCCGTGTCGACCTGGCTGACCGCTTCGACGATGTCGGCGCGGCGCTGTTCCATGTCATCATCGGGGCCGATACAGATGGTCCCGACGTTCTTCTGTACGCCCACGACGTGCTCCAGCGCGGCGAGCATCTCCTCGGCCAGCCGGCCGTGGGTGACGAGCACCAGTCCGATCATCGGGCGCTCCCCTGGGTCAAGCGGGACCTTGTCATAGCATCCATTTCCTTATTCCCTACGCATCCGGCGGTCCGGGCGGACCGGACCGGTGTCCTCACCGCGAGGGCTATCGCGTGTCCAGGTCCCGATGGCGCACGGACACGCGATGGCCCCGCTCCGCCAGCCAAGCCCCCAGGCGCTCCGTAATCAGAACCGAACGATGCCGTCCGCCGGTGCACCCGATTGCCAGTGTGAGGTAGCTTTTGCCTTCGATACCCTGGCGGAGCAAGACCACGTCGAGCAGGCCGATTAGGGCCGACCAGAAGCGGTCAAAATCTGGATCGCCCTCCACATGGGCGGCTACGGCCGCGTCCCTCCCCGTCAGCGGCCGTAATTCCGTCACATAGTGAGGATTACGCAGGAATCGGACGTCAAACACAAGATCCGCCTCGCGCGGCAGGCCATTGCGGTAGCCAAAAGAGACCGCGGCGATTTGGAGACCCTCGCTGGCGCGGCCCAATCCTAGACGTTCCTCCAGGCGGTGCTTGAGGTCGCCGAGGGTCTGATGCGCGGTATCAACGAGAATATCGGCGCAGGCCCGCAGCGGGTCCATGCGCTCCCGCTCCAGGGCGAGGCCGTCCGCTAAGGGCCGGTCGAGCGCCAGGGGGTGGCGTCGCCGCGTTTCCGTGAACCGCTGGCGCAGCACCTCGTCGTCGCAATCGAGATACGCGACCGTGACGTCGAGGCCGGGCCGGTCGCGCAGTTGCTGCACGGTGGACAGCAGGCGGTCGACGGTGAAATCGCGCGTCCGCACGTCGATGACGACGGCCAGCGGGCGATCAAGCGTGCCCCCGGCGATGAGGGCGTCGAGAAGGGCGAGCGGCAAGTTGTCGACCGCTTCGTAGCCGAGGTCCTCCAGCGCCCCGAGGGCCGACGACTTGCCGGCCCCCGACATGCCGGTCAGGACCACGAGGCGTTGGGTCACGCCGGGTCCCGCACCGACGCCGTCATCCGGCGGCGCGGAGCCGGGTGGGGGCGCATCGTCGGTCATTCGCTCTCCTGCTCGGCGATGGGCACGATGGCCTCAACGGCAATCGCGGCGGCCAGGCGGACCTTGGCTGGCGCCGACACCTCGAACGGCCACAGCACGAAGCGCCGCACCCGGACCGGGACATGCTCGCTGAAGCGGTTGGCGTCGGCCAGCGGATCGCAGGTGGCGGTCGAGGGCATGCGGGGCACGGCGCCCGGCAGCGGGGCCATGTCGACCACCGCGATGAGGGGCGCGTGCGCCACCCAGCGGGTGGTGTCGAGCGGAATGATGCCGATGCCACGCACCTCCATCAGGCCGCGCAGCGGGTGGGGGGTCGAGGCGTACAGAACTCCGCTTTCCGCGTCGCGTTCCAGGATAACGCGGTCATCGGCGACGAGGCGGACATCGCCCGTTTCCATCAGGCGAAGGGCCAGATCGGATTTGCCGCTGCCGGCGCCGCCGCGCAGCAGCACGGCACCCTCGGGCAGGGCGACGCAGGTGCCGTGAACGGTCAGCGGATGGGTCAAGGCATCTCTCCTTCGTCGGGCGGGCTCAGGTGCGCATCCGGCCGGGCCCAGAACACGGGCTTGGCGCGATGTGCGCTGCAGTGTAGCGTTCCTGGCTCCCAAAGGCCAAACCAGAGCCCATGTTTATTGCTATCTTTTCGGTTATCGCTCCGGTTCTTCTGATCGCCGGTATTGGTAACGTCTGGGCACGTCGCGGCTGGCCCTTCGATACGCAGATGGTGGCGGCGCTGTCCACCAACCTTGGCGTGCCGTGTCTGGTGCTGGACGTGCTGACGCGCGTCGAGCTGGACATGGCGGCGCTCGGCCAGATGGCGCTGGCGGCCATTCTGGGGCTCGGATTCTGCGCGGGTGCCGGGACCTTGGCGCTGCGGGCCGTCCGCCTGCCACTGTCCCCATATTTGCCGTCGTTGATCTTCGGCAACAGCGGCAACATGGGCCTGCCCCTGTGTCTGTTCGCGTTCGGCGAACCCGGCCTGGCGCTGGCCATCGCCATTTTCATCATCAGTGCCGTGTTCAACTTCACGGCCGGCGTGGCGATCGCGTCGGGCCAATTCAGCGCAAAGGCCCTTTTGCGCACGCCCGTCATCTGGGCGCTGGTGGTCGCCCTGATCCTGCGCGCGACCGGTGCCGACCTGCCGGCGTTCCTGGCGAACACGGTCAAACTGCTGGGCGGCATGACGATCCCGTTGATGCTGCTGGCGTTGGGCGTCGCCTTGGCGCAACTGCGGCCGGGCGGTCTCGGCCGCGCGGCGGCGCTGTCGGCGCTTCGCCTTGCCCTGGGCTGGGGTGGAGGCCTTCTGGTCGTCACCCTGCTTGGCATGGACGGCATCAGTCGGGGCATCGTGTTGATCGAGATGGCCATGCCGGTGGCCGTGTTCAACTATCTTTTCGCGCAGCGCTACGACAACCGGCCCGAGGAAGTGGCCGGAATGGTGCTGATGTCGACCCTGATGACGTTCGCGCTCTTGCCCGTCTTGTTGTGGTTGGCGTGGGGCGGGGCACCGCCACCCGGTTTAGGCGCTGTATCGGCGGGTTGACGCGGGGTGGTGGGCGTCGTACACGGACGGAACGGTTCAGACGGTCGCGCCCGCCAGCTTTGAGCGGGCTGAATCGTGAGAGGGGCACAGGGCATGCCGCGTCCGCGAGGTTTTGATATCGATGTCGCCCTTGAACGGGCTCTGGAGACCTTCTGGCGCCATGGTTTCGCGGCGACCTCGCTTCCGGCGCTGCTGGACGCGATGGAGATCGGCCGGTCCAGCTTCTACGAGACCTTCGGGGGGAAGCGCGAACTGTTCGAGGCGGTGCTCGATCAATACGAGGCCCGTGTGACTGCGCAGGTCCTCACTGCTGTGGAGCGGCCCGGTCCGATCCGCGGTGTGCTGCGGGATCTCGCGCAGGATCTGGTGGAGCGTGCCCTGAGCGACGGGGGCAAGGGCTGTCTGGTCGGCAACACATCCGTCGAGTTGGGACCACACGATCTCGAACTGCGGGCCTGGGTGGCGCGCAGCATGACTCGTGTCGAAACGGCCCTGGAAACCCGGCTGTCCGTTGCCCAGCAGGACGGTGATCTAGACGCCGGAGCCGACACACGCCAGATCGCCCGGACTATGGTGGCGACGTTCCATGGGCTGCGTATTGTGGCCAAGGCACGCCCGGACCGAGCCATTCTGGAGGATATCGCGGGCGGGGTCGTCGCCTTGCTCGATGCGCCGGCGACGCGCGCACCGGAAGCGATGCGCGTCGATGATGAGGTGCCGACGGGCGCGACGCTCGCCTGACCCCACCTGACGTCGTCGAATCCCGTCTGATTGGGGCGATCAGATGACCCGTCCCCCCCCCGTTCCTCCCCCCCCGTTTTTCCGTTGCCGGGGTTCCGTTCCCGGTGTTCACCGGCGCTTGTCGCGGCCCTTGAGAGTTGCGAATACCTCCGTGGCCAGGGCTCCGATTTCGCGCGCGGCCGTGGAGCGGGGCTGGTATTCGACCACACCCTGGCCTTCCATCATACTGGCGGCGAAGGCAACGCGGTTGCCGAGCGTGGTGTGGGCGATCGGTAGGCCTTCTTCCAGCAGCTTTTCCAGCATGATCTCCTGAAGCTTGCCGCGCGGCGGCATCCGGTTCATGACGATCAGGGCGTCGGTGCTTTCCTTCTCCGCCATCTCGGCCGTCGAGCGGGTGGCCCATAGGTCCATCGGACTCGGCTGCACCGGCAGCAGCAGAATGTCGCCGGCTCGCACGGCGGCGCGGGCCTCCGTCTCGGCGTGCGGCGGCGTGTCGATGACCACCACGTCGAAATGGTCGCGCAGCCGGTCCAATTCCGTGCCCAGGCGCCAGCCCGCCACATCCGACAGGTGGAGCGCCGCGCCGTCGGGCTGGTGCTCCGCCCGCCACGCATGCCAGGAGGCGAGGCTGCGCTGCGGGTCGATGTCGACCAGCCCCACCGACTGGCCGCGCCGGGCCCAGGTCACCGCCAATTGAGCGGCGAGCGTCGTCTTGCCGGCGCCCCCCTTCTGCTGGGCGATGGTGATGATGCGCGCCGCCATGCGCGTCCCCTCCCTTTTGTCGTAACCCGTTCCGGCCCCGAGCATAGCGGGTCCGGTCGGCGGCGGGCTAGGGCGGATCGCGTCCTATTTGACCCGTTGCGCGGGGCCAATAGGACCGTGTGAAACCGCCCGATCTGTCGGATTTAGGGTCGGCGGGCCAGCCGCTTTGCCATCTTGAAGTTTGTCAGCGCCACCGCGCCCTTCTGGACGGTCTGTTCGCGCTCCACGGTCCACCCCTGGCGCTCGAAAAAGGGCCGGGCCGTCAGGCTGGCGTCGGTTGTCAGGCGCGCAATGCCAAGGTCCTCGGCCCGCGCCTCGACCGCCTGATACAGGCGCCAGCCAGCCCCCGTTCCCGCGACATCCGACCGGACAAAGGCAAGGTCGATGTATCCGTTTGCATCGAGGGTCATGAACCCGACGGGTTCGCCGTTCCGCTCCGCCATGAAGCCGTCGACGTCGACACACATGGTTCGCCATCCGGCTGTGTTCGGGGATGCGCCAGCCCAAGCGATTCGCTGCTCCGGCGTGTAGTGCGCAGCCGCGCCCCTATGAACGGCGTCAAAGAAAATGGCGCCTGCGATGTCACCGTCGTCGGCGCGCAAGGGCCGGAGTGTCAGGGTCTCCATACGGATCTCCGTGTCGCGCTGTGGGATCGATGGGCGCGTCAGGGACGGGCAGGGGGACCGCATGGCGTTTCAGCGCGGGCCGAAAAGGTCCCCCTGGGCGGGGTTTGACCGGGCCGATGGCGGGTTTGGCGCGACGATATGATGCACGGGCAGCTTGGTCCGTTCGGCCAGGGCGGCCGCGATGAACCGCCGATGGCAGTGCATCGGGTCGCGTTCCAGGCACATCAGGGCTATGGGCCGCCCGGTTTCGGCCAGAAGGGCCGCCGCCGCGTCGAGCGCAGCCCGCCCCGCCCCCGACGCGAGGTGGTTCGCCATCCCGGGCCCGCCCGTTGGGTCCGTCTTGGCCGGATTGCCCAGGCCGGCAAGGTGGACGTACCGCAACTCGGCCGCGGTCGTGGCCGTACGCAGGGCCGCCTTCGTGAACACCGCCCGGCGCGACCATGGCACGGCGCGCACGTCGATGAGAACGCCGGCCCCGGCCGCGCGAAGGTCGGCGAACAGATCCTCCGGGCTCCGGCCCTGGTACCCGATGGTCAGGATGGCGGTCATGGGACGGTGTGGTTCGACATGTCGGACGGTTGGGGCGACAGTCCCCTCTCGAGCGGGGTGAACACCTGCTCTTCGCGGTCGCGGCCGCGCACCGAGACCGGTCCGAGCGCCGCGAAGGGGATCGCGGGGGCCAGTGCGGCGGTGCGCTCCGACACCAGGATGCGGGTGCCGGTCGTCTTGTTCAGCGACTCCAGCCGCGCGGCCAGGTTCACCGCGTCGCCGTGGACCGTATAGGTCAGGCGGTCCTGGGCCCCCACCGCGCCGGCCAGGACCATGCCGGTGCCGATTCCAATGCGGCAGGACAGGGTGCGACCCTCGATCGGTCCGGCGTCGAGGCGGGCCATCATGGCCTGGGCGGCCGTCACGGCGGCGGTGGCGTGATCCGGGTGGCGTTCCGGGACGTTGAACGCGACCAGCATGGCGTCCCCCTGGAACTGTGTCACGACGCCGCCGTGCTGCTCCAGAATGTCCACCATCACCGAGAAATAGGCGTTCAGCACCCGGACGGTTGGTTCCGGTCCCAGCGCCTGCGTCAGGGTGCTGAACGCCGAGATATCGGCGAACAGCACGGTGGCTTCGATTTCGTCGGCGCGGGCCTTGGCATCCTGGGCGAGCAGACGGCGGGCGACCTCTTCCGGGACGTACTTGCCGAACAGATTGCGGACCCGCTCCCGCTCCCGAAGCCCTTGAATCATGCTGCGGACTGCGTTGTCCGCCTCGTGATACTCGCGGATCCAGGAGCGGCTGCGCGGCGGATCCTGGCTCAGATCTCCGGCCGCGACGGCGCGGGCGAACCGCGCGAAGCGGACCACAGGGCGCGCAATCGACCGCGCCAGCAGGAGGCCGGCCAGGGCGGATAAGGCCAGGATCGCCAGGCTGACGCCGATGCTGAACCACAGGCGAACGTACGCCGGCGCGCCCTGTTCCGGCGTGAAATGGGCGCCGACCAAAATGGGCTCCGGCGTGATGTCGGTAATCTGGCGGAGCGTATGGATGACCTCCGTATCCGGCAACTGGATGCCCTGGGCCCACCCGGGCTTCAGGTCCGATGGTCCCATCAGGTCCAGCGGCTCGGCGCTCCACAGCGTGGCGAGATGGAGGTCTGGGAAGTCGGCGAGGTCGGGCAGGGCCTGCGCCCCCGTGCGGGACGCACCCTCGTCGAAGGCAGCCCCTGTGTCGAGCAGCGGATGCGCCAGGACCTTATCCCGGCCGTACAGGGCATACGGCGTCAGGATGTCCGTGGAGAGCAAACGGGGAAGGATCGGGCCGATCGGGGCCAGGCCGATCATGGCGATCAGCACACCCGCCGGCGCGCCGTCCGCCATCAGCGGCGCGCGGATATTGAACACCGTGTGGCCGTAGGTGCCGCGCCAGACCGGGTTGCCCCACTCGGGCGTGGTCTCGCCCAGGGCGGCGCGGTCCAGCAGATCGGTGATCATGGCCGCGACGGCGGGACGATCCTCCCAGGTTTCCGTGGTCGGCATTCCGCCCTGACGGTATCGGCGGACCTGCTGGTCCGGGCGCACGATGGCGAGGCTTTCCAGGCGCGGGACGGCGGTCAACAAGCCGACCGCATAGGCGTCCATCTGCTGCGGGTCGTCGAGGTCCAGTGTGCCGTCGGCCACGCGGGCCTGGGTGGCCGTCGCGATCTGGTCAAGTGGTTCAAGCTGGCGGCGCACCCAGCCTTCCAGCCCGTGCAGAACCGTGGCCGACCGCTGCAGCAGGAGCTCATGGGCCGACGTGTTTCCCGACCACGCCCCGATCGCGAGCATGGTGCCGGCCGAGGTCAACACCAGGCCGACAAACCCGACAAGAAGGACGGTGCGCAAGGATATCTGGACGTGTGGCGGCATCGATCACGGTCTTCAAGCAAGGCTGGCGCAAACGGGGGGAACCACACGAACGGGCGCTGCGGTCCGCAGACTGTCACAACATAGCAGGTGTTCAGGCCGGCGGAACCTCCGTATTGTGAGGGGCTTTCCGACACGGTCGGAGCGCAACCGGCGGCGCTGGGGTTCAGAACGGCCGTCCGGAGTTGAGACGGGGGGGACGGCATACGGGGCGCCAGACGCGATGCGCTTTTATTTCATCGGAACCGGGTCGGCTTTCACGTTGGCCGATGATAATTTTCAGAGTAATGCGGTCCTGGAGGCGGACGATGGGCGCCGCCTGCTGATCGACTGTGGCACCGACGCGCGCCGGGCGCTCAAGGCGCTCGGCTTGGGGCGCGAGGACATCCACGCGATCTATATCAGCCACCTGCACGGCGACCACGTGGGGGGGCTGGAGTGGTTTGGGTTTACCAGCTACTTTTGCCCGGGATCCCACAGGCCGGAGCTGTTCCTGGCGGAGGATCTGGTCGGTCCTTTATGGGACAACTCCCTGAAGGCGGGCATGGCGGCGCTGGATTTCGGCTGGGCGCGCCTGGAGACGTTCTTCAAAGTGCATTCATTGGCCACGACCGGGAGCTTTGACTTCGCCGGCGTGCGCCTCGATCTGGTGCGGCTGCTGCACATCCGCTCCGGCGAGGCTGAGATGTGGTCGTATGGCCTGATGATCCATGCGCCGACGGGCCCGGTCCTGTTTACCTCCGACTGTCTGCACCAGCCGGACGTTCTCATGCCGTGGTATCGGGCCGCGCGGCTGATTTTTCAGGATTGCGACACGGGTTCGCGGCCGGGCGGGGCGCACGCGCATTACAGCCACCTGTGTTCCCTGCCGGCGGAGATCCGCGCTCGCATGTGGCTCTATCATGTGAAGGACGGCCCGCTCCCCGATGCGGTCGCGGACGGGTTCCTGGGGTTCGTGCGTCCCGGGCAGGTGTTCGAGTTCGGGGCGGCCGCCTAATGCCGCCGCCGGAGGTCCATGTGCAACTCACCGTCCCGTCGTCCTGGATCGTCCGGTTCGCCGCCCTCATCCGCGCCGGCGGCACGGTGCTTGACGTGGCTTGTGGCGGCGGCCGGCATGCCCGCTGGCTGCTGGACCACGGCTTCGTTCCGACGCTGGTGGACCGCGATACCGAGTACGTCGGTGATCTCGCCGGTCGGGCGGAGATCATCACGATGGATCTGGAGGCGGGCGGCCCGTGGCCGTTCGCCGGCCGTCGGTTCGACGCGGTCATTGTGACCAACTACCTGCATCGCCCGCTGTTTCCGCACCTGATCGACAGCGTGGCCGCGCCGGGGGGGCGTGCTGCTGTATCAGACGTTCATGCTGGGCCATGAGCGCATCGCCCGGCCCCGCAATCCGGATCATTTGCTGCGACCGGGCGAACTGCTCGATGCCGTGGCGGGGCGGCTTCAAGTCGTGGCGTTCGAGCAGGGCCTTCAGCCGACACCCTCCCTTCGGGGGCAGGGTGTGGTGCAAAGTCTGTGCGCGGTGCGTGGTGACGAGCCCGCGAGTCTTCCCGCCGCGCCGTAGGTCTGCGTTATCCCCCGCCTGGAGAGCCGCCTTCGGTCGGTGGCGTGCCGGCGACCGGGTCCCCGAACTGGCGGATGCGGCGGTAGATCGTGCTGGGGCTGACCTCCAACAGGGCGGCCGCCCGAGGCACGTTGCCGTGGCAGATTTTCAGGGCCTTGGTCATGTGCTCCCATTCGACCTGCCATAGGGGGCGCAGCCCGTTGGCGTCGCGGCGGCCATCAAAGCGCCCCTCCGTCGGGCCCGGTTCGCCCGCGCCCCCGAGGGGGCCTCCCGCCATGGCGGGGCCGCCGGTCGCGGCGCTACCCGACATGGGGTCGCCTGAGGTGGGTGTGGCCTCGGCTGTCGGCGCGCGTGGCGGCTCGGGAGTGGCGGGGGCGGCGGGGGGGCCCGTCGACGGGGCGGATGGGGCGGCCTCACCGGCCGCCTTCGCCGCCTGTGCGGAGGACGCCGCCATGGCGCCGCCGAGGGTTCGCGCGGGCCCTTCCAGCATCTCGGCGGAGACGATGGGGCCGTCGTTCAGCACCACGACGTTGCGCAGAACATTCTGGAGCTGGCGGACGTTGCCGGGCCACGGCAGCAGCTTCAGCAGGGCCTCGGCGGGCTCGGTAAAGCCCGTGAAGGTACGCCCTTCTTCCTTTGCGAACCGTTCCAGGAGGGCCGTGGCGATCTCCACCACGTCCCCCTCCCGCTCGCGCAGGGGCGGCAGGTGAATCGGGATGACGTGCAGGCGGAAATAGAGATCCTCGCGAAAGCGTCCGCCCTGAACCTCGGTCCAGGGGTCGCGGTTGGTGGCGCAGATGAAGCGCGTATCGACGCTTTCCAGCTTGGTTCCGCCAACGGGGATGAAGGTGCCGGTCTGGATGAAGCGCAGCAGCTTGGCCTGCAACCCCAGATCCATTTCGCAGATTTCATCCAGGAACAGGGTGCCCCCGTCCGCGCGGGCGGCGGCGCCCTTGCGGTCGGCGGTGGCGCCCGTGAACGCGCCCTTGATGTGGCCGAAGATCTCGCTTTCGATCAGCTCGTGGGGGATGGCGGCGCAGTTGAGGGCCACGAACGGGCCGACCTTGCGTGTGCTGGCGCGGTGCAGGGCCTCGGCGCAGACCTCCTTGCCGGTGCCCGATTCGCCCGTGATGAACACGCTGGCGCGGGACGGCGCGGCCGCCTCGATGGTGCGGTAGACCGCCTGCATCGGCAGCGACGAGCCGATAAACCCGTGGAACGTCTCGCGGCCGATCTCCGCGCGGATGCGCCGGAGAGTCCCGGCCATCGTGTGCCGCTCCACGGCATTCTTGAGGGTGACCCGAAGGCGGTCGGCGGGGAAGGGCTTGGTGAGGAAGTCGTCCGCGCCCTCGCGCATGGCTTCCACGGCCACCTGCATGGATCCCTGGGAGGTTACGACGACCACCGCCATGTCGCTGGACCCGGCCCGGATCTCGCGCAGGATATCCAGGCCCGACCCGTCCGGCAGGCGAAGGTCCAGGATGATGGCGATGTGCTGGGCTTGGGCCAGCAGGCGGCGGGCTTCGGCGCCGGTCTCGGCCAGATCCACCGGCCACGGCAGGTCGCGCAGGTACTCCAGGTATACCCGTGCCATGGACGGCGTATCCTCGACGAGGAGAACGCGTCCATCCGACCCTGAAGTCGATGTTGTCGGGGCGACGGTGTGCCCGGGGGTCATTTGCTGTCCAGTTGCTGCAACCTAGGGCAGAGGGTGCCGACGGCTCATCCGGTCTTTGCGACGTGGAGAGACGACCTCACCACGCACGAGAAGAGGTGCGACGCAAAACTTTCGACCACACCCATGTTCTGTTGCCATACCCTCTTCTCAAGCGATGCGGTCCCTATAGTGTACCGTGTTACATGGCCATTGGAACCCACTGGATGACGGAAAGGGCAAAACAAGGCGGACGATCGGGTCGCTCCTGGGGTTATTACACCATACGGAGGGCGTTTCGTCCGGAAAACGCGGGATCATGGGGCGGGGCCTTTCGAACCTGGGTGATGGCTGCTCGCACTGCGTGTTGACCCAGCGCGGACAGAGTCGGTCGCTGCAGGCACACGACCGCCGGGCCGCGCGGCCGGTGTTTGTCCGGGTTGGACGCGGCGGAGAACAGGGCCACGGTCGGGCATCCGGCCAGGGCGATCATGTGCAGCGGGCCGGTGTCGTTGCCCACCGCCAGGGCCGCCCGGTGGCCGAGTGCGGGGATGTCGAGCAGGTCGGTCCGGCCGATCAGCGCGATGGCGTCCGGACAGGCCGCCCGCACGGCGTCGATCACGTTGGCCTCGGCGGTCGTTCCCAGCAGCACCGGGGTGAGACCCTCCTCCGCGACCAGCCAGCGGGCGAGGGCGGCGAACTGGTCCGCCGGCCAGCGCTTTTCCGGTCGGTGCGCGGAGCCGCCGGGCACCAGCAGGGCATACCGTTCCGGCAGGGCGAAGCGCGCGACGTCGGCCGCCCCGGGGCCTGTCCAGGCGAACGACAGGTCCGGGGCGTGCGTGACCGGGATCCCGGCGATCCGGAGTTGTTCCGCCTGACGCTCGATGGAGTGCAGGTGGGTGCGTTGGGGTGTGTCGTGACAAAACGCGCAGCCCGGCGCGATGCCGCTCCAGGGCGGGGCGGCGCCCATCAGGCGCAGGGCGCGGAAGTATCCGGATGAGCGGTCGGAGGTTTGCAGGTCGTACACCCGGTCGAATGCGCCGACACGGATCCACCGCACCGTGTCGGCCCAGGCGAGGGGCCGCCGCAGGCCGCCGCGCCGGTCCACCCGGACGGCGTCGAACAGGCCGCTGGCGCGCAGAAGGGGCGCATAGGGGGCCGTGGTCAGCATGGTCAGGTGTGCGTGCGGATGGTGGCGGCGGATGGCCGCCATCGGCCCCAGCGCCAACACGACATCGCCCAGCGCGGACAGCTTGATGACCAGAATGCGGGGGCGGGCGGAGTCCGGGGTCATGGGGCTGGCTTCATGGAACTGGGCTCATGGGGCGGGGCTCACGGGACGGAGAGAGCCGGTTCGGGCGCGCCGAGCAGTTCGCGGTACACCGCAAGCGTATCCAGGATCATCGCGGTCTTTGAAAACACCCGCTGGGTCTGCACCATGGCGCGTTCGGTCATGGCGGTCCGAGCGGCCGGGTCCATGTCGAGCGCGACGGCAAGGGCATAGGCGAGACTGTCGGCGTCCCCGGGCTCGAACAGCCAGCCGGTGACGCCGTGGTCCACGATCTCCAGCGCACCCCCATGCGCCGGCGCCACCACGACGCGGCCGAGAGCCTGCCCCTCGGCCGGCACCCGCCCGAACGCTTCCGGCTCCAGCGAGGCGGACACGACCACGTTGGCGAGGCGGTAGGCCGCCGGCATGTCGTCGCAATGATCCAGGATATGGACCTGGCCTTCCAAGCCATGGTGCGCGATCTGATCGTCCAGGGTGGTTCGATAGGCCGCGCGGCCCTGATCGGAGCCCACGATCAGCGCGTGGACGCCGGGCCGGCCGAGCCGGGCCATGGCCTCGATCAGCAGGCTCTGGCCCTTCCAGCGCGTCAGGCGGCCCGGCATGAGGATCACGGTGGCGTCCTCGGGCAGGCGCCATTGCGTGGCCAGCCGGACGATCCGCTGTTCGCGCACCGCTTGCGGGGTGAAGGTGGTGAGATCGACCCCGCGCGGGATGATCCGGATCCGGTCGTCGGTCACGCCGTACTGTTCGCGGATGTGCGCCGCGATGAACTGCGAGATGGCGATCACCCGGGCGCCCTCGATCATCACCCGGTTGTAGCCGGCCTTGAGGCCCCACGGCCCCAGGGTATAGGTGCCGTGAAAGGTCGTGACCAAGGGCACGCCGGTGGCGCGGGACGCCCACAGGGCGCTCCAGGCCGGGGCGCGGCTGCGGGCGTGGATCAGATCCACGCCGTGCTCCCGAATGACGCGGGCGAGCCGGCCGGCGTTGCGGCGCAGGGCGAGGGGGTTCTTGGTGGCCAGCGGCAACGTGATATGCCGTGCGCCGACGCGGGCCAGGGCGTGCTCCAACCGGCCCCCCTGAGAGGCGACAAGGGCCCGCCAGCCGGCGCCGACGATCCCTTCGGCCACGTCCACGGTGCCGCGCTCCACGCCCCCCGCCTCCAGGGCGGGCAGAACCTGTAGTACGGTGGGGATGGCCCCGGCTGCCTGTGTTTCCCTTCGCGTCGTCGCGGTGATACCGTGCGCCGTCACCCTCGTGCCGCCCTTGCCCTGTGCTTGCCCTGCACGCGTTGTCCTCGTTTGGACGGCTGGACCGACCGACCCATGAGTGAAACCGATATGACAGACACCGATACGCCCCCCGGCACTTCTCCTGACGCCGCGCCCCGCCGTCTGACCCGTCCGGATGGCGCCACCATCGCCTATCACACGGTGTCCGGCAAGGGGCCGGGCGTGATCTTCGTGCATGGCTTCATGTCCGATATGACGGGCGGCAAGGCCCTGTTCCTGGAGCACTGGGCGCGCCGGAACGGTCGCGCCTTCGTCCGCTTTGACCAGCGGGGCCACGGTGTGTCGGACGGCCGGTTCGAGGACGGCACCATCAGCGCCTGGGCGGACGACCTCGTTCAGGTCATCGACCACCTGACCGAGGGGCCGCAGGTGATCGTGGGGAGTTCCATGGGTGGTTGGCTGATGCTGCTGGCCGCGCTGGCGCGGCCGGAGCGCGTGGCCGGGCTGCTGGGGCTGGCCGCCGCGCCGGACTTCACGGAAGACCTGATGTGGTCGGAATTCGACGCCGCCGCCCGGGCGAGGCTGGCGCGCGATGGTGTGGTGCACGTGCCGTCCGATTACGGCGATACGCCGTATCCCATTACCCGGGCGCTGATCGAGGACGGCCGCACCCGCACGCTGCTGGGCGGACCGATTCCCATCCACTGTCCGGTGCGCCTGATCCAGGGCATGCAGGACGAGTCTGTGCCGTGGTCCACCGCCCAGCGCCTGCTCGACCGTCTGGAGAGTTCCGACGTCGAACTGACCCTGGTCAAGGCTGGCGACCATCGCCTGTCGGAGCTGCACGATCTGGCCCGGCTGGAACGGGTGCTGACCGGCCTTCTCGGAGCCCTGGAGTAGGACGCCCCCTCAGCGCGGCGCCTCGTCTCCGCCGGGAGCGGTCGCCGCGCCCAGAAGGCGGTCGTACACCTCCATGACGCGCGCGGCGGTATCGTCCATGCGCGCCTTGAGATCCTCGAAATCAACGGCGCCGTCCCAGATCGCAATCAGCCGGGCCTTCAGGCCCTCGGGCAGGGTGTCGTCCGTCGGTACGCCGTCCATGGAATGGCGGATCATTCCCTGTAAGCTGAGCCACCGCTGGTGCGCATCGCTTAGGAACGCGGCGTCCGGGGCCGGCAGCAGGCCGGCGTCGCCCACTCGGCGCAGCCCTTCCGCCGTGTTCGGCACCATGATGTTCGGGTGGTCGTGCGCGTGCTGGAGCTGGAGGAACTGCGCCAGGAACTCCACGTCCACCAGCCCGCCGCGCCGATGCTTGATGTTCCAGCGGTTGCGATCCCCGTGTTCCGCGTCCATGCGGCGGCGCATGTCGGCGACGTCGTGCGCCAGCCGCTCCGGGTCGCGCGGCCGGCAGACGGTATCCCGAATCACGGTCGCGACCCGCTCCGCCACCGTGGCGGGACCGGCGACGACGCGGGCGCGGGTCAGGGCCTGATGCTCCCAGGTCCAGGCGGCCTCGCCCTGATAGCGGCGGAACGATTCCAGGCTAGTGGCGAGCGGTCCCTTGTTGCCCGAGGGGCGCAGGCGCATGTCCACCTCGTACAGGCGACCCTGCGCGGTGTTGGCCGTGATCGCGTTGATGAAGCGCTGCACCAGCCGGGTGTAGTAGGCGGTCGGCGGCAGTGGCTTGGGGCCGGTCGACTGCTCCACGCTGTCCGGCACGTCATAGACCATGATGAGGTCGAGGTCGGACGTGGGCGTCATCTCCTGGCCGCCCAGCTTGCCCAGGGCCACGACCACCACGGCGGCGTCGGGCATGGCGCCGTGGGTCTGGGCGAACTCACACCAGACCCGATCGAGCATGACGGCCAGGGCGACGTCGGCGACATCGGCCAGCGCGTGCCCGGTCGCGCCCGGGGCCTGCCGGCCGAACAGGGCCTGCACACCGATCTGAAACCGGTGGTCGTTGGTCCAACGCCGGCAGATGTCGAGCACGTCCTCGAACACGCGGGCGTCGCGTAGCGCGACGTCGAGCCCCTCGCGGAGCACGGCTTGCGTCGGTGCGGTGTTCAGGAACGCCGGCTCCAGCACGGCGTCAAGCAGGCGCGGGTTGCGGGCCAAGTGTTCGGCCAGACGCGGCGCGTCGCCCATGATCTCGGCCACCAGCGTCATAACATGCGGGTTCGCCAGGAACAGCGACATGATCTGCGCGCCCGTGGGCAGGTGAGCCAGGAAGCTGTCGAAGCGCAGCAGGGCCGCGTCTGGATTGACGGTCCGGGCCAGGGCGCGGATCAGGGTCGGCATCAACTCGGTCAGGCGCTCCCGGGTGCGCGTGCTGCTCATGGCCCGATAGCGGGCGGTGTGCCAGCCGCGAATCGTGCTGGCGATGCCGGTGGGATTCGCAAAGCCCAGGTCGCTAAGGGTGCGCAGGGTTTCCGGATCGTCCTCGCCACCCGTGAACACCAGATTGCCGGCGCCGCCCGACAGATTGGGCTGGTCCTCGAACAGGTCGGCGTAATGGTCCTGCACGGTCATCAGCGTGGATTTCAGGGCCAGCGCGAATGGCTTGATGCCCTCGTATCCCAGGAACACGGCCAGGGCGCGCAGGGCGTCCGTGTCGGTCGGCAGGGTCTGGGTCTGCTCGTCGTTGACCATCTGCAAGCGGTGCTCGGCCTGCCTCAGGTGGCGATAGGCGGCCGTCAGATCATCGCGCACCGCCGGGGCGACCAGCCCGCGTGCGGTGAGGGCGTTCAGCGCCTTGAGCGTTTCCCGGTCGCGCAGCGTCGGATCCCGACCGCCCCAGATGAGCTGCTGGGTCTGCACGAAGAACTCGATCTCGCGGATGCCGCCCCGGCCGAGCTTCAGATTGTGACCCTCGACCGCCACCACGGCGTGGCCCTTCTGGGCGTGGATCTGGCGCTTGATCGAGTGGATGTCCTGGATGGCGTTGAAATCGAGCGAGCGCCGCCAGACGAAGGGGCGCAACCCGTCCAGGAACCGGTCGCCCGCCGGAATGTCGCCGGCCACCGGGCGCGCCTTGATCATGGCGGCGCGTTCCCAGTTCTGCCCGAAGCTCTCGTAATAAATCTCGGCCGCCAGCGTGGAGATCGCCACGGACGTGGACCCCGGATCGGGCCGAAGCCTCAGGTCGCAGCGGAACACATAGCCGTGCGCGGTCCGTTCCTCCATCAGGCGGACCACGTCCTTGGTCAGGCGCACCATGTCTTCGCGCGGCGTGCGGCGGCCCCGGTAGTTCAGGCGCTCCTCGTCGAACAGCACGATCAGGTCGATATCGGAGGAGTAGTTCAGCTCCCGGGCGCCCAGCTTGCCCATGCCCAGCACGATCAGCCCGCTGTCGCGCGTCGGTGCCTCCGGGTGGGGCAGCACGAGGTCGCCCTTGGTATGCAGGCGCGCCAACAGGTGGCCGCAGGCCAGATCCAGTGTGGTTTCGGCGAGCCGGGACAGAGCACCCGTCACCTGCTCAAGGGTCCAGAGCCCCAGGATGTCGGCGACCGCCGTGGTCAGGGCCACGCGCCGCTTGGCCACGCGCAGCGCCCGCATCACCGCCGTCTGATCGTCGGTGGCGGCCGCGTCCGTCCGTACGGTATCGAGCGCGCGGTCAAAGGCCGCATCGACGCCCGTCTCGCACAGCACATGGATCCAGGCGGGTTCCTGAAGCGCGCATTTGGTCAGGAACGGGCTGTTGCCGAACAGGGCATCCAGAAGGGGGCGGCACGGGTGGTCGGCGGCGACCGACTCCCGGATGAAGGCGGCCAGGGCTGGGTCGCCCGTGGTTTCGGCCTGATCCAGCCAACGCTCCCGCCCGCGTTCGGCGCGGTCGGTATCTCCAGCGGCGGGGGTTGTGTGCGGTGTGTCCGTCAGTTGGCACGGCGTCATAGCATCACCTCAATTGGACAGGCACACTGTGGACAACGCCCCGCCCGGTCAAGGTCGGCCATGGTTCGTCCACGAGCGTGGGGTGCGCACACTCAAACAGATCACACTCAAACTGATAAAGGGAGGGCGGGTGTCCGGACGGACCATGCACCGCGTGCTGGGGGGCCTCGGCGCCGGGGTGGGGGCTTTGGTGCTGCTGTTCGTGGTCGGTGCGTGGCTGGCTACGCGCGGGCCATTGAGCGTGCCCTTTCTCGTGCCCCTGATCGAACAGGAACTGACGGCCGCCGTCGAAGACGCGGGCCTCGACCTCGACGTGACGGTGGGCGAGGCGGTTGTCCTGTGGCGCGGCATCGAGCGCGGCCTGGATGTCCGGCTGCATGCGGTGCAGTTGGGGTCGGCGGAAAAAGGGGCCCCGGCCGAGGTCGGGACGGTCGAGGCCGCGCTGGATGGGCGCGCGCTGCTGGAGGGGACCGTCCATCTGTCCGGGCTGGCGTTGGTCGGCTCCACCGTGCGGGTGATCCGTACCCCGGAGGGCACGGTCCAGCTTGCGTCCGGCCCTGGGCCGGCGGCTCTGGCGGGCGTCTCGCCGCCGGCAACCGAGGACGGGACGGAAGAGGGGGCCGCGCCGGGGGGCGCTGGCCTGTCGCCGGACGTGATCGTGAACGCCTGGGGGCGGCTCGCCGATTTGGGGCTGGCGTTGCGCAACGCGCGGCTGGTGTTCGATGACCGGATGACGGATCAGGTCTGGCTGGCGACCATCGGCCATCTGACCGCGACGCGGGACGGTGAAGCGGCGTTGATCGTGGAGACGTCGGTGCGGGTGCAGACGCGCCCCGCCGAGGCCTCCGAAACGGCGCCACATGAGGACCCGTATGAGGACGGGGCGGGGCCGTCCCTGGATCTGGCGCTGCGGCACGAGATGACCAGCGGAACCGCGTCCGGCCTTGTGGCGCTGCACGACATCAATCCGTCGCGGGACCTGGCGCCTTTGGCCGCCGTTGCCGATGTGCCGGCGTTGGCCGGTTGGGATCAGCACCTCGAAGGCACCGTTACGCTGGATATCGCGTTCGAGGGTGACGCGCCCGAAACCTGGTTCCGGTTCGCGAGCCTTTCCGTGGTGGGTGGGGCCGGCAGCGTGACCGCCCCGCCGCCCGTGGATCGTCCCTATGCCCTGGATGACCTTACCGTTGAGGCGACGTTGGACCGTGCTCCGGAGAGCGGGCGCCTGACCCTGACCGTGGAGCAGGGGCACATCGGTCTGGACGGCGTCGCACTGGCCGCGACGGGCGCGTTGACGGTGGATCCCGGTGGGCCGGCCGTGGGTTATGCGGACCTATCGACCTCGACGGTGACCGTTCCCGTGGTGGAGCGGCTGTGGCCGGGCTCCCTCGCGCATGGGGCCATCGAGTGGATCGGACACAATCTGTCGGACGGCGTGGTCGTAGGGACCCAGATGCGCGCCACGCTGGCGGGGGGCTCCCTCGCGGATCTGACGCTGACCGATCTGAGCGGCGATGCCGGCCTCTTTGGCATGACGGTGAACTATCTGGACGGCCTGCCGCCGGCCACCGATGCGCACGGGCGCTTGCGGTTCGGCCTTGAGACGGTGGAGGTCGACGTCTCCGGCGGCGGCGTTGGCGCCGTGCGCGTGACTGATGGCCACGCTGTGTTCTCGGATTTCGACGCCGATGTGGAACGGGCGGACCTGACGTTCGATATCGTCGGGCCGCTGGCGGATGCCCTGGCGCTGATCGACCACGAGCCGCTGGGGTATGCGTCCAAGGTTGGGATCGATCCGGCCAGCTTGCGCGGCGACGCCAAGGCCACCTTGACCCTGGGGATGCCGCTGCTGAAGGATTTGCCCCTGGAAGACCTGGAGATCGGGGTTGAGGCCTCGGCCGAGGGCGTTGGTGTTCCCGAGGTGCTTCTGAACCAGGATCTGTCGGCCGGTGACCTGGATCTGAGCCTGACCCAGGACGGCATGGATGTGAACGGAACCGCCCGGCTGGGGCCGGTGCCGGTCCGCCTGACATGGCGCGAGAACTTCACGGATGGCGCGCCGTTCGACCGGCGTTACCGGGTCAAGGCCCGCGTGGATGCGGCCGGGCGGAAGGCATTCGGTCTGCATGGCGTGCCGTTCCAGCCCCCCTGGCTTGATGGCCCGGTCGAGGCGGTCGCGACCTACACCGAGGCGGAGGGCAAGCCCGGGCGCCTGACGGCGGACCTTGATCTGACCCCGGCGTCGCTGTCGGTCGGGCCGCTGGGCTGGAGCAAGCCGGCGGGTGTGGCCGGCCGGGCGGCGGTGAAGGGTACATTCTCAGACGACGCGATGGTCATCGACTTCGATGTAACCAGTCCGGCCGGGGCTACCGTGGCGGGACAGGCTCGCCTGAACGGGGAGGGCGGGCTGCGCGACATCACGGTCGATCCCATCCGCCTCGGGGCCGATACGGACGCCCGGGCATTGGTGCGGGCCGAGACCGACCCGGAGAGGGTGATCCGGGTCACCGTGGCCGGGCGGTCCGTCGATCTTCGCGCGGCCCTGGGGGGCGATGATGCGCGACCGGCCGAGGAGGCGGACCCCGGACCCGACGCCGAGGCTGGGGGCGGGGCGCTGCGGACTCTGGAGCCGGGCGCGGCGGCGGACAGCGGCACCGCGCTCGATCTGGCGTTGGCTGTTGAGCGAGTTCGCATGACGGACACCATTGCTTTGACGGACGTGAATGCGACCGCGATCCGCGATGCGGCCGGTCACTGGCGCAGCGGCGACGTGGATGCGCGTATCGGCGGCGGGCCGGAGATCGTCGTGCACCTCACGCCCGAAGGTGCCGGGCTGGCACGCACCCTGACGGCGCGGGCGGGCGACGCCGGCGCGGTTGCCGCGGCGCTCGGTGTCATCGACCAGCTTCGCGGGGGCACGCTGTCCCTGGACGGCACACTGGATGCCGAGGACCGCTTGAGCGGGACGTTGACGATCCGCGACTTTCACTTGGCGGAGGCGCCATTGTTGGCGCGCATCCTGGCGGTGGCCTCGCTGACCGGCATTCTGGACGAGTTGCAGGGCGATGGCTTGTCGCTGTCCCGCCTGGTGGCTCCGTTCACCTACGCGGACTCCCTCCTGACCCTGTCCGAGGCCCGCACCAACGGGCCGTCGCTTGGCCTGACCGCCAACGGCACGATCAACATCGACACGGGTCGGCTGGACCTGACCGGTGTGGTGGTACCGGCCTATGTCGTGAACGCGCTGCTGGGCAAGATTCCGGTCGTCGGTGACATCCTGGTCGGGGAGAAAGGGGGCGGTGTGTTTGCCGTCGGGTATGGGGCGACCGGGACGCTGGACGACCCGGACGTTTCGGTGAATCCGCTGACGGTGCTGACACCCGGGGCTCTGCGCGGGGTGTTCGGCGATGGAACGAGCGACGGGGACGATGGGCCGGTGACCATGCCGAGCGTCGGCCCCCCGGATTGAGTGGTCCGGCGGATGCAATCGTCATGTTTCATATCAAGCAAAAGATTTGAGGACAAAGACCTTATGTGCTCGCTCGAAGAACACGGAGTGCGTGCGCTTATTATTTATTGAAGTGGAAATGCACCTATCATACCATCGTTGATCGAGAGGAGGGGGCGCCGAGGCATCATCAAAGGAGGATGACCTCTTGCCTAGTCTGTGCCCCGGGGGTTTGCAACGCGCGGCTGCGGCCGTGCGCGCCGTGAGGCGATGTTGCGCCGCAACGTTTTGGGGAGTCCCCAGCCCTCTTGTCATCCATCGTGATACTCACTCTCTGCGCTGGCGGCACCCATCCGCGACGTTCAGGAGGACTGTGCCGAGGGCCGACGTACTGGCAGCGGGCTGGGCGGCGTCCGGTCGTCTGCGGCCGGCGGCCGCTAACGTGTCGCGGTCGACGCCGCCCGTCCGGGGGGCGCGGTGCAGTCCGGAGGTCTTCACGGGCCGGTCCGGCAGAAGGGCAAGCCCACGCCGCGCCGAGCGAAAACAGAGCACGGGACTTAAAGCGCCCGCGCGGCTTTGCCCTTTGCGCTCTCTGTAAATAAAAATTCCGTCAAATAGTAAAGACGAGTCCGATCGAGTCCTGTGTCGTGGCCGGAAAGGGGTTTTATCATGAGCTTTTTTAATTCGATCAAAATTGGTGTAAGGATTACGATCGGGTTTGTCATTGTTCTGGCCCTTCTGGCTGTAATTTGCTCTATTTCCTATTTTTATCTTCGGGGTGCGGACTCCAATCTGACGGAATACCGCCAACTGGCCCGTCTGGCCAATCAGGTCGGCAATGTTCAGGCCGCCATGCTGCAGACGCAACTTGCGGTGAAGGATTTCGTGATCCAAGGAGAGTTGGAGTACGCGCCGCTTGTTGAAGACGCCGCGAAAGAAACCCTTACGGCGATCCGACGGGCCTTGGAGTTGGCCGAGGCTGACGCCCGCATCGAGGATTTGCGGGGCCTGGAGTCCCAACTCGACAACTACATCACCGCCTTTGGCCAGATCGTCACCCACCAGCAGGATCGGAACCGGATGTTCGACCAACTCCGCGATCTCGGTCCGGCGGTCGAGCAGCCGTTGACCCAGGTGATGGTGCGCGCCAACGAGGATGAGAACGCCAAGGCGGCCTATCTGGCCGGGCTGACCCTTCGGCATCTGCTGCTCGGACGGCTGCAGGTGTCGGTCTATCTGGTGAGCAACGGTTCGGAGGCTTATGAGGGCGCGGTCGAAGAGATCGGTCGCATGCAAGCCCAGGCCGATGTCATGGAGGCGGCTCTGACGGACCCGCAACTCCTGGCTTTGGCACGCGAGGCACAGACTCAAGGATACGAGTATGCCAAGGCGTTCGATGCCATCCACGTCGCCATTTCCGAGCGTAACGATCTGATCGAGAAGGTCCTCGACAATGTCGGTCCCTTGGTCTCGCAGCAGGTACAAAGGCTCAAGGCCGGTATTCAGGCGCGTCAGGACGAATTGGGCCCGGCCGCCAAGCGCGATATCGACACCGCGGTGGTCACCTCTCTGGTCGTCGGGCTCATCGCCCTGTTTATCGGGATCATCGCGGCCTGGGTGATTGGGGGCGGCATTTCGCGGCCCATCAAGCGGATGACCGACGCGATGCTGAACCTCGCCAAGGGGGATACGGCGATTGAGGTTCCGGCCCACGGTCAACGCGACGAGATCGGCCAGATGGCCGAGGCCCTGACCGTCCTGCGCTCGGCGGCGCAGGAGCGGGACCGGCTGCGGGCTGAGCAGGCGACGGCCGAGCAGGAGGCCGAGGAGGAACGGCGCGTGGCGTTGCGTACCATGGCCGACAACGTCGAATCCTCGTCCCGGACGGCGTTGGAGTCCGTGGAGACGCTGGCGAATACCATGCACGCCGACTCGCGGCGTCTCAGCGCGGCGTCACAACAGGTGTCGGAACATGCGTCAACGGTTTCGGCCGCCGCCGAGGAAGCCCAGGCCAACGCCCAGACGGTGGCGGCTGCTGCGGAGCAACTGAGTGCGTCGATCGCCGAGATCGGGCGTCAGGTCGAGCAGTCCCGGACCATCGCCAACACCGCCGTGGACAAGGCCGAGGCGACCCAGAGCGTCGTCAATCATCTCGGGGATGTCGGGAGCCGTATCGGCGAGGTGGTCAAGCTGATCGGGGAGATCGCCGAACAGACCAACCTTTTGGCGTTGAACGCCACCATTGAGGCGGCCCGCGCGGGCGAGGCCGGTCGCGGCTTTGCCGTCGTGGCCAACGAGGTCAAGTCGCTGGCGCAGCAGACCGCCCGGTCGACCAACGACATCGCCCAACGGGTCGGCGAGATCCAGACCGTGTCCAAGGAGGCGGCGGCGGCCATCGACGCGGTATCGACGACGATCCGCGAGATGGACACCATCACCACCACCGTGGCCGGGGCGGTGGATCAGCAGCGCAGCGCGACGCAGGAAATCGTGGCGTCGATTCAGGAAAGCGCTGCGGCAACCCGCGAGGTGTCCAGTTTGATCGCCAAGGTGAATGAGCAGTCACAGGTGACCATGACGTCGTCGCGGACCGTGGAGGAGTACGCCAGTTCGCTGTTCGGGGCGGTGTCGGACTACGGTCAGACGGTTACCCGCCTCATCCGCTCGTCGACCAGCGATGTGGACCGGCGCCTCCACGAACGGTTCGCCATTGAAGCCGAGGTGGTCGCGGACGCCAACGGGGAGCGGATAGCGACCGTTCTCGTCGACGTCTCGCGCGGCGGCGCGCGTATCAAGCCGGTGGACAACGTGCACAAGGGCGACGCCCTGACCCTGCTTGTGGGCAGTGTCGGCGCCCGTTGGCACGGTCGTGCAATCAACATCACCCGCGCCGGGATCCACATTCAGTTCGATACGGAGCAGGATATCGATATCGAGCGCCTGCGCCGGGCCGGTCGGATGGCGGCGCAGTAACCGGGCGGTGCGATGTCCGGCCCGGCCCCATCATAGGCGGGGGAGAGAGGGGATCGCGCCTTTGGCGGTCGTCGCGCGGTGGGTCTGAGTCTTCGAGAACATCCGCACCGTCCGCCAACCCGATCTCTTGATGCGCACGATGCCCCTGATCACCCGACGGTCATCGACCCTCTCGACACCGCGCGTGTCCGCCGGCACATGCGGGGCCAAGCAAGAAAACCGTTCTTCGGCGAGCCAAAAAGAGCGGTCTGCCATCCCCACGCTGCCAACATCTTGGGGTGGTGACTCCGATTCGGGATCGATTGGAAACCCCTTTGTAGGGCCCGACGCTAAATTGTCACCACACCCTATATCGGCACGTATCCTCTGGGTCGTGGTTCCGATGGCCTGTTCGCGGTGTTCGGCGCGGCCAAGACACCCATTTGTGCCCTGCGGCGTATCGATCAGGTGGTGATCGGCCAGACCAGACATGCTGAACGCCGGGAGGATATGGGCCTGCCGACTCGCTGTGATGTCAGCCCGTCAGCACCCCATGCGCTTGGGCGAGGTCCACGATCAGCGTGGCCAGCACGTCCGGCCGTTCCTCGTGCGCCAGATGCCCCAGGCCGGGCAGCATGCGCACATGGGCGTTGGGCGCGCGCGCCGCGATCATCTCGGCGTCGGCCGGTTTCACGGTGGCGTCGCGCTCGCCCACCACCAGATCCAGCGGCATGTCGAGGCGCGCGACCAAGTCGCGCAGCGCCCGAAGGTCCCAGTTGGCCATCATGGCCAGCGCGCCGCCCACATGCGCCGGTTCCTTGAACAGGCGGCCGTACAGCTCCAGCCCGCGCGCGTCGATCTCCGACCCGGTGTCGCGGATCAGCGTCTCGACCCGGCTCTGGTCCACGGCGCTCCAGGCGAACAGGCGGGGCACAAGGGGGTTCATCAGCAGCAGTTTGGCGAGGCCGGACCACCAGTGCCCGGACGAGCCCTTGAACGGCAGCAACGCGCCGTTGAGGCTGATGATCGCCTTGGGGTGAATGTGCCGGTCCAGCGCCATGCGGATCAGGATCGCCGCGCCCGCCGAATGGCCCACGGCCAGAGCGGGCTTGACCTTCAACTCCCGCAGCAATGCGGCGACCGACCGGCCCATGCCGGGCAGGGTGAAGGAACTGGCCGGCGGGTTGGCGGTGAAGCCGTGGCCGGGCAGGTCGGGCACGATCACCGTGAACCGCTCGGCCAGGCGCGGCAGCAGGTCACGGAAAGAGTGGGTCGAGGCCCCTGTGCCGTGCAGCAGCAGCAGCACCGGCCCCTGGCCCGCCACCTGGACATGCCAACGGAAGCCATGCGCGAGAAGGAACCGGCTGTGCTCCCGGTTGGGCCAGTCGTGGCCCACCGTGTCCCAGTCCGGTCGATGTGCCCGGAAAACCATGCCCCGCCGCTCCCGCTTCGCCATCGCCCCTAGGCGTCCGCCGTCTGGGCGGCGCTGCGCGCGGCCACGGACAGCGCCCGCGCGTCCGCCCGGGGCAGGGGCATGTAGGTCGCCCCCATGCTGTCGGCCAGCGCCTGTGCCTTCGCGGCCGGCCGCAGCGACGTGTCCACCAGCAGGGTCGAAACCCCCATGGCGCGCAGCCCCTCCGCAGCGGCCTTGGCGTCTTCCTCGGCCTTGGCGCGGCCGCCGATGCCCTCGAGCGTCACGTTGGCGCGGCCGTCGGTCAGAATCACGACCGAGGGCGTCTCGCCCCGGGTGCGACAGACCTCCGCCATCATGTGCGCGGCCTCAATGCCGGCGGCGAGCGGTGTGCCACCCCCGCCCGGGAACCCGGCCAGCCGCTTCTTGGCCCGCGCCAGGGAGCGCGTCGGCGGCAGTAGGGCCTCCGCGCCCTTGCCCCGGAAGGCCACCAGGGCGACCTGGTCGCGGCGGGCGTAGCAGTCCGCCAGCAACAGCTCGATGGCACCCTTCGCTTCACCCAGGCGGGCGATGGCCGACGAGCCCGACGCATCCACCACGAAGATGATCGTGGCCTGCGACCGCTTCTTGAAGCGGGTGATGCGGAAGTCGTCCTTGCGCACCAGCACACGCGGCAGCGGGCGGTCATCGCCCCTGTGTTCGGCCCATTGGGCCATCTCGGCACGACGCAGTGGCTGCCAGGGCGCGGCCGAGCGCAGGGTGTCGATCAGCGCCAGACGGGCCCCGGCACGCGGGTCGCCCCGGCGGGAGCCGATCGGCCGGCCCCGGGTGAGCGCCTTACGCTGCTCGCCGGAGCGCCCGAGAATGCCGGTGCGCCGTTTGCGCCCCGCCGCCGCCATCAGGCGGGCGAGCAGATTGGCGGGAATGGCGGCCTGCGCGGCATCGACGATCTGGTCCTCAAGCGGCTTGTCGTCGTCGTCCTGCTGGCGTTCGTCCTCGCCCTCGTCCGGCGGGGGCGGCGGCTCCTCCTCCTCTTGGTCCTCCTCGGGGGGAGGCGGCGGCGGCATTTCGGGGATGCGGGTGGCCCGCGGCGCCAGCACCAGCCGGGCGGCCAGCGTCAGGTCGTCCTGCTCCACCGTGTCGCGGCGATCGAGCGCGGCGGCGGCCCGGGCCACGCGCAGCGCGAACAGGGGCGCGCGCAACGACACGACGCCCATGGCCAGGGCGGCCCCGCACAGGGCCTCCAACGCCCGGTCCTCGATGGTGACGCGGGCCAGTTGGTCGCGCGCGGCCACGATTTCCTCGGGCTCGTGCAGAGGCTCGCCGATGTCGCGCTCACGCAGACCCTCCAGCTCCATATGGAACGCCAGGCGGTCGCGCAACGCCTCCGGCGGTCCCTCGTCGGGCCCGACCGATTCATCCAGCGCCACCACGCCAAAGCGCGTCGGGGTCAGCGCGGCGATGCCGTCGCGCTCCACCCGCACGGCGCCATGGTCCACCGCCATGCCCAGCTTGGCGGCGAAGGCCGGCGTCAGGCGCTCGGCCATGGCCAGCACGATCACGCCGCCGTCGGCCTCCACCAGCAGCCCTTTCTCGGCCACCGGCCGGCCAGCGTGCAGGGTCGCGGCCAGATCCAGGCCGCCCAGCAGGCGCTCGTCCGTCACGTGCAGGGGCACGCGGCGCAACGGCGTGCCCTCGGGCAAAAGGGTGCGGAGCATGTCCAGCCAGGCGTCGCGGGCCGGGCCGGGCAAGGCCTTCAGCAGGGCACCGCCCAGGCCGGCCGGATCGACCGCAACCAGCGCCGCCACCAGGGCGGCGTCGGTCCAGGGGTCGGACACCGGGCCGGCGTCCTCTCGGTCCGCCGCCTGCGGCGCCGGGCCGAGACCGGCCGGGTCGGGTGCGAAGGAGCCCAGGATTTCCATATCAGGCGACCTCGCCCAGCACCTCCGCGACCGCGCGTTCGACACGCACGGTGGAGCCGGATTCGTCCAGCGGGTCGCGGCGCAGGCGGTGGCGCAGCGCCATGGTGGCGACCTTGCGGACGTGGCTCTCGTCGACCTCCACATCGCCCTCCAGCGCGGCCAGCGACCGGGCGGCGCGGATCACGGTCAGCTCGCCGCGCAGGCCGTCGGTGCCCAGGGTCAGGCACAGCTTGGCGACGGTGTTCAACACGGACTCGGGTACTTCGACGTCCTGGACGCGGGCGCGGGCCTCGCGGATGCGCTGGGCCTCGCCGGCTTCGCGCTCGTTCCAGGTGCTAAGGAAGGCCTTGGGGTCACGCTCGAACGCATCGCGGCGCTTCACGACCTCGACGCGGGTTTGCAGTTCCTTCGGCGTGGTGACTTCGACGGCCAGCCCGAAGCGGTCCAGAAGCTGTGGGCGCAGTTCGCCTTCTTCCGGGTTGCCGGAGCCGACCAGCACGAACTTGGCGGGGTGGCGCACGCTCAGGCCCTCGCGCTCCACGACGTTCTCGCCGGAGGCGGCGACGTCGAGCAGCAGGTCCACAAGGTGGTCTTCCAGCAGGTTGACCTCGTCGATGTACAGGAAGCCGCGATGGGCGCGCGCCAGCAGGCCGGGCTCGAACGCCTTTTCACCCTGTGTCAGGGCGCGTTCCAGATCGAGCGCGCCGACCACGCGGTCCTCGGTGGCGCCGAGGGGCAGGTCCACGACGGGCACGGGCGCCTCTTCCACCTCAAGCGGGGTGTCTTCGGCCAGATTGTTCAGCGTGCGGTGGAACGCCTCGTCCCGCACCGGGTCGCTGTTGTAGCGGCACCCCGCAATACGCTGCATGGGGGGCAGCAGGGCGGCCAGCGCGCGCACGGCGGTGGACTTGCCGGTGCCGCGATCGCCGAAGACCATCACGCCGCCCACACCCTGATCGACCGCCGCGATCAGCAGCGCCATCTTCATCTCATCCTGGCCGACGATGGCCGAGAAGGGGAATGCCAAAGCCATGGTCAGCACCCTCCCCGAACGAGGGGCGTGGACGGGGCAAGGCGGGGTGCGGAGAACGAACGGACGGTCATGGGCGAGTGGCTTTCCTTGAACGGCGGGACGAACAGGGCAGCCGGCGCCCGTCCTCGGACCACGGCGGCCGGCTCGGCGCGCGACTATGGCCCCGGGCGGGGTGCGGGTGCAAGGGTGGGTAGGGGCGTTGTCCTGGAATTGACGATTGACGGCGGCGTTACGGCGCGACCGAGGCCGGATGGTGCATCGTTCGGCCGCGAGGGGTGGCGGCTTGGGCCGCGAACGCGGCGCGACTCCGGCGTCCTTTGCGCGAGTGCCGCGCGCGCCCCGCGTCGGTGTCCGGCATCGGGGCCCGGCATTTTCGGCTTGACGGGTCCGGGTGCCTTGCGCATCGTAAGACCCATGATGACCACCTTGCCCCGCAAGACGCTGGCCCTACGCCTGGACCTGTCGCTGGCTCTAACCCGCTAGCGATACCGAGCCCGTGCGCACCGCGCCCGTGGCTCTTCCTTCCAGAGCCGTACCGTCCCGCAAGGTTCCGTCTCATGACTCCCTCCCCATGCATCCCGACCGTGTTGGGTCGTTTGAATGCCCCGCTGACGCTGCGACTAACCGTCGGTCGCCGGCCACCCCGCGCGTGGCCCGCCGGCGACCGTATCGCGGCCACCGCGCCCCTTATGTAGACTGAGACCAATTCGCGCCGCGATCGGCGCCCCTCCTACAGCGCGCCCCATAGTCGCGCCACGACGACCGGAGACAGGACCATGCGTGTCGACCCCACCGTGAAATATAAACCGTTCCAGCCCATCGACCTCCCCGACCGCCGTTGGCCGTCGGCGTCGATCACCGAGGCGCCGATCTGGGCGTCGGTCGATCTGCGCGACGGCAACCAGGCGCTGGTCGAGCCCATGGGCATCGAGCGTAAGGCTCGCATGTACAAGGCCTTGGTCGCGATGGGCTTCAAGGAGATCGAGGTGGGCTTTCCGGCCGCCTCGCAGACCGATTTCGACTTCGCCCGCTACCTCATCGAGCACGACATGGTGCCGGAGGACGTGACCCTTCAGGTGCTCGTGCAGGCGCGCGAGCCGCTGATCCGGCGCACGTTCGAGGCGTTGAAGGGCTGCAAGCGGGCCATCGTGCACGTCTACAACTCCACCTCGACGTTGCAGCGTCGCGTGGTGTTCGGCATGGACCGGCCCGGCATCATCGACATCGCGCGCCAGGGTGCGGAGTTGATCCACACGCTCGCCGACGAGACCGACACCGAGATCGTCTACCAGTACTCGCCGGAGAGCTTCACCGGGACCGAACTCGATTTCGCGGTCGAGATCGTCGAGGCGGTGATGGACGTCTACCAGCCGACCCCGGAGAAGCGGCTGATCGTCAATCTCCCCAGCACGGTGGAAATGGCGACGCCGAACGTCTACGCCGACCAGATCGAGTGGTTCTGCCGCAACGTGAAGAACCGCGACAGCCTCATCATCTCCGTCCATCCGCACAACGACCGGGGCACGGGCGTGGCGGCGACGGAACTCGCGCTCATGGCCGGCGCGGACCGGGTCGAGGGTACGCTGTTCGGCAACGGCGAGCGCACCGGCAACGTGGACGTGGTCACGCTGGCGATGAACATGTTCACCCAGGGCATCCATCCGGGGCTCGACTGCTCCAACATGCCCGAGCTCGTGACCATGGCCGAGTACTGCACACGCCTGCCGATCCATCCGCGCCACCCCTACGCCGGGGAGTTGGTGTTCACGGCCTTCTCCGGCTCGCACCAGGACGCGATCAACAAAGGCCTCCGGGCGCTCCGCCAGTCCAACAGCGGGGTGTGGGAGGTGCCGTACCTGCCCATTGATCCGACCGACGTCGGTCGGTCGTACGAGGCCGTCATCCGCATCAACAGCCAGTCCGGCAAGGGCGGTGTGGCCCATATCCTGGAGCGCGACCATGCGCTTCAGATGCCGCGCCCGCTTCAGGTCGAGTTCTCCGGCGTCGTCCAGCACATCACGGACGAAAGCGAGGGCGAGGTCACGGCCAAGCAGCTTTGGGATATCTTCCAGGGTGAGTATCTGGCCCAAAACCCGGGCGATCTGGCGTTGAAGGAGTATCGCACCGTGCCGGACACCCACGCCAGCGACGTCCGCGTTCTGGACGCCACGCTGGTGGTGAACGGCGAGGAGTGCCGCGTCAGCGGGCGCGGCAATGGGCCGCTGGATGCGTTCGTGGACGGCTTGCGGAATCACCTGGGCATGGGGCTTGAGGTGGTGAACTACTCCGAACACGCCCTCGGGGTCGGCGCCAGCGCGCAGGCCTATGCCTACGTTGAGATGAAGGCCGAAGGGCACGCGCCCATGTTCGGGGTCGGGCGCCACGCCAACATCGTGCAGGCGTCGCTTAACGCCATTCTGTCCGCCGTCAACCGGGTCCGCCGGCTGAACGCGGCGGGGAGCACCGGGGGCGACCGCTCCACCCAGAAGGTGAAAGAGGACGCGCAGAGCGCCCCGACCGCCGCCGCGGAGTAAGAGAGGCAGACGGTCCGTTCGACGTCGTCCGATCGATCAGCGCCCGCCCGGGTTCCGCCCGCGGCGGGCGCGTCTGTGTCGGATGTACAGCACCAACAGCGCCAGGCTGCCCAGCGTGATCGCGGTGGGGAAGAGGGCCACCATCAGCGGCAGGCTCGCCACCGCCATCAGCCCCGCGGCCAGCAGCGCTCCGGCGGGGATCAGCAGCAGCAGGCCGAACAGCACGTTGCAGCCGATGTTGACCGGGTCGACGGTCCGACGTGGGGCCGGCGGATCAGGGGGGGGATCGGGTTGGGGCGCGGTCACGGCTCTCTCATGCAGGCGAGGGGAGGCGATCAGGGAGGGCGATCCTACAGCCTGATCTCCCTTCTCGAAACGCCGCGCCGTCAGGCGGAGAACGTGATGCGATGGCCGGGACGCAGGCGGATCGCGATCAGCCCCATCACGAGGCACAGTCCCGCCATCAGGCCCCAGGCCGGGGTGAGATCGGACAGGGTCTGACGCAACACGCCGGCCAGCAGCGGGAGGACCGCCGCGACCACGTAGCCGCCGCCCTGCACGAATCCGGCGATGGCGCCGGCATCGTTCGCACTCTCTCCATGATCCATGGCCACGATGAGTCCCAGCGGGAACAGGGCGCCGATGCCCAGGCCGGTTAGGATCGCCGACGGCCAGGCGAGGGGGAGCGGGACAACGATGAAGCCCAGGATGCCGACGAGCAGGAAGCCGATGGCGGTGCAGAGGGCCGGGCGGCGATCCACGGTGCGGTTCACCCAAAAGGAGATACCGAGTCCCGCGACCACTTCGGCCAGCGTGACCAAGCCGAGCATCAGGCCCGCCGCCTCGGCGGACCACCCGAGTGCCGTGTAGAACGGCGGCAGCCACGCCAGGACCAGCGTGTACGCGCCGGTTCCAAGGCCGAAGAACGCCATCAGCAGCCAGGCGCGGGGCTGACGCGAAACGGGCCGACGCGGCGCCGCGCCGGTGTTGCTGTCCGCGGCGGTCGTCGCAGCCCACCAGACGAGGCCGCCCATGAGGGCCGGGATCGCCCAGACGCCCAGCGCCGTCGACCAACTGGATGCACCCGCGATCCAGGGGCTCGCCGTCCCCGACAGGAAGGCGCCGCCCATGATCCCGGTCGTATACAGGGCCATCACGGCGGCGGTGCGGGGGCCGGCGCGGTGCCGGATGACGATGGGCAGCAGGGCCTGAACGATCGCAATGCCGATACCGCCGAGGGTGGCGGTGACGAGCAATAGCGTGGCGCTTGGCATATCCCAGCGCAGCACGTTGCTCAGCAGGATCAGCCCGAGGCCGAGGGCAATCCCCTGCCGTTCGCCGAGAAGGGCCTTCACCTTTCCCGTGGCGAGGAGGCAGACCCCCATCAGCGTGATGGGCAGTGTGGTCAGCAGGCTGGCGCCGGCGTCGGTCAGGCCGGTGTCGCGTTGGATGGCGTCGAGCATGGGCCCGATCGCCGCCATCGTCGGTCGCAGATTGAGGCCGACGAGGAGGATGGCGACCGTAAAGAGAACCCGGCCGGAGAGTGTGGACATGGTGCGCTCCTTTCGCCGGCGCTTGCTGGGCACCGGTGTTTCGAATATATCTTGACGTAGAGATTTAATATCTTGACGTCAAGATAGGAGCGGGCGATGGATCGAGCGCGACGGGCGGCCGAGCAGTGGGCCCGGGAACGGCCGGACCTGGATACAGCGCCGATGGTCTTGCTGGGGCGTTTGGCGGAGGCCGCGCAGGTGATTGCGCGGGATCACATCCATCCCGCGTTGGCTACGTTCGGTTTGCATCCGGGGGAATTCGATGTCCTGGCCACGTTGCGGCGTGGCGGTGCGCCCTATGCGCTGTCCCCTACCGCGCTGTACGAGGCGGCCATGATCTCCTCCGGGAGCATGACAAACCGGATCGACCGGCTGGAAACGGCGGGGTTGGTCGAACGCCGGCCGAATCCCGCCGACAAACGCGGCACCCTTGTCGCGCTCACGGACCAAGGGTGCGCCTTGATCGAGCGGGCGGTTGATGCGCACGTCGCCACCCAACAGGCCGTCGTCGCGGGGTTGGAGGAGGCGGACCGGGCGCAGTTGTCCGCGCTGCTGCAAAAACTTCTGGACGCACAAGACGGAGCAGGCCGCCCGTAACGATCGGACTCACAGGGGTCTAAACGGTCCCGAAATGCTGGCCCAGGCGCCGCACCGCCTCGTCGAGGGCGCTGTCCAGCTTGGCGAAGCAGAAGCGGGCGTAGTGCGGCGGGGCGGCCGCACGGTCCTGATAGAACGCCGAGACCGGCACCGCCGTCACCCCGGCCTCCACCGTGATGTGGCGACAGAATTCCTCGTCCGTGCCCGTGAAGCCCACCCCCCGGATGTCGACGGTCAGAAAGTACGTCCCGGCGCAGTCCATCACTGGGAACCCGATCCCCCGCAGGCCCGTTGCCAGGCGGTCGCGGCGTGCCGCCATGTCCACGGCAAGCTGGTCCAGGACGGCCGGATCCTGCCCCAAACCGAACGCCACCGCCGTTTGCAGGCAGGTCGGCGTTGTGAACGTCAGGAACTGGTGGGTCTTGGCGATGGGAGTCAGCAGAGCGGGCGCGGCGACGATGTAGCCGACTTTCCAGCTCGTCAGGGAAAACGTCTTGCCGGCGGAGCCGATGCGCACACAGCGGTCCCGCATGCCCGGCAGGGTCATCAGGGGCACGTGACGGCGGCCATCGAACACGAGGTGCTCGTAGACCTCGTCACAGATGGCGTAGGTGTCGTGGCGCTGGACCAGATCGGCGATGAACGCCAACTCGTCAGTGTCGAACACCGTGCCCGACGGGTTGGTCGGGCTGTTCAGGATGATCGCCTTGGTGCGGTCGGAGAACGCCGCCGCCAGCGCCTCGCGCGGCAGCGTCCAGTCCGGCGGCTCGATCCGCACCGTGCGCGGGATGCCCCCGGCGCGCCGCACGATCGGCAGATAGCTGTCGTACAGGGGCTCGATCAGCACCACCTCGTCGCCCGGTTCGATCAGGCCGAACAGCGCGTCCGCCAGCGCCTCCGTCGCGCCCGAGGTCACCATCACCTCGGTTTCCGGATCCAGGTCCAGGCTGTAGAAATGCCGGTCGTGCGCCGCGATCGCCTGTCGCAGGGCGGGAATGCCCATCATCGGCGGATACTGGTGCGGTCCGCCCTCGGCGGCCTCAGCGGCGGCGCGCAGTACGGCCGGAGGCTCCAGCCCTTCCGGGAAGCCCTGGCCGAGGTTCACGGCGCCGTGCTCCTGCGCCAGCTTGGACATGACGGTAAAGATGGTGGTGCCGTAAGACGACAGGACAGCGTTGGCGGCTTTCACCGGCGGGGCTCCGCATAGGGGCGGTTGGGGACTCGAGTCGGCGGGGGCCGGCAGGCCGGGTCCGCCCAAAGCGCGCGCCCGCCCAGTCGCGCGGGGACGACCCAACAGGAGTTTGCGTGCGGGGTCAACCGGTCGACCGCGTGGCGCGCGAAAAGCGTGCCGAAATTGTAGGCATCCTGATGGATCGTTGGGCAAGGTCCGCCGGTCCGTCGGGACCAGATCCCGCAAAAAAGTGTGGAAATGGGCCCCTCCGCTTGGGTGCTGGGCAGTTGGCACGCCGCGTGATACACGAGCGGATACGGAACGCCGCCCGGCTGCCATCGCCTGCGGCGCCGCGTTCAGGCGTAAGGCCCGTTGCCGGACGGCACGTCCATGGGATCGGGCCGCTGTCATTCCGGGCGGAGAGATCGGATCCCATGAAAAAGATTGAGGCGATCATCAAGCCGTTCAAGCTGGACGAAGTGAAGGAAGGCCTTCACGAAATCGGGCTGCAAGGCATTACGGTGACCGAGGCCAAAGGGTTCGGTCGGCAGAAAGGACACACCGAGCTCTATCGTGGGGCCGAATACGTGGTCGATTTCCTGCCCAAGGTCAAAATCGAGGTGGTTCTGGACGATGCGCTCGTGGATCGCGCCGTCGAGGCCATCCAGCAGGCGGCCCAGACGGGCCGTATCGGCGATGGCAAGATTTTCATTACGCCGGTGGAGGAGGTCATTCGGATCCGCACCGGCGAGCGGGGTACCGACGCCATCTAAACGGATGGCGCGGGAGGTGGGGAACGCCGCGGACCGATCGCGCGACGCGGTTTCTAGTCGAAGGGAAGCACGAAGCGAGCCCCCGTTCAGCGGTCCTACCGCTCCGGGAGACAGCGCGCGGCCCGGACGGAATATGCGTCCGGGACCTCTTCGGCCGGGTCTCCTTCAGAGAGGCTTCGTAGGTTAGCCAAGGACAAGGGAACACACCGTCATGTCTGACGTCAGCACCATTATGGAAATGATCAAGGAAAACGACGTCAAATACGTCGATTTCCGGTTCACCGACCCCAAGGGCAAGTGGCAGCACACCGCCCAGCATGTGTCCACGATCGACGAAGAGTCGCTGACCGAGGGCATCATGTTCGACGGCTCCTCGATCGCCGGCTGGAAGGCCATCAACGAGTCCGACATGATCCTGAAGCCGGATCTGGCCACCGCCGTCATGGATCCGTTCGCCGCCCAGCCCCTCCTGGTGCTGTTCTGCGACATTCTGGAGCCGTCGACCGGCCAGCCGTATGAGCGCGATCCTCGCTCGATCGCCAAGAAGGCCTTGGCCTATATGCAGTCGGCCGGCATCGGCGACACCGCGTTCTTCGGTCCGGAAGCCGAATTCTTCGTGTTCGACGACGTGAAGTACGAAGTCAACATGAACAAGATTTCCTTCGAGATCGACTCGGAGGAAGGCCCGTACGTGAACGGCAAGAATCTGCCCGAGGGTAACTTCGGTCACCGTCCGGCGGTCAAGGGCGGTTACTTCCCGGTGCCCCCGGTCGACAGCGGGCAGGATCTGCGCGCCGAGATGGTCACCGTCATGTGCGAGATGGGTCTCGACATGGAGAAGCACCACCACGAGGTGGCGCCGTCGCAGCATGAGCTGGGCATTAAGTTCGGCACGCTGATCCAGTCGGCCGACGCGATGCAGATCTACAAGTACGTCGTGCATCAGGTGGCCGCTGCCTACGGAAAGACCGCGACCTTCATGCCGAAGCCGGTCATGGGCGACAACGGCTCGGGCATGCACACCCACCAGTCGATCTGGAAGGACGGCAAGCCGCTGTTCGCCGGTTCGGGCTATGCGGACCTGTCCGACACCGCCCTGTACTACATCGGCGGCATCATCAAGCACGCGCGCGCCATCAACGCGTTCACCAACCCGCTGACCAACAGCTACAAGCGCCTGATCCCCGGCTTCGAGGCCCCGGTGCTGCTGGCCTACTCGGCGCGCAACCGCTCCGCCTCCTGCCGTATCCCGTACGTGTCGAGCCCGAAGGGCAAGCGCGTCGAGGTCCGCTTCCCGGATCCGGGCGCCAACCCGTACCTGGCCTTCTCCGCCATGATGATGGCCGGCCTGGACGGCATCGAGAACAAGATCCATCCGGGCGACCCGATGGACAAGAACCTGTACGACCTGCCGGCCGAAGAGCTGGCCGGCGTGCCGACCGTGTGCGGCAGCCTGCGTGAAGCCCTGGAGGCCCTGGACGCCGACCGCGAGTTCCTCAAGAAGGGCGACGTGATGACCGACGACATGATCGACGGTTATCTGGAGCTGAAGTGGGAAGAGGTGTACGCGTTCGAGCACACCCCGCACCCGGTCGAGTACCAGATGTACTACAGCGTCTAAAAGCGTTCCTTTGAGACGTACAGAAGCGCGTCCGCCCGATCCAAGGCGGGCGCGTTTTTGTGTCCGCCCCGCAGCGCGTCCGCCACCCCGGCTGTAGGAGCAATACCGTAATGACAACTCCGGACATCCAATCTCTGGCCGATCTCGACGCCCTTAAAATTGTTGGCGACGATGGCGAGATCGCGGCACGCCTTGGCGTGATGGCAACGCTCTACATCTCACACCCGCATGACGTCGACGTTCGCCAACGCCTTGGCACAGCCGTTGACCATATTTTGTCAATTTTTTCCGACCACTACAAATGGCGGGTGGAGCCGGTCGGCGAGACCAAGGCGCGCATCGTGTCAACCGAAGGGTGGATCCCGCCGTCCCATGCAGAGCTGTTCGCGGGGGCGCACCGCTTCGATGAACCCTGGATACAGATGCACGGTGCCGATCGACCGGACGATGCGGCGCAGTTCGCGCTGGCCTGCTTTGCGCCGCCCTATCGACCACGAGTCAAAATCGGGTACCTGACCTTTTCTACGTCGTTTCAGTGGGTTCAGGACCATGCGCCGGGCGCCCTGCAACGCCTTGTGCTGGACGTCTGCCGCATCCTGAAGCCCATCAACGGCTACGCTGGGTTGGGAATTCTTCGCAACCCGGACTATGCCGTCGCGCGGGGGGCCGAGCGGTATATCTTGGGGCTCGCCGAGCGATTTCCCGGCCTGGAGGTCGATCAACCCATAGACCACGCGCCCAAACTGGCGGACGGGATCAAGGGCATCAATTGGCTAACCGTTCTGGGACATGCGTTGGTCCAGCGCTTGGGTGGGGATGACGCCCTCACCGCCGCAGCCGCAGCGTCCGACACGGGCCTGCTTTGGACCCCCTATGATGGGGGCGGTATTCTGCAGGCTGGCGACGTGCCGCAACTTGGGGATCTGGACCGTGGCGTTGTGCCCTCCGCCTACGCAGCGGCCAACCGTCTTCTGAGACCGGTTCGCGCCGTTTATGACGATGTTATCTTTACGACGCGCCCCCCCGGATTCAACCGAAAGGCGTTTTCAGAGGCATGGTTGAATCGTTTTGAAGGGGGGCGCCCCAGAACGGGGCTCTCTCCACAGGGCGAAACCAAACAATAGGGCACTCTGCCAAGCCTAGAGCAGAGTGCGCCAAAACGGCATGTGACCTGCGTGCGCCGACGGTATCCGACCCGGGCCGCTCCCGGACCGTGCGGTTCCTCGCCGATCACTCACGGCAGTCGATGAAGCGCAGGCTGTCGGTCCGCGCCGAAAACACGAACTCGAAATATCCGGTCCGCGGGACAAAGTGGGGCAGGGCGCCGTCATCGGCGTTCCGAACGCTCAAGGCGAGGACCGCCCGCCACATGCGGGCTCGGACAGCTTCGGGTGTTCCGGGGGGGCTGCGCAGGAGGGGGGAGCTTCCAGGGGCATAGCCGGCAAAGCGGGCGTGCCAGGGGATCGCGCGGCCATGCGCGAGACCCTCCAGATTGGCCTCGGCGACCATCTCGATCAGCAAACCCGAATCTACGGTCACGGCGATGCCGCAATAGCGCGCCGGATCGTATTCGTTGACGATGACCGAGTATGACGGTTCGAGATCCGCGAAGGCGGCGCGGCAGGTGTCATAGCGGGCGCCGATGCGGGTCAGGCGCTGTCCATGACGGTCACCGGGGACCGCTCGGACCACGACAGCGTCACCGTACCGCGCGAACAACGCGGCCATGCCGGTCGCGTCGGTCTGGAAATCGTGGAGAGGGACGACGTGAAATCGGTAGGTCGGCAGCCCGCTGGCGACGAGGTGGCGGATCTCCGCCAACCGGTTTTCCACTGGCACGGCGAACGGGGCCCGCAATCCCCGGTCCCGTAAGGCCTGCAACCAGCCCGACATGTTCGGTTGGTAGGACGTCACAGCGTCTGCAGCCGCGCGATCCCGGTGACCGGCGCGGGCAGCGGCCGTGTCGGACGGACCTCGACCTCTCCGACGAAGGCTCCGGCTTCGAGGCCGACGATGTCCCACAGGACCTGAGCCACATGATCCGGCCGGATCTTCCAGCCGTCGTTTGCCATGGGCCGGTTGCGAATGGCGCCGGCCGAAAGCAGGCTGCAGCGCATGCCGGACTCGCCGTTCTCGAGCACGATGACCTCGTGCAGGGCTTTCAGCGCCGCCTTCGTTGCGCAATAGGCGCCGCCCCCCTCGAACGGATGAGTGGCCGCCTGACTGCCGACAAAGACCAAATGACCGTTCGAGTCCCGTAGGACGGGGATTGCCAACTGAGCCAGCCGGAACGCCCCGGACAGATTGACGGCCACGGCGTCATCCCAGGCTTCGGCGGTCATGTGCGTGACGCTGTCGAAGGTTCGTACCGCCGCGTTGGCCACGCACACGTCCAGGCGCCCCAAGTGTTCCAGGGCCCGGTGGAATGCGTCGGCGAGTTGCGCGGGATCACGCAGATCGCAGCGGATATCAAGGGCGGTGCCAGGACCGCCGGGCGTGCGGTTGAGCATGGCGACGCGCCACCCTTCGGTCACGAACCGCGCGGCGATGGCATGGCCCAAACCCCGGTTGGCGCCGGTAATCATCAGCGTTCGCGTCATGCGGCGCGCAACTCCCGAACCAAGCGTGTCCAGACCGTGAGGATGTCCTCGCGGGATCCGCCACGGCGGAACAGGTCCTTGTCGAGGGAGCCGCCATCCGGCCCCTTGAGCCGCATGGCGTCGGGGGAGATTTCCGAGACGACACCCAGCCGACCGTGCCGATCGGTCCCAAAAATCAGACAGAAGTCATGCAAATCCCGGGGCGCCAGCCAGGCCCGCAACACCCTGTTGGTTTCCAGCGCCAGGGCCTTCATCGCGGCGGCATCGCAGCCGGCCTCGCGCACATAGTCTTCGGCGATGGGTTGATCCTCCGGATCCACGCGATAGTCGAATTTGACGACCGGGTGGGCGAAGCGGTGACCCTCGCGAAACAGGTCTGGGTATTTCCGCGTGGTCGATCCCGTGGCGACGTTCTTGACGATGACCTCGAACGGCGGACCTGGACAGTAGTCGGCGATGTAGAGGTCCGGGCCGACCCGGTCCTCGAACGCGACGGGAACGCCGGCCTGCTGAAGGCGGCGGGCCGCCATCTCGAAGAAATCGAGGCGGAGAACCTCGGTTCCGGCGAACAGGTCGTGGCGATCGTAGGTGAAACTTGAGAGACTGGGGATCAGGCGAACAAGGCATCTGTGATCGCCGAGACGCCAGATTTCCTTGCTTTTTCCTCGGATCAGGGGCGCCGCGGCGACGATAGTCGCGACATCGAGCGGCGGGTCCGTCGCGACTGACATACACCGCATGGCCGTGCCTCCTCCCTAAAGGTGTCTCAGTGCCTCCGCGCGATACAGTAGGTCAGGGGCCCGTCGACGAACGGGGGGTCTGACACGAACCCCGTCTGCCCCAGCATCTCCAGGAACCGCTCCGGGCTCAGGCGGGACTTCGCATAAGTGCCGGCGTAAAGCTGCCATGCCCCCCCTTCGTTCAGGTACAGCATGTCGTTGACCCGCACGGTGCGCGGCAGGAATTCGATCAGAGTGGTCCAGATTCGGTTGGCGTCGGAGCGCACGGGGAACACCCTCTTGGACCCCGTTGCCGCCTTCTTGAAGTCGCGAAACGACACGAACAGGCGCCCGCCGGGAACCAATGCCTTGCCGACGTTGGCCAGCAGTTGCCAGATCTCGTCCTCGCCGCCCAGGCAGAGAATGGTATCGGTCATGCAGACGGCGACATCGAACGGGCCGGCCCGGTCGTAAACAGCGGGATCGCGGATGTCGCCCTGGGCGACCGACACCGGCAGGTCGCCACGATGCTGCTCCAACGCCCGCAACAGCACCGGGCTGATATCCACGCCCAGGACCTGAAAGCCCAAGCGGGCCATGGCCAGGCTCTGGAACCCACTGCCGCACCCGAGATCCAGCGCCTTGCCGGTGCGCTCCGGGGCGAGATGATGACGACGGAAAAACGCCTCATACGCTTCTATGTTCTTGTCTTCGCCGCCATACATCCAGACATAGTGCTCGTCCAGCACCGGGTTGTAATCGTCCCGTTCCGGCGGGGCACGCCGTTCGGTCGCCTTGGCGGCTGGCGCGTCGATGACGGCGCTTTGGGCGGCGTAGCCCAACTCGTCCTGACGCGCTGTGACGTATGCCACCTCCAGGTCGATCCCGTAGTGCAACGCAACCCGGATCAGGCAGTACAGAACATCGGCAAGCTCATTGGCGATGTTGTCGAGGGTCGTGTGATAGGCGGGGTGGCGATCCCGATCCGGTAGATAGTACCGTTCGTACATCAAGACCCGTTTCGCCAAATCACCGACCTGTTTGGACAGCTCGATTATCGTGGTTTCGATGGTCCAGGGACGCGTCTCGACCTTGCGAAAAGCCTCGACGGACTCTCTCGTCCGTTCGACCATGTCCTGAAAGCTGAGTGCCTCCATGTGAGCCTCATGCATACGGTTGAGGTGCCCTGGAGACACGATACATGAGATTGGAGACGGACCCGTCGGCCAACTCGACAATGGCGCGCGTCAACGCGGACTTGGTCAGCTCGCAGGTTTCCGGGTCGGCCAAGTAGACGGTTCCGGTATTGCGGGCGGCGCGCACCAGACAGTTTCCGGCGCAGTTGGTGCGAAAGGCGCAGATCCGACACTCTTCGGCGATAGTGCTGGTTCGGCCGCGCAACCGGTCGATCATCGACCAATCGACATCGAACCGGCGCTGATCGCTGTCGTAGCGTCCGAAGATCAGTTCCTCGTGTCCGGCATTGCTTTCGTTCAGCACCTCGACGCAGGTCGACAGGGTCCCATTCGGGGCCACGACCATGTTGAAGCCGCAGGCGCCGCAATAGTGGTGGGTGTAGTAGTCCACCTCCTGAACAAGGTTGATGATCTTCATGCCGTAGTGGGCGGCCCGCTCGACCGCCTGATCGAACAGGGCGTCGTAGCGCCGCGTGTCGAGGCGGTCGAGACCGGTGATTTCACAGCGACCGCAGTAGGCCATGGGCAGCAAACGCACTTCCGGAATGCCACCCAAACGCCCCAGATAATCGACCGTGTCGACCATGCGTTCCAGGCTGTACGGGGTAATCACCGTGTTCATGCGTTTCAGGACGCCGCTGCGCTGAAACACGCGCAGCGTGCGCAGCACGGTTTCATGGGTCTCTCCACCGCCTTGAGTCGGACGGTGTCGATTGTGAATGTCCGGCGGGCCGTCGAGCGACAGGCTGACGTGGTCAAAGTTGTCCGCGATCCATTGGGCGCGGGCCTCGGAATAGACCCCGTTGGTGGAGAGCCGACACCAGAGTTTGGCACCGCGTTCGGTGGCCTTCCGGCGAGCGTGCTCGACCGACTGGCGAACCACAGGGAAGTTGATCATCGGTTCGCCAGCGCCGTGAAATTGCAGCGTGTACAGATCAGCCGCCATCACGTTGTCGAAATAGAACTCAACCGCATCATGGGCTACCTCCGCACTCATACGAAGCGACGGATCGGTCCCTGATGTGCCAGAACAATACAGGCAGCCGAGATTGCAGTTGGAGGCGGGGCACAGGACGAGAACATTGTGGAATTGATAAGGATCAATTGAAGGGCGCACCGCCTCTCCTTCGGGGCCGGCGACATACAGAATCAGGTCGCGGACGCGGTCCCGCAACGATGGCTCAACGCCGGCCGTCTGAATGGCCGTGGAGAGGGGCACGCCGGTCTGTGCCAACGTTGCAACTGTGCCGACAATCCGTGGAACGCGCTCGGACACACGGCGATACAGGCTGTTGAATAAGACGCACTGGTCGTCTTCCAACCACAGGATTCGGTAGTCGTCGATGGCCATAGCGTCCGTCTCGGTTCGCGGATGAGAGAGTGAGAGGGTGGGGGGCCGATGGTCCCACCCTCCCGGTCAAACCCGTGCGGCAGACTTAGAGTCCGCGCCGGGTCCAGTCGGTGACCGGCGCGCAGGCGGTGGCGGGGGCACAGGCGGTCATGGCCGGCGCGCAGGCGGTGGCGGGGGCACAGGCGGTCATGGCCGGCGCGCAGGCGGTGGCGGGGGCACAGGCGGTCATGGCCGGCGCACAGGCGGTGGCGGGGGCACTGGCGGTCATGGCCGGCGCGCAGGCGGTGGCGGGGGCACAGGCGGTCATGGCCGGCGCACAGGCGGTGGCGGGGGCACACGCCGTTGCGGGAGCACACGCGGCGGCGGGGGCACAAGCAGACTGGGGACCCATCTTTCTTTCCTCCTTGGTGACGTCCGTCGTGGTCTCGGTGGTCTCGGTGGTTTCGTCCTTGGGGGCACCCTTCGCGTCATCGGCGCCCGGGGCGGAGTCTGGTCTCGGAGAGTCGGGCTCGTCTCTAGATTTTTGTGTTGCCATAAAAACAGCCTCCGGATGTGTCTCGGCGCATGGCTAGTCCGTCTGCCGGCGATCGCCTAGCCGTCTCAACCGCTTGTGATGGTGTCCAGCGCCGCGAAAAGCACGTCGATATCCTGAGAGTCATTGAAGATATTGGTCGACACGCGGAGCGTGTAGGTCGTCGCTTCGGCCGGTGCTGCGGGATCCGGGAACTGGGTCATGCGGGCCCATATTCCCCGGTCTTGAAGTGCGGTCACGACGCCGGATACGAAGCTCTGATCATGACGTTTGGCCGGATCGGCCGACGGGACGAACGCCGCGATGCCCGCGCTCAGGGCCGGGTCGAGCGACGTAAAGAGACAGGCCTCCCCCCATCGGGACACGGCCATGGTCTTGACGCGACGGTTCAGGGTGGCGAGGCGCTGGGCAATGGCGTCCTGCCCGATGGCTCCCTCGAAATCCATCACATCGCACATGGCCTCGAAGCTGGGCGTGTTGTTGCAGCCCCGGATCTGGAGCACGGTGGTGATCGGGTACTGGTCCATGACCAGCGCGTCCTCGGACAGGATCGGCCACAGGTCCACCGGGACGCTTGCCGCGTTACGGGCAAAAAGGAAGCCGGTTCCCGGAGGGCCGCTCAGCCACTTGTGACCGGGGCCAGCGTAGTAGTCGCAGGCCAATTCCGGGAGGTTCAAGGCAACCGCACCGGGGGCCTGGGCGCCGTCGATGATGGTCGTGATCTCGCCGCGATCCCGCATGATGGCGCAAATGGCCGCCACCGGCATCCGCAGCCCGTTGGTCCACGTGACGTGAGAGAAACACACGGCTTTCGTTTTGGCTGTGATCGCGGACTCGAAGATTTCGATGATCTGCTCCGGGGATGACGGCGGGATGGGAATGGCCAGTTCGCGGATCTGAACGCCCCAACGGCGCGCGAGCACGTCCAGCGGCGACAGCAGGGAATAGTGTTCTTGGTTCGTGGTCAGGATCTCGTCGCCCGACTCCAGATTGATCCCCAGGGTGGCCATGGCCAAGCCCATGGTGGTGTTGTTGGTCAGGCAGATATTGTCGGCCTGCGTGCCAAGAAACCGCGCCACCCGCTCGCGATTGACGGTCTGGTATTGACCGAGTTCTGGGTCCGAGAAGTAGGAATAACTTGGGTTCTTAGCCCACTGAGTGCTGTATTGCGCTAAGTTGTTGAGAACAAAACCCGGCATGGACCCTTCCGATCCAGAGTTCATGTAGACCATGTCGGGCGGAAGAATGAACTGGGACCGAACGGCGGCCCAATCGATGTCGTCGTTTGTTTGGCGGATCTGCGGCAGGTTCGGTGGGGTACGCTCGGCCGCGGCCGCGCGTGTGAACAGGCCACCGGCTGCGAGCGCCGCGCTACCGGCCAGGAAGCGACGGCGCCTCGGGTCGTGGGTGCGAGGCAGGGGTGCCATGGTCGTCCCTCCCATGTCCCGATTGGTCCGGAGCCGCGGCGGCGACCGGTGGCGGCTTTTGATGTGTTCTGCCGTACGTCTCTCGAAAAAATTTTAATGTCCTACTTTCTGCCTTATAGCAGGATTCGTATGGAGATTAAAGGAATAATTTATCACGATATGGTTGTTCTTGGCGATCCATACGGCAGCGCCGGGTCCCGCCGGGGCGGTCCTGCCTTCACCTCAGCTTTGTCGATGTTCAACCAGATCCCTCACGTCCCGCATCGTGGTCCGACACACCGTGCCGGCGATAGCCGCGATGCCTGGGGCCGCCTCTTCACAAGCACACGGCCCATCACCGCCGTCCAGACCCTGAACACCGGTCCTAACCAGAGGCTTACGAAATCAGAGGCTTATGAAACCCGCTGACCGAAAGGAGACCAAAACGACCCCGAACCACATCACCGCGACCGCGGCCTTAGAGCCTGACTCAAAAGCCGACTGGCGGGCGCGCGGCGTCGCAGAGCGAGTTGGACAGCGGCGAGGCTGACGAAAGCGGCAAGGGGGCCGCCTCGGGGACCGGAGCCGGGGCCGGGAACAGGCGGCCGCGCCATAGGCTGGCGGCGGTGTTGCTCGCCACCAGCATCCAGAACAGCGCCAGACAGACGACCAGCAGCCCTCCGCACAGGGTGAACAGGGGGAGGTGGGTCATGCGCCCCAGAGCCAGCGTGGCCAGGGTGTAGACTCCAAGCGGGAAGGTGAACCCCCACCAGCCCAGATTGAACGGCAGGCCCTCTCGCGCATACCGCAGGGTCTTGACGGCGGCCAGGGCCAGCCACCACAGGCCATAGCCCCACAGGACCACGCCGCCGATGATGCCCAGGCCGTACGCCACCGCGCCGACGCCTGCAAGCCCCTGGGCGGCGAACACGGCCGGGGCGTCATCGCCCAGCACCAGGAGGCCAAGGGCGCCCGTGCCGATCGGTCCCAGGGCCAGCCAGCCGGTCACCCCCATCTCCCGCTCCGGCAGGCTGTGCAGCACCAAGCGCAGGAACAGCAGCACCAGGAGGCTCAGCGCCAGGGGGACCGAGCAGGCCCACAGCACGTACCCCAACAGCAACACCGTGTAGGCCTGATCCGGCGGCAGATGCGGCACCAGCAGGCCGGCGCTGGCGGCGGCGACCTCGGACGCGACGATGGGCAGCAGCCAGACGGCCGTCATGCGGTCGAACCGGTGGTCCTGGCGGGTGAACATGAAATACGGGATCACCAGCCCGCACAGCAGTGCCAGGGCCGCGTTGATCCACCACAGGCCGGTGGCGATGCGGACAGCGGTGGCGGGATCGCCCAGAACCTCGGGGCCGAAGGCCAGCGTTCCGTTTACGATGGTGGTCAAGCCCATCGGGATGGCGCCGAAGAACATCGACATCACCGGGTGATCGAACACGCGGCGCGCCTCCGCCGGGAAGAGCAGCCAATGCGCCGCGTACAGGGCGGTGATCACCGTGAACAGGCCAATGTTGAGGAGCCACAAGGTGACCGCGATGGCGTGGAGCAGCGGGCTGTTCAATGGGACCTGCGCCAGGCAGAGGGCCAGGACCCCGGTCCCCATCGTGACCGTGAACCAGTTCGGGGTGAACGTGCGCACGACGGTGCGGAGCGAAACGGTAGGCATGAGCCGACGTCCTTGTGGTGGGCCGGCGTGCGCCGCGGCGCGGCAGCGCGTTCCGGCCCGGAATGGCAGGGGCGAGGCCGACTGTACGGGGGCGCAATTCATCAGACTAATACAACGAATTCATGATATCGTTCGTGCTGAGAGAACGGTTGCAACCTCAACGCTGTCATGACCCTGGATCAGCTTCGCCTCTTCGTCGCCGTCGCCGAACGGCAGCACCTCACGCAGGCCGCGCGGGCCTTGAACGTGGCGCAGTCGGCGGCCAGCCACGCCATCGCCGCGCTGGAAGCCCGGCATGGCACGCGCTTGTTCGACCGCGTGGGCCGGCGCATTGTGCTGACCGAGGCCGGGCGCGCCTTCCTCGACCAGGCCCGTCTTGTGCTGACCCAGGCCGACCGCGCCGAACGCACACTGAACGAGTTCGGCACCCTGGCCCGGGGGACGCTGGCCGTGCATGCCAGCCAGACCATCGCCGGCAGTTGGCTGCCCCGGCATCTGGTGGCGTTCCGCCGCGTCTGGCCGGGCGTGATGGTGCGCCTGAGTATCGGGAACACGGCGCAGGTGGCGGACGCGGTCGACAGCGGACGAGCCGACGTGGGGTTCGTGGAAGGGGCGGTCGCCGCCGAGACCCTGGAACGCCGGCTTGTGGCGCGGGACCGGCTGGTGGCGGTGGTGGGGCCGGAGCATGAGTGGTGCGGCCGGGAATCGCTGGATGCGGCGACCTTGGCGTCGGGGGCGTGGGTGTTGCGCGAACCGGGGTCGGGGACACGCGCCGCCCTGGAGACGGCCCTCGCGGGGCTGGGCGTGCCGACGGCCCAGCTTCAGGTCGCTCTGGAACTGCCGAGCAACGAAGCGGTTCGGGCCGCGGTCGAGGCCGGCCTGGGGGCGACGGCTCTGTCGGCCTCGGTTGTGGCGCCCAGTCTGGAAGCGGGCCTTTTGCAGGCCCTGCCACTCCGGCTACCGGATCGGGCCTACCATGTGGTGCTGCATCGGCATCGCCCGCCGGGACGCGCCGGCGGCGCCTTGCTGGCCCTTATGGGCCTCGACGCGGTTTCGGGATGATCGTGCCCGTGGCGCCAGGCGGGTGAGCCCGGCCGTTCACCCCCCTTTTCACCACACACGACCGATCGCCCGGCGCACGGCGGTCTCGGCTCGCCGGGCGGTCCGATCTCATACGGCGATCAGGCCGGCGTCGATGGCCAGACTGGTGGCGTGGGTGCGGTTGTGCGCGCCCAGTTTCCGGGCGGCGTTGGCGATGTGGAAGTTGACGCCGGAGACGGAAATGCCGAGCGCGCTTCCGACTTCGCGCGTGGTCATGCCCAGGGCGCTCAGGCTGAGGACCTCGCGCTCCCGGTTCGTCAGCGACAGGCCCTGCGCGGCTTCCGTCCCAAGCAGCTGATGCGCGCGCACGTGAACCACAACGGCGGCGTACGCGAGATGCAGGGCGCGTTGCTTCATCAGAACGTCGAACGCCTCGGGCTCCAGCGTCGAGAGGAGAATCACGCCGGCGGCGCAGGGTGCGGACCCGGGCCGGACCGGCACCGCCAGCAGGCCCTGGTAGCCGGCCTTGGCGGCGGCCGCCATGACGCCGGCCGGGGTCTCCTCGGAACACGCGGTCGAACCGCCGCAGACGGCGATCGCCAGCGGCCCCAACTGCTTGGCCATGTGGCGCAGAACGGGATCCATGTTGGGGCCCGCCCCGTCGATGCAGGCCTGGACGACGGCGGGATGCGCCTCCGCCAACGCCACGGGCGATCCAACGCTCTCGGACTCGCCGCGTCGGTCGCGGACGGCGGAGGCGGATACGATAATCAGCCCGGTCAGGCCGACCCGGCTGAAATAGGCCACACCTTCCCTCAAGGCGTGGCGGGCGGTGTCCGCGTCGGCCAGCCTTCCAAGGAAGGTGTCCAAATCGGACTCCATCGGTTCCAGTAACATTTGACATGCCTTCCGTAGCGTACAGATGTCTAGCGCGCGATTGTTTCTATAAAAGAACAATCGCGCGTGGCGTGGCTGTACAACGAAGCGGAGACCTTTCCCCCCTCTAAGCTACGGATTTTACGTCAATCTGCTTGAAACTTACAACTCATCCGAAAGTTATATCTCAGGCTTTCCACCCTAACTTTAGTAAATATCCATCTATTCAAACGCACGCGCCTGGCACGAATCGCGTCGGTTCCGCCCCGTTCGGAGGCATGCTATAGGACGCCCACAGTCCGGCGCCGGAGTGCCTGTCACGGGTCGTCTCGCGCCCGGGCGTCCGAGTCACGAAATCCCTTCCCTTGTGGACCCGCCACCGGAGAGTTCGCCTGTGTCCGACCTATCCACTGTCCCCGCCGCCCCTGTCGCTGACCTCATGCCGATTCGCCGGGCGTTGATCTCAGTGTCCGACAAAAGCGGGCTCGTCCCGCTGGTTCGCGCGCTGCACGGGCATGGCGTGGCGATCCTGTCGACCGGCGGGACCGCCCGTGCCATCCAGGAGGCTGGCGTGCCGGTCACCGAGGTGTCGGACCACACCGGATTTCCGGAGATGCTGGACGGCCGCGTGAAGACGCTTCATCCCACCATTCACGGTGGGATTCTGGGCGTGCGCGGCAATCCGGAGCATGAGGCGGCGATGGCCGAGCACGGCATTGCGCCCATCGATCTCGTGGTCGTGAACCTGTATCCGTTCGAATCAACGGTCGCCAAGGGCGCCGACTTCGCCACCTGCATCGAGAACGTGGACATCGGCGGGCCGGCCCTGATCCGGGCCGCCGCGAAGAATCACGGCGCGGTCGCGGTTGTGACCGATGCCGAGGACTATGACGCCCTGGTCGACGAGATGAAGAGCCAGGACGGGCAGGTCTCATTGGACCTGCGCCGGCGGCTGGCGTCGCGGGCGTTCGCGCGCACGGCGGCGTACGACGCCGCGATCGGCCGCTGGTTCACCGGTGAGGTGGGCGAGACCTTCCCGCGTCATCTGGTGGCCGCCGGTCGCCTGAAACAGGATCTGCGCTACGGCGAAAATCCGCATCAGAAGGCCGCCTTCTATGTCCATGGGCTGGCCCGCCCCGGCGTCGCCAGCGCCCGTCAGGTGCAGGGCAAGGAACTGTCGTACAACAATCTGAACGACACCGACGCGGCGTTTGAACTGGTCAGCGAGTTCACCGAGCCGGCCGTGGCGATTATCAAGCACGCCAACCCATGCGGCGTCGCGGTGGCGGGGTCGATCCGCGCCGCCTATGAAAAGGCGCTGGCCTGCGATCCGGTCAGCGCGTTCGGGGGCATCGTGGCCGTCAACCGCGCCCTTGATCGGGACGCCGCCGAGGCCATTACCGGTATTTTCACCGAGGTCGTCATCGCGCCGGACGCCGACGACCGCGCCCGCGCCGTGTTCGCGGCCAAGAAGAACCTGCGTCTGCTCATCACCGGGGTGATGCCGGATCCGGCCACACCCGGGTTGACGGTGCGCACCGTCGCGGGCGGTATGCTGGTGCAGGAGCGCGATATCGGCCGCGTCGAGGCGGACGACCTGAAGGTGGTCACAAAGCGCGCCCCGTCGCCGCAGGAGATCACCGACCTGCTGCTGGCCTTCCGCGTGTGCAAGCACGTCAAGTCCAACGCCATCGTGTACGTGAAGGACGGGGCGACGGTGGGCATCGGCGCCGGTCAGATGAGCCGGGTGGACAGCGCCCGCATCGCCGCCCGCAAGGCCGGCGACGCGGCCGAGGCCTCCCGGCTGGCCGAGCCGTTGACGCGCGGGTCCGTGGTGGCGTCCGACGCCTTCTTCCCGTTCGCGGACGGCCTGCTTGCGGCGGTCGAGGCGGGGGCCACGGCGGTCATCCAGCCCGGCGGCTCGGTGCGGGACGACGAGGTGATCGCCGCCGCCGACGAGGCCGGCTTGGCCATGGTCTTCACCGGCATGCGGCACTTTCGCCACTGACCCGGCTTTGGAACGGCTGCGCCTGAGTGTGGGCGACTCCTGACGGGTGCCCGATCGGGCGGCATCCGTTCGGGCCGGGCTTGGTCCGCCTCGTTCGGGAGCATGGCCCACTACCGTGTCCCGCCACCGACGGAGGGCCGCCGTGTTCCATGGACTGTTCGAGCGGATCGACCGCCTGATGCGCGCGCGCCGTCCCACGGTCCTGGACCTCGGCGTGACGGGGCTCGCCGTTCTGTATCTGGCCGGCGTTGTGATCCGCCCGCCGCTGGTCTTTGAGCCGGTCGTGGCCGGGCTGGACGGTGCGGCGGTGCAGGCGGTGTCGCGCTGCCTGACGGAGCGCGGGATTCCCCATCGGCGCGCGGCGGATGCGCAAGGCCCCATCTTGGTGCGGGCCGATCAGAAGCCGCGGGTCCGGCTGCTGCTGGAATTGATTCAGGCGGACCTGAAGCCGGATCTCGGCCCCGACTGCGTGGCGCTGCGGGCCGGCCCCCGCGTGTTCGACCGCTACCGCTATATCGATCACCTGGATCTGCGGGATCCCCGTGTGCGCGCGATTCTGGAGGTCCTGCGGGGTTGGAAAAACGTCCGTCATGGGCACATCCGGCTTGCGCCCACGGCGATGGGCAGTATTCCGCCGTGGGTCTCGGTCCTGATGCGATCTCATTCGGGCGGGTTCTCCAGGGCGGAAGCTCAAGCCCTCCACGCGGCGATTGTGCCGATCGTGGGACCGGATATTGCCCCGGACGACGTCTCCGTGTTCGTGGAGTCGTGGGGATTCGGGGACGGGACCACGCTGATTCTCCCGCCGCCCGGCGCACCGGGCCGCGATCGGGTGACCGTGCGTATGGCGCATGACATCTGGCGTGACATCCGCCGGTTCGAGGCGGTCATCGGGCATGTGCGTGTCGTGCACCGCTAAAGCCCACCGGGCTGCTGTGGCGGGACGGGGACGGCGGTCTGCCGCCGGCCGCCAGTCGGCAACAAGTGCCTACCGTTAAGGAGTTCTTCAGCCTCCGCCGCTAGCCTGAGCATCGACCAGGAAGGGTCGTGGCCCTGGAGTCACGGGCGTGTCTCCGGAGAGTCACCGGACCGGTCGCCGCCCGTCACCGGAGCGGTCCGGCGCCCGGCCCGGCCATCACGGAATGATCCACCCATTCGCCCGCTATGCGGGCCGCCCGAGCGGAGGGGCACCCCCTTGAACGGCCTTATGGAGCAGATGCGCGCTCTCGGACCCGCCCGCCTGGCCGCGATTGCCGGCGTGGGTGTGGCCTTGATCGGTCTTGTGATTTTCTTCGCGACGCGCTTCACGACACCGCCGTACGAACTGCTGTACAGCAATCTGGAGCAGGCCGACGCGCAGGCGATCGTGCAAAGCCTGGAAGACCAGAATATCCCGTACCAGCTCGCGAACAACGGCACGGAGATCCGGGTGCCGGAAGACGTGCGCGACCGCATGCGCCTGCAAACCGCCGAACTGGCGGTCGGCGGCGGTGCGTCGGTCGGGTATGAGGTGTTCGACAACACCAGCGCCCTCGGCTCCACCAACTTCATTCAGAACGTCAATCTCGTGCGCGCCCAGGAGGGCGAGCTGGCCCGCACCATCCGGTCGATCGACGGTGTGCGCCACGCGCGGGTGCACCTGGTCCTGCCGCGCCGGGAGGTGTTCTCGCGCGAGACCAACGAGCCTTCGGCCTCGGTCATGGTCGCGACCGGCCGGGCCACCCTGGATTCCGGTCAGGTGATCGCCATCCAGAACCTGATCGCGGCGGCGGTGCCCAAGATGTCGCCGCAGCAGGTGTCGATCATCGATGAACGCGGCCGGATGCTGACGCGCGGCATGGATCAGGACGGGGCCCTTGCGGCGATGACGCAGGACGAACTCCGTCGTGCGGAGGAACAGCGGCTCGCGCGCTCGATCGAGACCCTTCTCGGCCGCACACTCGGCCCCGGCAGCGTGCGGGCCGAGGTTCACGCCGACATGAACTTCAACCGCGTGGTCACGAACGAGGAGTCGTATGACCCGGACCAGCAGGTCGTGCGCTCCACCGTCACCGTCGAGGAAAACTCAAGCAGCACCGAGGGCGGTCCGTCCCCGGTGACCGTTGGCCAGAACCTGCCGGAGGGCCAGTTCGATCAGGCCGAGGGGGCGACGGCCTCCACCAACGAAAGTCGCACCGAGGAGACGGTCAACTACGAGATTTCGCGCCGCGTGACCAACACGGTGCGCGACCGAGGGGTCATCGACCGGCTCAGCGTGGCCGTGCTGGTGGACGGCGCGCGCCCGACCGGCCCCGACGGCGCGCCGACCTATGAAGACCGCACGCCGCAGGAGATGGAGAACATCACGGCCCTGGTGCAATCGGCGATCGGCTACGATCAGCAGCGCGGTGACCAGATCGAGGTCATCAACATGCGCTTCGCCGATCTCGACAACATGTTCGGCGACGAAGAGCCCTGGATGTTCATGGGCTTCACCAAGGACGAGATCATGCGGATGGCCGAGGGCCTGGGCGTCGCCATCGTCGCCATCCTCGTCATCCTGCTGGTGGTCCGGCCGCTGGTCACCCGGGCGTTCGAGAGCCTGCCGTCCGGCGCCGATGGCGGCAGCACCGGTCTGCTGTCGGCCGAGGCCGCCGGCGCGCCGCAACTCGCCGGGCCGGTGACCGCGCCGGTGCCCATCGGACTTGGCGACGACGACATGGAAGACGTCGACGAGCTGATCGACATCGAAAAGGTCGAGGGACGGGTGAAGGCCTCAAGCCTGCGCAAGATCGGCGAGATCGTCGACAAGCACCCCGAGGAAGCCCTGAGCATTATTCGGAACTGGCTCTATCAAGAGAACTGAGCCGAAAAACGCCCCGGCGATCACCCGGCCTGGCCGTCAGTGCCGTTGGCCCGGGATCGCCGCCAGCATGGAGAATCCGCCGTGGGTCGCGTCAAGGAAGACTATCGCAGCCTCACCGGGCCCCAGAAGGCCGGCATCATGATGCTGTCGTTGGGCGAGGACCATTCGTCCAAGCTGTTCTCGATGATGGACGATGAGGAAATCCGCGAGCTGTCCCAGGTCATGGCCAGCCTGGGGACGATCAACTCGACGCTGGTCGAACGCCTTTTCGTCGAGTTCGCCGACGCCATTTCGAACACGGGGTCCCTGGTCGGGTCGTTCGACACCACGGAACGCCTACTGGTCCGCTCCCTGCCCAAGGATCGCGTCGAGGCGATCATGGAGGAGATCCGGGGGCCCGCCGGCCGCACCATGTGGGACAAGCTGGGCAACGTGAACGAGCAGGTGCTGGCGAACTACCTCAAGAACGAATACCCGCAAACCGTGGCCGTCGTGCTGTCGAAGATCAAGCCGGACCATGCCGCGCGCGTCATGTCGCTGTTGCCCGAGAACTTCGCCATGGAAGTGGTGATGCGCATGCTGCACATGGAGGCGGTCCAGAAGGAAGTGCTGGACGGCGTCGAAAAGACCCTGAGGACCGAATTCATGTCGAACCTTGCCCGCACCGCGCGCCGCGACGCCCACGAGATGATGGCCGAGATCTTCAACAGCCTCGACCGCAACACGGAAAGCCGCTTCCTCACCGCCCTGGAGGAACGCAACCGCGACTCCGCCGAGCGCATCAAGCAGCTCATGTTCACCTTCGAGGACCTGTCCCGGCTGGATGGCCAGGGCGTGCAGGTGCTGCTGCGCCATGCCGAGAAGGACAAGCTGGGCCTCGCGCTCAAGGGGGCCTCGCAGGGCATTCAGGACATGTTCTTCAAGAACATGTCGGAGCGCGCGGGCAAGATGCTCAAGGAGGACATGGAAGCCATGGGGCCGGTCCGCATGCGCGAGGTCGACGAGGCCCAGAACGCCATCGTCACCGTTGCCAAGGAACTGGCGAACAGCGGGCAGATCGTCATCTCGGACGGCAAGGAGGAGGACGAACTGGTGTACTGATCCGGTCGCCCTCCGATCCGATTGCCTCTCACTGCGCGCCGGTGGCGCGCGCCGTCCGCCTGCAAGGGAGTCCGCCGCGTCCATGGCCTCGGTCCACAAGTTCCTTTTCGACCGCTCGTTCGATGAACCGCGCATCGGGCAGCGTCGGCGCGGGGGCAGCGACACGCCCCCGGCCGAGGACGCCACCGGGGCGTCGGCGGCCGACGAGGCCGCAACGGACGGAGACGCGGGCGGCGAGGCGAACGGCTATGTCGGCCTGGACCGGCGTCGGCATGCGCGCGAAGAGCCGCCGACCCCGCCGCCGGAGATGTTCTCCCAGGAACAACTGGAAGCCGCGCGCGAGGAAGGCTACATCAAGGGCCATACGGCGGCACTGGAAGAGGCTGCCAAGGCGGATGGCCACGTGACGGCGAACGCTGTGAAGCGGGTGGCCGAGGCGATCGACCGCATGGACGCCGCCGACCGGGACCATGCGCTGGACCTGGAAAAGATGGCGATCCGGCTGGCCCTGACCGTTGCCCGACAGATTCTCCCGGCCACGGGCGAACAGGCCGCCACAACGGAGATTGAACGGCTGGTGGCGCGCGTGCTGCCCGATCTGCTCGACCAGCCGCGTCTGGTCGTCCGGGTCCACGGCGCCATCGCGGAGGTGGTGCGGGGCGCCGTGCGGGACTTGCAGGCCTCCAGCGGCTACGAGGGCCGCGTGGTCGTGCGCCCCGACAATGCGCTGGGCCGGCAGGACTGCCGCCTGGAATGGGGCGAGGGCGGCACCGAGCGCGACACCGACCGCTTGTGGGCCGATATCGAGGCCGCCGTGGCGCGGCATCTGGACGAGCCGGTGCCACCGGCCGCGCCCCGGCCGTCTCAGGATGATGATCGGGATGCTCCGAACGATGACGCCCCAGGTTGGAACGCCCCAGACGATGACGCCCAGAACGGCGCGACCCCGGATGACACGATTGCGGATGGCGTGACTGACGACGCCGTCCCAGAGAGCGAGCCGGACGACGGCTTCGACACCGACTCACCCCACGCGCCCGCGTCCGAAGCGCGGCGCGGCGCTGGACCCGGCACGTCGCCGCCGGCCGCGCCGACGGCTGGCTAGGCCGCGAGCCCAAGAAGGGAGACAACCATGTCCGACGACGGCGATTTCAACCTCGACGAGCTGGACGACGGCTCGCGTTCGGGCGCCGGGGACGGCGGTCCCGAGGACGCGCCCTCCCACGTGCCCGAGCGGCCCCGCTCCGCCTCCGACCTGGAGGCCGTGTACGACATCCCGGTGCAGGTCTCTGCGGTGCTGGGCAAGTCGCACATGCAGGTGAACCAGCTCCTAAAGCTGGGCCGGGGCGCGGTGGTGGAGCTGGACCGCAAGGTCGGCGAGGCGATCGACATCTACGTGAACAACCGGCTGGTCGCGCGCGGTGAGGTCGTGGTGGTCGAGGAACGCCTGGGCGTGACCATGACCGAGATCATCAAGACGGACCGGAGCTGACCGCGATGGCCGATGGCGGCTCTTTCCTCAGCCGATCCCGCCGAGACCTGGCCGACGAGGGCCGGGGCGGGGTGGATCTGGCCACGGTGGTCGGAATTGGCGGCGCGCTGGCTCTGATCGGGCTGGCGATGGTGCTGGGCGGTTCGCCGGGGTCGTTCATCGATCTGCCGGCAATTCTGATCGTGATCCTGGGTACGCTGGCGGTGACGCTGGCCTCGTTTTCGTTTGAGGAGGTGGCGAGCACCGTCCAGGTTCTGCCGCGGGCCCTGACCCATCCGCGCGTCGACGCGACCGAGGCCGCCGACCGTATGCTCGATCTGGCCGGGCAAGCCCGGTCCCGTGGCCTATTGAAGCTCCAGGGGGCGACGCTGGAAGGCACGGCCGACGAGCCGTTCCTGTACAAGGGGCTGGGCTTGGTGATCGATGGCGTCGCCGAGGACGAGGTCGAGGCCATGATGCGCCGGGAGATGGAATCGACCGCCGCCCACAACGCCCGCGGCGTCGGGGTTCTGCGCCGCGCGGCCGAGGTCTCGCCGGCCATGGGCCTGATCGGCACCCTGGTGGGGCTGGTGCAGATGCTGGGCAATCTGGACGACCCCGCTCGCATAGGGCCGAGCATGGCCGTGGCCCTGCTGACCACCTTCTACGGCGCGATTCTGTCCAATGTTGTTTTCGCCCCCCTGGCCAGCAAGCTGGACCGCAACGCAGCCGAGGAACAGCTTGTCTGCCACTTGTATGTCCTGGGCGTGCTGTCCGTCGCGCGCAAGGAGAACCCGCGCCGACTGGAAATGCTGCTGAACAGCGTTCTGCCGCCCCATCAACGGATCCGTCGCATCCATGTCTAGGTCGAGTTCCGTCGCGCTCTCCGGGGTTTCGGCCCCGCGTTCCGTCCGGTTCCTGTGGGGGCGGGAGGAGGGCGCATGCGTGTCCTGATCGTCGGCGCCATGGAAGGGCAGGTGGGCGCCGCCGCCCGCATCGCCGTGCAGCGCGGCGCCAAGGTCGCGCAGGCCGATGACGTCGCGGCGGCGCTGGTGTCGCTGCGGGGCGGGCAGGGGGCCGATCTGGTGATGATCGACGCCCGGTTCGATGTGGCGGGCCTGATCGAGGCCCTGACTACGGAACACATCGTTGCGCCGGTGGTGGCCTACGGCATCGGCAGTGACACCCGTGTGGCGGTCAAGGCGATCAAGGCCGGCGCCAAGGAGTTCATTCCCCTGCCGCCTGACCCCGATCTGATCGCGGCCGTCCTGGAGGCGGTGGCGGCGGACCGGCATGCGCTGGTGTTCCGGGATCCGGCCATGGCTCGCGTGGTGCAGATGGCCGAGCAGGTCGCGCCCAGCGACGCCAGCGTGCTGGTCACCGGGGAGTCCGGGACCGGTAAGGAACTGGTCGCCCGCCATCTGCATCGGCGCAGCCGGCGCTCGGACGGGCCGTTCATCGCCGTGAACTGCGCCGCCATCCCGGACGGTCTGCTGGAAAGCGAGTTGTTCGGGCATGAGAAGGGCGCCTTCACGGGGGCGGTCGCGCGCCGGATCGGCAAGTTCGAGGAGGCGAGCGGCGGGACCCTGCTGCTGGACGAGATTTCCGAGATGGACGTCCGCTTGCAGGCCAAGTTGCTGCGCGTCATCCAGGAACGCGAGATCGACCGCATCGGCGGCAAGCAGCCGGTCAAGGTGAACACGCGCATCGTTGCGACGTCGAACCGTGACCTGCGTGCCGAGGTCACGGCCGGGCGCTTCCGCGAGGACCTGCTGTTCCGCCTGAACGTCATCACCCTGGCTCTGCCGCCGCTGCGCCAGCGCCCGCTGGATATCGATCTGCTGGCCGAGCACTTCGCGCGCAAGTTCGCGGACGCCAACCAGGTGCCGGCGCGCCCGCTGGCGACCGCCGCGCGCGCCGCCCTGCGCGCCCATAGCTGGCCCGGCAACGTGCGTGAGCTGGAAAACACCCTGCACCGGGCCGTTCTGCTGGCGGTCGGCGACGAGATCGGGCCGGAGGCGGTCTTCCTGGACACCGATGGCGCGCCGCTCAGTGCTGGTGCCGGTGCTGGGGGCGCCAGCCAGGAGGCCGCGGCTTTGGCCGGCGGCGGCACGGCCGGGTTGGTCGGGCGCACCGTGGCGGATGTGGAGCGCGACTTGATCATCGACACGCTGCGCCACTGCCTGGGTAACCGCACCCATGCTGCGACGATTCTGGGGATCTCCATCCGGACCCTGCGCAACAAGCTGCGGCAGTACGCCGACGAGGGCGTGACGGTCCCAGCCCCGGGCGGCAACGAGAGTCCGGCGGTGCCCTGAGCGGGTGGTTTAGACGCGGGACACGACACGCAACGCGACGCGAGAGATAACGGCGATGGCCGAGGACACGAATACACAGGGGCGCGCGGTGGCGGCTCGTACCGAGGGAGACGCGCCGGCCGCGGGCGGCGCGGGGTTCGACCTCGGCGGGTTGGGGCGACGCCTGACCGAGATCGCGGTCCGGGGCGAGGTCGGCCTGGCGTTCGGCGTCGTGGCGATCCTGGTCGTCCTCATCATGCCGATGCCGCCCTGGCTGCTCGACATCATGCTGGCGTTGTCGCTGACGTTCTCCACCCTGGTGCTGATGACCGTCATCTACGTGCGCAAGTCCATGGAGTTCAATTCGTTCCCCATGGTCCTGCTGATCGCGACGCTGCTGCGGTTGGCCCTGAATCTGGCCTCGACCCGCCTGATTCTTGCGAATGGGCACGAGGGGCCGGACGCCGCCGGTGAGGTCATCGAGGCTTTCGGCGGCTTCATCATGGGCGGCAATTTCGTGATCGGCGTGATCGTGTTCGCGATCCTGGTGCTGGTCAACTTCATGGTCATCACCAAGGGCGCGACCCGTATCGCCGAGGTGTCGGCCCGGTTCACCCTGGATGCCATGCCCGGCAAGCAGATGGCGATCGACGCCGACCTGTCCACGGGCCTCATCACGGAGGACGAGGCCCGCGCGCGCCGCGAGGAGATGCAGAAGGAGGCGGACTTCTTCGGCGCCATGGACGGTGCGTCCAAGTTCGTGCGCGGGGACGCCGTCGCCGGCATTCTCATCACCGCCATCAACATCATCGGCGGCATGGTCATCGGCATGGTTCAGGGCGGCCTCACCTTTGCCGAGGCGGCCAACATCTACACCCGGCTGACCGTGGGCGACGGTCTGGTTTCGCAGATTCCGGCGCTGATCGTCTCGGTCGGTGCCGGCATCATGGTCGCGAAGGGCGGCCTGAAGGAAAGCGCCGAGACCACGCTGGTCGACCAGTTTACGGCCTATCCGCGCGCCCTGGGGATGAGCGCCATCCTGGCGCTGGCGCTGGCGTTGCTGCCGGGCACGCCGTTCCTGCCCTTCACGTTGCTGGCGCTGGCGGCGGGCGGGGCGGCCCTGTGGCTGGACCAGCGCAACCGCCGGCAGGCGCAGGTGGCGGCGGAGGCGGAGCGTCCGGAGCCGGCCGCGCCGGTCGCCGAGGAGCCGATCTCGTCGGCGCTGAAAATCGATCTGGTGCGGCTGGAGCTGGGCTACGGCTTGCTGTCCCTCATCAACAGTCCCGGAAGCACCCGCCTGACCGACCAGATCAAGGCGCTGCGCCGGTCGCTGGCGATGGAAATGGGCTTCGTCATGCCCTCGGTGCGCATCCAGGACAACATGCAACTCGGTGCCAACACCTACGTGCTCTACATCAAGGAGGTGGAGGCCGGGCGCGGCGAACTGCGGCCGAACATGCTGTTGGTCATGGATCCGCGCGGCGAGGATATCACCTTGCCGGGCGAGAAGACGACCGAGCCCACGTTCGGCCTGCCGGCGGTCTGGTCCGACGTGTCCAACCGCGAGGAGGCGATGTTCCGCGGCTATACCGTGGTCGATCCGCCCACGGTCATCACCACCCACCTGACCGAGGTGGTGAAGGACAACATGGCGGACCTGCTGTCCTTCGCGGAGACGCAGAAGCTGCTCGACGAGCTGGAGCGGGAGCACCAGAAGCTCGTTTCCGACCTGATCCCGAACCAGATCTCCATGAGCGGGGTCCAGCGCGTGCTCCAGAACCTGCTGAACGAGCGGGTCTCGGTGCGCGACCTGTCCACCATCCTGGAGGGCATCAGCGAGGCCACCGCCTCGACCCGCAACATCCTGCTGGTCACCGAGCATGTCCGCGCCCGGCTTGCGCGCCAGTTGTGCGATCAGAACATCAACGCGGACGGGGTGGTGGCACTGGTGCCGCTGTCCGCCCAGTGGGAGCAGGAGTTCGCCCAGGCCCTGGTGGGGCAAGGTGAGGAACGCCAATTGTCCATGCCGCCGTCGAAGCTTCAGGAGTTCATCCTGCTGGTGCGGCAGACGTTCGAACGCTTCGCGATGCAGGGCGAGTCGCCGGCGCTGCTGACCAGCCCTGGAATTCGTCCGTACGTGCGCTCAATCATTGAACGGTTCCGCCCCACCACAACCGTGCTGTCCCAGAACGAGATCCATCCCAAGGCCCGAATCAAGACGTTAGGACAGATTTAAGACACGCGCCGTTATGCTTCCCCAACAATGGTGATCTGGGCGGGCGAGGCATACCGTCGCGCGTCCCGGTCGCCCCGCTCCGTGACCGTCCCGGCCGGGGCTGGCCGGATGCCTAAGGACTTGCCGGTCGATGCGGCTCAAATGCTACTCCGCGCCCAGCATGGCCGAGGCCATGGCGTTGATCCGCCAGGAATTGGGGGACGACGCGGTTATCGTCTCCACGCAGCGGGCGGCGGGCGACGGGGGGATCCGCATCACTGCGGCGATCGAGGTCCCCGACAACGACGGCGATCTGCGAACGGCCCTGGCCGAGGAGTTTGGTCAGGCCCGCGCGGCTGAGGACGACCCGCGGGTCGTCGAGGTCGAGGCCGCGCTGTCGTATCATGGCGTGCCCGTGCGTCTGGCCGACCGTATCCTGACCCTGGTCCACAGCGCCGAGACCGAGGCCCTGGACGGCGTCGGCGCCTGTGCCGCCGCCTTGGATGCCATCTTCCCGTTCGCGCCTCTGCCGGAGCGCAAATCCCCGCGCCCCTTCCTCATCTGCGGTCCGCCCGGCGTGGGCAAGACGATCTCCGTGGCCAAGCTGGCCGCACGCGCCCGCCTGTCCAACCGCCCGGTCGGGGTCATCAGCGCCGATTCCGTCCGGGCCGGCGCGATGGCCCAACTCGCCGCTTTCACCCGGATTCTCGAAGTCGATCTGAAGCGGGCGCGCGGACCCGAGTCGCTGCGCGCGTTGGTGGAAGACAGCGTCGGGGTGCATGACCTCGTGTTTATCGACAGCCCGGGCATCAATCCCTTTTCGCGCCATGACACCGCCTTTTTGAAGGAGTTGATTGAGGCCGCCGACGTCGAACCCATCCTGGTGCTGGCGGCCGGCATCGATCCGATGGAGGGAGCCGAAGCTGGGGAGAGCTTCGCCAAGGTCGGGGCGACCCGCCTGCTCGCAACACGGCTCGACATGGCTAGACGTCTTGGTGGTATTCTTGCGGCCGCGGACCAGGGACAGTTGATGTTCAGTGAGGTCACAATCAGCCCGCATGTGGCGAATGGGTTGATTCCTATCCATCCCCAGTCGCTCGCCCGCCTGATTCTGCCCCGACCGAGCCGCGAGACCCGTCCGGCGGCCCCGGTCTCCACATCCGCCGTTGGCGAGACGGACGCCGCAGTCCCCTCCGTTGCCGAGGCCGCCCGATGACAACACTCGACCCCGCCATGGCCCCCCGTGCCCCCGTGCCCGCGACCGAGGGACACGTGATGGCCGTTGCGTCCGGGAAAGGAGGGGTCGGCAAAACCTGGTTCGCCATCACCCTGAGCCACGCTCTGTCCAAGCGTGGGCTGAACGTGTTGCTGTTCGATGGGGATCTGGGGCTCGCCAATATCGACATTCAGTTGGGCCTGATGCCGGATCGGGATCTCGGCAGCGTGGTGGCCGGCAAGCTGACGCTGAATCAGGCGGCCACGCGCTTTTCGGCGGGCGGGTTCGACGTCGTGGCCGGTCGCTCCGGCTCGGGCAGCCTCGCCAACATTCCGCCCAGTCGCCTGCAACTCGTGGCCGACGATCTGTTGCTGATGGCGCGGGGCTATGACCGGGTCATCCTGGATCTGGGGGCCGGTGTCGAGAAGGCGGTGCGCCAGTTGGCGCGCACGGCCAGCACCATTCTGGTGGTGACGTCGGACGAGCCGACCGCGCTGACCGACGCTTACGCCTTCATCAAGATCACGGCGATCGAGCGGCCGGATACGGACATCCGTGTCGTGGTCAACGCCGCCAACTCGACACGAGAGGGCGAGCGGACCTACAGCACGCTCCTCAAGGCGTGTCAGGGGTTCCTCCGGATTGCGCCGCCGCTGGCCGGGGTGGTGCGCCGGGACACCCGGGTGCGGGAATCGATCCGCAATCAGACCCCGTTGCTGACGCGCTATCCCAACAGCGAAGCCGCGCTCGATGTCGAGGCGCTGGCGGAGCGTCTTCTCGCCGATTGAGTCGGCGCGGCGTCGCCGCCGTTCCGTCTTCTCTCCGGAAGGAAACCCGCGCATGTCGATGGTGCCGCCTCCGGTTCCGCCGATGCCGGCCACCCCGCCGGCACCGGCGGTTGCGCCGGTGACCGTCAGCGTGAGTGTGGCGCAGGCGCCGCCCGCCGTGGCGGCGCTGCCGGCGGAGGCGGTGTTGACCGCCACCGTGACCCAGACGGCCCGGGCGGGCCAGCCGATCGTACTCGATACCCCCTTGGGACCGCTGACCGGACGTCTCGGCGCCACGGCGGCTGCGGCGTTGCCGGAAGGCATGGTGCTGAGCCTGCGGGTCCAGTCCATCGGGCGCGACCTTGCGGTCTTTCGGGTGCTCGGACCGGTCGGTGGCGTGCCCGGTGGTCCGGGGATGAGCGGTGCGGCTACCGGGCGGGCCGGCGGGCCGCCCGGCCTGGCGGCGGGAGGCGACGCCCACAGGCCTGGGGCGATTCTGGGGCGAGCCGATGGGGCGGCACGGGGGGCCATCACGGCCACGGTGGTGCACGGGGCCGCGCGGCCGGGATGGTCGGGTGCGCCGGTCGGGGGGGGCGGCATGGGCGAGCCCCTGCCTCTCGGCACACGGATGTCTGTGCAGGTGATGGGGATACGGCCTTCGGGAACGCCGCAAGCGGCGGTCCCCGGCGGTGGCGTCTCCGGCGCGAACGCGGGTTCGGGCGGTGTGAGCGGGGGGCCGCCGTTGGGGGCGCCCTCGTCCCCGTCCCTGGTGTCATCGGGCTCGTCCTCCGGCGCCGCGTCCGGGCCGGCGGGTGCGGCCGACGGCGTCGCCGCCCCGGGGTCGTCCGGCCGCGTGCTCGGATCGGTCTCGGCGCTTGTCTCGCGCGTGGCCGGGACGGCGACGTCGGCGCTGGCGGCGGGCAACGCCGGTTCCGCCACCACGGGCGTGACGGCTGGGCCTGTCCCGACAGCGTCCCCGACACCCGCACAGCCGACCACGCTGACCGGGACGGTGATGCCGGGCGCCCCGGCCGGGCAAAGTGTGCTGACCACCGGGGTGGGCACTCTGGCGCTGCCCGTGCGGCTCGATGCGCCGCCGGGCAGTCAGGTTACGCTGTCGGTTCTGGCGACCACGCCGCCCGCGTCCGGTGCGCCGGGAGCGGCGGCGGCGGGACCGGCCGTGCCCCAGGGCGGCTTGGCGGGCTGGCCGGTTTGGACCGAGGCCGTGGAGACTCTCAACCGGGTGGACCCGGCGGCGGCGCGGGCGCTGGAGGCGGCGATCCCGCGGCCCGGGCCCCAACTGGCCTTCGCGGTCGCCAGCCTAGCCGGGGCGCTGCGGGCCGGTGGCGATCTGCGTCAATGGCCGGGCGAGGGGGCGGTTGGCGCTCTGGAGCGGTCGGGTCCCGCCGGCGCGCGGCTGGCGGGTGCCTTGAAGAGCGATCTGTCCGACCTTGCGGGCCGGGTGCGGGAAAGTCCCGGCGGCGAATGGCGCGCCATGACCCTGCCGTTCGCCGATCAGGCGGAGATCGCGCCGATCACCTTGATCGTACGGGTGCCGGGTGGGCGCGGCGATGCGAACGGCGAGGGCGAGGGGGACGACGACCCGGGGCAGGGCGATCCCGGCCAGCGCTTTCTGGTCGACGTCACGCTGTCCGCCCTGGGCCGCCTTCAGATCGACGGCTTGATGCAAAGCCGCGCCCGGCGGCTTCACTTGATCCTGCGCACCGACCGGCCCCTGCCGGAGGCGATGCGCCGTGATCTTCAGGCCATCGTGGACAGCAGCCTGTCCGCGTTCGGACTCGCGGGCGGCCTGTCGCTGCATCCGGGCGAGGACTTCCTGAAGCCCGTGCCGGCGGTCGCTGGTGACGGCGACGGCGGTTTTCCGCCCCCAGGCGGTCTCGTCGCCTGATTCGATCGCTCCGGCTGACGGCAGCCGACCGACCGCAGCCCGACGGCCCCATCCGGGCGGTGCTTTCGGTCGGCAACACGCTGTTCCCGTGTCTGCGGGGGTGTGTCGGATGGGGCGATGTTGTGCGGACCGTGTTGTCTTCGCGCCCATACGTGTAATCTAGGGGGCGCGTCGGCCGGGTGCCCTCCGAACGGTCCCACACCCATCGCGCCCTTTCTGTCGGACGCTTTCACGCCATTGGTTCGGCCGGCTCGTGGTCCACGGGACCGGTCCCGTCACGCGAGGTTTCATCATGCCCCGGGCCCATCGCCTGGACGACCAGATCGGCCGCCTGCGGGAGGCGGTGCCCCTTCGCGCGAAGTCGCTCATCGTCACGATTTACGGGGACAGCATCCTGCCGCATGGGGGCAGCACGTGGCTGGGCAGCCTGATCCGGCTGGTGGCGCCACTGGGACTGTCGGAGCGCATGGTACGGACGGCCGTGTTTCGCCTCACCCGCGATGCGTGGCTGAGGCCTCAGCCGGTCGGGCGGCGCAGCTACTACAGCCTGACGACCGAGGGACTCCGTCGGTTCGAGCGCGCGCACCAGCGCATCTATGCGATCGACCAACCGCCCTGGGACGGCGGGTGGCTGCTGGTGTTCACCAACGCGATGCCGCTGGACCCGGATGCGCGGGAAGCGCTGCGCCGTGATCTGTTGTGGCAGGGCTTCGGCAATGTGGCGCCCTCCGTCCTGGCGCACCCCGGCGTGGCGGAGGACAGCCTGCGCCAGACCCTGGACGCCCATGGGGTGGCGGACCGTGTTGTGGTGCTGCGCGGGGAGGGCCATCCGCTGACCGATCCGGCGGCTCGCGTCGCCCTGGTGAAGAGCTGTTGGGATCTGAACACGCTGGGCGCCGACTACGGGCGCTTCCTGGACCGCTTCCGGCCAGTCTGGCGCGCGCTGGAGGTCGTTGGATCGGCCTGCACGCCCGAGCAGGCGTTTCTGGTCCGCACCCTGCTGATCCACGATTACCGCCGCGTCCTGTTGCGCGACCCCCTGCTGCCGGTCGAGGTGTTGCCGCCGGACTGGCCGGGGCTGGCGGCGCGGCGCCTGTGCCGAAGCATCTACCGCGCGACGGGGGCGCTGGCGGAGCAGCACATCATGGCGCGCCTGGATACGGTGGACGGCCCGCTGCCGCCGGCCTCGGCTCTGTTTCACGCGCGCTTCGGTGGCGTGATGGAGGAGGTTTCGGCGCCATGAGCTCCACCCCGCGTCCCCCGCTGGCTGAGGGGCCTGTGCTGCTGTACGTGCAGCATGTGATGGGTGTGGGGCATCTCAACCGCATGGCGGCGCTGGCGCGCGGGCTGGCAGGGTGCGGCCGGGAGGTCGTGCTGGTCTCCGGCGGGCGGCCGGTGCCGCACCTGCTGCCGCCCGATCCGGCGCGGCCGGTGCGTGTGGAACAACTCCCCTCCCTCGCCGCCGCCGGGTTCGACTTCACCGCGCTTGTGGACGCGGAGGGCGCGCCGGTCTCGCCGATGCTGTGGCAGGCGCGGGCGGCGCATCTGGCCGGGCTGGTGGACGCGCTGCGGCCGGCGCTGCTGGTCGTGGAGATGTATCCGTTCGGGCGGCGCGCCTTTGCGGCGGAGATCGACGCCCTGATCGACCGGGCGCGGGCACGGCGACCCGAGGTGCGGGTGGCGTGCTCGGTCCGCGATATTCTGGTGCGCAAGACCAAGCCGGGCTGGGCGGAGCGGATGCGTGACGCGGCCAACGCGCGCTTCGACCTGATCCTGGTACACGGCGATCCCACCCTGATTCCGTTCGGCGCGACATTCCCCCTGGTTGATGAGCTGCGGCCGCCGCTCGTGCACACCGGCTACGTCGTCGAACCCGCCGGCGCGGCGGACGGGACGGACGGAACGGACGAGATTCTGGTCTCCGCCGGCGGCGGCGCGATGGGCGCGGCCTTGATGGCGGCCGCGGTGGCGGCCCCGCCCTTGTGCACGGGTCGGGCGCGGGACCGCCGTTGGCGGGTGCTGGTCGGGCGCAACCAGGGACCGGACGCGCGGGATCGGTTGTGCGCGGCCGCCGCGCCCGGGGCGCGGGTGGAGTGGGTCCGTCCGGACTTCCGGGCGATGCTCGGTCGGGCCGTGCTGTCGGTGTCGCAGGCGGGCTACAATACCGTGGCGGAGGTTCTGGCGGCCGGGGTGCCGGCCGTGCTCGTGCCCTGGGGCGAGGGGCGCGAGTCGGAACAACGCGATCGGGCCGCCGCGTTGGAACGTTTGGGTCGGGCGCGCGTTGTCTCTTCCGGAGAGCTGTGTCCGGGGACGCTGGCTCAGGCCGTCACGGCGGTGTTGGGCGACGCCGTGGCGCATCATTGCGCGCGAATGACGATTGCGCTGGACGGTGTGGCTCGTGCACGGGAAGCTCTGCTAGGGTAACTCTGTTTCCCGATTTTGCCGCTGCGGATTGCGTATGAACATGTCGGTGTGGGACCCGCTGGATGCGGAATTAAGGGCCTGGAGCGCGGCCGGACGGACCGTCACGCTGTGGTGGCGGGACGATGACGCCGTCTCCGTGACGCCGGCCCTGGAGCATATGGCGCGCCTGTCGGCGACACACGAGGCCCCCGTGACCCTGGCGGTGATTCCCGCCGAGGTCGAGCCCGTCCTGGCGCGGTGGGTGGCGGACCAGTCCGGCGTCAGTGTGGCCCAGCACGGGCTGTCCCATGCGAACCACGCTGGTCCGCAGGACGGCGGCGCGAGCGAGTTTCCGGCATCCCGCCCCTTGGCGGCCTGCATGGCGGCCCTCGCCGAGGGCTGGTGCCGCATGACCGATGTGTTCGGCGTTGAGGGCGCCGTGCCCATGCTGGTGGCCCCGTTCAACAAGGTTGGCCCCGATGTGCCGAGCGTGCTGCCGACGGTGGGGCTGTCGGCCTTGTCGGTGCATGGTTCGCGGGCCACCTGGCCGTCCGCGCCAGTGGCAATCGTGAACACTCACGTGGACCTGTTGCGCTGGCGTCCGGACGCCGAATTTATCGGCGTCGACAAGGCGGTCCGGCGCTTGGTCGGTGCGTTGGCGGCCCGCCGGCTCGGGCGGGATGAGGCCGGTGTGCCGCAGGACCCGGCGGAGCCGGTCGGGCTGCTAACCCATCACCGGGTGCATGGGGATGATCTGTGGGCGTTCCTGGCGGACCTGCTGCCCCGCTTGCGGCACCCCAGCGTGCGGTGGGCGGAGGCCTCGGCGTTGATCGCGGAGGGCGCGCCATCGTGAGGTCCCCCGCTGTCGCCCGACCCACCCGCGCGGAGCCGGAGGTCGAGCCGGACGCGCCGGTCCTTCGGGTCCAGGATCTGACGATCGACTTTCGCCTGCCGACTGGCTTGTTGCGCGCCGTGGACGGCGTCGGGTTCAGCCTGCGGCGCGGCGGCTGCTTCGCTCTGGTTGGGGAGTCCGGGTCCGGCAAGTCCACCATCGCCCAATGTGTCCAGGGGATCCTGCCCCGAACCGCGACGGTGGTGGGGGGACGGGTGACCCTCGGGCCGGGGCGTGCGGGGGAGCCCGCGGTGGACATCACCGGCCTGGGGCGGGACAGCCGGGCCATGCTCGCCCTGCGCGGCGCCCGCGTGGCGACCATCTTTCAGGAGCCGATGTCGGCCCTGTCGCCGCTGCATTCCATCGGCGATCAGGTCGGCGAGCCCTTGCGGTTGCACAAGGGGCTCACCCGGCGTCAGGCCGACGCGGCGGTGCCGGATCTGCTGGCGCGGGCGCGCTTTCCCGATCCAATCGCAGCGGCGCGAATGTACCCGTTCGAGCTGTCGGGCGGTTTGCGCCAGCGCGCCATGATCGCGATGGCGCTGGCCTGCGAACCGGACATCCTGATCGCCGACGAGCCCACCACCGCGCTGGACGTGACCACGCAGGCGGAGATCCTGGCGCTGATCGACGCTTTGCGGCGTGACACCGGGCTGTCGGTGCTGCTCATCACCCATGATCTGGGTGTGGTGGCGCATATGGCGGAGCACATGGTGGTGCTGCATCGGGGGCGCGTGAAGGAGGCGGGGCCGGTGCAGACGCTGTTCCAGGCCCCGGCCCATCCCTACCTTAAGGCCCTGATGGGCGCGGTGCCCCGCTTGCGGGGGGATGTGCCCGAGCGTCTGACCCCGCTGCGCGACATTCCGGTGGAACCGGCGCGGTTGTACGCCCTGCGGCAGCAAATCGCCCCGGACGCCGCGCGGGCGGACCCGGTGATGCTGCGGCTGGAGGCGGTGGAGAAGAGCTTTCCCCTGCGCCAGGGCGGCCTGTTCCGGCGTCAGGGGGGCACGGTCCACGCCGTGCGGGGGGTGAACCTCGAAGTGCACGCGGGGACCTGCCTCGGGTTGGTGGGGGAGAGCGGCTGCGGCAAGACCACGCTGATGCGACTCATCACCGGTGCCCTCCGGCCGACGGAGGGCCGGGTGCTGTTCGACGCCGGCGACGGCCCGGCCGACGTCGCCCACATGGACCGGGGCCGGCTGACCCGCTACCGCCGCGAAGCCCAGTACGTCTTTCAGGACCCGTTCGGCAGTCTCAATCCGCGCATGACGGTGCGCGAGATCCTGACCGAGCCGCTGCTCGTCCACGGTATCGGCACGCCGACCGAGCGCGCCGACCGCGCCGCCGAACTGCTGCGGGTCGTCGGGTTGGACCGCCGCGTCATGGCCCGCCATCCGCACAGCTTTTCCGGCGGGCAACGGCAGAGGCTCAGCATCGCGCGGGCGTTGGCGCTGGGGCCGCGCCTGCTGCTGTGCGATGAGCCGGTGTCCGCGCTTGACGTGTCGGTGCAGGCCCAGATTCTCAACCTGCTGGGGGACCTGCGCGCCGTGCTCGGCCTGACCATGCTGTTCGTGTCGCACAATCTGGCCGTGGTCCGGCATGTCGCAGACACCATCGTGGTAATGTGCGCCGGCCGGCTGGTTGAGGCCGCGCCGGCCGAGCGGTTGGTGGCCGAGGCCCGGCATCCCTATACGCAGGCGCTTCTCGCCGCCGTGCCGGAACCGGAGCCGGGCCTGTTCGTCCGGCCGGAGGTGTTGGGGGCCGCGCGTGCTTCCGATCCCGCGGCCTGGCCGGCGCCCTATGCGCCGGGGGCGGACGGGGCGACCCGGTGGCACGATCTGGGCGAGGGGCACCTCGTCGCCGTGGGGGAGGAGACATGAGGACCGCGCCACACAGGCAATCCGCGCCGGTTTGGGCGACTGGCGTGATCCTGGCGGTTGTGCTGCTGGCGCTGGGTCTCGTCGGGGGCCTGACGGCCGCCCGGGCTGCGCCGGTCGAGCCGCCAATTCTGGCCGATGCCGTTGCCGCAGGCGCCCTGCCGCCGATGGCGCAGCGATTGCCTGACACGCCGCGCGTCATCAATCTGGCGTCGCAGGGCAAGACGGTGGGGCGCCCGGGCGGGTCGATCGCGACCCTGATGGCGCGCGACAAGGACATCCGCCTGATGACGGTCTACGGCTACAGCCGGCTGGTCTGCTACACGCCGGATCTGGAGTTGGTGCCGGACATTCTGCGCGACGTGACGGTGGAGGAGGGGCGCATCTTCACCCTTTACCTTCGCCCCGGCCATCGCTGGTCCGACGGCCACCCCTTCACCACCGAGGATTTCCGCTATTGGTGGGAGGACATGGCCCTCAATCCGGTCTTGTCCCCCGGTGGTCCGCCGCCGGAAATGGTCCCGCACGGCGCCCCGCCGACGGTGGAGGTGCTTGGACCGCGGTCCATCCGCTACACCTGGGTCGAGCCCAATCCCCTGTTTCTGCCCGCCCTGGCCGGGGCGCGGCCGCTGGAGATTTTCCGGCCCGCCCACTATCTGCGGCAATTCCACGCGGATTACGCTGATCCCGAGGCCCTGGCCAAGCGGATCAAGGACGAGGATGCGCGCGACTGGCGGGCGCTGCATTTCACCAAGGACCGCTGGTATCGCAACACGAACCCGGATCTGCCGACGCTCGACCCGTGGCGTATCACGACCGAGCCACCGGCGCAGCGGTATGTGTTCCAACGCAACCCATACTTTCACCGTGTGGACACGTCCGGTCAACAACTGCCCTATCTGGACCGGGTCGTTCTGGACATCACCGATGCCAAGCTGGTGCCGGCCAAGACCGCGGCCGGGGAAACGGACCTTCAGTCCCGCTACCTGGGCTTCGACAACTACACCGTCCTGAAGGCGGCGCAGCAGCGCGGGGGCCCGGTGGTGTCGCTCTGGCGGGAGGGGCAGGGCTCCAGCGTGGCGCTGTATCCCAACCTGACCACCAACGATCCCGTCTGGCGGGCGGTGCTGCGGCAGGCGGACGTACGGCGCGCCCTGTCCCTGGCCATCGACCGCCATGAGGTCAACCAGGTGGTCTTTTTCGGGCTCGGCCTGGAGGCGAACAACACCCTGCTGCCCGAAAGTCCGCTGTACGTCCCCGACATCTCCCGGCGCTACACCGACTACGACCCCGCCCGCGCCAACGCGCTGCTGGATAGCGTGGGGCTGGACACGCGCGATTCGCGGGGGACACGGCTGCTGCCCGACGGGCGGCCGATGGAGTTGATCGTGGAGGAGGACGGCGAGGATCGGGCCCGCCTCGATGCTCTGCGGCTGATTCAGGACCATTGGGCGGCGCTGGGCATCCGAATGTACATCCGCACCTTTTCTCGCGAGGTGCTGAAGCGGCGGGTGTACGCCGGATCGTCGGTGATGGTGGCGGCGTACGGGCTCAACAATGGGCTCGCCACTCCGGAAATGCCGCCGAGCGAGCTGGTTCCGGTGGCGCAGGACATGTGGCAATGGTCCCAATGGGGCCAGTACCATGAAACCCGGGGCGAGGCCGGCGAAGCCGTCGATATGCCGGCCGGCGAACGCCTGATGGAGCTGTACGACGCCTGGATGCTGTCGACCAGCCGGGCGGAGCAGGTTGCGATTTGGAAGGAAATCCTGGCTCTGCATGCCGAGAACCAGTTCAGCATCGGTGTGGTATCCGGTGGCAACCAACCGGTCGTGCATGCCCGCGCGCTGCGCAATCTGCCGGCCGAAGCGCTGTACACCTGGGAGCCGGGCGCGCACTTCGGCATATACGGGATGGATACGCTGTTCCTGGCGCCCCCCGAGTCCGCGGCGGCGACCAATACCGCGTCGGACGAACCCGGTTAGGCGAGAAGGGGGAAGTCCGCCGTGGGACCCTATCTGATCCGACGCCTCGGTCTGATGGTGCTGACGCTGACCGTCACCAGCGTGCTGGTGTTCGTGATTATCCAGCTTCCGCCTGGCGACTATCTGACGACGTATATTGAAGAACTGCGGGCGCAGGGCGAGATGGTGCCGCAGGAGCGCATCGACTATATGCGGGAGCAGTATGGTCTCGACAAGACTCTGGTGCAGCAGTATTTTGTGTGGGCCGGTGGTCTTTTGGTGGGCGATCTGGGATATTCATTCGAACACGACGTTCCGGTCGAAGCGTTAATAGGAGACGTTTTCATATTAACGCTGGTGGTCAATGCCGCCACTGTCCTGTTCGTGTATATCGTCGCCTTCCCGATCGGCTTGTATACCGCCACGCACCGCTATTCGATTGGGGACTACGGCCTGACGTTCATCGGGTTCCTTGGACTTGCGACGCCGAACTTCCTGCTGGCGCTGATCCTGCTGTACCTCGCCAACCGCTGGTTCGGCACCTCCATTGGGGGGCTGATGGACCCGTCCTACCTCGACGCGCCGTGGGGCGTGGGCAAGGTTCTGTCGGTTATCGAGCACCTGTGGGTGCCGGTGGTGGTGATCGGGACCGCCGGCACCGCCGCCATGATCCGCCGGTTGCGGGCCAACCTGCTGGACGAGTTGAACCGACCGTACGTGACCACCGGGCGCGCCAAGGGGCTGCCGCCCACCCGCCTGCTGGTCAAATACCCCCTCCGCATGGCGCTGAACCCGTTCGTCGCGGACATCGGCAACCTGCTGCCGCAACTCGTGTCGGGCTCGGTGATCGTCTCGGCGATTATGAGCCTGCCGACCACGGGACCACTTTTGCTGCGGGCGTTGGCCGCGCAGGACTACTACGTGGCGGGGGCCATGCTCATGTTTCTGGCCCTGCTGACGGTGGTGGGGCAGTTCGTGTCCGACGTGCTGCTGGCGGTCCTGGACCCCCGCATCCGTCTGGGCGGGGGACTGGCGAAATGAGCGAGGCCAATCCGCCCATTGTGCACGCGCTGGATCCCGACCGCCCGGATCGCCACTTTGTCTGCCCGGAACCGTTCGATCCGGCCGCCGAGGAGGTGCTGCCGCCGGCGCGCCAGCGCGAGATGATGGCGGGCTATTGGCGTCTGGTCTGGTGGAAGCTGCGCCGCCACAAGCTGGCGGTGGGCAGCGGGGTGGTGCTGATCCTGCTCTATCTGGTCGTGGCGTTCGCCGAGGTGTTGGCGCCCTATCCCCTGGGCAGTCGCGACACCGATCATATCTATGCGCCGCCGCAGTCGGTGCACCTGTTCCACGATGGTGCGTTCATCGGGCCGTATGTGTATCCGCTGGACTACACGCTCGACATGGTTCGGCTGAAACGCGAATACGCCCCGGACACGACGCGGCCGCAGCCTCTGCGGTTTTTCTGCGCCGGGCTGCCGTATCGGTTTTGGGGTCTGTTCGAGGCCAATGTGCATCTTGTCTGTCCACCGGAGGGCGGCACGCTGTTCCTGCTCGGCACCGACCGGCTGGGACAGGACATGGCGTCGCGGCTGATGCATGGCACGCGGGTGTCGATGACCGTGGGGCTGATCGGCATTGCCATCAGCTTCGTGATCGGCGTGACGCTGGGCGGCATGGCGGGCTACTTCGGCGGCTGGGTGGACGCCGTCGTACAGCGTATGATCGAAATTCTCCGCTCGCTGCCCGAGTTGCCCTTGTGGATGGCCCTGTCCGCCGCCGTGCCGGTGACCTGGAGCCCGATCGTCGTGTTTTTCTGCATCACCCTGATCCTGGGTCTGATCGACTGGCCGGGGTTGGCCCGGGCGGTGCGCTCCAAGCTGCTTGCGCTGCGCGAGGAAGACTATGTCACCGCGGCCCAGCTGATCGGCGCGCGGCCGGCCCGCATCATCGGGCGCCATTTGCTGCCGAACTTCTCCAGCCATCTGATCGCCTCGGTCACGCTGTCGATTCCGGGCATGATCCTGGGCGAGACGGCGCTGTCCTTCCTGGGCCTGGGGTTGCGGCCTCCGGTGACGAGTTGGGGTGTGATGCTGACCGAAGCCCAGAACATCGAGGCCGTGGTCCTCTATCCCTGGCTGATGACGCCGATGCTGGCCGTGATGGTGGCGGTTCTGGCGTTCAATTTCCTGGGCGATGGCCTGCGCGACGCCGCCGACCCCTACGATTAATTGGTCTGTTTCGAGTGGTTTTCGCGTATTTGGATCGCATGCGCTATTGCGTCTGCAGGCGGTTGTGTCACCCTGGGTATAGTCGGGGTTGGGGTGCCGGTGCGACCCCTTGCGTCCGCAAGGTGACCGGGACCGTGCGAACAGGGCGCGTGTCCGTGTCACCGCAGGGAGGGCGGCGGCAGGATGTTGGACATCCAGACGCTCCTCATTGTCGCCGTGCTGGCCGCTCTGATCCTGGCCTGGAGCATGGGCATCCTGTTCCGGCGCCCGCCGTGGCCGCCGGAGGCCGGGTATTGGAGCGCCGCGGGGCTCTTGATTGCCGCCGGCGCCGGCTTGATCGCGGCCCGGAACCATGCCCCCGACACCCTGTCCATCGTGGTGGCCAATCTGGCTATTATCGGCGGGGAGACGGGGTTTCTGGCCGGGGTGGAGGTGTACTGCGGTCGGCGGCCGGGGGTCTGGCTGCCCGCCATTGTCTTGATGAGCACATTGGCGGGGCTGCTCGCCTTTACCTTCGGATCGTTCGACACCGACGCGCGGATCGTCGTGGTGTCTGTGGCGCAGGCCGTGATGTGCGGGGCCGTGGCATGGTTCCTGATCCGGTATGTCGTACGGCGGCCCGGGCATCATGCGCTGGACGGCATCGCGGCGCTGCCGTTCGCGCTGCACGCCGTCGCTTCGGTCGGCCGGGCGATCGCGACGGTTCTGTATGACCATGAGGTGGGCCCGTTCTTGCAGGCCGGACCGATCCAGGCCGCTGCGCTGCTGGAGGCGATCGCCTTTCTGACGCTGGTGACGGTGGCGCTGAATTTTCTCATTATCAGTCGGGAGCGGGCGCGGGCCGAGGACGTGATCTGGGCCACCGGTGCCGGCACCTGGGATTGGTCAATCGCGCGGGACGTCGTGCGGGTCAACGCGCGCTGGGCGGAGATGCTCGGCTTCACCCGGGCGGAGCTGGATCCCGTGACGGGGCGGCAGTGGCGGTCCCGGATTCATCCCGCCGATCTTGCGCGCGTGGAGCGCCACGTCCGCGACCATCTCGAGGGGCAGACGCCTATCTACGAGGTTGAGGCCCGGTTGCAACACAAGGACGGTCACTATATCTGGGTGCGGCACGGGGGCCGCGTGGTCGAATGGGACGCCGACGGCACCGCCCTGCGCATGACGGGCACCCATACGGATGTGACCGCGGGCGTGGCCCGGGCCCAGGAGATCCAGGCGCAACGCAACCTGTTGGCGAAGCTGGCGCGCCAGATCCCGGGGGTCATCTATCAGGTTGTCCTGGGGCCCGACGGCGTCCTGCGCTTCCCCTACGCGAGCGATGGCCTGCAGGACGTGTTCGGCCTCAGTCCGGACGCGGTCGAGGACGATGGGGCCATGGTGTTCGACCGGCTGCAGCGCGAGGATCGCGCGCGTGTGCTCGACGAACTGCGCCACTCCGCGCGCACCCTGGAGACGTGGCGGTCGGAGTTCCGGGTGATCGGGCCCGAGGGGGCGCTCTCCTGGTACGAGGGCCATGCGACACCGGAGAGCCTGCCGGACGGTGGGGTGCTCTGGCATGGACTGATCACCACCATCGACGCGCGGATCCGAAAGCGTCAGGCGTTGGAACGCTACGCCCGGGATCTCGAATACGCGCACCAGCAACTGGAAGATCAGGCGGCCGCCCTGAGCGATCTCGCCGCGACCCACGCCGCCACCAGTGAGCTCCTGTCCCGGGAGGTGGCGACCAAGAACCGCTTCTTCGGCATTGTCGCGCATGATCTGCGCAGTCCGCTGACCGCGCTGCTGGGCCTGACCGATCTGCTGGTGCAGGGCGCAGAGACCAAACCAGCGGCCGAGTTGCGGGCCTTCGCCCAGCACATCCACGACAGCACCCGCAACCTGTACACCCTGCTGGAACAGCTTCTCGACTGGGCGCGCCTTCAAATGGGATCGACCGCCCCCCGCGCGCGCGATGTTCCCTTGGCGCCCCTGGTGACGCAGGCCCTGTTGCCGGCCCGCGCCGCCGCGACGGCCAAGGGGATCGGCCTGGAGGTCAACGTTCCTGCCGACCTCGCGGCGCACGTGGATGCCGATATGCTCCATGCCGTGCTGCGCAACCTGATGTCGAACGCGATCAAGTTCACGCCGACGGGCGGACGGATCTGGATCACCGCGGGCGTCGCGCCCGATCGCGACACCATCTGGCTCGCCGTGAACGACACGGGCGTGGGGCTGGATCCCGCCGCGACTCCCGACCTGTTCAATGTGGCCGTCAAGACCACCACCCCAGGCACGGGCGGCGAGAAGGGGACCGGGCTGGGCCTGCCTTTGTGCGCCGAGATGATCCGGCTGAACGGCGGCACCATCACGGCGGAGCCGGGCGCGGACGGGATCGGCGCCACCGTGCGGGTGACGCTGCCGGCGGGCCAGGATGCGGGCCAGGACGAGGGTGTCCACGGCGGCGCGACCCCATCGGGGGACTCCGTTGCCGCGTCGATGTGAGGCATCGATGTGATGCGTCGGGGCGGGGCTCCGGGCGCGGCGCGCTACATCCGCAGGGTGCGGGCGCGCGGCGTAAACCGGGCCAGCTTGGACCGGGCTTCGTCCGACAGGGCCCGTTCGAGGGAGCGGCGGGTGCGCCCGTCGTGCAGCATGTGCACCAGCCGGACCGTGGGCTTCGCCATGAACAGCACGCTGCCGATCACGAACAACCAGATCGCCGGAGTTTCCGTGGCGGGCCAGAAAAACAGCACGCTGCCGACGGTGAACGTCAGGCCGGCCAGGAAGTCGACCAGCAGGTGAACCAGGGCGTACAGGTCGTGAAGCTCTTGCAGGCGGTCGCGCGCGGCATCCATCTGCGCGTCGCGCCGCCGCTCCAGCGGGTTCATGTCGGCGCTGTGAGAGACGGACGACGTATGCGTGGCGGTGCTGTGCGAGGGGGCCATCGTCTCTCTCTCTGTGCTGTGTCCGGCGTGTGTTGCCCTGCGATCTGGTTGCGCGACCCAGGCCCTGTCAAGCACGCCCGGTCCGCTCCACCCGGTTCCCTCATGCGGCGAGACCGGCTAGACTGCCGTCGATATCGCCTCCCCTGAACACACCGTTTCGCCCCATCCTCTCGCCGCCTGGAGGTCCCATGGCCCGCGCGCGCACTCCCGCCGCCCCGTCCAACGCTGCGTCGTTCCCCACCGCCCCGACCGGCACACCCGCATGGGAGGCTCTGGCCGCCCATCGCGACGCCCTGGCCGGGACGACCATGCGCGCGCTGTTCGAGGCCGATCCGGACCGGTTCCAGCGCTTCTCGCTGCGGTTCGGTGATCTGCTGCTCGACTACGCCAAGAACCGCATCACCGACGAGACCATGGGTCTGCTCCGGGATCTGGCCGCCGAGACCGGGGTCGAGGCCAAGCGCGATGCCATGTTCGCCGGGCAGGCCATCAACAGCACCGAGGGCCGCGCCGTGCTGCATGTGGCGCTGCGCAACCGCTCCAACCGGGCTATCCTGGTGGACGGCGCCGACGTGATGCCGGAGGTCAATCGCGTGCTCGAGCAGATGCGCGTCTTCTCCGACGCCGTGCGCGACGGCACCTGGACCGGCGCCACCGGCAAGGCGGTCACCGACGTGGTCAACATCGGCATCGGCGGTTCCGACCTGGGGCCGGTGATGGTGGCGGAGGGCTTGAAGCCCTATTGGCACGCCCGCATCCGGCCGCATTTCGTCTCCAACGTCGACGGCACGCATATGGCGGAGACGTTGCGCGGCCTGAACCCGGAGACGACGCTGTTCCTGATCGCCTCGAAGACCTTCACGACGCAGGAGACGCTGACCAACGCGCACACGGCGCGGGCGTGGCTGACGGCGGCGTTGGGCGAGGCCGCGGTGGCCAAGCACTTCGCGGCCCTGTCCACGAATGCCGAGGCCGTGTCGGCATTCGGCATCGATACCGCGAACATGTTCGCCTTCTGGGACTGGGTCGGCGGCCGCTATTCCCTGTGGTCGGCCATCGGGCTGCCGATCGTCCTCGCCATCGGGTTCGAGCGCTTCACCGAGCTGCTCGACGGCGCCCATGCCATGGATGAGCACTTCCGCACCGCGCCCTTGGCGGAGAACATGCCGGCGATTCTCGGCCTGCTGGGGGTGTGGTACGGCAACTTCCACGGCGCCGCCGCCCACGCCCTGCTGCCCTACGACCAGTACCTGCACCGCTTCGCCGCCCACTTCCAGCAGGTGGACATGGAGAGCAACGGCAAGCGCGTGACGCTCGACGGCACCCCGGTGCCCTGCGACACCGGGCCGGTGATCTTCGGCGAGCCGGGCACCAACGGCCAGCACAGCTTCTACCAGCTCATCCACCAGGGCACGCGGCTGATCCCCTGCGACTTCATCGCGCCGGCCATCAGCCACAACCCGATGGGCGAACATCACCGCATCCTGCTGTCGAACTTCTTCGCCCAGACCGAGGCCCTGATGAAGGGCAAGACCGAGGACGAGGCCCGCGCCGAGCTGGAAGGGCAGGGCAAGAGCGCCGAGGAGATCGACGCCCTGCTGCCGCACAAGGTGTTCCCGGGCGACCGGCCGACGAACTCGATCCTGGTCAAGCGCGTCGATCCGTACACCCTGGGCATGCTGGTGGCGCTGTACGAGCACAAGGTGTTCGTCCAGGGCGCCGTCTGGGGCGTAAACAGCTTCGACCAGTGGGGCGTGGAACTGGGCAAGCAGCTCGCCAAGGCCATTCTGCCGGAACTGAAGGGCGATGGAGGCGTTATGAGTCATGACGCTTCCACCAATGGCCTGATCAACGCATACAAGGAGCTGCGGAACTCGTGACCCCGTCCCTACGGGCGATTCGCCCGCTTCCCGCCACGCTGGTCAACCGCATCGCGGCCGGCGAGGTGGTGGAGCGGCCGGCCAGCGCGGTCAAGGAGCTGGTCGAAAACGCCATCGATGCCGGCGCGACACGGGTGGATGTGACCCTGTCGGCCGGCGGCAAGGCGCTCATCGTGGTGGTGGACGACGGCCGGGGCATGGGCCCGGACGATCTGTCCCTCGCCGTCGAGCGCCATTGCACCAGCAAGCTCGCCGACGATGCCGACCTGACCGATATCCGCACCCTGGGCTTCCGGGGCGAGGCGCTGCCCTCCATCGGTTCCGTGGCGCGGCTGACGCTGACCAGCCGCCCGCCCGGCGCGGAGGAGGCGTGGCGCATCGCCGTGGAGTCCGGCACTGTGGGCGCGGTCGAACCCGCCGCCCACCCGCCGGGCACGCGGGTGGAGGTGCGCGATCTGTTCCACGCCACGCCGGCCCGGCTGAAATTCCTGAAGGCCGACCGCACCGAGCAGGGCCACGCCGTCGACATCGTCAAGCGGCTCGCCATGGCGCATCCGGAGGTCGCCTTCACCCTGTCGGACGGGACGCGGACGCTGGTGAAGGCGCCGGCCCTGACCGGTGGTCTGCTGGACGATCCTCACGCGGCCCGGCGGGAGCGTCTGGGCGCCATCCTCAGCCGCGACTTCGCCGAGAACTGCGTGACGGTGGATGTGGAGCGGGAGGGCGCCCGCCTGACCGGGCATGCCGGTCTGCCGACGTTCCACAAGGCCACGGCGCAGGACCAGTTCCTGTTCGTCAACGGCCGCCCGGTGCGCGACCGCCTGCTGCACGGCGCGGTGCGCGGCGCCTATCAGGATTTCCTGGCGCGCGACCGGCATCCCGTGCTGGCCCTGTATCTGGACCTCGACCCGGCGGCCGTGGACGTCAACGTGCATCCGGCCAAGACCGAAGTGCGGTTCCGCGATGCTGCCCTGGTGCGCGGCCTGATCGTGTCCGGTATCCGCCACGCGCTGGCGGGGGCGGGGCATCGGGCGAGCACCACCGTGGCGGCTGGTGTGCTCGGCCGGGCGCGGCCGGAGGGCGTGGCGGAGGCGCCGACCCCGTCCGGCCTGGCGACCGGATTGGCGCCGCGCGGGGCGTCCGGTGACGCGCCGCGCCTGGCTTTGGGCGGCGGAGCGTGGCGCGGCGGGGTGCGGCCGTCGGTTCAGGAGCGCGAGACGGCGCGGGCGTGGCAGGCGCCATCCGCAGATGGGGCGTCCGGTGAGTCGTACGCGGGCGAGGCGGGGTTTGCCGAGGCGTCCGGCGGTGTGCCGCATCCGGCGCCCGAGAGCGCACACCAGGCGGATGAACCCGACCTGCCGTTGGGGCGGGCGCGGGCGCAGGTCCACACCACCTATATCGTCGCCGAAACGGCCGATGGGCTGGTGATCGTCGACCAGCACGCCGCCCATGAACGGCTCGTGTACGAGCGCATGAAGACCGCACTGGCTGATGGTGGCATCGCCCGCCAAGGCCTGCTGCTGCCCGAAGTCGTCGAGCTGGACGAGACCGCCGCCGCCCGGCTGGTGAAACGCTCGACCGAGTTTGCTGACCTGGGGCTGGTGATCGAGGGCTTCGGTCCCGGCGCCGTGGTGGTGCGGGAGGTGCCGGCGTTGCTCGGCCGGGTCGATGTCGCCGCCCTGGTGCGCGATCTGGCCGACGAACTGGCCGAGTGGGGTCAGACCCTGGCGCTCAAGGACCGCTTGGCCGATGTGTGCGGCACCATGGCCTGCCACGGCTCAGTGCGGGCCGGGCGGCGCCTGAACGAGGCCGAGATGGACGCCCTGCTGCGCCAGATGGAGGCCACGCCCCATTCTGGCCAGTGCAACCACGGCCGCCCGACCTACGTTGAACTGCGGCTGGCGGATATCGAAAAGCTGTTCGGACGGCGGTAGGGGGCGGTCGTAGGGGGCTGCCGCGACGCACATGCGTTGCCTTGCGGCGCCCACGCCGGAGCGGGCCGATGGATGTGTTAAAGGGTGCGTGCGGAGGTAAAAATCCCTATAAATAGAAGAAGGGGCTCCGTCGTGACGGAGGCCGTCTGGTGTCCGGAGGCGTGCAACCACGCGGAAGGGGGCAGGGTATGTGGACAGCGGCGCTCATCAAAAAATACCATGACGGAACCAAGGCCTATATTGAGGATAACTTTGTTAAGACAAAGGTAAAGGTCGATTGCGCGGACCTTGCGTTGTCCTACCTCGTGGATTTCGCACACGAGAATTCGCTACCCATCACCATAAAGTACTACGCGTCCAAGAAGTGGCAGAAGTACCAAATAAAGGCTAAGCAAAAAGATATCGCGAATGCGAAATCATATGTAAATATTAATTTTGGTGCCTTGAACGTTATTGACAATACAAAGCCGATTGCGGTCTCTGAGGCCAAGCCGGGCGATCTTATTATGAGCAAATGGGCCGGGGGTGGTGGGCACACCCGGGTTATTATCGAGATCAAGACGGGCAAGACGGACGGTGATGCCTCCGTGACCTTCTATCAGGGCAATCTTCCGGCCGCGATTCCCATCAAGAAGACGGAAACCCTGAAGGATATCGATTTCGGGGAAGTGACCGACAAACGCCCGCGTCGCTGGCGGTTTGAGGCGTTTACCTGATGGGGGCGTGGGGACACAGGCGGATCCCGTGGGCGCAGGTGCGCGGTGCGGCGGCGGCGCTTCTGGTCTCCATTGCCGTGTTCGGCTGCGATGACCTTGAGGCCGCGGATCTGACCGCGTGCTTGACGGCGGCGTACGGCGCCGAGGCCGTCGTCCGGCTGGACGACGTGAACACGCGGGTGTTTTTGGTCTGGCCAGAGGATCGGCCGCTCGAGACGCCGGATGTCGTGGCCTTTTTGCGCCAGGCCGAGACCTGCCTGGGCGCCGACCCGGATTGGGCCGGCGCGTACAGCATCAGCCTGTTCGCCAAGCGTAAGTTTGCCGGCTACAAGACGGAGCCCGAGATGCGGCCGTTTGTGAAGGCCGGCGCATGGCCCGCGGCCTATCTTGCGGAGTTCGACCGGGCGGCGGGTACCTTGCGCTATTATCCGGCGCGAACTCCGGCGCAGGGCGGGCGGTTGGTGGACCTGTCCCAGACCCTGGCGGACTGGTGACCGCCCGGTGATCGCCCGGCGGGCGGCCCTTCCGGGCCAACCCGCCAAAAGCCGGACCTTTCTCCCTAAAGCTGGCGGAAGAAGTCGTTGCCCTTGTCGTCGACGATGATGAAGGCCGGGAAATCCTCCACCTCGATGCGCCAGACGGCTTCCATGCCGAGTTCGGGGTATTCCAGCACCTCGACCTTGCGGATGCTGTTCAGCGCCAAGCCAGCGGCCGCGCCGCCGACGGAGCCCAGATAGAACCCGCCGTGCGCCGCACAGGCGTCGGTGACGGCCTGGGAGCGATTGCCCTTGGCGATCATCACCATGGAGCCGCCGGCGGCCTGGAACTGGTCGACGTAGGCGTCCATGCGCCCGGCCGTGGTGGGGCCGAACGAACCCGACGCCATGCCCTCGGGCGTCTTGGCCGGGCCGGCGTAGTACACCGGGTGGTTCTTGATGTAGTCGGGCAGGCCCTGGCCGGCGTCCAGCCGCTCCTTCAGCTTGGCGTGGGCGATGTCGCGGGCGACGATCATCGGGCCGGTCAGGCTGACGCGGGTCTTGATCGGGTACTGGCTCAGGGTCTTGCGGATCTCGGCCATCGGCTGGTTCAGGTCGATGGAAACCACGTCACCGGACAGCTTCTCCGCCTTGATGTCCGGCATGTATTTGGCCGGGTCGGCCTCCAGCTGCTCCAGGAACACACCGTCGCGGGTGATCTTGCCCAGCGCCTGACGGTCGGCGGAGCAGGACACGCCGATGCCCACGGGGCAGGAGGCGCCATGGCGCGGCAGCCGCACCACGCGCACGTCGTGACAGAAGTACTTGCCGCCGAACTGGGCGCCGATGTTCAGGCGCTGGGTCATCTCCAGCACCGCCTGCTCCAGCTCCGTATCGCGGAAGGCGTGGCCGTGGTCGCCGCCGCCGGTCGGCAGCCCGTCCAGGTACTTGGCGGAGGCCAGCTTGACCGTCTTCAGGTTGGCCTCGGCCGAGGTGCCGCCGATCACGATGGACAGGTGATAGGGCGGGCAGGCGGCCGTGCCGAGCGTCTTCACGTGCTCTTCCAGGAAGGCCATCAGGCTCTTCGGGTTCAGCAGCGCCTTGGTCTGCTGGTACAGGAAGGTCTTGTTGGCCGAGCCGCCGCCCTTGGCCATGAACAGGAATTTGTAGGCGTCGCCCTCGGTGGCGTAGAGGTCGATCTGCGCCGGCAGATTGTTGCCGGTGTTGACCTCGTCATACATGGTGCGCGGCGACATCTGCGAATAGCGCAGGTTCAGCTTGGTGTAGGCGTTGCCGACACCTTCCGACAGCGCCAGGGCGTCGTCGGCGTCGGTGATGACGCGCTGGCCCTTCTTGCCCAGGATGATCGCCGTGCCGGTGTCCTGGCACATGGGCAGCGCCATGCCGGCCGAGATGTTGGCGTTCTTCAGCAACTCCAGTGCCACGAAGCGGTCGTTCGCCGACGCCTCCGGGTCGTCCATGATGCGGCGAAGCTGCGCCAGATGACCGGGCCGCAGCAGGTGGGAGATGTCGCGGAACGCCTCTTCCGCCAACAGGGTCAGCGCCGCCGGATCGACCACCAGGATGTCGCGGCCCTGGAAGGACTCGACTGAGACGAAATCACCGGTCAGCTTGCGATACGGCGTGTGGTCCGCGGCAACGGGGAACACCTCGGCGAAAGCGGCATCGAGCATCGGACTCTCCGAACGGGCATGGCTCGCGCCCGACGGGTCATGGTCGGCGCGGCGATTTTGGTTTTTTGAACGCGGCCCACGGGGAACGATGAGCGAACGATAAACGGGCGCGCGCGGTTACTTTTTGCGGAAGGCGTCGAGGGCGATCACGTTGGCGCCCTCACTGTCACCGTCGCCCTCGGCGCTGTCGGACCCTCCGGCCGCGCCGCGGCGATCATCATTGGTCTCGCCCTCGCCCATCAGCGCATCCCAGTCCGCGCCGGCGTCGTCGTCCAGATCGTCGAGGTCGCTGTCGGTGCTCAGGTCGGTCTGGAACTGTAGGCCGAAGCTAGCGTGCGGATCCGCGAAGGCGGTGACGGCGGAGAAGGGCACCCGCAGACGTTCCCGCTTGCGGTTAAAGCTAAGGGTCACCTCCAGCGCGTCATCGAACACCCGCAGATCCCAGAATTGGTTCTGGAGCACGATCGTCATGTCCTGCGGATGCTGAGCGCGCAGGCGGTCAGGTATCACCACGCCGGGTCGCGTCGTTTCGAAGGTGATGTAGAAGTGGTGCTCCCCGGGCAGTCCGCCCTGGGCCTCGACCACGCGCAATGCATCCCGCAGGACGCCGCGCAGCGCGGACTCGACCATTCGATCATATTGAAAGGAGGTCACTTTCTCGGTCACGTCGCAGATCCCGTGTGTCAAACGCGGAGCGGCCGGGCGCAGCCCGCCAGGGCCCCACCGGACCGGGCGGCCCTGGGTCCCGGTCGGTCATCCGCCCGGGACGGAAATGGGGGGCTTCTGTTGCCAGGTGCCCCCCGGACCCCGCCCGAACGTGCTACCGCCCGGGGCTTAAATCGGTTACCGGCACCGCATTACGCGGCGACAGCTTCCGGAGCATAGTTGTCGTTGGCAACTATTGCGTTTGGCCCGATAACGGTGGTGCCATGCCGAACGCAACCTGCTTCTTTACCACGCGTGTCGATCCTGTTTCGCCCCCAGATCGGCGGGATTCGGGGCCGGTTCCGAATCCCGTCCCACCAGAATGGTGGAGGCGCCGGGTACTGCCCCCGGGTCCACTACGCTTATTCCAAACAGGGTTTAGCGTCATAGCCGGCGAACCGGCAGCTCTGAATATAGGACGGTGTGTCCCGCGATGCAAACGGCGCGGTCGCGCGCGGCCGGGACTCACCCCGGGGCAACTCCGGGGTCAAAACGAGGCGCAACCGGAACGGGGTGCAAAGTGCGTTGGGTCGGCGCCCGATCCATGCTAGCGATACCGGGTCCCGGTCGGCATGCGCGCCGCACCGGACCCAGATCATGCCGTGGGACAGATCAGGCGTGCCGGTCCGGGGCCCGCGACCGCCACGACGTCCGATCTTGCACGGCGGCCAAACGGGGCCCGGGACCCGCCCTCCGGGCCCGTCATCAAGGGACTGCTGCCATGACATCTCTCGCTTATATGCCCCGCCTCGCGGCGGTGGTGCGGACCGTTCTTCTGCTCGCGCTGTTCGCGGTGCCCGCCTTGTCGGCCACCGGGGCGCGGGCGGACACGTTGCCGTCCGAGCCGGACGCCTTCATCAAAGCGGTGGCCGACCGTGCGATCGACGAGATCCTGACCCCCGACATTTCCACAGAAGAGCGTATCGCAAAGTTCGAAAGCCTTCTGGAAGACGCCTTCGATCTGGAGGCTGTGGGCCGTTTCGTGGTCGGTCGCGCCTGGCGGTCGGCATCCGAGGCGGAGAAGACTCGTTTCATTGAGCTGTTCAAGCAGTTCAACGTCTTCAACTGGGGCTCCCGGTTTGACGAGTATGGCGGCCAGCGTTTGGAGGTCAGCAACGTTCTTCCGGATTCCGACAAGGGCTATTTCATCGAAACGCGGATCGGCAGCCGGGATGGCAACCCGTTCGTGGTGACCTGGCGGGTGCGCAAGCGCGATGTCGGTCTGCGCATCGTCGATATCTCGGTGGAAGGTATCTGGATGTCCCAGACGTGGCGCTCCGAATATGCCTCTGTCCTGAAGGACACGGGAAGCCTGAGCGGCCTGAACGAGGTTCTCGAAGACCGCGTTGCCGACCTGAAAGCGAAATCGGAACTGTAGCGCGCACGGCGCCACGCGCGGCGCGCGACCGCGTCGTGCGTTGACTGGCGCGAAGCCGCGCCCCATGTCGCGGATGTGGGGCGCGGATCAGGGCCCGCGAGCCGGCGGCGGTCGGCGCGTGGTCCCGCGCGCCGCCGTGCCACCCGGAGCTAAGACCGGAGGTTGCGGTCATGCCTGCGACACCAAAGGGACCGTACGGACGTGGCAACAGCGCGATGAACACCGCGAGTCTCTTGCGGCTCGGTCTGTTCGGGGCGTTCGCGCTTTTGGTTGCCTCGACGATGCCGCCGACGCTTATGCTGGCGACGTTTCAGTCCCTGGTGTGGATCGGAGCGATCGTTTCCGCCCTGGTGGCCGCGTTTCGGGGAGAGGCCCTTCAGGCGCCCCACCTGACGCGCTGGGATGAGGCTGCGGTGCTGATGGCCGCCAGCCTGTTGATGGGGGCGTTCGTGGACCACAAGGCGGTGATGCAGAACGCCGAGGCCTTACGCGGTTGATACGGCGGCCCGCGGCTCGTGCGGATGGGCGTGTTACGATCCACGCATCGAGCCGGGCTTCCGTGGCTCCGGCTTGAGACGCCTAAGACCCTGCTCCGGCCAAACGAAGGGCGGAGGGGCTGGATGGCCAGACTTCGGGGCAGGCCCGAACGGACCGCCGGGCGGAACGCGGTCGCGTCCGCTCAGCGTCCGGGCGTCTGGTCCTTTGGATCAGGCGATCACCATGTCCAGATCGAGATTCGGCACCGACGTGCTCTCGGTGTCTGGCGTGTGAGCGACCTCGGCGGCCTCAATGACCAGCGCGGCGTGCGCATTCAGGAAGGCCTGTCCGTCGGGCGTACGCTGCACGAGCACGCTGCGGCGATCAGTCGTGTCCACTTCCCGCGTCAGCAGGCCGTACTTGCTGAGCCGGTCCAAGGCCCGCGTGATGGCGGGCTTTGAAATCTCCAGGGTTCGCGCCAAGCCGCGCACGGTGTGCGGCGGCGCGGTCTGGTACACCGTCAGAAGAACCGCCATCTGCCGCGAGGACAGATCCGGCGTATCGCGGCGGACACCTTCGACGGTTGCGACCCGCCAGAGATTCAGCGCCTGATCGGCGGTCATTGTCTTTGAGGAGAAACCCATTCCAAAATCCAAGCCTTCGAGACATTCGGGGCCGACGTCACTCCCAAGTATTACGATGCCTTATGCCCATTGCACAGACTGCCAAACGACATAATCCTTTTCAACTATAGGAGTATTCGTTGGGGAACGTGGCACCTAAGGGAGTATTCATTGGCGGGGACCGGCACTCAGGACACCGACACCGGCGACGGATAGAGACGCGAGACTATGGCGAACCGGAAATGATCCGGCATTGATAAGAATCAACGCCTGCCATCGACACGCAGCCCGTTTTCGACCATCGTGACCGTCTGTGGCTCGAACCGCTTCGGCACGACAGCGCGCCGCCGCCCTGCGCCCCCTCGGACGACCCGATGCCGGACTACAGCCGGGAAGTCAACACGCCAATTGCGGTCTTCGCGCGACGTGATGTAAAAATCGGGACACAATACGCGCGCCGGCTGTTATACCTTAAGATGCAATCCCTTTGGTTGTCATTTCAAGGGGCCGGCACGCCTATCAACACCATACGTTCGGAGGATAATGCCATGCGTCGGATCTCCCTTGCTCTCGCGGCGATTCTTTTTGCCACGCCGGCGTTCGCTCACACCGGCGTGGGGGCCACATCGGGCTTGGCGCATGGCGCCCTGCACCCGATCGGGGGCCTGGATCATGTCCTCGCCATGGTGGCGGTCGGTTTGTTCGCCTGGCGGTTGGGCGGGCGCGCCCTCTGGTTGGTGCCGCTGGCGTTCGTGGCTATGATGGCGGTGGGCGGGGCCCTGGGGGTCTTTGGCGTGCCGGTGCCGTATGTCGAGACGGGAATCGCCCTGTCCGTCGTTGTGATCGGGGCGATGGTCGCGCTGGGCGGCGGCCTCCCGTTGGGCGTTGCGGCGGCGGTGGTCGGGATCTTCGCCGTGTTCCACGGCCATGCGCATGGCTCCGAGATGCCAGAGACCCTGTCAGGTGCGGCCTACGGCCTCGGGTTCATGGCGGCGACGGCGTTTCTCCATGGCGTGGGGATCCTGGCCGGGGCGGGCGTGACGACCGTCGCGAAACAGCCCGGTGCGGCGATGGTGCGTGCCGGTGGCGCGGCGACCTCGGTGGCCGGTCTGGCGCTGCTCGGCGGGGTGCTGTAGTCGGGGCCAGCGCGGCGCCGTTGGGCATTTCTTAAGAGATTTCCGCTCTACTCATCGGACGGCGCGCCGGGCCGGTCCCGGGTTCGGGGCCTCTGGTCCCAGGACTCCGAGACCCCGGGCGCCCTCCACCGAACGATGAGACAGGCAGGCGGGCATGGCGAAAGGGCGCAGGCGAGCGAAAGCATCGGCCGCGGCGTCGCCCCGGGTCGGGGTGCTGCATCTGGTGATCGTCGCCGGGGTTCTGATGCTGTCCGTCCGCATCGGTACGCTGTACGAGGATCTGAACGGGTGGGTCGGGACCATCGAGGTCGGTCGCACCCAGGCCCTCGCTGTGGAGACGGCGGCGGGCGCCGAGGAGGCCACGCCCGCCCGGGCTGGACCCGAGGCCGAACCCGCGTCGCCCTCGGGCGATCCCGGTCCGGCACCGGCCAGCGGTGCGCCGGACATGGCCTCCCAGGCAGCGACCGGTCTCACCCCACCCGGGTTTACCCAATCCGAGATCAATCTGCTTCAACGGCTTGCGGAACGGCGCGAGGAGCTCGACGCCATGGAACGCGAGCTGCGGAATCGCGCCGCGCTGTTGCAGGCGGCCGAGCAGCGCATCGAGACCCGGATTTCGGAACTGAAGGATCTGGAGACCGTCATTCAGGGTCTGCTCGCCGAACATTCGGCCCAGGAGCAGGCGCGGATCGACCAGCTTGTCAGCATCTACGCGACGATGAAGCCAAAAGATGCGGCACGCATCTTCAATGATCTCGACATGCCGATCCTTCTGCGCGTGATCGAGACGATGAAGGAACGCAGTGCCGCCGCCATTATGGCGCAGATGACGCCCGAACGGGCCAAGGAAGTCACCACCGAACTCGCGCGCCGCCGGTCTTTGCCGGGATCGGATCCGATGATGGACGACCAGGCGGCCGCGATCCGGTAAGGTTGAAGCGGATGAAAGGGGGCACCGCTCCGAGACCGCCGTCACGAATTGGGGTCTTGCGCCGCCCCTCCGCCTTCATTTAACTAGCCGTCAGGCCCACGAAGGCGATATATCGGGTGGGCGCAGCGCTCGTGAGTGGGGAGAACAATGGCCGTCGACATGAACATGAACGTCCTGATCGTGGACGACTATAAGACGATGCTTCGCATCATCCGGAACCTGCTGCGCCAGCTCGGATTCAACAACATTGACGAAGCCATGGACGGCAGCCAGGCCCTCCAGCAACTCCGGTCCGGTACGGACTACGGCTTGATTATCTCGGACTGGAACATGGAGCCGATGACCGGGCTCCAGCTTCTCCGGGAAGTCCGTGCCGACGCCAAGTTGAAAAGCACGCCGTTCATTATGGTGACGGCCGAGTCCAAATCCGAGAACGTGATTGCGGCCAAGGAGGCCGGCGTCTCGAACTACATCGTCAAGCCGTTCAATGCGGAGACGCTGAAGTCGAAGATGGTCAGCGTTCTCGGCGACTTCTGATCCCGTCGCACGGTCTGCTCGTCCGGGCTGACTCTCCCCTGCCGTCGATTCGCGCCCGCGCCCTTTCCAGGGGCGGGCGCGGTGCCGCTTGGGGACCCGGCGGGCGGCCGAAGCGGCCGTGCGACCAACAGCCTCGGACCAAACGCCCCCAAACCGAGAGCCGGATGCGGCGCCCGTTCTCGGCGTGGGGATCCGGCTGGGACTCGGGACCGGTCACCCGCCGCCTTTCCGTTTCTGTCCGCGCGCGGCCAGCCACAGGCCCGACACGATCAGCGCCAGCCCCAGGCCATGCGTCCACAGCAGGCGTTCGCCCAGGAAGGCCACGGACATCAGGCCGCCTACCAGCGGCAGCAGATACATGAACTGCCCCGCCACGTTGGCCCCGACCATCGCCACCCCCCGGTTGAAGCAGGCATAGGCCAGGATGGACGGGAAGAGCGTGACATAGCCGATGGCGCCGAATGTGGTCATGTCCAGCGGCAGCGTGCGCCCTCCCACCAGCATTTCCCACAGGTACAGCGGGACCAGGAAGGTGGCGCCGGTCAGGAAGCTGACGGCCAGGAAGACGGAGGCGGAGATCGGCGGGCGCAGCCGCAGCAGCGTCGTGTATCCGGCGTAGCAGCCGACCGCCCCCAGCACCCAGACGTCCCCGACGTTCCACTCCAGCGCCAGCAGTGCCATCGGGTCGCCCCGGCTGATGACCGCCGCGGCACCGGACAGCGAGACCAGCAGGCCCGCCATCTGCAGGCGTGTGACCCGCTCCCGGAACAGGGCGAAGCCCCACAGGATGATGAGCACCGGCATGGCGGTCTGCATCAGCAGGGCGTTGATCGCCTGCGTGTCCTGAAGGCCGATGTACAGGAACGTGTTGAAGATCGTGATGCCCAGGATGGACAGCAGCACAACGATGCGCCAGTGGCGGCGCACGATGGGCCATTCCTCGCGCACCTTCGGCCACGCGAAGGCGAGCACGATCAGGCCCGCCAGCGTCCAGCGCCAGAACGCCATGCCGATCGGCGGGACGTGGCCGCTGACCGCCCGTCCCACGATGGCGTTGCCCGACCAGAATGAAATGGTCAGGAACAACAGGAGATAAGGCCACTCGCCGATGCGGGCGAGCGGCCCCCATCCAGAGGCGTGGCCGCCGCGCCTCACGAGGCCTCGCTGGCGGACACGCCGGCTTCGGCAAAGGTGGCCATGCCGGTGTGGCAGGCGAGGGCGCTGCGCAGCGGCCCGAGCGCCACCAGCGCGCCGCTGCCTTCGCCCAGCCGCATGCCCAGATCGAGCAGCGGGCGCTTGCCCAGGGTCTCGAGCAGGCGCCGGTGGCCCGGCTCCACGGAGGCATGGGCGGCCATGGCGTGATCCAGCCCGTCCGGGGTCATCGCCTGCCACACCGCCGCGCTGGCGGAGCAGATGAAGCCGTCCAGCAGAACCGGCACGCGGGCGAGACGGGCGGCGAGCACGCCGCCGGCCATCGCGGCCAGTTCGCGGCCGCCGACGCGGCGCAGGGCTTCCAGCGGGTCCGCCAGCGCGGCACCGTGGAACGCCTTGGCGGCATCGACCGCTGCGCGTTTGCGGGCGAACCCGGCATCGTCGATGCCGGTGCCGCGTCCGACCCAATCCTCGGCCGTGCCGCCGAACAGGGCCAGTGCCAGCGCGGCGGCGGCGGTGGTGTTGCCGATGCCCATTTCGCCGACGATCAGGGCGTCAACGTCCGTCAGGTCCAGGGTCAGCCCGGCGTTGAGGGCATCCAGCACCTCGGCCTCGGTCATGGCGGCGTCGGTGTCGAACGGCTGGGTGGGGCGGTCCAGCTCCAGCTCGATCACGTCCAGCTCGGCGCCCCCGGCCTTGCAGAGCTGATTCACGGCGGCGCCGTCGTTGCGGAAGTTCTGCACCATCTGAACCGTCACCTCGGGCGGAAACGCGGAGACGCCCTTGGCCGCGATGCCGTGGTTACCGGCGAAGATGACGCAGCGCACCCGCTCCAGCCGGGGCGGATGCCGGCCCTGCCATGTGGCCAGCCACGCCGCGATCTCCTCCAGGCGCCCTAGCGAGCCGGCCGGTTTGGTCAGGGTCGGTTCACGGGCCTCGGCGGCGGCGCGGGCGGCAGTGTCGGGGCCGGGCAGGGTGCGGACGAGGGCGCGGATGGCGTCGAGGGAGGCAAGCGGAGCAAGCGGCGTGGCGGACATGGACACTTCCTATGGAGGGTTCCGGCTATGGAGGGTTCCGGATGAACGGCGAAACGAGAAACGGAGTGGTGGACCCAGGGGGAAGTCGGGTACACCCGGCGGTCCCGGCCGGCACGACCCGGACGATCCTGCCTTACCCGAAGCGAACGGAGAAATCACCCCATGGCGACCGCCCTGCCGTCCTGGATCGGAGCCCGCGTTAACGAGGTGCATCTGGCGGTCGTCTTCCTGACGCGCTTGCCCTGGTTCCGGGCCGACTGGTCGGTGTCGCTGATGAGCGCGGCCTGGGCGTTTCCGCTCGCGGGGGTGCTGCTCGGTGCCGTCTGCGGGCTGGTGGCGGGGCTCGCGATGGAGGCCGGGGCAACGCCGCTGCTGTCGGCGGTTCTGGCCGTGGGCGCGGCCACGCTGTTCACGGGGTGCCTGCACGAGGACGGGGTGGGCGACACCGCCGACGGCATCGGCAGTGGGCGCGACCGCGAACGTTCGCTAGAGATCCTGCGCGATTCCCGCATCGGCACCTACGGGTTGGTGGCGATCGTCATGACCCTGCTGATCCGCGTCTCGGCGCTGACGATGCTGCTGGAGGCCGGTTCGTGGTGGGCCGGGGCCATGCCGGCCTGGATGCTGGCGGCGGCGCTCGGGCGCGGGACCGGGCCGCTGTTCACCCGCCTGTGCCCGCCGGCGCGCGCCGACGGGGTGGGGGCGGGCGCAGGGCGCCCCGGCGCCGTCGGCACCGTCGTTGCGCTCCTGCTGCCCCTGGTTGCCGGATGCCTGACTGCATTCGGGGTGACCGGTGGACTCATGGTGCCGCTGGCGCTGGTGGCGGCCCTGGCGCCGCTGCCCTGGCTGGCCCGGCTGGCGCGCCGTCGGCTGGGCGGCTATACCGGCGATGTCATCGGAGCGGCCATTCTGATCGTGGAGTGCACGGCGCTCGCGCTGCTCGCGGTGACGTGGGTCTGACGCACAGGCAAGCGGAGAGAGAGGACGTATGACACCTTCGCCGGATCCGGCGGCGGAAACCGCCGAAACGCGCTGGTGGCTGGTGCGCCACGCGCCCGTGCCCGATCCCGAGGGCCGCATTGTCGGTGCCTCTGATCCGGATGCGCACACGGGTGATGTGGAGGAGTTGGAGGCGCTGGCCCGCAGCCTGCCGCCGCATGCGGTGCTTCTGACCACGCCGCTGCGGCGCACCGGGCAGACGGCGCGGGCGCTGGCGGCGGCTGGATTGCGCGTGCCGCGCGCGGTGGAGGATCCGGACTTGCGGGAACAGAGCTTCGGCGCGTGGGAGGGCCGCACCTGGGGCGCCCTGGCCAGCCGCGAGCCGCCGGAGCCGGGGCTGGCCGCGTTCTGGGCCGATCCCGCGCACCGCGCGCCGCCGGAGGGGGAGAGTTTCGCGGACGTCGTGGCGCGCGTGCGGGCGGCGCTGGAGCGTCACAGCACCACTTACGCCGGCCGGGACATTATCGCCGTCGTGCACGCCGGAAGCATTCGCGCCGCCTTAGCCGTCGCGCTGGACCTGGACCCAGCGGTGGCGTTGCGTTTCGCGGTGGCGCCGCTGTCGTTGACCCGGCTGGACCGGCTGGCGGGCGGGGCCTGGGCCGGGTGGCGGGTGGGCGGCGTCAACACCCTGATGACGCCCTAACCGCACCCGCCGGGGTGTTGGCCAGGGCGTTCTAGCCGACGCGAACCAGCGCGTGGTTCTTCTTGCCGGCGGACAGCTTGATCTCGCCGTCCTTCAGGTCTGCGTCCGTGATCATGCGGCCGATGTCGCCGACCGGGGCGTCGTTGAGCCGCGCGCCGCCGCCCTTGATCAGCCGCTTGGCCTCGCCGTTGGAGGCGGTGAGGCCGGCGCGCGTGAACAGCGCCGGGGCCAGCAGGCCGGCCGCCAGTTCGTCGGAGGGGACGGTGATGGTGGGCAGGTCCTCACCGACGCCGCCCTGTTCGAACACCGCCCGCGCGGTTTCCGCCGCTGCCGTTGCGGCCGCCGCCCCATGGGCCAGCGTGGTCGCCTCGTGCGCCAGGACTTTCTTGGCTTCGTTGATCTCGGCGCCGCCCAGCGCTTCCAGGCGGGCGATCTCGTCCAGCGGCAGTTCGGTGAACAGACGCAGGAAGCGGCCCACGTCCGCGTCCTCCGTGTTGCGCCAGAACTGCCAGAAGTCGTAGGTGGAGAGCTGGTCTTCGTTGAGCCAGACCGCGCCCTGGGCGCTCTTGCCCATCTTGGCGCCCGAGGCGGTGGTCATCAGCGGCACGGTCAGCCCGTACAGCGACAGGCCGTCGCAGCGGCGGCCGAGCTCGACGCCATTGACGATGTTGCCCCACTGGTCGGCCCCGCCCATCTGGAGCCGCACGCCATCGCGGCGCGCCAGCTTCAGGAAGTCGTAAGCCTGGAGAATCATGTAGTTGAATTCCAGGAACGACAGGTGCTGTTCGCGCTCCAGTCGGAGTTTCACCGAGTCGAATGTCAGCATGCGGTTGACGGAGAAATGCGGCCCGTAATCGCGCAGGAAGCCGATGTAGGACAGGTCGTCCAGCCAGTCGGCGTTGTTGACCATGACGGCTTCGGTGGGGCCGTCGCCGAAGGTCAGGTACTTTGAAAACACGCTCTTGATGCCGGCCATGTTGGCGGCGATGGCCTCATCGGTCAGCACCTTGCGGGCTTCGTCCTTGCCGGTCGGGTCGCCCACGCGGGTGGTGCCGCCGCCCATCAGCACGATCGGCCGGTGACCGGTTTTCTGAAGCCAGCGCAACAGCATAATGGACACCAGCGAGCCCACGTGCAGGCTGGGCGCCGTGCAGTCATAGCCGATATAGGCCGAGACCACCTCCTTCTTAAGCAGCGCGTCCAGCTCGTCGGCATGGGTGCAGGAATCCACGAAGCCACGCTCGTGGATAATGCGCAAAAAGTCGGAGGAAAAAGCGGTCATCGGTTGCGGTCTCGCCTCTATGATATTCACGCCCTTGCGGACAGCGAGGTCGTTTAGCACACTCCTGTAGTCCCGGAAAGCGAGGTGCTCCGACATGATTCCGTTTCCCAAGGGCTTGTCCCGCACGCCGCCGCGTCCGGTTCATGTGCCGCCCCGCGTGGTGCAGCGTGACCCGGCCGCAACATGGCTAGTGGTCGGCTTGATGAGCGGGACCTCCATGGACGGCATCGACGCCGCGTTGATCGAGACCGATGGCGAAACCGTGTGTGGGTTCGGTCCCCATATGACGGTGCCGTACGATCCCGAATTCCGGACCCGGCTGCGCGATATGCTGGGCCGGACCACGCTGGTGGACGAGGATGGTCGGCGCCTGAACCGGGATATCGCCTTGCGTCACGCCGAGGTGGTGCGTGGCCTGCTGGCCGGCAGTGATGTGACACCCGATCTGGTCGGCTTTCACGGTCACACCATCTGGCACGATCCCGTGGCGCGGTTGACCGTGCAGGCGGGCGACGCGGCCTTGTTGGCGAAGGAGTTGGGGCTGCCGGTCGTGGCCGATCTGCGGCAGGCCGACATTGCGGCGGGCGGCGAGGGCGCGCCGCTGGCGCCCGTCTATCACGGCGCGCTGGCGTCGCCGCTCGACCGTCCGCTGGCGGTGCTGAACGTGGGTGGGGTGGCCAACGTCACCTGGATCGGCAAGCGTGGCATGGACGATATGGTGGCGTTCGATACCGGGCCGGGCAATGCGCCGCTTGACGACTGGGTGTCCCGCCACACCGGCCAGCCGTACGACGAGGACGGCCGGCTGGCCGCCGCCGGTACGTTGGCCGAAGACCGGCTGCTGCGCCTGATGGACACGCCCTATTTCGCGCGCACGGCGCCGAAGTCGCTGGATCGGCGCGACTTCGACCATGTGCTGGACGTTCTGGAGGGGCTGTCGCCGGAGGACGGGGCGACCACCCTGGTGGCGCTGGTCGCGGCCGCCGTGGTGCAGGCGGAGGCGCATATGCCCTTGCCGCCGCGCCGCTGGCTGGTGACCGGCGGCGGCCGTCACAATCCGGTTCTGATGGAGACGCTGGCCGGCTGGCTGAAGGCGCCCGTCGAGCCCGTCGAGGCGGTGGGCTGGGACGGTGATGCCATCGAGGCGCAGGCGTTTGCGTTTCTGGCCGCGCGCTACCGGCGTCAGCTTCCGATCAGCTTCCCGGGCACGACCGGCGCGCCGTTCCCGATGGTGGGCGGTCGCCTGTATCGGCCGTGACGGCCCCGGACGATATAGAACCGGGTGAACCAGAACCGGGATATCCCGCACCGGCTCGCCACAAGCACGGGCGGTCTTATTCCATGCGGTGGGTGCGTTCCATGCGCTCGTGGCGCTCCTGGGCCTCCAGGCTCAGAGTGGCGATGGGACGGGCTTCCAGCCGGCGCAGGCTGATCGGCTCTTGCGTTTCCTCGCAATAGCCATAACTTCCGTCTTCGACCCGGCGCAACGCGGCGTCGATTTTGGAGATCAGTTTCCGGGCGCGGTCGCGGGTGCGCAACTCGAGCGCGCGCTCCATTTCCGCCGAGGCACGATCCGCAAGGTCGGGTTCCTGGAGACCGCCTTCTTGAAGGTGTTCCAGGGTCTCCTCGGCTTCTTTTATAAGCTCGGCACGCCATTTCAGCAGCTTATTGCGAAAGTACTCGCGCTGCAGGTCATTCATGAAGTCTTCTTCTTCACTCGGCCGGTAATCCGGCGGCAGCGTGACGCTCATAGTCCGCCTCGAATCTTTCTTGATGCTTGTCCCGATCCCCTCAGACAACGGGACAGGGCCTTCCCATGCCGGGCCGGACTATAGGCGCGCGACCGCAGGCCCGCAAGCGTTCCGGTGGAATCGGGAACGAAATGTCTGGAATCAACAGATCCGTGCTTCGGATCCATATCGGGCCGTGTATTGGATCAGGCCCCGGCGCGGGACAGCTTGGCCAGTTCTACCTCGGCGCGGAGTTCAATCTCGTCCAGCAGAGCGTCGAGTTGGCGGTCCGGCCCTTGCTCGCGCCGGGCCCGGACGGTGCGCGCCAGCTCCATGAGGCGATCTTTGGGGATGGCCCCCAACAGCAGCCCCAGGCGCACGTCCTCCAACCGCTCCAGCATGTCCTCGCCGTGCCGCATCAAGCGGTCGCGGCGCTGACGGCGGCTGGCCTCCGAGTCCGCGCCAACATCTTGAATGGACAACAAACCCTGCAAGGCGTCGACGGCGGCGGCTCCGCTCCCGGCGGGGGCGGCGTCGGCTTTGGCGGGCGCCTCCGGCCCGTCGCCAAGGACCCCGTTCAGGGCGCGTTCAAACTCAAGGGCGGCGCTGTCGGCCACACGTCCGGTCCGGCGGATCCGTCCCACACCGGTGCCGCGTCCGGGCCCTTCGATCTTCGTTGTCATGCCGCACCTCTGTTCGAACGTCCTGTTCACGCCCCACGGCCCGGTTCCGCGCGGGTGTCGGTCCGGGCATCGCGGCGCCCCGATATCGACGCTGCGAATCGTAACGCTGCCGACCCGGGGCCGGCAAGGCTTGCGGGGCGGCTGCAAAACGCGCGCCACAGACCGACAGATTACATTAGGCCGCGGCCGGGGAGGCTCAACCCCCTCATATGGCCTATGAAATTGGGATGAGGCGGGGCGGCGTCGACGGCTGAGGGGGCGGAGGGACCGAGTCGGTGTTCCGCGGCGGGGGCGGCAACTCCTGCCTGGGGGCGGCGGGAAGTGCCGGGTGTCGGCCTCGGACCCTGGCCGGAAATCCAGCGTGGTCAATGTGTTCGCTCTCTCACACTGTTGGCACGGCATTCGCATATCTGAAGGCGGGGTGGTGTCCGCGTACGGCGGTCGCCCCAAGGTTTGCGTTCTTTTTGCTTTTCTGGTCCCAGATGCCAACGGGGTCCCGAGCATGACACGGCCATGGTCCGTTTCGCGTTTTCTTGTTGCCGTGCTTGTCCTGGCGGCCTGCGCCCTGGCGTGGGTCCCGGCTGGATCGGCGTGGGCGGCCTCGCGCGTCAAGGATATTGCCAGCTTCGAAGGCGTGCGGGACAACATCCTGATCGGCTATGGCCTCGTGGTCGGCCTCAACGGCACCGGCGACGATGTGGATGACGACCCATACACGCGGGAAAGCCTGATCGGCATGCTGGAGCGGATGGGCGTCAATACCCGCGATGGCGAGATGGCCCCGGACAACTCCGCTGCCGTCATCGTGACGGCGACGTTGCCGCCGTTCGCGCGCCAGGGGAACCGCATTGATGTGACCATCAGCGCCCTGGGTACGGCCGAGAACCTGATGGGGGGCACCCTTCTCGTCACCCCGCTGCTGGGCGCGGACGGTGAAGTGTATGCGGTCGCGCAAGGGCAGGTGCAGGTCGGCGGCTTCGTCGCCCAGGGGCAGGCCGAGACCATCACCAAGGGCGTCCCGACGAATGGCCGCATTCCCAATGCGGCGATTGTCGAAAAAGAGGTGCCCTTTGAACTGGCCGGCATGGAATCGGTGAAGATCAGCTTGCGCAACCCCGACTTCACCACCGGCCGCCGCATTGCCAACGCGATCAACACCTACCTGGGCACGGAGGTCTCTGAGCCGCTGGATCCCGGGACCGTGCTGCTGCGGGTGCCGCGCGGCTATCCCGGGGGCGTGGTGGCGCTGCTGACGGATGTGGAACAGCTTCGTGTCGAGCCGGACCAACTGGCCCGCGTCGTCATCGACGAGCAGACCGGCACCATCGTGATCGGCGAGAATGTGCGCATCGATACGGTGGCCATCGCCCAGGGCAACCTGACGATTCGGGTGACCGAAACTCCTCAGGTCTCGCAGCCGGCACCGTTCTCCACCAGCGGCCAGACCGCCGTGGTGCCCCGGACCCAGATCGAGGTGGACGAGGACGAGGACAATCAACTGACCGTGGTCAATCCGGGCGTGACGCTCCAGGACCTCGTGAACGGCCTGAACGCCCTTGGGGTGGGGCCGCGCGACATGATCTCCATTCTTCAGGCCATCAAGGCGGCGGGCGCCATGCAGGCCGAAATTCAGGTGATGTAGCATGGATACGATGATCCAGGCTCAGGCCCAGAACGCCATGACACGCGCGCAGTCGACGGCGCCGGCCGGGCTCGCCGGCATTGGCGCCGCGCTGAAGGCCGGCGATATGGCCAAGGCGCGTGAAACGGCGCAGGACTTCGAGGCGTTCTTTCTGTCGCAGATGATGCAGCCCATGTTTTCCGGACTGTCGACCGAGCCGCCGTTCGGCGGTGGGCACGCGGAAAACACGTGGCGCTCGCTGTTGGTGGACGAGTACGGCAAGCTGATGGCCCGGAACGGGGGCGTCGGCATTGCTGATTCCGTGATGCGCACCATGCTGGCCGCGCAAGAGGCCTGACGCAAACGGACAGGGAAGGAGGAACGATCATGGCTGACGGACAGACGCCCAAACGCCCGACCGTGACGCCGCCCCCGGCGTTGGGGCCGGCCCGTGCCGCGACGCCCAGTACCCGTGCCACGGCCGAGGGGCCGTCCGGCGGGGCGCCGCCGCGCGTCGCGGTGGGGGTGGCCGGTCCGCCCAAGGGCCCCGGGGCAAACGCCTCTGCGCCCAAGACTCTCGCGCCGAAAGGTGTAGCCCCCAAGGGGGCGGCGCCCGAGAGCCTCGGCTCTGGCGGTGCGGGTGCGGTGTCCCCCGTCCTCGGGTCTGCGCCAGCCGGGGCGCCTGCGGGGGCACCCCGCATCGCCGTGGGACCCGCCAGAGCTGCGCCCGGTGGTGGCGTCGGTCGCGGTCAGGACGCCAGCCCGTTGCCCGGTGGCGCCGCAAAACCGGCGGCCGCTCAGGGTACAAGCCGGCCCGCCGAACACGCCCGCGCGGCGGGCACCCTGGAGCCCGGCCACACGGTGCGGGATATGCGGCGGCCGACCGGAACGGTCACGTCCAATCCCGTGGTGGCGGACGTCATGCGCGCCAGCGGGGCGCTCGTCGATCTTCTCGAGGAGGAGAACGCGGCCCTGCGTAAGCACGACATCGACACGGTGCGCGCCCTGGCCGAACGCAAGCAGAAAGCGACGCGGTACTACCGGGAGCGCATGCTCAAAATCCAGAAGGACCCGTCGGAGATCACCGAGCTTCCCGAGGACGAGCGCGATGTGGTGCGGGAAATGGCGTGCTATCTCGACTCGCATTTGGCTGAGAACGGCCGCCTGTTGAAGAGCGCCAAGGCGTGCAGTGAACGGCTGATGGGCCTGTTTGTGGATGCCGTGCGCCACACCAACGCGGACAAGGCGGCCGGCTATGCCCCCGACGGCCGCCTGAGCGAACAGAACCATAACCCGTCCCGCATGTCCTTGTCGTTCAACGAGAACCTGTAGCCTGGATGTGACCTCGCCGCGTCGGTGTCCGCCGTCGCGGTTTAACAAAGGCAGAAGCCCATGAGCATCAACCTGGCCCTCAGTTCGGCGCTCAGCGGATTGAAGACCAACCAGAAAGCCCTGGATCTGGTCTCGCGCAATATCGCGAACGTCAACACGCCCGGCTACACGAAGAAGATCTTCAACCAGGAAAGTGTCGTCCTGGCTGGGGTCGGCTCAGGTGTGCAGGTCAGTGAGATCCAGCGCCGCGTCGATTATGGCTTGATCGACGAGTTGAATCGCGAGAACGCCCAGCTTGAGAAGCTGTCGGTCAAATCCCAATTCTTCGACCAGATGCAGAATCTGTTCGGGAAACCCGCCGACAACAACTCCATTGCGCACATTATGGAGACCCTCGCCGGCGAAGTGGAAATGCTCGCGCTCGACCCGGACAAGACCGAGCAGCATATGACGGTCGTGCAGCGGGCCCAGGATGTAAGCCACAAGCTGAACAGCATGGGCGACCATTTGCAGCAGCTTCGCCTTGATGCCGACCAGGACATCCAGCGGTCCGTGCAGCGCGTGAACACGCTGTTGGAGGACATCAACGACCTCAATAAGGAGATCGCCTACACCATCGCGACCTCGCGGGACAGCACCGACCTGACGGACAAGCGCGATATGGCGGTCGCGGAGTTGCAGTCGCTGATGAATGTCACGGTCTTCACGCGGGACTCCGGGGAACTCACAGTCTACACCGAGGGCGGCGACATTCTGGTCGACCGCGAGGTGAAGCAGGTGTCGTACTCCCCCCGTTCGTCGTACTCGGCGTGGACCACGAAGGGCGGCAACGACGTTCAGGGCATCACGGTCAATGGCCACGACATCACGGAGGACATCACCGACGGCCGGATTTCGGCGCTGATCGAGATGCGGGATTCGATCCTGCCCAACTATCAGGCGCAGCTCGACGAGTTGTCCCAGGAACTGCGCGACACCGTCAACGCGGTCAACAACCGGGGCACCAGTTTTCCCAACCTGGCCACCGAATTCGTCGGGACGCGGACGTTCCTGGATTCCGCCGCCCAGACCATGCAGCTTGATGCCGATCACGACACCGTGGTCGCGCTGTTCGACGGCGACGGCAATCAGGTGGCGCAGACCACGATGAAGGACATCGTGAACCTGATCGGGGGCGGCGATCTGGAAACCCCGACCACGATCGACGATGTGGCGGCCGCCCTGCAAACCTGGCTGCAATCCGGCAGTGGCGCCACCCCGCCCGGACCGGGCTTGGGGTCGGCCACCGTGAGCGTGAACAGCGACGGCGTGCTGGATATCAAGCTGAACGACAACAGCGTCGGCCTTGCCTTCAAGGATGTGAACACCACTGCCGGCACGGATCCCGCCTCCTGGACGGCCGAGGACGCTTCCGTGACGTTCGACGCGGACGCCGATGGCAACGGGGATATTACGCACGCCGGCTTCTCGTCGTTCTTCGGTCTCAACGACGTGTTCACCGATGGTGGCCGGGCCGAGTGGGCCTGGGATTCCGGCATCAAGTCGGAGACGTGGCGGCCATTCTCCGGCGGCACTTTGAACTTCAGCAATGCGTCCGGTTTGGTCGTCGATAGCCTGACCCTAACCGGCACCGAGACCGTTGAGGAGATCGCCGCCGCCATCAATTCGGACCCCGGCCTGAAAGGGTTTCTGGAGGCCGAGGTGGTGCCGGAGGGCGAGGGCGTGCGGTTGCGCATCAAGCAGCGTGATGGCAGCGACCTGATGGTGACCCAGGCCGGGGGCGGCACGGGGCTGATGGATTCTCTCGGCCTGAAGCCCAGCAGTGCCGGCTTGGCGAATGCGGTGTCGGTGAAAAAAGAGATCGCCGACAACCCGTCTTTGCTCTCGCGCGGCGCCGTGCTCTACAACAGCGATACGAAGGAGTACACTGTCAGCTCCGGCGACAACAGCACGGCCAACGCCATGGCGGAGGCCCTGCGCGCGGGACGATCGTTCGACAGTGCCGGGGGGCAGGTGTCCACCAACAGCACGTTGAGCGACTACGCCGCGCTTCTGCTATCGCAAAACGCCAGCGCGGCGCGCGCGAATGAGACCAAGCTGGACTATCAGGTGAGCCTCGTGGATTCGCTGAGTCTGAAGAACGCGGAGATCAGCGCCGTGAACCTGGATGAAGAACTCGCGGAACTGATTGTGTACCAACAGAGCTATGCCGCGTCGGCCAAGGTCATATCGACCGTGTCCGACTTGTTCGATATTCTGAACAGCATCGTCTAAATCGTCCGGCACCGGCCGGGCGACGACCGGGATCCGGCGCAGAAGGCGCCAGCCGCCGTACGAGGCGGCGCGGAGAATGGCAGGAGTGACCGCTATGACCACACCCATCAGCACTCGGGTCGGAACCTTCGCGCAGAGGAGTTCGATGATCCAGCAGATGATGAGGCTGCAATCCCGGCTCTACGATAGTCAGTTGCAGGTCGCGACCGGGCAACGCTCCCAGACGTACACCGGGATTTCGACGGACAGCTTCCGTCTGGTCAGCGTTGAGACGGAAAAGACCAAGGTCGAGTACTACCAGAAAAGCAATGCGATTGCGCAGGTTCGCCTGGATACCATGGCGACCTCGGTCAATTCGATTCAGGACGTGCTGCACAACGTGTACAACGACCTGATCGATCTCGGGGCAGGCGATCAGAACCAGATCATCGACGAGGCTGAGGCCGACACCCTGAGCAATATTCAGAAGTTTGCCTTCTCCGCCATGAAGGATCTGGCATCCTATCTGAACGCCAAGGCGGACGGGCGGTATGTGTTTTCCGGTGGCCGCACGGACCAGCGCGCCGTGGACTTTCCCTATACGACCCTGGAGGAGTTCCAGGCCGCCTACGATGGGTCCGACATTACCTACCCGACCTCTCGTGAGGCCAATGTGCCGGATGCGAAGATCGGGCAGGATCAGCATGGGGGCCTGACCTACGGCCCCGGCGCCAACACTATCACGCCCGCGACGGCCGCCAGCACCGAGGCGCTGGTGCCCGGGACGGTGATCGAGTTGACTGATGGCGACATCACGACCCAGCGCTTCACCGTGACGGCGCGCGATACGGGGACCGGGGCGCTGACGGTCACGCCGGCCCCCTCCGGTCTGCCGGGCGCCGCCAGCGACGCGACCATCTCCGCCGTGTCGTATTATGGCGGCGACAGTCTGACGTTCGAGCATCGGGTGAGCGACGAGCGGACGCTGGATTTGGGGCTTAACGCGAAGGACGGCGCATTTGAAAAGGCCTTCCGCGCGTTGGGCATGCTGGCGCAGGGCGGCTTGAATGCGGCCGCCACGACGACGCCGGCCGCATCCACCGGGACGTTGACCTTTAACAACGCCAACGGAACCGTGACCGCCGCGACACCGGGATCGTTCTCGGGCTTGCCGATCGGCAGTTCGATCACGTTCACGGGCACCGCGAACAACGACGGTCAGCGGTACACCATCGTGTCGAACGATGGGGACACCCTCACACTGGACCCGCCCCCCGTGAACGAAGGCGCCGTGGCGGCGGACGCGGTCACGGACAATCTGGGCCGCATTGAAGAGGCCATGGCGCTGTTGAGCGACGCCACAAACCACACGTCCGCCATGCCGTCCGAGGATCCGAGCGACATAGAGCAGGTCGGGAGCCTCATCGGCTTCAATCAGGTGACGCTGGACCGCGCGATCGATGAGGCGAAAACCTTCGCGAGCTATCTCAGCATCCGTCAGACGGAGATCGAAAGCGTCGACAAGCTGGAAGCCGCGGCGAACCTCAACAACGATGCCCTGGCGTTGGAGACGGCCATGGCCAGTTTCGCGCGGATCAGCGAAGTCTCCTTGCTGTCGTACATTTAGGGCAAATCCCGGGCGACTCGGTCGGGTCGGCGCGGCCCGATGGTCCGGTGGCTCTATGGTCCGGTGGCCCCGTGGTCCGCTAGCTTCGGGCCGGGCGGTCTCTTGACCGACGGGCCGGGCCGGCCAACATCTCCGTCACTGGCGCGGGATCGGACCGCGCCCCCACGGTACGGAGGCATAAACGATGAGCGGAGGCATTCTGTCGCGCGCCCTGGGCGGTCATAAGGCGGCCGGGCGGGAGGCTGCGCCCTTTCCCGTGGACAAGCCGGAGGCGGCCTGGAAGGACGATCTGACACCCGAGCAATTCCGCGTGCTGCGCGAACAGGGCACCGAGCGGCCGTTCTCCCACCCCCTCAACGACGAGAAGCGGCCCGGCCTGTTCCACTGCGCCGGCTGTGGCACGCCATTGTTCGATGCCAGCGCCAAGTACGACAGCGGCTCGGGCTGGCCCAGCTTCTTCCAGCCGCTTGAGGGCGCCGTCGGGACGTCCACCGACCATGTGCTGCTGTCCCCGCGCACCGAGGTGCATTGCGCCCAGTGCGGTGGCCATCTTGGCCATGTGTTCGATGATGGTCCGGCCCCGACCGGGCAGCGGTATTGCATGAACGGCACGGCCTTGGCCTTCGAGCCGTCTCGTTAAAGGCGCGCGCGCCAGCCGCCCTTTCCGATCGCCCGTCTTTCCGGTAGGCAGAGCCCGAGGGATTTGGTTCACCACCGGAACAGGGATCAGACCACGATGCGAATCAAGGATCACGCCGCCGTTGTTACCGGCGGCGCGTCGGGGCTTGGCGCGGCCACCGCTCGGGTTTTGGCAGAGGCAGGGGCGCGGGTCACCGTGCTCGACGTCAACGAGGACGGCGCACGGGCCACAGCGGAGGCGATCGGCGGGCTGGGTCTCGCCTGCGACGTCACCAGCGCCGAGTCCGTGGCCGCCGCCCTGGCCGCGGCAACGGAGGCGCATGGTCCCGCCCGGTTGTGCGTCAACTGCGCCGGGGTCGTGGCCGGCGGTCGCGTGGTGGGGAAGGAGGGGGCGCATGACCTCGCCGTCTTCTCGCGGGTCATTGCCATCAACCTGATCGGCACGTTCAACGTCATGAGCCAGGCCGCCGCCGCCATGGTGGACCTGGCGCCGGAGGACGAACACGAGCGCGGTGTGATCGTCAACACGGCCTCCATCGCCGCGACGGAAGGGCAGGTGGGGCAAGCCGCCTATGCCGCTTCGAAGGGCGGGGTGGCGTCGCTGACGCTGCCGGCCGCGCGCGACCTTGCCCGCCACGGAGTGCGCGTGATGTGCATTGCGCCGGGTCTGTTCGAGACGCCGATGTTCGAGTCCCTGCCGCCCGATGTGTACGACGCGCTCATCAAGAAGACCCTGCATCCCCACCGTCTCGGCCGCCCGGAGGAGTTCGGCCGCATGGTCCGGGCGTTGGTCGAGAACCCCATGATGAACGGCAGCGTGGTGCGCCTGGACGGCGCCCTGCGGCTGGAGCCCCGATAGGGGAGGGCGCGGCTATCCCAGCGCGCGCGCGTCGCGGCCCGGAGGCGGTTCCGGGGTCGCCGGCCGCTTCGCCAGTTCCTGGGCGAGCGTGGGCAACACCGCGTCCGCGCGGTCGACGACGGTGAAGAGGCGTCGGCAGTCGGCGCCGGCGAATCCATCGCCGATGATGCGCTCCACCAGGGTCAGCAAGGGATCCCAATAGCCTCCAACGTTCAGCAGGGCGAGCGGCTTGTCATGCAGGCCAAGCTGGCGCCACGTCAGGATCTCGAACGTCTCATCCAGGGTCCCCAGGCCGCCCGGCAGGACGCAGAAGGCGTCTGCCCGCTCGAACATGCCCAGCTTGCGCGTGTGCATGTCGGTGACGATGTGCAGTTCCGGGAGCGTTTCATCGGCGACCTCGATGCGCGCCAAATGCTCCGGGATGAAGCCGGCGACATGCCCGCCGGCGGCCATCGTGGCCCGCGCCAGTTCCCCCATCAGGCCAACCCGGCCGCCGCCGAACACCAGCGTGCGGCCGGTCGCGCCGATGGCGGTGCCAAGGTGCTTTGCGGTCTCCATCAACTGGGGATCGGTTCCGGTCCGGGAGCCGCAGAACACGCACAAAGAGGTCAGCTCGGTCATGACGACGGGGTCCAGTGGAGAGGGGATGAGTCCGGCGGCGCGGGCGAGGTGTCCGTGCGCACCGTTGCGATGAGAGCCTGTTTTGTAGAGCATCCGGGAGCGAGAAAAAAGGCCGCCGGCGCCGGGCTGGGGTCCGGTCCCGTGTCCCGTCGAGGCCCGGGGGGCTGGTCATGGCCGACCGGCTGGCGCATGGTGAGCCGGTCTTACTTATGAGCGTTTGGTTTTATGGAGGTCCCCCTATGAACCCGGCTCGCCTCTGGATTGGTCTCGGCGCCGTGTTGGGTGCCCTGGCCGTGGCGCTTGGAGCGTTTGCAGCTCACGCGCTGCAAGCCACCGGCGACGCGCGGGCCGTGACCCTGGTGGAGACGGCGGCCCACTACCAGAGTACCCATGCCCTCGCCCTGGTCGGGTGCGGTCTGCTGGCGCTGGTGGCGGGGCGTGGCTCGCCGGCGGCACGGTGGGCCAGCCGTGCGGCCGCCCTTTTCCTGCTGGGCGTCGTGCTGTTCTGCGGCGCCTTGTATGGGATCGCGCTGGCGGGGTGGCCCCTGGGCGTGGTCGCGCCCTTCGGCGGCACCAGTTTCATCGTCGGCTGGTGTCTGCTGGCGGTCGCGGGCGCCAAGAGCGCGTCCGGGGACACGGTTCCGGAAAAAAGATAGGGCGACGTCCCGTGCGCGCTGTTGGATTTCCCCGGGAATCCGCGTACAAGCGACGAGTTGAGGACAATGAACTGAACATGAAGCTGTTCAACGATCTGCTACAAGCCCACGGGTATGCAACGCTTCAGACCACCGATGGCCGTGAAGTCATGGGCATGGCCCGCGATCACAAGCCCGATTTGATCTTGATGGATATTCAGCTTCCCGAGATCTCTGGGCTCGAAATTACGCGCATGCTGAAGGAAGACGATGACCTGAAGGCGATTCCGGTCGTCGCCGTGACGGCCTTCGCCATGAAGGGCGACGAGGAAAAAATCCGGGAGGGCGGCTGCGAGGGCTACATTGCCAAGCCGATCTCGGTCGCGAACTTCCTTCAGACGGTTGCTAAGTTCCTGGACTGAGTCCGAGCGTACACGGATCCTGCGACGGATCCGGGTCGATTAGGGATGACCGTAGGGGGGCGAACCCTGTGCGTGCCGCCTGTCTCTGCGGATGAGCCGCCGCGAATGATACGACAAAGCCGCCGGCCCCGGACCACGGGAGCGGCGGCTTTGTCGAGACACACGATCGCTGCATCACGGTCTCTCCGGACACACCAACCCGCCAGCCGAGATCACAAGCCCGGCTGGACGGGGATCGGCGGACGATCCGGTGGCGGAGTGCTACTTCAGCTTCGTTTCCTTGAAGACGACGTGCTTGCGCGCCTTCGGATCGTACTTGCGGAACTCAAGCTTTTCGGTCGTCTTGCGCGGGTTCTTCTTGGCCACGTAGAAGTAGCCCGTGCCTTCGGTGCTTTCCAGCTTGACCTGGATGGTTGCCGGCTTCGCCATGGGTCACAGTCCCAATGCCTGGAGGATCAAAATGAGCCGCGCACCTTAGCGACCCAGCGCGGGAAGTCAAGGACTCGTTTGGGAGCGATCTGGGCCGGTATCCTTGGCGGCCGGGAGGCAAACCGTCGCGATCACGTCGGTCGAGACGCCGCCCGCCACCTCGTCGCGCCGTCATGGGGGGATTCTTTGACCGATCGGGCCGAGACGCGATCTACGACGCGATTCACCATGGGGGCCGTCCCGGGCGGCGCTGGCGGCGGAGTCCTGGCGGCCCTGTGTCTTCTTCTGCTGGTGTGGGCGCCGCTGCCGCTGGCCAGCAACCGCCCCTGGTCTGCGGCGCTGCTGGCGCTTGGGCTGTTCGGGCTCGCGGCCTTGGTTGGAGCGGTGGGAGAGGCGCGGCGGATGATCCCGGCGGATCGGCCGGCACGGCTGGCGGCGGTCCTGGCCAGGGCCGTGCTGCTCTGGGCCGTGGTGCAGGCGTTGCCCGGCCTGGGTGCGTCTCGACCGGTCTGGGAGGGGTTCGAAACCCTGACCGGGCGCGCGCCCTGGGGCTCGCTGTCGGAAACGCCCGTGGCAACGGCGGAGGGCGCGCTGCGGCTGGCGGCGTATCTGACGGCGGCGGGGCTTGGCGCCGCCCTGCTGAGCGATGACGCCGTCGGGCGACGGGCTGTGCGGGCGTTGGCGCTGTGGATCACGGTTTTGTCCGTCTACGCCCTGGCCGATCTGGCGACCGGGTCCTATCGCATCGGCTGGATCGACAAGTGGATCTATCAGGACGTCGCCACCGGCCCGTTCGTGAATCGCAATGCGTGGTGCGTCTATGCGGGCATTGGCGCGGCGGCGGCCCTGCTGGCCTCCGGCATGGCATCCGGGCCGCGCGGCCGGTGGCTGTGGCGGGGCGCGGGCGTGGTCTGTCTGGCGGGGGCCCTGTTCAGCGAGTCGCGCTGGGGGCTGGTATCGGTCGCGGCGGGCCTTTCGGCGCTGGGGCTGGTGCGTCCGGGCCGTCCGCCCTGGCGCCACCTGACGGTGGGGGCGCTGGTTCTGGCTGTCGCGCCGCTGGGGCTGGTGGCCACGGGACGCGCCCGGTTCCTGGACCGCCTCGATCCGGCCTATGTGGTGGGGGATCTGCGCTGGGACCTGTACCGGGTGACGCTGGAGGCGGTGCAGGCCGCGCCCTGGACCGGCTATGGCCTGGGCAGCTTTCCAGTGCTGTTCCACCACATCCGGGACGCAACGCTGGCCGAGGCGCTGGTGTTCCAGGCCCATTCGGTGCCGTTGGAGCTGATGGCGGAGCTGGGCGTTCCGGCCGCGCTGGGGCTGATGGCGGCCTATGGCTTGCTGGTGGTGCGGGCGGCGTGGGTGGCGCGCTGCACCGGGGCGCCGATGGCGCGGCTGGGAGCCGCGGCCGGGATCATGGCGGGGGGGCACGCGCTGCTGGATTTCTCCCTGCAAACGCCGGCGCTCGCGGTCACCGTTCTGGCATGCCTGGGGGCTGCTGGTCCCCTCCCGTCCGCCCCTGGGTGCGCCAGCGCGCCCGCGCCGTCGCCAGGGCCGGCACCTCGGGCGCCAACGCCTGTCCCCGCGCCATGAGGCGATCGACATAGGCGGGCGGGGCGCCGCGCAGGGCCTCGGTCCACGCAAGACCGGTCCAGGCGAACGGATCGCCGGGGGAGTGTGCCAGAACCTCGCGCCATGCCGTTGCGGCGCCATGCAGGCGGTTGGGGTCGGCCTCCGCCACGGCTGCGGCAAAGGCGGCCTCCGCCTGTCCCGCCGGGTCGGGCACCCAGAGCGCGCGCGCCAGAGTCAACGCGGCCAGGGTGGCGAGCGCGGTGAACAGGGCGGTCGGAAGCCACCGGGTCATCGCGGGGCCTCCAGGAGCGCGCGCAGAGCCGCAGCATAGGCGCTTACCATCGCGGCATACCGGGCGGCGGTGTCATCCGGCGGTCCAGCGGGAGGCGTCGCATCAAGGGCGCGGCTGATCGCCCGGGCCAGGGTCGGGGGATCGCCCGGCGGCACAAGCCAGGTGTGCGGCCAATGGGCGGCCTGCTCCGGGATGCCGCCAACGATGGTCGCGACCAGCGGCACACCGGCGCGGCGTGCCTCCAGCACCGCGCGGGGCGCAGCCTCGGCATGGCTGGGACAGACCGCGAGATTGGCGGTGGCCCACAGCGCGGCCATATCGTCCCTCTCGCCCAACAGGGAAACACGATCGCGCAGGGGATCGGGCAGGGCGGCGATGGCCCGCCGGACGCGGTGGCCGTAGCCGTCCCCATCGCGGCCGGCCCACAGCACACGGACGCGGGCCTGCAGGCCGTCCGGCAACAGAGGCAGCGCGGCGACGAGGTCGAGCGGCCCCTTGCGCGGGCACAGGGCGCCCGCCGCCATCAGAATCCGTTCGTTCGTGGGGGGACGCGGTTCCCAGGCGGTGGACGGAACGGCGTTCGGGATCACGGCCGACCGGTCGGGGGGAACGTGCGCCGCCCAGGCGGCGTGCGTGGCGTGGGACACGAACACCAGGCGATCCGCACGCCCGAACGCGGCCCACGCTCGGGCCTGCAACGCCAATGCGTGGTCGGCCAGGGCCTCCGGTCCCGGTTCGCGGAGGATCCAGAGGCTTGCAAGGCCGGCACGCGCGGCGGCCTCGACCCCCGCAAAGGCGCGCAGGCCGTTGACGATCACCACGTCCGGGGCGGCCTCCATCAGCGCGCGGGCGAGCCGGTCCACGTGCCGCTCCAGATGGGCGGCCGTCAGCGGGCGGCCGGGATCCACGATCCGGAGCGGTGTCCCCGCGTTCGCCCACACTTTCCGCACCGGACCATCACGGAACGCCAGACCAAGGACTGGTGTCGCGTGACCGGCGTCGGTCAGACCCCGCGTCAGCTCCCACAGGCTGAGGGGGGCGCCGTCCCGCGCCAGGGTCTCGCCGATCCAGGCCAGTCGCGGCGGGCGGTTCGCTGCGGCCCGTGGCCGCGCCGTCGGTCGCGAGGGTGCGGGCGGTGCAGGGACGGCCGGAGGGTCCATGCGTCGGCCCAAGCGGTGTGCGATCTCCCGGGCCTCACCGAGGGTGATCAGCCGCGCCACGGTCACGAGACTCCGAGCGAGGCCCGCCGGGTGCCGCCGTATGGTGCGGGCGTGCGCTCGTGCTTCGTCCGGCGCGCGAGGCGGGGTGTCGTACAGGCGTTCGTGCCGGGCCACCAGCGCGGGCACGCTAAACCGTGCGGCGTGGGCACGGCCCGCGTTCGCCGCCTGTGTCCACGCCGAAGGATTGGTCAGCAGCCCGAGGACCCGATCCGCCAGCGCGTCGGGATCTGGGGTGGACAGGGACCCTGCCGGAAGCGCCTCCGCCGTGCCGCCCGCATCGCAGGCCACCACCGGAACGCCCGTCGCCTGGGCCTCCAGCACCGCATTGGGCAAGCCTTCCGCGCGGGAGACATGGAGCAGTATGGCGGCTTCCGTCCGATGGGACGCGACGTCCGGCGCCCAGCCGGGGAGTTCAACATCCACCCCCAGCGCGCGAGCCTGAGCCGCAACCGCGTCCCTCAGCGGGCCGTCCCCGAGAATCCGAAACCGCGCCGTCGGGCTACGGGCACGGATGCGCGCCGCGACCGCCAGCCACAGCAGCGGGCGCTTGTGCGGCACAAGGCGGAACACTCCCAGCACCAACGGCCGGGCGCAATCCAATGCTGGGCGCGGTGGCGGGAGGCGGACGCCGTTGGGAATCACCGTGGGCGGGGCGATCCCGGCCCAGCGCTGGTGATCCGTCGCCACGGCGCGGGCGTTCGCGGTCACGGTCACCGCCGGATGCCGGGCCAGCGCGGCGAGGCCGGGCCGCAGCGCGTCCGCCAGCGGATGGCCGAGCGCATCCGGGGCTTGGTTGCGCAGGCCGACCACGACCCGGGGCACGCCGAGCACCGCCGCCGCTGCGCCCCCGACAACGGCGGTTGTGTCCAGCCACGCATGCACCACCCGCGGCTTCAACACCGCGAGCCACCCGGCGACGCTTAGCAGGTCGCCGGCAACGGCGTCGGGCAGGCCGTCGGTCGCCCGCTCCAATGCGGCGAGGGCGGGAACGGTCTCGGCGGGCGGGGTGGTCCACACGTCGACTGGTACCCCCAAGCGTGCCAGATCGGGAACCAACGCGGCGGCGTCCGGGCGGTCGTCGCGATGCTTGACCAGAACTCGCACCGGCCACCCACGCGCGACCAGCCCGGCCGTCAGCATGAGCATCTGCCGTTCCGCGCCGTTCCCGGCCAGAGTCGGCAGCACCATAACCACCGGGCCATCGGCGCGGCCCTGGACGGGCAGGACCGTCGCCAGCACGCGTCGCCATGCGCGGGTCGCGGCTCCGGGCAAATGGGTCCGTAGGCGCCGGACCCCTCGTGCGCGGATCAACGCGAGCGGGGATGCCTCGTGCCACGTTCCGCCCGCGTCCCGCACCGCGATGGCGGAAACCCCCTGGCGCCACGCGGCCCAGAGCACCGACAGCGTGATCGACCGCGCCCCACCCGGAGCCGCCAGTCGGTCGCCGGCGGGCAGAGTCAGGCGCCAATCGCGCGCGTCCCCCGGCGCGTGGCGGATGTCCGTTCCGATGACCGCCGTCTTTGTCACGCGGGCCGCACCCGGTCGCGCCGGGGAGCGCGTATCCTGTCCGGTCGCGGGGCGCGACGGGCGAATCGGCGCGGATCCCACGTCAGGGCGCGGGCCACGCGCCACCACGGTGCCGTGCGGGCACGCTGGATCACCCGCCGCTGGCGCCACGCACCCGGCAGTCCCCGCAGGCCATCGCGCAAGCCCTTCAAGTCGATGGCCAGCCGCCCGCACCGGGCCGCGCGCAGCAGCAACAGACCGATCACCGCCAGCAACCCCGGCGCCAGCAGCCACACAAGCGGCCCGGGCGTGTTCTTGACGAAGAACCACAGCCGGTTCCGGCTGGTGTGGTAGCGGATGAAGTCGCTGTCCTGGCCGTTGGTGGCGGAGCCGACATGCAGCACCTGGGCGGAGGGCACGAACACCACCGGGCCTCCGCGCAGCCGCAGCCGATAGGACAGGTCCGTGTCGTCCAGGTAACAGAAGAACCCGCCGTCGAAGCCCCCCACGGCATCCCAGGCAGCGCGACGGTACAGGGCGGCGGCGGCGCAGGCGGCGAAGCACTCGCCCTCCACCAGGGCATCGGCGGGCGGTACGGGTTGCCAAATGCCGCCGCGCCAGACCAGCCCGACCGGCGCTGCCTCGTCGCCCAGGCCGTCGCACAGGGTGGGATCAGCGGCGTCGCGTTGCAGGCTGGCGAAGGCGGCCGCGTCCGGGTGCCGTCCGGCCGCCGCGCGCAGCGCGGCCAGCCAGTCCGGGGCGGGAAAGGCATCCGGGTTCAGCGTCGCCACGAACGGCGGCGGCGGGTGCGTTTCGACCGTGTGATCGGCGCCCACGTTGTTCGCGGCCGAATAGCCGATGTTTGCCGGCAGCCGCACCACACGCACGCGGGGATCGTCGGGCAGGGCCGCGTCGAGCACCGCCGGATCGCTGCCGTTGCCGACCACCACGGCCTCCCACGCCGGGTCGGTCTGGGCGCGCAGGGACTCCAGGCATTGGGCCAGCAGCGGCCCCTCGTTCATCGTCACGATCACCACACGGACCCAAGGCTGCGCGATCATGAATCCGTCTCCAGCGGGGTGAAGCGGGCGAAGGTCCGGTCGCAGGCCTCGGTGCAGGCGGTTTCGCAGCGCCGAGGACCATCCAGCCAGTCGAACGAGCCGTCGAACAGGTTGCCCAGCCACAGCGGGTCGCGGGAGCATCGGTGCGCGTTGCCCCTGGGGTCGATGTGGCAATAGGCCATGCCCGCGTCGCACATTTTGGCGCCGTTGTCGGCGTGGGCCTCCTGCCCGGCGGCGTCGCTGCTCATGGGCACGCCGAGCGCTCTCAGCCGCGCCAGATCCGCCGCCGTGTAGGTGGACCCGGCGTCCCCGACCGGCCGGTTGAGGTACTGGGCCCGAGCGTCGAGTCCCAGCGCGGTGAGGCGCTCTATCCAGTCCGGCAGGGCGTCGATCCAACGCGGGTCGGCGACGATGGTGCAGGCAAGGCGCGGCCGTTGGTCCTCTCGGCGGTGGAACAAGGCCAACAGGCGGGCTGCCCGCGCAGCGAACGCATCGAAGTCCGTGTGATCGGGGTGAAACGAGAGGGTCACGTACTCGAACCGCGCCCACACCCCCGGCGGCCATCGGTCCGGGGCGCGCCACAGGTTGGTGGTCATGCGCAGGGGCGCCGGGTAGCCCAGGACGAACTCCGCGAACCCCTTCAGAACCGTGGGTTCGCCGCCCGCGATGTGCACCAGGGGTGCGCCGATGCCGATCAGGGCGTCGCGCCACGCGGCCAGCGTGTGCTCCCCGCGCTGGCGGGTCTTGGCCTTGATGCGGCAGTAGGGGCAGTCATAGTTGCACAGCAGCGACGGCAGGATGATCGCCAGCCGCGTCTGGCCGAGCCCCGGGCCGATGTCCGCCACCGGCCGGCTCATGCGCCCGTCTCCCGCCGCAGGACGGCGGTGTGCCAGTCGGTGCCGAGCAGGCGGAAGCCCGGTGTGGCGGCCGCCTCCTCCCACACGAATGGGGCCACATCGGGCCACGCCGGCGCGCCGGCGTCGTCGATCAGCGCCAGCCCGCCCGGCCGCAGCAGCGGGGCATAGGCGTGCCAGTCCTCCGTCAGCCCGGCGCGGTCGTGGCGTCCGTCCAGCACCAGCAGCCCCAAGCCCTCCCGTCCGGCCCACCGGCGCGCGCGGGCTAGCGCCAGAGGATGCTCGCTGGGCCGCCGTACCAGAGTGACGGCGCGGCGGGGCACGCCGCAGCGGGCCAGCGTCGCCCGCACCCTCGCCGGCGTCACCGCCGCGCCGGTGATGGGGTCGTCCGGGGCGCCGTAGCTGCCGCCGTCGAGGGGATCCAGGCCGAGCAGCCGCGCCCGCCGGCCCTGGTCCGCCACACCCTCCGCCAGCACCGCCAGCCCGAGCCCGAACAGGACGCCCACTTCCAGCGCACGCAGGTCGGGTCCACCGGGGGCTGCCCGTGCCGCCAGTGCTCGCAGGATCGCCGCCGGCAGCGTGCAGGCGAGGCGCCCGCCGGCCCGGTCCTCCAACGCGAGCAGCCGATCCGCCAGATACCCCAGCGCGCGGGGGGGCCGATCCGGAAGCCCCAGAGCCGGCAGCCAGGTGTCCCGCAGGTGGTCCAGGTCGGTGTCGGTCACGGTGCGGGAGAACGGCCGGAACCGCGCGGCGTCGATCACGCCGGAGCGGTCCAGCGCCGTCCGCGTCGCGTCCACCTGGGCCCGCAGGGTGGACAGCGCGGCCGTGTACCGCTGGCGTTCCTCCAGCCGGGTCGTGCGCTCGCGGGTCTCGGCCTCGCGCGTCAGGTCCGCGCGCAGCGTGGCCAGAGTCTTTGTTATCCGGTCGGTGAGATCGGCGAGCGTGTCGGTGAGGGTGTCGCTCTCTCGCTCCAAGGCGCCGACGCGTCCGTCCGTCTCGCCCATTCGGTCGTTGGTGGCGCCCAGGGCCGAGACCATCGCCGCGCGCAGGCGCTCTTGTCGGCGGGTCAACGCCGCCTCCATATGGCGGTCGGCCTCCTCGCGGGCGCGGGTCTCGGCGGCCCGTGCGCGGTCCTGGGCGGCGGCGGTGGCGGTGACCTCCGCGCGGGCCTCCACGCGGGTCGCCGCGATGGCCTCCGACAGCCGGCCGTCGAGCCCGGCCATGTCGTCACGCAGCCAACCCACGTGGCGCTTGAACTTCACCTCCTGCGCGCGCTGGGCCGCGTGCCGGTCGAGCGTGTCCAGCCGCCGGGCGCGCACATGCCCGTAGGCGACGAACCCCAGCAACCCCGCCACGGTCAAGGCGGAGAGGGCGGACGCAACGGGCGGCGTGGTCTGCGGCACCAGCGCGCCCGCACCGACGAGTCCGAGCGCGACCGGCGCCCGCCAGCCGCCTAGCACCGCCCCCATCGCGCCGGCCAGCCGCAGGCCGCGCCGCCACGGGGGATCGGGCGGTGGTGTCGAGACCGCCATGGGACGTGGCGCGGGCGGCGGGGACGGAGTCGGATCGGGGTCGGCCGGCGCGCTCTCGGTCTCATCGGCCCGCAGACGCCACGAGAGGGCCGCGCGCACCATGCCGGCCAGCGCGTCGTCGTCGGGCAGGCCTTCCTCCGGCAGAACACCGATCAGATTGCCCCAACCCTCGGCGTCCGGCAGCGGGTCGGCGTCGCCGGGCGGCCAGGGAATCAGCCGACGCCAGTCGTGCCGGATGCCATAGCGGACCACCGGGTGCCACTCGCTGATGAACACGCGGTAGCCGCGCCCCTCCAGCAGCGCCGCCAGATCGCCCATGGACCAGCCGAGCGGCAGTGTCTTCCGGTTCTCGTACTCGGCCATCACGACGCGGGGGCGCCAACGGCTCCAGTCCAGTCCCAGCAGGACGCGGGAATCCCAGCCCTCCGCGTCTACCTTGAGCACGTCCACGGTCGCGATGTCGTGCCGGTCCAGGATGTCGGTCAGGGTGGTGACCGGCACCCGGGCGCTCTCCCGGTGGCTGTCCAGGAACGGGGCGAGGGTGGCAACGCCCGTGCTCTCCGGCGCGGTGTACAGCGCGGCGGCGTCGGCGGGGGTATCGGACAGCGCGGCGGCCTCGATGGTTATCGTCGGGTCGTCCGCCACCGCCGCCATCAGGGCGGCGCGGTTGTCCGGTTCCGGTTCCACCGCCAGAACGGACCAGCCGGTGGCGCGGAAGGGCGCCAGGAACCCGCCCCGGTGGGCGCCCACGTCCACCAATCGTCCCGGCGTGGTGGTCTGATGCCGGGCGAGGGCCAGCACCAGGGCGGCCTCGTCCAGGTGGGCGCCGTCCGACCGGGGATGATCGGCCGACAGCACCCGTCGGCCCGATCCGGCCGCCGCTTCCCGCACCCAGGCCAGACACCGCGCCTGCCGTGGCGCCAACGGATAGGCGGCGAGAGCGTGCGCGCCTCCGGCTGCGCCCCGGCGGGCGAGGGCGGCGGGATCCCCCACCAGCCGGCGCAGGGCGGCGCGCAGGGCCTCGGGATCGCGCGCCGTGACCGTCTCCGCCGCGCCGGACTCCGCCAAGGCCTGAACCGTGGCCTGATCCGCCGGCCCGTAGGCCAGGATCGCCGCCCCTGCCGCCAGGGCTTCGGGCAGCGTGTTGGCGAGGGAATAGCGGGTGTAGGCGCGGCTGTCGTCGTCGAAGGCATAGGCGATGAGGATCGCGTCGGCCGCCCGCAGGCGCGCGCGATACGCCGTCGGGTCCGCGCTGTCGGCGCGGGTGGCCGTCACACCGGCCCGATCATGGGCCAGATCGTCCGCCGCCTCGATCCAGGGGGGCAGCACCCGCATTTCAAACCGGATCCAGGGCCGCGCGGCGGCGCGGTTCAGGGCGTCCACCGCCTCCACGACATCGGCCACGGCGGCGCGGTTCATGTCCTCGGCCAGCGCCCCCACGTACAGCAGATCCAATGGGCGTTGGGTCGGGACCCCGGCGCCGGGCGGCACGGCGCGGGCGGGCCAGTCCTCCGGGGCGATGCCGTTGGCGAGGGCCTGCCACGGGCCGCCGCCATAGCGGGCCTCCATCGCCGTCGCCATGGCCTCCCCGATCGCGAGACGGACGGCCGCGCGCCGGGCCAACCAGCCGAGATCGTGGCTCCAAACCTCATGCGCGCGCGACTGGGTGCGTGCCAGCAGCGCCGGCCAGTCGTCCATCAGGTGCAGGATCAGCGGGGCCGCGAGGGTCTCGATCAGCGTGCGCGCCAGTGGATGCAGGTGGCCGCGCGTCGGCTGCGGGCGGTAGTACACCGCCTCCGGCGCGAAGGCGCGGGCATGCGCCGCGGCCGCGTCGGCACTCAGGCCGGGATCGGTCCGGCCGTCCGGGTGATGAACGGAAAAGCGGTCCGGGGTGCCGTCGGGCGTGATGGCCATGGCGCGCCCGCCCCGCCACGGTGCCATCAGGGTGGCCTTGAGTTGGCCCGTCGCGGACAGGCTCCCGACGGCCGTCAGGTCCAGAACCAGCAGCCGGGGCGGCAGGTGCGTGGGCTCTGATCCAAGGACCGTATCGAGCGGCACGCGCGGCACACAGTCCAGGCGGCCGCCCGGCGTCGCGTTGAGCAGCCGCGCGCCCATGCCGCCCAGCGCATCGCGGGCCGCCGCGAAGGCGCGGCCCATGTTCTCCACCTGCGGGTCGTGCCAACGGTAGCCCTTGCCGAAGTAGTCCGGGTGGAAGTGGTTGGGATCGTCGCTGGCCATGTCCAGCACGCCCGGCCCCGTCTCGGCCTCGGTGCGGGTGACGTCGTCCGGCAGGGCGTAGTCCAGGTCCACGCCCAGCAGCACGACCTCCCGCGCGCCCAGATACACGGCCAGTTGGATGGCGGTGAAGGCCACGGTGCAGCCGGCATAGGTGCGGGCCAGCGCGTCCAGCGAGACGTCGAAGCGGTCGGGCCAGCCGGGACGCGGCCGGTGGTCGAACCACACCACCTCCGGCCCGTCGTCCAGGGCATAGGCGAGAGTGATCGGGAACAGCCGGGTGATGCCGGCGGGCAGGGTGTTGAGCGCCTCGGCGCGGTCCTCCGCGACCAGATGATCCTCGACCACATAATACGTCGGTCGGAAGCGCGTGGTCGGAAACGCGAGGAACAGCCCGTTGACCCCGATGGTGGGCTGCCCGGCCAGCCGGTCCAGGTCGATCCGACCGAGGCTCGGTCCGTTGCCGAGCACGAACAGGCGCTCCCCTTTGTGGCGGTCGCGCAGGGCGGCGAGCCGGGGCCGGTGTTCGGCCTGCCAGAGCCCGTCGTACAGGGCCGTCACACGACGCAGGCCGGCGACCCGGGCGGCCGGCGGTATGCGATCGGTCGGTCGAAAGATCGGCGCCCGGAGGTCGGCCGGAAGCCGGGCGATGAGTCCGGCTTCCTCGCGCTCCGCGTTCTCGTGGCTCTGGGTCTCCGGTTCTGCCACCGGATCCCGTTCGATCGCGACGACCGCTTGTATCATCCTTGCCCTGTGCTGGTCTCAACCCGTATTCCGTGCTATGACCTATATTGATTGTGTTCTCCGTGGCGGCACAAGGTTTTTATTGCACGGGACCGGGCCGATGACGGAGGCCATCCCCATTCACAGTCCCACCCCCATTCCCATCTCGCGGGCCCGCGCATGGGCGCGCCTGCTCCGTGTCCGGCTGGGTGCCCTAATGTTGGGTGCCCTGACGTTGGGCGCCTGCACGGCGGACCTCAATCCGGATGGGTTCGTGGCGCGAGGGTTGGCCGACTACCTCTACACCGAGGGCGCCCGCCGCAAGCTGGAGGACGCGCCGGACGCCGCGTTGCGGGCGTGGCAGCGGGCGGCGGACGCAGGGCACGTCAAGGCGCGGTATCAGCTCGCCCATCTGTACGGATCCGATGTCCTGGGGCCGCGCGATCAGGCGCAGGCGCTGGTCCATGCGCGCCGGGCCGCCGAGGCTGGATTTGCGCCCGCGTCACACTACGTCGGCATGTCGTTGCTGTACGGCTGGGGCGGGGTCGCGAAGGATCCGGCAGCGGCGGAGCCCTACCTGCGCCGGGCGCTGGCGGGGGATGTGGAGCGGGCGCGGGCCGATCTGGGCACCCTGGTGCTGGATCGGGCCGGCCCGGCGCGCGATGCGGGCGCCAACGCGGCGCGGGCGGAGGGGCTGGCCCTGCTGGAGGCGGCGGTGGCGGATGACGATCCAGTGGCATCCTGGCGGCTCGCCGAAGCCCTGGTGGACGGCACCCACATGCCGCGCGACCCGGCGCGTGCCGCCGACCTGCTGGCGGCGGCCATCGAGGCGGGCGAATACCGGGCGGCGTTGCCCCTGGCGCGTCTGCAGTGGGTGGGCAACGGCGTGCCGACGGATCGGGCGGCCGCTCGCGCGTTGCTGGAGCGCGTGGAGCGGGAGGCCCCGGCTCATGTCCGCGTCGACCTCGGACTGGCGTTGCTGAACGAGGGCGATGTCCTGCCCCTCGATGCGGCGCGCGCGCGCCGCTTGCTGGAGGTCGCGGCCCGGAACGACGGGCGGGTGCGGGCGCATGTCCGGCTCGGCAAGCTGCTGGCGGAGGGGGCGCCCGGTGTGGCGCCGGATCCGGAGGCTGCGGTGGCTCATCTGCGGGCGGCGGCGGAGGCCGGCAATGGGGAGGCGACCCGCTACATGGGCGTGCTGCTGGAGGACCAGGGGCGCGCCGACGCGGCGCTGGCATGGTTCCTGGAGGCGGCGGCGCGTGGGCATGCCCAGGCCGCCGTGGAGGGCGCGCGCATCCTGCTGAAGCGCACGGATGCGGCGTCGGTGCGTCAGGCGGTGTCATTGCTGGGCAGCGTCGCGTCGGACAACGCGCAGGCGGGCATCCAGCTTGCGCGCGTGGCCCGCGACGGCGTGGATGGTGCCCTGCCGCCCGACCCAGGGACGGCGCGGCAGTGGTTCCAGCACGTGCGGGCTACGGCGGGGGGGCTGACGGCGGCGCAGGCCACCAACGAGCTCGCTCGTATGCTGCTGCGCGGGCAGGGCGGGCCGGAGGATGCGCGCGGCGCCGTTGCGCTGTTCGGGGAGGCGGCGGCCGGCGGCCACGGCTGGGCTGCGCTGGAGTTGGGCCGCGTGTTTGAGGCCGGCGCGCCCGGGATTCCCGCCGATCTCGGTGCGGCGTGGCGGTGGTACCAGGAGGCCGCCGCGCGCGGCGTCGCGCAGGGGCATACAGCGCTGGGCCGTCTGGTGGCGCGGGAGGGGCGGGGACCGGAGGCCATTCGCGAGGCCTTCGGCCATTTCGCGCGCGCGGCGGAGGGCGGCCACACCTGGGCGCTGTACGAGGCCGGCAAGGTGGCGGAGCAGGGCGTCGGCGGGCAGCCCGGCGATCCCGCGACCGCGCGGGCGTGGTACGAGCGCGCCATGACCCAGGGCGTGGATGCGGCGCCCGGCGCCATTGCCAGCCTGTACGAGCGGGGCCTGGGCGTCGAGCAGGACGACGTGCGCGCGTTGGCACTCTATCACATGGGCGCGCGGGCGGGGAACGCCTGGGCGACCTACAAGGTGGGGTCCTTCGTCGCGGAGGGCCGGGGCACACCGGCCGATCCCGATGCCGCCCGGGCGTGGCTCACGGCCGCGCGGGCCGAGGGCGTGACCCAGGCGGTCGACCTGATGGAGCGCCTGGACCGGGGCGCGGTGGGGCCGTTTGGGCATGCCGACGGATCCGGGTCACGGGTGCGGATCCACGTCACGCCGGATGGGTCCTGACCCTGCGGGAGTCGGTTCCGGACGATCCTTTCGTCCTGGCGGAAGGGGGCGGAATGCGAATACCCGATTGGAGAAGACGGGTAATAACCTTGATGTTTTTGCCGTTTTCGGACATACTCAGAGTGCCCGATTTCGTTGGGCACTCGTGGGGAGGAGGGGCTCCCGTGGGGGGATGATCCCTCCAGGAGGTGAACCATGATGACCGTGGATCGAAACCTCGTGGCCTCTGACGCACCGCATGTTCAGCTGCTTGCCCAGGGCTTCGGCATGCCGCCGGTTTTGGCCAGTGTTTGGACCGAGATGACACTGGCTGGGCCGCATGGCACCGCGAAGGTGCATGACATGCTGGTCCGGTGCGTCCACAACGCGGAGTCCAAGGGCGACGCGGCGTTGGCCGCGAGCGGCCGCCGTGCGCTTGCGACCTTCGACACCCGGACCGGTGTGGTACCGGCGTCGACGGACGACACCGAACAGACGGACGGTCCCGTTCATTAGAGCAAATCCCGAACGATCTGGAACAGATCGCGACGGCGATTTGCTTAAGTATCAATAATACAAAGCGCTTTGCGTGATCCAGATATCACGCAAAGCGCTCTAAAGCCGACATTCGTCGCGCGGGACTGGCCGACTGGGACGGGCCGACTGGGCTTGTGGCGGCGGGGATGAGACACACCCTCCGCCACTGCTCTTTGTGGGGTCAGGCGGCGTGCCGTGCGATCCGTCGACGGCCAAAACCACGGAGGCCGGCCAGCCCGCCCAAAGCCGTCAACGCCATCCACAGCGCGCCCGGCAGCGGCGTGGTCGCCACAGTCAGGGATGCGACGTCAAAACCATCCTTAGACGGTCCGTCTTCGCTGGTGTCCACCAGGGCTAGGAACCGGAACGCGCTGGGAATCGCAAAGCTCTCGCCGACCTGGGCGTCGCCGTTCAGCACAGTCGCAACCAGAGTCCAGCCGGACGCAAGCCCCCCCCGCGGTTCCCAGCGGGTCGTCCGCCGTGTAGGTGCCCGAATCCCAGGACGTCGCGGCGTAGATGTCGACGGACTCATTATAGGTGCAACGACCGTTGCCGGTCGGTCGGCAGTTGTCGGTTGTTTCGGAAATCCGTCCGCGGCCGGTGATGGTGTCGCCGAAATCCAGGACGGCCCACCCGCCGACGCCGAGGCTGAGGAACGGGCGGCCGTCCGCTTTCATAGCTTCAGGGTTGGTGCGGGCACGACTTTTGACGGTGCCGTTATTTTCCCACCAAATATCGTAGTCCGCGCTATAGGCGGCCTGGGCGGTGGAGGCGACCGCCACCATCATCGCGAGGCCGAGTGCGACGGCCTGACCATGCCGAAAGGCTCTCATGTTCCTGACGTCCTTTTGCGTTGGTGTCGCGCGGGATCCTGCCAGGATCTTTACGCAGCCCATCGCACCACTGTGCCGACCCGTCGACGGATCGGCCAGTCGGTCAGACGCCATACGGGGCCCCCACCAAACGGCATAGAACCGAACGGCATAGCGGGCGTGGAACCCCGACGGCCGCGCGGTTCCCTAAACCGCCGGTTCGCGCGTGTTGCGGAACCGCAGGGCGGGAAATTCCTCCTGCGCCTTGTTCAGGTGCCACGCATTCCGGGCCATGAACACGGGCGCGCCGTCGTGGTCCTCGGCGACGGCGGACTGGTTGGCATCGATGAAGGACTTCAGCAGCCGTGGATCGTCGGCCTCCACCCAGCGCGCGGCATAGAGCGGCGTCGATTCAAAGATCACCGGCACGTCGTACTCCGTCCGGATGCGGTCGGCCATGACGTCGAACTGGAGGGATCCGACGACCCCGACGATCCAGTCGGCGCCGAGCATGGGCTTGAAGACGCTGGCGACCCCTTCCTCGGCGAGCTGTTGCAGCGCCTTGCCCAGGTGCTTGCTCTTCAGCGGGTCCTTTGGGCGCGCTTTTTGCAGCATTTCCGGCGCGAACGCGGGAATGCCGGTGAAGCGCAGGGCTTCGCCTTCGGTCAGGGCGTCGCCGATGCGCAGGTTGCCGTGGTTGGGCACGCCGATGATGTCGCCGGCGTGGGCCTCCTCGGCCACCTCGCGGTCCTGGGCCAGGAACAGCACCGGGTTGTGCATCACCATGGCCTTGCCGGTGCGGACGTGGGTCAGTTTCATGCCGCGCTTGAAATGGCCGGAGCACAGCCGCACGAAGGCGATGCGGTCGCGATGCTTCGGATCCATGTTCGCCTGGATCTTGAACACAAAGCCGGAGACCTTGGTCTCGTCCGGGGCCACGGCGCGGTCCGCCGTCGGTTGGGCGCGCGGCGGCGGGGCCAGGGCGGCCAGCCCTTCCAGAAGTTCACGCACGCCGAAATTGTTGATGGCCGAGCCGAAGAACACCGGCGTCATATGGCCTTCGCGGTAGGCCTGAAGGGAGAAGTCCGGGCACAGCCCGCGCGCCATCTCCACCTCTTCGCGCAGGGTGTCGGCGGCGCCGACGGGCAGCATGGCGTCCAGCTTCGCGTCCTCGAGGCCCGAGCAGGACTCGCCCTCGTGCGGCAGGCCGCCCTTGGTGCCCTTTTCCAGCAGCACCAGCCGGTCGCGAAACAGGTCGTAACAGCCCTTGAACGCCTTGCCCATGCCGATGGGCCAACTGGCCGGCGTGACGTCCAGCGCCAGCGACTGCTCGATCTCATCCAGGATGTCGAACGGGTCGCGCGCCTCGCGGTCCATCTTGTTGACGAAGGTGACAATGGGCACGTCGCGCAGGCGGCAGACCTCGAACAGCTTGCGGGTCTGTTCCTCGATACCCTTCGCGGCGTCGATCACCATCACCGCCGAATCGACGGCGGTCAGGGTGCGATAGGTATCCTCGCTGAAATCCTCGTGGCCCGGGGTGTCGAGCAGGTTGAAGACGCAGCCGCCGTATTCATAGGTCATGACGGACGAGGCGACCGAAATGCCGCGTTCGCGCTCCACCTTCATCCAGTCGGAATGCGCCCGCCGCGCTTCGCCCCGCGCTTTCACCGCGCCGGCGGCCTGGATCGCGCCGCCGAACAGCAGCAGCTTTTCCGTCAACGTCGTCTTACCGGCGTCCGGGTGGCTGATGATGGCGAACGTGCGCCGGCGCGCGATGGTGTCATCGGCGGGGCGCGCGTCGAGAGGGACGGCGGGCTGCGTCATGGTCGGGCGAACCGTTTCGGAGGAAAAGGGCGCCGGACTCTGCGGCCTTGGCGCCGGGAACGCGAGTCCTTTTTTGGTTTGACCGCGTCCCGGCGGGGCGATCTGATCCCGGGACGGCCTCGGCCGCTTGCCATTACTCCGGAGGGAGCGTCATGACTCAACCGATGGCCCGCGCGCTGATCGACGCGCTGGTGGATCACGGCGTCCACGAGGTGTTCGGACTCCCGGGCGACTTTGCGCTGCCGTTCTTTCGGCATCTGGAGCAGAACGCTGACCGCTTGCCGCTCTATACCCTCGCGCATGAGCCGGGGGTGGGCTTTGCCGCCGACGCGGCGGCGCGGTGGCATGGCGGGCCGAGCGTCGCCTGTGTGACCTACGGCGCGGGCGCACTCAACATGGTCAACCCGATCGCGGGAGCGTTCTCCGAGAAGTCGCCGGTGGTGGTGATCTCCGGCGCGCCCGGCGTGGACGAGGCCGGGCGCGGCCTGTTGCTGCACCATCAGGTCCGCACCCTGGACAGCCAGTTGCGCATCTACCGGGAGATCACCTGCGATCAGGCCGTTCTGGACGATCCGCACCGCGCTCCGGCGGAGATCGCCCGGGTGCTGCGGTCCTGTCGGGAACAGAGCCGTCCCGTCTATATCGAGGTCCCGCGCGACCGCGTGGATGCGCCGTGCGAGCCTGTGGTGCCCTTGCCGCCATCCTCCTGGGAGCCCGCAGCCGTCAACGCCTGCGCCGACGAGGTGATGGCCCGACTGTTCGAGGCGTCCCGCCCGGTGCTGCTGGTGGGGGTGGAGGTGCGCCGGTTCGGCCTGGAAGGGCGGGTTGCGGAGCTGGCATCGCGCCTGGGCATGCCGGTCGCCACCACCTTCATGGGGCGCGGCCTGCTGGCGGAAAGCGCCGCGCCGCTCGTCGGCACCTACATGGGGCTCGCGGGACGGCCCGAGGTGCGGGCCGTGGTGGAGGAGTCCGACGGGCTGCTGATGCTCGGCGTTCTGATGTCGGACACCAACTTCGGCGTGTCCGGGGAGCGCGTGGATCCGCGCGCGACCATGGTGGCGGCGGACCGGGGGGTGCGCGTCGGTTTCCACGTCTATCCCGACGTTCCGCTGGATGCGCTGATCGACGCGTTGCTTGAGCGCTGCGCCGGTCGCGCGGCGCCGGCCGAGGGCCGGGTCGCATCGGCGTTGCCCGTGCCGCCACGTGGGCTGGTGGCCGACGCCGCGGCGATTCATCCCCGTGATATCGCCGCGGCGCTGAACGATCTGTTCGACGAGACCGAGCCGATGCCCGTGGCGTCGGACATGGGTGACTGCCTGTTCACCGCCATGGACATGGTCCACACACCGCTGGTCGCGCCCGGGTACTACGCCACCATGGGGTTCGGGGTGCCGGCGGGCCTCGGCATTTCGGCGGCGAGTGGCCGCCGCCCGTTGGTCATGGTGGGCGACGGCGCCTTTCAAATGACCGGCTGGGAGCTGGGGACCTGCGCGCGCAACGGCTGGGCCCCGATCGTCGTGGTGTTCAACAACGCGAGTTGGGAAATGCTGCGGACGTTCCAGCCCGAGGCCGGCTACAACGACCTCGACGTCTGGCCGTTCGCCCGTTTGGCCGAGGGCCTGGGCGGGCGTGGGTATGCCGTGACCACACGCGCGGACCTGAAGGCCGCGCTTGCGGCCGCGCGCGCCGACGAGTCGCGGTTTCAGTTGATCGACATTGCCATTCCGCGCGGGGCGATCTCCGATACGCTGGCGCGCTTCGTGGGCGCCATCAAGGGCGCGAATCGTCCGCCGGGCACACGCTGACAGTCTTGGTCGCACTCAAGGAGCGGACCGCTAAGGGGTGGGACCGACCCGTCGTCAGTCCCCCCAATCCTTCGGACGGCTTCTGCCATCCGGACTGCCCCAAAATCCGGCCCGACGTCCTGGGCCGGGCTATCGCTCGCCGCCGCTTGAGGCCATGTGGCCCTCAGGAGACCGGTTCTGACGACGATGGATCCTCCACCGCCGTCCCCGGCGACACGGCGGCCGTCAGGAACTCCAGGATTCTCTGACGAACCGTATCACTGGGCAGACGGTTGTACGCGGTCATCAGGCGCAACGCTTCACTTGTCAGCGCCGGGTCGATGTCCGCCGGGGTGTTTGAAAAACCGCGCTGCCGCAACAACTCGTCATCGATGTCTTGGAAGAAGAACGAGATCGGCACATCCAGATGATTCGCGATATCAAACAATCGGGATGCCGAGACGCGATTGGCGCCACGCTCGTACTTTTGCAGTTGCTGAAACGATATACCAATGGCTCGCGCAAGATCCTGCTGCGTCATGCGCAACATGGCACGACGCAACCGGATGCGGTCGCCCACATGGATGTCGACCGGGTCCGGCCCTTCACCTCTTGCCACTGTCGGTTTCCCTCTCTTGACCAGATACAGTGTCGTCTCCGCCTTGAAACCGGTGCCCACCTCACGCGGTCTCTGACGACTATCCTGCGCCAGATATGGCGCAGGACCTCAAGGGTATCGTTCCAGGCGTTGTTCCGCAAGAGACATGCCCAATTCCAAGAAAATACCAATGTGCTTCAATGGGCATTACGCAAATAAATGCTCTATTTATTCCGGGCATAAGCATATGGGAGGCATCGGATGCTGACCGGCCTCGTGCCTATGGCGAAAATATGGCGATCTGAAGCAGTCTGGCATCCATGCTGGATGGTTGCGCTGTCACAGTTTCATATATTCCGTGAGGGGGGCTCCGCCACACCTTTGGCGAGCGGCCGCGGCGCGGAACTGGAACGCGGTTCTTGCAACACCGCAGCGTATCCTGTCTTATCGTTCTGTTATGGCCTTTGCTGCCCCGGTTTTGGGTGATGTGATGGTGGGCCTAGGGCAAAGGCACGCACGACTTGAGCGAGCCAAAGGCGATCCGGTTTTTCATGAACGATCGCCTCTGTCGCGGATCGTGTCCACCCCGTGGTCCTTGGTCGTGCCCGGACGGATCAAGGTGGGATGCTGTACGATTCGATTACGGCGTTGGTTCCGGTTTAGCCATGCAGGCGGAGGTCCTATGGCACGTTCTGTCCTGTCCGGCCATGGACGTCCGCGCCCCGCGTCCGAGACGGGGCGCCGGTTCGTGGCGGATTATGGCGCCGACCACCTCAGCCGTGTCACGCGCGCCGTGACACGGCCAGGGCTTACCCGGCGCGGGGTGAGCGTCGGGTTAGTGGGCCCGAGTCTCGTCGAGGCGCGACATCAGAAACGCGCCGCAACTCTCGTCCGTTCTCAAGCACGCGCTTTCGGCGGCCGATACGCCTGCGATGAACGCCGCAATTTTTTCCGACGACTCGGTGTCGCCATTGCGGCGGGCCACGGCCTGAAGGCGGACCGCTTCAAACAAAAGTTCACCTATCCTGGTTCCAAGCTCATGGATCACGTCGGTTTTTTTGGACATCGAGGCCCCCCGCTACTATTCCGCACGCATGGTCTGAATACGTGCGCTGAACGCCGTTCAACTGACGGCCCTAAACAGTAAAATGACGATCCAGGAGAATGATATCCCCGATTGGGATAAAACTTTCACAGCGCGTTGGCAGGCCGCGATCACACGGGAATTCGGCCCGACCACTGTTGCGTCCTATAAATTGTCTTCGGTGGGGATCAATCCAACAACGGTCCGGGCCTGGTTCCGCAAAGGGGGGCGCCCGACTGTGGCGAACCTCTGCCTGGTGGCGCGCGCCGCGAGCGATCCGGCCGCCTTTATGGTGGAGGTGTTCGGCGACGAACCCTGGGCGCGCGAGCTTGGCGTCGCCGTGCAGCGCCGACGCCTGAGCGAGGCGGAACTCGCCCTGTTCGCCAGCCGGTCCGAAGGGGTGCGGCGCGATCCCGTGGACGTTCTGCGCTCTCTCACCGGACCCGTTCGGCGGTTCCGCTATGCGACGGACGGGGGCGTGGTCACCGCGCCGCACCCGTGTCCGGAGGAGGCGGCGCTGCGGCTCTTGGGGATACCCGAGGGCATGAACCAGCCGGCATCCGAGCACGCGATGCGGGACTTGGGCTGGATTCTGATTGAGGATGGCGATCACGCCCCGCTGATGATCCATTGCAATGCGGTGGCGGTCAGCGACGGGGCGTGTGAGTCCCTTATGGCCTGGCTCGACCGGGAAATGCCGAGCGGCGGGGCCACCCTGCGGGTGTTTATCACCGATTGGGTGGATTTTCATTGTAGCACGCGCTACCAGATCCTATCGGAGCTGAACCGGGTCCGCGAGATCCGGCATCATATCACGCAGGCGGATCGGGCGATCGACCGGTCCGGGGATTCGGCCCGGAACGTGACGGTATCCGAGCGTCTCGGTCTGTCGGAAGCCCCGGCGAGCGGAGCCGCGTTCCTGTCTATCTGGCGGGAGGCCGGCGGCATTGTGGATTCGGAGTTGATCCACCGGGTTATACAGGCGTCGCTGTTCGAACTGGGGGGCGTGTTCGGCGTCAAGGATCACCAGTTCCGGGTCGAGTTCGTGGGGGCGAAGCTTCGTTTGCCGCAGGGTATGACCCGGGACCAGATCATGGGTCACGATCTCCTGGAGATTCAGCCGTCCCGTGGGTTCGGCACGATGGTGGCGTCTCATTTCGCTTTGGCGGCCCACGAGCGGGCGCCCGTCGTGCATTTCGTCCGTGTCGCGGGTCGGCGTCCGTACCGGCGCGTGAGCTTTCCCATCTTCGACCGGTGGGGTCGCAAGGTGGTGGCGATCATCGGATTTTCCGATGCGCGCAACACGGAGAGAGACTCATGAGTCAGCGAGAGATCGAACAGGTTGCCGTCCCGGTTCCCGCGTTTCTGGATGTCGGGTTCGGCGCGGAGCGTGAGGTGCAGCGGCGGCTGTCCATGGAGGTCGCGCGGCGCGCGGCCCGGATCCAGTCCCTGGGCCTTCAGGTCGGGGTGAGCCGGAATTTCTGGCCGCTCGTCGAGGCGCCTGGGCTGGCCGGGGAGTCCAACCAGCGGATGCCGCTCGTCGATCCGGCGTGCCAGTCCACGCTGGAGGACGGCACCGCCTTCTGGGTCGGCGCGTGGCGGGACGAGCGGCTGGTCGCCACGACGGCCGTCCGGCTGCGCCACGTGCCCACCAGCTTGCGCGAGGAGATGGAGAGCCTGCGGTTCTTCTACGATGATCCGGTCCGGATTCCCGAAGGCACATGGTGTCGGGTCGATGCGCCGTCGGCGCGGCATATCTCCGGCCTGGTGATGTGCTCGGTTGCGGTTTGGACGGCCAAGGCGGAATCCGGGCAGGGTTTGGCGGAGACCGTGTCGCAACTGGCCAAGCTGATCGGCGTCGGTTTATGGGACCCGGATTTTCTGATCGGGTTCAGTATGATCGGCCTGTTACGGAAATTCGCGTTCCACAAATATTGGCACAGCACCGCCGAACTCGGCTTCATGCTGGCGGCCCCCTTGTGCACGCTGCCCGAACCGGCCTGCCTGCTGAGCACGACACGGCGGGACTTTCGGGAACAGCGCCTTGGGCTGCCGGGGGTGACGGCCGTGCGTACCGCCGGGGCCGCGACACCGTGGGAATCCTCGGGGGTGTCCTCGGGGGTGTCCTCTGGGGCCCCCACAGAGGCAGTGGCGCATCCGGCGTCCGAGGAATGGGGGGCGCGACCGTCCGATTCAGGGCACCCCGTGTGATGGTGGTGTGCGGCCATCGCGGGGGCGTTTGATCCTGTGACAGGCCCTCGACCAGCCGACGGATGAGCGGACGTCATGCGTCGGCTGGTCCCAATCGTTACGCCCGCGCGGCACCCGCCTCCAAGGGCGCCGTCGCAGCGTCCAGCCACGCCCGTGTGTCCTCATCCAACAGGGGGCCGATCTCCGCCCGGACCCGCGCGTGGTAGGCGTCGACCCAGGCGCGTTCCGCGTCGGTCAGCCGGCCGGTATCGATCAGTCGCCGGTCGATCGGTGCCATGGTGAGGGTGTCGAAGCCGAGCAGTGCGATCTCAGCGCCCGGCGTCGGCGGACGCGGTTGGGCCACCACCACGAGGTTCTCGATCCGGATGCCGTAGCTGCCGGCCTTGTAGTAGCCGGGCTCGTTCGACACGATCATGCCGGGGTCTAGGGCCACGTCGGACGGGCGGCGGGAAATGCGTTGCGGGCCTTCGTGCACGCCCAGGTGGCTGCCGACGCCATGGCCGGTGCCGTGTTCGAAGTCCACCCCATCGGCCCAGAGCGCGACCCGGGCGAGGGTGTCCAGGTGCGCCCCGGTGGTGCCCCGGGGGAACACGACGGTTGCGATGGCGATGTGTCCTTTGAGAACGAGCGTGAAGCGGCGGATCTGCTCCGCTGTCGGCTGCCCGATCACCACGGTGCGGGTGACGTCCGTGGTGCCGTCCCGGAACTGGCCGCCGCTGTCCACCAGATAGAGCATGTCGGGCGCCAGGGCGCGGTCCGTCTCCGGCGTGACGCGGTAGTGGACGATGGCGCCGTTGGAGCCGGCACCGCTGATCGTCTCGAAACTCGGTCCCCGGTAGTGCGCGACCTCGGCGCGAAACGTCTCAAGCTGGGCGGCGGCGGACATTTCCGTCTGTGTTCCCGTCGGCCCCTCGCGGTCGAGCCAGCAGAGGAACCGGGCCAGGGCGGCGCCGTCCCGCACATGGGCGGCGCGCGCGCCTTCCAACTCGGCGGGCGTTTTGCGCGCCTTGGGCAGTGCGATCGGGTCGGCGCCCAGGAGGACCTTGCCACCGGCCCGTTTGAGCCGGTCGCGGATCCATTCGGCGCAGCCCTCCCGGTCGATCAACACCCGCCGCTTCTGGGCGCCGAGCGTGTCTAGGGCTTCGCCGAGCGCGGCGGGCGGCCGGACGCTGACGTCCGCGCCCAGGTGGGCGTGCGTGGCCCGCGTGATCTTGCGGCTGTCCATGAACAGGTCGACCCGCCCGGTGTCGTGAAGGATGGCGAACCCGAGGGCCAACGGCGTGAACGGCACGTCGGCGCCGCGGATGTTCAGGAGCCACGCCAGGGCGGCCGGATCCGTGATGACGGTGGCCGCGCACGTCTGCTGGCGCAGGTCGGTGGCGATCCGCGCGCGCTTTTCCGCGCTGGACCACCCGGCCAGGGCTTCCGGTTGGGGGGTCAACGGGCCGAGCGGCGGCGGCGGGCGATCCGACCAGATGGAGTCGATCGGATTGAGAGCCAGCGGAACGAGGCTGGCGCCCACGCGCTCGCAGACGCGGGCGCGGCGCTCCACCTCGCCGGCGGTATGCAGCCAGGGATCATAGCCGATCCGGTCGCCGGACGTCAGGGCCTTGGCGAGCCAGTCGCCCACCGAGGTCTGGGCCGTGGGGATGATCTCCCACAGCGCCGTGTCGACCTGCTCGGCGGCCTGCAGGGTGTACCGGCCGTCGACGAACAGCGCGGCTCGGTCGGCCAGAACGACAGCGAAACCGGCCGAACCGGTGAACCCCGTGAGCCACGCGAGGCGCTCGGCGTTGCCGGCTACGAACTCTCCTTGGTGGGCATCGGCCCTGGGGATGAGCATCCCCGTGGTTTTCTGCGCGTCCAGAACGGCGCGCAGCTTCCGCAGGCGCGGCCCTTGTTCCGGGCCATCCGCGCGCGGACGCGCTGGCGCCAGGGCGGCCCGGGCCTGCTGCAGGGCGTCCACAACCTCGGGCGGGCGCGGCGGAACGGCCACAAGGTCCATCCAGGCGTGGTCGCGGCTGGGCGGGCAGGCGGCGATTCCGGCGATCAACGCCTGCAGCGCCCCCGCTTCGGGCCGTGGCCGATTGGCGCGTGCCAGGGCTTCCCCCAGGCGGGCAAGGGCGTCTTTGGTGTGGGCATCGGGCGGGGGGGCCGAGCGCGCACGGGTTTGACGTGTGGCCATGATATTCCGGAGTTGAGCGGTGTGTGGGCCACGGTTGGCCCTGGGGAGCATGTGAGCGGTTTCGGCGCTCCGGTCAAGTTCTCGCGCCAAAGACGCCCGCGTGGGTTGCCTTGCCGCTCGGCTGGGATGTAACTGCATAGAATTTAATCACGGCCCAGCGCATCGCCTTTAAGATATGCAAATTGCTCAATGGCCCATATGCGTGCAAAGCAATGCGGCACTGCTGGAATGCCGCTGCCGAACCCAGGGCCGTTTACTTATACTCTGAAAGGTCGGGTGGGGCGTGGTCCAGACGGGGCCAAGTCCCGCTCGTTGTTTTGACACGGCCGCAAAAGGGTCCGTCTCAGATCGCTGGGCTTCGGTTTTCGGGCAGGTCCGTACGCACCGGAAGCCGGCGTCGGCGGACGACCGGGAGCCGCCCGTACTCAAGGAGTGAGAGTGATGTGGCCCTATATGGAAACGACGCGGAACGGTGTGGCCCTCAAGCAGGCGTCGGCCATCGGAACGGTGTTGAGCGCCCCCTTCGTGAGTCTGTCCGGTGCCGCGCCGCGCGCGACGGCCGCTCAGGACGCCGATCTGACGCACGCCGATCCTATGGCGCGTCATCGCTGGACGCCGGATGAGCCGCATGATGCCTCGAATGACGATCACTGGTATCTGCACGGTGTGTTCGGCTGGATGCTGCGGGGCCTGAACGGCTACCTGGAGCGTCGCGAGCTTGAGCACACCCTGCTGTCGATGGACGCGCACCAGCTGACCGATATCGGCCTGACGCGCAGTGACATTCCGAATGTGGTCGCGGGCCGCTTCCATCGCGGTGACCGCCGCTGATCGCGGGACCGGACCGCCGTGATGGCCCGGGCACCAGGGTCGGCGGGCCCTGGTTGACCGAAGACGCAGACCAAATCAGCAGACCAAATCAAAGGAAGAGGGGCGCTCCCGACGGGCGCCCCTTTTTTTGCATCTCTGCGGCTCTGCATTTCTTCGGTTTTATGCCCATGCGTGCGGGGTGGGTTGGCCGCGTGCCAGCCCACCGATCAGACCCTAAGGATCACGCACGCAGTCCGGCCGCTTCCCGTTCCGCCTGCGCGCGCCGGACGTCCAGCCCCGCGTGGCCGAACAGGTCGGCGGCGTGGCGGAGCAGCTTCAGGGCGCGCTTCGGGGCCTCCCGGGCTTCCAGGCGGCCGGCTTCCAGCAGCGCTTCCGCTTCGCCCGCGAGGTGGCCGGCCTCGCCATTCAGGCGGGCGGCGACGCTGAACGCCTCGCGTGCATCGTCCCGGGCGCCCAGGGTCGCCAGCAGGCGACCGATGTCCATCCGGGTCGTCGCTTCGTCCAGGTGGTCGCCGTTCATGGCGTACAGATCAGCGGCCTGCTCCAGGGCCTCGTGCGCGGCATCGGGCCGGCCGGTGTCGCGCAGAACGCCCGCCATGGCGGACAGCGCGGTGGCTTCATGCAACCCGTTTCCGGCCTCCTCGTACAGGCGGCGGGCGTGGCCCAAGCGTTCGAGCGCCAGATCGCTCCGACCGGCGTCAAGGTCGATGCGTCCCATCTGCATATACGCGCGGGCCTCGCCGTACAGGTTCCCGGCCTTTTCCGCGCGGGCGAGGGCGGCTTCGGCGTGCCGCATGGCCTTGTCGGATTCCCCGTCCAGGTGCAGCGCCTCCGACAGCAGCACCTCGGCCGCGGAGCAGTCGCTGTCCTCGGCTTCCTCGGTGAACAGGGCCAACGCCTCGAACAGGGCGTCACGCGCGCGCAGGGTGTGGCCCTGCCCAAGCTCCAGCTCCCCGGTGCGCAGCATCGCGATGGCTTCGCCGTCCCGATCCCCGGTCTTGTGGAAGAACAGGCGGGCGCGGGCAAACGCTTCCATCGCCTGCTGGAATTCCGCCCGCAGAACGTGACGTTCCGCATCAAGCATCGCCTGATCGGCCTGGGGCTGCGTGATCATCGGACCCTCCTCCCGACTGTTCTTGGGACGCGGACCGGCCCCGGACGGCGCCGCCCGCCGAGGGGGTATGCGGAGCCGCTCTCTCTGTATTTGAAGGTGACGACTCAATGACAACCACTGTAGAGCCGACAGAACGGCGCGACAATGAAAACCGGTTTGGCGACGTCGCCCCGGAATGCAGGGCGTGGCGTGGTGTGGCCGGGCGGAAAGACCTTGCCCCACACGGGAGAGGGCGTACCCTTACGCCCATCATAAACACGCATGGTTTCGGGGACGTGGTGGTCAAGGGAATCCGGTTTTTTGCGTTTCTGCCGGTGGTGCTCGCCGTGATGGGGCCCGCCGCCGGTCCAGCCTTCGCCGACTGTACGGATGTGGCGCAGCCCGGTGTCGAGTGGCGCCGCTGCTATCATGATGGACGCAACCTCCAAGGGGCGAATCTGAGCGACGCTACGTTGCGCGACACGTCCTTTCAGCGGGCCAATCTCGCCGGCGCGAACCTGTCCGGGGCGAGCGGGTTCCGGGTCCGGTTCGTCAGCGCCAACCTCCAGGGTGCCGACCTGACCGGAGCCGACCTGAGCGAGGCGGATTTCACCAAGGCCGATCTGTCGGGCGCCATCCTGAAGGATGCCTCGTTCCGGCGGGCGCGGTTCTTCCGCGCGATCCTGCGGGGCGCCGATTTGTCGGGGGCCGACCTCGACTTGGCCGACCTGCTGCATGCCGATCTGTCCGGGGCGACCTGGGTCGATGGGGAGCGGGTGTGCGCCGATGGGTCCGTCGGGCAGTGTGACTGAGGGGCGGAGGCCAAGGGCTGGGTGAGTCTGGGTGCGACATGGCCGCAACGGCCGAGGCACCTATGGGCAACACGGGGCGCGAGAGGAGAATCCTGGCCTGTTCGTCGCATGCGTGCTTGGGTGGACGCTGGGAGTTAGTGTATCCCTGAGTGGAGCCCTCTAGGGTCTGAACCGGACCATTTGGCCGTGTTTGCGTCAGAGGCTCTAGAAATCCAGGGCGGCATTTCGCCGGGACGGCACAATGGAATTTGCGGAGACCATGAGCCAAGCCCAGGATGCGGCGAAAAAGGCCATGGATACTATGGCCCACTATCGGGTCGTCCCGACGCCAAATAATTTCGCCATCTGGTACTTGCATCACAGCCAAAGACTGCCGGCGCTGAGCCGCGAAATCGAGGCCCTGGTTCAAGGGGGCTCGGATTTCGGTCCGGCGGTCGTGCGGGGATTGCACGAGTCGTTCGTGAGCCAAGCCGGGGAAAGCAAGACACTGGCGGTGGCCAGCGTGCGCATCGAGCGCACGCTGGAACAGCTTTTGCGCATGATCTCGGTCACCAACAAAGGCACGGAAAGCTACGGGGCGACGCTGGAGGATTTGTCCGAGCGGGCCGAGCGGGCCGAGGGGGCGAACAGCGAGCCCCTGCGCGATTTCATGGCGTCCGTCGTCGTCGAAACACAGAAAATGCTGTGCCTGAACCGGAAGATGGGTGCGGAGCTGACGGAATCGGCGCAAACGATTACGCAGTTGCGCGAAGATCTAGACCGGGTTCAGTCCGAAGCCCGCACCGACGCGCTGACCGGGATTCCCAACCGCAAGGTCTTCGACGCCGCCTTGCGAGACGCCTCGAACACGGCGACCACCACCGGGGCACCGCTCTGCCTGCTCATGATGGACATCGATCTGTTCAAGCGCTTCAACGACACGCACGGCCACCCGATGGGCGATCAGGTCCTGAAACTGGTGGCGCGGACGATCGGAAGTCGGGCGCGTCCGAACGATACGGTGGCGCGTTACGGCGGCGAGGAGTTCGCGGCCGTGCTGCCCGACACGTCCCTGGATGAGGCCGTCGCCGTGGCCGATTCCGTCCGCATGACGGTGGCCAGCAAGCGCATCACGAACCGCCGATCCAGGCGCGAACTGGGGCGTATCACACTGTCCATCGGCGTGGCCGAATATGTGGCCGGGGAATCCGTGGGCGACATGGTGCAGCGGGCGGACCGCGCGTTGTATACCGCCAAGCGTTTGGGCCGTAATCAGGTCGTCTCTCAAAACGAAGTGGATGCCGAGGCGCGTTGACCCGGGATCCCACGGTGATGCTGGGTCCGGCGGGCGGGCCGGCCGTGCCTTTGCCGCCCGCCCTGGGAGTCCCGTGTTCCGATGCCGCGTTCCCGTCCCCACGCCCTTCGCTTCGCCCGCCACTTCTCCCGGGTATTGATCGGTCGAGCCGCGCGGTTGAATCCGCGCAGTATGGTGAACAATGACTGGCTGCTGGTCTCGCTGCTGGCGGTGGTCGTCGGGGGCCTGACCGGCTGCGGTATCATTGTGTTCCGCGAGGGGATCGTCCTCCTGGAGGGGCTGAGCTACGGTGGCGATATCCACTACCTCGCCAGTACGGTCGCGCTCTTGCCCTGGTGGGCGGTCATGCTGCCGCCGGTGCTGGGCGGCCTTGTGGTCGGTTTGTGGCACCGGCTGACCATGCCCACCGGGCGGCCGGAAAACGTTTCGCACGTGGTCGAGGCCGCCGTGCTGCGCGGGGGCCGCATGCCCGTGCGTCGAGGGCTGGCGTCGGCGGTGGGCGCGATGCTGTCCCTGGGCTTCGGGGCCTCGGTCGGGCGCGAAGGGCCGGCGGTGCATCTGGGCGCGACCCTGGGCGCGTGGCTGGCGCGGACGTTTCACTTCGGGCGCGGGGTGTCGCGCACGCTGCTGGGGTGCGGGGCCGCCGCCGCCGTGGCGGCCTCGTTCAACGCCCCGATCGCCGGCGCCCTGTTCGCGCATGAGGTCGTTGTCGGCCATTACGCGGCCAGCGCCTTTGCGCCCGTGGTCATGTCCAGCCTGGCCGGCACCATCGTGTCCCGCCTGTGGTTCGGGGCCGAGCCCGCGTTTGCCCTGACGCTCGGCCTGAACCTGACCAGCTTTTTCGGGTTTCCGGTGTTCATCATCCTGGGCGTCGTGTGCGGGCTGGTCGCGGCGGTCTTCATGACATCGCTGGTCCTGACCGATTGGGCGACGCGCCGGTCGGGTGTGCCGCCGTGGCTGCGCCCGGCCATCGCCGGGCTGGGGTTGGGCGGGATCGCCATGGCCTACCCGGAGGTGCTCGGCGTCGGCTACGAGGTGACGACGCAGTCGCTGGCCGGGGGCCTGTCGTTCGACCAGGCTGTGCCGATCGCGGCGGCCAAGATTGTCGCGACCGTTCTGTGCCTCGGCTTCGGGTTCGGTGGCGGTGTGTTCAGCCCGTCTCTGACGATCGGGGCCGTGATCGGCGCGGCGGTGGGTGCGCTGGCCACGGCGGCGGCGCCCGCGGCCTTGTCGTCCGGCCCCGGCGCCTATGCGCTGGTTGGGATGGGGGCCATGGCGGCGGCGGTGCTGGGCGCGCCGATCTCGACCTGTCTGATCGTGTTCGAGATGACGGCCAATTATCCTCTGACCCTTGGGGTGATGGCGGCGGTCGTTGTGGCGACGGTGGTCTCGCAGGGCCTCACCGGGCATCGCTCGCTGTTTCATTGGCAGCTGAGTCGGCGCGGCCTTGATGTGGATCGGGACCGCGAACGGCAGATGATGCGCGAGATCCGGGTTCAGTCGGTCGTCACGCCCAATCCGCCCACCGTGCCGCCCGACGCCGGGACGGCGGCGATCGCCGCCGCCTTCCGGGATCACGGCGGGGAAAAGCTGTTCGTGGTGGACGGCGCGGGGCGGTTGCTTGGGTCCATTGCCTTGCCCGACGTCATGGCGGTGCTGATGGAGCGCGCGCCGGAGACCCACCCGACCGCCATGGACCTTGCGCTGACCGAGCCGCCGGCGCTGGCGCTGCTCGAGACGCTCAGCGAGGCCATCGATGCGATCGAGGCGTCGGGGGAGAGCCAGATGGCGGTGGTGCGCGACCGGGCGACCATGCGCCTCGTCGGCGTGGTGCACGAGCGCGACCTGATGCGGACCTATGCCGGAACCCTGGGGCGGCTGCGGGCCGAGGAACGGGGCGATCCCGATCACTGACCGGGTGACGGATATGGGGATGGGGCGGCGCGCCAAGCCGCCCCCTTTTTTGTGTCCCCCATTTTTTGTTTGTATGAACAATCAAAAAATGGGAGGGTCCCGGGCATGGGACGCCCAAGCCTGAAAGACCAGCGCCGCCTCGACCTGATCCGGGCGTGCATCCAGTCGATCCACGAGGACGGGCCGGAAGGGGCCAGCCTTGCCCGCATCGCCGGGCGGGCCAACCTGACCGCCGGCATCGTGGGCCACTACTTCGCCGACAAGGCGGAGCTGATGGAGGCGACCATGCGCTTCCTCGGCCGCGAACTCGGCCGGGAGACGGCGCAGCGCCTGAGCGCGGCGGCGACCCCGCGCGAGCGGGTCCTCGCGGTCATCGACGCCAACCTGAGTCCCGAGCAGTTCCGCCCCGACACCAGCGCGGTCTGGCTGGCGTTCTGGGGCCGGGTCAACCACAGCCCCCGGCTCGGGCACCTGCAACGGATCAACACGGCGCGGCTGCACAGCAATCTTCGTCATGCCCTGCGTCAGGCGCTTCCCGGCCAGGACGACGCGGTCCGGCGCATCACGCTGGGTCTGTCCACGCTGATCGACGGGTTGTGGCTCCGCGCCGCGCTGGACAACGGCGGTATCGATCCGGCCGAAACGCGGGCCCTGGCTGCCCACTACCTGTCCACCGCCTTGCGCGAGGCCGAGGCCGAAGAGCGGCCCGCCGTCGCGCAAGAGCGCGCCCCGAACTCCGACCGTGAGTCCGTCCATGACTGACATCCCCCGCCCGCTGTTCATCGGCGGCGCCCTGCGCGCCGCGACGTCCGGCGAGACCTTCGCCACCCATAATCCGTACTCCGGGGAGGTTCTGGCCCATGTCCAGGTTGCCTCCGCCGAGGACGTGGATGCCGCCGTCACCGCCGCTGCCCAGGGCCAACGGGTCTGGGCCGCCATGAGCGGCGCCGAACGTGGCCGTGTTCTGATGCGGGCCGCGCTGGGCATCCGCGCACGCCGCGACGAGATCGCCCGCCTGGAAAGCCTGGACGGCGGCAAGCCGATCCAGGAGACGCCCGAAGCGGATGTGGACTCCGGCGCTGACTGCCTGGAGTACTTCGCCAGCCTGGCGCCGACCATCGGTGGTGAATGCCAGGCGCTGGGCGAGGGCGGGGACGCGCCCTGGTTCTACACCCGGCGCGAGCCGCTGGGCGTGGTCGGCGGCATCGGGGCCTGGAACTACCCGTTTCAGATTGCCTGCTGGAAGGCCGCGCCCGCGCTGGCCGCCGGCAACGCCATGGTGTTCAAGCCGGCCGAACAGACGCCGCTGTCCGTCTATATCCTCGCCGAGGTGCTGAGCGAGGCCGGGCTACCGGATGGCGTGTTCAACGTCGTGCAGGGGGGCGCGCGGGTGGGCCGAATGCTCACGGCGCACCCGGGCATCGCCAAGATCTCCTTCACCGGCGAGGTCGGCACCGGCAAGGCCGTGATGGCCGACAGTGCCGCCACCCTGAAGACCGTGACGCTGGAGCTGGGCGGAAAGTCGCCGCTGCTGATCTTCGAGGACGCCGACCTGGACGACGCCGTCTCCGCCGCGATTCTGGCCAACTTCTACACCCAGGGGCAGATCTGCACCAACGGCACCCGGGTGTTCGTCCACGCCGACGTGATGGACGATGTGCTGGCGCGGCTGGTGGCGCGGGCGGAGGCCATCACGCTCGGCGATCCGCTCGACCCGGCCACGCAGATGGGGCCGTTGATCTCCCCCGAACACCATGCCTCGGTGTTGGCGCACATCAAACGCGCCAAGGCCGACGGCGCCACACTGGTGACCGGGGGCGGGGCGCCCGACGACCCGGCCCTGGCGGGCAAGCCGTTCGTGCGGCCCACGGTGTTCCGCACCGAGGATGACGGGTTGGCCCTGTGCCGTCAGGAGATTTTCGGTCCGGTCATGACCGTGCTGCCGTTCCGGGACGAAGACGAGGTCCTCGCCCGCGCCAACAGCCTGCCGGTCGGGCTGGCCGGGGGGGTCATGACCCGCGACATGACCCGCGCGCACCGCGTCGCCGCACGCCTGGAGGCGGGCGTGGTGTGGATCAACACGTACAATATCACCCCGGTCGAGATGCCCTTCGGCGGCGTCAAGCAGTCCGGGCTGGGGCGCGAAAACGGTCGTGCGGCGCTGGAGCACGTCACCCGGATCAAGAGCGTCTATGTCGAACCCGGCCATGTGGAGGCCCCGTACTGATGCCCGCCCTGAAACGATCCTATGACTACATCATCGTCGGCGCCGGCTCGGCGGGCTGCGTTCTCGCCAACCGTTTGACCGAGGATCCCTCGGTGTCGGTGCTTCTGATCGAGGCCGGCAAGCGCGACTGGAGCCTCTATATCCACATGCCCGCGACCTTTGCGTGGCCGCTGAAGACGGACACCTACAACTGGTCTTACACGACCGAACCCGAGCCGCATGTGAACAACCGGCGCATGTACCAGCCGCGCGGCAAGGTCTGGGGTGGCTCCAGCTCGGTCAACGGCATGGTCTATATTCGCGGTCACGCGTTGGACTACGACCGCTGGGCGGAGGAAACGGGCGATCCGGCGTGGGACTATGGGCACTGCCTGCCGTACTTCAAGGCCTGCGAAGACTTTCCGCAGGTCGGCCCCAACCCCTATCACGGTGTCGGCGGGCCGCTGAAGGTGACGCGCGGCACCCGCTGGACGCCGCTGTACGATGCCTTCATCGAGGCCGGGCAGCAGGCCGGCTACCGCAAGACCGACGACCTGAACGGCGAGAGCCAGGAGGGCTTCGGCCCCATGGACATGACCGTGGGCAAGGGGCGCCGGTCATCCACGGCCATGGGCTATCTGCGCCCGGCGTTGAAGCGGCACAACTTGACCTTCATCGACCGCACGCTGGTCAGCCGGGTTCTGACCGAGGGCCGGCAGGTCGTGGGCGTGGCCATGAAGGGGCCGCACGGCGAGCATCAGCCGCGCGCGAGCCGCGAGGTCATCCTGGCTGGGGGCGCTTTCAACTCGCCGCACCTGCTGATGCTGTCCGGCATTGGCGATCCGGACGACTTGCAGAGTCACGGCATCGACGTGGTGTCGCCCCTGAAGGGCGTCGGCGCCAACCTCCAGGACCACCCGGAGGTCTATGTCCAGTACAAATGTAAGACCACGCAGACACTGTACGGCGTGCTGAAGCCATGGAATCAGGCGCAGATCGGCCTGGAATGGCTGACCAAGGGCACCGGTCCGGGCGCCACCAACCACTTCGAGGCCGGCGGCTTCATCCGGTCCGAGGCCGGGGTCAAGCATCCGAACCTGCAATACCACTTCCTGCCGGTGGCGGCGTCCTACGACGGCAGTGGCATGCAGAAGGTGCACGGCTATCAGGCCCATGTGGGTCCGATGCGGCCGGAAAGCCGGGGCTGGGTCAAGCTGCGCTCCGCCAACCCCACGGACAAGGTGCGCGTCCAGTTCAACTACTTTTCCACCGAGCGTGATCGCCGCGAGATGCGGGATTCGATCAAGCTGACGCGCGAGGTGATGAACCAGCCCGCGTTTGCGCCGTTCAACGACGGCGAACTGGCCCCGGGCCCCGATGTTCGCACGGATGCCGAGATCGACGCTTGGGTGCGCGACCTTGTCGAAAGCGCGTATCATCCCTCCTGCACCTGCGCCATGGGACCGGAAGCGGACCCGATGGCGGTGGTCTCGTCGGAGGGGCGGGTCCACGGCGTCGACGGTCTGCGGGTGGTCGATGCCTCCATCATGCCCAGTATCGTTTCGGGCAACCTCAACGCGCCGACCATTATGCTGGCGGAGAAGCTGGCCGATGTGATCCGGGAGCGGCCGCCATTGGCGGCGGAGACCGCGCCGGTCTCCCTCGTGGACGGCTGGGAGACACGGCAGCGTTAGGCGCGCCCCCGATTACGCGATGGACACATCAGGGAGAAAGTTATGACACCGATCAAAACCACCTTTGCCGGCGCGGTTGCGCTGGGCGCGCTGGCAACCGGCCCGGCGTTCGCCGAGGTTCCCGAATCCTGCCGCACGGTGCGGCTGGCGGAGGTCGGCTGGACCGATATCCAGGCCACCACCGGGGTTGCGAGCACGCTGCTGGACGCCCTGGGCTACACCACCGACGTGAAGGTCACCAGCGTTCCGCTCACATTCATCGGGCTGGAGCAGGGCGACATCGACGTGTTCCTGGGCCTGTGGATGCCCTCGATGGCCGGCATGGTGGAGGATCGCCTGGAAAGCGGCGCGATCGAGCAGGTCCGGGCCAACCTGGAGGGCGCCAAGTACACCCTCGTGGTGCCGAAGTACGCCGCCGACGCCGGCGTGACCGATCTGGCGGACCTGGATGCGCACAAGGACCAGTTCGGCAGCAAGATCTATGGTATCGAGCCGGGCAACGACGGCAACCAGCTGATCCAGGACATCATCGACGCCGATGCGTTCGGCCTGGGCGACTGGGACCTGGTGGAAAGCTCTGAGGCCGGGATGCTGTTGCAGGCGAGCGGGGCCTGGAAGGCTGAGGAGTGGATCGTGTTCCTGGGTTGGGCGCCCCATCCCATGAACACCAAGATGGACATCGTCTATCTGACCGGCGGCGACGCCTATTTCGGCCCGAATCAGGGCGGGGCCACGGTCTACACCCTGACCCGCGACGGTCTGTCCGACACGTGCTCCAACCTTGGCACCATGCTGAACAATCTGGCGTTCACGGTGGAGATGGAAAACATCCTGATGGCCGGCATCCTGGACCACGGTGAAACAGCGGAATCGGCCGCCACCAAGTTCATCAAGGCCAATCCGGCGCTGCTCGACACCTGGCTGGACGGTGTGACGACCGTGGACGGCGCGCCGGGCGCGCCGGCGGTCAAGGCGGCGCTCGGGCTGTAAGACCTGGGTGTCCGGCACGGGGCGGGCTGGCCGATAAGGTCCCCCGCCGCCGTGATCCGAAACAGGGCAGGCTTTATCGCGCCGGGAACAAGGCCGCCGCGTCGAACTGCCCGGCCCAGGTTTCTGTCAGCGGCTCGCCGTTGAGCGCCAGATACAGGCGCACCTCGGCGATTGTGTCCGCCGGAATCTTCAGATCGAAGAAGGCGCGCCAGACATTGCCGCCCGGAACGGGTTCGACGTGGGTGCGCACGATCTCGCCCGCGCTGGTCGAGACGACGACCTCCGGCATGACGCCGTACGGAATACGGGTCAGGACCTCCGGCCGGTCGAATTCGACCGCGATTTTGTAGACGCCGTCCGGGCGGGGCAGGCCCGGTTGCCCGCCCCGGCCATAGCGCGTGGAGACGACCTGCGCCACGGTCTCGGCCGGGTAGGGGGTGCTGTCCCGCCAGTGCATGCGGTAGCGCAGGCGGTACGACGCCCCGGCGCGCGCCGGACCCTCGGGCACCCAGAACGCGCCGATGTTGTCGTGAATCTCGTCGTTGGTGGGAATCTCCAGAAGCTGGATCGCCCCCCGGCCCAACGGGGCCAGCGGCTCCACCCACAGGCTCGGCCGCCGGTCGTAGAACACGCCGTCGCGGTAGTGGTCGAACTCCCGGTCCCGCTGCATCAGGCCGAAGCCGCGCGGGTTCTCCGCCCCGAACGCCGACACGCGGGTCGCGGTGGGGTTGTTGAGCGGGCGCCAGATCCGCTCCCCATCGGCCAGCCAGAGGGCGAGACCGTCACTGTCGTGGACCTCCGGCCGCCAGTCGAACGGCCGTTCGCGCCCGTTCTCGCCGAACCAGAACATGGAGGTCACCGGCATTAGGCACAGGCGGGCGACGTCCTGACGCAGGAACAGGCTGGCCTCGACGTCGATGGTCACACCTTGGGTGCGGTCGGTGCCGCGCCGCGCCGTGAAGCGGTAGGCGCCGGTGATCGAGGGGCCGTCCAGCCGCGCGCAGACGACCACCGGGGCCTCCGGGTCGGTCTGCTCGGCGATGTAGAAGGCGGTGAAGCTCGGGAACTCCTCCGGCGTGTCCGGCAGGGCGGGGTTGATCGCCACGCCGCGCGCCGACAGCCCGTATTGGCCGGACGCGCCGATGGCCCGCAGGTAGGACGCGCCGAGGAACGCCAGCCAGTCCTGGCTCCGCCAGTCATCCGATCCGGACCATTCCTGGAAACGGAACCCGGCAAAACCCGAGTCCGGCGGGAGCCGGCGTGCCGGGCTGTCGGCTGGCATGTCGAACAGGTCCGGGCTGTATGTCACCTCCGTCGCCATGCCGTCGCGCACGATGTGCATCCGCACGGCGGACTGGAAGTATTGGCCCAGATGGAAGAACGTCACCGGATAGGCGCCGTCGGTGGCAAACGGCGCCTTGTCGGTGCGGAACTTGATCGCGCCCCAGGTGGCATAGTCAATGGTCGCGGTGATGTCCGGGCGCGGACGCGGCGGCGCCACGTAGGGCCGTTTCGCGGCCACCTCGGCCTCCAGGATCAGGGCGTCATAGGAGAAAGGCTGCGTCGCCAGCCCCGACGGGTCGCCGCTCGCGGGGGGGGGGCTAGGTTCGGTTTGTCCGAGGGCGGTGCGCAGCGGGGTCAGCGCGGCCAGAGTGGTCAGGGCAGCGCTATGGCCCAGAAGGGCGCGACGGTTCAGAAGCATAGGGGGTCTCTGTGGGGAAGGAAGGCGGACGGGCCCGTCCGCGCCAATCTGTGGAACCCCACTATACTCGATCCCTTGGATGGCGAAAAAAGGGCGGGTGTAAGGCGCGGGTGAGCCATCCGGTCCAGCGGCGGAGACGGGCGGGCGCCGGGGTGGGCCGCACGCAGTCGGCCATCAGCATGCAGGTGAAGCGACTGGAGGAGATCGTGGGCGTTGCCATGTTCGCGCGGACGCGCACCACGGTCGACCTGACCCCGGCCGGTGAGACACTGCTGGGGTACGCTCTGCGGCTGCTGCGCTTGAACGACGAGGCGCTGGCCCGGCTGCACGAGCCGGAGGCGAACGGCCTCGTCCGTATCGGCGCGCCGGACGACTACACCTCCGTTCTGTTGCCCCCGGTGCTGGCCGCATTCTCCAAGGCATACCCGCTGATCCAGGTGGAGGTGACCTGCGAGTCCAGCCAGGATCTGCCGCCGCTGCTGAACGAAGGCCGGATTGATCTGGCCCTGGCATCGCATGCGCCGGACTCGCCCGTGGGCGCGGCGATCCGGCATGAGCCCCTGCACTGGGTGGCCGCACCGGATTTCACGTGCGAGCCGGATGCCATTCTGCCCGTGGTCGCCGCGCCCCAGGGCTGCGTGTGCCGCGCCCAGGCCCTCCAGGCCCTGGATTCGATCGGTCGGCCGTGGCGTATGGCCTACACCACCCGCAGTCTCGCCCTCATCCAGTCGGCGGTGTCGGCGGGGCTGGGCGTTGCGGCGCTGGAGGCCGCGACCATTGCCGAGCCCCTGGTGGTGCTGGATGGCCGCCCGGGTTTTCCGCCGCTGCCCGGTGTCGTGATCGGCCTGCACAGCCCCCCGGGGCGCCGCAACCGCGCCGTCGATCTGGCTGCGGACCACATCGCACGGGGCCTTGGCATGGCGCAGGGGTGATGGTCGGCCCGGGCCGGGGCTTCTGTCAGGCCGCCATGCGCGCGCCCCGCCGCCCTCAGATCTCGGCCAGGGCTTCCAGGGATTCCGGCAGGATCTGGCCACCGTCCACGACGATCTGTTGGCCGGTGATGTATCCGGCCTCATCGGAGGCGAAGAACAACGCGGCGTTGGCGATGTCCTCGACGGAGCCGAGCCGCTTCAGCGGGATCGATGCCGCCATGGTCGCCAGATAGTCCTCGCCCAGGTCCTGAAGCCCCTCGGTGACGATGTTGCCCGGCATGACGGCGTTGATGGTGGTGCCGTAGCGCGACAGCTCCATGGCGGCGGTCTTGAGGAACCCAAGCTGGCCTGCCTTCGACGCGCCGTAGTGCGTCCAGCCCGGGAAGCCGGTCACCGGTCCCGTGATCGACGAGGTCACGACGACCCGGCCCTTGCCGGCCGCCGCGAACACGGGGATGCAGGCCTTCACGGCCAGGAAGGTGCTTTTCAGGTTAGTGTTGAGGACGTGATCCCACTCGGCCGGGTCCATATCGATCATCTTGGCCTGCGGGAAGATGCCGGCGTTGGAACACAGGATGTCCACGCCACCGAAGGCCTCCACGGTGGTCGCGACCATTGCCTCGACCTGCTCCCAGTCGGAGACATCGCACAGGGTCATCTCGGCGGTGCCGCCGGCGGCGCGGATCTCCTCGACCGTTTCGGCGGCGGCGGCTTCGCCGCGCGCCACCACCATGACCTTGGCGCCGTTGGCGGCGAACACGCGGGCGATGCCCTTGCCGATGCCTTTCGAGGCGCCGGTGACGATGCAGCTCCGTCCGGCGATGCTGGTCAACATGGGAAGTCCTCCGTCACGTCTGAAGAAAGGGTCAGGCCTGGGGCGTGCGGCGCCACATCCGTACGATCGACGGCGCGATCAGGGCCACGGCGAGCAACGCCGCCGAACCGGCCACCGTCAGGATTCCGACCGTCGGCACCAGCGGCGAATAGCCGGAGACCATCTTGGCGTAGAGCCATTCGGGCAGGGTCGAGTCCGCGCCGGTCGTGAACAGCGACAGCGGGAAGTTGCCCCAGCTCAGCAGGAAGGCGAACAGGCCGGCCGACACCACTCCGGGCATGAGCAGTGGGATGGTGATCTCGCGCAGGATCTGCAGCGTCGAACAGCCCATGTCGCGCGCCGCTTCCTCCAGCGTCGGATCGAAGCTGTAGGCCCGGATGGCGATGATCAGGGTGGCGATGGGTGAGATCCACACCAGATGCGCCACCACGGCGGTGTGCCAGGACGGCACAATATCGACGGCGTTGAACCACATCAGTAGCGCGAGGCCGAGCACGGTCTGCGGGAAGAAGATCGGCAACAGGATCAGCTTTTGGAACAGACCGCGGAAGCGCCAGTGGTAGCGGGCGAACGCCAGCGCGCCGAAGAACCCGACCACCATGCTGACCACCGTGACGATGCCGGCGACCTTGAGCGAGATCAGCAGCAGGTCGCGCACGGTGTCGCTGGCCAGGGCCTCGGCGTACCAGCCGGTGTCGTAGCGGCGGATCGGGAAGCTCAGATACCGCGATTTGGACACCGAGGCGAAGCCCACCGCCACCAAGGGCAGATACAGGAACGCCAGGGTGAGGATGCCATAGGCCAGCAGGCCGGCGCGGGTCAGGCGGGTCGGGTTCATCAGCGGCGCCTCCCCATGATGGCATCCAGGTCGATACGGCTGACACCCACAATGGCGATGCTGCCGATGATGGCGATCAGGACCATGGCGAGCGCCGATCCCAGCGGCCAGTTCTGGCCGTAGGTGAACGCGGTTTCCACATCGTCGGCGATGACGATCACGGCTTGTCCGCCCAGGAGCTTCGATTCCGCGATGGCGCCGGCGGCGAGCACGAAGGTCAGCAGGCCGCCGACCACGATGCCCGGCGCGGCCAGAGGCAGGTCGATCTCCCACAGCACGCGGCGGCGGCTCGCACCCAGGTCATACGCGGCTTGCCGGGCGTCGTCCGGGATCATGGCGATGCCCTGCGCCAGCGGGAACAGCATGAACGGCAGGTAGACGTAGACCAGCCCGAAGATGATGACCGGCACGTTGTACAGCAGGCCGTCGAAGCCGGTGCCGAACCAGGCGCGCAGGTGCCCCTCGATCAGGCCGCCCTTCATCAGCGTCAGCACCCAGCCGAACAGGCGGATGTTCTCCGACACGAACAGGCTCAGCACCACGCCGATGGTCAGCACCAGGGTGAAGCGGCGATAGACCTTCGCCATCGCATAGGCCAGCGGCCAGCAGATCAGGAACAGGATTACGGTGGCGACCAGGGCCATGCCCAGCGCCCAGGCGACCGAGGTCCAATACCCCTGGCGGATCACCTCCACATAGGCGGAGAAATCGGGCTGGTGCCACAGGTCGAACACCTTTTCCGGCATGATGGAAAAGGCCGCGACCACCACAAGCGGCGCCAGGAACGTCAGTCCCAGCAGAAGCAGCATGGGGGTCGCGCACAGGGCGCCAAGGCGGCGGTCGAGACGTTCCATTGCGGGCCTCCTCTCCTTCCGCCGCTATTCGCCGCGAATGACGTGGCAGTGGTCGATCGCCCAGCCCAGGGTGACCGTATCCCCGATGGCGCCGCCGAAGCGCTCGTCGCGTTGGGTCTCCACCGTCAGGCGTTGGCCGTCCTCGGCCTCGATTTCGTATTGGAACCGGGAGCCCAGATTGAACTCGTTCAGCACGCGGCCGCGCACGCTCAGGTCGGGTTCGGTTTCGGTCCCCGCGCCAACGAACCCGATGTATTCAGGCCGGACCATCAGCGTGGCCGGATCGCCGGCGACCAGACCGAAACGCGCGGTGGCGCGGGGGGGCAGGGTGAAGCTCCCGGCGGAGGCTGCGCCCGACTCCTCAACGGTCAACGGGAACAGGTTCACCTCGCCCATGAACTCGGCGACGAAGCGGCTGACCGGCCGGTTGTAGATGTCGTCGGCGGGGGCGATCTGCTCGAACTTGCCGGCGCGCATGATGGCGATGCGGTCGGACATGGCCATCGCTTCCTCAAGACTGTGCGTAATGTACACGAACGTCTTGCCGGTGCGGGCGTGCAGGTCCTTCAGTTCCTTTTCGAGCGTCTTGCGCAGGCGGTAGTCCAGCGCGGACAGGGGCTCGTCGAAGAACAGGATCTCGGGATCGAAGGCGAGGGCGCGGGCCAGGGCCACGCGCTGACGCTCGCCGCCGGAGCATTGGTGAATGCGCTTGCCGTGGTAGCTGCGGGGCAGGCGCAGCAGGTCCAGAAGCTCCAGGGCGCGGGCGGTGCGTTCGGCCGGTTTCATGCCCCGGATTTTCAGCGGAAACTCGATGTTCTGGCCCACCGTCATGTGCGGGAACAGGGCCAGCGACTGGAACACCATGCAGGTCGGCCGCTGGTTGGCCGGCACGGTGTCGATGCGCTGGCCGCGCAGCCAGATGGTGCCGTCGGTCGGCTCGTCCATGCCCACGAACAGGCGGATCAGGGTGGTCTTGCCGCTGCCCGACGGTCCGACGATGGCCAGGAACTCGCCGTCGTGGACCTTGAGATCGATGCTGTGCAGGGCGGTGAAGTCGCCGAACCGTTTGTACAGGCCGGCAATCTGGAGAATGACGTTCTGATTCATCGACGCTCGGGTCCGGGATGGGGGCGTGGGGCCGGGGGGCCGGATCGGGCCCGCCGGACGGGCGCCCTGCGGCTCCCCTCCGGCGGACGGGATGCGGACGATCAGGACCGCTTGGCCACGTTGTAGATTTTCGACAGCGCATCGTACGACGCGACGACGTCGTATTCGACCGAGCGGTCCATTTCCTCGGCCAGCGTGTCCCACTGGATGGCGTCCAACTCGTCTGCGTCCCAGAGCTTGAACACGTCCGGATCGCCCATCTGGGCCACCGGGTTGTAGGTGCCTTCGGCGAAGCCGACGGCCTTGCAGATCTCGGGCTTCTGGACGAACTCCAGGAAGTCGGGGGCCAGCGCGCTCGGGTCGGGGTTGTTGACCAGCGAGGTCAACTCGATCCAGACCACGCCGCCCTTGCCGTCGATCGGGCCGGAGTTCGGCGTGACGGCGCGGATGTTGGTCAGGCCGTCCAGGCGGGCCGGGCTCGCCGTGTAGGTGCCGCCGGTGAAATAGGCGTCGATCTCGCCGTTGATGAGCGCGGTGTTCATGGCGACCAGATCGTCGGAGCGCAGCTTGGCGCCGCTAAAGATCGTCTCCGCGACCTCCTTGAATTTTGCCATGCCGGCGTCGTCCAGGGGCTTGAACGGGTTCAGATCCCCGGTCAGGCACATATGCATGATGTTCCAGTTGTCGTACGTCAGGATGCCGTAGCGGTCCTTCATGGCCGGATCCAGGAACAGCTTCCAGCCCTGGTCCTCGGCCGTCGCGCGGCTGATCTTGTCGGTGTTCACGACGAAGGAGAACGGCCCATAGCGCTGCGGCATGCCGATCAGCTCGCCGTCGTCGGCGAAGGCGAGCGGGTAGGGCCCCTGGAACTCCGGCGCCATGTGGTCGAAGTACGGCAGGAAGCGCTCCTTATCGAGCGGCTTGATGAGGCCCTCGGGATAGAGCTGGCCCTTGGCCCAGGGCTGGTTGACGTTGATGAGGTCCCAGACGTTGACCTCGCCCGCGCGCAGCTTGTTGATCATGTCGGGGTCGGAGGTGCCGCTTTCCGCGCGCACCGTGGCGTCCGGGTGAAGGTCGCGGAACGGGCCGAGGACATCGTCGGTGTTGTAACCCTCCCAGCACAGGACGTTCAGGCGGTCCGTACGCATGGCGGCGTGGGCGCGGCGCAGGGGGCCCATGGCGGTCAGGCCCGCAGCGGCGGCGGACCCGGCGGTGAAGGCGCGTCGGGACAGTCTCAGGCTCATGACGGTGGTTCTCCTGATGCGGCGGACGTCGAAGGATCGTCGGTACGTCCCTACAGTAGGGGGGGCGCACAGGGGGGTATACCCGCGCGCCATACCGTTCCGTGGGCGACCCAACGTCGGGGTCCTGTCTCGATTGATATGCTTCCCCCAAAACGACTGAAGGCGCAACACAAAAATGTTGTAAGTCCCACAAAACGGCGCTAGCGTACCGCCATCATCGCGGAATCATTGAGGAGCAGGGCCAGCCATGGCGGGACTCTATAGTGATGCGTTCATTGAAACCCTCCGCCAGGGGGCGCAAAGCTTGGTCGGCGCCTGGGGCCTATCGCCCCGGACCGAGGTCGCGCTGCTGACCATCTCGGAGAACGCCACCTTTCTCGCCACCGACCCGGAGCGCGGGGCGCGCATGGTCCTGCGGGTGCACCGGCCCGGCTACCACACGCGGGCGGAAATCGAATCGGAACTGGTTTGGATCGCCGACCTGCGCGCCAAGGGCGTCGTGGAGACGCCCGAGCCGTTGCCGATGGTGGGCGGTGGGCATATCGCGTCCTTCGACCACGACGGCGGTCATCGCGAGGTGGTGGCCTTCTCCTTCATGAGCGGAGCCGAGCCCTCGCCGGACGCCGATCTGACCGAGGGCTTCCACGCCCTGGGGGCCATCAGCGCGCGCCTGCACGACCACACGCGCACGTGGGCGCAGCCCCCCGGCTTCATCCGCAAGACGTGGACGTGGGACACCATGCTCGGCCCGACTCCGCATTGGGGGGACTGGCGCGCCGCGCTCGGCCTGACGCCGGACGGCGCCGCCGTGCTGGAGCGGGTGAGCAACGACCTGCGGGCGCGGCTGGCGGCCTACGGCACCGGTCCGGATCGGTTCGGTCTGGTGCACGCGGACCTGCGGCTGGCCAACCTGCTGGTGGAGGGTGATCGCCTTGGGGTGATCGACTTCGACGACTGCGGGTTCGGCTGGTTCGGCTACGACTTCGCGGCGGCCATCAGCTTCCTGGAGCACGAGCCCTACATCCCGGCGCTGCAACAGGCCTGGGTCGACGGCTATCGCACCGTGGCGGCGTTGCCGGAGGAAGAGGAGGCCATGTTGCCGACCTTCGTGATGCTGCGCCGCCTGCTGCTGACCGCCTGGATCGCCAGTCACTCCGAGACCCCGACCGCTCAGGAGCTGGGTACGGGCTACACCGACGGCACGGTGATGCTGGCGGAGCGGTTTCTCGAAACGGCGCGCTGAATCATCCGGTCAAACGATGCGGAAAAAGACCCGGTCGTTACGACGATCACGGTGAATAAGGCTCGGTCGGTGGGCCGCAGCGGGAGCAGGACAGTCATGGAACCGAACGTCAGGACACCTCGGGCGCGCCCGATCCTGGACATGAACGCCTACGATGCAGCGGGAGCCGCCGCCGGACCGGCCGGATCCCTGCTGGCGCGGCGACAGGCCAACATCGGCGCGGCGTCGGTGCTGTTCTACCGCGAGCCGATCGAGATGGTGAGCGCGCGCGGCTGCTGGATGGAGGCGGCGGACGGCCGCCGCTACCTGGACTTCTACAACAACGTGCCTTCGGTCGGGCATGCGCACCCCCATGTGGTGGAGGCGATCGCCCGGCAGGTGTCGGTGCTCAACATCCACACCCGCTATCTGAACCGCTGGACCGAGGACTATCTGGACCGCCTGAAAGCAACCCTTCCGGCGGCGCTGTCGAACGTGGTGCTGACCTGCACCGGCAGCGAGGCCAATGATCTCGCCATGCGAATCGCGACGGAGGCCACGGGGGGCCAGGGGTTCGTTGTGACGGAGGCGGCGTATCACGGCAACACGCTGGCCGTGACGGGGATCTCGCCCTCGGCCCTGAAACGCGGCGCGCTGCCCACGACGGTGGAAACGGTGCCCGCGCCCGGTTCGGCCGCCTACGGCAACGACGTGGCGGGCGGGTTCCGCGCCGCCGTCGAGGGCGCGGTTCAACGGCTCGCGGGGCGTGGCGTGGCGCCGGCGGCGCTGATCTGCGATTCGATCTTTTCCAGCGACGGTGTGTTCGCCGATCCGCCCGGGTTCCTCGCGCCGGCGGCCCAGGCCATCCGGGCGGCGGGCGGCCTGTTCATCGCCGACGAGGTGCAACCCGGGTTCGCGCGCACCGGCGCGGCCTTCTGGGGCTTCGCCCGCCATGCGGTCACGCCGGACATCGTGACCATGGGCAAGCCGATGGCCAACGGCTACCCCATGGGCGGGGTCGCGGCGTCGCCCGATCTGGTTGCGCGGTTCTGCGAGACGGTCGGCTACTTCAACACCTTCGGCGGCAATCCGGTGGCGGCCGCGGCGGGCCTCGCCGTACTCGACGTCATGGAGGCCGAGGGCCTGCAAGAGAACGCGCGCGTCGTGGGCGTGCATGTCCTCGATCGCTTGCGGGCACTGAGCGCGCAGGACCCCCGCATCACCGGGGTCCGGGGCGCCGGCCTGTTCATCGGTGTGGACCTGTGCCGTCCTGGGGATCCGGGCCAGCCGGACCCTGAACTGACGACGACGGTCATCAACGGTCTGCGGGATCGGTGTGTGCTGATCGGCGCGGCGGGACGCTACGGCCATACCCTGAAGGTGCGGCCGCCCCTGTGCCTGACTCGCGAGGAAGGAGACCTGTTCGTCGATGCCCTGGCCGATACCCTGGCGTCCCAGCCGCCCGCGTAATGCGGCGCCCGCTTTCCCGGGGCGCGCGCGGCGCGGCCGGGAGGTGATGCGCCCGGCGTCAGGCGGACGCGGACGTCTGGGACGCGGACGTGCTGAGCGGTCCGCCCGAGGCTGCGGCGGGCGCGGTTTCGGTGGTCTCGGCGTTCACGCTGGTGCCGGCGTTGGCGATGGCCTGCGCCAGGGTGCCCCGGGGCGCGGTCTCGGTCACCAGGGCGTCGATGCTCTCCCAGGTGGCATAGATCGCGGGAAACGTCTGGTCGAACTTGGACGAGTCGGCCACCACCATGGTCCGGGCCGCGCGACGGTTCATGGCGGCGTAGACCTCCGCCGCCTCAATCAGCGCGTCGCTGGCGCCGTCTTCCTTCAGGCCGCTGGCCCCCAGAATCGCCCAATCCGCCCGATATCCCTCCAGGAACCGCAGGGTCTGCGCACCGTGCATCGCGCCCTCGCGGGCATCGTAGACGCCGGGCGCCATCAGCACCGTGATCGTCGGGTTCAGGGACAGCACCGTGGCGACGCCGAACGAGTGCGTCAGCACCGTCACGTTGTTCATCTGAAAGGCGATACGCCGCGCGACATGCACCGTGGTGGCACCGGACCCCAGCATGATGTGCTTGGCCTCGGCCAACAGCGGCACCGCCAGCCGCGCGATGGCCTCGCGTTGCGGGACCAGCAGGGCGTGCCGCTCATTGAGGCCGGGTTCCAGCGACAGACGCCGGACCGCCCCGCCGTAGGTGCGGCTGATGTGCCCTTGCCGGGTCAGTTCATCCAGGTCCCGCCGAACCGTTTCCGTGGAGACGTCAAGACGCTCCGCCAGGTCACCGACCCGGAGCGTCGGCTGAGTGCTCAGCGCATCGATGATGCGGCGCTGGCGCGTGGCTTTTTTCCGACTCACCATGCCGGGAACGGTACCCCATTGCCGGCCCGTGCACCAGCCGAACCGCCGGCCCAATGCCCGGGCCTGGTCCCCCCTATCGCCCCGTTTCGGACAAAGGACTCTGTGCCATGGCCTGGACCTGGAAGACCGCCTACCGCTCGTTCTACTACGCCACCGCGCCGGAGCCGGACGATATCGCGCTGGACCCGGCCACCACGGCGGTGCTGGTGATCGACATCCAGAATACCTATGTCGCCGAGCCCGAGGACCCGGAGGAGGCCGCACGCTGGCGGCCGTTCCTGGACCGCATGCGTGATGTGGTGATCCCGAACACCGTGGCCCTGGCGGCAGACGCCCGGGCGCGCGGGGTCGAGGTGCTGTTTGCGCGCATCGCCTGCCAGACGCAGGACGGCCGCGACCGCTCCCTGAGCCAGAAGAAGCCGGGCTTCAACAACCTGCTGCTGCCCAAGGATGGGGAAGCCAGCCAGCTTGTGCCCGACCTTCAGCCCCAGGGCGACGAGATCACGGTGCTGAAGACCACGGACTCGGCGCTCACCGGCACGAATTTGCGGCTGATCCTGCACAATCTCGGCATTCGCACCGTGATCTGCGCCGGCATCTTTACGGATCAGTGCGTCTCGTCGACCGTGCGCAGCCTCGCGGACGAAAGCTTCGACGTGCTGATCGTGGACGACTGCTGTGCCGCCGCGACCGACGACCTCCATCGTCACGAGTTGGAGGTCCTGAACATGATCTACGGTCACGTCGTGCGTTTGGAGGATATCGCGGGCTTTTTCGCCGCTTAAAGGAGCGGTGGCTGAGGACGGCGCGTTCGCCGCTACGCCTCCGGCCGCCATGCGTCGGGCAGGTGGGCGGGCGGCCGGTCGGGCACCACGGTGACCACGTCGAATCGGACCCCGGCGGCGGCGTGCTCCGGATGGGTGGCCAGCCAGCCCTCGGCGGCGACCGCCAAGCGGCAGCGCTGGGCGGGGGTGACGGCCTCCAGCGCGGCGGTGAGGGTCGGGCGGGCCTTGACCTCGACGAACGCCACAACGGGCTCCGCGCCCGTCGGGTCGAGCGCCACGAGATCGATTTCCCCGGCACCGTCGCCGCGTCGCCCCCGCGCCCGGCGGTCGAGAATCCGCCAGCCGCGCGCCTCCAGCCAGGCGGCGGCGGTGGTCTCGGCGTCGCGCCCCGCCTGTTCCGCGCCGCGTCGGTCGGCGGGGGCGCGGGCCATCAGGCGTTGTCCTCCTGGCTGAGGGTCAAGGCGCGCTGGTAGAGGTCCCGTCGGGCGACTCCGGTGTCGGCCGCCACCTGCGCCGCCGCGTCCTTTGTGCCCAACCCCTCGGCGAACGCGGCGCGCAGGCGTGCATCCAGGGCCCCGGGCGAGCGGTCGGGGCCTATCGCTTCCGGATTCGGCGGCCCCACGACGATCACGACCTCGCCCTTCGGCGGCCCCATCTCGGCGTAATGCTGCGCCAGAGCGGTCAGGGACTCGCGCCGGATCTCCTCGTACAGCTTGGTCAGTTCGCGGCACACGGCGGCCGGGCGGTCGCCCAACACGTCCGCCAGTGCGACCAGCGTGTCGGGCAGGCGGCGGGCGCTTTCGAACAGGATTAGGGTTGCGGGGATGGGCGCCAACTCGGCGATGAACGTGCGGCGCGCCGCGTCCTTGGGCGGCGGGAAACCGGCGTACAGGAACCGGTCGCTCGGCAGGCCGGAGGCCACCAGAGCCGCCAGGGGCGCGGAGGCGCCCGGGATCGGGATCACGGCGTGGCCGGCCTCGATGGCGGCGGTGGTCAGCTTGTAGCCCGGATCATTGACCAGCGGAGTCCCCGCGTCGGAGACCAGGGCGACCGCCTGTCCTTCGGCCAACCGAGACAGCAGTGCGGGCCGTTGCCGGGCCGCGTTGTGCTCGTGATAGGGCAGCCGCGGCGTGCGGATGCCCAGCCGGGCCATGAGGGAACCGGTGGTCCGGGTGTCCTCGCAGGCGATGACATCGGCGGCCTTGAGGACCTCCAGCGCCCGCAGGGTGATGTCGCCGGCGTTGCCGATCGGGGTGGCGACGACGTACAGCCCCGGCGCGAGGTTCGGTCTCTCGGGCGGGGTCGGTTTACTTGACGAGTCGGCGTGGCTAGGCTGGGGCGCCATGATTGGGGGTCCGGGGCTGGAGTCGGGCCGGGCCGGTCGCCGGACACCGAAAGGGCCGGCGGCGACCGTGAAGCAGGGAAGGAGAACACCCGGTGACGTCAGGTGCGTTTCGAGGACGGTCGCGGCACCGTCTCGGTCTGGTGGGCCTCGTGGCCCTCGTCGGGCTGACGTTGGCCGCGTGCGCTCAGGTTTCGGGTCCGCCGCCGCGCGCGTCAAGCCCCCCGCCGTCGTCCATGACGCCGAGCCGGCCGGCGCCGACCGCGCCGATGACCCCGGCGCCGGACACACCGTTCACCGGCATGGCGGGCCAGGGCCTGGGCGTGTCGCCGGACGGGCTGGTGCGTGTCGGGCTGCTGGTGCCGCTGTCGGGGCCGGCGGCTCCCATCGGCCAGGGGCTGTTGAACGCGGCGCAGATGGCGGCGTTCGACGCGGCCGACGATCGGTTCGTGCTGCAACCCTATGACACCGGGGGCAGCCCGAACGGCGCGGCGGCGGCGGCGCAGCAAGCCCTGTCCCAGGGGGCGCAAGTGCTGCTTGGCCCGCTGTTCTCGGGCAGCACTCGGGCGGTCGGGCCGGTCGCGGCCCGGGCGGGCGTCAATGTGGTCGCCTTCACCACCGACGCCAGCGCGGCCGGCGGCAACGTGTACGTGATGGGCTATCTGGTCGACGATCAGGTCGACCGGGTCGTGCGCTTCGCCCTGGGCGAGGGTCGCAGCCGGTTCGGCGCGCTCGTCCCCAACGAGACCTACGGACAGGTGGCGACCAATGCCCTGCGACGGCAGGTTTCGGCGCGCGGCGGCCAGCTCGTCTCGGTGCAGACGTACGCGCCGGACAATCCGGACCTGCGGGAACCGGCGCGCGCCTTGTCGGGGGCCGATGCCATCCTGATCCCGGACGCGGGCGACGGCCTGCGCGCGGCGGTCAACGGGTTGGCTTATGTCGATATCGATGCGCCGCGCACCCGCTACATGGGGACGATGCTGTGGGACGATCCGGGGCTGTGGCGCGAAAGTGCGCTGGCCGGCGGCATCTTCCCCGCGCCGCCGCGCGACAGCGTGCGCCGGTTCGAGGAGCGCTATAAGTCCGGGTTCGGCACCCCGCCGCCCGACCTCGCGGTGCTGGGCTACGATGCCACGGCGCTGGCGGCCGTGCTGGCGCGCCAGGGGGGCGGTCCGCGCTTCGACCGCGCCACGCTGACCAGCGCGGCCGGCTTCGGCGGCGCCGCCGGCATCTTCCGGTTCCGAGCGGACGGCACGGTGGAACGCGGCCTCGCGGTGATGGAGGTCCAGTCCAACGGCACCGTGGCGGAAATCTCGCCCGCGCCGCTGTCGTTCAGTGGTGGCGGTTCCGGCGCGGGGTTCTGACCGGACCGGAGATAGCGTGCGGCGGAGGCCAGGACGCGGACGACGAGGCCGGGTCATGGCCGCTCTGCCTGGTACCGGGCCTCTTGATCCGGCGCGGGGGCGCCCTGACATCCAGGGATGGACCTCACCCCGGATCGGAGGCGCGACCATGCTCAAGGGCACCGACTACCTGATGCTGGAACTGGCGCTGTACGCTGCGGCCGCCGTCTACGCCCTCTATCGCCATCGTATTCTGGTGCGGGAGGTGGAGGCGAGCGCGGCGGCCCAGCGGGATACGCCGGACGCGTGATCGGGGGACGCGTGATCGGGCGCCTCCGGTCCTGTCCCTTCACGCGGCCGTGATGACCACGCCGACGTCGGCGGGGGGCGCGGTGTAGGGCGCGGAGGTCACCAGGATGCGCGCCCCGGCCCGGACGTAGTCCGCCGCGTTGGCCGCGTTCACGCCGCCAGCGGCCGCGATGCGGGCCGGGCTGGCCGGGGATAGGCGGGCCAGCACGTCGGCGACCGCGTCGGGCGTGAACTTTTCCAGTTGCAGCACGTCCGCGCCGTGGCGGGCGGCCGCGAGGGCCTCGTCCACGCTCTTGACCTCGACGACGATGCTCCGTTCCGGGCAGGCGTGGCGCAGGGTGGCGATCTGTCCGCCCAGGGCTTCGGGGCCGCCGCCGACCGCCCGATGTTCAGGAAACAGCAGCACCGTGTCGGACAGTCCGGTGCGATGCAGACTGGCCCGGCCGGCGAGCACCGCCTTGGCGGACAGCACGCGGGTGCCGGGCACGGACTTGCGGGTGCAGGCCACCACGGTGTCCGGCCGGACGGCGCGGGCGGCGTCCACGATGGCGCGGGCCCGCGTGGCGACGCCGGAGGACCACTCCATCAGGGTCTGCGCCACCTTCCAGCCGAGCAGCAGCGCCTCGGCCGGCCCTTCGGCGGCGAGAATCGGGGCATCCGCCTCCAGGCGGTCGCCGCTGACGGCATGACGGGTGACCGTCGCGCCGACCAGTTCGAGCAGCCGCGCGGACTCCTCCACACCGCACAGGACCATCGGGTCGCGCGCGGCCGCCGTCAGGCGGGCCGGCACCGTGTTCAGGTCGAGCGCCCGTGTCGTCAGATCGCCGTACGGGGCATCCTCGCGCAGCAGCGCCCACAGGCTGGCATCGTCCAGAACGGGCCTCATCGGGAGTCTCCTGTGTGTGTCGTGGGGGGCTCGGGTGCGGGCCGGTCGACCAGGGCGACGCCCTTGACCATGGCGTGCACCGTCTGGCCGGCGGCGAGCCCCAGCATATCCCAGGACTTGCGCGTAATGCGCGCCAGAAGCGGCGCGCCCGTCCCATCGTGACCCAGAAGCAGAAACACCGTGACCAGATGCGCGCCGGTCGGTTCGGCCCCGATGATCCGCACGGGCAGCACGTTCAGGATACTGGAGTCGGCGGCGGCCGGCGGCTGGCGGCTCAGGCTCACGTCGTTGGCGACAATGCGCAGACGGTGGCGCGTGCCGACGGCGCCGGCGTCCGCGGGCACGATCAGGCGCCCGCCCGGAACGGCGACGGTGGCGAGGCCGTAGGCCGAGTCGTGCTCCACCACTTCGGCGTCGAGCACCTCGGCGGCTTCGGGCAGACGGGCAAGCGGCAGGGCCGGGTCCGCCATCAGCGCCGACAGCGGCCCCACGGCCTCGGCACGGCCATGGTCCATCAGCACCAGGGTGTCGGCCAGCCGCTCCACTTCGGCGATGTCGTGGCTGACGTACAGCACCGGAATGTCGAGGCGGTCGTGCAGCGTTTCCAGATACGGCAGGATCTCGTCCTTGCTGAACCGGTCGAGCGCGGAGAGCGGCTCGTCCATCAGCAGCAGGCGTGGTTGCGACAGCAGGGCGCGGCCGATGGCGACGCGCTGGCGCTCCCCACCGGACAGAACGGCGGTCGGCCTGTCGAGCAGGCGCGCCAGCCCGAGCAGATCCACCACATCGTCGAAGGCGACCGGTCGGGCGCCGTTGCGGGTGCGCCGCTGCCCGTAGCGCAGGTTGTTCGGTACCGACAAATGGGGAAACAGGCTGGCTTCCTGGAACACATAGCCGATCGGGCGGCGGTGCGGGGGCACGAAGCGTGCGCCGTCCTGCCAGACGTCGGCGCCGATTCGCAGCACACCGTCGTTCAGGCGGGTCAGGCCGGCCATGCAGCGCAGCACGGTGGTCTTGCCGCAGCCGGAGGGTCCGAACAACGCGGTGACGCCGGTCGCGGGCACCTCGAACCGGGCGTTGAGATCAAACGTGCCAAGGCGGCCGGTGAAGCCGGCCGTGATGCGGTCGGGGCGGGGAGTCATCGCGGGGACCACCCCAGCCGCTTCTCGATCAGGCGCATGGCCAGCAGGACGGTGAACGAAAACCCGAGCATGCCGCCGGCCAGGATATGCGCCTGCGTCCATTGGAGCGTCTCGACGTAGTCATATATGGCGATGGACAGGACCTTGGTCTCGCCGGGAATGTTGCCGCCGATCATCAGGACCACACCGAATTCGCCGACGGTGTGGGCGAAGCCCAGGACCGCGCCGGCCAGGAACCCCGGCCGCGCGAGCGGGACGGCGACGGTCCAGAATGCGTTCCAGGGCGAGGCGCGCAGGGTCGCGGCGACCTCCAGGGGGCGGTCGCCGAAGGCCTCGAAGGCGTTGCGGATCGGCTGCACGGCAAAGGGCAGGGAATAAACGACGGAGGCCAACACCAGCCCCTCGAACGTGAACGGCAGGCCCTGCCCGAACACGGCGATGACCCCCTGTCCGAGCGGGCTGTTGGGGCTGAAGGCGATCAGCAGGTAGAAGCCGAGAACGGTGGGCGGGAGCACGAGGGGGAGGGTGACCACCGCGCCGATGATCTCCTTCCAGGCCGACCGGCTGCGCGCCAGCCACCACGCGATCGGCGTGGCCACCACCAGAAGAAGGACCGTCGCGATTCCGGCCAAGGTGATGGTCAGAACGACCGGGTCCCACATATCCCCCGCCACCACGGTTTCCTTTCGCTGTTCGTCCGGGTTAGCTGCCGCTCTGGCCGTAGCCGTAGCGATCCATGATGGCGGCCGCTTCGGGCCCGCGCAGGAAGTCCAGGAAGGCCGTCGCCGCGTCGTTCTCGGCCCCGCTCTTCAGCAGCACCGCGTCCTGGCGGATCGGCTCATAGAGGTCGGTCGGCACGACCCAGCGCGAGCCGTCGGAGTGGTCGGCCACCTGCGACAGCGCGACGAAGCCCAGTTGCGCGTTCCCCGTCGCCACGAACTGGAACGTCTGCGCGATGTTATCACCCTGCACAAGCTTTGGCGCGAGGGTGTCATACACGCCCAGCGCCGTCATGGCCTGAATGGAGGCGGTGCCGTAGGGCGCGGTGACCGGGTTGGCGATGGCCAGCTTGTCGAAGGCGTCGGGGGTGCTCAGGACCGCGCCGGCCTCGTCCACCAGCGTGGGATCGGTGCTGTACAGCACGATGCGGCCGAGCGCGTAGGTGAAGCGGCTTCCCTCGACCGCCAGCCCCTCGGCCTCGGCCTTTTCCGGGCGGGCGGTGTCGGCGGCTAGGAAGGCGTCGAACGGGGCGCCGTTGGCGATCTGGGTGTAGAGCTTGCCGGTGGAGCCGAAGCTGAAGGTCACCGTGTGCTCGGTCGAGTCGGCGAAGGCGGCGCCGATGTCCTTGGCGGCGGCCGTAAAGTTGGCGGCCACGGCGACCAGGGTCTCGCCGGCCTGCGCGGCCGGGGTCAGGCCGAGGGTCAGAACGACGGCGGTCGCGACCGGGAGTATCCGGCGCGTCAGGGAGAGGGGCGTGCGGAGCATGGGCGTGGGTCCTTGTTGCGAGCGTTGAGGCGATGGACGGTGTGCCCGGGGCTCTCAGGGCACGGCGATGATGACGTGGGAGGCTTTGAACAGCGCGCAGGCGCGCGACCCGACGGCAAGGCCCAGCTCATCGGCGCTGTCCTTGGTCACGATGGCGGCCAGGGTCTTGCCGTCGCCGATATCCAGGATGATCTCGGTGCTGACCGCGCCGTCTTCGTGCGCGATCACGGTCCCGCACAGACGGTTGCGGGCAGAGGTCCGGCCGATCTCGTCCTCGGGCGTCAGCAGGATGAACGTGGATTTGATGAGCGCCATGGCCTGGGTGCCGGGCGTCAGCTCCAGATCGAGCACGCTCTTATGGGTGACGATCGCCGTGATGGTCTGGGATTCGCCGAGGCGCAGGATCACCTCGTCGTTGACAGCGCCGGTGTGGATGGTTTCGACCGTTCCGGTCAGCACATTGCGGGCGCTTGTGCGCATGGTGAGACCTTTCAGAATGTCCGCGAGGGAAACGTTGTCGTTGCGGGAGAGTTGGCGTTCCAGGGCGAAGGCCACGCGGTCGAGTTCACTCTGCACGCTGTGGAACGCCTCGATGATGGCGGTCCCGGCGGGCGTGACATGGGCCCGGCCGCCGTGACGCCCGCCGCTCTGGGTGTCGACCACCGGCCGGTCGCAGAGGTTGTTGAGGGCGGCGATTCCGTCCCACGCCGCCTTGTAACTCAGGCCGACGGCGCGCCCCGCCGCCGAGATCGACCCGTGGTCGCGCACGGCCTCCAGCAGGCGGATGCGGTTGGCGCCGATCTGTCCGGTCGAGCCCTTGCGCAGGGACAACAGGGCGTGGAGGGCGGCATCGGTCATGGCGGCGGGGTCCCGTGGTTCGGGTCCGGCGGCACGATGCGGCGCCGGACACCGTTATGTAGCTAGACTACATGACGAGAGGCACGCAAGGGTAAAGTTCGCCGCGAGCCACGGGGAATCCGGTCGGAGTCGGGACGCGGCGTGCTTTACGGCGATCCCGTGTCGAACCCCAGCCAGCCCGTTATGGCCACGCGGGTGGCCTGCGCCAGCGCCGTGACCGTCGGCCAACTGAGCGCCAGGATCAGGCCCAGGACGATCAGTTGGACCAGCATCACAAGCCAGACCAACCGCCGCAGGCGCCGAACCCGCTGTTCCAACGCCACCGGGCGGAGGTGCTCGGCCGATTCGCCGAGTGCGGCCTTCACGCGGTCGAAAAAGCCGATCGACAGATAGGTTTCGAGGGTGCGGACCGACTGGGAGAGGCTCTCCAGCGTGGCCGGGCCGGACGACCCCGTGTCGTCGGGCGACGGGTCGATCGCCTCTCGCAGGGCGCGCACCTCCTGCCGCAGGGCGGTGACCGCCTCTAGAGTGGCATCGCGGGCGGCTCGGCCCGGCACCGGTGGCCGCGTTTGCGGGCGTTGTGGCGCCGTGGCGGCGCCTTGGCCGGGTTGGGGGCCGGGTTGGGGGCCGGGCAACGGACCAGGCAACGGACTGGGGGCGCCGCTCGCGTCGCCGAGGGTGACGTTCACCGATCCAGGGCTGGAGGGCGGCGGCGGGGCATCGGAGGCGGGGGGGCGCGGCGGCTCGGTCATGACGTCAGACTCACCCTACTGTGCTGTATCCGGGCTGTGCGGCATCCGGGATCCGGCCCGGGCGTCCATCAGAAGGCGATTCCGGGGACGATCATCGGCCAATGCGGGCTCCGTGGAAAGGGAGCCGTTGCCTCCGATCATGTCACAACGGAGACAGGGCTTGCACCGCCGGGGCCCCCCTTTCTATAGTGTCGCCCGGAAGGCTGGCGGTGGACGGGCTCCTCGCCAACCCGGTCAGGTCCGGAAGGAAGCAGCCGTAACGAGTTTCGGTCCGGGTCGCCGTTCAGTCTTCCACCCTGTTTCCGGCCCGCGCACGGCGCGGCGCCCACCAGTTTGCGCCGCCTGATGACCGAGCCCCCCGCCGAGGCCCCGACCGACGCGCCCCCCTCCCTGTCGGGGGCCGACTCGCCGGACGGACAGACCGCCGCCTACCGGGTTCTCGCGCGCAAATACCGCCCGCTCGCCTTCGATCAGCTGATCGGCCAGGACGCCCTGGTCCGCACCCTGACCAATGCGGTCAAGGGCGGCCGGCTGGCGCAAGCCTATATGCTTACCGGCGTGCGCGGCGTGGGCAAGACGACGACGGCGCGGTTGATCGCCCGCGCGCTCAATTGCATCGGGCCGGACGGCACCGGCGGCGTGACCATCGCGCCCTGCGGCGTGTGCAGCGCCTGCACCGCCATCATGGCCGACCGGCATGTCGATGTGATGGAGATGGACGCCGCCAGCCGGACCGGCGTCAACGACATCCGCGAAATCCTGGACGGCGTGCGCTACCGGCCGACCTCGGCCCGGTACAAGGTCTACATCATCGACGAAGTGCACATGCTCTCCAACCAGGCCTTCAACGCGCTGTTGAAGACGCTGGAGGAGCCGCCGGAGCATGTGAAGTTCATCTTTGCCACAACCGAGATCCGCAAGGTTCCGGTCACGGTGCTGTCGCGCTGCCAGCGGTTCGACCTGCGGCGGGTGGAACAGCCGGTGCTGGCCGCGCACTTCGCCCGCATCGCGGAGCGCGAGGGCAGCCGCGTGGAGGAGGGCGCGCTGGCCCTGATTGCCCGCGCGGCCGACGGCTCTGTGCGTGACGGGCTGTCGTTGCTCGATCAGGCGATTGCGCATGGGGATGGCACGGTCACGGAAGAGCAGGTCCGCGACATGCTGGGGCTCGCGGACCGGACTGTGGTGTTCGATCTGTTCGAGGCGGTGATGAAGGGCGACGTCGCCCAGGCCCTCGATATCGTGGCCGCGCAATACGCCCTGGGCGCCGATCCCCTGGTGGTGGTGCAGGATCTGCTGGAACTGACGCACTGGCTGACCCGGCTGAAGGCGGTCAAGGGCGGCGAGGACGATCCCACCGTGCCGGAGGCGGAGCGCACCCGGGGCCGAGAGATGAGCGGCACGCTCTCCATGGCCTCGCTGACGCGCGCGTGGCAGATGCTGCTGAAGGGGCTGGGCGAGGCGCGCATGGCGCCGGACCCCCTCCAGGCCGTGGAGATGGCGCTGATTCGGCTGGCCTACGCCGCCGATCTGCCACCGCCGGGCGACGTGGTCGCGCGCCTCGGGCGGGGCGGCGCCGGCGCGGGCGCAAATGGCGGCGGGGCTGGTGCCCCGTCTGGCGGAGGGGCGCCTGCGGGCGCGCCGACGGGCGGGCCCGGGTCCGGAGGTGGTGGCGGTTTGCGGGCCGTTGCGGGCTCGCGGCATGGGACGGAGGCGCCTGACGCCGGCCGCTCGGCGCCCGAGGCCCAGACCCAATCCGCGCCCCAGGCTCAGATCCAGTCCCAGCCCCAGCCAAGCGACACCGCGCTGCCTATGCCGACCACGTTCAAGGCCGTGGCGGAGCTGGCCCGCAGTCGGCGCGAGGCCCGTATTGCCAAGCATCTGACGCATGATGTCCACCTCGTGGCGTTCGAACCGGGGCGAATCGAGTTCAATCCCGGGCCCGAGGCGCCACGCGATCTGGCCGGGCGCCTGGGCGCCGCGCTTCAGGACTGGACGGGGCGACGCTGGGTCGTCATGGTCTCCGACCGTCCGGGGGCGGAGACCCTGCATGACCAGCTTCAGGCGGACGTGCTGGCGGACCCCCTGGTGCAGGCTGTGCTGGAGCTGTATCCAGAGGCGCGTATCGGTTCGGTTCGGGAACGCGCTGGGGACGCGACGGCGCCGGTGGACACGGGGGCTGCGGCGGTGCTGCCGGGCGGGGACGACGACGATGTGGGGGCCGGCGATGCTGGCCCCGACGGAACCTTTTTCATTATGTCCGACGACGAGTCGCCGGCGTTCGGCGGCTTTGGGGATGGCTTTGGAGACGACGACACATGAAAAACCTCGGCAACCTGATGAAACAGGCCCAGGACATGCAAAAGAAAATGGGGGAGATGCAGGCGAAGATGCAGGAGATGGAAATCTCCGGCAGCGCTGGCGGCGGCATGGTCGAGGTTATTATTAACGGTAAGGGCGAAATGCGCCGTCTGACCATCGACAAATCCATCGTCGATCCCGAGGACAAGGAAATGATCGAGGACCTCGTGGTCGCCGCCTTCAACGACGCCAAGGCAAAGGCCGAGCAGGCGATGCAGGAGCAGATGCAGGAAATCACCGGCGGCCTGAAGCTGCCGCCCGGCATGAACCTGCCGTTCTGATCCGGGTGAACCGGATCAAGACCCGACAGGGGCGGTCATGACGGGTCCCGAGATTGAGCGTTTGATGACGCTGCTGGCGCGCCTGCCGGGCCTGGGGCCACGGTCGGCGCGTCGCGTGGCGCTGCACCTGATCCAGAAGCGCGAGGCGGTGATGGCGCCCTTGATCGGCGCCCTGTCGGACGTGGCGGACCGTGTCCGCCCCTGCGGCGTGTGCGGGAATTTCGATACCCACGACCCCTGCGGTGTGTGCCAGGACCCGCGACGGGACGAGACGGTTATGTGTGTCGTCGAGGATGTCGCCGATCTGTGGGCGATGGAGCGGGCCGGCGCCTTCTCCGGCCGCTATCACGTCTTGGGGGGGGTGCTGTCCGCGCTGGAAGGCGTCGGGCCGGATGACCTGAATCTGCCGGCGCTCGAGGCGCGGTGTACGGCCGGGCGCATCCGAGAGGTGGTGCTCGCGCTCGGCGCCACCGTGGACGGGCAGACCACGGCCCATGTCATCGCCGACCGGTTGGGCGAGGCCGCGCCCGGCATCACGGTGTCCTCGCTAGGCCAGGGCGTGCCCGTGGGCGGGGAACTCGACTTCCTGGACGACGGCACCATCGGGGCCGCGCTGCGGGCACGCCGGCCCGTCTAAGACGGCCGGTGTAAGACGGGGGCCCCGCTCCGTTTTGATGTGGACGCCGTGCCCGGTGCCCGGTACCGTCGCGGCCATATGGGGCCGCGTTTCCAGCGGATCCCGTCGTGTTCCAGCGGCGAGAGAACGGATGAACGCACAGGCACCCGATGCACGCTCGGTCCGTGGTCCGGTGCTGGATGTCATCCTGATTCTTGCGGTCGTCGTGGCGCTGCGCTTGCCGGCGTTCGGCCTGTCGGTGATCGATTGGGACGAGTCGATCTACGCGCTCGTGGCGCGCTCCATTCTGGAGGGGCTGTGGCCGTTCCAGGGTGTGTTCGACCATAAACCGGCGGCCCTTTACGAGCTGTTCGCGCTGGCCTTCTGGATCGGGGGCGACCGGCCGGCGGTGACGCATGCGGTTGGTCTTGTCGCCGTCGCGGTGACGGCGCTCGGGATGTACCACATTCTCACCCGGCCGTTCGGGTTGGCGCGTCGCGGTGCCGTGACCCTGACCCTCTGCTACGTGGTGGCGATCGGCGGGCTTGGCGGCCTGGCGTCGAACACCGAGGTGATCGTCAACGCCTACGCCGTGATTTGGACGGCGGCGGCCCTGGCCGGGGTCCGGCGCGGATACGTTGCGCCGGTCGTGACGGGGTTCGCCATGGCGGCCGCGTTCCACACCAATTACCTGACCGGCGTGCTGATGGTGGGATTCGCCGTCGGGTTCCTGGCCTACAGCCTCATGCGGGCCGAGGCGGGGCTGGCCGCCGCCCTCCGGCGCTACACGGTGTTCGGCACGCTGGCGCTGGCGGCGTTCCTCGCCGGGTCGGCCCTGATTCTGGCGCCGATCGCGATCTATGCCGATGTCGGCCAGTACTGGCAGGAGCAGTGGGCCTACCTGACCCGGTATGCGCCGTCGTCGGCCTCCATCGGCGCGTTGCTCTCGGGCCTCGAGCAGACCGCGATCATCACGCTCCTGGGCGTGCTGACGGTGGCGCTGCTCGGCCTGGCGATGGCGCGCGGCGAGGCTGGGCGGCGCGAGGCCGCCCCCGTGGTGTTCGGCCTGTGCATGCTGGCGGCGGGCATGGCCGCCTATGTGGCTACGTGGCGGTTCTTCCCTCATTATCTGATTTATGCCGTGCTGTTCGGGATGCTGACCCTGGGCAGCGCGGTGGCGATGGTCCGGCCGACGCGGGATGCTGCGGCCCTGGTGCTGGTCGCCGTGGCGGCGGTGTCCCTGCATGTCGGCGCCGGCGCCGTCTACACCTACGGGCGCGTGGCGGTGAACGCCGTGTTGATGGCGCACGGGAAACCGCCGGTGCGCGATCCTGCGCGCGTGGTCGCCGCCGCCGCGTCCCCGTACTTCGAGGCTGATCAACGCCTGTACGTTCTGCTGGCCGAGCCGGTCCTGTATCAGCTTCTGGATGGGACGCCGGCCACGCGCTACGCGTTCTACCGCCATCATGCCGTGCCCGAACTCACGGCGGTCACCGGCGTGGATACCGGCGAGGAGATTGACCGAATCTTCAGTACGCCGCCGGCCATGGTCATCCTCGGCGCCTGCGATCCGGCGGCCGGATGCGAGGTGCGGCCCGAGGATTATGCCTCCGTGCTGGAAAAGTTGCGGTCTCTTGGGTATGACCGCGTACAGACCGTTCTGTCCGGAACCCGCGACGAAACGACGATCTACGTCCGCCCGGGCTCCTGAACTCCCCACGTCCCGAGGCGTTCCATCCATGTCCAGTACAGCCGCCCCGTCCGTGACGACCGGGATGCCGGGTCGCACCCATGCCTTTTGGCGCTGGCTCGATCCGGGCGACCCAGCGCGGGCCACGCTGATCCTGATTCTCGTGACGGCCGTGATCCGGCTCGGCTTGGCCGTTCTGATGGATTTCGGCAACGGCGAGTCCTACTACCTCGCCGGCACTCGCGTGCCGCATCTGAGCTATTTCGATCAGCCGCCGTTGGCGCTCTGGCTGGGGTGGGCCATGCTGGCGCTGACGGGGAGCGACGATCCGGCGATCATTCGCCTGCCGTTCATCGTGCTGTTCGCTGGTACGACCTGGATGCTGTTCACCCTGACCCGGCGCCTGTATTCGCCGCGTGCCGGGTTCTATGCCGCGCTTCTGTTGAACGTTTCGGCCGTGTTCACCGTCAGCGTCGGCGGCTGGTTCCAGCCCGACGGGCCGCTGATGCTGTTCTGGCTGGTGACCGCCTGGGCGTTGGTGCGGGTCATGCTGCCGGAACCCGGGACAATGGGCCCGGCGCGCATCTGGGGCTGGTGGCTGTTCATCGGGATCAGCCTGGGCCTGACCGTTCTGTCGAAGTACCACGCCGCGTTTCTGATCGCGGGGGCCGGGCTGTTTGCGCTGACGCGGCGCGACCAGTGGCGCTGGGTCTCGCACCCCGCGCCCTACGTGGCGATGCTCGTGGCGTTCGTCGTGGCCTCGCCCGTCCTGATCTGGAACCTGCAAAACGACTGGGTGTCGTTTGCCTTTCAGGGCGGCCGGTCGGTGGAAAGCGCCGGCCTGCGGCCCGAGTGGCTGTTGCGCAGTGTCCTCGGCCAGATGACCTGGCTTCTGCCTTGGGTCTGGCTGCCCATGATCTGGGTGTTCGCCCGGGCGCTCATCGCCGGGCCGTCGGCGCGGGAGGACTGGTTCCTCGCCTGCGTGGCCCTCGGCCCCATCGCGTTTTTCACCATCGTGGCCCTGTGGGCGCCGCTGGGGTTCCATTTCCACTGGCAGGCGCCGGGCTATCTGATGCTGTTCCCGCTGCTGGGGCGTTTCGCGGCGAATGGCGTCACGCAGCGCCCGAGACTGACGCGGGGCTGGCTCGGGACCTCCGTCACCGTGACGACCGTGGTGATCGCCGTCCTGGCGAGCCATATCGCCACCAACTGGATCGCCCACGTGATGCCCCTGGAGAAAGACCCCACGCTGGAGGCGCTGGAGTGGCGCGACCAGCGGGATGATCTCCGCGCGCGTGGCCTCCTCGGGCAGCCCCGGACCTTCGCCGCCGCGACCCACTGGGTGGAGGGCGGCAAGGTCGACAGCGCGGTCGGCGGTGCCATGCCGGTGGTCGTTCTGTCCGATGATCCGCGAAACCTTGCCTTCACGCTGGATCTGACGACGGTCGAGGGCTGGGACGTCCTGATGATGGGCACCGACCACCGCCTCAAGGATCCGGCGGCGCGGTTCAGTCAGACGATCCGGGGTGGCGTCGAGTTGGTGGATCGGTTCGACCTGACCCGGGGTGGGGACGTTGTCCTGCGGGACGTCGGGGTGTTCCTGGCCCATAATTTCTCGGTTCGCCATCGAATTGAATTCGATGGTACGGACCCCGACAGCTACTTCGGCGAGGGCTGGGGCGCGTTTGAAGGCGGACCGGGCGCGCGCGCCATCGACGCCGAGGCCGCCACGCTTCACTTCGATATCGAACCCCGCGTCCGCTACGGGCACCTTGTGCTCCGGGCGCGGTCCTCAGGTGGGCAGCAGACGTTGCGGGTTGCGTGGGAGGGACAGCCGGTAGGGCGCCTCGTTCTGCCGGAGGATGGGTCCGCCGTCGATCTGGTCGTGCCGGTGCCTGGGGACCGCCGCGTGGGGCGATGGCAGGGTACGCTGACGCTGACGCCGGAGCGGCCGGGCGTGACCGTCGAACGGGTGACGCTGGACCCGGTTTCGTCCCCGCACCCCACCGGCGCGGGGAGATGACCGCCAGCGGGATGCGCAGCCTTAAAGGATGTCGAACCGTGACAGCGCCTGCGCCAGATCGTCCCCGAAGCTGGGGCCCTTCTTGAGCAGGCCGGCGCGGGGCGGCAGGTCGCGCAGGGCGGGGTGCCCCATTTCGTAGCTCGTCAGCAAGGCGAACGGAATATCGCGGGTGTGGGGCATGGCCGCGAACGCACAGGCCAGATCAACCCCGGTCATTTCGCCGATCTCCTGGCCGGCGATGATCAGGTCCGGCCGGGTCCGGAACACCTGTTCGAATGCGTCGAACGGAACGCGCACGCAGGTGCTGCGCAGGCCGCAGGCGGCCAACTCGCGCTCGATCAGGTGCGCGCCGACCCGGTCGCGCAGGATCAGAAGAACCTCGACCGGGCGCGGAATCACCACCTCGAAATCAATGTCGAACGTGCGCTTCAGCGGCAGTTCGCGAACCATTCTCGCGGTCGCGTCGGCGCCGTCCAGGTGACCGTCCAAGGCGTCTTCCAGCCGGCTGGCGAAGGCCTCGATATCGGACAGCGTGGCCTCGGTCAGGGTCTCCAGCGGGCCGACGTATTCGTCCAAGCGCCGCAGCACGAGCCGTACCGTCGGCAGCACGCCGGTCGGGGCCTGGGCGTTGAGCGTGCGTACGGCAGCGCGCAAGCCGACCACGGCGGCCTCGGGTTCGGTCGCGCCGGCCCGCAGGTTGCTCGCGATGACCGCGACGGTGTCGATCGCCTGAAGAACGTCCTCGCGAAACTCGGCTTCGATCTCGCGTTCGATCTCGTCGGCGTTCGGGACCATGTTGGGGGTCGACATGACACGCGTTCCTTTGAGACGGTGGCGTTCGCGCGTGGACGCTATACCGGTTCCGACTGTAACGCCACCGCCAGATGCCGAAAAGCCCGCGCCGAAAAACCCTGGGGGCCGACCGGGGGGCTGTCCGGTGGCAACAGGGGGGCCGTTGGCAACAGGGGGGCGCCGGGTGTAAGACCGGGACACGATGATCTGAAAGGCTGGGCGCGTCCCGACATCTGGCGCGCACGCCCCGAGAACAGCCGCGCGCCGACGGACCGGGCGTGGGTGGCATGGTGTCCGATGTTCAACGCATGAGTCTCGCGGCGTGCAACCGACCCTCATAAAATATGTCGCCCGGCATTTTCTGGTCGCGCTCGGCGTGACCCTTCTGGCGGCATCGGGCCTGATCCTGCTGTTCGACGTCATCGAGCTGCTGCGCCAGACGTCCCGCATTCCCGAGGCAACCCTGAGTCTGGTGGTCGGGATGGGCCTTCTGCGCCTGCCGCTCGTATTGCAGGCTGGATTGCCGTTCGCCTTTCTGGCCGCCGCGCTGATTACGTTCTGGCGGCTGGCCCGGTCCAGCGAACTCATCATCATCCGGGCTGCGGGGGTCTCCGTTTGGCAGGTCCTTGTCCCGCTGTTCGCGCTGGTGCTGGGGCTGGGTGTCGTGAACGTCGGGGTCGGCAACCCGATCGCGGCGGCCTTGTTCACGCAGTTCGAGCGCCTGGCGCACGAGGTCGGGATCGGCGGGGACAATCCGTTCTCGCTGTCGCGCGGCGGCATGTGGCTGCGCGAGCCCACGGAGAATGGCTTCACCATCGTGCACGCCCGCGACGCCCGGCAGGAGAATCGGGTGCTGTATTTGGCGGACGTGATGATCCTGGAGATGGGGCCGGACGACATACCGACCTGGCGGGCCGACGCGGCGCACGCCCGGTTGTCCAATCAGGCCTTCGTGCTGGCGGACGTCACCGTGTCGGTGCCGGGGCGCGCCCCGGAGCACCACGACACGCTGTCGGTCGAGACGTCCCTGTCACTGCCCAAGATTCAGGAGAATTTCGCGGCGCCGGAGTCCATGTCGTTCTGGGAACTGCCGGATTTCATCGCGTTTTTTGAATCGGCCGGCTTTTCCGCGAACGCCCACCGCATGCACTGGCATGCGCTGATCGCGTCGCCCGCCATGCTCTGTGCCATGGTCCTGCTGGCGGCCGTGTTCGGCTTCAACTCCAGTCAGCGCCAGGGAGCATGGCTGGCGCGCGTGGTCGGCTGCGTCGTCACCGGATTCGTCGTCTACTTTTTTTCCCAGGTGACCTATACCCTCGGGCAGTCGCAGACCCTGCCGGTGGTGCTTGCGGCCTGGGCACCGACCCTGGTCAGCGGCCTTCTCGGCACGGCCCTGCTGTTTCACCTGGAGGATGGCTGAGGCCATCTGGTCCTGAACCTGCTGCGGAGTCCGGATGAGCGATCGTTCCCTGTCGGCGCGCTCCAGCGTTTTCGCCCCGATGGGCGCCGTCCTGTGCGGTCCCTGGGGGGTGGCCCTGCTGGTGTTCCTGGTCACGGCCGGCCGACTGGCCCTGTTGTCGAGCCCGCTCGCGCCGCCGGTGACTCCGGGGGAGGCGGACCTGTGGGTTCAGGGCCGGGCCGGCGCGGCGCTCTGGCCGGAAACCGGGCCGCTGCTGCCCTGGCTGCTGAGCCTTCTGTCGGACACGTGCGGGGCCGATGCGCCATGCCTGCGGTTGGTGGGACCGGTGACGCATGGCGCGGCCATGTGGTTCCTGTACCGCCTCGGGACGCGCCTGTTCGATGCTCCCACCGGATTCTGGTGCGCGGTCCTGTACGCGACGATGCCGTTGGTGCTGGCGGGGGGACTTGTGGTCGGTCCGATGGCCCTGTTGATGCCGGTCTGGACGGTCGCGCTCCTGGCTCTGGCGCGGACACACGTCGCGCGCAGTCGGTTCGATTGGGTCGTGCTGGGGGCCTGCGTGGCGCTCGGTCTGGTGATCCATCCGGTGATGAGCCTGTTCGTGCCGCTGGCCGTGCTGTACTTGGCGATGTCGCCGGAACACGCTGGGCTGTGGCGGCGCCCGGGCCCCTATGTGGCGCTGCTGATCGGTTTGGCCGGCCTGTTGCCGGCCCTGATGCGAGCGGCCAGCGATCAGTGGGCGGGGGTGTATCAGCTTGTGGAGGCGATCACCGCGCCGGTCGCGGACCCGGCGGCCCTGTGGCCGACGGTTGCGCTTGGCATCGTCCTGGGCGGCCCGGTCGTCGCCGGGGTGCTGGCCGTGCTTCTGCTCCGCACACCGTTGTTGATGCGGGATGGCGCCTGGGCGGACTACCGGGTGCGGCTGCTGATGATCTTCTCGGTGCCGGTGCTGGCGGCGACCCTGTGGCTGACGCTGCTGTTGAAGGACGACGTCATGCTGACGGCGCCGGCCGTGCCCGCCGCCGTGGCGATGGTGTGCGGCTGGCTGCTGGTGCAGGGCCGGGGGGCGTGGCTGGTGTTGGCCGCCGGGATCAATATGGCCCTGTGCGCGGCGCTGCTCACGGGGCCCGACACCGCGCGCCGTTTCGGCTGGGTGCCGCCGGCCGTGCTGGATCCCGAGGTGGGCGGGCGCGGTTTCGAGGCCGCCGGGTCCTGGCTGCGCACGCTGGCGGAGGCCTATCCCGACGCGCCCCTGGCGGTGGCGGGGGAGGACGCCCCGCTGCTGGCCTATCACGCGGCGGTACGAGGGCTGAGCCCGCGCGTGCTGGGCACGGGACCGCGCGAGGATCGTGGGGCGTTCCAGGGGCTGCTGGTCATGCCAGCGGCTCTGGCGGAGGCCGGCGAGACCGGGGCGACCATTCGGGCGCGGTTGACGGTCACGCTGCCGGATGGTCGGGTGCGGGCCTGGGCGGCGGCAATGGTGCCGTGATGTCGTCAGGCCGGATGGGACGCGACGGGCGGTGTGCCCCAAGGACGAGGGTATCGTGACCATGCACAGTTGGGATGTCGCCCCCTGGGACGGGTGGCGCTGCCGGGCCTTGCTGGCGGTGACGCTGCTGCTGGTGGCGTTGCCGCAGATCGACCTGGGGGTCAGCGGGCTGTTCTACGACTCGGAGACGGGCCTCTTTACGGCCGAAGGCCCCGTGCTCGACCTGATCCGCAAGGGCGTGCCGCCGTTCCTGTACGGGGCGCTGCTCTTCACCGTCGTTCTGTGGCTGGGGGACCGGCTCGTGCCCGGCCCGCGCCTGAACGGCCCGAGCGGGCGGCAGGTGCTGTTCCTGGTGCTCAGCCTGGCGATTGGTCCGGGGCTGATCGTCAACGGCATTCTCAAGGAGTGGTGGGGCCGCGCCCGGCCGAGCGACATCGTGCCGTTCGGGGGCGACGCGCTGTTCTCCCCCGCCTGGATGATGTCGGACCAGTGCCTGACGAACTGCGCATTCGTCTCGGGCCACGCGGCCATGGGCTTCTGGGTGGTGGCCTTCGCCCTTTTGGCGCCCCGCAACCTGCGGCCCTGGGCGGTGGCGGCGGCGTTGCTGTTCGGCGTGATCGTCGGGGGCGCCCGCATTGTCGTGGGCGGGCACTTCCTATCGGACACGCTGTTCGCGGGCCTGATCACGATCGGCGTGACGGTGTGGCTGCACCGCGCCCTGTTCCTGGATCCTTAGGGGACGTGGGCGATAGGGCGTCAGGTGCCGAAGGGCGGACCGAATGACGCCCCGCGCGTCCGCTTACTCGAAGCTTAGGAATGCGTCCACGTCCATGACCACCAGAAGCTCGCCGTCCAGCCGCACCACACCGAGCGAGACGGCGCGCCAGCGCGAGTCCAGCGTGGAGGGATTCGGCTCGATCGCATCCATCGACAGGCTGAGCACATTGCCGACGGAATCGACCATCAGGCTGTACAGCTCATTGCCTTCCTCGACGGTCACGCACATGACCTTCTTCTGATCCTTGGGCTTCGGCAGGCCGAGCCGCTTGCGGACCTCGATCACGGTGACGATTCGGCCGCGAAGATTGATGGCCCCCGCGATCTCGTTGGGCGCCAGCGGAATGCGGGCGACCTTTTCCGGGATCAGGATGTCCTGAACCCGCTCGACGGGGATGCCGAACAACTGCCCGTGGACATAGATCGTCACGAACACCTGTTCCGAGGAGACCGTCGCGACGGCCCCGCCCGTATGCGTTGTCACAGACCGTTCCTGTGACACGGAGGCAAGCTGGTTCATCGCCGACTCATCCAACCCGTGCGGCTCCCCGACGGAGCCGCTCCAACGCGCCCAACTGTGCGCGCCCGCTCCCGTCTCTGTCAAGATTCAGGGGCTGTTCGGCGCCGGTCCCTGGGCCGGTTCCTGCGATTGGGGAGCGCCGAACACTGTTGGAAACGTGGCCTGCAAGGCGTCATCGACCGCGGCCATGCTGACGTCGCGGCCCAAGGCCCGCAGGCTCGTTACGCCATGGTTGCGAATGCCGCAGGGCACGATACCGCTGTAGTGGCTCAGGTCGGGCTCGACGTTCAGGGCCACGCCGTGGAACGTCACCCAGCGCCGCACCCGCACGCCGATGGCGGCGATCTTGTCCTCGCGCCCGTCCGCGCGCACGACCCAGAGGCCCACCCGGCCCTCCCGGCGCTCGGCAGTCACGTCGAACCGGGCGAGGGTGCGGATGAGCCACGTTTCCAGCCGATGCACATGGGCACGCACATCTCGGTCCCGGGCCGCCAGATCCAGCAGCACATAGGCCACGCGCTGTCCCGGCCCATGGTAGGTGTACTGGCCGCCGCGCCCGGCGGTGTAGACCGGAAACCGGTCGGCGCTGACGAGGTCCGCGGGTTTGGCGCTGGTGCCGGCGGTGTAGAGCGGCGGGTGCTCCAGCAGCCACACCAGCTCCCGCGCGTTGTCCGCACGGATGGCCGCCGCCCGGGCCTCCATCGTCGCCAGAGCCTCGGGGTAGGGGACCAGACCGTCGCTGATGCGCCAGTCCGGGGCGGGCCGGCCGGTCTCGGGTGTGCCGGTAAGCTGTGCGGGAGAGAGGGACCGTGTCATGTGCCGTTCGGAGGGTCAGGGGTGAGCCTGTCCGACGTAAGCCGGCCGGCCCTTCGCGGCAAGAGGGGACACGAGGCGCGATTGGGATGCGCAAGGTTCTTGATGCGCCCGAAGCTTTCTGATACCTCCTCTCTTCCGCGCCGGGGAGAACCGGTGCGGTCCCCCGAATGTGCGGTCGTGGCGGAATTGGTAGACGCGCAGCGTTGAGGTCGCTGTCCCGGAAACGGGGTGGAAGTTCGAGTCTTCTCGACCGCACCATTCGAAGAGACGGCGCTGGCCGGACCCATCCGGCGAGCGTGGGTAAGACGACGGAAGACCGTGCCCCGCTGGCGGGGTCCGATATCGGAGAGTGGCGCAGTCTGGTAGCGCACTTGACTGGGGGTCAAGGGGTCGTGGGTTCGAATCCCGCCTCTCCGACCAAGCAAAATCAAAGACTTAGAGACTAAAAAGGGCGCCTCTCGGGGCGCCCTTTTCGTTATGGGCTGTGTCCGAGATGGACGCCGGGAGCGGACATGTCCGGGAGGACGAGGGAGCGCGCTTACCCGCCCTTGCGCGGCAGGCGCCGGGTCAGCCGGTCGGTCATGGCGTCCGGCAGCGCGCTGGCCAGCCAGGCGCCGAACGCCAACGGTCGGGGAAAGGCGATGCGGCCCCTGTTGCGCGCCAGACCGCGCTGGATGATCCGAACCGCCCGGTCGGCGTCCATCAGGAACGGCATGGGGAACCGGTTGACGGCGGTCATGGGGGTGCGGACATAGCCGGGGCAGATGACCGAGACCCGCACGCCGTCGGCGGCCAGCCAGCCGCGCAGCGATTCGCCCCAGACCTTCACCGCCGCTTTGCTGGCGCAGTAGGCCGGGGCGCCGGGGAAGCCCCGGAAGCCCGCCAGCGACGCCATCAGGGCAATCTGGCCCCGACCGCGCCGTCGGAAGGCGGGCAACACCGGCTGCACGGTGTTCAACACGCCGGCCAGATTCACGGCGAAGATGTCCCGAGTCTGCTCCTCCGGCTCTTCGCCCCCGCCGGTGCCGGCGGAGATGCCGGCGTTGGCGATGACCAGATCGAGCGGCGCGGCGGTGTCGGCGGCGCGCACCCAGGCTGCCGTGGCCTCCCGGTCGGTGACGTCGAGCACGGTTGCCTCGACCGCCGCACCGGCCCGCCGGCACCGCGCGGCCACCGTCTCCAGCCGTGCGGCGTTGCGCGCGGACAGCACCAGCGAGACGCCGCGCGCGGCGTATCCCTCGGCCAGGGCGGCGCCGAGGCCGCTGGAGGCGCCGGTGATCAAAATGCGGGTTGGCGGCGGCGGGCGATGGAGGCGGAACACGGCGGTCTCCCCTATGGATCCGACACGCGGGGCCCACATAAAAAAGGACCCGCTGCGAAGGTCAGCGGGTCCTAGGCGTTACCAGCATATGACGAAACATCAAAGATGAAACGGCATTCACCCTGTTGTGTGGCGCTTTGTCCCCCGACTGCCCCCCAGTCGGCTGCCCACGACGTGAACGGTACAGTTTTAGCTGAATTCCGGCAATTCTGATAAACGTTATATGACGTTTGGCTGAAAACACTGTGCAGAACTCCGGTCCCCTCGGCCCAAAAGGTCCGATTTTCCTGCGCGAATCTCTAGGTTTCTTGGTAAATTATTCAGGCATCCCCGTCCTGGGCGTGGTGGGGTCTCGACGGGCCACGAACCACGCCGCAGGTCGTCCCCGGTCCGATCGGGACACGACTCGCCGTCGCGCCCCGGTCTGGATCCCGGGTGATGGGGCCTATCCGCGCGGTTCGGCGAGAAAGGCGTCGATCTCGGCCCCGGTGGGGGCGGTGGCGGGACCGTAGCGCGTCACCGCGATGGCGGCGGCGGCATTGGCGCGATGGGCGGCTTCCCGCGTGTCGAGACCCGCGGCCAAGCCCGCGACGAACACCCCGGTGTGCGCATCGCCCGCGCCGTTGGTGTCCACGACCGTGATGGGAAAGCCGTCCGCGTGGATGGTGGTCTCGTCGCGGTCGCGGCACCAGCAGCCGTTGGCCCCGTCCCGCAGTAGAACGCGGCTAGACGGCGCCAACCGTGCGGCCAGAACGGCCATGGCCTGGACCATGTCCTCCGTGCCGGCGGCGCGCGCCGCCTCCTCGCGATTGCCGCTCCACAGGGTGACGCGGCCCAGAAGCGCGGCAAGGCCCGGATCGTCGTCGCACGGCAGTGGTCCGGGATCGAACACCAGCTCGACTCCCTCCGGGAGCGCCAGGAGCCAGGGTTCCAGAACCGCCCGCTTGCGGGCGTGAAACAGGCTGTAACCGCTCAGGCAGACGAAATCCCCGGCCTGGGGCGCGATCCGCGTCAGGTCCTCGGGCGCTTGCTCGCATTCGGCTCCAACGTAGGAAATGAAGGTCCGCTCTCCGGTTGCGTCGGTCAGCGCCACGCAACAGCCGGTGTCCGTGCCCGGGACGGGCGCGCCGCCGAACGCGATTCCTTCGTCTTGAAGGCCGCGTCGCGCCATCTCGCCGAAGCGGCCCTCGCCGTGGCATCCCAAATAATGCACCGGCATGCCGCTGCGTCGGGCGGCGGCCATGACGTTGAAGCCGCCGCCGACCTCGAACCGGGCTTGGTGGGTGAGGATGTCTCCCCCCGGTGGGGGGAGCGCATCGATGACCATGGCCAGGTCAATGACCACCTGACCGGTGTACAGCATCCGTCCGGACGCGGAGGGGTTAGCGGGCATTCCCGGCCTCCTTCGCCTCCAGCGCGGCCTTGGTTCCCTTGCGGGCGCCGCCCAGGATGCCGTAGATGCCGGCCGACAGCAGGAACGTGGCCACCCAGCCCAGGCCGTTCTCGCCGATCCAGGTCGCCGCCAGCGGGCCGTTGAACCACACGTCGTCGGCCGTGGTGCCGATGGTGGTGAAGCTCAGGCCCGCGACGATCGCGAACGCCCAGGCGCCGACGGCGCGCCACTCAAAGCCGCCCGCGTACCAGTACGGGCTGGTGCGCCCCGTGTTCAGCAGGCCGTCCGGGTCGTAGTAGGTGCGACCGAACAGATCGACGATGAAGATCCCGACCCACGCGGTAATGGGCACGGCCAGCAGCGAGATGAACGTGATGAACGGGCCATAGAAGCTGTTGGCGATCAGCATGAAGTAGATCGAGCCGATCGTGATGACGACGATGTCCACGCCCACCGCCTGGTAGCGCTTGGCCTTCAGGCCGAGGGTCAGGGTGGTCAGGCCCGCCGAGTAGACGGACAGATAGTTGCACAGCAGCAGGCCGCCGAACGCCGCGATCAGGTAGGGCACCGCCATCCAGGCCGGCAGCAACTCGCGAATGGCCGCGATGGGGTCGGTGGCGGAGGCCAAGCTGTTGTCGCCGACGGACAGCAGACCGCCCAGGGTGATCAGCAGCACCAGCGGGATCCCGGCGCCAAGGGCGGCCGAGGCGACCAGATGCGATCCCTTCACCTTAGAGGCCTGATAGCGGGACATATCGGCCCCGGCGTTGGCCCAGCCGATGCCGGTTCCGGCGGCGATGGTGCCGATACCGATCAACAGGGCGGACAGCGGCGCGGGCTCGGCGTCGAACACGGCTGTCCAGTTGATGTGGCTGATCAGGAATGCGCCGATCACCAGATTCAGGGCCCCGAAGACCCAGGTCGCCCACTTCTGGGTGACCAGCAGGGTTGCGTGTCCCAGGCCCGACACCACCATGGTCAACAACACGAAGATGATGATGCCGATCACCGTCAGAACCGGGACCTCCTTGGCCGCGACAGGCGCGCCGATGGCCAGGGAATAGAGCGACAGCAGGACATAGACCGCCGTTGTCGTGTTGACGGTCTCCCATCCCAATCGCGAGAGCAGGGACACCAGGGTGGGGCCGATGTTGCCGCGCGCGCCGAAGATGGCGCGGGACAGAGTCAGGCTGGGCGCGCGTCCGCGCCGCCCGGCGATGGAAATGATGCCGACGATGGCGAAAGAGCCGATGGACCCGATGGCGGCCGCGAGAACGGCTTGCCAGATGTTGAGCTGTTTGAAGGCCACCAGCGTTGCGCCCAGGGGCAGGCCGAGGATGCTGATGTTGGCAGCGAACCAAACCCAGAACAATTGCAGGGGGCGGCCGTGGCATTCGGCGTCCGGGACCGGCTCGATCCCGCGTGTTTCCAGCTTGCCGACGCCAGTCTCTGTGCTGTTTTCAGTCATGATTGGACTCGTTCCTCAAGAGCATGCCCACTCAGCCGGCATGCGGTGTCCCGTGTTCGGGTGGTCTTCTTGGGTTGGTGTGAACGGGGGATCCGTTGGACTCAGGGGGTGGGATGGCGGCGCAGGGTCAGCAGCCGATCCACCAAGGGGTCCAAATCCAACCGGTTGACGGTCCGAAGGCGTGCACGCATCGCTTCGGGCCAGATGTCCACGCCGCCCACCGCGCCCAGCATGGCGCCCAGGATGGCGGCGATGGTGTCGGTGTCGCCGCCGAGGCTCGCCGCCATGCACACGGCCGTCAGCGGGTCGGTCTTCTGGGCGGCGACGCCGTGCGCCAGCCCAAAGGCGGCGATCACGGATTCCTGAGAGGCGGTCGAGGTCCCCACCAGGTCGCAGAGCTGGTCGGGAAGGTCGTCCGGGGCCGTCTGCGCGGCCAGCGTCCGTACCCAGCGCAGGAGCGCCGGGATGCGCGCGCCGGCGATCCAATTGCCGTGCACCTCGCCGGCCTCGGCGAACTGTGCGCCGATCTCCAGGGCCTCGGGCAGGGGGGCGCCGTTCAGGCCGGCGGAGACGACCGCCGCGACGGCCGCCGCGCTGGAAATGCCGATGGTGGTGTTGTGGGTGACCTGGCAGGCGTCGATGACGCCGCGCAGGAAGCGGTCCGGGTCCGCGATATCGAAGGCGATGCCGATGGGCGCGATCCGCATGGCCGCGCCGTTGGTGGTGCCGTACTTCCCGGACTCCTCCGGCGTGGCGCCGTCGGCGATCATCTGCAGGGCGCGGGTGGTGGAGGGCCCCAGCAGGTCCAGCGACCCTTTCGCGCGCATGGTCGCTTCCCAGGTGGTCAGGCGCTGGGCCAGATCCTTCGGATCAATGCGGCCGTTGCCGTCCAGCAGGGCCTCAGCCACCAGGATGGCCTGTTCGGTGTCGTCGGTGATGCTGCCCGCGGGCATGTTTGCCGCGATGGGGTGATCGGGATCGGCGTCCTCGAACCGTGTGATCCGACCAAACCGATCCTTGATCTGGTTCCGGCTGAGGAGCTGCGTGGGCATGCCCAGCGCGTCCCCCAGGGCGACCCCGTAAAAGGCGCCCAGGGCAGCGGATTTCATCATGGTGGTGGAGCTCCAAACGTTAAGTGCATTCGGAAGTGCGCGGGGTCGAGCAGGCTGTCCACCCGCTCGACGAAGCGATTTTTCGGGTCTCGGGTGACGCGAACCGGGGCGAGGAACACGGTGCCCTCGGCCCGGCCCAGGGTCTGGGCCTCGCGGGCGTCCAGCGGGCGGCAGCCGACCCACTGGTCGCCGTGGGTGCCGATGAAGCCGCAGGCGGCCAGCGAGGCGGTCACGGACCCGTCGACAAGGCCGGTGTCCGGCAGGCGCTCCAGGCCGTCGCAGGCGGGCACCAACGCGCATTCCAGTGAGACGGCGACACCGGTGTCGGTGATGCGGCGGCGTTCGATGCGGACGTAGTCCGTATGCCCGTGGTCGTCGTGCAGGTCGGGGCGATGGACCAGGGCCAGATCCAGCAGCTCCGTGGTGACCGAGAAGCCGGACGCCGCCAGGGCGCGCGCCCATCCGAGATGGTGGTCGAGGGGCTGACCATCGTAGGTCACGATGCTGCCGACGCCCGATTGGGTCGCGATGTAGTTTTGACGCTTCAGCTCGGCGAGGGCTTCCCGCAAGGTTCCCCGGCTGACCGCGAACTCCTCCGCCAGCCTGTGTTCGCCCGGGAGCACGCTGCCTTTGCGCCACTGACCACGTTCAATGCGCTGCATCAACCGTTTGATAACACGGCCTTTTTTATCAAATCGGACCTGTCTAATCATGTACAACCTTTATCGCGAAAGACCGACATGGTCAAGACATGAGCATCGCCTGCCCAAAAGGCGGGCGGGGCGGTGCGGTCGCCGGGTGGCCGGATCGGGTGCAACGGCGGGAGGCGGGGGAGGCCGGGGTGGCTGTCCGCGCGGCCGCGCGCGACCGACCGGCCTCCCCATTGCGGCGGTGGGGCGTTTTGGGCGGGCGTTTCGCTGGCCGGTCCGACGAGTCTGAACGGCGTTTATGTGGGGCGATCTTTTGGGGGGCGATCTTTGGGGAGGGAGCGCGTTTCTACGGGGACCGCGCTCAGCGGGCCGGACGCCCGGTCTTCACCGGCCCCTTGGTGCGCCGCTTTTTCGGGGCGCCGCCGCCGCCACCACCCGCGCGCTTCTTGTCCGCCTCGGCGCGCCGGACGGAGGCGAGCAGCGGGTTGGCGTCGGACGCGTCTCCGGCGCCGGCCACACCCAGTTCCATCGCCTCCAGGCGCTGAATCTCGTCGCGCAGCCGGGCGGCCTCCTCGAACTCCAGGTCGGCGGCGGCGGCCCGCATGCGCTTGTCCAGGTCGGCGATATGGTTGCGCAGGTTGTGGCCGATCAGGTGTTGTTCCTCGGCCATGCCGGCCTGGACGGTGACGTAATCTTTTTCGTGCACACTCTCCAGCACATCGGAGATGCGCGCCCGCACGCTGGCCGGCGTGATGCCGTGTTCGGCGTTGTAGGCCTGCTGTTTCTCGCGCCGCCGGTTGGTCTCGTCGATGGCGTATTGCAGGCTGTCCGTGATGGTGTCGGCATACAGCAGCACCCGGCCGTCCACGTTGCGCGCCGCGCGGCCGATGGTCTGGATCAGCGAGGTCTTGGAGCGCAGGAAGCCCTCCTTGTCCGCATCCAGAATGGCGACCAGGGCGCACTCGGGGATATCCAGGCCCTCGCGCAGGAGGTTGATGCCCACCAGGACGTCGAAGGCGCCGATGCGCAGGTCGCGGATGATCTCGATTCGCTCCAGGGTATCGACATCGGAGTGCATGTAGCGCACCCGGATGCCCTGCTCGGCCAGATACTCCGTCAGGTCCTCCGCCATGCGTTTGGTTAGCGTGGTGACCAGCACGCGCTGGCCCTTGGCGGCGCACTGGCGGACCTCGGCCAGCAGGTCGTCCACCTGATGCTCGACCGGGCGGATGATGCAGACCGGGTCAATCAGGCCGGTGGGGCGGATGACCTGTTCGGCGAACACGCCGCCCGTGCGCTCCAGTTCCCACGGGCCGGGCGTGGCGGAGACAAAGACCGACTGGGGCCGCATGGCGTCCCATTCCTCGAACTTCAGCGGCCGGTTGTCGGTGCAGGAGGGCAGGCGGAACCCGAACTCCGCCAGGGTGCTCTTGCGCTGGTAGTCGCCCTTGAACATGCCGCCGACCTGCGGAACCGTGACGTGGCTTTCGTCCACGAACAGCAGCGCATCTTCCGGCAGATATTCAAACAGCGTCGGCGGTGGCGCGCCGGGCGGCCGGCCGGTCAGGTGGCGGCTGTAATTCTCGATGCTTTTGCAGTGCCCGGTGGTCTCGATCATCTCCAAGTCGAAGGTGGTGCGCTGTTCCAGGCGCTGCGCCTCCAGCAGCTTGCCGGCGCTGTTGAGCGCCGCCAGTTGCTCCTTTAACTCCGCCTTGATGGTCTTGACTGCTTGCGACAGGGCCGGACGCGGGGTCACGTGGTGGCTGGCCGGATAGACCGTGATCTCGCCAAACTCTCCGGTGCGGGCGCCGGTGAGGGGATCGAACTCGGCGATGTCCTCGACCTCCTCGCCGAACAGGGAGATCCGCCACGCGCGGTCCTCGTAGTGCGCCGGAAAGATCTCGATGACGTCGCCCCGGGCCCGGAAGGTGCCGCGCGTGAACGCGATGTCGTTGCGCGTGTATTGCAGCTCGACCAGCCCTTTGAGCAGCGTGTCCCGGTCGATCTCCTGGCCCTTTTTCACGGAGATCACCATGCGGGAGTACGATTCGACCGCGCCGATACCGTAGATGCAGGAGACCGAGGCCACGATGATGACGTCCCGCCGCTCCAGCAACGCCCGGGTGGCGGCGTGGCGCATGCGGTCGATCTGCTCGTTGATGCTGGAGTCTTTTTCGATATAGGTGTCGGTCTTCGGGACGTAGGCTTCCGGCTGGTAATAGTCGTAGTACGAGACGAAGTATTCCACCGCGTTGTCGGGAAAGAACTGCTTCATCTCCCCGTACAACTGTGCGGCCAGGGTCTTGTTCGGCGCCATGATGAGGGCCGGACGGCCCGCCGCCTCGATCACCTTCGCCATGGTGAAGGTCTTGCCGGACCCTGTAACGCCCAGCAGAACCTGATCGCGTTCGGCGTCGGCGACGCCGCCCGATAGCTCGCGAATGGCCGTCGGCTGGTCGCCGGCGGGCACGTACTCCGAGGCCAGGCGGAACTCGGCGCGCGGCCCGGCGGGCTGGCGCTCATACAGGGGCAGCAGAAGGGGGGCGGCGGTCGTGGTCATGAGGAGAACATAGGCGGACCAGAGCGCGCGGCCAAGGGGCCGAGCAAGGGGAGGGTGGGGCCGCGCACTTCGTTCAGAACCTGTTTCGGTGTAAAAATGGAGTTGCGAGAGTCCCGTGTCCGGGATCGGGTGTCCGGGAACGGGGGTCCGGGCACGAGGGGCCGGGACGGCCTCGCGGGAAAACCATGTGAGGGGGGACTGCTTATGTCACGATGCGTGCGTATGTCACGATGCGTGCGGATGCTGACCGGGGCGGGTTTGGCTGTGCTGATGCTGCTGGCTGTGGCGCTGCTTGTCCCGTCGCCGTCGCGGGCGGAGGAAAGCCCGGCCGGCCATGTCACGGCGGTCGAGGGAAACGTCGCCATCCTTCGGGACGGCGAGTCGCATCCCGCGACGGTGGAGGAACCCTTGCGCGTTGGCGATCAGGTCGTGACGGGCGAGGCCGGCACGGTCGTGATCGCGCTGCGGGGCGGCGGCACCCTGACCGCCGGCCCGAGCAGCCGGTTCGACGTTTCGGAGTATTCCCGCGACGGCGGCGACGACCGGGGATTCTTCGAGATGCTGGTGGGCATCGTCCGCGCCAGCCTGGCCCCGGATCACCCCTGGGACCAGTTCGAGGTGCGGGGCCGCACGGCTGTCGCCTCGGCGCGCGGCACCGATTTCGTGGTGGAGGCGACGGCCCTCAACACCGCCGTTCTGACGGTCACGGGCCGGGTCGACGTCGCCTCGACCGCGCCCGGTGCGTCCGGTGACGAGGTGGTGATCCTGGAGGCCGGGGAGGGGACCGACGTGGCGCGCGGCGCCGCGCCGACCCCGCCCGCGATGTGGGGCGAGGCGCGGGTGCGTGACGTCTTGGCCCGGACGACTCTGCGCTGAGCCGGGTCCTGAGCGGGTCGCGCACCCGCGGCAGAGGCGGCCGGTGGTGGCTGCCCACGCTGATGGTTGCGGCGCTCACCCTGGCCACGCTGGTCCTCTACGTGGCCGGCCGAGACACGCGCCTGCCGGCGGAGCTGGAACTGCTCACGTTGGACGCGCGGCTCCGCTTGCGGGGTCCAGAGGCGCCGAGTGGGGCGGTCGTGCTGGTTCTGGCGGATGATCGCACGTTGGCCGCATTGGGTGGTGGGACCGTGTCGCGGGCGCATCTTGCCCAGGCGGTTGCCGCGCTGGATGCCCTGGGTGCGCGCGCCATCGCCCTGAACCTGCTGTTGGAGGGCGCGGCTGAGGGCGTGGCCCCGGGCGCGGCGGAGGCTTTGCGGGCCGTGGCCGATCGCCTGGAGGGGATCGCGCCCCACGAGGCTGCCGTGATGCGATCGGTATTGGGCGAGGACGGGAAGACGCGGGCACTGGCCGAGGCGATCACGGCAGCGCGCGCGCCGGTAGTGCTGCCGTTCGGGGTCGTCACGTCGACCTCGGCGCTCGGTGCGCCGGGCGCGGGCACCGATGTGCCGGGACTCCCCGCGCATGCATTTCGTGTGGTGTTGCGCGCGTCCGGGTCCGGCGCGGGCACGGAGGCCGACGCGGTGCAGGCGCCGTCACCGGCCCTGCTCGCGGCGGCGGACGCGGTGGGGCATGCCCGCCTGATTCTCGATGTGGACGGGGCGTTGCGCCATCACGATCCCGTGGTCAGTGTCGGGGGCCGGGACTATCCCTCTCTCGCGCTTCAGGCGGCGCGCGTGGCCCTGGGCATTTCGCCGGACGACCTGGCGGTGTCCCTCGGCGCCTGGGTGCGGTTGGGGGATCGGGTCGTGCCGCTGGATCGGGCCGGGCGGATCGCGGTGGACCCCTACGGCCCGGCGGGCAGCCTGCCGAGCGTGTCGCTGATCGATGTGCTGGAGGGCACGGTGCCCCCGGGTGTGATCCGCGATCGGCTGGTGCTGGTGGGCGGCAGCGCGTCCGGCTTCGGCGCGCGCTTTCCCTCGCCGTTCGCCGCCAACCTGACGGCGGCGGAACACGTCGGCACGATGATCGACAACATCCTGAGCGGCCGTGTGCTGCGCCGGGGGGACGCCGCGGTTCCCGCCGACGTGGCGGCCATTCTGCTGGGTGCGGGCCTGACGGGCGCGGCCGCGCTGGCGCTGCCCTACGGCACGGCGGCGCTGGTGGCGGTGGCCCTCGCGGGCTTGTGGGCCGGCGTGACCGTCTGGGCGCTGACGGCTCTTGGCCTGTGGCTGAACATCGTGTTTCCGGTGGGCGGGATCGTGGCGGTCTTTGTGCCCTGTGCCCTGTGGCGCCGCATTCGGGAGCAGCGGCGGCGCCGCCAGATGGAACGCCAGCGCGACAACCTGTCCCGTTATGTCTCCCCCGCCATGGTCGAGTCTCTGGCCAACCGGGACGCCCCGTTCGCCGGCGACCGCATGATCGATGCCGCCGTGCTGTTCGTGGACATGCGCGAGAGCACGCGCATCTGCGACGGCCTCGACCCCCGGGAGGCCATGGACCTGCTGCGCGCGTTCCTGTCGGTGGTCGAGCGGTGTGTGTTCGATCACGACGGGGTGCTGGACCGCTTCCAGGGGGATGGGGCCATGGCCAGTTTCGGCCCGCCCGAGCCGACCCCGGACTACGCCCTGAACGCATTGCGTGCCGCCCGGTGCCTGGCCGAGTCCGTCGCGGCCTGGAGCGCCACTCGGGAGGCCGACGGGCACCCGCCGATCCGGATCGGCGTGGGGGTGCATTGCGGCCGCGTGCTGATGGGCGAGCTGGGCGGAGAGCGTCAGTTCGCCTTCACCCTGTCCGGCGAGACCGTCGCCATCGCCAGCCGGCTGGAGGGCATGACCAAAACAGAGGGCTGCGTGATCCTCGTGTCGGAGGATCTGCTCGCTGCCGCCCGGCCGGTTGCGTCGGCCGAGGAGCCGGTGCTCGCCGCGTTTCACCCCCTGGGGCAGCGCACCGTGCGGGGGCGCTCCGCGCCGCTCGATGTGTGGGCCTGGCCAGGTTAAATCGTGTGAGGCTATCCTGTATAAATCACCAGACGCTTTTAGAATAGGATGTGGGTTCACAGGGTATTGTAAATATATGTCGTTGCGGAGTCGGCTTGACGTCGGTGAGGGAAATCAAAAATTGAATAAATATAAAAGCCGTGTGCGACCTAATACTTTTGACCAGGGATATATGCCGAAAGTATGGCTGCCTTTGTAAGGTACCCTTTTGCGTTTACTGCGCCGCAAAAAATATGCTCCGGTATCCGCCTAGGTTGGGAGGACGGTACTGTGAGAGGGAATATGGACATGGAACGGCATCCGTCATGGGAGACGGTTGCGGTCACGGCCGTGGCTGCCGGGGCCCCGATGCTGGCGGGCACGGCCGCCATGATGCTGGACGGTCCGGCCACGTGGGGCAGTATGGCCGTCGTGGCGGTGGCATCAGGGGCGGGTGTGTTGAGCCTGACGCGCCGTCGCGCGGCCGGGACCGAGGACGGTGCGGGGGAGAGCCTTGCCGACCTGCGCGCACAACTGGCCGAGGCCGATGCGTTCCGCAAGGGCGTCGACAAGAACCGGGTCGAGCGGGACAAGACGGTCCGGCAGCGCGACCAGCGGACCGGCACGTTCGATCTGAACGCCCGGACGACCCTGGATCGCGTGTCCCAGACCATGGCGGAGATGTCAGACACGGCCGACCGCCTACAAATCGGCGCGCGCGACACCAACGAGCGGGCGGCCACGGTCACGTCGGCGGTCGGGTCCGCCGCGAGCAGTGTGGCAAATGTCGCTTCGGCCTCGGAACAACTGGCGGCGTCGGTCGCGGAGATCAGTCAGCGCATTTCGGAGACGACCAAGACAACCCAGAACGCGCTCGACTCCGTCAATCGGACCAGCGACACCATGCGGGAGTTGTCCGATGCCGCCCAGCAGGTCGGCGAGATCGTCAACCTGATCAAGGACATTGCCGACCAGACCAACCTGCTCGCCCTGAATGCCACCATCGAGGCGGCGCGGGCCGGCGACGCGGGCAAGGGCTTCGCCGTCGTGGCCGGGGAGGTCAAATCCCTTGCGCATCAGACCGGCAAGGCGACCAGCGACATCACCGCGCGGATCGAGGCGATCCAGCGGTCCACCGGCGACGCGGCGGAGTCCCTGCAAAGCGTGGACACTGTGGTTGGCCAGATCAATCAGGTCATCGCCTCCCTGGCGGCGGCGGTCGAGGAGCAGAGCGCGGCCACGGGCGAGATTTCCAGCAACGCTCAGCAGGCGGCGGCGATGAACCGGGAGATTTCCGAGACCATTGGCGCGTTGGCCGCCGTGGCCCGTGATACCGACACGCAGTCGGCGGAGGTCGTCGGTGCCGCGTCCGCCCTCAGCGAGGAGACCGCGACCCTGCGTCAGCACATCCAGGGTTTCCTGGACGCGGTGAAGGTCGCGGACATTCGGGGCCGTGTCGTCCTGTTGACGGCCAGCCTGATGGATCCGGCGACGCGGGCGCGGGCGGAGCAGGTGTTGGTGGAGCGGACGGGGCACAGTCTGTCCGGAATCAAACCGGAAGACTGGGTCAGCACGGCCGTGTTCGACACGTTGCTGCAGGAATACGCGCGCGGTAGTGGGCGCGGGGAGGGGGCGATCATCGAGGTCGGGCGCAAGGTATTCCCGGCGCTTGAGGCGGCCGGAAAGCTGCCGAAGGGGACGAAGACGCCGGTCGAATGGCTGCTGTACGAGAACGAGATCTTCCTGCTGGAGCACCAGGGTACTGAGGTGCGGGGCCGCAACGTTCTGCGGGCGGAGGACGGCCACGTCACCATGGAAGCCCTGGCCCCGGGCTACGACGCGGCCCTGTATGTCGGCGTCTACGAAGGGATTCTTCAGTGGCGGGGCATCACGGACGGTACCGTCGCCCGCCGCCCCGGCGGTGTGTTCGATATCACGTGGTCGGTGTGACGGGGCCCTCGGCGGCCGGCGGCGTTTCAGCGCGCCGCCGGTGCCAAGGGCGCGGGGCCGGTCAGGCCGTCATGCGGCGGCTGAGCGCCAGCCACACCCCGCCGCCGATCAGGAAACTGCCGGAGGCGCGCTCCAATGCGCGGACGTTGCGACGGGACAACAGGGCGCCCGTCGTTCCGGCTGCCATGGCGTAGGCCCCGTCGAGAACCAGGGCGACGCCCATGAAGGTCAGGCCGAGCAGCGTGACCTGAAGGGCGGCGTTGCCGGCGGGATCCACGAACTGCGGGATGAAGGCCCCGAAGAACAGCAGAGCCTTGGGGTTTGACCAGATCACCAGGAACCCCTGCCAGGCGTAGCGGGCGTGCGAGCGGGGCGTGCCCGCCTCGGCCTGTCCCAGGCGCCCGTCGGACCGCCACATCTTCACGCCTAGCCAGATCAGATAGGCGGCGCCGACCAACCGCAGCACGTCGAACACGGCGCCGGCCTGCGATACGACGGTGTCCAGGCCCAGGGCCAGAACGCCGATCATCACGAGCAGGCCGAGCTGCGTCCCGGCCACGTTCATCAGCCCGGCGGACGGCCCTGCCCGCAGGCTGTTGGCGATGATGACGGTCACCGTCGGTCCGGGGACGATGACAAGGAGAGTGCAGGCGGCCAGGAACGCCAGCCAGGTGGTCAGATCAAACACATCGGGGGTCCTTTCCGGCGCGATGGTTGGAAGGTGACGCCACGACCATGCCGCTTGCGCGTCGCGCTGTCACGCGGGGCGTGGGGGCGGCGCAACAGAAGCCTCGGCCCTTTCGTGACAATGCCGATTTCAATTGCGCCGCCTTTCGGCCGCTTGTAATTTCATTGCGCAAGATTCGTGTTCTCGCAATGGATTCGTCAGCCGTATGCAACGTGTAAAGCTGGACCATGTCGATCGGTCCATTCTCGCCGACCTTCAAGAGGACGGCCGCATGACGAACGTCGAACTGGCGAAGCGGGCGGGCATTTCCGCACCGCCCTGTTTGCGTCGTGTGCGTGCCCTGGAAGAGGCCGGGTTTATTCGTGGATATCATGCCGAGGTCGACGCTTTGGCGCTCGGGTATCATGTGTCCGTCTTCGCTCACGTCGGGCTCAACAGTCAGGCGGAAGCGGACCTGAAGGCCTTCGAATCCCTGGTCCATGACTGGCCGGAGGTGCGCGAATGCCACATGCTGGCCGGCGAGACGGATTTCCTTCTTAAGGTCGTGGCCCATGACTGGGATCACTACCAGCAGTTCTTGACCACCAAGCTGACGGCGGCGCCGAACGTCGCGCATGTGAAGTCCGCTTTGGCGATCCGCACCGGGAAGATGGAACCTGGTGTTCCGGTGGAGCGCGATCCGGTCGAGGTGTAGACCCGCTGGCGTCCGGCTACGCGCGACGCTCGGGCCCGCGCGCCTCAACGTCCCTCGCGTGTCGCGTGCCCGAGCGCCATCGTCCGCGTGGCGCTTCGGGTTTCCAAGGGGCGGGACCAGGAAGGGGGCCGAAAGGCGGCGGGGTCAGAACCGCCGCTGGGCCAACTCCCGGATCAGGAAGTCGCGGAACACCTCCACCTTTTTAGAGTGCCGCAACTCCTCGGCATAGACGAAATAGATCGTCACCTCAGGACCGCGCAGGTCCGGCAGAACCTTCACCAGATTCCCGGCCTCCTGGCTGAAGTAATCCGGCAGCGCGGCAATGCCCAGGCCGCTCTGCACGGCCCGGAACATGCTGTAGATGTTGTTGACGCGCAGAATCGGTTTGCGCGCGGGTTTGTCCGGGTGGGCGCCCGCTTCCATCAGCCAGTTCATACGCTCCACTGGCGGCCGGAACTTCTCGCCGTAGATGATGATCTTGTGGTTATCCAGGTCCTCGGGCGCCTGGGGGATGCCATGCTGTTTGATGTACTCCGGCGACGCAAAGCAGTGGTAGTGCATCGTGATGAGTTGGCGCTTTACCAGATCGGGCTGGCGCGGCGGCATGAAGCGCAACGCGACGTCGGCCTCGCGCATGGCGAGGTCGAGTTCGCCGTCGTTCTGCACGATGGTCAGTTCGATTTCCGGGTACCGCTCCAGGAATCGTTTCATGCGAGGCGTCAGCCACAGGGAACCGAACGCCACCGTCGTCGTTATCGTTAGGGCGCCCTCGGGCCGCTCCCGGGTTTCGCCCAGCTTGGCCTCGACCATGGCCAGCTTGGCGAAGACCTCATGGACGGTTCGGTAAAGCATCTCCCCCGCTTCGGTGGGGATAAGCCCGCGCGCATGACGGTGAAACAGCGTAACCCCGAGGCTTTCCTCGAGCCCACTGATCTGACGGCTGACGGCGGACTGACTTAGGTTCAAGGCCTCGCCGGCGTGCGTGAAACTGCCGGCTTCGGCGACGGCATGAAACACGCGCAGCTTGTCCCAATCCATCGCGCCTCCACGCGCTGGCATCGCTGTCTCCTCCCTGGTCCTGGGGCGGGCGCCCCGGTGTCCCGCGTTTTTGTTTTCTGTTGGAACCCAGGCCCGAATGGCGCCCGGCTGGCTCGTATCGAAGGAAGGAGTCCGGCCCCGACCCTCGACCGTGTCCATTCGACCCTTTTCCGAGGGGCAAGATCAAGAGCGATCGCCAACCTGTTCGTCGGAAACGCGGGGCGGGCGGCGGATCGTGAACCGGGTACGCCCGGATTGGGCTCGGAAGACCCGCCGTTACTCGGACAGCCTGCTCGGACACGTCCTTTCGGATCGCCAAATCCGAGCGGTCAGGCGGCGGCTTCCGCGGCGACCCCGTGCGTCACCAGGAACCGGTCGGCCTCCAGTGCGGCCATGCAGCCGGTGCCGGCGGCGGTCACGGCCTGACGGAAGACGTGGTCCTGCACGTCGCCGGCGGCGAACACGCCCGGCACGTTGGTCGCCGTGCTGTCCGGCTTGGTGAGGATGTAGCCCGTCTCGTCCAGGTCGAGCTTGCCTTTGAACAGCGCCGTGTTGGGCTGGTGACCGATGGCGATGAACACGCCGTCCACCGCGAGATCGGATGTCTGCCCGCTGTCCACGTCCCGCAGCCGCACCCCCGTCACACCAAGCGGCATGCCGCCGGCCAGGATGTCCTCGACCACGCTGTTCCAGCGCACCTCGATCTTCGGGTTCGCGAACAGGCGCTCCTGCATGATGCGTTCCGCCCGCAGAGAGTCGCGACGGTGCACCAGAGTGACCTTCGAGGCATGGTTGGTCAGGTAAATGGCTTCCTCGACGGCCGTGTTGCCGCCGCCGATGACCGCGACCTCCTTGCCGCGGTAGAAGAACCCGTCACAGGTGGCGCAGGCCGACACGCCCATGCCGGACAGCGCCTTTTCGCTGGGCAGGCCAAGCCACTTGGCGGTGGCGCCGGTTGCGATGACGAGGGTCTCGCCGATGTAGGTGTCACCGGAGTCGCTCTTGCAGACGAACGGCCGGCGCGACAGGTCGACGTCCACGATCAGGTCGTCCATCACCCGCGTGCCCACGTTGACCGCCTGGGCGCGCATCTGCTCCATCAGCCACGGCCCTTGGATGGGGTCGGCAAACCCGGGGAAGTTCTCGACGTCGGTCGTGATGGTCAACTGGCCACCCGGCTGCAGCCCCGCCACCAGGATCGGCTCCAGGTTGGCGCGCGCGGCGTAGATCGCGGCGGTGCAGCCGGCGGCGCCGGAGCCGAGCACCAGCACCTTGGTACGATATTCAGCCATGACGATGGATCTTCCTTGTTTTCGCTGGTGCCCGACGCCACGCCCCGTGGCGTTCCGCCCGAACTCTCAGTCTGTAAGCCGTCTTCCGACAGGACGCGGCCGCCCTCCGGTAGGTCCACGTGATGACGATCGGCTCGTGCGATGAGGGGCTAGTATGGAATGAACGGCCGGCAAAGGAAACGGGGCGCTCCCCAGGAGCGCCCCGCTGCCGATCCGATTCCGCTGGCGCCGTGGGGTGCCGGAGCGGTCGACCGTCGCGCCTTACAGCGCGTCGGCGTGTTCGGACAGGAACTTGGCCACGCCATCCGGGGTCGCCTGCATGCCGGCGCCGCCCTTTTTCCAGCCGGCGGGACAGACCTCTCCATGCTCTTCATGGAACTGGAGGGCGTCGACCATGCGCAGCGATTCGTCCACATTGCGGCCCAGCGGCAGGTCGTTGATGACGTAGTGGCGGATCTTGCCGGCCTTGTCGATCAGGAACGAGCCGCGCAGGGCGACGCCGTCCGGCAGCAGCACACCGAAGCTCTTGGCGATCTGCTTCGTCAGGTCGGCGACCAGCGGGAAGTTCACCTGGCCCAGCCCGCCCTGTTCGGTCGGGGTCTTCTTCCACGCCAAGTGGGTGAAGTGGCTGTCCACGGACACGCCGACGACCTTCACGCCGCGCTGCTCGAACTCACTCAGGCGGTGGTCGTGGGCCAGGATCTCGGACGGGCACACGAAGGTGAAGTCCAGCGGGTAGAAGAACACCAGGGCATAGGAGTCCTTGATGTACTCGCTCAGCGTGAAGCCCTCATCGATCGTGTTGTCGCCCAGGACGGTCGGGGCGGTGAAGTCGGGGAAGGGGCTGCCGATCAGGTTGCCAATGGTCTCGCTCATGCTTGCTCTCCCTCTTATCCCGCTGGGGGGATACGGTTGGGTTTCGGTCGGACGGTGCGGTGTGCACCGTGCGGAACGGCGTGGCACGTCCTCTCTGGGCTGGTCCGTGGGACCGGCGGTGCGGCGCGTTCCGTGCTCGCGCTCGCCGCTCATTTAGAAAGGTTCCAATATTGAGCGGCGGCGTACGGAATGCAACCCCTGAAATGGGGGTATTCCGCACCCGCACAAGATGGAGCGTCGACCGAGGGGCCTAGATCAGGAACCGGGTGCGAATCGTTCCGGGAATGGCCTGCAGGGCTTTGCGGATGCCCATGCCGGCCTCGATGTCGGCGTCGACGTCCACGACCACATAGCCGGTGTCGCTGTCCGTCCGCAGATATTCACCGGCGATGTTGATGCCCCGCGACGAGAAGATGTCGTTGATGGCGCTGAGCACGCCAGGGACGTTCTTGTGAATGTGGAGGAACCGGCTAACCGTGGCGTGCTCGGGGAGGGACACCTCGACGAAATTGACGGCGCCGGTGGTCGAGCCGTTGTCCGAGTATTTCACCAGCTTCTCGGCCACCTCGCCGCCGATGTTGGCCTGCGCCTCCTCGGTGGAGCCGCCCACGTGCGGGGTCAGGATGACGTTGCGCAGGCCGCGCAACGGCGATTCGAACATATCGTTGCCGCCCTTGGGCTCCTTGGGGAACACGTCCACGGCGGCCCCCGACAGGTGGCCGTCGCGCAGGGCCTGGGCCAGGGCGTCGATGTCCACGACGTTGCCGCGCGCCGCATTGATGAGGCGCGCGCCCGGCTTCATGCGGGCGATTTCGGCGGCGCCGATCATGTTCCGGGTCAGGGGCGACGACGGGACATGAAAACTCACGACATCCGCCGTTTCCAGAACCGCGTCGAGGGAGGGCAGGGCGGTGGCGTTGCCCAGCGACAGCTTCTCCACGATGTCGTAGAACACGACCCGCAGGCCCAGCGCTTCCGCCAGAATCGAAAGCTGCGAGCCGATGTGCCCATAGCCGACGATGCCGAGCGTCTTGCCGCGCACCTCGTGGCTGCCCTCGGCGCTTTTCATCCAGCCGCCCTCATGCGCCGACCAGGACTTTTCGAACGTGCCCCGGAACAGGCAGATGATCTCGGCGAGCACCAGTTCCGCCACCGAACGGGTGTTGGAATAAGGCGCGTTAAACACCGGGATGCCGCGAATCTTGGCCGCCTGCAGATTCACCTGATCGGTCCCGATGGAGAAGCAGCCGATGGCCATGAGCTTCTCGGCGGCTGCCAACGCCTCCTCCGTGATCTGGCTGCGCGAGCGGATGCCCAGGATATGGACGTCGGCCAGCGCGTCCTTCAGCGCGTCGCCCGACAGGGCGGTGCGGACGTGGCGGACGTTGGTGTACCCCTGCCGGTTGAGCAGGGCGACCGCGTTCGGATGGACATTCTCAAGCAGCAGGACGTTGATGCGGTCCTTGGGCAGAGAGAGCTTGCTCACGGCGTGTTCGTTCCCCAAGACTGTCGGCGGTACGGGGCCGGTTGACCCCGCGCGACGGGACCAGGACCGGCGGGACCGGAGGGTTCCTGATGGGCGGGACCGGACGGACGGTCCCGGATCGACGGGACCTCTGGGTCCCTGACTGTACGGTGGGTCAACCCACCTAACACATCGCACCCGCGAAAAGGAAAGGGGTTTTCATGGCTGGACGAGTCGAGGCCCGGTTGACCGAACTCGGGATCATACTGCCGCAGGCCACCGCTCCAGTAGCGAACTACGTGCCGTTCGTTGTGAGCGGGTCGTCGGTGGTCGTCTCCGGCCAGATTCCGCTGGCGGATGGCAAGCCGGCTTATACGGGCCTTCTGGGCGACAGTGTCTCCTTGGAGGACGGACAGGCGGCCGCCCGCTTATGCGGTGTGAACCTGATCGCCCAGATGAACGCCGTGTGTGAAGGCGATTTGGACCGGGTGCGACGGGTCGTGCGCCTGGGGGTGTTCGTCGCCGCCACGCCGGCGTTCGGCGATCATCCGAAGGTTGCCAACGGTGTCTCCGATCTGATGGTTGAGGTGTTCGGCGATGCCGGCCGCCACGCCCGCGCGGCCGTCGGCTGCGCGTCGTTGCCGTTGGGCGTGCCGGTGGAAGTCGAAGGGCTGTTCGACATCGCGCCCTGACCCCACCCCGCGTGGCACGGCCTAATAGGGCGGCCAAATGGAGCGCCTGGGGGGCCGGGGCTTGGTGGTGCGGCGCCGGGTGCCCACATCGGGGCAAGGAGTGTTCCTTCCCCTGTCCCCGGATGTCGCATGCCGCACCACGATTGTGAGCCCCACGGGCGGTCCCAGTCTGTCGAATCGCCCCCAAACTCGTCCGATGAGGCGTTCGCCGTCTCGGTCGTGAAGAGTGTGTCCGCCGTCGCGGCGGCCGACTGGGATGCCTGCGCGGGCGATGAGAACCCCTTCGTCAGCCACGCCTTCCTGTCGGCGCTGGAGGATTCGGGGTCGGTGGGGCCGGGATCGGGCTGGCGCCCGCAGCATCTCATGATCCCCGACGCGGCCGGGGTGCCGCTGGCCGTGGCGCCGCTGTACCTCAAAACGCATTCCTACGGCGAGTATGTGTTCGACTGGAGCTGGGCCAACGCCTACGAGCAGGCTGGCGGCCGGTACTATCCGAAGCTCCAGGCGGCGGTGCCGTTCACGCCGGTGACGGGGCCGCGCCTGCTGGTCCGTCCGGACGTGCCGGATTCGGACCGGCTGCGGCAGGCCCTGCTTGCGGCCATGGTCCAGTTCGCTGATCGGGCGGGCATGTCGAGCGTCCACGTCACCTTCCCGACCGAGGGCGAGGCGGCGCTGGCGGCGGACATGGGGTTCCTGCACCGTCAGGGGCAGCAGTATCACTGGGAAAACCCGGGATACCGCGATTTTTCGGACTTTCTGGACACTCTGGCGTCCCGCAAGCGCAAGTCCATCCGCAAGGAGCGGGAGCGCGCCAACGGTCACGGGGTCACGCTTCAGACCCTGACCGGCGACGATCTGGAGCCCCGGCACTGGCGCGCCTTCTTTCAGTTCTACCTGTCCACCGCGGACCGCAAGTGGGGCCGGCCGTACCTGACCCAGGACTTCTTTCTGATGCTTGGGGAGCGTATGGCCGATCGGGTCGCGCTCGTTCTGGGCACCGACGACGACAGCGGACAGTACGTCTGCGGCGCGCTCAACCTGATCGGGGCCAACGCGCTGTACGGGCGCAATTGGGGCGCGCTGGCGGACTACAAGTTCCTGCACTTCGAGGCCTGCTACTATCGCGCCATGGATTTCGCCATCGCGCGCGGTCTGCGATGGGTGGAGGCCGGGGCTCAGGGCGAGCACAAGATCCAGCGGGGGTATCTGCCGCAGCCGACCCACTCCGTGCACTGGATCGCGGACCCGGGCTTCCGTGAGGCCGTGGCCCGCTTCGTCGAGCAGGAGCGGGCCATGGTCAGCGAGGACATGGCCGCGCTTACCGCGTTCGGCCCCTACCGCCGGGGCGAACGGCAGGGTGATTGAGCGGCCGGCGGTTCGGGGATAAAAGAAACCCCTTTCCGGGAGAACTCGACCGTCATGTCTGTTTCCACGCCTTCGAGCGAGGCGACCGCCCCCCTTCCCCCCGACGCGCGGGCCCTGCTGGACTTTTGGTTCGGGGCGCCGGGCACGCCCGAGCATGGCACGTTCCGCGACCTCTGGTTCGCGCGGTCGGACGCCTTCGATGCCCAGCTTCGGGATCGGTTCGGTGCCCTGTACGCCCGCGCCAAGGCCGGCGACCTCAACGGCTGGGCCGCGACACCCCACGGCGCCCTGGCGCTGATCCTGCTGCTGGATCAGGTGCCCCGGAACATTCATCGCGGCACGCCGGCCGCGTTCGCCACCGATGCCCAGGCCCTGGATGTCGCCAAGCAGGCCCTGCGCGACGGCCACGATCAGGCGCTGGCGCCGATGGAACGTCTGTTCCTCTATATGCCGTTCCAGCATTCGGAAGACGGGGTGGAACAGGAGCGGTCGCTGGCGCTGTACGAGCGTCTCGGGATCGAGGATGCCCAGAAATCTGCCGACCGCCATCACGAGATCGTCGCCCGCTTCGGCCGCTTTCCCCACCGCAACGCCGTATTGGGGCGGGAGACGACCGAGGAGGAGCGCGCGTTTCTCCAGGAACCGAACTCGTCGTTCTGACGCGGCCGGTTGCGCGATTTACCCCACGCTGATCTCGTCCAGGCGGGGCGGTTTCTTGGTGTCCATGTGCGCCACTTGGGCCAGGAACAACTCGGCCGAGGCGATGGCGTCGACCATGGCGTTGTGCGCCCGGTAGCGCGGCAGGTTGTAGCGCTGGCGCGCCGCGTTCAGGCGCAGCACGCCGTTGCTGATGGCCTCCTGCCGCCGTTCCAGAACCCGCCGCTCCAGCCGCAGCGTGTCCACGTAGGGCACGACGAGCGGCTGGCCGTAGAGCATCTTGCAGGCGTTGGACAGAAAGGCCCGCTCCACCGGGGCGTGGTGGGCGACGGGGACCAGCGCGGACATGGCCTTCAGCACCTCGGGCATCACGGCGTCCAGCGGCGGCGCGTTCTCCAGCGTGCCGTCGAGCAGGCCATGAATGATGGCGGTCCGTTCGGGGATGGGGCGCGTCGGGCGCACCAACATGTGCCGGGCTTCCGCCAGATGAACCGCGCCCCGGCGGATGGGCACGAACCCGACGCTCAGAATCTCGTCGGTGTTGGGATCGAGGCCGCTGGTCTCCAGGTCGATGGCGAGGAAATCCATGTCGCACCACGCGGTGTCGAGCGTGGGGTAATCCTCGCGGTAGTAGTCCCGCATCGGTCCGGGCTTGCCGAACAGCCATAGGGCGCGGCGTGTCATGTCCAGTCCGAGCACGTGCCTGAGCATGGCGGCCTGATACTCCCGTGTCCGAGGCGGCGCCCGGTTGGCGGTCCGGCGGTTGAGGCGGCCTACATCCGGCCGGTCTGGTAGGCGGTCGCGAGCGCGCCCTGCATGGTCTTGACCACGGAGAAGGCGTCCTTGAGCTGGCTGCGCTCGAAGTTCGACAGGTTCTCCAGCGAGACGTAGTGGTCCGCCTTCTGGTTCGCGCGGATGCGCAGCGCCTGATGGCGTAGCCGCACGGTGCTGATGAAGTCCCAGGCGTCGCGCAGGTCGGCGGCGCCGTCCTTGGACACGCTGCCTTTCTCCCGCGCGGTGTCGAGCCGGTCGAGCGTGTTGACCGCCTCGCTGCCCGCATCCAGGGCGTAGACCCGTGCCAGATCGACGATCGGCACGATGCCCCGGTGCTTCAGGTCCAGCGTGTTCGCATGCTCGCCGCCGCGGATCATCACGAGGTTGCGGAAGAAGCCCAGCGGCGGTTGGCGGCTGAGGGCGTTGGACGCCAGGTAGGCCAGGAAGATCTTGCTGCCGCTGGTCTTCTTCAGCACGAAGCTGCGCAGCTCGTGGAACAGCGCGTGATTGCCGTAGATCGGCCGCATGTCGAAGAACACGGACGCCAGCATCAGCGCCTTCGGGTCCGGCTGGTCGATCCACTTGGCGAAGTAGCTCTTCCAGACCTTCAGCGGCTGGCGCCAGCGGTCGGTCATCGCCATGACCTCACCCGGGCAATAGACGTACCCGCAGATGTTCAGCCCGTCGCAGACCAGACGGGTGAAGGCCTGGAAGTATTCGCCGTGCTTGGCCTCGTCGTAGGTGTCGGCCAGCAGCAGGCAGTTGTCCTGGTCGGAGCGCGCCGTCTGCTCGTGCCGGGCCTGGCTGCCGGCGGCCAGCCAGACGAACGGCACCGGTGCCGGGCCGAGGCGCTGTTCCGCCAGTGCCATCAGCCGCACGGTGGCGGCATCCGACAGCGATGAGATCACATGACCGATGTTGTGGGCGGAGGCCCCGGTCTCGACCAGTTGCAGGATCAGGTCGGGCACCATGTCGAGGGCATCGCGCATCCCCTCCGGCGTGTCGCGTTTGAAGATGTCGCCCACCAGATAGACGGCGGAGGTGTTCTGGGTCTGGACCAGATTCGTGTTGGTGATGACCCCCGCCAGAGCGCCGTCGCGCAGGACCGGCAGGTGGCGGATGTTATGCCGGGTCATCAGAAGCATGGCGTCGAACAGGTAGTCGTCTGCGTCCAGCACCAGCGGATCCGGCGTCATGACCTGCGAGACGGGCGTGTCGTAGGGCAGGGCCTTGGCCACCACCCGGTGCCGCAGGTCGCGGTCGGTCAGGATGCCGGCCGGGTGGCCGGCATCGTCGCTCGGGTCCACGACCATCAGGCAGGAGACCCCTTGCTCCGACATGCGCTGTCCGGCGGCGTGAATGGTTGCGTCGGGCGAAATGGTCACCGGCGCGCGCCGCAGCAGGGCGCCGAGATGCATGCTCATCAGGTCGAGGTGGGCGTTGGCCGGGCCGTGGTCGTGGTGCCCGTGGGCCTGCCCGGCGACCGCGCGACCGGTGCGCAGGCGATCCCCGCCGGCCGGCTGGAAGAAGTAGGCGAAGTGCTTGAAGCCGGTGCGCAGCGCGTGGAACGTCTCCGCCGGCATGGCGTAGAGCAGGCTGTCCTCGATCGCCTCGACCGTGTTGATGGCGCGGCCGTTGTGCAGCAGTGCGCCGGCGCCGACCGTCTCGCCTTCGCCGACACGGGCCAGAAGCTCCCCGGATGGATTCCGTGTCTCCAGCGCACCGGTGCGGACGATGTAGAGGCACTCGACCGCGTCGTCGGTCTGGTACAGCCGCTTGCCGCGCCGGGCGTACAGGCCGCGCAGGCTGCCCGTGGCCTGATCCAAGGCGCGTTCCGGCAGCATGTCGAAGGGATGATGTCGGGCGATGAACTCGCGGATCTCGATCAGTTCCACGTCCATGGGCGCCTCGCGGGAGCGGGGGGCATCAACAGGTCGCAGGACCTGCGGCAGTGCTGGCATGAGGATGCACGGTGAGCCCGTAAAAGAAAAGCGCGAGCCCCGGACACCCGGGACCCGCGCCATAAAGGGCCAGAGGAAAGGCTACTCCGCCGCCGCCGTGACGCGCGGGGTGCGGATGTCCTCGACCAGATGTTGGATGTGATCCGGCGGCTCGGCCGTGACCTTCGAGATCAGGAAGGCGACAATGAAGTTGAGCACCATGCCGACCGCGCCAATGCCTTCCGGCGAGATGCCCAGCAGCCAATTGTCCGGCGTGTTCGGGATCACCGGCTCGATGAACACACCCTTGTAGAGGATGATGTAGCCCATCGTGAACACGAGCCCGCTGAGCATGCCGGCGATCGCGCCCTCGCGGTTGATCTTCTTGGAGAAGATGCCCATCAGGATGACCGGGAACAGGGACGAGGCCGCGAGACCGAAGGCAAAGGCGACCACCTGTGCCACGAACCCCGGTGGGTTGTACCCCAGATAGCCGGCGATCAGGATCGCCACCGCCACAGCAATGCGCCCGGCCATCAGCTCCGTCTTCTCCGAAATGCCCGGGGTTATCGTGCCCTTCAGCAGATCGTGCGAAATGCCGGAGGAGATGACGAGCAACAGCCCCGCCGCCGTGGACAAGGCCGCCGCGATACCGCCGGCCGCCACCAGGGCGATGACCCAGTTGGGCAACTGCGCGATTTCCGGATTGGCCAAAACCATGATGTCGCGGTCGACGTCCAGTTCATTGCCCTGCCAGCCCCATTCGGCGGCCTGCGTCTGAAAGTCGGCGTTCTGATCGTTGTAGTACTGAATGCGGCCGTCGCCGTTCTTGTCCTCGAACGACAGCAGGCCGGTGGCTTCCCAGCGCTTCATCCACTCCGGCCGCTCCTCATAGGTGAGGTTGCCGTCCGGGCTGCCGATCGCGCCGGTCTGCACGGTGGCCGTCAGGTTGTAGCGGGCCATGGCGCCGACCGCCGGGGCGACGGTGTACAGCAGCGCGATAAACAGCAGGGCATAGCCGGCCGAGGAGCGAGCATCGCGCACACGCGGCACCGTGAAGAAGCGCACGATCACATGCGGCAGCCCCGCCGTGCCGACCATGAGCGCCACCGTGATGGCGAACATGTCGATCGTGCTCTTGCTGCCCTCGGTGTATTCGATGAACCCGAGGTCGGTGACCACCTGGTTGAGGCGGTCCAGCAGGTAGGTGTCGGTGCCCTGAAGCTGGCTGCCGAACGCGATCTGCGGGATCGGGTTGCCGGTGAGCTGCATGGCGATGAACACGGCCGGAACCGTGTAGGCCAGGATCAGCACGCAGTACTGCGCCACCTGGGTGTAGGTGATGCCCTTCATGCCGCCCAGCACCGCGTACACGAACACGATGCCCATGCCGATGATCAGGCCGGTCAGAAGATCGACCTCGAGGAAGCGCGAGAACACGATGCCGACGCCGCGCATCTGGCCCGCCACGTAGGTGAACGAGATGAAGATGAGGCAGACGACGGCCACGAGTCGCGCGGTCTTGGAGTAGTACCGGTCGCCGATGAACTCGGGCACCGTGAACTTGCCGTACTTGCGCAGATAGGGCGCCAGTAGCATGGCCAGAAGCACATAGCCGCCCGTCCAGCCCATGAGATACACGGATCCGCCATAGCCCAGGAACGAGATCAGGCCGGCCATGGAAATAAAGGACGCGGCGCTCATCCAGTCGGCGGCGGTCGCCATGCCGTTGGCAATGGGGTGCACCCCTTTACCCGCGACGTAAAATTCCCCCGTGCTGCTGGCCTTCGCCCAGACGGCGATGCCGATATACAGCGCAAAACTCAGGCCTACCGCAAGGTAGGTCAGTGTCGTGAGATCCATCCCCTGGTCCCCCCTGTTTATTGTTCGTCCACACCGTACCGGCGATCCAGGGCGTTCATGCGGATGGCATAAACGGCGATCAGGATCAGGAAGACGTAAATGGCGCCTTGCTGAGCAAACCAGAAGCCCAGCTTGAAGCCCCCGAACTCTATGGCATTGAGGGGATCAACCAAAAGGATGCCAAACCCGTAGGAGGCGATGAACCAGATAATCAGGCTGACGACGATCTGCGTTACGTTTGCCTTCCAATAGGCTGTATTTGCGTTTTCCGCATTGTCGGACATGGATCTAAACCTCCCACTCCTTATTAAACCGGATGTTTCCGGTGCACCTGTCCTTTTACAGACCGCATGTCATGCTTTCTGTCGCTGGTGCGTCACCCGCGCCGCGCGTGTCTCGGCGGCCGGAGGCGGATGCACGGATGTCGACGACCCGTGCTTCGGGCGCTATCTGACGCGCGCTCCGGGTGGACACTCAACCAGCGTCCCCCCGGGAGGGCAAGGGAAAAAAGGGGGAATTCAGCGCAAGTGTAGTGATTCGCGGCGGCAGCCTGGGCGTTCGCCGTGATGTTTCTTGGTCGTTAATTCCGAGGGCAGTGAAAGTGGAACTGAATTTAAATAACGCCGTGGACACGCTCAATATGCGTGCCGGACGACCGCAAGGGGGCGGCCGTCCGGTTGGACCGTCTTTAGGGGATTGGGGTTAGAAGTGCCCGGCACGGTAGTCCTGGAAGGCCTGGAGAACCTCTGCTTCGGTGGTCATGACGAACGGGCCGCCCCGGGCGACGGGCTCTCCGATCCGACGGGCGTGGACGAGAAGCGCCCGCGCCCCCTCCGCGCCCGCCCGCAGGGCGATGACGCCGCCGGTTTCGCCCAGCACACCCAAGTGACCGGCCGAAAGGGTGGAGCCGATTGCGTCATCCCCCACGGTCGCCGATCCTTCCAGCATGAGCAGAAAGGCCGCGTGGTCTGCTGGCAGGGGTTCGTTCAGGGTGCCGCCGGGCGATAGGGCGACATCCAGGAACAGCGGATCCGTCACGACCCCTTGCACCGGCCCGGCGGTGCCCCGCGAGGTCGTGCCGGCCACAACCCGCAGCCGCGCCCCGTCGTCCCGCCGTTCCTCCGGGATGGCGTCGGCCGGAAACTCGCGGTAGCCCGGCGCCTGCATCTTCACCGCCGCCGGCAGATTCACCCAAAGCTGGATGCCCCACAGCAGGCCGTTCTCCTGCACGGGCATTTCCGAATGCTCAAGGCCGCGCCCGGCGGTCATCCACTGCACGCCGCCCGGCTCGATCACGCCGGCGTTGCCCATGGTGTCCCGGTGTTCGACCCGGCCGGCCATCAGATAGGTCACCGTCTCGAAGCCCCGGTGCGGGTGCTTTGGAAAGCCGGCGATGTAGTCCCCGGGGGTGTCGGAGTGCAGGACATCCAGCATCAGGAAGGGGTCCAGAAAGTCGAGGGCGCGGGTGCCGATCATGCGGGTCAGGCGAACCCCGGCGCCGTCGGAGGCCGCGTCGCCCGCGATCACGCGGGCCAACGGGCGTACGTCAGGCCCGGTGGCGGTCGGCTGGGGGTGGGGCGCGAGCGATGCTGTCCGCGTCATGGCGAGTCTCCTTCCAAGGGTGGGCGACCAGGGCGCCGAGCGCCGTTGACCAGAGACATAGGTGTTGCGGACGCGCTGAAAAATCGGCACCACACAAACAGACTGTTCTGGGACGGCGAACAAAGAGGCGGTCCATGCGGGGGCCATCCATGCGCCGGGGGGCGTCATGAGTCGGTTCGAGGAGATGCTCACCTTCGTGCGGGTGATCGAGGCCGGTGGTGTCACCGGCGCGGCGGGGCGGCTGAACCTCGCCAAGTCCGCCGTCAGTCGCCGCCTGAGCGACCTGGAGCAGCGCCTGGGCGTGCAGCTTGTCGCGCGCACGACCCGGCGCATGACGCCCACCGAGACGGGGCGCGCGTATTACGAACGGTGCGTGCGGATCCTCGCCGATCTGGACGAAGCCGATCAGGCGGTCTCCTCCGCCGAGGCCGACTTGAGCGGAACGCTGCGGGTGGCGGCGCCCTTATCGTTCGGGGTGCGCCACCTCAGCCCGGCCCTGGTGGCGTTCCTGACGGAGCATCCCCGGATCGCCGTGGATCTGGACCTGAACGACCGGGCGGTGAATCTGGTCGAGGATGGGTTCGATCTCGCGGTTCGGATCGGGCGGTTATCCGACTCGAGCCTGATCGCCCGGCGGCTGGCCGTGGTCCGCCGCGTCATCGTGGCGAGCCCGGCCTATTGGGATCGGGAGGGGCGGCCGACGCGGCCGGCCGATCTCGTCGGCCACCAGACCATGAGCTACGCCCATGCCTCGGACTCCGAGACCTGGGCGTTCCTGCGCGCGGAGGGGGCGGGGGGTGCGGTCGGGCGGCCCGCGACACGCCTGCGGGCCAACAACGGGGATATTCTGGCCGCGATGGCGGAAGCCGGCCTGGGGGTGGCGGTGCTGCCCACCTTCCTGGTCAACGATGCCGTTCTCGCCGGGCGGCTGGAATGTGTGCTGCCCGAGGTGCCGTTGCCGCCGATGGACGCCTGGGTGCTCTATCCGCCGACCCGGCACCTGTCCCACCGGGTGCGCACGTTCATCGACTTCATGGCCGCCCGCTTCGGCGATCCGCCGTATTGGGACGACTGCCTCGGTCGGTAACGTTCATTCTTGGAACGGAGCGACCGTGTGGCCGTGGTTCATCGGACCGTGGCCTGACCCGAAGCCGGGCGCGGTCTCCATGGCGCGGCGAACATAGGCCCGGGCGCGGGCGATGGCGTCGGGCAAGGGATGCCCCTGGGCGAGGCCGCAGGCGAGAGCGGAGGCTAGGGTGCAGCCGGTGCCGTGGGTGGCGGTGGTGTCGACCCGAGGGGCCGAGAACCGCGCGATCCCCTCCGCCGTGACCAGAAGGTCGGTGACGGTCTCGCCCGGCAGGTGGCCGCCCTTCATCAGCACGGCGTGCGGCCCAAGAGCCAGGAGGGTTTCGCCGGCCGCTTGCATATCGTCCAGCGAGGCGATGGTGCGCCCGCTCAACACCTCAGCCTCGGGCACGTTGGGCGTCAGCACGGTGGCGCGCGGCACCAGCGTCGTTTTGAGGGCCTGTTCGGCGGAGGGATCAAGCAGCGGATGGCCGCCCTTGGCCATCATGACGGGGTCGACCACGACGGGCACGTCCGGCGCGTGCTGCGCCAGCGTGTCGGCGATCGCCTCGATAAGGGCTGGGTCGCCCAGCATGCCGGTTTTCACGGCCTCGGCCCCGATGTCGTCCAGCACCAACTCGATTTGCTGGACGACGAAGGACACCGGGATTGGATGAACACCGAACACGCCCAGCGTGTTTTGCGCCGTCAGGGCCGTGATGGCCGTGGTCGCAAACCCTTGCAACGCGGTGACCGTCTTGATGTCGGCCTGGATGCCCGCGCCGCCCCCGGAATCAGAGCCAGCGATAATGAGCACCCGACCGCCCGGGTGCGTGCCGTGCTGAGCCATCGGGCTTGTATCGGTGTTCTCGCGCGTGGGGTCAGGCGGCGCCGTTGCCGCCGGCCGCTTCGGCCTGCTGCTGACGTTCGATTTCCTGGTGGACTTCGGCCATGTCGACGGCCTTACCCTGGCTCACGACGCTTTCCAGGTCGCTCTCGGGCAGCGCGCCGGCCTGATTGAACAGCACCACCCGGTCCCGCAGCACGGCCACGGTGGGAATGGAGCGGACGCCGAAGCTCTGCGCCAGTTCCGCCTCGGCCTCGACATCCACCTTCGCGAAGGTGACGTCGGGGTGGGCGTCACTGATCTTTTCGAACGTCGGACCGAACGTCTTGCACGGTTCGCACCAGTCCGCCCAGAAGTCCACGATGACCATGTTGTCCGAGCGGATGACGTCTTCGATGTTTTCTTTGGTCAGGGCGACGGAAGCCATGGCCCCCTCCATTGCGATGGTGTCGATGTGGGTGAGCGAGCGGGTGTCGGTTCAGCGAGCATCGGGAGTGCCTCGGGAACGCGCCGGTAGCGCCCATACGGCGACACCGCGCCTTGAACCTGAAGGCTCGGGGGTGGGTATGCAACCCCTCGCGCCCAAAAAACCGAGCGCGGCTGTAAGATTGGAACCCTGTGGTGCGTTGTCCGCGTCGTTATACGACGGGTTACGCCGCCGGGGTGGCGCGGGCGATGGCGTCCACGATGTCATCGACCACGGTTTGCACCAGGGTGTCGTCGGCGCCTTCGGCCATGACCCGGATGAGCGGTTCGGTCCCGGATTTGCGGATCAGAACGCGGCCATCGCCGTTGAACCGCGCCTCGCCGGCCGCAATGGCGCCTTGCACGGTGTCCAGGGCGAGAATCGCGACCGGATCGTGCCCGTCGGCCATCCGCACATTGCGCAGCACCTGGGGCAGCGGGTCGAAGGCGTGCAGCAGCGCGCTCGCCGGCCGGTCGGCCTGCACCAGCGCGGCCAGCACCTGCAACGCGGCGGCGAGGCCGTCACCGGTGGTGCCCAGGTCCGACATGACGATGTGCCCGGATTGCTCGCCGCCCAGGTTGAAGCCGTCGGCCCGCATGCGCTCCACCACGTACCGGTCACCAACCGGGGTGCGATGCAGCGTCAGGCCGAGCCCGCGCAAATACTGCTCCAGCCCCAGGTTCGACATGACGGTCGCCACCACGCCCGCGCCGGTCAGCCGGTCGTCGGCCAGCCACGCCTTGGCGATGACGCCGAGCACCTGATCGCCGTCGACCAGGGCGCCGGTCTCGTTGGCCAGCACGACCCGGTCGGCGTCGCCGTCGAGTGCGATGCCCAGGTCGGCGCCGCGCTCGACCACGGTGCGGCGCATGGCTTCGGTGTCGAGCGAGCCGACACCCTTGTTGATGTTGAAGCCGTCCGGCTCCACGCCGACCTGGATGACCTCGGCCCCCAACTCCCACAGCACGCGGGGGGCGACCTTATAGGCCGCGCCGTGGGCGCAATCGATCACGATGCGCAGGCCGTCCAGCCGCAGGCCGCGCGGGAACGTGGCCTTGATTGCCTCGATGTAGCGGCCGCCGGCGTCGTCCAGGCGGCGGGCACGGCCCAGGTCGGAGGGCTTGACCCGCGTGTCGGCCAGCCCGTTGTTCAGCAACCCTTCGATATCGGCTTCCGTCTCGTCCGACAGCTTGAAGCCGTCCGGGCCGAACAGCTTGATTCCGTTGTCCTCGAACGGATTGTGCGACGCGGAGATCATGACGCCCAGGTCGGCCCGCAGCGAGCGCGTCAGCATCGCCACCGCCGGGGTGGGCAGCGGGCCGAGCAGCACCACATCCATGCCCACGGCGGTGAAGCCCGCGGTCAGCGCCGGCTCCAGCATATAGCCGGACAGTCGCGTGTCCTTGCCGATCACGACCGTGTGGCGGTGCGTACCGCGTTTGAACTGCGCGCCGGCCGCCATGCCGAGGCGAAGGGCCAGGTCGGCGGTCATCGGAGGGGTGTTGGCAGTCCCTCGAACGCCGTCGGTACCGAACAGGGTGCGTGTCATCGGGGCGGCTCCGGTCGGGCGGTGCGTCGTATGGATGTGGGACGCCGTCGCGCCGAGGTGCGGCGCCGGGTCCCGTCTGAGGTCGCGTGGGTCGTTCGGTCATAATCAGGGGGGGCGAGGCCTTCAAGGGGAATGTCCAAAGGCGGGCTCCTGTGCTAAGACCCGCACGCTGTCGCCGACCGGCTTCCCGGCATCCGGACGGTCGCGCCTCTCCGCCCCCTGTCCGCGTCCTCCGTCATCAGAAGATTCCCATGCCCAAACGTACCGACATCCACAGCATTCTGGTTATCGGCGCCGGTCCCATCGTGATCGGGCAGGCCGTTGAATTCGACTACTCCGGCGCTCAGGCGTGCAAGGCGCTGCGGTCCGAGGGGTACCGGGTGATCCTGGTCAACTCGAACCCGGCCACCATCATGACCGACCCGGAAACGGCGGACGCCACCTACATCGAGCCGATCACGGCCGAGATCGTGGAGCGCATCATCGCCAAGGAACGGCCGGACGCCCTGCTGCCCACGATGGGCGGCCAGACCGGTCTGAACACCGCGATCGAGCTGTCCGACCGGGGCGTGCTTGAGAAGTACAATGTGGAGATGATTGGCGCGCGCCGGGACGTGATCGCCAAGGCGGAGGATCGCCTTCAATTCCGCGAGGCGATGGACGCCATCGGTCTGGAAAGTCCGCGCAGCCAGCTGGTGCACGACATGCACGAGGCGCAGCGCGCGATGGATGACATCGGCCTGCCGGTGATCGTGCGGCCGTCGTTCACCCTGGGCGGTATGGGCGGCGGCATTGCCTACAACCGCGAGGAATACGATCGCATTGTGGCCTCGGGTCTGGCGGCCTCGCCCGTGCATTCGGTCCTGGTCGAGGAGTCGGTCCTCGGCTGGAAGGAGTTCGAGATGGAGGTGGTCCGCGACAAGGCGGACAACTGCATCATCGTCTGTTCCATCGAAAACGTGGACCCCATGGGCGTCCACACCGGTGATTCCATCACGGTCGCGCCCGCGCTGACGCTGACCGACAAGGAATACCAGATCATGCGCGACGCCTCGATCGCGTGCCTGCGCGAGATCGGGGTGGAAACCGGCGGCTCGAACGTGCAGTTCGCGGTTAGTCCGCAGACCGGCCGTCTGGTGGTCATCGAGATGAACCCGCGCGTCTCGCGCTCCTCGGCGCTGGCGTCGAAGGCGACCGGTTTCCCCATCGCCAAGGTCGCGGCCAAGCTGGCCGTGGGCTACACGTTGGATGAGCTGACCAACGACATCACGGGCTGCACCCCGGTGTCGTTCGAGCCGACCATCGACTACGTGGTCACCAAGCTGCCGCGCTTCACCTTCGAGAAGTTCCCGGACACCGATCCCATCCTGTCGTCGTCGATGAAGTCGGTGGGCGAGGCGATGGCGATCGGCCGCACCTTCGCTGAAAGCCTTCAGAAGGGCCTGCGCTCGCTGGAAACCGGCCTGACGGGTCTGGACGAGGTGGAGATTCCCGGCGCCACCGGTCCCGAGGCCACGGACGCGATCCGCGCCGCGCTCGGCGCCGCCCGGCCGGAGCGGATTCTCACCATCGCCCAGGCCATTCGTCACGGCCTGAGCCTGGATGAGATCCGCGCCGCCTGTCACTACGACATGTGGTTCCTGGAGCGCATCAAGGAAATCGTCGACGAGGAGGCCCGTCTGCGCGAGCAGGGCCTGCCGGCGAGCGCGTCGGAGATGCTCCGCGTCAAGAAGATGGGCTTCTCGGATGAGCGGCTGGTCACCCTCACCGGCAAGACTCCGACCGAGGTCGCGTTCCGCCGACAGGTGCTGAACATCCATCCGGTCTACAAGCGTATCGACACCTGTGCCGCCGAGTTCCCGTCGGACACGCCCTATATGTACTCGTGCTATGAGGGCAACGGCATCGAGGCCGCCGAGTGCGAAAGCGATCCCACCGCCGCGAAAAAGGTCATCATCCTGGGCGGCGGGCCGAACCGGATCGGGCAGGGCATCGAGTTCGACTATTGCTGTGTGCACGCCGCCTACGCGCTGTCGGAGGTGGGCTTCGAGACCATCATGATCAACTGCAACCCGGAGACGGTGTCGACCGACTACGACACGTCCGATCGGTTGTACTTCGAGCCGCTGACGGCCGAGGACGTGATCGAGGCCGTGCGCAAGGAGCAGACCAACGGCACCGTGCTGGGCTGCATCGTCCAGTTCGGCGGACAGACGCCGCTGAAGCTGGCGCGCGCGCTGGAAGCCGCCGGCATTCCCATCCTGGGCACGACGCCGGACTCCATCGACTTGGCCGAGGACCGCAAGCGGTTCCAGGTCATGCTGAACGACTTGGGTCTGAAGCAGCCGCAAAACGGCACCGCCACCTCGCTGGAGGAGGCGCGGGAGATCGCCGGTCGCATCGGCTATCCGGTCGTGATCCGGCCTTCGTATGTGCTGGGCGGGCGGGCGATGCAGATCGTCTATACCGAGGAAGGCCTGGAGCGGTACATGAAGACGGCGGTGCTGGTCAGCGGCACCAGCCCGGTTTTGATCGACGCCTACCTGGATGGTGCGATCGAGGTGGACGTGGACGCCCTGTGCGACGGCAGCGACGTCTATGTGGCCGGCATCATGCAACACATCGAGGAAGCCGGTGTGCACTCCGGCGATTCCGCCTGCGCCCTGCCGCCGTTCTCCATCAGCGACGCGCTCATGGACGAGATGAAGGCGCAGACCCGCGCCCTGGCCTTGCGCCTGGGCGTCGTCGGCCTGATGAACATCCAGTTCGCGCTCAAGGACGACACCGTCTATCTGCTGGAGGTCAATCCGCGCGCCAGCCGTACGGTGCCGTTCGTCGCCAAGGCCACGGGCGTGCCGGTGGCGAAGATCGCGAGCCGCGTCATGGCCGGCGAGATGCTCGCGTCCTTTGACCTGAGCGAACGGCCGCTGGGTCATGTGGCGGTCAAGGAGGCGGTGTTCCCCTTCGCCCGCTTCCCAGGCGTCGACATCGTGTTGGGGCCGGAGATGAAGTCCACGGGCGAGGTCATGGGCCTCGACGTCTCGTTGGACCGCGCCTTCGCCAAGGCGCAGATCGGGGCCGGCTCCGCGCTGCCGATGGGCGGCACGGTGTTCCTGTCCGTGCGCGACGAGGATAAGACGCAGATCGTCGAAGAGGCGCGCACCCTGGCTGAGCTCGGGTTCCGCATCCTCGCGACGCGCGGCACCGCCAGCTATCTGGAGGCGCTGGGCATCCCGGTCGAGATCATCAACAAGGTGCGCGAGGGGCGGCCGCATTGCGTGGACGAAATGATCTCCGGCCGCATCCATATGGTCATCAACACCACGGCGGGCGCCCAGTCGCTGACGGACAGCTTCGACATCCGTCGCACGGCGCTGATGCGCACCATCCCGCACTACACCACGTTGCAGGGTGCGCGGGCGGCTGTGCGCGCCATAGCTGCGCTGACGCGGGAAAAGCTTGATGTAAAGCCCCTGCAATCCTATTTTGTCCGTTGATCTTCCCCTGAAGCCGTCCTTCAGGCGGGCCGAGCCTTGCCCGGAACGCCTGGGGGCGTTTTTGTTTCGTGACAACCAAACGCCGCACCGCCTGCCGTGACTCAGGGGGCAACGAACCGAGGGTTTCCGATCATGGAGAAAGTGCCGATGACCGCCGAAGGGCTGCGTGGCCTGGAGGAGGAGTTGAAGACGTTGAAGAGCGCCGAGCGGCCTGCCGTGATCCGTGCCATTTCCGAGGCGCGTGAGCACGGCGATCTGTCCGAGAACGCGGAGTATCACGCCGCACGGGAACGGCAGAGCTTCATCGAAGGCCGGATTACGGAGCTTGAGGACGTTATCAGCCGGGCCGACGTCATCGATGTGTCCAAGCTGTCCGGCGATTCGGTCCGGTTCGGCGCGACCGTGACTCTGGCGGACGAGGATACCGACGAGGAGATGACGTACCAGATCGTGGGTGTGCACGAGGCCGATCTGAAGGCCGGGCGCATCTCCATCGGATCGCCCATCGCGCGGGCGTTGATCGGTAAGGCGGTGGGCGACACCGTCGAGGTCAAGGCGCCCGGCGGCAGCAAGTTCTATGAGGTCGTGACGGTCAAGTACGTCTGATCCTACGCGCTGACCAAGATGCCAGCGGCGGCGGGCGGTAACGTCCGCCGCCGTTTCGTGTTTCGGGTTCCCTATTGCGCGCGAGAGCGGGGGATGGGCCTGCTGAACAGGCCGCAGCGGTCCGCTCTCCACCTTGCAGGTCCGCGCGAGGGCCGCTAACGTGCGCTCCGTCGCGCCGCGACTCCAAATTCCCTTATCCGGAAGGCCCGTTACCATGTCGTCGATCCTTGCCTCGCGCCTGTCCGCCATCAAGCCGTCGCCCACCATTGCCGTGACCACTAAGGCCGCCGAACTGCGCGCGGCCGGCAAGGACGTCATCGGCCTTGGCGCGGGCGAGCCCGATTTCGACACGCCCGAGAGCATCAAAGCCGCCGGCAAGGCGGCCATGGACCGGGGGGAGACCAAGTACACCCCGGTCGCCGGCACGCCGGCCCTGCGCAAGGCGATCGCGGCGAAGCTGGAAAAGGACAACGGCCTGACCTACACGCCCGACCAGATTACGGTGGGGTGCGGGGGAAAGCAGGTGCTCTACAACGCCATCATGGCGACGGTGGAGGCCGGCGACGAGGTCATCATCCCGGCGCCGTACTGGGTCAGCTATCCGGACATCACGCTGCTGGCCGGCGGGACGCCCGTGTTCGTGGCCTGCCCGGAAGAAACCGGCTTCAAGATGAAGGCCGAGGACCTGGAGGCCGCCATCACGCCCAAGACCAAGTGGGTGATCCTGAACTCGCCGAACAACCCGACCGGCGCGGCCTACTCGGCGGCCGAACTGAAGGCGCTGACCGACGTTCTGATGCGGCACCCGCATGTGTGGGTGATGAGCGATGATATGTACGAGCACCTCGTCTACGACGACTTCGTGTTCGCGACGCCGGCCCAGGTGGAACCCGGCCTGTTCGACCGCACCCTGACCTGCAACGGCGTGTCGAAGGCGTACAGCATGACGGGGTGGCGTGTCGGCTATGCCGCCGGCCCGGTGGAGCTGATCAAGGCGATCAACAAGATCCAGTCGCAGAGCAGCACCCACACCAGTTCGATCAGTCAGGCCGCCGCCGTGGAGGCGCTGACCGGCCCGCAGGACTTCATTGCGGAGCGCAACGCCATCTTCAAGCAGCGCCGGGATCTGGTCGTGGGCCTGCTGAACGCCATTCCGGGCCTGTCCTGCCGCACGCCGGAGGGCGCGTTCTACGTCTACCCGTCCTGCGCCGGCGTGATCGGCAAGAAGACCCCGGACGGCCGTGTCCTCAAGACCGACGGCGATTTCGTCACGGCGTTGCTGGAGCTGCAGAACGTGGCGGCCGTGCAGGGCGAGGCGTTCGGCCTGTCGCCGTACTTCCGCATTTCCTACGCCACCGCGACGGAGAAGCTGGAAGAGGCGTGCACGCGCATCAAGGCGCTGTGTGAAAGCCTGACCGACTGATCCCGGGCGGCTTCGGGGCGCGGCGGCGATGGTGGTGATTCCAGAGCAGGCTCAGGCCATCCAGGCGCTGGTTCTGCTCGCCGCCGCCCTGCTGGTCGCGTCCCAAGCGTTTCGTTTGCCACCGCGCGTGGCCCGCGCGGGGCTGGTGCTGGGCGCGCTGTGCCTCGGGGTGGCGGTGATCGCGACCATCGTTACGTGGCCCGCATAAGGGGGGCTCTCTACGTTACGCCGGTCCCGGTCACCCGCGCAGGCGGTAGCCCGTGCTGTCCTTGAGCAGCAGGGTGGGCTGGCGCGGGTCCGCCTCGATCTTGCGCCGCAGGCGGTGAATGTGCGTCTCCAGGGTGTGGGACGTGACACCGCTGGCGTAGTCCCAGACGGTCGCCATCAAAGCGTCGCGGCTGACCGATGCGGCGGCTGCGTGCAGGCACTCCAGGATCGCGGCCTCCTTCTCCGTCAGCGAGAGGGTGCGGCCGCCCGCCCGGTCTACCAGTGTCCGCCCGGCCGGATCGCAGCGGAACGGTCCTAGGTCGAACGTCCCGCGGTCCGCTGGGGTGCGTTCGGCCACCAGCGCTTTGAGGGCTGCGGCGAGGGTGGCGAGCCGCACCGGCCGGGTCACAGCCGTCACGCCGGAGGGCCAGGATCCGCCCTGCGTGCGGCCGGAGGCTAGCATCAGAAGAATGGGCAGGTCGCTTTGACGGTCCCGAAGCCGGACGATGGCTGCGCGGGCGGCGTGGTCGTCGGACACCGACACCAGCACGGCGTCCCAGTGGGGCGGAGTGTCCGGATCCAGGGTGTCCAGGGCCGCCTCGACCGTTGGCGACTCCGTGAGAACGGCGGCGCCGAGATGGGTCGCAAGCTGTCCGGCCAGGGCTTTGCGCGGCGCGTCCAGGGGATCGATCAGGACCAACCGGAGGGAGTCCGGGGCCACGTCGAGCGTCGCCTCGGTCGCGGGCGCACCAACACGCTCGTGCGCGCCCCGTGCGCCGGGCTCTTGCGTCTCCCGCGCGCAGGGCTCTTGCGTCCCGGGCGATCCTTGCTTACGTCTCATGGCTTCTTCTTAATGGGTTCCGGTCGTCCCCGCCAGCGTCGCGCGCGGGCGTCGGACCCTCCCGACTCTGAGGCCGCAGCCACACCATGACCCCGGTTCCGCGCTCCGCCGCGCCCGCGCGTGAGACCCCTGACCCGATCGCCCCCTACACGGTCTCCGCGTTGGACCGTGTCGGCCGGGCCGTTGCCGAACTCCGGCGGGGCGCGCCGGTGGTGGTGGCGGGTCCGGGCGATGCCGTCGTGTGCATTTCGGCCGAGGGCCTGGACGACGCCATGATGGGCCGTCTCAGCGCGCTCGCTGGATCTGCGCCCGCGCTGCTCGTGACGGCGCGGCGGGCGTCGGTGCTGCGGCTTGCCGCGCCGGGGTCGGGGCCGGTGCGCCTCATCCTTCCGGGAACGCCGACCGCCGAGCGCTTGAACCGGCTCGCCGATCCGGAAAGTGCCGCCGCCATGCCCACGCCGCCCGGAACGACGGTGGAGCCGTTGCCGGCGGACAGCGGGGCGGGGGCGAGCGTGACGCTGGCCAAGCTGGCGCGCCTGCTGCCGGCGGTGCTGGCTGCCCCCTGTCCCGTGCCCGCGCTGGAGGCCCTGGACTGGGCGCACGCGCATGATCTGGTCGCGATCGAGGCCGAAGCGGTGCTCGATCATCACGAGGCCTGGGCCCGGGCGTTGCGGCCGGTGGGCGAGGCGCGTGTGCCGCTGGACGGCGCCGAGGAAACCCGAGTCGTCGCGTTCCGTCCGGTTGACGGCGGGATCGAGCATCTGGCGATCGTGATCGGCCGTCCGGATCCCGACACGCCCGTGTTGGCCCGCCTGCATTCGGAGTGTTTTACAGGCGACTTGCTGGGCTCTCTGCGCTGCGATTGCGGGGAGCAGTTGCGCGGCGCCCTTCAGGCCATTGCGGCGGAAGGGGCCGGCGTTCTGCTCTATCTCGCGCAGGAGGGGCGGGGGATTGGGCTGGTCAACAAACTGCGGGCCTACCGTCTTCAGGACGAGGGCCTGGATACCGTCGACGCCAACGAGCAACTCGGCTTCGACGACGACGAGCGGATCTATTCCCCGGCGGCGGAGATGCTCCGGCACCTCGGCTTTCAGCGCGTCCGCCTGATGACCAATAATCCGCGCAAGATCAGCGCCCTGGCCCGGCATCGCATCGAGGTGACGGAGCGGGTGCCGCACACCTTCCCCGCCAACGCCCACAACGTCGGTTACCTGCGCGCCAAGGCACGTCGGAGCGGCCACCTGTTCTGACCACATCGGGTGCGCCGGGCGGTGGGGCTTACCCCTTCAGGTGTTGGGCGAAGAACGCCATCGTACGGGCCCAGGACAGCTTGGCGTCCTCCTCGTCGTAGCGCGAGCCCGACGGGTTGGCGAAGGCGTGGTCGGCGTCGTACCAGTGCACCGTCAGGCTGTCCGCCTTGCCGGCCTCGGCCATGGCGCGCTCGAACCCGCCCACCATGTCGGCGTTAATGTAGCCGTCCCGCGTGGCGAAGTGACCCAGCACCGGCCCCTTCAGCGCTTTCAGCGGTTCGGCCTCCTGCACGAGGCGCCCGTAATAAATCACCGTGGCGTCGGACGGGGCCGCGAGCGAGGCATTCAGCGACCAGCCGCCGCCGAAGCACCAGCCGACGGTGCCCAGCGTGCCGTTCGAGGCCTCGTGGTTCCGCAGCCACGCCATCCACGCCGTGCAGGTTTCGGTCGCTTCGTCCGCGTCCACGTTCGCCATTTGGGTTTGGGCGGCATCCGGCGTGGTGGCGACGGACCCGCCCATCAGGTCGATGGCCAGCGCGACATAGCCGTTGGCGGCGTATGCGCGCGCGGTGGCCTTGATCTGGTCGTTCAGGCCCCACCACTCATGGATCAGCAGCACAGTGGGCGCTGGAAGAGTTTCCGGCAGGGCCAGAGCCGCCTGCACGGTCTTGTCCGACCCAAGGGTGAGCGAGACCGCTTCGGTTTCCTCGGCGGCGGCGCGGGCCAGAACGGGGTCGGCGAGCACGGCCGCGAACGAGGCGCCGGCCAACCCCTTCATAACGGTGCGGCGGCCGATTTGGGCATCATCGAGCATCGTGGTCTCTCCCTGGACACGGTATGGTCCGTGTCGGTGGCATCGAGTCGCGTGTGTAATGTTTGGAGTGCGTCCAAGGTGTGCGCGTCTAATGGGTACATGGCGACGAGCCCGAGCGCGTCAAGCCGGGCGGGTCCGGTGCTCGCGCGTCGTATTGCGGTCGGCGGGGCGCTGGCGCTCCTGGCCGGCGCCATGGGGGGCACCACGCCGGTTCGGGCGACGCCGGAACGACGCGGGCCGGCCGCCGGGCTGTCCGCAGCACCCGTGGGCGTCGTTCGGGCGGTGACCGACGCGGGCGAGCTGGTGCTGGAGGACGGACGCCGAATCCGGCTCGCGGCACTGCACCTGCCCTGTGCCGCCGATCTGCCCCAGGACACCGGACCGGAGGAGGCCGCGCGCCTGACCGCCCTGGCGGCGGCCGCGCGGGACGCGCTGCGGGCCTGGGCGGTTGGATGGTCCGTCGTCCCCTGGACGCCGCGCCTGGACCGGGACCGCTATGGCCGGGTGCTGGCGCAGGTGGTGGTGGGCCAGGATAGGCCCGTTTGGCTTCAGGCTGCGCTGATCGCGGCCGGTCTTGCACGGGTGGAGACCATGCCGGGCGTGGAGGCGGGCGCGGCCCGCCTGCTGCGGCTGGAGGCCGTGGCCCGGCGCCATAGGCGGGGCCTGTGGCGGGACCCGCTCTACCAGCCGCGCGCTCCCGATGCGACATGGCCCTGGATCGGCACATTCCAGATCGTGCGCGGCACGGTGCGGGCCGCTGCAAAGGTCCGGTCGCGGGTGTATCTGAACTTCGGCGCGGACTGGCGGCGGGACTTCACCGTCCGGGTGGACCGGCCGTCGGCGGCTGGATTCCGCACCGCCGATCTGCTCGACCTGACGGATCAGTACGTCCAGGTGCGCGGCTGGCTGTATCCGACCAACGGCCCGATGATCAACCTGGATCACCCGACCGCTCTGGAGACGCGCGTTATCCTCGAGTGATGCCCGCGCGCAGCAGGGGCAGGTCGGGATCGCCGCCGGGGCCATCGGGATCCGAGCGGCCCGACGGGCCGTTGGAGGGGTCGCGGTCATCCCCCGCAGCCTGCAAGGGCAGCGACAACTCCACGCGGGTGCCCCGGCCCGGTCCCTCCTGAATCTCCAGCGGAGCGCCCAGCGCGACCCGGGCCAGGCCATCCGCCAGCAGCAGGGCCGCCGCATCGGGGGCGCGGCGCAGGGCATGGGCCAGCCGTTCGGGATTCCGGTGAATCCCCTGCCATTCCCCCGGTTCGGTCGCGTCGGTCCCGCGCGTCCGCTGCACCAAGGCCCAGGTTTCGGGCGAGGGGGCGGGGCCGTCGTCGTCAATGGTCAGGCGTGCCCGGGCGTCGCTGCCGAGCACCACCCCCATCACGATGCCGGACAGGCCGTTCCCGCGGCCCTCCTTCTCGCGCGGCGGGTCCTCGGCGCGCAGCATGGCCGCCTCGACGACATAGCACAGGACGGCCGTCAGGATGCCGGGCGGTGCCTCTATGGTCGCGTTGGACGGGCATTGCAGGTCCAGTCCGATGTTCCGGCTGGCGAGCCGGGGACCGAGGACTGAGACGGTCTCGCGCAGGATCCGCTCCAGGGCCACCGGGGCCCGGGTCGGCCCCTCGGCGACGGGCGCCGACAGAAGGCGCAGCGCCGAGACGAGATGGGCCGCTTCGTCGACCCGCGCGCTTAGGGTTGTGCAGGCCTCCCCGACCAGATGGGCGGCGAGGGCCGCGCGTTCCGAGGAGACATCTGCCCGTCGTCCGCCGGCCGCCGTGGCCAGCAGGCGCGATTCCGTCAGCGCCAGGGTGGCCTGGGATCGCACGGCATCCAACGTCGTGTTGAGCGTGCGGGCGACCCCGGTGAGGTTGCGGCCCACGGCCGCCTCGGGTGCGGCGCCCAGCAGGGCGGCCGACAGGGTCGTGGCGTCGCGTCGGGCGTTGCTTTCCGCGTCGCGCGCCGACTGGGCGACGGCGGCGCTGTCTTCCATGGCGCCCACCAGCCGTTCCAGACTGTCCCAGGCCGCGTCGATGCCGGTGCCCGAGCGGCGCGGGTCGTAGCCCAGCGCGATTCCGCGCCGGGCCAGACGCCCCAGTGGGAGGGCATGCCCGACGACGGCGCGCCATGCGACCACCAAGCCGGCGGCCAGGGCCGCCAGCCCGAGCGAGACCAGCGCGGCGGTGAGCCGTGTCATGGTGCCGCCGAGAGCGTCGCGGGAGGTCTCCAGCACGCGCGCCGCGTGGGTCATGGCCAGATCACTGGCCTCGGCGAGGTCCGAGTCGCCCGTCTGCCAGAGCGTGGCGCGGGCTGCGCGGTCGGCGAGGGCGGCGCGTCGGGCCGCGGGGATGTCCAACGCCGCTTCTATGGCGCGGTGCACGGCAAACGGGTCACCCCGGACCACCGTTGTCGAGGGGGGCGCGGCGATGGCGTGGGCCGCATGGCGGTGTGCCTCGGCGGCGAGCAGCGGGAGGGCGGCGGCATTGGCCTCGGCCGCCTCGGCCAGGACGTCGTGCAGGGCGGTCAGGGCCTTGGCGCGGGGCCCGTCGCCCGCCGTGAATGGCGCCAGTTGAGCAAGGGCGCTCGCGATCTCGGCGGCCCACGGGCGTTGCGCCGCCGCCTGATCGGACAGACGCCCCGCGACCGCTACGGCGTCATCCAGCGCCGCGCCGAAGGCCGGCGGAAGGTCCGCGCGCCACATCGGGTCGCTGGCCAGCACGCGCAGGCGGGACAGAGCAACCCGCCGGGCTTCGGTCCCGGCCGCGCCCGGCGGCGCGACCCGAATCTGGCGCAGCAGACCGCGCAGACCTTCGACCGCCCGAGCGATCTCTGCGTCCTGCCGGGCGGTGTCGTGGGCCGTTTGCATCCGCGTTGGGTTCTGTCGGGCCTCATCGATCCGCCACACGGTCAACGTGGTGGGCCCGGCCAGCAACGCCGCGACGATCAACGCCAGTGTGAGAACGGCGAGCGCGGGTCGGGGCCGTGGCCGGCGGCGCGGGGGGGCGGCCGTCTCGGGTTCGGAGGACTCGGGGCCGGTCCAGGTCATGGCTGGGGCCCCGTGGCGGGGGTGGGCACCGGTAAGGCTCCGGGAGGTGGTACGTCGGACGGCACGAGGGTGGCCGTCGGATCGGCGTTGGCGTGCGTCAGCCGGCGCAGGGTGCCGTCCCGCAACAGGGCACGGAGGGCGGCTTCGGTGGCTCTGGCGAGGCCCTCGTCGCCCGTTGCCACCGCGAGCGCGACCGGGCCGCCGGCCGGCCGCCGAGTCCAAGGCGGTCCAAGGGCTACGAGATCGGCGCCTTCGGGTTGCGCGAGGGCGTCCAGCGCCAAGGCCAGCGGCAGAAGGGCGGCGTCGGCGTCGCCCCGGTGCAGGGCCGCGACGGCCTCATGCGCGGTTCGGGACAGGACGAGGGTCGCGGTCGGCGGGGCGGCCACCGCCAGGGCGCGGGCCTGATCGGTTCCCGAGGCACTCACCAGCACGCGGCTGGCCAGGGCCTCCGGGTCCGGCAAGCGGACCGGGGCCTTCACGACGGTGGCGGGCCAGGAGTCCGCCCGCCCGACAAGCAGCGACGCCGTGCGGGCATGCGGGGTCAGGAACCGCACCCGCGCGGCGCGGTCCGGTGTCGCGACCAGATCGGCCGCCACCATGTCGACGGCGCCGGAATCCAGGCTCTCGATCAGGCGTCCGGTCGGGGTGAGCGCGAAGGCGCAGGTGACGGCCAGCCGTTCGCAGACCGCGCGCGCGACCGCCACGTGAACGCCGGCCGGGCGCCCGCTGGCGTCGATTCCGGACAAGGGCAGGGTTCCGTCCTGGATGGCAATGGTGAGGGAGCGTGCGGAATCGATCGTCGGCACGCCACCGGAGTCGTGGACCGGTGCGACGGCCCGCCACCCCGCGACGGCCGCCCCGAGGATCAGGGTGAACACCACCCCCGCGCCGACGAGGGCCATGACCCGACGAACGCCGGAGCGGAGCGAGGAGGACGCGGGGGAGGCCGCTTTATTCGGTTTCACGACTGTAGATGTAAAGACTGCCGGATTCTTCCAGGATGCCAAAGTAATCCAACCGGTGGAACCGGTTTCCGGTCGGCTGCTTGCCGGCCCAGATAATGGGAACTTCCCAAAGCTCCTGCTCCCCGGCGCCGATCACGTAGAACGAAATCGATGTGCCGGTGATGGCCACCGGGTGGTAGATCGCCCCCGTGTTCGGATCAAGGGTCGGCTGCCCGAGCCGAAGCTCTTCGATATGATGGATGCGCCAGTTGCCCAGCTTCACAACGGTCCCGGCGGCAACCGAGTCTCCCGAGCCATCGGCCGCTGCGTCGGCCCCGGCGGCGTGCGCCGGCGTGATCGGCCCCAGGGCCAGGAGCCCACCGGCCAGCAGGAGCGCGGCGGGCAGGGCCGCGAGGGGCCGAAGTCCCAGGCGAAGTCCCATGCGAGATCCCATGAGGGCGTGTCTCCTTCGTTGCATCCGGCCACGATGGTGCTGGCATCATGGAGGGTGTCGCACCGTCCGGATTGGACGGCCCCCCATGCCGCGCCAATCCTAGCAACGGGAGCCCCCGGATGCCAACGGCTGCCGTGAGGGAATGACAGACAATTGACAGGATCGGGTGCCGGGAGGACTGTTGCATCGGGGCTTGCGCAGGTCTTTCAAGGATTGTTCCTTCATGTCGTCCGAGTTCGAGGCGTTCGTCGCCGGTCATCCCGATATCGCGTATGTGGACGGGCTGTTCTTCGACCTGTGTTGTGTGGTTCGTGGCAAGCGGTATCCCATCGGGGATGCCGAGACGCTGTTTGCCGAGGGCATGCAGATCCCGGAGTCCATCGCCCTGCTGGACGTGACGGGGGACTGTAACGATCCGCTCGGGCGCGGGTTCTCCGATGGCGACCCGGACTGTATCGCGGTGCCGATTCCTGGCACGCTCTGCCCGATTCCCTGGGGTGACGTTCCCAGCGCCCAGGTCATGCTGACGCTGATGACCCAGCAGGGCGAGCCGGCGATGGTGGACCCGCGCCACATCCTGGACCGGGTGGCGCGCCGCTTAAGGGCCGACGGCCTGGCGGCGACCATCGCCGTGGAACTGGAGTTCTTTCTGATCGATCCGGAGCGGGGGCCGGGCAAGGCGCCGCAGCCGCCCATCTCCCCCGTGACCGGCCGGCGCGACACGCGCACCCAGGTGTACGGCATGGCCGACCTGGACGACTTCCAGGTCTTTCTGCGCGCGGTGGAGCGCGCCTGTCTGGCGCAGGGCGTGCCGGCGTTCACGGCCAGTTCGGAGTTCGCACCCGGCCAGTTCGAAATCAATTTGAAGCATGTGGGCGATCCGCTGCGCGCCGCCGACCATGCCCTCCTGTTGCGCCGTGTCGTCGAGTGGGTCGCGGAACGGCACGGGTTCGAGGCCACGTTCATGTCGAAGCCTTACCCGGATCAGGCCGGCAACGGCATGCACATTCACCTGAGCCTGACCGACGAGGCCGGCCGGAACCTGTTCGACGACGGGGGGGCGCAGGGCTCCGACCTGCTGCGTCATGCCATCGCCGGCATGCAGGCCGCGATGGCCGAGAGCATGGCGATTTTCGCCCCGCACGCCAACGCCTACCGTCGGTTCGCGCCCAACCGGTATGTGCCGGTCAACGCCTCCTGGGGCTACAACAACCGATCGGTGGCGTTCCGGGTGCCGGCTTCGGGCGGAAACGCGCGCCGGATCGAGCATCGGGTGCCGGGGGCGGACGCCAATCCCTATCTCGTGCTGGCGGCGATTCTGGCCGCCGCCCATCACGGCGTGGCCCAGCGGCTTGAGCCAGGGGCAGCGTTCATGGGGAACGCCTGCGAGACGGTGGATCGGGCTCTGCCCTGGACATGGAGGCGCGCCCTGGAGGAGTTCGGGGCCGGGTCCATCCTGCGGGAGTATCTCGGCGCCGAATACGTCGACCTCTACAAGGCCACGAAGTGGATCGAGATGGAGAAATTCCAGGCCGTTATCGCGCCGCATGAATATGCCTGGTACCTGTAGGGGAGCGCCGGTTCGTGGGGTGCCGTTCGGCCCGGGCCGTCGCCGTTACCCCCACAAGGAGGGTCCGTCGCCGGCGCGGCTCCAGTCCACGCCTCCGTCGGCACCAAGGTCGTGCCGGGTGTGGTCCACCGCCGCATCCACGCCGGTCCGGTGGCTGAACAGCATCAGGCTGCCCAGCACCACGGTCAGCCCGAGTGTGAGCAGGACCGCCAGTAGGATCGCCGCGTAGCCGTGGCCCGACATCGGGGCTCCGGCGCCGATGGCGAAGCCGTCCGTCAGGCGGTCGAACACCCAGATCAGCGCCAGACCGATGGCGGCGGAGACGAGAGCCGACGTCAGGGTGGTCCGTGCGGAGGTAGGGGGCACCGTCATGGCCTTGGTCCCTCGTGCCCGGGTGGAGACCGGGTCCGCGCCACTCTTCAGCGTAGACCCTCTCTCATCTCACGTTGGCATGGAGGGCGGATGATCAAGGGCCCCGCGTGCAACGCCGCGCCGGCCCAGAGGCATCACCTTTCGCGTGCCCGCAGGCCGGTGGACGGTACGGCCCGACGGGAATCGGTTCTTTGCGTCGGTCTTTTCGGGGCTTCAGTCGTTTCGGATCCGATTTTTCAGGTCAGGCCTTTTGGGGGCCGGACGCGCTCGAGCCGGACTCGGCGCCATCGGTTCCGGGTTTGGCTCCCTCCTTATCCTTGGCGTCGGCATCGGCCATCAGACGGTCGAGCTTGCGCTGCATTTCCACCATCTGGGCCTTCATCGCCTGGACGTCGTCGCTGGCTTGCGTGGACGCGGGCGTCTCGGCGCGGGTCCGACCACTCTGGCCGGCCGGACCGCTGGGGGCGGTGGTGGCGCCGGGGAAGCCCGGCATCATATTGGGGCCGTCGAACGGCGAGAACATTTTCATCGCGCTTTCGAAAAACGCCATGTTCTGCTTGTTCAGTTCTTCTACATTCTGCATCGGGAACAGCCCGTCCAGCGCGTTCTGCATCACCTGACGCATCTGCTCCTGATTGCGGGCGAACGCCTGCATGGAATGTTCCAGGTATTGCGGCACGACCCCGCCCAGGGAGTCACCGTAAAAGCTGATGACGTTGCGCAGGAAGCTGATCGGCAGCATGTTCTGGCCGTTCTTGCCTTCCTCTTCGACGATGATCTGCGTCAGCACGGACCGGGTGATGTCCTCGCCCGTCTTGGCGTCGTAGACGACGAAATCAACCTGCTCCTTCACCATCTGACTGAGCAGATCGAGCGTCACGTAGCTGCTGGTGGCCGTGTTGTAGAGCCGTCGATTGGCGTATTTCTTGATGATGACGGGTCCGTCACCACCACGCTTTCCTCGGCCGGCGGCCGGCTTGTCCGTCATGCCCCAACGATCCCCTGTTCTGGCCCCTGTTCTGGCGCGGCTGTCTTTGCGCAGCAAAGAGTGACCTGCTCGCCACAGCCAACCCTGAGATTGGTACCGCTGCCAATCACCTCTTTTTTGCAAGTGTCCGGGTTCGGGCGTGGCATTGCAACAGGATTGTGCGCTCGCGAGCAGGCCCTGGGGGGTGCGCGGACACCGTCAATTCCTGTGCGCGGGGTCGGTCGGCGCGAGGTCGGTCGGCGCTGGGTCGGTCGACGCGGGGGCGCCCGGGGCACGTGAGGGAGCGGACAAGGGGGCGGGTGACAGGACCGCGACCGTGTCGGTATAGTGCCGTCCATGACCGACACGCCCGATCTGGAGACGCTGGCCCGCCGTTACCTCGACCTATGGCAGGATCATCTGGGGGCGATGGCGCGTGACCCGGAGGTGTCGGAGGCGCTTTCTCGCGCGTTTTCCGTTATGGTCCAGGGGGTGGCCGGAGCGCCGGGGGACGCGGGCCCAACCGCGACCGGGGACACGCCGGACGATCCCGTCTCGAACGAGCCCGCGCATGACGATCCCTCCGCCGCGCCCGCCCCCAGAAGCGCCACCCAAAGCGCCAGCCCCGCGTCAGGGGCCGCGTCCCCTGAGTGTGCATCTGACCACGCAGACCCTGCAGACGATGAGCTGGCCGCTCGGGTTGAGCGCCTGGAACGGCGCGTCGCCGTTCTTGAGGCCCTTCTGGTCGAGCGGCTCGGCGGGGGCGGATCCCCCCGAAACGCCCCCCCCCGAAACGCCCGATTCCGAAACGAACCCTAAGGCATCCGCTGAGCCCGACACCCGGGCGGCCCTCGCCGCCGTGCTGGAGCAGGCGCGCGCGGCCGGCATCGATCCGGCCGCGTTCGCGGCGGCTGTTGATGCCGAGGCCCGCCGCCGGTTTGGCGCCTTTCTGGACGGGGTCGCGGCGTACCGCGGTCATGCGGAGGGCCGGGCGGACCTCGACGGGTCGGTGGTCTGGGCGCGCGGATCCACGACCCTGCACGCTTTCGCCAGTATGCCCGAGGATTCGGCGCGCCGGGCGCGGGCGCAGGTCGGGCCGCCCATCCTGCTGGTGCCGTCGCTGGTCAACCGGGGGACCATCCTGAATCTGACCCGGCGGCGCGGCTTCGCGCCCTATCTGGCGTGGCGCGGGCTGCGACCCTTCCTGGTGGAGTGGGGGCGGCCGGGCGCGGCCGAACGCGGATTCGCCATCGCGGACTATGTCGTGGACCGACTGGAGGCGGCGTTCGACCATGTGGTGGCGGTCACTGGGCGCCGGCCCCTGGTGCTGGGCTACTGCATGGGGGGGCTGCTGGCGCTCGCGCTGGCGGTGCGGCGCCCGGCGGACGTGGCTGGGTTGGTGCTGCTTGCGACCCCGTGGGACTTCCACGCGGCCGGTGAGCCGGCGCGTCAGGGCCGGCTGGCCCGCGCCTACGCCCCGTGGGTGGAATCAGTGCTGGCGACTCAGGATACTCTTCCGGTGGATGTATTGCAGGCCGCCTTCGCCATGATCGACCCGCCCGGACTGGCCCGCAAATTCCAGACCTTCGGTCGGCTCAGGCCGCGTGGAGCCGCCGCGCGGCACTTCGTCGCGGTTGAGGACTGGCTTAATGATGGCGTGCCATTGGCCGCCGCAGTCGCCCGGGAGACGCTGGCGGGCTGGTACGCGGACAACGCTCCGGGCCGCGGCCAGTGGCAGGTCGCGGGGCAGCCGATCCAGCCCGAATCGATGACCCGACCGGCCTACGTCGTGGTGCCGGCGCGGGATCGCATCGTGCCGGCGGCCTCGGCGCGGGCGCTCGGACAGGCCCTGCCGAACGCGACCCTGCGCGAGCCGCCATTGGGCCATATCGGTATGATTGTCAGCCGTCAGGCGGTCGCGCGGGTGCACGATCCGCTGGTGCGATGGGCCTTGCGAATCGGTCGTGCAACGACCTAGGCACAAACTGAGGTTTTCGAAGTGCCTTTGTCTCATTATAAACGGATTCCAAGAGTGGCGAGCGTGATCCATCCAGATGCGGCTCCCTCCGGAACCGTCGCGGCCCGGTGCGACGCGAAGGGGGCTTGGCTGAGTCGATCTTGACAGCGGGAACGGGAACCGCAGGGGCGCGCGCCACCAGGGAGGAATAACAGGGAGATAAATCATGTCCGACATCGTGATTGCCGGAGCCGCTCGGACGGCCGTCGGAACCTTCAACGGCGCTCTGTCCTCGGTTCCCGCGCACGAACTCAGCAAAGTCGTTCTGCAGGAGGTCATGAAGCGCGCGAAGGTTGACCCGGAGGAGGTGTCCGAAGTCATCCTGGGTCAGATCCTGTCCGGGGACACCGGGCAGAACCCGGCGCGTCAGGCCGCCGTGAACGCGGGCATCCCGGTCGAGAAAACCGCCTACGGCATCAACCAGCTGTGCGGCTCCGGGTTGCGCACCGTCGCCCTGGGCTATCAGGCCATCAAGATGGGCGACAGCGACATCATCCTCGCGGGCGGCCACGAAAGCATGAGCATGGCGCCGCACATGGCGCATATGCGCGGCGGGACTCGCATGGGCTCGCTGGAACTGAAGGACAGCATGCTGCGCGACGGCCTGTTCGACGCCTTCCACGGCTACCACATGGGCGTGACCGCCGAAAATATCGCGCAACGTTGGCAGATTACCCGCGAGGAACAGGACGAGTTCGCCGCCGGGTCGCAGCAGAAGGCCGAGGCCGCCATCAAGAGCGGGCGGTTTAAGGACGAAATCATCCCCTACGTCATCAAGACCCGAAAGGGCGAGATCGTGGTGGATACCGACGAGCACCCGAAGGAAGGTGTGACCAAGGAAGGGCTCGCCAAGCTGCGCCCGGCCTTCAACAAGGACGGCACGGTGACTGCGGGCAATGCCAGCGGCATCAATGACGGCGCCGCCGTGGTGGCGCTGATGACCGAGGAGAACGCGGCCAAGCGCGGGGTCACCCCGCTGGCGCGGATCGTGTCCTGGGCGACGGCCGGCGTCGACCCGGAAATCATGGGCACCGGGCCGATTCCGGCGACCCGCAAGGCTCTGGAGCGGGCCGGCTGGACCCACGAAGACCTCGACCTGATCGAGGCCAACGAGGCCTTCGCCGCCCAGGCCCTGTCGGTGAACAAGGAGCTTGGTTGGGATACCAGCAAGGTGAACGTCAACGGCGGCGCCATTGCGCTGGGCCACCCGATCGGGGCATCCGGCGCCCGCATCCTGGTCAGCCTGCTGCACGAGATGCAGAAGCGCGACGCCAAGAAGGGGCTTGCCACCCTGTGCATCGGCGGCGGCATGGGCATCGCCATGTGCGTTGAGCGGTAAACGCGGGAACCGGTTGGCCAAGAGGCGTTTTCACGGACCGGCATGGAGCACGTCACCCCAAGACGGGCTCGCGAGAGCAAATCCCGAGCGATCTGGAACAGATCGCGACGACGATTTGCTTCAACATCAGTACGTTAGGGCATTTTGCGTGATCCCGATGTCGCGCTAAACGCTCTGGTGGGTCTTGTTCTGAGTGATCGGCTCTCGGGCGGGAGTCTCGGACGCCAAGATCGGCGTCCGAGGCCCCGCCTGCCTACCGCGCTACGGCACGCCCCAGGGTGCTGAGTCCGTCGAGCGTGACGAACGGTGTCGCGCTCCGCGCCCGGTCATGATCCCCTGAAACTCTTGATCCCTGAACCGACAAAAGCCGCCCGAGGGCGGCTTTTATGTCTTTGACACGCTTGGGAAAAGTGTGGCGTCCCCAAGGGGATTTGACCCCCTGTTGCCGCCGGGACAGGGCGCCATGTATGGGGTTTCCGGGCATTCAGGCGGCCTGTGATCCTGCCGGGTTCACGAAATGACCGGCGGGCGCCAGGGGTGAAGGCAGAGCGAACGGATTCGGTCCACGGTCAGGCACCAACCCGGCGGACTCTCCTGACCGCTGGACCAACGTTGGGGGCTGGGGTCAATTCCGTTGTGGCACGAACGACTCTCTGGCCGCCCCGCAGCCGCCCAGAGGATTGGGAGCCCGGCCGGACCTCGTAGATCAGGCCCACGGTGCGGCCGGGTTCTCCCCCTCTGAACCGTAAGGCGGCCCAAAGGTCACGCCGGGGTCACGCCGGCATCTCGGTCGGCCTGGACCGGACAACGGCATGAGCGTTGGACACGTCGAACCCTTCGTCCACCGCGAGGGTTCTCGTTGTCTCGGTGGTCATGTCGACGAGGGTGACGGCCCCGTTCACCAGGGAAACTTTGGCGAGGTGAGCCTTGGCGCCGGCCATCTCGGCCACGTTCACGTCCGCGTCGGCCGCGCACCCGAACACCACCGGATCCTTGCCCAGGGTGACTGTGATTGTGCGTTCCTTTTCAAGGCTCATACCTTTCGGCCGGATGGTCACCTCCAACCAGGCCCGGCGGAACGCGGTCTCCGCAAGCGCAATGGCCAGTCCGATCACCGCCCCTGTGGTCGCCGTACCCGCTGCCAGCGTGGACACCAGATACATCAGGCCGCATCCAATGAACCCGCCGACGGCCCCGGCAAAGGAGGCGGTCGCAACCTTGAGATTGGGGATCACCCACGAAACGGCGAAACCGACGGCCAGGCCCCCGAGCGTCCAGCCCAGGAACCGGCCCGCGTCGGCCTGCCCGCCCAGGAGCTCGGCAATGGGAAAGCCGGCCGTCAACGCCACGTAACCGCCGATCATTCCGCCGATCCCACCGATCACCACGCCCTTGGTAACCGATTTCCAGTCCGCAACCTTACCCACATACTGGGTCTGGGCGAACGCCAGCAGGCCGGCGATACACATGCCGTCGAGTCCGGTTCCGACAACCCACGACGCAAGCGCGCTATGAAGGCCCACGATGCCATACAACATGGCGCTTGCCAGTCCGCCCACCGCTCCGAAGACGGAGAAGTACACACGCTTATCTGAAAGAAGCCACTTCATATCTGGTTCACTTTCTCCTTTGCCCCAATGGGGTATCAGCCATTGACCAACTGGACCTGCACCAGTCTGCCGCCCTCTTCGCGGGAGAGCAGAAACTGGCTTCCATCGGTCAGCTTCACGTGCCCACCGATTGGCACGTCTTTTTTAGCAGAGACGTCGTGCATGTGCGGCATCCCTTCATTCACAAGATACCAGTCTCCATTATGGAGCTGGAAATAACCCACCCGCTTTTTCTGGGCGGCCGACAGGTGTTCATTGGGAAAGACGGCGCGGCTGACGTGCCAGGGGAATAGGGACTGGCCGTTCCAGACCATGACCCGATGGTTGTCCGGCATGTAGGTGCCGCTGTGCCGGCTGGAGTAGAGGTTCAGGACCGGCAACTGTCCCCTGTATGGCGTTCCGCAATACGGGCATTTCGGTTTGGTCGTGTTATCGAAGACATACCAGCCCATCTCGCACCCGTTGGCGCAGGGCTGGATCATATCGATCGTGCGGACCAGGGCATTTTCCCACTCGGACGGGGTTGGGCGCTCATGCGGGGCGTGAAGACCGGTGACAAAGGCTCTTTCGAACAGGTCCGCGAGCAGCGGCCCCGCGATGGTGTAGGGCATCCGGGACGGATCGCCCCAGGGGAGTTGCGCCTTGGTGAGCTGGTCAGCGTTCACTCTGTTGCCGGCATCGGTCGGGTGCTCGACAAACAGGGCCTTCGTGCCCATCGCCAGCTCTTCGTCCTTGGTCGCATCCATGTCATGCACCTTCCCGCCTCGCAGGGGGTGGCGGTAGAACAGGTACATGTAGATCAGGACGGCCAGGGCATGCCTATCGGTCAGCGTGGAGGGAAGTTTCCGGTTCTCGTCGGTTCGTTCGAGGTGCTGGGTGGCGATCACTTCGGGAGCGATGAAGTCCGGTGTGCCCACGACGTCCGGCGGAAACTTCCCCGGAACAACCAGACCGTCAATGTCGATCACGCAGGCACGGCCCGAGGACGGATCGACCAGGACATTCTTGTAAGACAGGTCCGAGTGGGCAAGGCCGGCCGCGTGAAGACGGCGGACCGCACGGCTGATCATCAGGCAGATTTGGAGATGGCTGAGCCAAGTCCCTTTCTCCTCCGGGGCCAGGAACTTCGCGCGGTTTGACGCACTCGCAAACCACTTGCCTTCTTTTTCCTTGCCCTTGATTCCCAGCATGTCGTTGTTGACGGAGCCGTGGGCGAAGAAGAAATGGGGCTTATAGACCGGGACGACGACGCCGATCCGTCCATCCCGCTCGACAACTGCCGTCGGCCAGCAGAACAGATCCTTCCAGTATTCTCCGCCCTCTCTTTCCAGTATTCCTTCTCTGTAGCTTCCGACAATCGATTTCAGGCGCTCTTTTCCTTGGTAATCCAGTGGGTCGCGGAAGAAAGCGACGACATAGGAGCGATCGGGGCTGAAGTAGACGTCCTTCATGCCGCCCTGGCCGATGATCTCGTCCTTGTACTGGACCGGCTGCCCATCCTGAGTCGTGAGCGTGATGATCGTCATATCCTGTTCCTTCAGGGCACCAGGACCGCAAGGGTCCGGTCGTCATGGTTACCGGGCGACCAGAAGTCGAGCCACTCAAGGAACTGCCGATCCATGGCCTCGTTCGTGCGCGAGAAATCAACAGACCGCGTCAGATCGTCGCGCCAGAACTCGATCCATTTTGCGCCGTCCGCAAAAACGGCGTCGGTGGGAAACTTCGGGTCCGAAATCCCGTCCGTCATCAGAGCCACGGCGGTGAAGTCTTTCCGAACGTCAAAGAAAAGCCGCTTCGCGACCTCTTCGAAGCCTCCGGAGAACTCCGATTTTTGCAGGAACCGGGTCTGACCCGCGAACTCGCCGCTGTCGGGCAACGTCAGAGGCGTCAAGGACCCATCGCGGACGTCGAACACCGCAGCCCCGCCGTCGCCCACGGAAAATCCGGCGATAAACCAGCCTTCCTCGACCTTGCGGACGACGCCGATGATCAGGGTTGTCGAAAATGCGGAGACCTTTTCGTTGCGGACCGCCGCCTCAGCCTCGAGATCCTTGGCGGCGTCAAAGGCGGCGTCGGCCAGGGAGAGGTAAAGCTGGCTCTTGATCTGCGCGGTGGCGTCGGTGTTGCCCTGCCTATGGGCGTGCACGAGTTTTCCCAGATGCGGCGTGACGTGCTTGTCGAGCCGTTTGGGCAGGCCACTCAAGACACTCTCGACGGCCACCTTGGAGCCGCGCCGCGAGAACGTCGCGCTGCCGGCCCCATCCGCCACCACGGCGATGTGCCAGCCTCCCGGGCCGGTGGCCAGGAGTCCGAAGTGGTCGTCGCGGAATGTGCCATCCTTGGCATGCGAGCGGCCCCGCTTGCTCGCCGCCACGCAGAGCAGGTCGCCCTCCGTCCGTTCGAAGGCCTCGTCCTCTTTCCAGAACGGGTCGTTGCGGTCGCTGGCCTTTGAGACCCAGAGCGACTTGGGGTCGGGGATCACCGCCAGATGGGCCGCAACCTCGCACCGTTTGCCGTGCAGAAGCGCCTGCAGGCGGAGGACGAAATCCCCGCTGGCCGTGGGCGTGCCCTTCAGAAGCCCGGACCCCTCGTCCAAGGTCAGACCCGAGCCGCCGGAGTCTTCAAGCTTCAGGCCCTTGAGACCGTCGATCTGGATGGCCCCTTCATAGGCCTCGCTGGTCCTGGCGTTCTTCAGGTACACCGTTTTCTTGACCGTCTCGATGGGGGCCGCGCCCGCGGACCCGGAGCACGCTGCGCGCGTCGGCATCGCGGGCACCCCGCCCGGCTGGGGGGTATCGAGGGTCGAACGGTCGGGCGGATCGGCCACAGGCGAACGGGGCGTCGCCGCCTTGGGTGACTCAGGCTTAGGTGACTCAGGCTTGGGTGAGTCGGGCTTGGATGAGTCGGGCTTGGGTGTCGGCGTGCCCGCCCCGTCCTCCGGCCGTGTCTGCGGTGCATCGTCGCTCATGGGAACCCTCGCAGGTGGGTCGGAGGCGTCGCGCTTTGGCGGGGCCGGTTCGGGATCCGGGTCTGAAACCGGATCGGAGGCCGAGGGGTCAAGCTCCGGCTTGGCCTCGGGCTCCGGCTCGGAGGCGGGCTCCGGCTCGGGTGCGGCCGGGTCAGAGGGCGCCAGATCAGGGAACGGCCTATCAGAGGGAGGCCCCGCCTCGTCCGCTCCAGCCGTGTCCACCGGCGGGCTCGGGGGGGGTGGTGACTCGCGCGGGCCCTGCGGCTCATCGGTGGAGGTCGGGCGCTGTGCCACTTTGCTTGTTTTTCTGAAATTTCTCTCGAAACGATCAATAACAAACAGAATTCTTCGAAGATGTGGCGGCAGACCGTAAAATCCTCGAAACCCGTCTCCCGGATCTGGCACGTTTTCCGTTACGAGCGCGTCGGCGAAGGCACGGGTTGCTGCGTTTATGGCCGGCGTCAACTTGAACTCGTCCGTCATCCCCGCCCCCGTCCGATGTCAAAACCTTCGCCATCGTCCGCGGCCTGATACATGCCGGTCTTGCCACACCACGGGCAGGTCTCCTCGCCGTCCCCCTCCACACAGTGGATCCCCCCGCACCGACACACCGCCATGGCGAACCGGGCCCCGCAATGGGGGCAGTTCGGCTGGCCGATCAGGTCTTCCGAACTGACGGCGTGGCCGCTGCCGATGCCCTCGGACAGATCGAAATAGCTGGTTTTTACCGGCATGGCGGTATCGAGGGTGTAGCGGCGGGTCTCGAGCAACTCGGACAGCACGGGGTCCGTGGTCTCGATCCGCCCCATGTGCCGCTCGTACTTGACCACATAGGGGAGCTTTTTCTTGGCGCATTTGCCCACGAACACAGCGTAGCGGTCGTCCACCCCCGCGAAGGGCGTCGCTCCATCCGCGGACTCGACCGGCACAAGCACGCCCGGTTCGGCCTTTGCCAGGGTTACCTTGCGGTCCTGCCCCGCGCTGACGCTTCGGCTCTGGCTCTGGATCGACTGGCTGATCCAGGCGATAAAGCGGGAGAACGCGTCGGGCGCGGTGTCATTGAACACCACCACGTCGTCGGTCAGCCGCTTCAGAAGGGCATGGTCGGCCCCGCCGCCGATGGACACGGCGATCAAGTTGACCCGCGTGCGATAGGCGCTGTTCCAGCGGTCCACGGCGGCCCCGACGGAGTCCGTCGGGTGCCCGTCCGTCAGCAGGAAGACGACGGGTCGCCAGTCGCCCTTGCGGTCCGGGGTTGTGGAGACGACCGTGCGATCGATCTCGTCCATCAGGTGGGACAGGGCCGCCCCCAGGGCGGTCCCACCGCCCACGGGAAGCTCCGGGGGATGGAAGGCGAACAGCTCGGTCAGTTGGATCACCGTCCGCGCCTTGCCCGCGAACGCGATCACCGACAGAAACGCCGTTTCCAGCGCGTAGGGGTCCTTGCGAAGGGTGGACACGACGGCCGCGATGCCCTCCTCAAGCTTGTACAGGTTGTCCCCGACCATCGATTCGGAGACATCGACGAGGAAGAAAATCGGCAGGCGACGCATCTTCGGCCCCCTTAGAGCAGTGTGCGCGACATTTGGACCACGCAAAATGCTCTAGAATATGGATATTAAAGCACATCGTCGTCACGATCCGTTCCAGATCGCTCGGGATATGCTCTAGAACACGACCTGAATTTCGGGCGGCGGCGGCGGCAGAGCCACGGTGGAGGTCGCCCCCACGGACTTGTTGCCGCCGGAAATGGCCGCGGTCACCCATTTGAAGAAGCCTGAGAACCCAGCGCTGTCCATGGTGTCCAGAGACACGACATGATCGCACAGCGGCTGAAGGTCTTCCTTGCGGGCCTTCGGACCGGCCACGCATCCGATGACGCTGGCGAACCCGATGGAGCGCATCTTCGGGCACTGCTGCTCGAAGAGTTGGATGTCCGACGGCTTGCCGTCCGTCATCACGAACAGGTACGGAGCCCAGTCGCCCTTCTCTTCAGCGGTGGACCGCCGGATTTCCTGGCGGATCCGGGCCCCCAGGGTTTCCAGGGCGAGGCCAAGGTGGGTCGGGCCGGATTTGGGTGTGTCGATCACCGGGACCTGAAGCTCGTCCAGCGCCGTCAGCGGCACCACGACCTTGGCGTCGGCATCGAAGGTGATGATGCTGACGTACACCGTCTCAAGGGCGTGGGGGTCCTGGCGCAGGGCGCTCACCATGACCCGAATGCCCGTGTTGACGGCCTCGATCGGCTCGCCCCGCATGGAGCCGGACGTATCAAGCAGCAAGTAGACTGGGAGCCTTCTCACGCGTCTCTCCCCTTTTTCTCAAGGCCGCGCAGGCCATGGTGGCCGGTCCTCGTCCTGACCGGTCAGGACGAGGACCATCTGCGGTGTCGCCGCGCCGGCGCACACACCGGCCGGTCGGACCAAAACATCTCGTCGTGGGTCGCCCGGGATCAGACCAGGCTGATCTGGGGAGGCGGCGGAGGTAGCTCGCTGAGTTCCGTGGACTCGGCTTTCGTGAGATCCACCTTCTTGGAACTGGTGGAGATCGACGCCGACACCCATTTGAAGAACGCGCCGATGGTTGAGGAATCGGCGGTATCAAGCGACACCACCACCTCGGTGATCGTCTTCAGGACTGTCGTGTCGGCCTGCGGGCCGGCGGCGCAGGCGATGACCATTCCGGTGCTCACCTCCCGGAACGTATCCAGCCCTTTTTGCCAGTCATCGGTCGGCCGGCCGTCGGTCATGAGGAAGACAAGCGGCTTCCAGTCGCCCTTTTCCTCAGCGGTGGTCTTTCGGACCTCCCGCTCGATGGACTCTTTCGTCACCCTGAGCGCGTCACCCAGGGACGTCGTCGATCCCGCCTCAATGGTGGGCGGCTGGAACGACATCAATTCCGTGAGGGGCACCGCCTGCCGGGCCTTGTCATCGAAGATGATCACCGACAGAAAAGCGGTCTCCAAGGCGTAGGGATCGGTGCGCAGAGTGCTGACGAGCATCTGCATTCCGTTGCGAACGGCTTCAATCGGTTCGCCGTGCATGGAGCCCGAGATGTCGAGCACGAGGTAAACCGGCAGGCGGCGCATTGGTTTTATCTCCGAACGGGTGGCCGTGGTCAGGCCACGTTGATGCCGTATTGGGCGCACATGGCGGCGAGGCCACCCGCGTATCCCTGACCGACCGCCCGGAACTTCCACTCGTTGTTGTGACGGTAGATCTCGCCGAAGATCATCGCGGTCTCGGTCGAGTAGTCCTCCGTCAGATCGTAACGAGCGATCTCCGTGCCCGTTTCGTCATTCACGATGCGGATGAAGGCGTTCTTCACTTGCCCGAAGTTCTGCCGCCGGGCTTCCGCATCGTGGATCGTCACCGTGATGGCCACGGCGTGCACGTCGGCCGGAACGCCGTCGAGGTTGACCTTGATGGCCTCGTCATCCCCGTCGCCGCTGCCGGTCAGGTTGTCGCCCGTGTGCTCGACGGACCCATCGGCGGATGTCAGGTTGTTGTAGAAGATGAACGCGTTGTCGTTCGGGACTTTGCCATTGGCGCCCAACATGAACGCCGAGGCATCCAGGTCGAAGTCGGCGCCGTCGGTGGATCGAGCATCCCAGCCAAGACCGATCATGATCTTCTTCAGTCCGGGTTCGCTCTTCGAAAGGCTGACGTTGCCGCCTTTGTTCAACGAAATGGCCATAGTACTTCCCGTTTCCGTTTTCAGGTTGGCAAGACCGTTGGATGGTCTGCCAGAGCAAGCATTGCCCCGTCGTGGGGCAGGTTTCCATAGGCCCACACGGGGCCCTCGCTGTCGGCGAGCCAGGCTTTCACCCGGCGCGCCTTTTCAGCCCAGGTGCAGGACGGCGTCTTCATCCGTCCCGTCAGGACATCGGCGTCGACCTCCATCTCCGTGGACAACAGCCCATCCACCTCGATGCCCTTCAGGGCCAGCAGGGTGGGCATGTATACGGAGAGGCTGCCCGTCGCCACGAGCACCGGCCGCCCGGCGTCCTGATGACCGGCAAGGGCGTCGGTTGTCTGGGCGATCCAACGCAGCCGAGGGAACAACCTTTCGGCCGCGTCTTTCGCCTGACTGACCGTCCGGCCTGCCAGCGTTCTGCGCAAGAGTTCCGCCCGGAAAGCATCCACCCGCCGTTGGCGAACGTAGGCCGACGCACTCGCCGCCGCGCAGCATGCGGCGATAAAGGTGCGTTGGCCGACAACGGTGCGGAGAAACATTGCCAGCGTTTCCTCCCGCACCAACGTTCGGTCGAAGTCGAAGATGGCGGCCCCCTTCGGCATCAGGAGACGTTCTTCCGCGCCGGATCGGACGGCTGTGTCTCCTCGTCGCCCTCCGGCTCCTCCTTCTCGGGCCAGATGAAGGACGCCACCACACCCACGGCCAGAGTCCCAAGCACGACCAGAAGGCTCACGTTCGGGTCGATGTGCAGGAAATCCCAGCCAAAGACGTGCTCACCGGACTGCACCGTCAATTTGAAGGCGATGAAGAAGAGCAAGGCAATGACCGCCTTCTCCAGGTGGACGAGATATCGGGTCAAGGCGGCAAGCACGAAGTACAGCGACCGAAGGCCAAGAACGGCGAAGATCATGGCCGCATAGACCAGGAGAGGTTCCTGGGTCACGGCAATCACGGCCGGCACGGAATCGAACGCAAACATGATATCCGAGGTCTCGATCGCCATAAGGCAAAGGAAGGCGGGCGTCGCGAACACCGCCGCGTCCTTCGCCGTGCGGATGGTCGGGTCGGCGTCGGCCAGATCCTTGACGATCGCCCTGGTCACAAAGAACCGTTCGGCGTGGAGACGCGGAAAGATCGGCATGACTTTCTCGGTCATTTTTACCGACCAATGCTCGGAGTAGTCGACGATGTCCTCATCATCGCCACTCGCGCGCAGCATTTTCCAACCCGACCAGGCGACGATCGCGGCGAATATGAAACCGACCCAAGGCGTCAGTTGGAACAAACCGGTGCCCGCGGCCACGAAGAGAGCCCGAAACACAAGTGCTCCAATGATGCCCCAGTACAGGATCCTGTGTTGCAACGCACCCCGGATGCCGAAGGACGCGAAAATCGCCATGAAAACCATCAGGTTGTCGATGGAGAGCGATTTCTCCAACGCGACACCGGCGAGATACAGATCCGCCCACTGCTTATCGAAGCGAACCCAGAGGTAGCCGTAAAAAGCAACGGCGAGCCCGACCCAGAATACCGACCAAAGACTGGCATCGAGGACGGAGATCTCCTTGTTCTTGCGGTGCGCGAAAAGGTCCATGAAGACGGAAAGGCTGATAGCCCCGAAAAAGATCGCAACCGTCTCAACTGGAAAACCGAAGTGGCCCATGACGATATCCTTGGGAGGATCACAGGTTGAAGTCGGACGGGTTCAGACCGAGTTCGGAACTCATGCGACGGACCGCCGCCCGTTCATTGGCATCGAAGTCTCCGTCGGAGGCCCCAATGGCGCAGCAAACACGGACGATGAGCTGGGCCTGCGGCTTGTCCCGGAACTTGCCGACCGCTTGCATGACCTCGCCGGTCCCGATGGTGGAGTCGAACTCGAATTTTTCAACGTATTTCTGAAACGTCTTGATGACATCGTTCGAGTCAAAGACCTTGAGCTGATCCGAGGTTTTCAGATAGCCCATCATCTTCTGCTTTTCTTCGGACGATACATTGCCGTCGGCATATGCGACGAGCGCGCACCCCGCGACGACAGCCTCCATCAGGTCCTTACTCTTGAATTTGGTAATTTCGGCGTTCAGGGTGTCACGGGCGTCTGTGACATTTTTCTTCACCCATTCTGTGAACGACATGGTTTTCTTTCTCCGTTTTCGATTCTCGGTTGTATCATCGGGGGGCGGCCCGGCGTGATGCCGGATCCACGGTGCGGTCACCGGGGGGCGTCCCCGTCATCCGCCGCCGTCCCGTACCCCATTACGTCTTATTTGCGGCCCGCAGACCACCGGAAGCCCCAGCCATAGGCTTCGTCCATATCGCGTTGACCGGTATGGAACGTGACCTCACGTGTCACGCGGACCTGCCCACCATCGTTCTCAAGGCGCGCGACCGCACACATGGCGCGCCGATCTCCGAACTCGTTCATCCGGACCTCGATCTCCGGCTGACCCGGCACCAGGATCCGGATCACACCGTCGGTTTCCTGCCAATTCGGAACGCCCTCGTAAATGAACGCGTAGACGAGGACCCGCTTGATCTCGGACCATTTGTCGCCGTTGATTTCAAGCCACTCGCCGTCCGACACGGCACCGGTCCGGTCGTCGCCGAGCAGCTTGACGTAGGGGGGCCTGGAAAAATCGCCGAACGCATTCCCAAGCGCCTGGACGACGTCCCGTTTCCCATCGTGGGTCTCGATGAAGGCGCCAACATCCAGGTCGATCCCTGACGACCCGCGTGAGAAGAACCCCTTCTTCTTGGTCTTCTGATTCCAATTCAGGTTGATTCGGACTTTTCCGAAACGGCCATCATCCTTCTTCAGGTTGACGGCATTGTTCTGCTTCGTCAGGGAAACTTTGGACAGATTCACAGTATTCGGCGCCGGGGTCGGTGCGGTGGAGGCTGGCGGGGAGGCCGGCGCAGGCGCGGGATCGGCGATCTCCACCCCGAGATGCGTGGCCAGCGCGGGCAATCCGCCGTTGAAGCCCTGCCCAACGATCCGGACTTTCCAGGCTCCGTTGCGCAGATAGAGTTCCGCCAGGATCAGCGCCGTTTCCGTCATCCCCGCGCACGGAATCTGTCCCTGAACCCCGCTGACATCGACCCCGATGTCCGCAAGCTGGCCAAAGGTGGCCCGGTTCTCGTGGATGGTCGCGGTAAAGATCACCTTCTCCACGCCGGCCGGGATCCGGCTTGGCGCGACCGCGAACCGTGTCTCCCCGTTTCCGGAGCCCGCAAGCGTGACTGCGCCATCTGCGACGGAAGGCTGACCGTAGAAACACATGTCCGCGTCTGACCGGACCTTTTCGGCGGACGTGACCAGAAAGGCGGAGACATCAATCTCGGCGCCGGAAAGCGATCCGTGCCGGATCAGAACCGACAGGTCGCCAGCAGGGACGGGCGCGTTGGCGCCAAGGGTAAGAAGGGTCATGTCTGGGTCTCTTCTGTCATTTCAACACCACCTGATCCGGCGCTACACGTTCGCGTATTTCTTGGTTCCGGAGCTCATCATTCGGGCGAACAGGGTTCGGCCCTTCTTGAAGACCGCGGGCCCGTCGAAGGTCACGGTCAGGCTCCGTCCGTCGCCTTCAATCCAGGGCGTATTCTCACTTCGGGGGGGGGACGTAAGACCGGACAGGCGAACGTCAAGATCGTCGCCGTCGATCAGGACCGTCCCAATCACGTACGTATAGACCCCCTTTGCCTGCGCACCGTCCGGGAAGTCGTAGGCACAGGTGACGATCTTGTCGCCGTGCTCGACACTCATGACCGGCTTGAGAGAGGCAATGGAGACCGCGCCGTTCGAGACGGCGCTGTAAACGCTAAACACCATCGCGACAGGCCCCCCGACCTTGTGGGAGATGCCGGCGTCCACCTCGATGATCTCGGTTCCGGGGGCGTCCTTCGTTGCGGTGCGGACGTCGCCCAGGTGACGCGCATACGGCATCGTCGTCAGATCACCGGGATGAGACGCGGCGAGCCATTGCATGGAGCCGTCCGGCATGCGCAGGCCCGCGCGCAAATCCAGATCGTCATTGTTGGAGCTCTTGTCCCCGTTATCGATCCAGGTCGCCGTGACCCGGATGATGCCGCTGCCCCGCTTGTCCAGAGTGATTCGGGAGGTGGCGCCGGTTTTGGTCAGGGTGACTTTCTTGAGGGAGACCGGCTTTGTATCAGGCGCCGGCTCTGGCGCCGATGTGGGCTTTGGGGTCGGAGAAGGCGCTGGCGCCGGCTCCGGCGCATCGATCTCGACACCCAGGTGGGTCGCCAGCGCGGCAAGTCCGCCCGCGAAACCCTGCCCGACGGCGCGCATCTTCCACTGGCCATTCCGGCGGTACAGCCGGACCAGCGTGATCGCGGTCTCGGTCATGCCCGACACCGGCAGATCGAAGCGTGCGAGCTCCTGCCCCGATGAGGGATCGATCAGCCGGGCGAACACACCTTTCAGGCTGTCAAAACTTTGGCCGCGGGCCTGACCCTCGTGGATGGTGACGCAGACATCAATGGCGTCGATCGTGGCGGGCACCTGACTCAGCGCCACGTCGAACGCCTGGGTGTCGCTCTCGGCGCCGGTGGCCGCGTCCGGACGGAAGCGGACGGATCCTTCGGGCGAGGCTTGCGCGCCATAGAATACGAAGTGCCGGTCATCCGGCACCTTTCCGTCCGCCCCGACCATAAAGGCCGAAGCGTCGACCTCCATCCCGGGGAGAGATTTCGGATCCCATCCGACGGCCAGCCTCACAGGCCCGCCTGCGGCAATGCCCGTGTTCGCACCCGGTGTCAGGACAACCGCAGACATCTCCATCCACTCCCTCACCATCCGCTCTGTCGGCCGATGCGCGCGCACCGGCGTCCCGACACGGCGCGAGGCCTTGATCCTGCGACGGACTCAGGATCAAGGCCGACCGGCTCTACAGAGCGGCTTGAATCGCCGGCATCATGTCGTGAAAGGTTTGCCCCATCGTCTTCTCGCCGATGGCGTGGATTTTCCATTCACCATTGTGCCGGTAGATCTTCGCCATCACCATGCCGGTGTGGGGGCCGGACTCGCTGAGGCTGAACTTTGCCAGTTCGGTCCCGGTCACATCATCGACCACACGGCAATAGGCGTTTTCCACCTTGTCGAAGGTCTGGCCTCGGAACGAGTTGACCGTGAACACCAACGACTTGACGGAGGCGGGAAGCTTCGACAGGTCCACCTTGATGGTTTCGTCGTCGCCATCACCCGCCCCGGTCAGGTTGTCGCCGGTGTGAAGGATCGCCCCGCCCATTCCCTTGAGCTGGCGGAACCAGATTTCGTCCACCTTTCCGCCGGCGTCGTCGAAGACCAAGCAAGACGCATCAAGGTCGATGTCCTTGCTTCGCCTAAAGAAGCCGCCCTTGGCGACATCCCAACCGACCCCCATGAATATGGAGGTCAGAGACGCGCCGTCCTTCGACAGGCTGATCTTCTGCCCCTTCGTGAGCGTTACACTCATTGTGCGAGACCTTACCCGATGTTGACACCGAAGTTCTTGGCGAGTGGCGCGAGCCCCCCTGCGAAGCCCTGCCCGATGGCCTTGAACTTCCACTCGGTGCCGTGCCGATAAAGCTCACCGAAGATCATCGCGGTCTCGGTGGAGTAATCCTCGGACAGGTCGTAGCGGGCGATCTCTTTCCCGTCGGCCTTGTTCACAACGCGGATATAGGCGTTGCTGACCTGGCCGAAGCTCTGCTTGCGGGCCTCGGCCTCGTGGATCGTGACCGTGAAGGCGACTTTCTGAACGTCCGCCGGAACCTTGCCCAGGTCGATCGAAACGACCTCATCGTCTCCCTCTCCCTCGCCCGTCAGGTTGTCGCCTTGGTGGGCGACCGAACCGTCGGACGAGACCTTGTTGTTGTAGAAAATGAAATCGGCATCGCTGCGGACCTTCCCGCCCTCGTTGCACAGGAAGGCAGAGGCATCGAGGTCGAAGGCGGAACCGTCTGTCACGCGGGCGTCCCAGCCCAGGCCGACATCAATGGCCGTGAGGCCCGGCGCCTCTTTGCTCAGGGAGACATTGCCGCCTTTGGATAGGGAAACAGCCATCGTTTTCTTCTCCGCTTGTGTGTGGGTCGAAACACGGCAAAGGAGCCCACTCTTAGCCGACCATCGATCGACAGAGGGTCCACCCCGCGGCCGCGTCCTTCTCTTCAAAGGTCACAGACTGGAGGCCAGCACTGTACGGGGATGTATTGAGCAGCATTCAGCAAGCACCGGCTCGCCCCGCCAAGATATGGCGGAGCCCAAAAGGTCGAGATTTGCAACAGAAACCTTCAACACCGACACCACTCAAACCGATCCGCTCAACAGGGATGCAGGATTTCCTGAAAAGACCAAAATGAGCGACAGGGTCACGACAGACCTCGACGCCATAGCGCTTGTCCCCAGGAGAACGACGGCACGCTCCATTGCGATCGGCGGCGCCCTCCCAAGCTAAATTGAAGTATAACCAAAACCTTTCCACTCGGTCCACCTGCAAAGGTCGACTGTAGTGCGTCGGTTTTAAATCATACCCCAATCCGCTTTGACAGATAGTTCGCGTTACCCCCTTTGTCTAGAGATACAACAAGGCAAAAATTTGGCGTGCCATCTGGGCGTGTAAAGGTTCCGCCGGTCCAGAAGGTGGGCCAGAAGGTTCGGCGCAACGGGCAGAATGTGCTTGCGGTCTGTGATGTACAGCCGTACGGTCAGGCGCGGCTTGGCCGGGGGGAGGGGGGGGCGTGGCGGCGCATCACGCACGCCAACCGGCGGCCTGGCGCATTGTGCGGGGCATCTGGGCGATACAAAGCGCCCCACTTTTTTGCTATACACGTAAATCGTCGTCGCAATCTGGTCCAGATTGCTCGAGATTTGCTTTAAATTAAGTTTTATTGATGTCGATTGTCGTCGCAATCTGATCCAGATCGCTCGGGATTTGGTTCAGTCCTCAAAAGGGAGAACGACACGCATCGCTCGGCCGCGGCCGGCCGCAAGGGCCGACGGCGGCACTCCAACAGCACGCGACGGCGGCTCAAAGCCGTCCGTGAAGGACCGTTGTGTGGTGCGCGTCCGTGTCGACCTCGCCGCTTACGGGCGCGCTTAAAGGAGGTGTCCATTGGGGTGGCGCCGGATCCCGTCGGGCGTCGACGGTCCCATAGATCGACGCCCGGACGACAATGGACTTCGCCCATTCCGAATGCGTCGCGGGCTCGTACATGAGTTGATCGATCTGAAACACGGCCGGGGCGTCGTGCGCAAGGACGGCTTCGGCCGCCTCAAGATCACTTCGCTGCACCCGATAGCACGTCTCGATGGTTGCGATCTGACAGGGGTGTATGGCGGTTTTCCCCACGAGCCCGTACTCAAGGTCGCGCATGACCTCCTGCGTGAGGGTCTCGGAATCGCCGAACTCGTCGAAGACCGGTGCCGTGAGCGGGAACCCGTAGGGCCGGAAGATCGCGACCAGGTTCGCGATCACGGGCCCCACGGCCGTGTCATAGATCGTCCGGCCGGGCCCGCGTCGAACGCCGAGAAAATTCAGCAGGTCGTTTCCACCGATGCGGAGGGCCAGGATCCGCTCCTTGAGATCGGGTGCCGACAGCACGTCCCGAAGCGCGCTCATTCCACCGGGGTCAAAAGCCTCCAGGGTTTCCAAGGTCGGCATCAGGTGAAAGCGCCGGGGCGTCATTGCGGCGCACGCGGACACACTGTCCGCGGTTGCCTTCGGGAGGACGAACCCATCGATCCGCTCCACCCCGGGCATCGTCAGAATGCGCGAGAGCGTTGCCGTGTCACGCGGGCGTACGAACACGAGCGCGCGGCGATCCGTCCTGATCTGCGGCAGGCATCGGCGCAGGTTGTCCAGGGCGGCCTCGACCTGGCCATACAGAATGCTGTCTTCCGTGCAAAGGATGACGGACCGCAAACCGGGGTGCCGGTCGCCATTGGCGATCGAGAGAATATCGGGCCGGGTGGCGGGAATGTACAGACTGGCCCCAAGGCGAAGGTGCGTGTTGGTCATGCGTCCCCCAACGTCCGGATGACGGCGCACGCCGAGTAAGGGAGGTCGGCATCGAACTCCACGGCAAGGCCCCGCTCTGCGGCGAGCGAGACCAAATGATCTGTGTCTTCCGAGGTCGGAGTGCGCACAAAAAGCCGCTCGGGAACCCGTCGCAACAGGGCCCGCGTGGACTCGCCGATGCCGGGCTTGATCCTGTTTCTGTCCCCGATCCCGCTGCGGGCGAGCATGGCCTCGACGAAGGCCTGCGACACCGCGGAGGCCCGCGACCGTTCCGTTTGCGTCCAGGCGGCCGGTTCGGCATCGGCCAGACAGACACGAACGTCCGCCATCTGTTGATCCACGTACCAGCGGCTCAGGTCGCGCTCCGACAGATGATCCAGAATGACGCAGCCGTGGAAATCCCCCGGCCCGACGACATCGGCGTTCAGGACCGTTCGGCTGACGAGCCCCGAGATCACCCCGTTCAGGATCGCGGAGGGAATGACATAGTCCTCGTCGCCGGCGGCGATGTCCGCCTTTCCCGCCAAGTCGGACAGGACACACAGCGGGGCGTCGACAAGCTCCGGAAGATCGCGGGCAAGGGTCTCGGCGAGTTCGTTGGCAATGGCCCCCTTGCCCGTCCAGCCATCCACGAAGACCACCGTCGAGGTCGCATGCTGCGCGAGGATCGCCCGCATGGCGATACGATCGATTCCCCGGTCGCGAATGATGGAGACCGAGTAGTGCGCCACCGTCCGCCCCAAGGTTTCAAGCGTTCTTTTGAGAAGAACGCCGATGGGTGTGCCCGCCCGGGCCAGGCTGACCAGCACGATCTCCTCGCCGCCCCGCGCGGCCAAGGCCTTGGCGAGGCGCGCGATATCCCGGCCCACGCGCCCCCGGTTGGCGTCGAAGGCCTGTTCGAACGCCCGCATGTAGGCGGGCGTTGGGGCGCTTTCCGGGGCGAGCATTTCGCTGTAGTGCCGCCGGCCGCTCTGGATCGCCCGTTCCTTTGCCTCGACATCGACGAAGTCCATGCGCACAGGCTTGAGGAGGAATTTCACGTCCGCCGGGTCATAGCTCCCGCTGACTCCGTGCTCCAGTCCCATCATGCCGATCATGCCCCCGCAGCCATGGGCAGCGGCGTCCGAGCCGACAGCGCGGCCATGATCTGGGAGTCGGACGGCGCCACCGCAAAGTCACACAACCCCATGAACGCCACGTCGGTGAGGCTGTCGCCCACCCCCACCGTCAGGACCGGCTCCTCGCCGATAAGGGCGGCCTGCACATACGCGACGGCTGCGGCCTTGCCCAGAAACGGGGGCAGCACGGCCAGATTTGTCGCGTTCAGGTGGATCGTCCAGTCGTCCGGAACGAAAGACGTGATGGCCGTCCCCAACCGCGACATGTCCTCGACATCTCCCGCGTTCAGCTTGACCGAAATGTAGAGCGGAAGCCCCGCGTCCTGGATGATGCGATAGCGGACGTCCACGCGCTGATCGGCGGCCGCCTCCGCGACACCCTCCAGCAGCCGTTGCAGGACGGGCGCCGTTCTGTCCGCCGCCTGTGCCATGCGCGCGTGCCACACGGGATCCGGCTGACCGTTGGCCGCCAGGATGACGCCACCGAACGAGCAGACCGCAAGGCTGTCGAACGGGAGGGTCACCCGCCGAAAGGCGTCGACGTTGCGGCCCGTGACCGGAATCACCGTGGCATCCCTGGCGAGCCACTCAAAAAAGGCGACCTGGCGCCCGCATCGGAAGGACAGCGGATGGCCATCACGGTCCATAGCGGCCGGGTGGTCGGCCGCCGGCTTTTTCCGATGGGTCTGGAAAAGGGTGTCGTCCAGATCCACGAAGACGATGCGTCGCATATCAGGCCCCGGGCGCGTTGAAGAAAACGGGTTCGGCCCCAAGGGTCGCGAGCAGCCCCGTCTGGGCGGTCTCCGGCGGGGTTTCGTAGCAGACCAGAACGCGGTCGTACTGTCCGTTCCGAACACCGTAGAGGAAGTTGGGGATGCCATCGTTGTAGGCATCCGGGAACTCCAGGATGCCTTGGATCTCTGTGCCTTCCTGGATGGGTGAACGGGTGGTGGCCTGCACCCGGACGTCGGCGCCCATGCCCGCAAGGCGGCGGGCGAGTTGGAACGGCGGGTAAACGAACTCGCCGGTGCCCAGCACCAGGATCCGCTCACCCCGCCGGGCCCGGATCGCCGCCACATGATCCGGCAGGGGACGCGGCGTGCGCAGGCCGAGACGGCCCCAATTCACCGGGATGAGCGCATCCTTGACCTCTCCGTTGCCCGTCACATCCGGCATCCTGGGCGCGCGGGCATCCGACGCGGCGCTGAAGGAATGGCGTCCCTCAAGCAGGGAGAGAAATACCGTCGGGGCGGGCAGTTCGGCGCGCACCTCTTCCCTTCGCGCGTGGCCCATCCAGTCCGTGATGGTAACGCATGCGATCTGCGACAGATGCGGCATGTGCCGACGACAGACGTCGGCGAGGGCAATAAACGTCGAACCGGTCGACGCCTCGTCATCAACCAGAACCAGGGTCCGGCACGCTGCGAACAGCGCGGCATCGGCGGGTGCGGCCGGCTCATAGATCAGATGACCCGTGGCGTGACTGTGGCTCTCTTCGAAGCGCGCGAGCACGCGGTGGTCCGCCAGACGGTACCGGGTCGAATGCAGGAAAAGGAGGTCCTGCCGTCCGGCCAGGGTCTGCCAGGCGTCCTGGATGCCGTGCCCAAGGGCGATGGCGGTCTCGGCCATTCCGATCACCACAACCGGTCCCGGCAGATCGTTCGGCAGTTTGGCGGCCAGCTTTCGGTGGATCATCCGCATAACGCGGGGCTGCACCGGCAGGTGCCGTCCGAGGACGCGGCTGACGAAGATGAAGGGGCGCTTAGGGTTCCGGCGGCTCGCAAAACCGCACAAGTCATCGAGAGCGAGATCGCTGCGGTCGACATTGACCTGGAGAGTCCCCCCCGCCAAGCAAACGCTGGCTCTGGTCATGGCAGGCATACCGTTCGTCTCGCCCTCTCGACCATCCCTTGGCAGACCGCAAAATCAATGGCCGTCTGGTGGGGTCGGCGGCGTCGGCAGGGGCCGAGCCGCTGTTTGGGACAGATTAAAACCATCGTGAACGTCATACTCGCAATACAGCCCTTACCGTGCCCTCCGCTCGGACACTCTGTACCCTTGCTCGCGACCATGCCGGAGGCCCCCCCCGGCTCATCCCGGTCCGTTGAAGCGCCGGGCGCATCGTGCCGACCCGGGGCTTCCGACCGATCTGTGCCCGCGGCGCCTGGGCTTTACCGATGCGGCGTGCGAAGGCCCTGCCCAACCCATGCCAGCCTCCTTAAAACTAGGCACTCAAACAACCGACACAAACCCGTGACGAGGATCACCGTGCTCTTCCCCTCGCCGTTGTGCAGAGACGACGTGCGATGACCTTGCCGTGGATGTCGCGACTCACGACACCTCAAAACGGACGATCATCAGAGGCGACCGTTTCTGAGCGGTGGGGAGGACCACCGGGGATGGAGTTCATCGGGTGGGACCGTACATATGCCACCATCCGCTTTCACTGCTGCCCTCCTGCTGCTGAATGGCACGTGAGCGCTGAAGCATCGGATGGAGTTGTATGGCCAGCCTATTATAGAGCCGGATACCGGCGCGCCGCTTGGCCTCACACTGGCAAGCGGCCGGAAGATGGCACAACCCAGCCCTTCGCGCAAAGAGTTGTCTTATGTGGCCTGAAGTGGCTTCAGCAGGGGGCCCTTGCCGCTCCACACAGGCTTCGGTACCACCGGGGCGCTCGGATTGCGCGACTGCTTTCTCAGAGATCCGGACCACGAGGCCTTAGACAGGGCTTAATCTGTCTGTGGCGCCCCTCCCGCGTGGCACGGGGTCACGTCAAACGTGCCACAGGACCAAGGGCCATGAAGGGGATCGCAGCCATGGGCCCGTGTGTCGTTTTGGACGTTTCGTTAAACGAGCCGACGATCTGCGTCATGGATGGCGGGACAGGGATTGTCGGACGTGGCCGGTGCGGATCGACACGGGAGGCGATGGCGGAAGCCCGCCCTGTTGCATCAGCAGAACAATCCTTGCTTGAATTCCGCTTCGGCCGACTGGACGAGGTAGTGGGGCGTGATAGATGGCGGACTTTCTTCCAGACACGATCGTCGCCGTGCTGTCAGTTCTCTTCAGCATGGCGCGCTTCGAAAACCAGAGGTGGATCCGCGCGCGGCTCAACGGTTATCGGGGCAGCTGGCAACTTCTCGGGGTCCTCGTCGATATGACGGGCGTGCTGGCGCTGTTGTTCTCGGTCGCCTTCCTTGTGGCTTATGACTATGGCACCTCGGTGGAGCAGGCCGTCGGCCTCCTGGTGATAACCTTTGTCGGCGGCATGGTCGGTTCGACGGCGCTGGGCGCGGTGCTTGGCGGGGATCGAGCCATCGTGTGGCTGCTCGCGACGCTCCTCGTGTGGGCGCTGGCGGTCGGTTTGGCTACCCATGTCTCGTGGTTCGGGCTGGTGCGGCTTTAGCCGGTGCCCCTGCCTGCCCTGACACGGTGGGTGCTGGGTTGCGCCAGAGTGGCCCGCGACCGCAAGGATGGTCGAGGCATCTGATGCCGGAGGTTTAGCACCTTGGCGGTGGACCCCGACGCCCCCGGCGCGGAGGACCTGTTCGGGGGGCTGACGCCTCTATAAGGCAACATGCCGAGATTGCAGCGGGCACCATTGCGTCTGGTGCGTCCCGAACCGTCCGGCCCCGTTCCGGCACGTCCATTCCGTATATTTTCCGTACGAACGACAAAAGCCGCCCGAGGGCGGCTTTTAAAGCTTTGACACGCTTGGGAAAAGCGTGGCGTCCCCAAGGGGATTCGAACCCCTGTTGCCGCCGTGAAAGGGCGGTGTCCTAGGCCTCTAGACGATGGGGACCCAAGGTCCGGCGCCATCGCGCCGGGGACGAATGGTTAGACGATCCGGGGGACGGTTTGCAAGCGGTTTCTTGCGCCCTTTGGCGCAAAAAAAAGGGGACCGGAGGACGCAAGCGAACCTCGGGCGGGCGACCGGAGCCCCGCGCGCCCCGGGCCGCTGTACGTATCCGGTCGCCTCGTTCCCCTCAGCCCCACAGGGCGCCGGGCGGCGGGCTCATCCAGCCCCGGTCGTAGGCGATGCCGGGCACGCGGTCCTTGCCCAGGAGCACCGGTCCGTCCAGGTCCACGAAATCGGCGCCGCTGGCGATCACGGTGGCGGGCGCCATGGCCAGCGATGTGCCCACCATGCAGCCCACCATGACACCCAGGCCGGTCGCGCGTGCCGCCGCCGTCATCTCCAGCGCCTCGGTCAGGCCCCCGGTCTTGTCGAGTTTCACGTTAACGGCGTCGTACAGGGGGGCGAGCCGTTCGATATCGGTGGTGACATGGGCGCTTTCGTCGGCGCACAGCGGCACCGGCGCCTCCAGGCCCACCAGGGCGGCATCCTGGTCCGCGGGCAAGGGCTGTTCCAGCAGGCCAACGCGCAGGCGGGCCAACGCCGGCAGCGCGGCCCGAAGCTGGTCCAGGGACCAGGCCTCGTTGGCGTCCACGATCAGGTCGGCGGCGGGCGCGCCGTCGCGCACGGCGGCGATGCGCTCCAGTGCACCCTCAGCCCCCACCTTGATCTTCAGCAGGGGACGATCGGCGAGGGCGGCGGCTTTGTCGCGCATGGCCTCCGGGGCGGCAATGGAGAGGGTTTCGGCCGTGACCATGCGCTCGGGCGGGGCTGCGACGCCCGCCAGATCCCAGGCCCGCCGGCCCGTTCGCTTCGACTCCAGGTCCCAGAGCGCCGCATCGACTGCGTTGCGTGCCGCACCCGCCGGGAGACGGTCGCGAAGATGCTGGCGGGTCAGGCCGCCGGTGAGGGCGTCTTGAATCCCCCGGATGCTCTCGACCACGCCGTCGGGGGTCTCGCCGTAGCGGGCGTAGGGCACGCTCTCGCCGCGCCCCCAGACCGAGCCCTCGGTGAGCGTGACCACGACCACGACCGCTTCCGTGCGGGTGCCGCGCGAAATGGTGAAGCCGCCAGCGATCGGCCAGCGCTCGATGTCGACGCGAACCTCAGGCATCGGCGAGCAACCGATCCACGAGCGGCTCCACGCCCGTGCGCACCGGATCCACGACCGGCAGGCCGAGGCGCTCGCTGGCGTTGTGCAGTTCGCGTCGGGCGGCGTCGTCGTCCAGCGCCGAGGTGTTGAAGCAGCCACCGATGAACCGGGCGTCCGGGCACACCAGCCGGGCGCATTGCAGGTTCAGCGCCATGCACTCTTCCAGGTCGGGTAGGGAATAGCCTGGCAGGCCGCGCATGTGGGGACGGCCGGGCTCGTGGCACAGCACGAGGTATTGGGGTTGCGCGCCGTGCAGCAGACCCAGGGAGACGCCGGCGTAGGAGGCGTGGAACAAGCTGCCCTGGCCTTCGACCAGATCGTAGTGGTCGGGGTCGTTGCCGGGGCAAAGCACTTCGGTCGCGCCGGAGATGAAGTCCGCCACCACCGCGTCGACGCTCACCCCGCCACCGGCGATCAGGATGCCCGTCTGGCCCGTGGCGCGGAAATCGGCCTTGCAGCCGCGCGCCTTCAGCGCGTGCTCCATGGCGAGCATGGCGTACATCTTGCCGACCGAGCAGTCGGTTCCGACCGCCAGCACGCGCTTGCCCGGGCGGGGCACGCCGTGGGCGACCGGGAAGGTGTCCTTCGGATGACGGACGTCGTGTAGCACGCGGCCGTGCTCCTGCGCGGCGTCCATCAGCTCCGGAATGTCGGCCAGTCGGTTGTGCAGGCCCGCCGCGATGTCGAGCCCGGCGGCCAGCGCGTCCCGGAACACCGCTCGCCAGCTTTCCCCGATGATGCCACCCCGGTTGGCCACGCCCACGACCAGGGTGGCGGCGCCGCGTGCGGCCGCCTCCTCCACGGTCATTTCGGGCAGGCCGAGGTCCGTTTTGCAGCCCGGCAGGCTCAATTGGCCCACGCAGGCGTTCGGACGCCAATACTGGATGCCGCGCGCGGTCTTGGCGGCGAGGTGGTCGGCGGCATCGCCGAGAAACAGGAGATAGGGCTGGCTGAGATTCATGGACGGGAGTCCCCTCGCTACGACGTGGGTGCCGGACACCGTAGGCCCGCTTTTGCCTCGGGGAAAGGGTGTGTGTATAAGGCGTCGTTCCGTCACGCTGTTCCGAGAGGTTGAAGCGATGTCCGAGTCCTTGTACGCCCTGATGGAGTCCCGGATTCCGGGTGATCGCAGCAGGGTTCTGCTGGAAACCGGCGACGGCGGCTCCTACAGCTATGCGCAGGCGGAGACGGCCGCGATCCGCATGGCCCGGGCGCTCGCGGACCGGGGCGTGGCGAAGGGCGATCGTGTCGCCGTGCAGGTCGATAAGTCACCCGAGGCGCTGTTCCTGTATCTGGCGTGCCTGCGGGCGGGATTCGTGTTCCTGCCGATGAACACGGCCTATCGCCCGGACGAGGTCGATTATCTGGTGGGTAACGCGGAACCGTCCGTGATCGTCTGCCGGCCGGCGGATGTGGCGATCATGGAGGGCATCGCGGCCAAACACGACGGGCCGCTGGTGCTGACGCTGGATACGGACGGAACCGGAACGCTGGCGGAGGCGGCGGAGGAGGCGCCGGCCGACTTCCCCATGGTCGAGTGCGCCGCCGACGATCTGGCCGCGATGCTGTACACCAGCGGCACGACCGGCAAGCCGAAGGGCGCCATGCTCACGCACGGCAATCTGGCGGCCAACGGCTTGGATCTGGTCGAATCCTGGCGTTTTACGGCGGACGATGTGCTGTTGCATGCGCTGCCGATCTTCCATGCGCACGGCCTCTTCGTGGCCTGCCACTGCGTGCTGCTGGCCGGCGCGTCCATGATCTGGCTGCCCGGCTTCGATCGGGCGGAGGTGCTGCGGCACCTGCCGCGCGCGACCGCCTTCATGGGCGTGCCGACGTTCTATGTGCGCCTGCTGGCGGGCGAGGATTTCAATCGCGAGGCCTGCGCTGCCATGCGGCTGTTCACGGCCGGCTCCGCGCCGCTGCTGGCGGAAACGCACGAGGCGTTCAGCGCCCGCACCGGCCACGCCATCCTGGAGCGTTACGGCATGACCGAGACCGGCATGCTGACCGGGAACCCCTACGACGGGGAGCGGCGGCCGGGTTCGGTCGGGTTCCCGTTCCCGCAGGTCGAGGTCCGCGTGGCCGACGAGCAGGACCAACCTGTGGTCACCGACGCAATCGGTGACATCCAGGTGCGCGGGCCGAACGTCATGAAGGGCTATTGGCGCCTGCCCGAAAAAACGGCCGAGGACTTCACGGCCGATGGCTGGTTCCGCACCGGCGATGTGGGGCGGATCGACGAGCGAGGCTATCTGTTCATCGTTGGGCGGGCCAAGGATCTGGTGATCACCGGCGGCTACAACGTCTATCCGAAAGAGGTCGAATCGGTGATCGACGACCTGCCCGGGGTGGTCGAGAGCGCGGTGATCGGGGTGCGGCACCCGGACTTCGGCGAGGGCGTGCTGGCCGTGGTCGTGCCGGCGGCGGAGGATGCTCCCGATGAGGCGGCCATTATGGCCCACTGCAAGGAGCATCTCGCGAACTACAAGACGCCGAAGCGCGTGTTCTTCGTCGAGGAGCTGCCGCGCAACACCATGGGCAAGGTCCAGAAAGCCCAGTTGCGCGAACAGCACGCCGATCTGTTCAAGGGGTAGGACACCCGTCTCGGCCGGTGCGGGGAAGATCGGCCGGCCGAGGCGGGGGTGCGCATGGACGGCGATCAGGTCATGTTGATGATGATCGTCTTCTTGTGCGTGAAGTGCTCCAGCATGGACTCGAGCGAGGCTTCCTTGCCCAGGCCGGAGGCCTTCACGCCGCCGTAGGATAGGTTCGGCTGCACCACGAGGTTCTGGTTGACCTGTACGAAGCCCGCTTCCAGCCGCTGGGTGGCGTTCATGGCGGTTCTTAGGTCGCGGGTCCATATGGTGGCGGCGAGGCCGTACTCGCTGGTGTTGGCCTCGTCGATCACGGCCTCGTAATCGCGGAATTTGAACACGCAGGCGACCGGGCCGAAGATTTCTTCTTTGGCCGGCGGGGCATCGGGCCCGATGTCGGTGAAGATGACCGGCTGCAGGAACAGCCCCTTCTTCAGCGCCGGATCCTGCGGCAGGCGGGAGCAGGCGATGGCGGTGCCGCCGGCCTTTTTGCCGGCCTCGATATAGCCCTGCACCTTCTCGAACTGCTGCGGCGAGATGATGGTGCCGATGTCGGTGGCCTCGTCGAGCGGATCGCCCATCACCATGGCGTCGACGCGGGCGCGCACCTTCGCGACGAAGGCGTCATGGACGGCCTCGTGCACGTAGATGCGCGATGAGGCGGTGCAGCTCTGCCCCTGGCGGGTGAAGCGCATGCCGGTGATCGCGCCCTCGACCGCGCGGTCCAGGTCGGCGTCGTCCATGACGATCATCGGGCTCTTGCCGCCCAGTTCCAGCGTGACCGGGATCAGCCGGTCGGCGGCCGCACGGGCGACGATGCGGCCGGTCTCCACCGAGCCCGTGAAGCTGACCTTGGCGACCTTCGGGTGGGCGACCAGTGGCCCGCCGCAGTCGGGGCCGAAGCCGGACAGCATGTTGAAGCAGCCGGGCGGCAGGATCTCGTTCATGATCTGGCAGACGCGCAGCACGGTCAGCGGCGCCTCTTCCGCCGACTTCACCACCACCGTGTTGCCTGCGACCAGGGCGGGGGCGATCTTCATCGCCATCAGCAGCAGCGGCACGTTCCACGGGATGATGGCGCCGACCACGCCGACCGGCTCGCGCACGGTGACCGTCATCATGTCGGGATTGAAGGGCACGCTTTCGCCCTTCAGCTCGGAGCCGAGCCCGCCGAAGAACAGGAACATGTCGGCCAAGACGCCGGCCTCGACCCGGCTTTCCGTCCGCAAGGCCTTGCCCGTCTCCAGGGCGATCAACCGGCCCAGTTCGTCAGCGTGCTGCGCCAGGCGGGTGCCGCACTCCGTGACCAGTTTCCCGCGCTGGCGGGCGGGCAGACGCTTCCACGCGGTTTGTGCGTGAGCGGCGGCCTGGACGGCGCGTTCGACGTCGTCGGCGTTGCCCTCGGCCGCCTGGCCGATGACGGCGCCGGTGGCCGGATTGACCACGTCGAAGGTGCGCCCGGAGGCGGCGGCAACCAGTTGCCCATCGATCAGGTGGTGCCCGCTGAGCGCCTGGGCCAGGGCAAACGGATCGGTCTGGGGCGTGGTATCGAGCGGCATGGCGTGGATCCTCCCTTGCGCCCGGCGTTCGTGCGACCGGGCCGTTTGCGTTATCGGGGCTCGCTTTGATGCCATGCCCGACCCGGGGGTTCAAGCGGACCCGCAGGGGGCGCCTCGGCAGCACCCTATTACAAGGGGACGGGGTGTGTCCGCCGCTGCGCGCGCAAACCGATTGGCCTTGTCGGGAATTTTGTGTCTACACTCATGTACCCTACCGGGCCGCGACCGGTTCGGAACGGGTCTGAAAGCCGGGCGAACCGACGAAGAACGACGGATAGGGAGAGAAACGCATGATGCAGACCACACGTGTGGCCGGGCTTGCCCTGGCCGCCGCCGCGACGGCCTTGATTGCGATGAGCGGCGTCTCCGATGCCTCCGCTCGCACGCTGAAGGCCTCCCACCAGTGGCCCGGCGGCAAGGGCGATCTGCGTGACGAAATGGTGCAGATCATCGCGCGCGAGGTCGCGGCGGCCAATGTCGGGATCGACGTCCGCGTCTATCCCGGCGCCCAGCTCTTCAAGCCGCGCGAGCAGTGGAACGCCATGGTCAAGGGCGTGCTCGACATCTCGGCCTTCCCGCTCGATTACGCCAGCGGGCAGCATCCGCAGTTCAGCGCGACCCTGATGCCGGGCTTGGTGAAGAACCACGAGCACGCGCTGCGTCTGAACGACTCGCCGTTCATGGACGATATCGAGGCCATCATCAACGAAGCCGGGGTGGTCGTGCTGGCCGACACCTGGCTGGCGGGCGGCTTCGTGGGCAAGGAGCACTGCATCGTGGCGCCGGACGATGCGTCCGGGCAGACCATGCGCGCCGCCGGTCCCGCGTTCGAGCAGATGCTGGTGGGCGCCGGGGCGTCGATCGCCTCCATGCCCAGCAGCGAGATCTACACCGCCTTGCAGACCGGCGTTCTGGACGGGGCCAACACCTCCTCCGGCAGTTTTCTGTCCTACCGGATCTATGAGCAGGTCGCGTGTCTCACGCCGCCCGGGGACTATGCTCTGTGGTTCATGTACGAGCCGATCCTGATGTCGAAGCGCACCTGGGACAGCCTGAGCGAGGAGCAGCAGGCCGCGTTCCAGTCCGCGGGTGAGAAGGCCGAGTACTACGCCTACGAGGCGGCGAAGGAGGTCGACGGCAAGATGGTGTCCGCCTTCGAGAATGCCGGCGTGGAGATCGCCCACATGGACGCGGACCAGTTCAAGGCGTGGCTGGCGATCGCCGACAAGACCTCGTACGCGGCGTTCTCGTCCCAGGTCGAGGGCGGGCGTGCCCTGCTCGACAAGGCGCTGGCGGTCGAATAGTCGCGACCGTGCCGCATTCCCCGACGCCGGGTTGGACACCGGGCGGGATGGCAGGCCGCCGTCCCGCCATGGGCCCGGCGGGCGGCCGATTCATGCCGACGGATTCATGCTCATGGATGCCTTTCTCGCGGCCGTGAAGGCCGTTTCCCGTGCGTGCGGCGTTACGGCGGCCCTGTTGGTCGCCACATCTGTGCTCGTCGTCTGCCACATGGTCGTGCTGCGCTATCTGCTGAACGAAAGCACGCTTTGGCAGACCGATTTCGTCACCTATGCGCTGGTCGCCGCCACGTTCGTCGGCTGTCCCTACGTCCTGATGCTGCGCGGGCACGTCAACGTGGACCTGATCCCCCTGTTCCTGCCGCACCGGGGCCGGATCGCGCTGGCGCTGCTGGCCGCGCTGATCGGGCTGCTGTTCTGCGGGGTGCTGGCGTGGAAGGGCTTCACGCTGACGCTGGAGGCCTACCACGAGGACTGGCGTTCGGCCTCGGTATGGAAGGCGCGGCTGTGGATTCCCTACGCCGCCATCCCGGTGGGTCTGGGGCTGACCTGTCTGCAATACGTGGCCGATGTGCTGGCGCTGCTGACCGGACGGGACCTGCCGTTCGGCATGCAGCCGCACGAACGCTGAGACCGGAGCAAGGGGACGACGGTCCATGGATCCGATTCTGATTGGCGCCCTGATCGGCGCGACCACCGTTGTTGTCCTGGCGCTCGGGGTGCCGGTCGCGTTCGGGCTGGGCATCGTCGCGATCGCCTATCTGGTCTGGTTCGACGGCTGGTTCAGCCTGTCGGTGATCGCCGAGACGTTCTACGCCGGCATCGGCGACTTCACGCTGGTCTCCATCCCGATGTTCATCCTGATGGGGGCGGCGGTGGCCAGTTCCCCCGCCGGCAAGGACCTGTACGAGGCCCTGGATCGCTGGCTGTACCGGGTGCCCGGCGGGCTCATCATCTCCAACCTGGGGGCCTGCGGGATCTTCGCGGCGCTGTCGGGCTCGTCGCCCGCGACCTGCGCGGCCATCGGCAAGATGGGCATTCCGGAGATGCGCCAGCGGGGCTATCCGGCCAGTCTCGCCACCGGCTCCATCGCGGCCGGGGGGACGCTGGGGATCCTGATCCCGCCGTCCGTGACCATGATCGTCTACGGCATCGCCACGGAAACCTCGATCGGGCGCCTGTTCTTCGCCGGGCTTGTGCCCGGGGCGCTGCTGGTGACGCTGTTCATGGCGTGGTCCCTGTTCGATGCGTGGCGCAAGGGGTACGCGCTGACGGGCCTGTCGGCGGGCGGGTTCACCCTGTGGCAGAAGGTATCGATCCTGCCCAAGGTGCTGCCATTCCTGCTCATCATCGTCGGGGTCCTGTACGTGCTCTATGGCGGGGTCGCGACGCCGTCGGAGGCGGCCGGTGTCGGCGCGCTGTTCTGCCTCGTGCTGGTGGTGCTGATCTACCGAATGTGGAGCGTCCGCCGGCTGTGGACCGTGCTGTCCGACGCCACGCGGGAAAGTGTCATGATCCTGATGATCATCGCCGCGTCGGAGCTGTTCAGCTATGCGCTCTCCAGCCTGTTCGTGACCCAGTCGATCGCCCATGCCATCGCCGACATGGAGGTGAACCGCTGGGTTCTGATGGCCATGATCAACCTGTTCCTGCTGGTGGCCGGCTTCTTCCTGCCGCCGGTGGCGGTGATCCTGATGACGGCGCCGATCCTGCTGCCGATCATTGTGGGCGCCGGGTTCGATCCGTACTGGTTTGCGGTTGTCCTGACGATCAATATGGAGATCGGCTTGATTACGCCGCCGGTCGGGTTGAACCTGTATGTGATCAACGGCATCACCCCGGACGTCCGGCTGCCGACCATCCTGTGGGGTGCGTTTCCCTATGTGGTCTGTATGGCCCTGGCGATCGTGATCCTGTGTGTGTTTCCGGGGTTGGCCACATGGCTGCCGGACCTGCTGATGGGGCCGGCGATCGGGTGACCGTGCCGCGCGCCAAAGCAGAGGAGACTTCCCGTGATGGACACCAAAGAGAGCGAGGCCGCGTCGCGCCATGTTCTGTGCGCCCGGCAGGAGGGGCTGAAGCGCATGGCCTATCGGCGTTGGGGGGTACGGCCGAAGACGCCGGACCCGGCCCTGCCGGCCGTGATCTGTGTGCACGGCCTGACGCGCAACAGCCACGACTTCGACGGCCTGGGAGCAACGCTGTTGGATGCGGGCGGTCGCACCGTGATGGCCTGCGATGTGCTCGGCCGCGGCAACAGCGACTGGCTGGCCGACTCGTCGGGCTATCAGGTGTCACACTACGTGGGCGACATGTCGGCGCTGATCGCGCGCGCGGGGACGGATGAGGTGGACTGGGTCGGCACGTCCATGGGCGGGTTGATCGCCCTGCTGCTCGCCGCCAGCCCGCTGTCGCCGATCCGCCGCCTCGTGCTGAACGATGTCGGGCCGTTCGTGCCCAAGGCGGCGCTGGAGCGGATCACCGCCTACACCACGGCGCCGGCCCCGACCTTCGCCAACCTCGACGAGGCGGAGGCACACTATCGTGAGGTCCACGCCGATTTCGGCCCGATGACCGACGCGGACTGGGCCGCGTTCACGCGGTTTTCGACCGTGCCGCTGGAAGACGGATCCGGCCGCTGGCGCCGCCATCAGGATCCAGCCATCGGTGACCCCATGAAGGGTGTCGAGGCCACGGACCTGGATCTGTGGGTGTTGTGGGACCTGATCCGCTGTCCGGTTTTGGTGCTGCGCGGGGCCCGGTCGGATCTGCTGCTGCCCGACACGGTCGAGGAGATGAAAACTCGAGGCCCCGGCTGCACGGTCTATGAGGTGCCCGACGCCGGCCATGCCCCCATGTTCACCACGCCCGAGATCAACCACATGGTGGCAGATTTCCTGGCAGGTTAGGCGGGGCAGTTTAGGCGGGGCGGGGTAGGGGGCGGCCGGATCAGCCCTTCAGCTTCTGGGCGATGCCGGTCAGGTGCTTGGCCTGGAAGCGCATCAGGCTCAGTTCCTTCTCGGTGGGCTGGCGGCTGCCGTCGCTGCCGGCCAGGGTGCTTGCGCCATAGGCGCTGCCGCCCCGCACCTCGCTGAGGTCGGTGAGCTCCGGGGCCGAATAGGGCAGGCCGACGAAGACCATGCCGTGATGCACCAGGGTCGGGATGATCGACAGAATGGTGGTCTCGTTGCCGGATCCGGTGCCGGTGGAGGTGAACACGCCGGCCGGCTTGCCGATCAGCTTGCCCTCGGCCCACAGCTTGCCGGTCTGGTCGAAGAAGTTGCGCATCTGGCCGGTCATGTTGCCGAACCGCGTCGGCGTGCCGAACAGGAAGCCGTCGTAGTCGGCCAGTTCGCCCGGATCGGCCACCGGCGCCGACTGGTCCGTCTTGCCGCCGAACGATGCCAGGACATCGTCGGGGATATGCTCCGGCACCCGCTTCAGCACGGCCTCGGCGCCGTCCACCGAATTGATGGCCTCGGTCGCCGTGCGGGCCAGGGTCTCGATGTGCCCGAACATGGAATAATACAGGACCAGGATTTTCACGTCGCTCATGGGAGTCTCCAGCCGGAGGGATGCGAAACGGGCCGCCGCGTCGCGACGACGCCGGCGACCCCTGCTGTCCCCCGATATAGGTCTCGTACCGCCCGGGGCAATCTCAGGGGCGTTGACCACGGGCCTCCGTCGGTGCGGGCTCGTCGTCCGGCTGACAGACGAGGATGTCGCCCGGTTGGCACTCCAAGGTGGCGCAGATGGCTTCCAGCGTTGAAAAGCGCACCCCTTTGACCTTGCCGGATTTGAGCAGGGACAGGTTCTGCTCGGTGATGCCGACGGCCGCCGCCAAGTCGCGCGATTTCATCTTTCGGCGCGCAAGCATGATGTCCAGGGTCACGACAATGGCCACAATTCCGGGTCCTGTTTTTTGTGGGGGCGCGAACCCGCGCCGCGCCCCGAGGATGCTCCCCCAAGGCCGCCACCGGCCTCAAATGATGGTGGCCTGCTCTTCCCGGAGGAGGCGTCCTTCATCCATGACCCGGGCGATCACCAGGAAGACGCTGCCAAGGATTAGCGTGCTGACCTGACCATGGTCGACGGTAACTTCAAGGATTCGCTGTCCCACCGGTGCGGTCATCGTGAGGATCAGCACAAGGAGCGTCGTGAGAACGACGGACGTCAGCGCGTACGCGATGAGCCCGAGCCCGAACCGACGCAGGGCCAGCACGTTGTCCCGTTCGAAGATTCGGCCCTGGCCGTACAACCCGAACAAGCGCCACAGCGCCGACAGCATCCAGACTCCGACCAACCCGCCCGCCGTGGCGACGGCCCCTCCGACCCATTGCTGCCAGACGGCCAGGGTCGCCGGCATATGCTCGCTTAGGGTCGATGTCGTGCGCAGCCAGACCGGTTCGCTCCAGAGGAGGGCAGGCATGGCGATAAACGCCACGATGCCCAAGGCGACGACCAAGCGGAGGGCGTGGCTCAGGCGACGAATGTGATCCAGGTTGCGCATCGCGGCATCCTCTCAAGCGCGGGACGGCCGTCACAGTGTCACCGGTTTTGCTGTTTTACAATAAATTTTTGCCCCTTGGCGATATTGTTTGCACAAGGGTCCGTTCATCGGGGCCAGCCCCGGATGTGGAGGCCCGGCGTCAAGGGGCCGCGCTTCGGGTGGCGAAGCGCCGGCGGTACGCCCCGGGTGTCAGCCCCATCTGGCGTTTGAACACCCGCCGTGGCGGCCAGATGACCCAGGGTGATGACCTCGCCCGCGTGCGCCTGAATCCAGTGCTGCGCGCGCAGCACCGCCGCTAACGCCGCCTGCCTGCTGGCCGCGTGGCGCGACCGGGGGGCGCCCATCCTCCATGTTCGGCACGAGTTTCCCACGCCGGACGCGCCGTTCTTCGCCGCCAACTCCCCCGGTGCGGCGATCCACGACAGCGTCCGCCCGCAGGCCAACGAGCCCGTGGTGCTGAAGCGCAAGGCAAACTCTTTTCGGGACACCGATCTGAAGGACCGGCTCGACGCGCTCGGTGTGAACCGCGTCGTGATCTGCGGCGCCATGAGCCAGATGTGCATCGACGCAGCCGCCCGCGCGGCGGCCGATTTCGGCTACGCGGTGACCGTCGTCCACGACGCCTGCGCCGCCCGACCGCAGAGCTTCGAGGGCGTGGATGTTCCGGCGGACCATGTCCACGCCACGGTCATGGCCGCTCTCGGTGCGTTCTACGCCACGGTGCGCGCGACCGAGAACGTGTGGACCGAGAGCGGCCGGTGACGGGTTCGGTTGAGGGGGCGGTTCCTACACCCGGAAGTATTTCGCTTGCGGGTGCAGGATGACGATGGCCGAGGTGGACTGTTCGGGCACCAACTCATCCTCGTCGGTCAGCGACAGGCCGATCCGATCCGCGCCTAGCAGCTCCAGCAGCCGGTGCTGGTCGGCCAGATTGGGGCAGGCCGGATAGCCGAAGGAGTAGCGCGACCCCCGGTAGTCCTGCTTGAACAGGCCTTCGATCTCGCGGCTGTCCTCGCTGGCGTAGCCCAGCTCGCCCCGGATCCGCTTGTGGACGACCTCGGCCAGGGCCTCGGCCATCTCCACGCCGATGCCGTGCAGGTAGAGGTAGTCCTTGTAGCGGTCCTCGGCGAACCACTGGCGGGCCACCTCGGAGACCTGGGCGCCCATGGTCACGGCCTGGAGGCCGATCACGTCGCGCTGCGGGTCGTTGATGTCGCGGAAGAAGTCGGCGAGGCACAGCCCGCCCGGCCGGTCCTGGCGCGGGAACGCGAAGCGGGCGACCTCCGTCGTGCCATCCGGCTCGAACAGGACCACGGCATCCCCCTCGGAGGCGGCCTTCCAGTAGCCATACACCGCCTGCGGCTTGAGAATGCCCTCCTCGGTGCAGCGCCGCGCCATGTCGTGGAAGATGGGCCGCAGCTCCTGCACCGCCCAGGCCTTCCAGTCGGCCAGGGTGCGGCCGCTCTTCTTCATGCCCCACTGGAACTGGTACAGCGTGTTCTCGTTGACGTAGGGCACCAGCGTCTTGGGCGCGATCGAGGTTTCGAGCACGCGGGCGCCCCAGAACGGCGGCTCCGGCGGGGCGATGTCGGCGTGCAGCTCCTGGCGGCGCAGGCGGATTTCCTCCGCCTCGACGGGCCGGTTGGTGCGCGTGCGGGCCTCCTCCGGGATGTCGAGCGCCTCCGGCTCCGCCTTCTTCTTGCGGGACGGCCGGCTGGCGCGTTTCTCCTGCAGTTCGGCCAGATAGCCGTCGAAGTCGCCCTCCATCACCTTGCTCATCAGGGTCAGACCGTCGAAGGCATCGCGGGCATAGGCCACGCGGCCCCGGCCGCCCTCGTAGGCGGCCACGCAGTCCTGTTCGACGAAGGCACGGGTCAGCGCGGCCCCGCCCAGGATGACCGGCGTGTCCCAGCCCTCCCGCGTCATTTCGACGAGGTTGTCCTTCATGATGACCGTGGACTTCACCAGCAGGCCGGACATGCCGATGGCGTCGGCCTTGTGCTCCTCGGCCGCCTGAAGAATGGCCGCGATCGGCTGCTTGATGCCGATGTTGACGACCTTGTAGCCGTTGTTGGTGAGGATGATGTCCACGAGGTTCTTGCCGATGTCGTGCACGTCGCCCTTCACCGTGGCCAGCACGAGCGTGCCTTTCTCCTGGCCCTTGATCTTCTCCATGTGCGGCTCAAGATGGGCGACGGCGGCCTTCATGGTTTCCGCCGATTGCAGCACGAACGGAAGCTGCATCTTGCCGGCGCCGAACAGCTCGCCGACGACTTTCATGCCGCCCAGCAGGAACTCGTTGATGATCTTCAGGGGTGCATGGCTCTGCATGGCCTCGTCGAGATCGGCGTCCAGGCCCTGACGGTCGCCATCGACGATGCGCTGTTGCAGGCGCTCCTCGACCGCGGCCGGGCGCTCCTTCTTCTTCTCCGTCTCGGCGCTGCGATCCTGGTACAGGCGGATGAACTCCTGCAGCGGATCCGGGCCGCCCTCTTCGCGCTTGTCGTAGATCAGGGCCTCGGCGGCCTTGACCTCGGCCTCCGGGATGGCGTGCAGCGGCTTGATCTTGGCGACGTGGATGATGGCCCCGGTCATGCCGTGGCGCACCGCGTGGTCCAGGAACACCGAGTTCAGAACGTGCCGGGCCACCGCCTTCAGGCCGAAGGAGATGTTCGACAAGCCGAGCGCGATCTGGCACTCGGGCAGGGCCTCGTGGATCAGGCGGATGCCCTCCAGCGTCTCCATGCCAAGTTTGCGGTCGTCCTCGTTGCCGGTGCAGATGGTGAAGGTCAGCGGGTCGAACATCAGGTCCGCCGGCGGCAGGCCATGCTGGTTGACCGCGAAGTCATAGAGCCGCTTGGCGATCTCCAGCTTCTTGTCCGCCGTCTTGGCCATGCCGTCTTCATCGATGGTCAGGGCGATGACGGTCGCACCGTGCTTGCGGGCCAGCTTCAGGCGCTCGGCGGCAATCTCCTCACCATCCTCGAAGTTGATCGAATTGATGATGGGCTTGCCGCCATACAGCTTCATGGCCGCTTCCAGCACCGGCGTTTCCGTGCTGTCGAACACCAAGGGTGCGTTGACCGAGCCGCGCAGGCGCGTGACCACCTCGGTCATGTCCGAAATCTCGTTGCGGCCGACGAAGGCGGTGCAGACGTCCAGGGTGTGGCTGCCGTCCTTCACCTGATCGCGCGCGATGCCGACGATGGCGTCCCAGTCCTCGGCGTCCTGCAGGTCGCGGAACTTCTTGGAGCCGTTGGCGTTGCAGCGCTCGCCGATGGACAGGATGGCGTTTTCTTGGCGCAGCTCGACACGGGAGTACAGCGAGGCGACCGAGGGCACCCAGACCGTGGTGCGCGTTTGCGCCGCCGGGCGGTGCGAGCCCGCGCGCGCCGTGTCGCGCAGCATGGCGTCGATGGCCGCGATATGCTCCGGCGTGGTGCCGCAGCAGCCGCCGACCAGATTGACCTTGTCCTCGGCGATGAAGCGGCGGTGCCAGTCGGCCAGCTCACGCGGGGTCAGCGGATAGAACGTGGCGCCGTCGCGCAGTTCCGGCAAGCCCGCGTTGGGCTGCAGGCTGATGTATCCGCCCCAGTTTTCCGAGACCCAGCGCACATGCTCGGCCATTTCCGCTGGACCGGTGGCGCAGTTCATGCCGAACGAGTCCACGCCCAGCGCCTGCGCCACCGTGGCGGCGGCGGCGATGTCGGCGCCCACCAGCAGGGTGCCGGTGGTCTCCACCGTGACCTGAAGGAAGATCGGCACGCCGGCCTGATTCTGTGTGATCCGTGCGGCCTTGATGCCGTTGATGGCGGCCTTGAACTGCAACGGGTCCTGGCAGGTCTCGACCAACACGCCGTCGCAGCCGCCGGCGATCAGGCCCTCGGCCTGGGTCGTGAAGGCGGCCTCCAGACTGTCGTAGTCGATGTGGCCGAGGCTGGGCAGCTTGGTGCCCGGCCCGATGGATCCCAGCACATAGCGGCGGCGGCCATCGGTGAACGTTTCGGCGGCCTCACGGGCCAGCTCCACGCCGCGCTTGTTGATCTCGAACGCCTGATCCTGGAGATCAAATTCCGCGAGAGTGATGGGCGAGCCACCGAATGTGTTGGTCTGCACCACGTCGGAGCCGGCGCCGTAGTATTTCTGGTGCACCTCCCGGACCACGTCCGGCCGCGACAGGCTGAGAACCTCCGTGCAGTTCTCCTTGCCCCAGAAATCCCCCTCGACGGACAGGTCCATGGCCTGCACGAGGGAGCCCATGCCGCCATCGCACAACAGAACGTCGCGGGACAGGTGGTCGAGAAAGTCGCTCATGGATGCTGCCTGCTTGTCTGAAAGGGCTTCATCCCGAGGGCGCAGCACGCCCGACGGCGCCCGGGCGGCGAACCGCCACCACGCGGGAACGGTCGGTCCGTGCGGGCGCTCGGGATGGGAATGTCGGTTGCGCCTCGGCCCCGTCAGGCCTCGGCCATCGCGGGGGAGGGCACGGGCATCGGCGGCCGTACCCCCAGCACATGACAGATGGCATAGGTCAGGTCCGCGCGGTTCAGGGTGTAGAAATGGAACTGGTCGGCGCCCGCCGCCGCCAGGCCTCGGCACTGCTGGGCGGCCACCATGGCCGCGACCATTTTGCGCGTTTCCGCGTCGTCGTCGAGACCGTCGAAGGTTTCGGCCATCCACTGCGGGATGCTGGCGCCGCACATGCCGGCGAACTTCGTCACGGTGGTGAAGTTGCTTACCGGCAGGATGCCCGGCACGATCGGCACCGTGATGCCGGCGGCGGCGGCGCGGTCGCGGAAGCGGTTGAACACGTCGACATCGAAGAAGAACTGGGTGATGGCGCGGGTGGCGCCCGCGTCGACCTTGCGCTTCAGGTTGTCGAGGTCCGCCTCGGCGCTGGACGCCTCCGGATGCGGCTCCGGATAGGCGGCGACGCTGACTTCGAAGTCCGCGACTTTCTTCAGGCCCGCCACCAGATCGGCGGCGAAGGCGTAGCCGCCCGGGGTCGGCCGATAGACGCCGTCGCTGTCCGGGGCGTCCCCGCGCAGGGCGACGATGTGGCGGATTCCGGCGTCCCAGTACTGCCGGGCCACCGTATCCACCTCCTCGCGGGTAGCGTCGACGCAGGTCAGATGCGCGGCCGGCTTCAGGGCCGTTTCACGGGCAATGCGGGTTACGGTCTCGTGCGTCCGCTCCCGCGTCGAGCCGCCGGCGCCATAGGTCACCGACACGAACGCCGGGTCCAGCGGCTCCAGCCGTTTGACGGCGGCCCACAGGCTTTCGGCCATCTTATCCGTTTTGGGCGGAAAGAACTCGAACGAGACCTTCACGTCGTCGGGCAGGTGGTTGCACAGCGGTAAGGTCAGGGCCGGTCGGGCGGCGGTGGTGGGGTCGAGGGTCACGCGGCGTGCTCCTTCTCGCGGGAGTCGTCACTGGGATCGGTGCGGGGCTCGGCGGCGGCCTCCAGAGGACGGCGGGCCAGCCACAGAGTCACGGTGAGCGCGCCGCCCGGCAGGTCGACGATATCGACCACGTCCAGGTCGGCGGCGGAGCACCAGGCGGAGACCTCCTCATGGGCGAACCCGAGGCGGCGGTGTTGATGGCGTTCGCGCAGGTCTTCCAGGTCGTGGGGCGCGAAATCCACGATGACGAGACGCCCACCCGGGCGCAGGACGCGGGCGCATTCCCGCACGGCGTCCGACGGGCGCTCCACATAGTGCAGAACCTGATGGACGGTCACGGCGTCGCGGCTGGCGTCCTCGCAGGGCAGGTGGTACAGGTCGCCGAGGCGCGCCTGACAATGGGTGGCGCCCACCTCATCCAGGTTAGCCCGGGCCACCGCCAGCATCTCGCGGGACAGGTCCAGGCCCAGGCCTTCGCGGATGTGGGGCGCGTACAGCGCCAGCATCCGGCCGGTGCCGGTGCCCACGTCCAGCAGATCCCGCACGGTTTCCGGCGGCAGAAGGTGCAGCAGGGATTCTTCCACCCGGCGTTCGTCCGCGTGCAGGCGGCGCAGGTCGTCCCACTGGTCGGCGTTGGCTCGGAAGTAGGCCTGGGCGGCCTCCGCCCGGACCCGCAGAATCTCGTTGTGGCGTTCACGGTCCCGCGCGGCCACGGGGTCGCCCTCCGGCAGAAGGTCCACGATGGCCCGCGCCACGGTGCGGCCGGGGCCGTGCGCGGCGAGGCGGTAGAACACCCAGGTGCCTTCGCGTACCCGCTCCAGCAGGCCGGAGTCGCACATCACCTTCAGGTGACGCGAGACGCGCGGCTGGCTGAGGCCCAGGATCGAGACCATGTCGGTTACGGTCAGTTCCCCCCGCGCGCACAGGGCCAGAAGCCGCAGCCGCGTTTCCTCCCCGGCGGCGCGCAGCCCGGCCAGAACCTGATCCATGGTCGCGATCATACACGGAGCCTTCGCGGTTCGTTGCGAGGCGGCCATGTTGGTCGCCTCTCTGCATCTACATATAAAGATATCTTTATATCATGACAAGCCGCGTCTCCCCGTGCTTCAAAAAAAGGGACGCGCGGAAAAAAAAAGGGCGCCCGCCGCGCGGACGCCCCCCGAATGCGCTGCCCGCCCGCATGGGCGGGGCCGCGACTACGCGGCGGCCTTGTCGGCTGCGCGGCCCTTCAGCCAAGTCAGCATGGTGTCGGCGTCGGACACCTCGAACGGGTCGACCGGACAGTTGTCGTCGTGGCCGGGCTCGACGAACATCTTCTGGATCTCGCCGTCCTCGACGTACATGGAATAGCGCCAGGAGCGCATGCCGAAGCCCAGATTGGACTTGTCCACCAGCATGCCCATCTTGCGTGTGAATTCGCCGTTGCCGTCCGGCAGCAGGAAGACATTCTGCGCGCCCTGGCTTTTGCCCCACTGGAACATCACGAAGGCATCGTTGACCGACAGGCAGACCACGGCGTCCACGCCCAGGGCGCGGAACTCGTCGTACAGTTCCTCATAGCGGGGCAGGTGGCTGGTGGAGCAGGTCGGGGTGAACGCGCCCGGCAGGGCAAACACGACCACCTTCCGTCCGCCGAACAGCTCGGCCGAGGGCAGGTCCTTCCACTCGAACGGGTTCGGGCCACCCAGGGCCTCGTTGCGGACGCGGGTCTTGAAGGTGGTGTTGGGAACACGCATGGAAAAGTCTCCTCTGTGCGGCGGTTGCGATGCGATGCAGCATGGCGCCGTGCGATCGCGTGATAAAGCGGAATATTTCGACCACTTTGATCGATGGAATCAATCAATGACCGGGCCGGGTGATGGGCGGGGTGGGGCATCCGGTAATGCCGTGGCCTCGACAATAGGGGCGGCCATGGAAGCGGCTCTGGCGGCGGCCGACGCGGCCGGGCAGGCGGGCGAGGTGCCGGTGGGGGCGGTTCTGCTAGACGCCGACGGGCAGGTTCTGGCGCGGGCGGCCAATCGGGTCGAGACGGACTCCGATCCGACCGCACATGCGGAAATGCTCGTCCTGCGCGCGGCCGCCACGGCATTGCGCACGCCGCGGCTGGTTGGCTGCACCCTGGTCGTCACCCTGGAACCCTGCGCCATGTGCGCCCAGGCCATCGCGCTGGCGCGCGTGGACCGGCTGATCTTCGGCGCTTACGATCCGAAAGGCGGCGGAGTCGAGCACGGCGCCCGCGTGTTCGAGCGCACCACCTGCCACCACCGGCCGGAGGTGGTGGGCGGTGTGCGGGAGACCGCCGCCGCCGCCCTGCTGCGGTCGTTTTTCCGGGCGCGCCGGTAGGCGGGCGCCCAGAGTCTCCCGGGGCGGCTCAAAGCGAATACCGCATGCGCAGGGTTGCCAGCGTTTCCGGCGCGGTCACCGTGATCGCGGCGTCGTCGAAGCTGGGGCGCTCCGGAATCACGGACGGGTCGCGGGTGAAGCCGAACCCCTCCAGCGGGATGCCGAACAGCCCGGTGTCGAACGCGCCGTTGTCATCCTCGTCATGATACATGGCCACGGCATAGCGGCCGGGCGGCAGGTCCGGGATGGTGATCTCGACCGCCCCGGCCTGTGCGGGGGTCTTGGCGCCCACGCGTTTCTGCTCGGTATCCAGAAATGTGGCGGGATCGTCATAGACGGCGACGTAGATGGTGCCGTCCGCGTTGGCGACGTGGGTGATGGTCAGGGTCAGGGTGGCATCGGGAGGGGCGGCGGTGTCCGCCGGTTCGGCTCGGCCGGGCGAAGCACTCGTCATCAGCAGCCCGGTTGTCAGAACCACCAGCGGCACGAGGTGTGGTGTGTGAAGGGTGGTCCGGCGCCCCGCTCCGCGCTGGTCTTCCCGTCGCATGCTGTTCTCCGTCTCCAACAAAAGGGGCTCCAACATATGGGGGGGCGGCACCGCTCCAAACGGGGCGTGCCCGCGCCCGCTCCGGCATGAACACCATTACATAGGCCGTCGGATCGTGCTGCGCTTCCCCGTCCGGAGCGGAGGCGGTATGCCCGGTCCGAAAAACGCTTTGCTCTTTGCGTGTGTCGCCGTCATTATGCACGTATGATTCATGAAGCTGTGGTTTCGCGTGTGGATTTGGGCCCGGCGGAGCGCCTGGACTGGCTGCGTCTGATCCGTAGCGAGAACGTCGGGCCGATCACGTTTCACAGACTGCTGCGCCAATACGGAACAGCCGCCGCTGCCCTGGAGGCGTTGCCCGCGCTGGCGCGGCGCGGGGGGCGTGGCAAGCCCCTGCGGGTGTGTCCCCGGGGCGTCGCCGAGCGTGAGTTGGCGGCGCTCGACCGGGCCGGCGTGGCCGTGCTGGCACAGGGCGAGGCCCGCTATCCCGCCGCCCTGGCCGCCGTGGAGGACAGCCCGCCGCTGCTGTTCGCCCGGGGGCATGCGGCGCTGCTCGACCTGCGCGGGGTCGCCATCGTCGGCGCCCGCAATGCCTCGCTGAACGGGCGCAAGCTGGCCCATCGCATGGCCCAGGATCTGGCACGGGCCGATCTGCTGGTGGTCTCCGGGATGGCGCGGGGCATCGACACGGCGGCCCATCAGGGGGCGCTGGCGGCGGCGGGGGCCGGTGGGACCGTGGCGGTGCTGGCGGGCGGTGTGGACGTGATCTATCCGCCGGAGAACGATAGCCTTTATGCGGCCCTGGAGGACCAAGGCGTCATCGTCTCGGAGATGCCGCTCGGTGAAGCGCCGCAGGCGCGACATTTTCCGCGCCGCAATCGAATCATTTCCGGGATATCGCTTGGCGTTGTGGTGGTGGAGGCCGCCGCGCGCTCGGGCTCGCTCATCACGGCGCGGCTGGCGGGAGAGCAGGGACGCGAGGTGTTCGCCGTTCCGGGCTCGCCGCTGGACGGCCGGGCCGCCGGACCGAACCGACTGTTGCGCGACGGTGCCACCCTGACAGAATCTGCAGATGACGTATTGCAGGGGCTCGCGGACCTTCTGAGGGCGCCACTGAGGGAGCCGGACCCGGCGGATTTCAGGCCGGCCGCTGCCCCCGTGCCCTCCGACCGCGAACTGGATAGGGCCCGCGCGGATGTGTTGGAAGCCCTGGGGCCGGCTCCGGTGACGGTTGACGAAATCATCCGCGGCTGCCAATTGTCCGTATCCGTCGTTGCGATCGTGCTGCTTGAGCTGGAACTGGCGGGCCGCCTAGAGCGGTTGCCGGGCGGCCGTGTCGCGCTCGTGACGGGGCCTTGACTGGACGGCGACCTGCCGGCCGGCGAGGCGCAACCGGATAGGACGAAAGGCTGTCGTCGCCCATGCGCGTTGTCGTTGTTGAATCCCCGGCCAAGGCTAAGACGATCAACAAGTACCTTGGAGACGACTTCACGGTGCTGGCGTCGTTTGGCCACGTGCGTGATCTTGTCGCCAAGGACGGGGCCGTTGATCCGGACCAGGACTTCTCCATGAAATGGGAGATCGGTCCGAAGTCCGAAAAGCACGTCCGCGAGATCACCGAGGCGGTGCGCAAGGCCGACGCCGTGTATCTCGCCACTGACCCCGACCGCGAGGGGGAGGCCATCTCGTGGCACGTCCGCGACGTGCTGGCCGGGCGCAAGGTGCTGGGCGACAAGCCCGTGCACCGCATCACGTTCAACGCCATCACCAAGGCGGCTGTCACGAACGCCATGGCGGCGCCGCGCGACCTGCATCAGGAGTTGGTCGAGGCTTATCTGGCGCGTCGTGCGCTGGACTATCTGGTGGGCTTTACGTTGTCGCCAGTGCTGTGGCGCAAGCTGCCGGGCAGCCGCTCGGCCGGGCGCGTGCAGTCGGTGGCCCTGCGCCTGATCTGCGAGCGCGAAGCGGAGATCGAGCGCTTCAAGGAGCGTGAATACTGGTCCGTCGAGGCGTTGATGGCCACCACGGCCGCCGCCGGCGGTCAGCCCTTCACCGCGCGCCTGACTCACCTGAACGGCGCCAAGCTGGACAAGTTCGACCTGCCGGACGCCGCCGCCGCCCAGACCGCCGTCGCGGCCATCGAGGGGACGACGTTCTCGGTCGGCAAAGTCGAGCGCAAGACGGCTCGCCGCAATCCGGCGCCGCCGTTCACGACCTCGACCTTGCAGCAGGAGGCGTCGCGCAAGCTCTATTTCTCCGCGTCGCGCACCATGAGCGTGGCGCAGCGTCTGTATGAGGGCATCGCCCTTGGTGGCGAGACCGTCGGCCTCATCACCTATATGCGGACGGATGGCGTCCAGATGGCGCCGGAGGCGATCCAGGGCGCCCGCGCCACCGTGGAACGGGAGTTCGGCGCCCGCTACGTGCCGGACAGCCCCCGCGTCTACAAGACCAAGGCGAAGAACGCCCAGGAAGCGCACGAGGCCATCCGCCCGACCGACCCGGGCCGGACGCCGGCCATGGTGGCGCCCTATGTCAGCAAGGAACAGCTCGCGCTCTATGAACTGGTCTGGAAGCGCACCATCGCGAGCCAGATGGCCAGCGCCGAACTGGATCAGGTGGCGGTTGATCTGACGGCGGCAAACGGCGCGGCGACGCTGCGCGCGACCGGGTCGGTCATCACCTTCGACGGTTTCCTGAAAGTCTATCACGAAGGCCGCGACGACATCGGGGACGCGGGCGGCGACAGCGACGACGAGTCCAACCGCATTCTGCCCCCGCTGACGGAGGGCGACGCGGTGGATCGCCGCGAGGTGCGATCAAACCAGCACTTCACCCAGCCGCCGCCGCGGTATTCCGAGGCCAGTCTGGTCAAAAAGATGGAAGAGCTGGGCATCGGCCGGCCGTCCACCTACGCCAGCGTTCTGTCCGTGCTTCAGGACCGCGACTATGTGCGGCTGGACAGCCGCCGGTTTGTGCCGGAGGACCGGGGCCGGATCGTGACGGCGTTCCTGGAGAACTTTTTCGCCCGCTACGTCGAGTACTCGTTCACGGCCGATCTGGAGAACAAGCTCGACGAGATTTCGGCGGGGTCGCTGAACTACCGGGCGGTGCTGCGCGAGTTCTGGAGCGAGTTCAAGAGCACGGTGGACGAGATCCAGGGGCTGCGCGTCTCGGAGGTTCTGGACGCCCTCGACGCCGAGTTGGGGCCGCACCTGTTCCCGCCGCCGGAGGACGAATCCGGTCCGGATCCGCGCGCCTGCCCGAGCTGCGGCGAGGGGCGTCTGGGGTTGCGTCTGGGTAAGTTCGGGGCCTTCGTCGGCTGTTCGAACTATCCGACGTGCCGCTTTACCCGCCAGCTTGTCGCGACGAACGAGGACGATGGCGGCGCGGACGATCTCGCGGCCGGGCCGCGCCTGCTGGGCACGGATCCCGAAACCGGCAAGGCCGTGACCCTGCGCAAGGGGCCCTACGGCCTCTATGTCCAGTTGGGTGAGCAGGAGCAGATCGGCGAGACCAAGGCCGGCAAGCCGAAGATGGGGCCGAAACCGCCTCGCGCCTCGTTGCCACGCGGCCTGGACGCGGACCGCGTGGACCTTCAGGTGGCACTGGGGCTGCTCGCGTTGCCGCGCGACGTGGATGTGCACCCGGACGATGGCACCATGATTCAGGCGGGCCTCGGTCGATTCGGGCCGTACCTGAAGCATGGCGACGTCTATAAGTCCCTGCCGAAGGACGACGATCCGCTTCTGGTGCTGACGATCGGTCTGAACCGTGCCGTGGATCTGCTGGCGCAGCAGAGCGGCGGGCGCACGCGGATGGCGGCGCGGTCGTTGGGCGACCATCCGTCGGATGGCAAGCCGGTGACGCTGAAGGACGGGCGGTTCGGTCCCTATGTCGAGCACGGCAAGGCGCGGGCCTCCCTGCTCAAGGCCGACCGGGAGAATATCGAGGGGCTCACGCTGGAGAGGGCCATCGAACTGATCCGCCTGAAGGCCGAGAAGGACGCGGCCAAGGCGCAGGGCACCGGGGCCGTCGAGGGGAGCTCCGGCGGTGCCGCCGCTAAGGGGAAGGCCACGGGCAAGGCGACGACCAAGGCCACGGGGAAGACGGCCAAGGCGGCCAGCTCCGGGAAGAGCGCGACCTCGAAGACCAAGGCCAAGGCCGCCAAGGCGTCCGAGGACGGGAGTGCGGACACCGACGGCACGACCGGGTCCGGTTCGCCGCGTGGTCGCAAGGCGGCGTCGGGGCGTTGATTCTGGCGGCGTTGATCTGGGGAGCGTTGATCTGAGCGGGGCGGGCGCCTGCGGTTCGGTCGCCTTTCAGAGGCGGTCGCCGGTGCCCAGTGGGCCGCCCCGCTTGCGTCGAGCGACCTCGGCCGCGATGATGGCGACCCCGCCCTCCCTATTCCCAGCCGCCGCAGGGTCATGGATTACCCGTTGCTTTTGAAGGGACTCGTGATCGGGTTCGCCATCGCCGCGCCTGTTGGTCCGGTGGGCGTGTTGTGCATCCGGCGTGCCCTGGCGGACGGTCGGGTGGCCGCCTTCGTCGCCGGGCTCGGTGCGGCGGTTGCGGACACGTTCTATGGCGCCGTGGCGGCGCTGGGGCTGACTCTGGTCACGGATTTTCTCACGGACCATCAGACCCCGCTCAGCCTGGTCGGCGGCCTGTTCCTGCTGTACCTGGGCTGGAACACGATCCGCGCCCCCTCCGACACGAATGTGGAGGCGGAGACGCACAACGGCCTCCTGCGCGACTTTCTGTCGACGTTCCTGATTACGCTGACCAACCCCGCCACCATTCTGGCCTTCATGGCCGTGTTCGCTTCGATTACGGCGGTGCAGATCAGCAATCCGATGTCGCTGGATGCCGGGCTGCTCATCGTCGGGGTGTTTGTCGGGTCGGCGGCGTGGTGGGGCCTGCTGTCGGCCGTCACAGGCTCGGTGCGGTCGCGGTTTTCGCCGCGCTGGCTTGTCTGGCTGAACAAGGGGTCCGGCGTGGTCCTGGTCCTGTTCGGCCTGGGTGTGCTGGTCAACGCGGCGCTCTGAACAGGGGTCGCCGCGATAGCGCCGGCATCGGTTCCGGTACACGTTTCGTGACCCGGCGGAGGCCCTTGAACGGACGAATCCGCTCAAGGGCCGATCCGTATCACGGGTTATCGGTTGTCCGGTTGGGCGCGTACGGCCAGCCGTCCCTCCCGCGAGATGCGGTAGGGCTGGCCGTTGACGGACGTGATCAGGCGCCGGGCTTTCAGTCGCTTGAACACCGGCAGGTCGCAATCGGCCAAGCCGTATCCGTCGCGGGTGAAGCAGGTGACGTGAACGATGCGCCCGGACGGGTCGCGGTCATGGCGGATGCACCCGCCCTGTGCCAGCACGTGCAGCACGCGCTGTTCGGTCCTTGAGATATTCATGGGGTGGGGTCTCGTGCGAGCTGTCGCCAAACGCGCACACACCCTCAGCGCCGCGCAAACGCGCGGTCGGCCGGTGTGATGCGGTGAGACGCCTCGCCGAGGCGAGGCGCTTAGCGGCGACCCGCAAGCTCTGACATAAAGACCCCACGAAAACGGCGACCGAAACGGCAGCGCAAACGGCGGCAAAGGGCCGCACAACGGACGTACGCTATACCCGCATTATGCGCGGGGTCAAGCGGGTCGCGCGTGTGCGTTCAGACGTCGTTGCGGACGTCTGTTCGCGCGACAGGCGGCGTTTCCACGGGGCACGCCGCCCGCCGTCGGTTTCGTGATGTCTGGTGGGCCGGAGCCCTCAGGCCACGACGTGGCTGAGGAGCTGCGACTGTTCCTCGGACAGGCCCAGAAGCCGGGCCGTGAACCGGCCGGTGCGGGGGTGGGAATCGGCCACCGTGATTTCGATCGGCTCGATTGGGTCCTGTCCCACCGCCTCATCCGGCGTGGTGACCAGTTCCAGCATGGCGCGCCGGCCTTTCGGCGGCAGAGGGACCTTCGCCCCCGCCACGGGAGTCACGGCCACCTGGCCGCTCAGAACGCTGTCCTCGGTCACCGAGACAAGGCACGGCAGACCATTCAGGCGCGCGCGCACGCGCCGGGCCTGTGACGGCGATTGGGACGGGTGGTTGGTGCGCGCGGAGCCATGCGTGGTCTCGGCGCGGCTGTCGGACTCCCGATGGTCGTCCATGCGGTGAACGGTGGCATCCATGGCTGAACCCTCTTGCCCCAACTGAACTCGCGTCGGCTCAGAGCCCGCCGACGCCCGTTTTTCTCCGACGTGGTGTGCTGTCGGTCCTCCGTCCCGCATCCGAATCCCCTCAAGACTCGGTGGGCGGCGGTTTCGACGACACGTCTGTTACGATACCAAGGCTGCGTTCGTCCAAGGAGTCCGAACGGCGGTCAGCATCGTTCTTTCGACTGTTGCGTCGCTGCATCGCGACCCGGTGCCCACAGGCACGCTGGCATCGCGAATGCGAGTCGACCACGAATTGGCCGTCCGTGGCAACTCGGCCAAAGGGCGATCTGACGTTTGGCAGGGGGGCGACCGGCCGCCGTCTGCGGTGTCGGCGCGGCGGCGCTGCGGTGAGCCTTAGGCGGCCGCGGACCCGTTCGGGTGCATAGTGGTCGTGCAGCCCTCGACGTCAATCAAGTCGCTGACGTGCGCCTGCTCCAGAATCGACCATGCCGCCGGTCCCACCCCGCGCAGGCGGCACTGCCCCTCCCGATGTTCGGTGAGTTCCTGGGCCATCAGCAGCATGCCGATGCCGCTGGAATCAATGAAGGTTACGTCCGTCATGTCGAGAACGACACATTCTGGCTCGGACTGGTCCAGTTGGTCGAGAACGGCACTGAATCGTTCGAAATCAGCGTGAGTCAGGGATCCACATAGGTGCACAAGTGCCGTTTCGTCCCGCTGTTTCACGATCATTGCGTTGCCCCTCAGCTCCAATCCTGCTCTCCACGGGTCGGTCCGGTTCGACCGTCCGTTAGAGTGCCGCATGTCGGTGCGACTCAGCAACAGTACCCGAGTGCCTTTGTGGCGCACGGCCATGGCGTGTGTCTGTGATACACTAAATTTAAAGGAACGCCTACTCCTTCGAAAGGCGCAGACTGGGGGGTGGGTGTGACGCGGCGGTCGACAGCGGCTCTGGAGTCGCGCCAAAGGTCCGCGCGACGGCACGCGAAACCGCGCTTTCGAGACCGACGGTGCCCGCGCGGCCTCGGGGTCCGGGTCACAGCACGCCCCATGCGCGGTTCATGCCGCACCTGGCGTGTCAACGACCGAGGTGCACGTCATGAGGGCGGTGGATACGCCAACGCGACCCGCGTGGCGCCCCAACCGCCCGCACGATTCGACGCGCGCCGGTGCATCGCCCTAAAATACGGCGCGGGCGAGGAGCTGGATCACGCCGGTCGCCTCGGGGGGGCGTGGAGTTGTGAGGGTCGCGCTGCGCGGATGGGGCGGATGGGGAAGAGCTGCCCGGTCGGGGGGGCTTCGATGGGCAGGAGTTGCCGGGACCGCGTTGGACGTCCAGGTTTCTTGGGCCGAAAGGTGGCCCTGTACGGTCCGATTCGACAGGCACGACCGTTGCATTGACCGAATGACGATTCTGTATCGTCCTGTGAGGAGCGATCATGTCCGTGACCCAGTTTGCTGATCTGGCCAGCCTGCGTGAGGCACGCCGCGCCCAAGCCGCCGCGTCCCGAGAGTCGGGTGCGCGCGAGTCCGACAGTCTTCCGACCGGACGGCTGACGACCAAGCAGTTCAACCGCCATCTCGCCCATGTGCTGGAGGAGCAGACCCGCTCGGCCATCGCGAAATATGTCGGCGACGTCCATCCGACCGAGGTGCTGGACCTTGCCCGGCGTGTGGCGAAGCTGCGTGCGCGCTATGTCGCCACGGCGTTGGCGGCGGGTGGGGCCAGTGCCGCGCCGACCAAGGCTGAGATCGAGGAAATGCGGTTCATGCGCGAGCGGATCGAAGAGCTTGAGTACGCGCTGGCGACGGTCCGCGAGGCCATTGCCAACGAGGTGGTGCAGGTCGAGAACGTGATTGCCGACTGATAGGGTAAGACGGGTGCGGCCAAAATAATCCGATCAGGCTGACCCGTCCGGGCGCGAGTCCCGGCCGTGTGGCGCGGCGGTCGGGTAAACAGGCCCGTGAGTCGCCCGATCGGCAAGTGCAGCCGAGCAGTCGTTTTGAAACCATAATCAACGGCCTTGCGGACTGTTCGGAGACGCAAGTTGAGGTTTCGTCGTCGTGTGTCGGGTTCCGATCGCGGCGGCCAAACTGTTACGGTGATACCCTCGCGGCGTTTCGGGACGTCACAGAAATGCCCAATCATGGGCATCGAAAACGCCGGATTGATCCCCATCCTCTTACTCAACAGGCCCGATGCGGTTCCTGCACCAGCCTGCAACAGAAGGAGGATGACATCATGCGTCGATCCACCACCGCGTTGACACGCACCGCCGCCGTGACCGCCCTCGCTTTCGCGCTGGGCGCCGGGGGCATGGTAAACTCGGCCTGGGCCCAGAACGACGCACCGGCACCGACGTCCGACGCCGGCTGGATCCCGGTCACCTTCACATCCGAAACGCCCGACGTGGGGCAGGCGGATCTGTGCCAGGGCGCGCTGGAGGCGGTTGCGACCGGCCAGCCGGTGCCCTTCGCGGCCGCTGGGTGCCTGCGCGCCTTCGTTCTTGAAGCGAACAGCGCGGCCACCGTGGCCATGCCTGCGCCGGAGGCCTGCGAGGCCCTTCTGCCAAGCCTCGCCATCGGCGAACCGGTCCGGATGGGCGCGGCCGTCCCCTGTGTTGAGGAGTACGTTCTGACCGGGGGCCGACAGGTGGCGCACCGCTAAGGGGGGCGCCCTCCCATAGCGGTGCGCCCATCCCATGATGCTGTGCTCAGAACGGGGCGCCCAAGGCCCGGTAAAAATACGCTGGGCTTTGACGCCTCGGAGACGGTGCTCGACTAGGCGGCGATGCCAGCCTGCGGTGCTCTCTTGAGATGTCGGGGCGCGCCGCAGGCTGGGGCCAGTGCGCCTCCCAAGCGGGGCGCCTATGAGCGAGTGTCCCCGGCTCGGTGGCGGACGGTAAGGCCGGACCGACAAGGCCGACGTTGGGGCCGGGGGCACACACCGGGGCCGGGTTCACACACCGATGTCTCTGTTCGCCTGGAGAGGTAGGGGCGAAACCCGTAGGGGTTGGGCCGGAGGGTGTCAGGTTCCCAAAAGAGCCGGCTGCGCGCGCCGCGACAGGCGAGCGGCGCCCGAGAGCCTTGCCGCCGCCGGTCCCCGAGGCTATGGTCCGCGCACCATGAAGGACACTCTTTTTCCCCACCGGGATCTCCTCGGCATCCAGGGTCTCACGCCCCCGGAAATCGGACATCTTTTGGATCTCGCGGATGGGCAGGTGGACCGCTGCCGGGGCCTCGAAAAGGCCACAGACGGTATGGCGGGCCGCACGGTCATCAACCTGTTCTTCGAGAACTCGACCCGCACCCGCACCTCGTTCGAACTGGCCGCCAAGCGCCAAGGCGCCGAGGTCATAAACATGCAGGTGTCGACCAGCTCGGTGTCGAAGGGCGAAACGCTCATCGACACGGCGGTGACGCTCAACGCCATGCACCCCGATGTGCTGGTGGTGCGTCATCCCGAATCGGGGGCGGTCAAGCTGCTGGCCGAAAAGGTGAACTGCGCCGTCGTCAACGGCGGCGACGGCAGCCACGAGCACCCCACCCAGGCGTTGCTTGACGCGCTGACGATCCGCCGCCGCCGGGGGCGGCTCGACGGCTTACGCGTGGCGATCTGTGGCGACGTGCTGCACAGCCGCGTCGCGCGCTCCAACATCATTCTGCTGACGACCATGGGCGCGGAGGTCCGGCTGATCGGTCCGAACACGCTGGCGCCGGGATCCTTCGCCGCCATGGGGGTGGAGGTCTTTACCAACATGCGCGAGGGCCTGAAGGACTGCGACATCGTGATGATGCTGCGGCTTCAGACCGAGCGGATGCGCGGCAACTTCATTCCGTCGGTGCGCGAGTACTTCCGGTTCTACGGCCTGGACCGCGACAAGCTGTCCCAGGCGCGGCCGGACGCGCTCATCATGCACCCCGGCCCCATGAACCGCGGCGTGGAGATCGACTCAGACGTCGCCGATGACTTCGAGCGCAGCGTGATTCGGGAGCAGGTCGAGATGGGCGTGGCCGTGCGCATGGCCGTTCTGGCGCGACTGGCGGACAACCTGGACCACGCCCGCCGCAACCAGCCGTTTGCCGGTCGGGGAGGCGTCTGATGGGAATCGGAGCGCCGGGCCGTGTCGCCTATGTGAACGCCCGCCTGCTGGACCCCGCCTCCGGCCTGGACGCGCCGGGCGGCCTGCTGACCGAGGGCGAACACATTGTCCACTTCGCGCCCGGCCTGTTCGACGACGGACCGCCGGTCGGGGCCGAGATCGTGGACTGCGGCGGGGCCTGCCTCGCCCCAGGCTTGGTGGATATGCGCGCCCAGTTGCGCGAGCCGGGCCAGGAGCACAAGGAAAGCTTCAAGAGCGCGGGCCGCGCCGCGGTGGCCGGCGGCATCACGTCGATGGTGGGCCTGCCGAACACGAACCCGGTGATCGACGACGAGGCGACCGTGGAGTTCGTCGCCCGCCGCGCCCGCCTGATCGGGCTGGCTAAGGTGTTCACCTACGCCGCCGCCACCAAGGGGCTGGCGGGGCAGGAGTTGGCCGAGATCGGCCTGTTGCGGCAGGCTGGCGCGCTGGCCTTCACCGATGGCGTGAAGGCGATCGCCGACGCCCAGGTCATGCGACGCCTTCTGGCCTATGCCGCCAGTCACGATCTGCTTGTGATCCAGCATCCGGAGGAACCGAGCCTCGCCACCGGCGCGATGAACGCCGGCGAGTTGGCGACACGGCTTGGCCTCTCCGGCATTCCGCGCGAGGCGGAAATCATCATGCTGGAACGGGACATGCGGCTGGTCGCTATGACCGGCGCGCGCTACCACGCGGCCCACGTCAGCACCGCCGAGGGTGTCGCCATCCTCCGCAAGGCCAAGGCGGCGGGCCTGCGCGTGACCTGCGATACGGCCCCGTTTTACTTTGCGCTCAACGAGTTGGAGGTGGGCGAGTACCGCACCTTCGCCAAGCTGTCGCCGCCACTGCGCGCGGAGGAGGACCGCCGCGCCATCGTCGCGGGGCTGGCGGACGGCACCATTGACGTCATCGCGTCCGACCATTGCCCGCAGGACCAGGATACCAAACGCCTGCCGTTCAATCTGGCGGAGTTCGGCGGCATCGGGCTGGAAACGCTGCTGCCGGTGACGCTGAAGCTGGTGCAGAACGGCGCGCTGTCGCTGTTGGAGGCACTGGACCGCGTCACCCGCGCGCCCGCCGATCTGTTGGGGCTGGAGGCCGGGCGGCTGCGCACGGGGGCGCCCGCCGACCTCGTGGTGTTCGATCCGGAGGCGCCGTGGAAGGTGGTGGCCGACACCATGCGCTCCAAATCCAAGAACTCGCCGTTCGATGGCCATCTGGTGCAGGGCAAGGTGATCCGCACCGTGGTGGACGGCCGCACGGTCTTCCCCGAACCCGCGCGCTGATCCTGGGAGGCTCCGCCATGGCCGACTTCACGCTGGCTCTGCCGTTGGCCGCCATCGCCGGGTATCTGCTGGGCGCGGTCCCCTTCGGTCTCGTGCTGACCCGTCTGGCCGGGCTGGGCGACATCCGGGCCATCGGCTCCGGCAACATCGGCGCGACCAATGTTCTGCGCACCGGGCGCAAGGATCTGGCGCTGGCGACCCTGCTGCTCGACTCGGGGAAGGGCGCTATCGCTGCCCTGGGGGCGCGTGCCCTGGCCGGCTGGGACGGGGTGGATCCGGCGCTGGCCGTGGTGGCCGGTGTCGCCGCCGTCATCGGGCACAACTATCCGGTCTGGTTGCGCTTCAAGGGCGGCAAGGGGGTCGCGACCACGCTCGGCGTGCTGCTGGCGACGGCGTGGCCGGTGGGCGGATTGGCCTGCCTGACGTGGTTGCTGATGGCCGTCCTGTTCCGCTATTCCTCTCTGGCGGCCCTGACCGCGCTGGCGCTGGCGCCGGCCTATGCGTGGGGTCTGGCCGAACCGGTGCATGTGACCGGCTTCGGTGTGCTCGCGGTGCTGGCGTGGTGGCGCCACCGCGACAACATCCGCCGACTGATCGCGGGGACGGAAACCCGCATCGGGCATAAGGCGAAGGCGTAAGGTTCGTCCTTCAATACGGGTGTGAGGCCCGGTGTGCGCGGGGTCGAACCAAGGGATCCCCTGCCAAAAGCCATGGATGGAGCGGTGAGCCAACGGCCTTGACTGGCCGTATGGTGGGGCGACGGCCCATGAATTACCGTGTAAAAAACGCTCATGGTTTCCACATCCCCCGCCGGTTACACGGCGCGACCGGCGGCGGTCCACGCGACCGCCGTCCGATGGCGCGCGGTAATCATGACTGTTTTGATCATCCTGATCGGCGTTACGGCCTGTGTCGGGGTGGTCGGCGGCGCGTTTGCGCATCCGGATCAGCGGGACACCACCGTCGCCGCCCCGCTGGTGCTGACGGAGCAGGAACAGGCGTGGATCGCCGCGCATCCGGAGATTCGGATGGGGATGGTGGGGGACAACGCGCCCTATTCGTTTTTTCACGACGGCGCATTCCAGGGGTTTTCGGTCGATCTGGTGCGGCGCGTCGAGGACTTGACCGGCCTGCGCATCACTGTGCGCATGGGAAGCTGGGCTCAGATCTACAACGAGGTCGTGGCGGGCCGCCTGGACGCCATCGAGGCGATGTCCTACACCGAGACCCGCTCCGAACACATTCTGTTCACGGAGCCGTACTACCTCCGCCGAACTATGGTGTTCCACAACCTGGACCACCCCATGCCGCCGTTGACCGATCCCGAGGCCTTCGACGGCCAGCGTGTCGGTGTGATCCGCGATATTTATTACGCCGAGGATCTGGCCGCGCGCGGCCTCAACGTGGTGCCCTATGACGGCTACCGCGACCTCGTCGCCGCGTTGGCGTTCGACTGGATCGACGCGGCTCTTGCGCCGGAACTGACCGGTCGGTTCTTTGCCCGGGAAAACGGGTTCTCGTCCGTGGATGTGGCCGGTCCGCTGCCATTGACCGATCTGGTGCTGGAGGATTTCCGGTTCGGTGTCCTGCGCACGGAGCCCGTTCTGCGCGACATCCTGGACAAAGCAGTGGCCGCGATTCCCGATTCCGAACTCAACGCCATGGTGGACCGGTGGCGCACGGCCCGGCCGGGGCTGACGCTGACCTCGGGGCCGCTGCGCCTGCTGCCGCAGGAGCGGGCGTTGATCGCGGAACGTCCGGTGGTTCGGGTCGGGTTCATGCCCGACTATTGGCCGTTCAGCTATCTGGAGGATGGCCGGGTCGCCGGGTTTGCGGTCGATGTGGCGCGCGAAATCGCCGAACGCGCCGGCATGACCATCGATCCGGTGTTCGATACATGGCCGCGTCTGATGGAGGGGCTGCGCGACGGCAGACTCGACATGATCTCCAACATCTCGATGACCGAGGAGCGATCGCGGTCCTTCCTGTTCACCGATCCCTACCATCAGGTCCCGGTCACGGTCTTTGTGCGCGCCGGCTTCGGCCGGTACCAGGATCTGTCGGATCTGGACGGATTGCGCGTGGGGGTGCCTCGGGCCGTCTACTTCCAGAAGCCCCTGGAAGCCCGCCTTGGGGCGGATTTGGTCGTGCCGTTCCCGCGCACGGTGGACATGATGCAGGCGCTGGCGGAGGGAGAGGTCGACGCCGTCGTGGCCTCGCTGAGCCATGGTCTGGCGCTGATCCGTATGCAGGGGCTGATGTCCATCGAGATCGGTGGCGAGTTCCGGCTGAATGGTGTCTCCACCGAGGATCTCCGTTTTGCTGTGACCTGGGACAAGCCGGTCCTGCGTGGTCTGTTTGGTCGGGTGATGGCGTCCATCCCGGCGGCGCGCTGGTTGGAGCTGGAGAACCGCTGGCTCGGCCCGAGACGGGCGGTGGAGCGCGCACCGATGGTGCCGCTCTCGCCCGAGGAGCGGGCGTGGCTGACCGAGCGCGGTGTTGTGCGCGTCTGCGGTGGGGCGGCCGTGGACCCCTTCGAACGCACGGGGGAGGGCGGCACGTATGCGGGAGTGGCCGGGGATGTGCTGCACGTGCTGTCGCGTCGGGTCGGGTTCGCCTGGGAGGTCGTGCCGGCCGACAGTCGCGCGGAGGCCCTGGCCAATGCCGAGGCGGGACGCTGTGACCTGCTGCCGTTCGTCGTGGGCGTGCCGGAGGAGCTGTCGGGCTGGTTGGCCACACGGCCCTATCTGCGCATGCCGACCGTTGCGGCGACCCTGTTGGACCGGCCGTTCATGAGCGGTATGGCCTCGCTGTCCGGCAAGACCGTGAGTGTGGTCGGGTACTCGCCACTGCGCTGGACGCTGGAGGCACGCTATCGGGATGTGAACGTCGTGTCTGTGGACACCGAAGAGGCGGGCCTGGACGCCCTCCGCCATGGCCGCGTGGATGCCGCGATCGGATCCTTGCCCCGGCTGGGCTATCTGATCGCCCGCCAGCGCACGCCGGAGTTCAAGATCGCCGGACAGATCCCCGAGGATCATACCGTCCGGCTCGCTTTGTCGGCCGATCTGGAACCGCTGGCCGCAATTCTGAACCGACTGATTGCCACTTCGGACGATGCGGAAATGCAGGCGATCCTCGACCGCTGGGTCAGCGTGCGGTACGAGCGGACCGTTGACCGCCGGGTCGTCTGGGGTGTGATCGCGGCCTCGGCTGTGCTGGTTCTTCTGGCGCTACTGTGGGTCCGGCAACTGCGCCGACTGAACGCGCGCCTGAACTCCGCAAACGCGAAGCTGCGTGAGCTCAGCGTGACGGACGGCCTGACGGGGCTGCCCAACCGTGGCTTCCTGGAAAACCGCATGGCGGAGACGTTTGCGGTCTGCCAGCGCAACCGGCTGCCGTTCGCCGTGGCCATGATCGACGTGGACCACTTCAAGGCCGTCAACGACGAGTTGGGACATGCGTTCGGGGACATCTGCCTGCGGCCCATCGCCGACCGCATGGCGGCCCATTTTCGGCGCGGCGGGGATACGGTCGGGCGCTACGGCGGTGAGGAATTCGTGGCGTTCTCCGCCGGCGCGGGTGCCGTGCATCAGCCGGAGCATCTTGAGGTCCTGCGCCAGACGATCGCCAAGCATGTGGTGGAGAATGAGGGGACGCGACGGGGCGTGACCATCAGTGTCGGGTGCCACGTTGCGCGACCGGATCAGGACGACACCCTGGCGGCGTTCCTGGCGGTGGCGGACCGCAATCTGTATCGGGCAAAGCAGGCTGGCCGGGACCGGGTGGTGTGCGGACCGGAGGGCGATGGAACGGCTGGTGCCGGTATCGACGGGGAGGCTGACGCGCGTGAAGAGCCGGTCGCGGACGCGCCGTGACACGCGACGCAGTTTCTTACGAAAGCGTCATGTCGTGGCAAATCTCCGGTCACATGCGCCGTGGCATAAAGGGATCATCAGAGGCGGACGGAACACCGCCGACGATCTCAGCCCAAGGGCCTCAGCAAAGAGCCTGACCCTCCGATCCGAAATCCAGCGTCCCGTTTTGGGTCCTACCGCTTCAGCCACGGTTCGATCCCGCCAAGAGCACCCTCCGAACCCCGCGCTTCAGCCACGCGACGGTTCACACCAACGAAGCAACGCCCGCCCCGCTTTCCCCGCGCGGCGGGCGTTTCGCTGTCCGGGTCCTGGCGTGCCGCTGAACATCGCTTTCTGACGAAAGCGTCATGTCGCGGCAAATCTCCGGTCACATGCGCCGTGGCATAAAGGGATCATCAGAGGCGGACGGAACACCGCCGATGATCTCAGCCCAAGGACCTCAGCAAAGAGCCTGACCCTCCGATCCGAAATCCAGCGTCCCGTTTTGGGTCCTACCGCTTCAGCCACGGTTTGGTCCCGCCAAGAGCACCCTCCGAACCCCGCGCTTCAGCCACGCGACGGTTCACACCAACGAAGCAACGCCCGCCCCGCATTTCCCCGCGCGGCGGGCGTTTCGCTATTTGGGTTTTGGCATACGGTACCGCCTGCCAGGTTACGCATGCGTTGCCGTGCTGCCCTGTTCCGTGTCGAGAAGGATGCGGCCGTCGGCGGTCAGCGGAAAGTCGGCTACCCACGTGATCTCCCACGGATGTCCCTCCGGATCGGCGAAGTAGGCGGTCACACCACCCCACGGCATGGTCCGAACCGGCCGCAATACACGGGCTCCGGCGGCCACGACCTCGGCGAGGCGGGCTGCGACGGCCTCCGGCGTGGCCACGTTGAGGGCCAAGGTGATTCCGCCGGGGCGCGGGTCCGTCAGACCGGTGTCGTGGGCCAGGTCCGCGCTTCCATACAGACTGAGGACGACTCCGCCCGCGTCCAGGAAGGCGACAGCATCGGTGCTGTCCGGCGTGGCTCGGAAGCCCAAGGCTTCATAGAACGCGCGGGCGCGTGCCATGTCGCTCACGGCAAGGGTGATGAGGCTGATGGCGGTCATGGTCATGTCTCTCCTCGGTGGGCCGGACGCGCGGACGCATGAGTCGGTCGGCCTAGTGAGGGATGGTGCCCCGACGTTTGGCCCGCTTCCCTGAATTCTTACGAAAGCGTCATGTCGTGGCAAATCCCCGGTCACATGAGGTCTGCATAAAGGGATCATCAGAGGCGGACGGAACACCGCCGATGACCTCAGCGAAGAAAAACCTGACCCTCCGATCCCGATAGCCAGCGTCCTGTTTTTGGGACTTACCGCTTCAGCCGCGGTTCGATCCCGCCAAGAGCACCCTCCGAACCCCGCGCTTCAGCCACGCGACGGTTCATACCAACGAAGCAACGCCCGCCCCGCTTTCCCCCGCGTGGCGGGCGTTTCGCTGTCCGGGTCCTGGCGTGCCGCTGAACATCGCTTTCTGAAGAAAGCGTCATGTCGCGGCAAATCTCCGGTCACATGCGCCGTGGCATAAAGGGATCATCAGAGGCGGACGGAACACCGCCGACGATCTCAGCCCAAGGACCTCAGCAAAGAGCCTAATCCTCCGATCCGAAATCCAGCGTACCGTTTTTGGGACTTACCGCTTCAGCCACGGTTTGCCCCGCCAAGAGCACCCTCCGAACCCCGCGCTTCAGCCACGCGACGGTTCATACCAACGAAGCAACGCCCGCCCCGCTTTCCCCGCGCGGCGGGCGTTTCGCTGTCTGGGGTGCGCTCTCACATTGAGGAAGAGGGGGGCGGCCAGCCGGTATCGTGCACCATTAGGTCGGCCACGGTTTGGGCGCGTCGGATCACATGGTCGCGACCCGCCGAATCCAGCATGACGACGGCCGGTGCCGGGCGGCCGTTGTAGGCCGTCACCTGATCGACTCCGTAGGCGCCGACGTCCAGCAGGCAGAGGACATCCCCGACGTCCGTGGTGGCCGGCAGGGCGCGGTGGCTGGGCAGGCGCACAAGCAGGCGCCGCAGCAGCGCGCTCTGGTCGGCCAGATCGGGCACGGCGTCGAGCAGGGCCGCGAACTGCGTCTCTCCGTCCACATCGAAAAACACGTCGCCGCCGTCGCACAGGGGGCCGCCGACGCGAAACGGCGTGTCGTGGGGGCGATCGGCGCGAGTCGCGTTGATCATGTGGAAGTACCACTTGTACGCAAATTGATCGCCCATGACGTTGAACCCCGCGTCGAGCAGCAGCCAGCGGGTGCCCTCCCGCGCCTTGGCGTTGACCACCCGGGTCAGCAGAACCGCCGCGTCGGCGACCAGGGACCGGCCCGGCTCGACGATCACGGTGACATCCGGTCCAAGGCCCTCGCGAATCGGCTGCAGCAGCGCGGCGGCCACGGCCTCGGCGTCAATCGCCGCGTGCAGGTAAGCCGGCACCGCGTCCGGCGCGGGGGCCGCGATATAGCCGACGGGAAGGCCGCCGCCGACGTTCACGCTGGGGACGCGCAGCCCGGTCGTGTGCGCCACGAGGCGTGCCAACTCCACCACACGGGCGCCGATGGCGGCGAAGGTCGCGGTGACCGTGATCTGCGAGCCGGCGTGGACGTGCACGCCGACCAGCGTGATGTCCGCGCCGGCATCCTTCAGCACGGCGGCCAGGGCCGGAAGCTCGCCTGGCGTGCAGCCGAACTTCGTGGCCGCACCGCCCGTCTCTTGCCCTGGAGCGGTGCCGCCGGTCAGGTCCGGGACCAGACGCAGGGCAACATTGGCCGCCCGTCCGATTGCGCGGGCGAGGGTGGCGACGCGCCGCAGCTCGTGCACCGAATCGATGTTGATCGCGCCCACGCCGCCGGCGATGGCCGTGGCCAGCTCGGCGTCCGTCTTGGCGACGCCGTTGAAGACGATCTGGTCCGCGTGGAATCCGGCGAGCCGCGCCTTTTCCAACTCCCCGCCGGAGTTGACTTCGATGTCGGCGCCCTCGGCGCGCATCAGCTCGAGCACCGCGCGTAAGCCACAGGCCTTGGCGGCAAAAGCGATTCGGGTGGCCGGATGGTGGCGGTCCAGCGCCGTGCGGAGCCGGCCCAGCGAGTCGGTTATACGGGCCGCGTCGTACACGAACAGCGGCGTTCCGTGGCGCTCCGCCAGGAATTGCCCCGTTTGGCCCCGGAGAGTGAGCTGTCCGCCGATGCAGGCAGGAAAGGGCGGGCGGGCCCAGGGCTCCCCCGGAACGACGGTGGGGGCCAGGGTGCGCGGGGTGGGTCCGGTCATGGAGATGCCCCCGGGGCGACGGAACACAGGGTCCGACCATAGAACACGTCTAGTGGCCGAGAATGGTGTCGATTTCGGACTGATCCATAGTCGTTTGGGCACCATGGATGATGGCGCTGGCCATGTCCATCAGCCGCTGCAACGCCCGGCTCGCCAGCCGGGCGGTCTGGGTCACGCTGTCGGTGTTGCCCTCGGCCAGGGCCGTCTGCATCTCGGAGACCGTCGTCAGCGCCAAATCCTCCATTTGCGCGATGGTCGCGTCGAACGGCTCGCGGAAGCGCGCGGGACAGTAGTCATAGGCCTCGATGGCGAGGTCCTTGTCCCGGAACGTGCTGTCGGCGAAGTGCGCCGGGTAGGATTTCGGCTGCCATTCCGCGCAGTCCTCGACCAGATCCGGCATATCCGGAACCATGTCGAGCATCATGATGATCTCGTTAAAGTGGTTGAGATAGTCGGTCGCCAAAAGGGTGTCCGGACTGATATTCGTTCCCCGAACGCGCGCCTGCATCGCCAGGAACGCAGGGTCGTCATCGTCCGCCATGGTGCCGGTCTCCACTCCGGACGTGGGTGCGTCCGCCTTTGCGGCGCCCGGTTCCGTCATGCGTGCTATCCCCGCTTTGTGTCCGCAGGTTGTGTGTCCGCACCGTGTCACCGTTGATCCTATCACCATCCCCGCGCCGTGGGAAACGACCGCCGTGGGTCGGATAGGGAGCGTTGGGCGCCAAAAATTGTGCGCTGCACAAAATACCGTTGACACGGACGCGAAACGGCGTAGATTAGGGATATACCGCAGTGCAGCAAAGCCCGGAACCCGAAGACCTCCGAAGCGACTGCCCGGCGGACGAAACAGACAAACGCCCATAGGACGGGCGCTTATCCACCTGGGGGCCGGCACTTGCCGGTGTGGGGCTCCCACCGGACGACCCAGAGACAGGAAAGGTCAAGGCCATGATCCGCTCTTACGAAGATCTGATGACGTTCAACAAGGACAACCTCGACGCCGCGACCGCCGCCAGCAAGCTCCTGGCCAAAGGGTTCGAGGATATCAGCAAGGAAGCCGTCGCGTTCTCGTCCAAGTCCATGGACGGTGCGGTGGCCGCCGGCAAGCAACTTGGCGCCTGCAAGACCCCGGCCGACTTCACCAACCTTCAGACCAAGCTGGTCAAGGACAACTGGGACGCCATGATCGCCCAGTCGAAGAAGATGGTCGAGCTGTCGAACACCGTCATGCGCAGCGCGATGGAACCCGTTCAGGCCCGCACCAAGGTGGTGCTCGACGGCTTCGCCCGCGCCTGATCGAACGGCGAGGGCCGGACAGCCAAGGCGTGATGCCTCGGCGGACACGCAACAAAGCCCCGCGTCGACGTGACGCGGGGCTTTTTGTGTTCGGTGTCACGGTGTGCGGCGCGGCAGAAAAAGGCCGGTCGTGCCGTGTGGTGTTATGCCGGATCGCCGGTGTCGGCCTTCAGGCCAGCCGCCTCAATGGCGTGCACGGCGCAGAGCTCATCGTTTTCGGACACATCGCCGGTCACCCCGACGGCACCCAGGATTCGGCCCTCTGCCGAGCGGACCAGCACGCCCCCCGGAACCGGTACGGCCAGACCGCCCGCCAGATCGGACAGCGCGTTCATGAAGCCCGGCATCTTTTGCGAGCGCCGCGCCAGTTCGCGGCCCCCCATGCCGAGGGTGAGCGCGCCGAACGCCTTGCCCATGGCGATCTCCGGCCGCAGCACGCTGGCGCCGTCGCCCCGCTTCAGCACCTTCAGCCGGCCGCCGTCGTCCAGCACGGCGACCGTGAGCGGCTGAAAGCCTTCGGACTGGCCCTTCTCCAGGGTGGCGGTGGCGATGGCGTCGGCCACGGCGAGGGACAGGGAATGCTCGAACATCATCGGAGTCCTTTTTCAGCGATCACAGGTCAGCGGGGTGACGGAGCCGGTCGTGCGCGTCAGGCGGCCAGGGTCGGCTGGCGCGCCTTGGCGGTGCGGCGATGCCGGTGCAGCAGCGGTTCGGTGTAGCCGCTGGGCTGGCGCGAGCCCTCGAAGATCAGGTCCCGCGCGGCCTGGAACGCCACGCTGTCGTCGAAGTCCGGGGCCATCGGTTGGTAGGCGGGATCGCCCGCGTTCTGGCGGTCCACCACGGCGGCCATGCGGCGCAGCACCTCCAGAACCTGCTCCGACGAGCAGACACCATGGTGCAGCCAGTTGGCGATATGCTGGCTGGAGATGCGCAGGGTCGCCCGGTCCTCCATCAGACCGACGTCATTGATGTCCGGCACTTTCGAGCAGCCGATACCCTGGTCGATCCAGCGCACGACATAGCCCAGGATGCCCTGGCAGTTGTTTTCCAGCTCCTGGCGGATTTCGTCCTCGGACCAGTTCACGCCCGCCGCCAGCGGCAGCGTCAGGATGTCGTCAAGGCTGGCGCGCGGGCGCTGGACCAGCTCCGCCTGCCGGGCCATGACGTCGATTTCGTGGTAGTGCAGGGCGTGCAGGGTGGCGGCGGTGGGGGAGGGCACCCAGGCCGTGTTCGCGCCCGCCTTCGGGTGCGCGCCCTTGGCCGCCAGCATGTCGCCCATGCGGTCGGGCATGGCCCACATGCCCTTGCCGATCTGGGCGCGGCCGGGCAGCCCCAGGGCGAGTCCCACGTCGACGTTCCAGTCCTCGTAGGCCTGGATCCACGGCGTGCCCTTCATGTCCGCCTTGCGGATCATCGGGCCGGCCTCCATCGATGTATGGATTTCGTCCCCGGTGCGGTCGAGGAAGCCGGTGTTGATGAAGACCACGCGCGACCGCGCCGCCGCGATGCAGGCGGGCAGGTTGACGGTGGTCCGCCGCTCCTCGTCCATGATGCCCATCTTGATGGTGTTGCGCGCGAGGCCAAGGGCATCCTCCACCCGGGCGAACAGGGTGTCGGCGAAGGCGACTTCGTCCGGGCCGTGCATCTTCGGCTTCACGATGTAGATGGAGCCGGCGCGGCTGTTGCGGAACGTGCCGTTGCCCTTCAGGTCATGCAGCGCAATCAGGCTGGTGAACAGCGCATCCAGGATGCCTTCCGGCGCCTCCGACCCGTCCGGCAGCAGCACCGCGTCGCTGGTCATGAGGTGGCCGACATTACGGATGAGCATCAGGGAGCGGCCGGGCAGGATGACCTCGCCGCTGCCGTCGGCGGCCGTGAAGATGCGGTCCGCGCTCAGGCGACGCTCCACGGTGCGCCCTCCCTTGTCGAAGGAAGCGCTCAAGGTGCCCTTCATGAGGCCGAGCCAGTTGCGGTAGGCGGCCACCTTGTCCTCGGCATCCACGGCGGCGATGCTGTCCTCGCAGTCCTGGATGGTCGTGATGGCCGATTCCAGAACCACGTCGGCGACGCCGGCCGGGTCGTCCGCGCCGATGGGATGTTCGCGGTCGATCACGATCTCAAGGTGCAGCCCATGGCGGCGCAGCAGGATGGCGGCCGGGTCGTCCGGGGTGCCGGTGTAGCCCACCAACGCCTTGGGATCGGCCAGACCGGTGCGCGTGCCGTCCGCCATCACGGCGGCGAGCTGCCCGCCCGCGAGGGTGTAGCGCACGACGTCGGCGTGCGACCCCCGGCTCAGCGGCACCGTCTGGTCCAGCCGCCGGCGGGCTTCCGCGATCACGGCGGCGCCCCGCTTCGGATCATACGCGCGGGACGCGGCGGCGGGCGCATCGGGCAGCGCATCGGTGCCGTACAGGGCATCGTACAGGCTGCCCCAGCGGGCGTTGGCGGCGTTGAGGGCAAAGCGTGCGTTCATCACCGGCACGACGAGCTGCGGCCCGGCGACGGTGGCGATTTCCGGATCGACGCCTTCCGTGGTGACGCGGGCCTCCTCCACCGGCGGTTCCGGCTTCAGGTAGCCGATCTCGCGCAGGAACGCGGTATAGGCGGCGGGGTCGTGCGGCTGGCCCCGACGCTCCCGGTGCCATGCGTCGATGGCGGTTTGCAGCCGCTCCCGCTCCGCCAGAAGCGCGCGGTTCTGCGGCACCAGGTCCACGAGGATGGATTCCAGGGATGCCCAGAGCGCTTCCGCGTCGATGCCTGTTTGCGGCAGGATATCGCGCGACACGAACCGGTCCAGGGCGTCGGCCACGCGCAAGCCACCCCTGTTCTGGTATCCCGTCATGGTTCCAGCGTCCTCCGTTGTGTGATAGCGGCCGGGCCAGCCGGTCGCGCCTCCGTGGTGTAAATCCGACATAGCAAGCTGATATGGCGAGGCGCGGGGGGCGGCGAAACCGGTGTTTCCGTATGACGGAAAGCCTTGCCGCAGATTCAATCCGGCGGCTCCGGCCGATCCACGCGGCGCCGCTGCGCGTACCGTGCCCGTATCCGTCACGCCTGTCCCCTGCGTTCCACCCCTGATCGGGAGCCCATACCCGCCATGACCGAGTCTTCGACTGCTCCCGTCCTGCTCTGGTTCCGTCGCGACTTGCGGCTGGCCGACCATCCCGCGCTCACGGCGGCCGTCGCAACGGGACGGCCGATCGTGCCGGTCTACCTTCTGGACGGGGACGACCCGGGCGGGCGGCCCCTGGGCGGCGCGGCCCGCTGGTGGTTGCACGAGTCCCTGGCGGCGCTGGGGCATGCGCTGGAGGCGCGGGGATCCGCGCTGATCCTGCGGCGCGGTCCGCCGGGTGAGGCGTTGGTCGCCCTGGCGCGGGAGACCGGGGCGGATACGGTGTACTGGAGCCGCACCGTGGGCGTGGACGAGGCCGCCCTGGCCGCTCGGTTGGAGGATCAGGGGGTGGCGGCGCGCCGGTTCGGGGGCTGTCTGTTGTTCGATCCGGACGCCGTCCGGACCCAGCAGGGCCGACCCTTCCAGGTGTTCACGCCGTTCTGGAACCGCGTGCTCGCGCTCGACCCGCCGCCGCGCCCGGAGCCCGCACCGTCCCACATTCCAGCGCCCTACGACTGGCCGGCGGGGGATGCGCTGGAGGACTGGGCGCTGCAGCCCACACAGCCGGACTGGGCCGGGGGCCTGCGGGCCACCTGGGCGCCGGGGGAAGAGGCGGCGAACGCGGTGCTCGACGGGTTCCTGGACGGCCCCATTGATTGCTATGCCGAAGCCCGGGATGCCTTGGGAGTCGATGGGACCTCGCGCCTGTCGCCCTACCTGCGCTTCGGCGAGGTCGGGCCCCGGACCCTCTGGCACGCCGTGCGCGACCGGCCGAACGATCCCAGCGCCGAGGTGTTCCTGCGTGAACTCGGCTGGCGCGAGTTCTGCCACCATCTGCTGCACGAGCATCCCGCAATGGCCGAGACGCCGTTGAAGGAGTCCTTCGCCGCCTTTCCCTGGCGGGACGATCCGGCGGGCCTGGAGGCCTGGCAGACCGGCCGCACGGGCTATCCGGTCGTGGACGCTGCCATGCGGAAGCTCTGGCGCACCGGGTGGATGCACAACCGGGCCCGCATGATCGTGGGCTCGTTCCTGGTCAAGGATCTGCGTATCGACTGGCGCGAGGGCGAGCGCTGGTTCTGGGATACGCTGGTGGACGCCTGTCCGGCGAACAATCCGTGCTCCTGGCAATGGATCGCCGGCTGCGGGGCCGACGCCGCGCCGTATTTCCGCATCTTCAATCCCGTGCTTCAGGGGGAGAAGTTCGACACCACCGGCCGTTATGTCCGGCGCTGGGTGCCGGAACTGGCGCGCCTGCCCGACCGGGTGCTGCACAAGCCCTGGAGCGCGTCCGCGCCGATCCTGCGCGAGGCGGGCGTCCAGTTCGGCGAGACCTATCCCGGCCGCATCGTGGACCACGGAGAGGCGCGCGATGCCGCCCTGAAGGCCCTGGCCACCATCACGGACCGCGTGTCAGGGTGAACGGCCCGGCGTCGTACACCGCGCGCACCGCCGCCAGAGCCCCCCGCAGGCGGTCGAGGTCGGGTTCCCCGCCCACGCAGAGCCGCACACCCTCCGGCATCCGCCCCGGGCCCACATGGAACACGGCGGCCGGCTGCACCAGCACGCCGCGTGCGGCGAGGATGTCGCGGAAAGCCTCCGCCCGCCAGGGGGCGGGCAGGGTAAGCCACAGGTGCAGCGTGTTCGGTCCGCCGTGCCACGGCAGATCGCCCAGTTCCTCCGCCGCGATGACCAGCCGTTCCGCCACCGCGCGCCGCTGCGCCGCCACCAGCGCGTCGGCCGTGCCGTCTTCGATCCAGCGGGTTGTGATCTCCACCATCAGCGGTGCGGCCATCCAGATCGTGGCCCACACGGTGGCGACGAATTGCGCGCGCAGGGTGGGAGGGACCTGGGCGAACCCGGTGCGCAAGCCGGGCGCCAGCGCCTTGGCGGTTCCGGTCAGGAATACGGTCCGGTGGGGGATCAGCGTGGCGAGTGGGGCCGGGCGTTGCTCCGGCAACAGGCCATAGATGTCGTCCTCGATCACCGTCAGGTCGCGGCGCTCCGCCACCTCGGCCAGCGCCGCCCGGCGCTGCGGCGACGACACCGCCGCCGTCGGGTTCTGGAGCGTCGGGATGCAGAACAGGGCGCGTGCGCCGGTGCGGGCCGCGGCCTCGTCCAGGGCGTCCGGCACCAACCCCTCCGCGTCGAGCGGAACGCCGACCAGATCCACGCCGTGGCGGTGGGCCAGAAGCTTGATGCCCGGATAGCAGATGTCTGCGCACAGGGCGGTCTCGCCCGGCCGCAACAGGGTCAGCATGGTGACCGCGATGCCATGTTGCACGCCGCCGGTAACCACCACCGCGTCCGGGTCGTCCGGCATGCCGGCTCGCGCCATCCAGGTCGCCCCGGCCGCTCGGTAGCGCGGCGCCGCGTCATGCAACTGGTAGGCCGCTAGCGGTTGCAGGGCCGCCGGATCGGTGGCCAGTACGGCCAGCGTCTCCGCCAGCCGCTGCTCCGCTCCCACGGCGGCCGGATGGTTCGGTCCCAGGTCGACCGGCCGGACGGCGGGGCCGACCGTGCCATTGCCGGTCCCGTCATCGAAATCGAAGGTCAGCCGGGCTCCCCCGCCGACGTGGCCTCCAGGACCCGGCCCCGGGGCGCGGACGAACGTGCCGCGTCCCACGGTGCCTTCCACGAGTCCCCGGCGCGTCGCCTCCGCATAGGCGCGGCTGACCGTGGTGACGGTCACGCCGAGCGAGTCCGCCAGCGCCCGGTGCGTGGGCAGGCGCTCGCCGGGCGTCAAACGACCGGCCGCGCGGTCAGCGGCGAGGGCGTCGGCGATGGCGCGGTAAACGGGGACGCTCGGTGACAGGGCGCGTGGGCGCCAGGCGGATCGGGTCATGCGGGCCTTCAGTACACTTGTGCGGAAACCGCCGAACGATCGGCGGCATTGTCTTACTGACAATGTATGCATTGACAGACAAAGCCTGTCAAAGGAACACTTGTGAGGGATACAATCCTCACATTGTTAGCCATGGGAGGTAGGACAATGTGTCGGCTGCCGCTGTACCATGTGGACGCGTTCGCGGATCGGCTGTTTGCCGGGAACCCCGCCGCCGTCGTGCCGCTTCCGGCGTGGCGCGACGATGCGACTCTGTTGGCCATTGCCGCTGAGAACAACCTGTCGGAGACCGCGTTCCTGATCCCGGAGGCGGAGGGCTTCGCGCTGCGCTGGTTCACGCCCGCCGTCGAGGTGGACCTGTGCGGCCACGCCACGTTGGCGGCGGCCTGGGTCGTGTTCCACCACCTGCGGCCCGAGTGGCAGAGCGTGCGGTTTACCACCGCCAGCGGCCCCTTGACCGTTCACCGTGTCGGCGATGCGCTGCGTATGGACTTTCCCGCGCGACCGCCGCGGCCCGCTCCGGTGCCGCCGGGCTTGTCCGAGGCCCTGGGAACAGCGCCGGCCGAGATGTTCGAGGCCGACGGTGAAAACGTGCTGGTCGTGCTGGAAACCCCGGCCGCGTTGCGGGCGCTGCGTCCGGATGTTCGGGCGCTGGCGGCGGGATTGGGGCACGGCGTGATCGTCACCGCGCCGGCCGGCCCCACCGACGGCGCGGATTTCCTGTCACGCTATTTCGCGCCCGCCTACGGCATCGACGAGGATCCGGTGACCGGGTCGGCCCATTGCACGCTGGCGCCCTATTGGGCCGCGCGTCTCGGTCACCCGGAGGTCACCGGGTTTCAGGCCTCCGCCCGGGGTGGGTGGGTGGCGTGCCGTCTCGACGGCGACCGGGTCCATCTGACCGGGACCGTGATTCCCTATCTCATCGGAGAAATAACGCCATGACCGCGCTTCCTACCCGCCATCCCCTGGACCGCTCCCCTAGCGCGCTGGTCGGGCGCGTGGGCCTGGAGGCGGCCCGCGATATGCTCTCCGGCCTGCTGACGTCCACCGCGCAGATCGAGTGGCCGTTGCTCGCCGAGGCCACCGGCACGCGTGTGATCGTGAAACACGAGAACCACAATCCGACCGGCGCCTTCAAGGTGCGGGGGGGGCTCGTGTACATGAGCCACCTGAAGGCCGAGCGTCCCGCCGTCGAGGGGGTCGTGTGCGCCACCCGGGGCAATCACGGCCAGTCTGCCGCCCTGGCGGCTGCGCGGGTCGGATTGTCGGCCACCATCGTCGTGCCGCATGGCAACAGTCCGGAGAAGAACGCCGCGATGCGGGCCTATGGCGCCGAGTTGGTCGAGCATGGCGACGATTTCATTCAGTCGTGTGACCACGCCAAGGCCCTGGCGGCGGCGCGGGGCCTGCATCCGGTGCCGTCGTTTCATCCGTGGCTGGTGGCGGGCGTCGGGACCTACGCGATGGAGCTGTTCACCCAGGCGCCCGATCTCGAGGCGGTGTTCGTGCCGATCGGGCTGGGGTCCGGGATTTGCGGGGTCATCTCGGCGCGCAACGCGCTCGGTTTGAGCACCAAGGTGTATGGCGTCGTGACGGAAAACGTCGACGCCTACCGGCGTTCGTTCCTGGCCGGCGCGCCGGTGGCGTGCGAGCGGTCCGATACGGTGGCGGACGGCCTGGCCGTGCGCGTTCCCAATCCGCAGGCGCTGGAGGCCATTCTCGGCGGCGCCGAGGATGTCCTGACCGTCTCCGATTCCGAGATTGTGGACGCCATGGGCCTGTATGTGAGGGCGACCCACAACATCGCGGAGGGGGCCGGCGCGGCGCCGTTGGCCGCGTTGTGCCGGTACCGCGATTCTCTGGGGTTGGCCGACAAGCGCGTCGGGCTGATCCTGTCGGGCGGTAACGCGGACCGGGATCAGCTCGGTCGCGCGCTGAACCTGACCGAGAGTGCATGAGGACCGGACGATGACCGAGGATCTGTTCCGCACCGATTCCTATCTCGCCACCTGCACCGCCACCGTGATCGCGGCGGGGCCGGAGGGCATCCGCCTTGATCGCACCGTGTTCTATCCCATGGGGGGCGGGCAACCGGGGGACACCGGCCGCCTGACCTTGGAGGACGGCGGCGCGGTGGTCATCACCGACACACGCAAGGACCCCGAGACCGGGGACATCGTGCATGTTCCCGAGGCGGACGCGACCCTGCCCGCCGTGGGCGCGACCGTGACGGCGGCGATCGACTGGGACCGCCGCCATCGGCTGATGCGGATGCACACGCTGCTGCATCTGCTCAGTTCTCTGGTCGCGGGCGGAGTCACTGGCGGCAGCGTGGGCGACGGCAAGGGGCGGTTGGATTTCGACCTGCCGGACAAGACCGTGGACAAGGAAAGCCTAACCGCCGCCCTGAACGACCTGATCGCCCGGGACGCGCCGCTCTCCATGCAGTGGATCACCGATGCGGAGATGGAGGCGCAGCCGGATCTGGTCCGCACCATGTCGGTGAAGCCGCCGATGGGCACCGGGCGCGTGCGGCTGGTGGCGATCGAGGGCGTCGATCTTCAGCCTTGCGGCGGAACGCATGTGGCGCGCACCGGCGAGATCGGGCCGGTCACGGTGACCAAGATCGAGAAGAAGGGCAAACACAACCGGCGCATCAATCTGGCCCTTGCCGAGCCGGCCTGATTCGTCGTGAGCCGTTGGGGCGGGAGGGCCGCGTGTCCGTCTTCAGTCGTCGGGTAGCGGCTCCCCCTTCTTGTCGCGCAGGTTGGCCATGGAGCGGAGCAGGGTCAGGGACTTGCGCTGAATGTCCTCGGGCAGCTTCCGGTAGGCCGTCAGCAGATCGATCTCATCCGTCGGCGGGCTCGACGGCGCGGCGAGTGCGGGGGGCGGCGGTTCGCCCAGGCCCGGCAACCGCTCCGCGATGCGCGGGCCGTCGTCCTCCATGTGATCGAAAAAGTAGTTGATCGGAACCTGCAGCATGAGTGCGATGTCGTACAGCCGGCTGGCGCTGATTCGGTTGGCGCCGCGTTCGTATTTCTGCACCTGCTGGAAGGTGACGCCCACGGCACGGGCCAGCATTTCCTGGCTCATGCCAAGGGCCTGCCGTCGGGCGCGGAGCCGCCGCCCCACATGAACATCGACCGGATCCGGCTGGCCGCGCCGCCCGTTGTCCTCCGCGTACACTGGACTTGTCACTGATTGCGTTCCCCTCGTCGCACCGCGCCCGGTTCGGCGGTCTGTGCCGTGTCGTCTCCCACCGAGCGGAATCCTAAAAGGGTGCAGCCCGTGCGTCGAGACCCATGAGCGGTTCGCGTCCGATCTCACTCCGCGTCGGGTAGGGGTTCGCCTTTCTTATCCTTCAGACCCGCCATGGAGCGCAGAAGCGCCAGCGCCTTGCGCCGGATGTCGTCAGAGGGAAGCCGCCAGTACGCGGCGATCAGGTCGAGCTGTTCGCTAGGCATGGACGGCGCGCCGTCGAGCGGCGGCGGGGTGGGTTCAGCGACGCCGGGTATATGCGCGTCGGCCCGCCCGGCGATGTCGTCGTCGATGTGGTCGAAGAAAAAGCTGATGGGCACGCCCAGCACTTTGGCGATGTCGAACAGCCGGCTGGCGCTGATGCGGTTGGCGCCGCGCTCGTACTTCTGGATCTGCTGGAAGGTTACGCCCACGGCCCGGGCGAGCTGCTCCTGGCTCAGGCGCAGCAACACCCGCTGTTTGCGCAACCGCCGGCCAACGTACACATCGACGGGGTCGGGATGCGACCGCCGCCCCTCCGGTCCGTCGGGTCTCGGTGACGCCGGTGTCGGCGCCTCGGTCTTGACTGCTGTCACCGTCCCTCTCCCCCCTCTTATGTGACTCCGCCCCCTCCGATGTCCCTTTTCCGGACGGTCCGTCTTGCCCATGCTTGAAGAGGCCGCCCGAGCGCCGGCCCCGGCTTGGCGCTGGCATCGTCTTGGCGCCAGCGTCGGGGGGCTGCTACAACGGCGGTTCTCGCGCCCCCACTTGCAGGACCAGACCATGCGTGAAGCAAGCCTTCAGCGAAACACAAAAGAAACCCGGATCTCCGTGGCCGTCAATCTGGACGGAACGGGCCAATACAATATTTCGACCGGGATCGGATTTCTCGACCATATGCTGGAACAGCTTTCGCGCCACAGCTTGATCGACATTTCGGTGCAGGCCGACGGTGATACACACATAGATTATCACCATACGGTCGAGGACAGCGCCTTGGCGCTGGGCGAGGCCGTCTCGCAGGCTCTGGGGGACCGCAAGGGCGTCACCCGGTACGGCGAGGCCACCATTCCCATGGACGAGACCCTGACCCGGGTTGCGCTCGATCTGTCAAACCGACCCTACCTCGTGTGGCGGGTGGCCTTCAGCCGCGACAAGCTGGGCACCTTCGACACCGAGCTGTTCAAGGAGTGGTTCCAGGCGTTTGCGCAGATGTCCGGGGCCACGCTGCACGTCGAGACCCTGTATGGCGAGAACAACCACCACATCGCGGAAAGCAGCTTCAAGGCGTTGGCGCGGGCGCTGCGCCGGGCGGTGGAGATCGATCCGCGCAAGGCCGATGCCGTGCCCTCGACCAAGGGGGTGCTCGGCGGATCGCTGTAAGCCACCCCGAATGCGTGGCGGACTTTGGCTCGGTTGTTTCGGTTTCGTGGTGGCATAGCGCGGCATCCCTCCCCACATCCAAGTAAGGGAGTCGGGGACGTCCGAAGGCCTCTCATGGTTGTCGTTTCGGTGTTGCGCTACGACAAAGTCGGACGTATTTTATGGATAAGCGCGTCAAATCGTCCCTAAGCGGGGGCGTGTTGGCGGGGTGTCCATTCCGGAAGGTTCCAGCGTAGGGAGGCAGGGACCCCATGCTGTCGCCCGTAGCCATACAGCCGGCCACGCCGGACTACGTTCTGAACCTCGGCCCCCGGGCCGTAGAGGGAGCTTCTGCGCGCTTCAGCCGCCAGGGTCCACCCTCTTCTGCCGGACCGGGCGCGCGCGGACCGGCGGCGCCCGCCTCGGATGGCCAGCGTCGGCCCCCGATGACGATTGTCGGCAGCGCGCCCTCGCTCTCGACCGAGATGATCGGTGTGTTCGGGGGGCTGGATGGAGACGGTGGGGCGCCAGCGTCTCAAACCAAGGACCAGAGCCGCGCGACACGTCGCCCGATTGATCCGCTGACCGGTCGGCCGGTGGAGATCGATCCGTTCACCGGAAAGCCCGTGTTCACCGATCCGGCGGATGTCGAGTTTGAAACCCCGGCCGCCGGCAGCCGCGAGGGCGGGGAGGACGCCACCGGTGCGGACGGCCTGACGGACGCCGAGCGGGCGGAAGTCCGGCGACTGGCCGCCCGCGATCGCGAGGTTCGCCAGCACGAGGCGGCGCACAAGGCCGCCGGCGGCGGTGTGACCGGCCCGGCGACCTATACCTTCGTGACCGGTCCCGATGGCAAACAATACGCGGTGGCAGGGGAGGTGCCCATCACCGTCAACACCGCCAGCGGCGACCCGGAACAGGTGATCCGCGATATGGAGCAGGTGCGCCGGGCCGCCCTGGCGCCCTCCGATCCGTCCCCGGCGGATCGGGCGGCCGCCGCGTCCGCACAGGCGGCCATCACCCAGGCGGAGCAGGACCTGCGGAGCGAGGAACAGGCCGCCGAGGCTGAGGAGGCCGCCGAGGATGCGGCCGCGGACACCGGCGCACGCGAAGTCGGTGCGTCCGGTGCCGCCGATACCGCCACGGCCACCTCCGCTGCCTCCGGTGGCAGTGCCAACCCGGGCGCTTTGACGGCGGCCATTGAGGCCTATCGCGGCAGCCAAAGCCTTCCGGAACGAGGCGCCGTTCGTCTGATGGCGTAGACCCGTCGGGCCGGAGGGCCGCGCTGCGGTCGTACGCGGGGCGTTTCTCTCATAAGGCGTGCGGAAGAGGGGTTCCAAACCATAGGTCACGCGGGATACTCCGGTTTGCGGCGGAGGGCCGTGCGCAACGGGCTTAGAGCGGACAGCGGGAGCCACGATGGTGCAAAGGCGGAAACCATGGCGCGTCTCTTGTCGTCCCTGCGTGTATCGACTCGGCTTTATCTGATTCTTGTGGTGCCTCTGATGGGGCTTTTGGTCGTCGTCAGTCTGAGCACGGTGAGTCGCTATCAGGCAGTAGTCAACGGCGATAAGCTGATTCGGCTGGCCGCACTGGCCCCTTCGGTGTCTGAACTGATCCACATGCTGCAGCGCGAACGCGGCAGCAACGCCGGGTTCCTTGGCAATCCGGACGGCGCGTTCGGGTTCCGACTGCAGGCCCTGCGGCTGGACACGGACGGCGCTCTCGGGGCGCTGGAGGTGCAATTCAGTCCGGCCACTCTAGAGCGCTTCGGGGCTGAGTTGCAGCAGGCGTATGGCGAGGCCAAAGCAGCCCTGGACCACTTGGCCACGAACCGCGAGGCCGTGGATGCCCTCACCGTGTCGGTCACGGACATGGCCGCCTACTACACCGGCACCATATCCGACCTTCTCGATATTATCGAGCAGATGCCGCGCTTGAGCGAGGACGTCGCGGTCTCCCGCGAAATCACCGCATACATCGCGCTTTTGCATGCGAAAGAGCGGGCCGGTCTGGAAAGGGCTATGGGGGCGGCCGGCTTCGGCGCGGGCGGGTTTCAACCGCCCATCTACCAACGATTCCTGACGCTCCGGGGGGAGCAAACGGCCTTTTTAACCCTTGTCGACGTCCAGGCCGATAACCGAGGCGGCGAGTTGGACGCCCTGCACGCGGCGCTCTCCGGCGAGGCCTCGCGCGAAGTGGACCGCCTGCGCGATATCGCCGCGGCCAGCATGGCCACGGGGGACACGGCGGGCATCACCGGGGCCGTCTGGTTCGACGCCATCACCGAGAAAATCGATGCCCTCAAGGCCGTGGAGGATCAGTTTGCGGACACCGTGATGGAGGAAGCGCAGCGGGCTAGTGCCCGCGCGTGGGGCGGACTGTGGATCACCCTGGCCGTCGCGGGGATCGTTGTGGCGCTGTCCGTGCCGGTTGCGCTGCGCATCTCCGCCAGCGTCAGCGCGTCTATCCGGGCCATGACGGGCGTCATACGCCGGTTGGCCGCGAAGGACGTCGATGCGGTCATCCCCGCCCAGGACATGACGGATGAGTTCGGCGCCATGGCGCGGGAGCTGGGCGTGTTCCGGGACGCCATGATCGCGGCCGATCGTCTGGTCCGGGATCAGGCCGAGAGTGCCCGCCGGCGGACCGAAAACCTTCATCGGCTGGAGGATACGACCCGCACGTTCGACCAAGGCGTCCGCGCGGTGCTTCGTAAGATCGCGGTGACGACCCAAACGCTTCAGGAGGCTGCGACGTCCATGTGCACCATCGCGGAGCAGACCCACGATCGGGCCTCCACCATGGCGTCGGAATCGGATCGCGCGGCCGGCAGCATCGCGTCCCTTGCCGAGGCGTCGGAGACGCTGTCGACGTCGGTGGGCAATATCGGGCGTTTGGCTCGGCAGTCCAGTGAGATCGCCGGGCAGGCGGCGGCGGAGGCCGAACGGACGACCACTGTGGTCTCGGGTCTCTCCGACGCGGCACAGAAGATTGGAGAGGTCGTGAGCCTGATTACCGACATCGCCGCCCAGACCAATCTGCTGGCCCTCAATGCCACCATCGAGGCGGCGCGTGCCGGGGACGCCGGCAAGGGGTTCGCGGTGGTGGCCAATGAGGTCAAGAGTCTCGCCACCCAGACCGCCCGTGCCACGAAAGACATCGGCGAGCAGATCGGGGCCGTGCAGGCCGAGACGCAAACCGCCGTCACGGCCATCGCTGGGGTTGCCGAGATTATCGGGACCATCAACACGGTGGCGTCCGAGATCGCGGCCGCCATGGGCGACCAGGACAGCGCGAGTCGGGCGATTGCGACGAGCACCCAGGAGGCCGATAAAGGCACACGGATCGTGTCGCGGACCATCGCGCAGGTCACGGACTCGGCACAGCACAGCGACGAGGCCGCCGCCAATGTGATGGAGGCGATCGAGGATCTGGACCGGCAGTCTCACGTGCTGACCGATCTGGTCTCGACCTTCCTGCGCGACGCGCGGGCGGACGGTTCGTCCGCTTAGGGTCGGGGCGCGGGGCCGGAGGGTTTACGGCGTCCGCGACGCCTTTTCCTCCAGGCCGGAGGTGCCGAACCGGCGCGCCAGCTCCGCCCACACCTGGTCCGGGGCGACGCCCGTCTGTGCCCACAGCACCGACAGGTGATACAGAAGGTCGGCGCTTTCGGTCACCACGGCCTCGGGTCCCTCGACGAGGGCGGCGATGACGACCTCGGTGGCCTCCTCGCCGACCTTCTGGGTGATCTTCTTGGGACCCTTGGCGAACAGTTTGGCGGTGTACGAGGTGTCCGGATCCGCGCCCTTGCGCCCCACCACCACCCGATTCAGATGGTCGAGCACCCGGGCGTCGGGGTGGTCCTCAGGTCCGGGTGCTGTCATTGGAATCCTCTCGCATCGGAATGCCGGCGGCCCGCATGTGGGCCTTCGCCTCGCCGATGGTGTGTTCGCCGAAATGGAAGATGGAGGCGGCCAAAACCGCCGTTGCGTGGCCATCGCGGATGCCCTCGACCAAGTGGTCGAGCGTGCCGACGCCGCCCGATGCGATCACCGGCACCGACACCGCATCGGCGATGGCGCGGGTTAGCGGCAGGTTGAAGCCCTGGCGCGTGCCGTCGCGGTCCATGCTGGTCAGCAGGATCTCGCCTGCGCCCAGCTCCACCATGCGGCGGGCCCAGCCGATGGCCTCGATCCCCGTCGGGGTGCGGCCGCCATGGGTGAAGATTTCGAACCGGTCGTCGCCGACGCTCTTCGCGTCGATCGCGACGACGATGCACTGGGTGCCGAACTTCTCGGCCGCCTCGCGCACGAACTCGGGGTGATGCACCGCCGCCGTGTTGATGGAGACCTTGTCGGCCCCGGCCAGCAGCAGCCGGCGGACATCCTCCACGGTGCGCACGCCCCCGCCCACGGTCAGCGGCATGAAGCAGCGTTCGGCCGTGCGCGCCACGACGTCGTACAGGGTCTCGCGGTTATCGCTGCTGGCGGTGATGTCCAGGAAGCACAGTTCATCGGCGCCGGCGGCATCGTACACCGTGGCCTGCTCGACCGGGTCGCCCGCGTCGCGTAGGTTCACGAAGTTGACTCCCTTGACCACGCGGCCGTCCTTGACGTCCAGGCAGGGGATGATGCGCATCTTCAGCATCAGGCGGAGCCCTCCGTGTCGGCGGCGTGCAGCATCGCGACGGCGGCGTGCAGGTCCAGGCGGCCGTCGTAGAGCGCGCGCCCGCTGATGGCGCCGATGATGCCCCGGTGCGCTTGCGCGGCGACCGCGCGCACGTCCTCCAGCGAGGAAATTCCGCCCGACAGGATCACGGGCGTGGTCAGACTTTCCGCCAACGCGGCGGTGGCCTCCAGGTTCGGCCCCTTGAGGACGCCGTCGCGGTCGATGTCGGTGTGGATGATCGCGTCCACGCCTGCGTCCTCGAACCGCAGCGCGAGGTCGAGGGCCGTGACCCGCGAGGTCTCCGCCCAGCCCTCCACGGCGACCATGCCGTCGCGCGCATCGATACCGACCGCGATGCGGCCGGGGAACTCGGTGCAGGCCTTGCGCACCAGTTCGGGATCCCGCAGCGCCACGGTGCCGAGAATGACCCGGGCGACGCCCTTCTCCAGCCAGAATTCGATGGTGGAGAGGTCGCGGATGCCGCCGCCCAACTGCACCGGGGTCTCCCCGGCGGCGGTGATGATCGCCTCCACGGCGGCTTCGTTGACCGGCTGGCCCGCGAACGCGCCGTTCAGGTCCACCACGTGCAGCCAGCGGCAGCCGGCGGCGACGAACAGACCGGCCTGACGGCCCGGGCTGTCGTTGAACACGGTGGCTTTGTTCATGTCGCCTTTGAGCAGGCGGACGCACTGGCCGTCCTTCAGGTCGATGGCGGGAAACAGAATCATGGGGTCACGGAGCCCAGCGCAGGAAGTTGGTGATAAGGCGCAGTCCGGTGGCCTGGCTTTTCTCCGGGTGGAACTGCGTGCCCACCATGGTATCGCGGCCGACGATGGCGGTCACGGGACCGCCATAGTCCACGGTCGCCAGCACCTGCGCCGGATCGGCCATGGTCATGGCGTAGGAGTGGACGAAATAGGCGTGCTGGCCGGTGCCGATGCCTTCCAGCACCGGGTGGCCGGTGGCACTCACGCGCAGGTCGTTCCAGCCCATATGCGGGATCTTCAGCGCGGGATCGTCCGGGGTGATCGGCTCCACGATGCCGTCGACCCAGTCGAGGCCGGGGTGCGTACCGTGCTCCCGCCCCTCTCGGGCCATGAGCTGCATGCCGACGCAGATGCCCAGGAACGGGCGGCCGCGCCCATGCACGGCTTCCGCCAGCGCGTCGATCATGCCGTCCACGGCGCCCAGGCCGCGCCGGCAATCGCCGAAGGCGCCGACGCCGGGGAGAACGACGCGGTCGGCGCGGGCGACCTCGTCCGGCCGATCGGTCACCCGGACGGTTTGAGCGGTCTGGGCTTCCAGCGTCGCGCGCTCGAACGCCTTGGCGGCGGAACGCAGATTGCCGGACCCATAGTCGATAATGGCAATGGTCATGGAGCCGTCGTTGGTTGCGGTCGCCGGTCGCGGGCGGCCGGGAATCAGAGGATACCTCGCCTTTTAGCAGGATGCGACGGAGCGACAAAGGGCTTCCGCAAAAGGCGTCCGCCGCGCGCTTCCCAGGGACCCGTGCCGGCGCCGGGTCTGGGGTCGGTTCCGTCCGGGGGCTCCGCCAGGGCTGGTTCAGGTTATGAAACCGGGCGCACCAGTCGCCCGTTAAACAGAAACATGAGCCACCGCGAGTTTTTAATAATCCCGTGGTGAATGGCTAAGCCGATCACGATGGTGGATAGCGAAACAAAAATAAAAAGGACATCATCATTCGTAATATAGGGCTCTATCGCTGTGGCAAGAGCGTATATTACCAAGTAGTGAAAAAGATAGACGGTGTATACGGATTCGGACACAAAACGGAGTGGGCGGCTTGGTCCGGTAATAACATACTGAAACAGGCTGAGAATCAGTCCAATCACACACAGATTCGTGAATCCTCGCGTAAAGTGATACAGGGCTTTCTCAAGGTTTCCACCGTTCAAGCCATTGGTTTGAGAGAGAACGATCAGAAGGGCAGCGGAACAGGTCAGCGCTGGGAGTGAAATCCGGTGAATCCGATCAAAGAAGGCTTTGCTTTTGAAGGCCAGCAGCCCCAGGAAGAAGAAGGGAATATAGGCCATCGTTGTCCATAGAATCCACTCCAATGGATTTGGTGGCAAAAATTCCTTGAACACGAACGTAAACGACGTGCGCACGAGGATTTGATAGGCGCCCGTAAGGGCCGCAAGGAGAATAAGAACGGCCCCACCAAACCTCTGGTCCAGGTTCTCATACAAGTGGTCAAGGTTGCCATGCCGTATAAGCCAAAGACACGCTGGCGTCAGCGCAACGTAGATCATAAGCGAAAAAAGGAACCAAAGATGAAGGTGCCAGACCATCGGCCCCTTCGGATCCGGCGGAATGTCGCCAAAGAAAAATGTATTGATGCCCACAAAACCGTTATGGTAGATATACACGAGATAGTTGCTTCCCGGGTTCAGAAGGATCAGGCAGACAGCCAAAGGAACCCCTAAAGCAATGAGGCGGGATTTTAGGAACCCGCCTGTGCCACGCCGAAGAAAGAGCATGGTCGCAAAGTAACCGGAAATAAGGAAAAACGTCGACATTCGAAAAAGACTCGACGTTATGCCGATTAGATCATAGGGCTTGACGTCGGGTATTAGGCTCGCTGTGTGAACAAAGATGCCAAAAAGCATGCAGAAACTGCGCACAGCATCCAGATAATAAATTCGTTGTTCACTCATGCACAACCAACCTGCCCATTTGGTGCGAGTCCTACAACCGTAGCTCTTGCCATGAATCGAACAGTAGGTCGAGCAAAAATGGGTTCCGAGCAGAAAAGGCGGGGTGCGCACGCCCGCAAGGGATTGTCGGAGTCGACCTCAGGGGCAGCGCTGCACCACGATGGGCGCACCAATAGAGTGCGGCGGGGCTGGCGTGGCGGTGTGCTGGCGGCGGCGTTACTGGCCGCCTGCGCCGGTCCGGTACCGCTGCACGAGGTACCGCCCCGGCCCGAAGTGCCGCCCCTGACCCCGGCGCAGCAGGCCGCGGTGGGGACGGTCGCGCTGGCCGATGTTGCGGTGTCCGCCGATGCTGAGACCGGCCGGTGCCGCCTGGATGCGGTGTGCGGGCCGGGCGGACCGGTCCGGCCCTGGTCCGAGAGCCGTGATGTGACGGAGCCGCTGCGCACCGTGTTCCGGGCGACGCTGGGGGAGACCCTGGGCTTCCGCGTCGCCGGGGATCCGGACGACCTGTTCGGCTATGCCCGCGCCCATGCGGATGCGGAGTTCCAGCTCGCGGCGCGCTTTCGCTCCGTGCGGTACGACCTGTGTCGCGAGGTGAACCTCCTGGGCTTTCCGGTGGGCACGTCCGGGGCCGCTAGCGCGGACATCGCGGTCCAGCTTCTCGACCAGAAGACGGGGCAGGTGGCTTATCAGACCCGGGTGACCGCCCGCGCCACCCTCGACGATCCGTTGGGCTCCGGGGCGGAAGAGCGCCTGCGCGCGGCGGTGTTTGCGGACGCGCTGCATCGGCTGGCGGCCGACAACGGGTTCCGTCGGGCGCTGGTGAGCGGCATTCCCAGCCACGACGCCTTGCGCCGCGCCGAAGGCGTGCCGGCGCCCGGACCGTATGGGGCGCTCCCGAGCACCGCCGACGGATGGGGTGCGGCGTGGTCGGCGGGGGCGTCGCCTGGGGTACACCCGACGGCCTCATACGGGACGCCCACTGCGTATGCCGGATTCGGGGGAGGGGGGCTGAGTGCGCCCTCCGCCGCGTTCGCCACCGGGTCCCCGGGCGGGCTCACGCTGTCCGGGCCGCCGTTGTTCGCGGAGCCGTTGGCGCTCAATGTCGAGCAGGTGCGCGCGGCCACCGTCACCGTTCTGGGCATGGCCGGCCACGGCAGCGGCTTTTTTCTGACCAGAGACGGGTGGGTCCTGACCAACGCACATGTCGTGGCGGGCGGCGATGTGTTCCGCCTCCGTCTCGTGGATGGCCGCGAGGTTTGGGCCCGGGTCGAGCGGCGCCATCCTCGCCGTGATGTCGCGCTGCTGAAGGCGATCGGGCAGGGGTTTGCGGCCCTGCCATTGCGGCCGACCCTGGCTCAGGCGTCGGAGACCGCCTATGCGATCGGTACGCCCCGCAACCGGGGCCTCGGGCAGAGCGTCAGCCAGGGCATCATCAGCGCCTACCGGCCGCAGGGACTGGATGGCCTGGACGTGTACCAGGCCACCACGCCGATCCACCCCGGCAACAGCGGGGGCCCACTGGTGGACGCCTGGGGCAATGTGGTGGCGCTGGCCGTGGCCATGCTGTCCGACAGCCGCCAAGGAGTCGGGTTCTTCATACCGGTCCACGACGCCGTGCGGCATGTGGGGGTGCGTGTGATCAACCCGATGCCGGGGCAGATGCGGGGCCCGGCGGTCGCGGTCGCGCCGCCGGTCGGGTTCGCCGGGCCGCCGCCGTCGTCCGCCGCGCATCCCGGCGCCTCTTATCCGGGCCCGTCATATCCGGGCGCGGCTCCGGCCGGGTATCCTGCCGGATCGCCATACCCGTCTCTGCCGCCCTCCGCCGGAGCCGGGCCATGTGGCGGCGGCCCTTGTCCGAGCGGCGCGTATGGGGCCGGATACGCCCGATATTAGGCCCTGGCTTTTAGGCTTCGGTGCGGCGGCTGGCCTTCTTACGCTCGTTCGGATCCAGGATCTTCTTGCGCAGGCGGATGGACTTCGGCGTGACCTCCACCAACTCGTCGTCCTGGATGTAGGCCAGCGCGTCCTCCAGCGTCATCCGGCGCGGCGGGGGCAGCAGGATGGCGTCGTCCTTGCCGGCGGCGCGGATGTTGGTCAGCTTCTTGGCCTTGAGCGGGTTGATCTCCAGATCGTTGCCGCGGTTGTGCTCGCCGATGATCATGCCCTCATAGACCGCCTCACCCGGCTCGATGAACTGCGGCCCGCGATCCAGCAGGTTGAACAGGGCGTAGGCCACGGCCTCGCCGCCCGCGTTCGAGATCAACACGCCCTCGCGCCGGCCCTCAATGGTGCCCTTCCACGGCGCGTAGCCATAGAACAGCCGGTTCATGACGCCGGTGCCGCGCGTGTCGGTCAGGAACTCACCGTGGTAGCCGATCAGTCCGCGCGACGGCGCGTGGAACACCACGCGCGTCTTGCCGCCACCGGAGGGCCGCATCTCCACCAGATCCGCCTTGCGCTGGGTCATCTTTTCGACCACCGCGCCGGCGTATTCCTCGTCGACGTCGATGTAGACCTCTTCGATCGGCTCCATCTTCTGGCCCGACTCGTCGGTCTGGATCAGCACGCGGGGGCGCGAGATGGCCAGCTCGAAGCCCTCGCGGCGCATGGTCTCGATCAGCACGCCAAGCTGAAGCTCGCCGCGCCCGGCGACCTCGAAGGCATCCTTTTCGGCCGTTTCGGTGATCTGGATGGCCACGTTGCCCTCGGCTTCGCGCTCCAGGCGGGCGCCGATCACGCGGCTGGTCAACTTGCTGCCTTCGCGGCCGGCCAGCGGGCCGTCGTTGACCGAGAACGTCATGGCCAGCGTCGGCGGGTCGATCGGCTGGGCGGGCAGGGCTTCCGTAACGTCGGTGGCGCACAGCGTGTCGGCCACGGTCGCTTCGGTCAGGCCGGCGATGGCGATGATGTCGCCCGCCTCGGCTTCCTCGACCGCGACGCGCTCCAGGCCCCGGAAGCTCAGCAGCTTGGACGCGCGGCCCTGCTCGATCAACGAACCATCGCGCGACAGGGCCTTGATCGCCTGATTCAGCCGGATGCGGCCGGTGGCGATGCGCCCGGTCAGGATGCGGCCGAGGTAGGGATCGGCCTCCAGCGTCGTCGCCAGCATGGAGAACGGCGCGTCCAGCACGCGCTCCGGCGGCGGGACGTGGCCGAGGATCAGGTTGAACAGCGGCTCCAGCGTCAGGCCTTCGGTGCCGGTCTCGATCACTTCGGGGTTCGGCGCGGCCCAGCCATCACGGCCGGAGGCATACAGCGTCGGGAAATCAAGCTGGTTGTCGTCGGCGTCGAGGGCGGCGAACAGGTCGAACACCTCGTCATGGACGGCATGGGCGCGCGCGTCGGAGCGGTCGACCTTGTTGATGACGCAGATCGGCCGCAGACCCTTCCGCAGGGCCTTCGACAGCACGAACTTGGTCTGGGGCAGGGGCCCCTCCGCCGCGTCCACCAGAAGAACGACACCGTCGACCATGGACAGGATGCGCTCGACCTCGCCGCCGAAGTCGGCGTGGCCCGGCGTGTCCACGATGTTGATGCGGACCCCTTCCCAAGCGACCGAGGTGCACTTGGCAAGGATGGTGATGCCGCGTTCGCGCTCCAGATCGTTGGAGTCCATGGCGCGCTCGGCGACCTTCTGGTGCTCGCGGAAGGTGCCCGATTGCTTGAGCATGGCATCGACCAGGGTGGTCTTACCGTGGTCAACGTGGGCGATAATGGCGATATTGCGCAGATCCATGGCGTGCGTAGTCCTGTGGCGCCAGCGGCGTCGCGGGCGGATTCAAAGGGGGTTTCCGGGAGGTCGTGCGACGGCTTACACCAGAAACGCCCGGGCGTCACGGCCTATGGCGTCCCCATGATGCGTTGGGGACGGGGTGTGGCCGGACAGGACCATTCCATGACCGTTCCATGACCGATCCATGACGATACGATGATGGGGAACGGACAGAGTGCGGACCGCTGGGCTGGGCAGACGTGACGGCCCGATCGGCGTTGGCGCCCATTGCTCCCGCGCGCGCGCTGCGATAGAAGGGGCACCATCCGAATCGGATACCAGAAAACCGGCCCGTGCCTTCCGGCGCGGCGCCGGTGTTCGTGTCCGCCCATCGTTCTGCCCCTCCCGGAGGAGCCCATGGCCGCCTACCAGTACATCTACACCATGAAGAACCTGTCCAAGATCTACCCTGGGGGGCGGGAGATCCTGAAGGGCCTGACCCTCTCGTTCCTGCCCGGCGCCAAGATCGGCGTGCTGGGCCCGAACGGCGCCGGTAAGTCCACCGTGCTGCGCATCATGGCAGGCGAGGACCACGACATCGGCGGCGAGGCCTGGGCGGCGGACGGCGTGCGCGTCGGCTACCTCGCGCAGGAGCCGCATCTGGACCCGGCCAAGGACGTCATGGGCAACGTCATGGAGGGCGTCGGCGAGATCAAGGCGCTGATGGACCGGTTCGAGGAGGTCTCGGCCAAGTTCGGCGAGGTCACCGACGACGACGAGATGAACGCGCTGATGGCCGAGCAGGGCGAGCTTCAGGAGAAGATCGACGCCGCCGACGGCTGGGATATCGAGCGCCACGTCGAGATCGCCATGGATGCATTGCGCTGCCCCCCGGGTGATGCGGACGTCTCCAAGCTGTCCGGCGGTGAGAAGCGCCGGGTGGCGCTGTGCCGCCTGCTGCTGTCCAAGCCGGACATGCTGCTGCTGGACGAGCCGACCAACCACCTGGACGCGGAATCGGTGGCGTGGTTGCAGCGCCATCTGGAGGAGTTCCCGGGCACCGTCGTGGCTGTCACCCACGACCGCTATTTCCTCGACAACGTCACGAGCTGGATCCTGGAGGTCGACCGCGGGCGCGGCATTCCCTACGAGGGCAACTACTCCACCTATCTGGAGCAGAAGGCCAAGCGCCTGGAGCAGGAGGCTCGCGAGGAGAAATCCCGCCAGCGCGCCATCAGCCAGGAACTGGAGTGGATCCGCTCGTCGCCCAAGGCCCGCCAGTCCAAGAGCAAGGCGCGTATCACGGCGTTCGACGATCTGGTGAGTCGCGCCGCGGATCGTGGGCCGGAGCAGCTTTCGATCACCATTCCGCCCGGCGAGCGTCTGGGTGCCCGGGTGATCGAGGCCGAGGGCCTGACCAAGGGCTTCGGCGACCGCCTGCTGGTCGAGGACCTGAACTTCAAGCTTCCGCCCGGTGGCATCGTCGGCGTCATCGGCCCGAACGGCGCCGGTAAGACCACGCTGTTCCGCATGATCACCGGCCAGGAGATGCCGGACGCCGGCACTCTGACCATCGGCGACTCGGTCAAGCTGGGCTACGTGGATCAGAGCCGCGACAGCCTCGACGCCAAGAAGACGGTGTGGGAGGAGATTTCCGACGGCCTGGACGAAATCGATCTGGGTAAGCGCAAGATCCCGTCGCGCGCCTATGTCGGCCAGTTCAACTTCAAGGGTCCGGACCAGCAGAAAAAGGTCGGCCAGCTCTCCGGTGGTGAGCGCAACCGCGTGCACCTCGCCAAGATGCTGAAGAGCCATGCCAACGTCCTGCTGCTCGACGAACCGACCAACGACTTGGACGTGGAAACCCTGCGCGCCTTGGAAGAGGCGTTGCTGGAGTTCCCGGGCTGCGCCGTTATCATCTCGCACGATCGGTATTTCCTCGACCGTTTGGCGACGCACATCCTGGCCTTCGAGGGCGACAGCCACGTCGAGTGGTTCGAGGGCAACTTCGAAAGCTACCTGGAAGACAAGAAGCGCCGGCTGGGCGCGGACGCGGCCGAGCCGCACCGCATCAAGTACAAGCCGATCACACGATAGGGGCGGGGACGGCGGGCGCGGGCCTGTGGCATCCTGGGGCGGTTGATCGTTTCACCGCCGCAAGGAACTGCGCCCCGCCATGCCGTCCGATCCCCCCGATAGTCCGTGGACGACGCAGTCCGAACGGGCGATCTACGCCAACCCCTGGATCACCGTCACCGAGTACGGCGTGCTCACGCCGGCCGGCACGCCCGGCATTTATGGGGTGGTCCGCTTCCGCAACGTGGCGGTCTGCGTGTTGCCGGTGGCCGCCGACGGCACGGTGACGCTGGTCGGCCAGTTTCGCTATCCGCTTCAGGCCTATAGCTGGGAGCTGCCGGAGGGGGGCTGCCCGGTGGGCACCGATCCGCTCGACGCCGCGCGGCGGGAGCTGCGGGAGGAGACCGGGCAGATCGCCGGCGGCTGGTCCGAAATCCTGCGTCTGCACCTGTCCAACTGCGTCAGCGACGAGGCGGGCGTCTCGTTCCTGGCCTGGAACCTCGCCGAGGGCCCCAGCGATCCGGATGAGACCGAGCGCCTGGAGGTGCGCCGCGTGCCGTTCGTCGAAGCCGTGCGCATGGCCGAGACCGGCGCCATCACCGATGGGCACAGCATCGCGACCCTGTTTCGGGCCCGCCTGATGGCGCTGGAGGGGCGGCTGCCGCCCGCCGTGGCGGACGCCCTTGCATATTAGCAAACATTAATGTAGTGGACTCTTAACACGATCGCGGGGCGCGGTTTCAAACCCCCAGGCGATCACGATCGTCCGAACAGGACTCGAGCCGATCAAGGAGTCTGCTCCCATGAGCGAGGCAAGCGCGACGTTTTCTCCATCTCAAACCCCGCACCCCTCTTCGGCAGCGCCCGCCGATGCGGCGCGGGTCGGCGGCAACTGGCTGATGCATGTTCCCATACCGCTGTTCGCGCTGGTGATGGGCACCGCCGGCCTCGGTATCACTTGGCGGAAGGCGCACGAGGTCCTGGGCGTGCCCTCCGTCATCGGCGAGGCGGTGCTGGCGCTGGCGGCGGCGTGCTTCGTGGCCATCGTTCTATTGTACGGGCTGAAGGCGGTGCTCCACCCCAAGGAAGCCATGGTGGAGTTCAACCACCCCGTCCGGTCCAGCTTCTTCCCTGCGGTGTCCATCAGCCTGCTGTTGTTGGCGCTGGCCGCCGGTCCCTACTCGCATCACCTGACGCTCGGCCTGTGGGGTGTCGGTGCGGCCCTTCACCTGACCTTCACGTTGCGGCTGATCGGGCGCTGGATTGTGCACAATCAGCAGATCAATCACTCGAATCCCGCTTGGTTTATTCCTGTGGTCGGCAACGTTCTGGTGCCGCTGGCGGGGGTGCGGCTGGGCTTCACCGAGATCTCGTGGTTCTTCTTCGCCATCGGCATGGTGTTCTGGATCGTGCTGTTCACGATCGTGTTCTACCGGATCGTGTTTCACGATCAGCTTCCGGCCAAGTTCATGCCGACGCTGTTCATCCTGATTGCGCCGCCCGCGATCGGGTTCTTGTCCTATGTGGCGCTGAACGGCGGCGTCGTGGACGGATTTGCGCGCGTGCTGATCTACGTGGCGCTGTTCATCACCATGCTGAACTTCACGCTGGTGAGGCAGTTCCTGCGCGTGCCGTTCTACGTGTCCTGGTGGGCTTATACGTTCCCCATGGCGGCGGTCAGCGTGGCTTCGATGGAGTTCCACCGCCTGAACGGTTACGACGAGATGTCGTTTATCTGTATGGGGCTCGTGACGGTGACCACGCTCGTCATCACCACCGTGTTCTTGCGCACCCTGGTGGCGCTGGTGCAGGGCAAGCTGTTCGTGCCGGACTGACGCCGTCCGCGAACACTCCAGACCGTATCCCGGACATGGACACGGCCCCGGCGCGAATGGCGTTGGGGCCGTGTGCTGGTCACTGTGGGCGGATGAGGGCGTTGGGGCAGAGCGGGCCGGACGATGACGGCGCGCGCGTCGTGCTTACACCGAGGTCGCGCCGAGGGGCGTGTGGGGCGGCGGCGTGGGATCGACGGCCGGCTGCTGGTCCTTGAGGCCGGCGGCGAGATTCCGGTTGATGGAAATCAGAATGTCGAGGTCGGCCGGATCGACCGAACGCAGGGCCTTGGACGTCTGTTTGTCCACGAAGATCGACAGGCTCATGATGTTGCCCTTGATGTCGCTGGGCAGCGCGTTGTTCGGGTCCATGATATCGGCCTGGAGGATGGTCCAGAACAACTGATTGAATCGCAGGGCCTGGGATCGCAGCGCAACGTCCTCAGAATTCCTTTGGGATTCCTCCATCATCGCCGAGGCCTTGATGAACGCCATGGCCTCCGCTTCCCGAGGCGTCATCTGCTGACGCTTCTGCGCCGTCTGGTAGGCCTTCAATTGTTCGTTGGCCATCGTTCGCCGTCTCCGCTTCGTACTCGATCAGCTTCTTGCAGATCTTGAGGGCCTTGTAGTGGTCCCCCTCGATGATCCGCTTCGACATCTCCGTCGACAATTCGACCCCGCGCTCATCAACAGCCATGTCCAGAATATGATTCAGGAGCGGGACGTAAAAGTCATGGAACCGAACCTGCTGCTCGGGGTGCAGATACATGTCCAGGATCAGGTAATAGATCTGCTTGGCAGGGGTGTCCGCATCTTCCTTTTTCAGTACGTCTTTTTGGCGCACCACGGGAACGCGATTATGGATCACCAACTCCGCTTTGCCCGAGCCGTTGGAGATGACTGCTGACCCAATGATAACTTTCTCATTGGGTTTCAAGGTGATCTTGAGAGGCATGGTACCGCACGCAGGTTGACAGATCGTTACCGGCGGGACCGGACCGACGCAGAAGGAGCGACCGATCCCCAGACTATGCACCAACCGGGGATAACGCACCAGCGCTACGGGCATCCATACGCGATCCCACCTCCGTATGGGGGATCGTACGCCAAACGCCGCCGGCCGCGGTCGGCGGCGACGAGGGTCAGACGATCCGGCAGACGTCGGCGAACGCCGGGCGCGGCGAGCGGGGAAACAGCGGCGTCGGATCGCCGTAACCCAGGTTCAGGAGGAAGTTCGATCGCCACGTCGTGCCCTCCAGGAACGTCGCGTCGACCTTCGCCTGATCGAAGCCACTCATCGGGCCGCAGTCCAGACCGAGCGCGCGGGCCGCCAGGATCAGATAGCCGCCCTGGAGGGTCGCGTTCCGGAACGCCGTTTCCTCGGTGAACGCCGGTTTGCCGTCGAACCAGGCTTTGGCGTCCGCGTGCGGGAACAGCGTCGGCAGCGTCTCGGGGAACGCCAGGTCCTCGCACACGATCACCGTCACCGGCGCTGTCATGGTCTTGGGCCGGTTGCCCTCCGTCAGGCAGGGCTCAAGCTTGGCCTTGGCCTCTGGGCTCTTGATGAACACGAACCGGGCGGGCTGGCAGTTGGCGCTGGTGGGCGCCATTTTCACCAGGGTGTGCAGCCGCTCCAGTGTGCTGTCGTCGACCGCTCGATCCTGCCATTGCCAATGCGTGCGCGCTTCCAGGAACAAGGCGTCGAGTGCGGTCGCGTCGAGAGCCGACATGTACGAAATCCCTTCTGGTCAAGGAAGCGCGGGGTGCGGGGCAGGGGGGCGTGGTCAGAGAACGGCCTCGACCGCCTCCACCTCGGGCACGTAGTGGCGCAGCATATTCTCGATGCCGTGCTTCAACGTGGCCGTCGAGCTTGGGCAGCCGGAGCAGGCGCCGCGCATGTGCAGGAACACCACGCCGTCGCGGAAGTCGTGGAAGATGATGTCTCCGCCGTCCTGCGCCACGGCCGGCCGCACGCGGGTGTCGAGCAGCTCGCGGATCTGGCGCACGACCGGGCTGTCCGCCTCGGGCGCGTCCTCGTCGTTGGCGCTGTCCAGCAGCACCGCCTCGCCGGCGGTGAAGTGGTCCATGATCGCGCCCAGTACCATCGGCTTGACCACCTGCCAGTCGGCCGGATCGGCCTTGCTGACGGCGATGAAGTCCGCGCCCAGGAACACCGCCGCCACACCGTCGATTCGGAACAGCCGCGACGCCAGGGGCGAGCGCGTGGCCTCCTCCGGTGTGTCGAACTGCGCCGTGCCCGATCCCAGCACAGTGCGGCCGGGCAGGAACTTCAGGCTGGCCGGATTCGGGGTCTGCTCGGTCTGGATGAACATGGAAACGGGTCCTCCTCGACGAAACGCGCGCGGCGGAATGAGGCACGCGACCGGAACCGGGCAAAACGCCCGTGTCGGACCGGACATAAGACGCCGGTCGGTTTCAATCAAGACCAGATTGGTCGGGTATTGCGGGCTGGGGCCGGTGCCCTCACGGATCCCGAGATTTGCCCGCCCGGGTCAGGTCGGCGAGGTAGCCTTCCCACCGCGCGTTGCGGGTTTCCGCCAGATCCCAGAGGTAATCCCAGCTGTAGATGCCGGTGTCGTGCAGGTCGTCGAACAGGATGCGAAGGGCGTAATGGCCAATCGGTTCCAGGTCCATGATGCCGACGTAGCGCCGGCCGCCCACCACCTGCCGCTGGTCGGGCGAGTGGCCCTGGACCTCGGCCGAGGGGCTGAACACCCGCAGATACTCGGCGGGCAACACATGCACCGTCCCGTCGCCGTAGGTCAGCGTCAGGGTGCGGTCGGCCCGGCTGACGGCGATGTCGGCCGGGACCCGCCGCGACCCGGTGTGCGCGGCGGAGTCCGTCATGCCGCCGGCTCGCCCGGACTGGTGTCGGCGCCGTCGAGGCGACGGGCCTCGTCGATCAGCATGATCGGCACGCCGTCGCGGATCGGGTAGGCGAGACCGGCCTGGCGGCTGATCAGCTCGCGGCGCTCGCGGTCGTATTCCAACGGCCCCTTGCCGAGCGGACAGACCAGGATCTCCAGCAGGCGCGGGTCAATCGAGGTGTCATCGCCGTCGGCCAGCGGGGCGGTGGTGGCGTTGGGGGGGGTATCGGTCATGCCGTGTCCTCGGGATAGGGTCGCGATCGGCCCGGACCATACACCGCCGAACGCGCGGCGACTACCAGGGAGCCGCGAGATGGGAGCTGCGGGAGACTCGCCGGGTTTCGGGGCGCGGGCTACTGGGGTGCCGTGCCGCCGGACGACGACTCCATGGCGCCCATTTCCAGCAGCGCCAGCAACAGGTCCGCCCGATCCTGAGGGGTCTCCGCCTCCAGCAACGCCTGCTTCTCGCGCGGCTCGAACGGGCAGACCATGGCCAGCGACGTCAGCAGGGGCCGTGTTTCGACCTCGCGCATGATGTCCCAGTTGAAGGATAGACCGTGGCGGCTGGCGAACGGCTTGAGCACGGTGAACAACCGGTCGCGGTCGATCTCCGCCGTCTTCGAGTCGTCTAAATCTTGGGCGAACCCACTGTAGTCCGCGGTGACCCGACGGTAGCCCCGGTGTAGCGGGAGCTCCTGGGTGATGCGAAACCGGTTGAGCCCCAGCAGGGTGATGGTCAGTCGTCCGTCCGGCGTTTCCTCATAGGCGACGATGCGCCCCAGACAGGCGATCTCGTACACGTCCGGCTCGGATTCCTCGGCCTCGCCAGAGGCCGCCCGCGGCTGCACCATCGCCATCATGCGCCCGTTCGCCAGCGCGTCCTGCACCAGATTGAGGTAGCGGGGTTCGAAGATGTTGAGCGGGAGCCGCCCGCCCGGGATCAGAAGCACCCCGGTGAGCGGAAACACCGCGACCGTCTCGGGCAGTTCGTCGAAGCGGGGCTGAAAAGCACGCACCATGCCGTCGTCCTTACGGTGGCGTCCTCGCGGTGGTTAGACGGGCGGGTCAGGCAAACACCAGCGACGACAAGCGCCGCCGGCCGGATGCGGCCACGGGATCGCCGGGGCCGAGGGCCTCGAAGATCTTCAGCAGGCGCTGACGGGCGGCGTCCTCGCTCCATGTGCGGTCGCGCCAGAACAGCTCCAGCAGTTCGTCGACCGCCGCCTCGACCTGATCGGCCGCGTACAGCGCGTTGGCGAGGTCGTAGCGGGCCTGATGGTCGTTCGGGTCCGCGTCGACCTTGGTGCGTAATTCGGCGACGGGGCCGGCCGTCTCCTGTGACAGCTCCAGCTTCATCTTCGCGGCCGCGATGTCCGGATCCTTCAGGTAGTCTTCCGGCAGCTGGGCGATGATCTGGGCCGCTTCGCCGTTCTGACCGTTGGCAATCAGGGCCCGCAGATAGCCCCCGATGGCCTTGGCGTTGCCCTGGTCGTGCTCCAGAATCTGACGGTAGGCAACCAGGGCGCCCTCGAAGTCCCCGCCGTCGAGGATCTGCTTGGCCTCCTCCAGCGCCGCGTCGATCGGGTTGGAGGCGCCGCCGGTCAGGCCGGACAGGAACTGTTTGAGCTGGCTTTCCGGCAGCGCCCCGGCAAACGCATCGATCGGCTGGCCCTGCTTGAAGCCGTAGACCGTGGGAACCGACTGGACCCGAAGCTGCGCCGCGAGCTGCTGGTTTTCGTCCACGTTGATCTTCACCATGCGGACGGCGCCGTTCATCTGGCGCACCAGCTTTTCCAGCATGGGGCCGAGCGTTTTGCAGGGTTCGCACCAGGGCGCCCAGAAATCGACGACCACCGGCACCGACTTCGATGCCTCGATCACGTCGGTCATGAAGGTTTCGGTGGTGCCCTCCTTGATGAGGTCGCCGCCGTCCGTTGGGGCCGAGGTGCTGACGGTGGTGCCCTCGCCGTCGAGAATCAAAGCCATCGGTCTGTCCGTCTCATGCGTTCGGGTGATCGTGGTCCGGGTGATCGTTATCCGGCTGTCGTGGTTCGGGGCGCCCACCGCGGTGTTGGGGCCCGGCCCGTGTGCGCTCATACTTGGTTCGAAGCGGGCGCGGAAGCAAGGGCGGAGGCGCTGTCCAGGGCGTTAACGGGGCGGGGGGCGCCGTCGCGAACCGGCTGAGGCGGTTTTTTTGCCCAACCCGCAAATTCGGTGTTGCAATGCCGCGAGCGCTGAGTATAGTCGCGCTCCTCGACGGGGCACGGCGCTCCACGGCGCCGCCACCCAGCCTCGTCGACCCTGTGAAAAGCTCTTGAAAAACCTCTTGAAACGCGGACCTTCCGCAGGGTAATTAAGGGGCCAACACAGGAACGGATGCGGGCGTAGCTCAGGGGTAGAGCACAACCTTGCCAAGGTTGGGGTCGTGAGTTCGAATCTCATCGCCCGCTCCAGTTTTAAGGCCTGATAAGGCTTTCGAAAACGGCTCCCGAAAGGGGGCCGTTTTTGCTTACATGAGCCAGTAAGAAGGGCTGTGTAAGCGCGGTGTACGCAGGGGCGCCAAACAAAAATGCGCCAACCCGACTGCACCTCGCCGCGCATGTGGGCGCGCGCTGGGTCACTCGGCCGCCGACAGATCCCCGAAACATGCGTTTGCTGATCTCGTCCCAGACGTATCATCAGGCCAACGGCGCGGCAGGCGATGCTGCCAGCCTGATGAGGCCGGGGCATTACTGCCGCGGAAAGGTCATCAAACGCCTAACCACATCCGCCCGCATTGTTGTGCTTCAATGAGGCCGGGGCATTACTGCCCCGGAAAGGCGTCGAATACGGTACCAACGAAGTTTACCGGTTTTAGCTTCAATGAGGCCGGGGCATTACTGCCCCGGAAAGCACACGACGATCGGGACGAGGTGCATATTTCCCCGCTGGCTTCAATGAGGCCGGGGCATTACTGCCCCGGAAAGTCTCATCGCGGGCAGAATAGCGGGGGTGTCAGAATGCTTCAATGAGGCCGGGGCATTACTGCCCCGGAAAGGGCACGGCCGAGACCGTGGTCACGCCCGACCGGATCGCTTCAATGAGGCCGGGGCATTACTGCCCCGGAAAGCGCTGGCCGCCGACAAGGACCAGGCCAAGATCGTGTTCACGCTTCAATGAGGCCGGGGCATTACTGCCCCGGAAAGGTTTTTTTGTGTCTGGTGGTCACCGGCTGTGAAAGCCTGCTTCAATGAGGCCGGGGCATTACTGCCCCGGAAAGGCGTTGTCGTTGCTCGACGCGGCAGCCTGCACGGCCGCGCTTCAATGAGGCCGGGGCATTACTGCCCCGGAAAGGCATTCGCGGCCGTGACCACAGATGGCGCCCAGCCTGGCTTCAATGAGGCCGGGGCATTACTGCCCCGGAAAGGATGTGGCTGGACTGGACGGACGAAGCCGACCCGGCCGGGGCTTCAATGAGGCCGGGGCATTACTGCCCCGGAAAGCTCCGTTTCTCTGGGACTGCAATATGGTGTTCCCCTTGCTTCAATGAGGCCGGGGCATTACTGCCCCGGAAAGAACACGGTGAGCCCGCTCTCCTGTGCCACCGCGCGCAGCTTCAATGAGGCCGGGGCATTACTGCCCCGGAAAGGGCGCAGAGGGCGGGGTTTCGGCCGAAGAGATCGCCGCTTCAATGAGGCCGGGGCATTACTGCCCCGGAAAGCCAGCGACCAACGGGCCGGCTCTATCGGCCAGTCCTCATGCTTCAATGAGGCCGGGGCATTACTGCCCCGGAAAGAGCTCGGCTGTAACCGGCGGCTCTAGTTGGGATTTTACCACCGTTTTCGAGCGCTCGCCAGAGCCCCGAGTCGATACGGCTCCCACGGTGCTCAGGAACTGCGCCGCGCACCTGCTACCGCTTTGTTTTACAATGTCAAAAAGCGTTTGCGAGCGCTCCCCGAGTCGCGAGCGCCACAGGAGCGCTCGCAGCGGCCGGGCGGCTCGCGCCTCACAGCAATCCGAGTGAAGGTTACACGATGATCGGTGTGCGTTCCACCACCGCCACGGTCTTTCCCAGGCTTTCCAGGCGGGGCTTCACGGTCTCGGCCGGGCCCAGATCAAGGATGAGCACATGGTCGGCGCCGTCGTGGATGGCCTCGGTCAGCGCCCCGCGCAATTGGACGAGACGTTTGCGCGACAGGCGGCACTGGAATACGGACAGTTGCAGCCATTCGCCGTAGCCGTTCATGACCTTCCACACCCGACGCCAGCGCTTCGGGTCGGCGATGTCGTAGGTGATGATGTAGAGGTGCTCGTCGGTCTGCGCTGGCATGGTGGGAGTCTTTCTTTTGTCTGATCGCCGGAGCCGCCGCGCGGCCCGGCTCCGTCCCTGCGGGACGCCGGCGCGGTCGCGCCGGTCTGGTGGGCCTTGTCTGATCGCCGGAGCCGCCGCGCGGCCCGTCTCCGTCCCTGCGGGACGCCGGCCCTGCGTCCCTATCGCGGTGTGACCCAGGGGAAGGTGTCGATCTCCCCTTGCAGGTGCCGGCACAGCAGGCGGGCCTGCACCTCGATCAGACGGCGGTAGCTGATCTGATAGCCGAACACGGGGTGAGTCAGGTCCTGCTCCAGGCGGCGTTCGAAGGCGGCGATCAAGGCCTTGCGCGCCGTCGGCGCCATGGCGCAGCCGCCCGCCGCGCGTACGAAGTCGCCGGGCGCGACCTCGCCATTGTTGATGACCGTCAGCACGGCGGAGTCCGCGATCAGTGGGCGGTCGGGCTCCATCAGGTCCAGGGCGAGGGCCGGGCGGCCGTGGCGGACGGTGTGGTAGAAGCCCCGGTACGGGTCCAGCCCCACGCCCGACAGCGCCACATGCCACGTGCGCACCAGCAGGGCATAAGCGAACGACAGCAGGGCGTTGACCGGATCGGCCGGCGGGCGGCGGTTGCGGTGCCGGAAATCGAAGCCGGCCGGGCCATCCGCCTTCAGCATGACGGGAAACGCGCCGAAATAGGCTGCGGCCGCCGCGCCCTCAATGCCCAGCAGAGTAGCGGTGTCCGGGGCGCGCCCGGCCTCCTCGGCGAGACGCTTCAGGGCCAGAAGAGGCTCGGCGACGGCCTCGGGCGGGTGCGCCTCGCGGCGGTTGCGACGTAACAGAGTGCGGGCGTTGCGGATCTTGGCCGCCACCAGCCCGCGCGCGAATCGCAGCGACCAGCCGGTGTCGAAGGCGCAGCGGTATTGGGCCTCGCGCGCCGCCACGGTGCGGTGGCCGAGGCCCACCGTATGCCCCAGGAACCAGCCGCCGTAGCTGTACCAGGACACGGGGATCTCGCGGCGCATCAGCTCGTGCAGGGCCGGGGCGGTGACGGAGACGTTGCCGAACAGCACGAGTTGGGAGATCTCGGTCAGGCGGGCCTTCACCGGCGGGGCGTCGTCGATGCTGACCTGGAGTTGCTCGCCGGTTTTGCCAACCTTGCCGTGGCCGGCTTGCACGACCAGCGGCAAGGCCTCCGGCCGCGCGGCGGCCAGCGGGCGCGGGGCCGGAGCCGCGCCGAGCGCGTGGCCGATCTCGTCGGGCAGACAGATCCCGACCAGGGCGCAGCGCGGGCATTTGGGGCTGTCGATCAGCGGTGGCGGCGGGCGGGCCTGGGCCGCCGCCAGCCGCAGGCCGTGGACCGCGTGCAGGGCGGCGTGGCGCAAGGCGTCGTCGAAGGGTACGCGCACCCGCTCCCGGCTGGCGCGATAATACAGAAAGCCCTCGTCGCAGCGGTAGCCGTGGTCCTCCAGAAGCAGACCTTGCAGGCACACCTGGATCCGCTCCGGGTCGTAGGCCCCGGTGGCGACGTGTGGCCGCTTGCCGCGCTTGGTGTCCACGGGGCTGACGCGGCCGCCGTCGCCCTCCACCAGGTCCAGGACGCCGGTGATGCCCAGGCGCTCCGACGTCAGGGCAACGGAGCGGGCCTGGATGTCCTCGGTATCGTCCTCGGTTGGCGGGGATTCCGGGAGGTGTCCGCCGCCCGCATCGACCCGCTTGTGGACCTGGCGGCCTTCCTCGGTGTCGGCGCTGTCTGCCCAGGCCCCGTCCACCCACATCAGCCACGCCAAACGCGGGCAGTAGACGAACTCGTTGACCATCCGCACCGGGACCAGCGCCGCGCCCTCCGGGACCTGTGGAGGCGGTAAAGGGAGTTCCGGTTCACGGTCCGGATCGGGGCGCGGTGTCATGGCGGTTGCCTATGGAATGGACTCGAACAGGCCGAGGCCGAAATGGCTGCCGAAGCCAAGGGCCAACGGGCCGGCTCTCTCCGACGGAAAGACCACGGTCAGGAAGGTCCCCTGACTGTCCGGCTGGCGCTCCCCCTGCCGCGACCGGAAACGGTGGAAGTGGATGGGACGAAGGGTCTTGCCACCCTTGAGGTGGACGGTGGGTTCCACTTCGACGTGAACGGCCTCCGCGTCTTCCTTGCTCAGGATACCACGCCGGACCAACAGGCGGCGCACCTCTGCGGGATAGCCGCCCCTTTTCAGATGTCCGGCGGCCAGGAACGGGGTGATGCTGGTCCAGGTCCGCGACGGACCGAATAGGCGGCTGACCGGCGCGAAGTCGGCTGGCCGACCAAAGCCTTCAAGAGCCAGATGCCATTCCTTGGCGGCGCGGGCGTGGGCCTCCGTGTCCTCCGGGTCGCGCCGCGTCGGGTTGAGCCACAGCTTGCGCAGGCCGGACAGTCTGGCCTGGGCAGAGCCATCAAATCCCCCCGGCAGCCAGACCGCGATGTGGTCGATCCAACCGTCACGATCCACGTCTTCCGGCAGCCAGAAGGCATGGGCATGGCCGGGGTCGTCCCGCAGGGCGCCGTTGTCGCCGCCATGGCCGGAAATCTCCGGCGGGGCGTTGAACCGGCCCGTCTCCGTGTCCCGGCCGAAGGTGCTCATGGCCGCGAGGCGCGCCAGTTCGCCGATGCGAATGGTGTCCTCCACGCGCGGGCGCGGGCGGCCCGTCAGCACCCAGCGGGCGACGGTGGGACGTGCTGCGTTCGTGTGGATCGCCGGCCCGGCGGGGCGGTGACGGCGACGGGCCGTGGGGGAGAGGGGCGGGCGGACATAGACGACCTCCCGCGATGCCGGCGGACGGGTCCACCCGACCCTTTGCAGATCACCCGTGTCCAGCGACAGGGCGTCGAGCAGGGACTCGGGGAGAGTGCCACCCAGGTCCTTCTCGACCTTTTTGGCCAGGGCTTTCGCCGTCGGCGCCGTCTTGCCGGCGTCGGTCTCCGCCGTGCGACGGCGCGCCTCGGCTTCGGCCACCAGGCGGGCCCTTTCGTCGGCATAGAGGGCTGCCGGCAGGGGCACCAGCACGCGCACGGGATCGCCCTCCGGCGCGGTGTGCCCGGTGCCGTTGGTGGGCCGGCAATTGGCCGTCTCGGCGGGCCAGTCGGTGGTGACCGCGGCCTCCACCCAGCTTTCCGCCCGACCGAGGTAGCCGAGCCCGTCCGCCAGATCCCGAGCCAGGGCCAGCAGGTCGTCATCCAGGGTCACGTCAGGCCACGCGGCGACGATGGCGCTGTCCCGGGGCAGATGGGCGAACGCATCGAAGACGAGCGTCGTTTTCACCGGGGCCGGCATGTAGTGGCGGGTGTGGCTGTGGACCGCATCGTCCGGCAGGCGGAAGACGGGCGGGGTTTCGGCCAGGGCCTCGATCAGGCGGGCCAGCGTGTCACGCGGCCAGCGGTCATGGTCACCCTTGCGCCACCAGGTGGCGACAAGCGCGCGCAGTAGCCGCCACGGCTCCGGCGGCCACGCCACGTCGGCCTCGTTGACGTTCCGCCCCCAGGGCGTGGCGTGATACCGCCCGGCCGGGAAGCGCAGGATCAGAGCGAACATGGGGGCTATTTCTTCTCGTAGGTGACGGTCAAAACGCGGTCGGCGCCGAACAGGCCCTTGGTGCCCACGGCTTCGATCAGGCCGGGCAGAGCCGCTTCCAGGTCCGCGAGCGGGGGGAGGGTAAAGGTGTCGGGTCGGGTCACCTTAGGGGCGCCGGCTGGTTCCAGGTCGCAGGCTGTGCGCAGGCGCAGCCCGTCGATGAGGACGCGGCGGATCTTCAACAGGGCCAGGGCGATCAGCAGGTCGGCCACATCGTCGCCGAGACCGAAGGCACGAATCTGGCGCAGGTCGAGGTTGAAGAAGGCCGTGATGGCCGGAGAGGTGTATTCGTCGCGGGCGAACGGCACGTTGCCGAATCCCTTGGCCTGCGTTTCCTGATCGCGAATGCCGGTCTTGATCTTCTTGCCGGTGGCCGGGTCCTTCTCGTCGCTCTTTCGCTCCTGGTAATAGAACCCGCTGCCCGCGTTCCATGGCGCCACGATGGGTGATGGGGCATAGTCCTCCAGGAAGAAACGGGTCAGGGCCTCCCGGTCCAGGCGGGTTTCCAGGTGAAAGGCCTCGTCCTTCCAGAAGCCGCGCGCTTCGGCATCGGCCGCGTCGCCCGTCACGCTGTTTTCGGGTGAGGAGATCAGGCGCAACACCCCCAGGGCCTTAAGGTATCCGGCCAGCGGGGTCGGTGTGCATCCATGCAGGCCGTGGGTGTGGAGGGGTGGTGCAGGTGCGTCAGTCATCGTGGGACCCCTTCTGCTCGGTTTCCGACGCACGCCAGTCGGCCAGCCGCACCAGCGCCTCCAGCCCACGCCAGCCGGAACGGGCCGTACCGGTCCAGCAGCGCGCGGGTGCGCTCGGTCCAGCTGGCGCCGGTCACGTCGTCCCGCCCCAGATCCATGATCGAGAGAACCAGCGTGCTTGCCGGCGACGTCATGCCTTTATCCAGGTCCACGGTTGGGAGGACATCCCCCTCCCACACGCCCCGGGCGAAGCGGCGCCCGTCCGTGGCCGGTGCTTCCTTGGGCAGGGCACGCAGCGACAGCCGCACCTTGCCGTGGTGGGCGGCGATCAGATAGGCGGCCAGATCGGCCTCGCGCGACCATTGATGATGGGCCAGGAACGCCAGGGTGGAGGCCAGTTCATGCCGGAAGTGCGCGCGGCCCGTGTCCCGGTGGTAAGCGGTGGCCTTGGCGAGAAGCTGAGCCTGATCGGCGTTGCCCAGCCGCGCCTGAAATGCCGCGTGCGCCTTGCCGACATCGTGCCAGCAGGCGGCGGTCACCACCGCGTCGCGCTCCGCTCCGGTCACGCCCAGCGTGTCGCACAGCGCCTCGGCCTCGGCGGCGACATGGCCCAGGTGCGCGGTCAGCGGGACCGGGTGATTCTGGCGTGTGTCCTGGTCGTCGTCGGCAGTCTCGGCGCCGGCCTTGGGGGCGTCCGCCCCCTTGACCGCCGTCACCGCCGCCGTGCTGTCGGGATCAAAGCCGCCGTCCGTCGTGTAGCCGCCCGCCGACGCATCCAGCATCAGCACCAGTCCGGGCCACGGATCGCCGTCCAGTTGCCGCCATGTCGGAAACCGACTGGTATCGTGCCCCTTTCGGTTCCGCCCGTTCTGGCCCTGCGGGTCGATGTGCCAGGGCCGACGCGCCGCCGGATCCAGTTTGTCCTTCTTGCGCAGGACTTGGAGCCACGCCTTCGCCCGGCCGATGGGGACGGCGCACAGTTCGTCGCGCGTCGGCGCGGGCTGGGTGTCCAGGGTGTTTGGAGCATCCTCGCGCCATAACACGCGCACGTCGGTGTCCTCGGCGTCGCGGACATAGGGCGAGATGTCCACGTCGAAGCCGGTCAGGTCCGGGTCGGTGTCGAACAGCTCGACCAGGTCCTTGCGTCGCAGTACGCGGCGGGCAGGCGGTAAGTTCCCGGGATCGCCCAGAGCCGACGGGGCGGCGTCGGACAGGCTCGGAAGGCGGGCGCGCGCGGCCTCAAGCTCCGCCGTCGTATAGGGCGCGGCGCGGGATGTGGCGTCTTTGTCGTCGGCGTCGCCCATGACGTCGATCCAAAACACCGGGGCGCCGCCATCGGCACTGTACTCGCCCCGGCGATTGATGCGGCCAAAGCGCTGCACCAGTGAAGCCCACGGCGCCAGTTCCGTGACCAGGACGGCGGCGGACAGGTCCACGCCCGCCTCGATGGCCTGGGTGGCGACGATGATGACATCCCGCGGGGTGCCGGGCGCGGGCAGGCGCTCAACGACCCGGGTCCGATCCGACGGCCGGAACCGCGAGTGGATCAGCAGGGTTTCAGGACCGGCGACGGCCTTCAGAGTCTTGTGAACCGCCTGGGCGCGGGCCACGGTGTTGACAATGACCAGGGTGGGATGGCCGGGCCGGTGCCGGTCCAGCGCGGCGCGGGCCAGCGCTTCCGCGTACGCCTTCGCGTCATCCTTTTTCTGGCCGGGTTTCGGCATCTCGATGGGCGCAACCGGTTTGTGCGCCGAAACGATAGCCTGGATCCGTGTGTCGGCGGCATCCTCGGGAACGTCGTCGGGCACGCGCAGGACCTTGGGCGGCGCCCTGAAATCCACGGTGGTGAGCCAGTCTCCCCTGAGTGTCGCCGAGACCCATAAACTGCGTGCGGGTCGCGGACCGCCCACGGACCGGCGGAACGCCTCAAGCTGGGCGGAGGTCGGGCGCGCCGCGCCCATCGCCTGAACCTCGTCGAACACCCACAGGGCGTCCGTGTGTAGCAGAGCGAAGTCCACCGGCCAGCGAAACCGGCTCATTGCGTACCCGCGCATCAGGGCGCGGCTGACCAGCATGTCCTGGGTGCCGATCAGGATGGTGGGGCGGTCCGGGTGCTTGAACCATGGAGGCTCGTCGGTGCCGCCCATCAGGACGTGGACGTCTTCGGGGTGCGGCACGCCGGGAATCTTGGCAAGGGCCATCATCCAGGCTTTTGCCGCAGCTTCCGTCTGTTCGACCAGGGTGCGCATGGGCAGGCAGTAGACCAAACGGCGCGGCACGTCCGGATCGCACTGGGCATGGCGCCACGCCCACGCGAGAACCACGCCGGCGGTCTTTCCCAGACCGGTCGGCGCGATCAGGGCGTCTGGCCAAGTGGGCGTCTCGGCAGGGACGTCCGAACAACAGGGGCGCTCGGCCAGGGCCGATTGCCAGGCAGCGGGTGTGCCGGTTCCCCGAAAGGCCGTTTTGAAAAAAGCTCTATACGTCATGCTTTCCCCCAAGCAGCCCCCGGCCATGCAATCCATGCAAGCATATGCCCCACCCGGAACCCGAATACTCATGCGGGCCAAGCCACAACGCAAGGGGTAGGCGTGCCATGCGGCACGGCATTTGATTGCCAAGTTCCACGGTAACGCGGACTCGTTCGCTCCCCTTGCCGAATTCCATTCGTCTCATAGCAGGATGCCAGAAACGGTCACAGCACGAGTCGGCACTGGATGGACAATGGGCCGGTGTCGTTACTGGATTGACATGAAGCGGGGCTCTCTGCCCTTTTGGGGTGGTCGGTGTGAACAGAGACGGCGTCGGACGAAGTGTTATTGTCTTTACCGACACCCTCCCTTTTTTCTCATAAATTTCAATGCCTTAAATGAGATCTGCTCACAGATAAGGGAGGGCGCTCCTAAAAAACGATGTGCAGGCAATGGGGTGGACGACATCGGAGGCTCTCTTTTATATTGCCCTTTTAATCGGTATAATCTCGGCCTTCTTCCCCTTCATGGCCTTTTCTTCATTCTATTACTCCATAGCACGCC
>NZ_JACIGJ010000005.1 GCF_014197855.1 Roseospira marina
GGTGTCACGCCCTTCTGATCGTCCATTCCAAGCTCCTTCCATCAGGATAGAAGGAGCCGCCCAATCCGAAAGTGCGAAAGAAATGGTACGTTATCTGGCAGGGGCTGCAACCGGCGGGCGGGCGCGGCGCGATCCCGCTTCGCGGCACCCCTATGCGAAGGCCGCCGGCCTTCTGACCGCAACGCCGCCGGATCGCACCCGTTTGGTCGCCGCGCTCGACGCGGCGGCGGGCACGTCCGGAATGGCGGTTCAGCATCTCGACGAAGGCGCGTTCGCACGGGCTCTCGCCGACACCTGAGGCGTGACGGAGGGTGTGGCGTGGGCGACCCCCGCGCCCCTAACCCTTGGCCACCTCGGCCAGTTCCGTCATCAGCCGGTGCAGACCTTGCAGGCGGCGGGCGGGATCGGCCCAGTCCCGCTTGGCGACCAGCTTGTGGTCGGGTCGCAGCTTCACCACGGCGGCGTTCTTGCCGATGAACTGCACCAGACCGGCCGGATTGGGCACCTCATTGTTGCGGAAGGTGATGACGGCGCCTTTCGGCCCGGCGTCGATCTTCTCCGCGTTGGCCGTGCGGCACAGAACCTTGATGCGGATCACCTTCACCAGGTTCTCCACCTCCGTGGGCAGCGGGCCGAAGCGGTCGATCATCTCGGCGGCCAGGGTCTCGATCTCCGCATCCTCGGTGACGTCGCCGATGCGCCGGTAGAGCGACAGCCGCACGCCCAGATCCCGCACGTACCCCTCGGGGATCAGAATCGGCGAGCCCAGGGTGATCTGCGGCGACCACGCGTCGTCCAGCGTCTCCATGCCCTCGCCGGCGCGGGCGGCGGCCACGGCCTCTTCCAGCAGGTGCTGGTAAAGCTCGATGCCGACCTCCTTGATGTGGCCGGACTGCTCGTCGCCCAGCAGGTTGCCGGCGCCCCGGATGTCCAGGTCGTGGCTGGCGAGCGTGAAGCCCGCCCCCAGGGTGTCCAGCGTCTGCATGACGTCCAGGCGCTTCTCGGCCGCCTTGGACAGCTTTCGGTTCGGCCGGATGGTCAGATAGGCATAACCGCGCGCCTTCGACCGCCCGACACGCCCGCGCAACTGGTAAAGCTGCCCCAGCCCGAACATGTCGGCCCGGTGGATCATGATCGTGTTGACGCGCGGCATGTCGAGGCCGGACTCAATGATGTTGGTGGCGAGGAGAATGTCGTACTGCCCGTCCGCGAAGGCGGTCATGACGTCTTCGAGCTGCTTGGCCGCCATCTGGCCGTGCGCGATGGCGACCTTGACCTCGGGCACCAGGGCTTCCAGGCGCTCCGCCACCTCGTCGATGTCCTTCAGGCGCGGACAGACGTAGAAGCACTGACCGCCGCGGTAGCGCTCGCGCAGGATGGCCTCGCGGATCACCACCGGGTCGAACGGCAGCACGAAGGTGCGCACCGCCAGCCGGTCCACCGGCGGGGTGGCGATCAGGCTCATCTCCCGCACGCCGGTCAGCGCCAGTTGCAGGGTGCGCGGGATCGGGGTGGCGGACAGCGTCAGCACATGCACGTCGCTCTTGAGCTGCTTCAGCCGCTCTTTGTGCGCCACGCCGAAGTGCTGCTCCTCGTCGATGATGAGCAGGCCGAGGTTTTTGAACGAAATACCCTTGGCCAGCACAGCGTGGGTGCCCACGACGATGTCGAGGGTGCCGTCGGCGATCTCCTTCTTGGTCGCCGTGGCAGCCTTGCCGGTGACCAGCCGGGACAGTTGGCCCACCCGCACCGGCAGGCCGGCGAACCGCTCCTGAAACACCTTGAAGTGCTGGCGGGCGAGCAGGGTGGTCGGCACCACCACGGCCACCTGTTGTCCGGACAGCGCGGCCACGAACGCGGCGCGCAACGCGACCTCCGTCTTGCCGAACCCGACGTCGCCACAGATCAGGCGGTCCATGGGCTTGCCGCGCCCCAGATCCTCGATGGTCTCGCTGATGGCCCGCAACTGGTCGTCGGTCTCGACGTAAGGGAAGCGGGCGGCGAACTCGTCGTACAGCCCGTCCGGCGCGATGTAGCTTTCGGCCTTGCGCAGGTGACGGGCGGCGGCGACCTGGATCAGCTTGTCCGCCATGTCGCGGATGCGGTTCTTCAGCTTGGCCTTGCGCGCTTGCCAGCCGACCCCGCCCAGCTTGTCGAGCTGCACGCCGGCTGTCTCGGAGCCATAGCGCGACAGGACCTCGATGTTCTCGACGGGGACGAACAGTTTGTCCTCTCCGGCGTAGATCACGCGCACGCAATCGTGCGGCGCGCCGCCGACCTGGAGCGTTTCCAGCCCGTCGTAGCGGCCGATGCCCTGATCGACGTGCACGACCAGATCACCCTCGACCAGGGTGGAGGCGTCCTGGATGAAGGAATCGGCCTTGCGCTTCTTTTTCTGCGGCCGGGCGAGGCGGTCGCCCAGCACATCCTGCTCGGCGATCACCGCCATCTCGGGCGTCTCGAAGCCCCGATCCAACCCCAGCGCCACCAGCGCCAGGGCGCCCTTGGGCGCGCGGGCGAGGTCGTCCCAGGACTCGATGGTTTCGATGCGGGCGGCGTCGCTCTCGCCGGCGTTGTCGCGGATCAGCCCGCCCAGACGGTCGCGGGAGCCCAGCGAGTGCGCGGCCAGCACCACCCGCTTGCCCTGACCCATGCGCTCCGCCGCGTGGGCGGCGACGGCGGCGAACACGTTCTCCCCGGTGCGGGCCCGCACATCGGCGAAGTCGCGACCGGGGCGGCCTTCCATGTCGAGCGTATCGGGCGCGCCCTCGGCCGGGGCGTAGGGCGACAGGTCGAACACGCGCGGCGCCGCCGCCAGCAGGCGCGTCCAGTCCTCTTCGGTCAGATACAGCCGGTCGGGCGGGATCGGATTGTAGATCATGCCGCCCTCGCCGGAGCCCGACAGGGCGATGTCGCGGCGGGCGGCGTGGTACTCCTGGATCTGCTCCCAGCGGGAGGCGCGCGCGGCCTCGGCGTCCGGGTCCAGCGTCACGGCGGCGTCGGGCGCGTAGGCGAGCAGGGTGTCCATGCCCTCGTGGAACAGCGGCAGCCAATGCTCCATGCCGGCGAAGGCCTGCCCGGCGGAGATGGCCTCGTACAGGGCATCGTCCCGCTTCGGCGCGCCGAACAGCTCGCGGTAGCCGGAGCGGAAGCGGGCGACGGAAGCGTCGTCGAGCGTCAGTTCGCTCATCGGCTTCAGCACGACCCCTTTCGCGTCGCCCGTGGTGCGCTGGGTGACCGCGTCGAACACGCGGATCGCATCCACCTCGTCGCCGAACAGGTCCAGGCGCAGCGGATCGGCGTGGCCCGGCGGGAACAGGTCGATCAGGCCGCCGCGCACGGCGTATTCGCCCGGCTCCATCACCTGCTCGGCCCGGACGTAGCCGGTGCGGGCCAGGAAGCCGAGCAGGGCGTCCATGTCCAGCGCCGCCCCCTTGGTCAGGACGAAGGCGGCGGCCGCCAGGGACTCGCGCGGCGGCAGGCGCTGGCTCAGGGCGTTGACGGTGGTGACGATCAGAAGGGGCGCGGGGCCCGGCCCCTCGACCGGAAGGGCGGCCAACGCCGCCAGCGTGTCGATGCGCCGCGCCAGAATGTCGGCGTGCGGCGAGACCCGGTCGTAGGGCACGCAGTCCCAGGCCGGCAGGTCCAGCACCCGCAGGTCCGGCGCCATGAACCGGGCGGCGTCCACCAGCGTCGACAGGCGCACGTCATCGCGGGCGACATGGACCAGCGGGCGGCCCTTGCGGGCGCGGGCCAGGGCGACGAGCACATGCGCATCGTGCCCTTCCGGCATGCCGGCGAGGGTAACGCGGCCGCGCGTCTCGTGCAGGGCCTTCTCAATCTGTCGTTTCAGCACGGGGCATTGGTTCCAGGACGAACGATCACCGGGGATAGCGCGACGCCCCGGGACGAGTCAATTGACGCGCTCCGGGCTGCTGCATGGAGGGCGCGGCCGGCCGGCGGTGCGGGCCGCATGGTCCGCACACGACCTGACCGAAGACAGGGCGGACTACAGCGCAGGCGGGTGCTGGCCGGTGTCCGATCCATCTGAAATAATCAACAGGGCCTTGTTTTTCCTAAAGCGTGTTAACCCAATAGTCATACTTGTTTACACTTTCTTTTCAAGACGCCCGATGATAAATGCTGTATTACAACCTTAGCAGACATAAGGTTTTTGAATCGTATTTTTTGCAGTTCGAGCTATGGGCGACGCACGCTGATCACGGACGATCACTGAGCCGACGTCCAACAGGAAGAGGCCCCATGCCCACCGATCGTTCGAAGGCTTCGTCACAGTCCCGTGCTCGCGGGCTCACAATCTCGCGGAAAACCATGCTCGGCCTTGCGGCTCTGTCGATCATGTCCGTGGGCGCGGTCGCCGCGAGTCTTTTCTATATTTCGCAGATTGAACAAAAGCTCCGGCAAATTACCACCGTGACGGCCCCGATTGTCCGGTTGTCCGATGAGCTGGTGGACAACACCGCCCTCGCGACGAAGCGGGCGAACGACATGCTGGCCGAGAAACGCCCGGCGGTCGTGGACGCGGTTTCCGCCGGATTGAGGACCTTGAACCAGACGTTCGAGGAGCAGACCGGAACCCTCGTCGGTATGCTCACATCCGATGCGGCCAAAGAGGCTCTGACGGCCGCCGAGGCGAGCCGCGAACAGTTCAATGCGCAGCAGGGCACCGCCCGTGACGAGCATATTGATGAACTGAAGGCGCGTGCGGCCGTTGCCGAGCAGCTGGAGGCCTTCGCTGGTGAAGGGGAAGCGTTGTTTGAACGGCTGAAGAAACTCAGCGCCGACAATGCGGCCGATATGGCGGAGTCCAAGCGCAACGCGGACCTGATGCTGATCAGCACGTCGACCACCGCGCGCGACATCAACAAGCTCATGCGTCAGCTGTTCACCGTCGACTATCCGATGGTGGCCTCGGCCCTGAAGCTGCAGGCCATTGTGGTTCGGATGGAAAGCGTCGCCCACGATGCGACCGGCGCAGAGGCGATCATGGACGTCGAGACCCAGCGCACGGCGTTCGCCGATCTGGTCAAACAGGCGGAACCACAGTTCCATGTGCTGCGCCGGAACAGCCGCTCGGATCAGGAAAAGGCGGCGAACGCGACGCTCCGCGAAGCGTTTGATGCCTGGGTGGAGGACGCGACCGGCGAGGGTCAGTTGTTCGACACCGTCAAGGCGATGCTTATCGCCAAGGCCAAGGCGCAGGCGGTCGCGACGACCCTGGATTACCACGGCCAGCGGGTCGGGACCGCCCTGGCCCAGGTCGCCGATGAGGCGAGCGCGATGAGCGCCCAGGCCGATCAGGAAGCCAGCCAGATGGTGGTGACGGCCCAGTTCGTCATGATCGGCCTTGTCGCGGGCATTATCGTGGTGTCGGCGGCGATGATGCTGCTGATCTTCCGCACGGTCATCCGCCCGATCACAGGTATGACGGCGGCCATGGATGCTCTCGCGACGGGCCGGCACGAGACCGATGTGCCCGCCGTGACCCGCACCGACGAGATCGGCCACATGGCCAAGGCGGTTCAGGTCTTCAAGGAGGGCCTGATCCGCTCCGAACGGCTGGCTGTGGCGCAGCGCGAGGATCAGGCGCGCAAAGAACGGGAGACGGCGCGCGTGCGGGAGCTCATCACCACGTTCGAGCAGGCGATCACGGCGGTGTTCGAGCGTCTTCATGAGGCCGAGGAGGCCATGCGCGCCACGTCACAGGACATCCAGGACAACGCCGAGCGCACGAAGGTGGAAGCCGCCAGCGTGGCCGGTGCGGCGGATCAGGCTTCGGCCAACGTGGAGACCGTCGCCAGCGCGGCCGACGAACTGACGTCGTCCATTCAGGAGATCGCCCGGCAGGTGAGTCAAGCCACCGACGTGTCTGGGCAGGCCAATGCTCAGGCCGACCGGACGTCGCAGGGGATCCGTGTGCTGGAGGACAACGTCAAGAAAATCAGCGAGATCGTCTTGCTGATCAACGATATCGCCAGCCAGACTAATCTGCTGGCGCTGAACGCGACCATCGAGGCCGCGCGGGCCGGCGATGCCGGTAAGGGCTTCGCGGTGGTGGCGACGGAGGTGAAGGAACTGGCGTCCCAGACCGCGCGCGCCACCGACGAGATCGGCACGCAGATCACGCAGATCCAAACCTCGACCGTGGAAGCGGTGGCGGCCATTAACGCCATCACCACCGTTATCCGCGAGATCAGTGCGATTTCGTCGTCGATCTCGGCGGCCGTCGAGCAGCAGGGCGCCGCCACGCAGGAAATCGCCCGCAACGTCCAGGAGGCCGCCACCGGCACACAGACGGTGTCCGCCTCGATCAACGATGTACGGGAATCGGCCGAAGGATCCAATGCGGTGGCGGGTGCCATCGCCGCGACCTCGGCGCAGGTTGCCGCGCAGACAGCGGCTCTGCGTCAGCAGGTATCGGATTTCCTGCGGGCCGTCCAGACGAACGAGGAACCCGACGCCGCCTGATCGGGGTCAGGGGGCGACACGGGGGCGCCGCTCTGGCCCTCTGGTGCATGAGGCTCGGTCGCGGGACCGGGCGGACTGAGTCCGGGCCTGCGCCGTGATGGACATCCGGAGTTGTGCCAGCCAGGCACGCCGGTGATCGGTCAGTCCGCCATTAAAGTGCGAAGCGTGCCGAAGCAGCGCGGCCGAAAACAGGCCAAGGCGGGGCAACACCGAGGGGTGGTGCTCGCCGTTGCGTCCGACCAATTCGTGGAGCGCTAGGACATCGAAAAACAGGCTATCGGCATCGATCCCGGGCCCGGGATCCTCCCGTCGTCCCACCATGTCACGGATATCGTCGGCATGGGTCTGCAGGAACGTGCGGTAGGCCTCGACCTCCAGAGTGAGAAACCCGACCTCGTCTGTGGCGGTTCCGGGCGTACTGCCGCGGTTCGACAAAGTGTCCATAATGTTGCGAACGCGAGCGATCATCCTCTGGTGGTGAAGATCGATCATCACGAAAACAGCGGCGGGTTTCGGTGCGTCCATCGCGCGTCCAGTCCTCTCCGGTTTCTCCGGTGCTGTCCGCCCCACAACACGGCCGCAATTCTCATTATGGTTATATTTATTGGGGTCGAACGCGCTTAAGGAGTCGAAGGCATCTCACATATCCGAGTAAAACGATTGTACTTGAGCAAGCCGGGCGTGAACAGGGTTGAGGTGAGACGCGGTCGCACTGTGCTGGTGCGAAGCGGATCGAGGCGTAATTTTTTGGTGATTTATCGATATTTTGTTTCTTATTGATCTAAAGTCTGTGGGCCGCGTGTGGGCCTCTTTATCGTCCGTGTTGTTTTGGAGCGTCCAGCCTGGTTCGCGGCGAAACGGATTCCGGGGCCGCGCGGGCTAGGCTGCGAGGGAAGGGGTTTCCGAGAGCGCAAGGCGTGCGGTCACGCGACGCGCACCGTCTAGGCCAAGGACCTGGAGCCGGCCGGCGTGGGCGTTGGCCTCGACCGCCAGCCGCGTGGCCGGCCAGACGATCGGGGGCGCCAGCCACGTGAAGTCGCGGGCGCCGGCTTCCACGGCCGCAGCCATGGCGGCCCAGCGCCCTCGGCTGTTGCCGCCGCGCGGATGGCATGGGATGTCCGCGCCCCAGTGGTTGGCCGCGACCGCCGGGTGTTGGCGGATCCGCGTGCCGGTCCAGTCCTTCTCGATCACCCAGGCCTCGGCCCGATCCACGCCGGCCAGCGTCAGCAGGTAGGGCACGCAGACGGGGGCCTCGCGCAGCCGGTGCAGGGCGTCGGTGGCGGTCGGCGCGGTCTCCAGAATCGCGCGCAGCAGGTGGTCCGGTGGTGGGGCGTCACTGGACCAGACCCGCCGTCGGTCGCCCAGCCAGCGCAGCGGCAGCAGGCCCGGCCCGCTGACCGGGGCCTGATTGAGCGCCACCGCGAAGCGGCCCGGCGCCATGCCGGTCAGCACACCCGCGTAGCCGGGCCATGTGACGGACAGAAAGGCCCCCGCCGGTCCCCGCATGCGGGCGACGACGAGCCACCGGCCCAGGTCGAGGCCGCGCATGTTCCAGTCGAGCGCCCGCAACAGCGTCACGCCGCCGGGCCGGCCCACGCTGTCCGGCGCATCCGGCGCGGCGGCGGCGGTGCAGGCCCATTGATGCGACAGGTTCAGGGCCAGGGCGCCGGGACCGGCCTCGGTCTGAAGGGCGCGCAGCTCATCAGCGTAAGGGGTGTTGTTCCGCTCCAGCCAGCGGGCGCACAGGCGATCCGCCAGCCGCAGCACCGGGGGGGTGAAGGTCCGCCGGGCCTGGAGCAGAAGGCCCTCCGCCTGATGCCGGGCGGCCTTCAGAAGGGCGGGCGCGCCGCCGTGCCCGATGTCCACAACGGGGATGGCGGGCAGGGCGGGCCGGTCCATGGCGGATCACTTCCGTTCGGAGTCTTTGCGAGGACTCTGAGCATCGCCTATAAGTCCCGCACGCTCAAGACACAGCCACCAAGGAGCCCCGCCCGTGATTCCGCGCTACGCCCGCCCGGCGATGACCGCCATCTGGGAGCCCGCCAACAAGTTCCGCATCTGGTTTCTGATCGAGGCGCACGCCTGCGATGCGCTCGCCGACCTGGGGGTGATCCCCAAGGATGCCGCCGCCGCCGTGTGGGCCAAGGGGGACAAGCCCTATACCGAGGACCGGATCGCGTGCATCGACACCATCGAGGCCGAGGTCAAGCACGACGTCATCGCCTTCCTGACCGAACTGGCCGACCACGTCGGCGAGCCGGCGCGCTTTGTCCACCAGGGCATGACGTCGTCGGACGTGCTGGACACCTGCCTGTCGGTTCAGTTGACCCAGGCGGCCGACCTGCTGCTGGAGGATCTGGATGGGGTGCTGGCGGCGCTGAAGCGCCGGGCGCTGGAGCACAAGCTGACCGTCTGCATGGGCCGAAGCCATGGCATCCACGCCGAGCCGGTGACGCTGGGCCTTAAGTTCGCCAGCTTCTACGCTGAGTTCGAACGCGCCCGCGACCGCTTGCTGGCGGCGCGCGCGGATGTGGCCACCTGCGCCATCTCCGGTGCCGTGGGTACGTTTGCCAACATCGACCCGGCGGTCGAGGCGCATGTCGCGGAAAAGCTGGGGCTGTCGGTGGAGCCTGTCTCCACCCAGGTGATTCCGCGCGACCGCCATGCGCAGTTCTTCGCCGTGCTGGGTGTGATCGCCAGCTCCATGGAGCGGCTGGCCACGGAGATTCGCCACCTTCAGCGCACCGAGGTGCGGGAGGCCGAGGAGTATTTTGCCCCGGGCCAGAAAGGCAGCTCCGCCATGCCGCACAAGCGCAACCCGGTGCTGACCGAGAACCTGACCGGCCTGGCGCGCATCGTCCGTGGGTTTGTGGTGCCGGCTCTGGAGAACGTCGCGCTGTGGCACGAGCGCGATATCTCCCATTCGTCGGTCGAGCGCCTGATCGGCCCGGACGCGACGGTCACCCTCGACTTTGCGCTGGCCCGGCTGGCCGGGGTGGTCGACAAGCTGGTGGTGCACGCCGACGCGGTCGAGGCAAACCTGAACCGCATGGGGGGCCTCGTGTTCTCGCAGCGGGTCATGCTGGCGCTGACCCAGGCCGGTGTCAGCCGCGAGACCGCCTATCGTATGGTTCAGCGCAACGCCATGCGGGTGTGGGACGGGGAGGGCGACCTGCTGACCCTGCTGAAGGGCGACGCAGAGGTCGTGGCGGCCCTGGATGAGGCGACCCTGGCCGGTATGTTCGACCTGGGCCACCACACCAAACACGTGGACACGATCTTCCGTCGCGTGTTCGGGACCGTGTAAGCGGAAGCGGGGCCCGCTCCCCCGGCCTGGGCCGAGGGGACGGGCGCCGTCTCCTTCGTTCTCCCTCAGTACAGACCGCCGGCCTGAGGCGCGCCCGACCCGCCGGCCGGCGGCGGGGGGGGAGCGGTGCCGGCCTGTCCGCCGGATGCGCTCCCCGGCGCCGACCCGGGATAGGGCTGTCCGCTCGACGGCTGTCCCGGGTAGGGCTGGCCCTGATAGGACCCGTCCGACACCGGAGCGCCGCTGTTCCAGGCGCCCGGCATGGGCACGACGCCCACGCCCGCCGTCGACGGGACCCCGTACTCCGCGCCGTAGCCCGCCAGCGCGCCGGAGCCGTCGAGCACGGTCGGGTTGCGGACCGGACCCTCGCCGGGCTTGAAGGCTTCCGTAATGGTCCCTTCGCCACCGCTGGCGCGCTGGCCGGTGATGCGGTCGATGGTTACGAACTCGATGCCCGGCGGCACGCGGAAGGGGCGGGCCGGCGTGTCCGCCAGGGCGTCCTTCATGAACGCGGCGAAGATCGGTCCGGCGGTGCGCGCACCCTGTTCCCGGGACCCCAGGGTCCGGGGCTCGTCGAAGCCGACGAACACGCCCACCGCCAGATCGGGCGAGAACCCGACGAACCAGGTGTCGACGGAATCGTTCGATGTGCCGGTCTTGCCGGCCACCGGCTTGTCCACGGTGCGGCCGATGCGCACGCCGGTGCCGCGCTGCACGACCCCTTCCAGGATCGACACCATCTGATACGCGGTCAGCGAATCGATGACCTGCGGGCGCGGATCGGGCAGCCAGGGCACGGATTGTCCGGTCCAGTCGACCTCCTCGCACTCCCTGCAGGGGCGCCCGTCGTGCCGGTAGATCGTGGTGCCGTGGCGGTCCTGGATGCGGTCAATCAAGGTGGGCTCGATCCGCCGACCACCGTTGACGATCATCGCGTAGGCGGTGGTCAGGCGCAGCACGGTGGTTTCCGTCGACCCCAGCGACGCGGCCAGATTCTGCGGCATGTCGTCGACGACGCCGAACCGCTCCGACACGTCGGCCACCCGGTCCATGCCGACGGCCTGGGCGAGCCGCACGGTCATCAGGTTGCGCGATTTCTCGATGCCCATGCGCAGGGTCGAGGGGCCGTAGAAGCGGTTCGAGTAGTTCTTGGGCTTCCACTTGGCGAGGCCGGGACCCTGGTCGTAGACGAACGGGGCGTCCAGGATGATCGAGGCCGGGGTATAGCCGTCCTCCAGCGCCGCGAGATAGACGAACGGCTTGAAGGCCGAGCCCGGCTGGCGGCGGGCCTGGGTGGCGCGGTTGAACTCCGACCGGTCGGCGGAGAAGCCGCCCATCATCGCCAGCACGCGCCCGGTGTGGGGGTCCATGGCGACCAGCGCGCCCTCGACGTTCGGCATCTGGCGCAGGGCGAAGGCGTTGGGGATGGTCTCGCCCGAATCGTCGGTGGCCGGTTCCACCAGGATCACGTCCCCGACAGCCACGACATCGTCGGCGCTGTCGGGCTGCGGCCCGACGTGCTGCTCCTCCCGCCAGGGACGGGCCCAGGTCATGGTGTCCAGGTCCATGGTGCCCTGGGTGCCGCTGGAGAAGCCCAGCGTGACCGTGCGCGGTTCCACGCGCAGGACCAGCGCCACCCGCCACGCGTCCGGGACCCCGGCCGGGCGCTCCAGTTCGGACAGGGCTTGCGCCCAGCCCGCCTCGACCGGCAATGTGGTCACGGGGCCACGCCAGCCGTGGCGGCGGTCGTAGTCGATCAGGCCTTCGCGCAGCACGCGGCCGGCGATCTTCTGAAGGTCGGGGTTGAGGGTCGAGCGCACCGCCAGTCCACCCTGATACAGCGCGTCCTCGCCGTAGCGGGCGGCCAGCGTGCGGCGGATCTCCTCCGAGAAGAACCCGGCCCCATAGACCGATTGGGCTTCGTCGCGGCGGCGTAGGATGATGTCCTCGGCAAGGGCGGCCTGGGCCTGCTCGGGCGTGATGTGGCCGTCCTCCAGCATGCGCCCGATGACCCAGTTGCGGCGGGCATAGGCGGCGTCGGGATGGCGCACCGGATTGTAGTTGTTCGGTGCCTTGGGCAGGGCAGCGAGGAACGCAGCCTCGCCGATGGTCAGTTCATCCACCGACTTGTTGAAGTAGTTCAGGGCGGCGGCGGCGACCCCATACGACTGGAAGCCGAGATAGATCTCGTTCAGGTAAAGCTCCAGGATGTAGTCCTTGGAGTAGGCCTGTTCGATCCGGAACGCCAAAAGGGCTTCCTTAATTTTGCGCTCGATCGACACCTCGTTGGTCAGCAGGAAGTTCTTTGCGACCTGCTGCGTGATCGTCGACGCGCCCTCCGGCCGCCGCCCTGTGCTCATGTTGCGCAGGTTGGTCACCACGGCGCGCAGCACGCCCTGCACATCGATGCCGGGGTGGCTGTAGAACGATTTGTCCTCGGCCGAGATGAAGGCGTTTCGGACCCGCTTCGGGATGGCGTCGATCGGCAGATACACCCGCTTTTCGATGGCGTATTCCGCCATCAGGCGGCCATCGGCGGCGTACACGCGCGTGGTAATGGGGGGCTCGTACGTCTTCAGATGGTCGTACGCCGGAAGGTCACGACTGTAATGATAGAACACGTAGCCGACCGACACCATGCCGACGAGGCCCAGGACGATCATGGTGCTGAGAAACAGCCGGAAGAGCTTCAACATCGAGCCGCCGCGCTTTCGCCAGAGGAGTCAGGGAGAGGGTGGGGGCAGGCGCCACACGGGCACGCGATAGGCATCGGCCCCTCTATCCGTATGCGGTGATACGGGGGGAATGTGGCGTGCTCAAGGCTGGCCGCCAGCCCGGAGGTGGCATCGGTGGGGCAACCCCGTGGCGATCGCGTCGTTCCGCCGTGCCGCCGTACCGGTGCCCCCCAGACCCGACGCGGGACGGCGCCCGGTCCGGGGAGCACAGGGATTAGCGGCGCCACCACCCCCGGCGCACCGGCTGGGGTTCGGCGTCGGCATCGGCGTCCGGTTCGGCCTCGGCTGTCGCCTCGACCTCGGCGGGCGCGGTGTCGGTCGGCTCGGGGGCCACTTCAGGCTCCGCCGCTGCATCGTCCGGCTGGGTCTCGACGGGCGCGGTGTCATCCGTCTCACGGGGAACCGGTTCGATATCGGTGGCGGCGGGCGCCGCGTCGTCCGATCCGGTGTCCTCCACAGATTCGGCCGCGGCGGCGGGGACCTCGGCGGTCTCCTCCGGGGTCGGCGTGGCCTCGCTCATCAGGAGGGCCGGAATCTCCGTCGCGTCTGGGGAGGCCGCTTCGGCGTCCGGCTCGCGGTCCTGGGCGCCGTCCGGTTCAGGTGCCGCGGCCCCGGGCTCTGCCGTGACGGTTTCGTCGTCCGTCGGGTCCGGGCTCTCTGTGGCGACCGCCGGGGCAGGGGCATCCTTCGCGCCACCATCGTTCTCGTTCGGGGTGTCGGTGGGCGCGGACTCCAGCGTCTCGCCCTCCATGCGATCCGTGCCGCTTGACCGGCTGCGGTTGCGACGACCGCCGCGCCGTCGCCGCGAGCGGCGCGACCGGCGCGCATTGGCGTCCTCGTCGCCACCGGTGTCAGCGCCGTCCTCGGATCCGTCGCTGTCGGCCCCCTCGCCGTCGGAGTCCTCACGGTCCCCGCTGTCGCCGGCGTCGCGGTCCTCGCCATCGGCCCCGCTGTCGGTGCCGTCGTCGGTCCCGTCGCCGTCGCGGCGGGGTTTCCGCCGCCGCCGCCGCCGCTTCTTCCGGCTGCCGCCGTCGTCATCGTCGCGCGGCCCACCGGTGTCGTGGGATTCGGCCTCGCGGTCGGTGTCCTCGGTCTCGTCGGTCTCGGAGACCTCGTCATCGTCCGTCACGTCCTCGGGCGCGAGGGTATCCGGCACGCCGACGGTGGTGTCGTGCGCGGTCTCCGGCCGGTTTTCCGCCCGCACGCGGTCCATGGTGTAGGCCGGGATGATGAGGCTGTCGTCGCCCTCGATCGCGACGCGGAAGTCATAGCGGCTTTCGATCGCCGTCAGCATCGCGCGCTTGTTGTTCAGGATGTACAGCGCGACCGGGGTCGGGACCCGCAGCGTGACCTCCGACGAGCGACGGCGCACGCCTTCTTCCTCGATCACGCGCAGCATCGCGATGGCCGTGGACTCGGTCGAGCGCACCACGCCGGTGCCGTGGCAGTGGCCGCAGGTGTGGAACGCCGTTTCCATCAGGCTGGGGCGCAGCCGCTGGCGCGACATTTCCAGCAGGCCGAAGGCGCTGATCCGGCTGAGTTGGATCCGGGCGCGGTCCTGCTTCAGCGCCTCCTTCATGCGGCGTTCGACCGCGGCGTTGTTGCGGCCGTCGTCCATGTCGATGAAGTCGATGACGATCAGACCGGCCAAATCGCGCAAACGAAGCTGGCGGGCGATCTCGTCGGCCGCCTCCAGGTTGGTCTTGAGCGCCGTCTCCTCAATATGGCGTTCCTTGGTGGACTTGCCGGAGTTGACGTCGATGGCAACCAGCGCCTCGGTCTGGTTGATGACCACATAGCCGCCGGAGCGGAGCTGTGCCACCGGGCTGTGCATGGCGTCGAGCTGGCTTTCCACCTGATAGCGGTGGAGTAGCGGCATGGTTGTGTCTCGGTACGGTTTCACCTTCCGCGCGTGCGACGGGGTGAGCATCTTCATGAAGTCCTTGGCGGCGCGGTATCCCTCCTCGCCGTCCACCAGGATTTCCTCGACGTCGCGCGTGTAGATGTCGCGGATGGCCCGCTTGATGAGGTTGGCTTCCTCATGAATCAGAGCGGGGGCCACCGATTGCAGCGTGGTCTCTTTGATCAGTTCCCACTGCCGCATCAGGTATTCGAAATCGCGCTTGATCTCGGCCTTGCTGCGTTCCGCGCCCGCCGTGCGCAGGATTACCGACCCCCCGGGCGGCCCCTGGAGGTCGGACAGGATGTTTTTCAGCCGCCGCCGGTCGGTCTGGCTGCTGATCTTGCGGGAGACGCCGCCGCCCCGCGCCGTGTTCGGCATGAACACACAATACCGGCCGGCCAGCGACAGATAGGTGGTCAGGGCCGCGCCCTTGTTGCCGCGCTCTTCCTTGACGACCTGGACCAACAGGATCTGGCGGCGCTTGATGACCTCCTGGATCTTGTAGTTCCGCAGCATGTTGGCCTGAAGCTGCGGGGAGGCCGCAGAGACGGTTTCCTCGCCCCCCAGATCTTCGACGTCGCGCGCCCCGCCCGACGACACGTCGTCCCCGCCGTCCGAGTCGGTTCCGCCGACGCCATCCCCATCGCGGGAGTCGGCGTGGTGGTCGTCCTCGGCCTCGGCGGCGCGCTCCCGCTCCGTCTGCTCAGCCAGCAGGGCCTGCCGATCCGCGACGGGAATTTGGTAGTAATCGGGATGGATCTCGCTGAAAGCGAGGAAGCCATGGCGGTTGCCGCCATATTCGACGAACGCAGCCTGAAGGGAGGGTTCGACCCGGACCACTTTGGCCAGATAGACATTTCCCTTGATTTGTTTCTTGGTACTGGTCTCGACGTCAAACTCTTCGAGGCGTGTTCCATCCAGAACAACCACCCGGGTCTCTTCCGGGTGGCCCGTATCGATCAAAAGTCTCTTTGCCATGCAGGGACGAACTCCGTGGGGCCGCCGGCCGCAACCCCGCCGAAGGGGGGGCGCCGACGCCTGATCCTGACGCGAGACCGAGGTCAGGCCGGCCCGAAAGGCTCCATCGTGTTCCATCCCGCGCCCCTGGACCGGTAACGCGCATGGATTCGGCCACGCGATCCGACCCACCCCGACGGCCGGCACCGCGCGGCGCGGTCGCAAGCGACCGTGGCGCGGCTCGGGGCGGGGGCGGTATCAGGACTGCGGGCATGGCGGAAAACCTCTGGCCCGGATTCTGGTGGTCCGGTCTCGAAGGGGTGATGCGAACTCTCGGTCGGTCGCTCCACGGCGGCGCGATGCGCACCCAAACGAGCGGAGAACCGCCTTGTCCGGGGCCCCAAAGCATGATGGGGTGCATCGCGAACGCAGTGCCGTGCCCGCCATAGCTCGTAGAAGGGGGTGTTTCCGCAGGATCAGCCAACGCCTGCGGACCGTTCATGACGCCGGAGACCATTTGGCCACCGGGCGCGTTTCCCTTCCCGTGCCAGCAGAAGACCGGCCCGCCTGCGCGGGTCCGTTCCAAGCGACGACAGAAAACCACCTGTGAGAATAGTCGGGGTCTAGAGAGGATACAATAGCGGAGACTAAACCCGTAGGATGGTCGCCCCCGGCATTCGTTCGGGTCGTCCGCGTGGGACGCGGCCCCGGCCGATCCGGGGCGATGCATCCGGAGTCCCGAGGCGGGCGTGGATTGCGGGCCGAACCGGCGACAGCCCCGGGTACCGGACCCTGCCTTTCGTCATAAAGTCTTTGGATGTTGAAGGGTTGTATCCTTTCGCGTATATCTTGGTCGAAGATTTGTTGCGAGGCCGCACCTTGAGCGGACCGTTCCCGGCGGTAGGGGCTGGGACCCGGAACGCAACCGCGACACGCAGGGGCACAGCCATGGCGTCCCGTTCAGCCCGTCCGCCGCACGGACTACGAGAGCACCGCACCCCCGGCGTGGGGGCGCGGGGGCCGGCGCTGGTCTGTGCCCTGGCGCCGGTGACCCGGCGCGAGGTGCTGGGTGCGGGGGCTGCCGGAGCCCTTCTCGGGCCGACCTTGAGCCTTCCGGCGCTGGCGGGCAACCGGGCGACGGGGGTGCGCTTCGGGCGGCACGACGTCAAAACCCGGGTGGTCCTCGATCTGACGGAGCCGCCGGCCTACCGCCTTTTCACCCTCGACGACCCGCCCCGTCTGGTGCTCGACCTCAAGGACTCGGACTGGCTGGTGCCCGCCGGGGCTCTACCGGACGCCACCGGTCTGATCGGCGGGCTGCGCTACGGCCTGCTCGAAGGGGGCGTGACCCGAATCGTGTTGGATCTGGCGCAGCCGGCCCGGGTGCTGGAGGCGTTTGCGCTGTCGCCCCGCGACGGTCTGGACTGGCGGCTGGTCGTGGACGTGACGGAGACCCCCGCGCGTGCCTTCGCCGCCACGGCCGGGCATGATCATGCCATCCTGGGCGGACGGTGGGGGCCGGAGGCGCCAAGTGGGGCGCCGGTCGCGGACGCCTCCGCCCCGGTTCCGCCCCCGGACCCCGATCCGCTGTCCTCGCAGCCCTCGACCGTGATGGCGGCCGATGGGACGCCCGTGCCCCGGCCGCGCCCCGACCTGCCCACGGATGCCGCCGCCACGGTGGTGCCGCCGGTCCGGCCGGAGGTCGTACCCTCCGTGAACGCCGCGAGCGAAACCGTGGTTGCGGGCGGGGTAAAGCCGGCTGCCTTCATTCCCATTCCGGCGCGGAAACCGCCGGTGCCGCGCAAGCCCATGATCGCCCTGGATCCCGGGCACGGTGGGCGCGATCCCGGCACCATCAGCGTGCGCGGGATGTATGAGAAAGAGATCACCCTGGCCATGGGCAAGGAGTTGCGCGCCGTGCTGGCGGGCACCGGGCGCTATCGGGTCATGATGACGCGCACCCGCGACGTGTCCGTCCACCTGCGGGAGCGGGTGCGCCGGGCGCGGCAGGCGGGGGCCGACCTGTTCCTGTCCATCCACGCCGATGCGATCGGCAATCCGAATGTGCGGGGCCTGTCCGTCTACACGCTGTCGGAGCAGGCATCCGACTCGGAGGCCGCCGCCCTTGCCGAGCGGGAGAACAAGTCGGACATCATCCTCGGCATGGACTTCAGCCATGAAAGCCAGGACGTCACCAATATCCTGATCGATTTGGCCCAGCGCGAGACCATGAACCGCTCCGTCCAGTTCGCCAACGTCCTGCTGGACGAGTTGCCGCCGGACGTGCGGACGCTGAATCACAGCCGCCGATTCGCCGGATTCGCGGTCCTGAAGGCGCCCGACGTGCCCTCCGCCCTGCTCGAAATGGGCTATCTGTCCAACCATACGGACGAGAAACTTCTGCGCCAGCGCGCCTATCGGTCCAAGCTCGCGCAGTCGGTGGTCCGCTCCCTGGATCGCTTTTTCCGCGTCTCCCAGGGGGCCAGACTGGCCTATTCCAGCGGCGACTGATCCTTCGCAGCCCATGGCCGTGATGCCGACGGCCCCGCCTGCGCGCGGGGGTGACGGTTGTGCGATGTCAATACGCGCCCGAAAAATCCAGATACTTGTTACGGTCATCCCACGAAAGGCTGTGGACTCCGGTTGCGCCTTGGCGCCAGGATCAACCCGATATCACCCGCGGCCCACGAGAGCCGGCGCGGGATCCCGCAAGAATGCGGTGAACAGGCGACAGGAGGTCCAGGCCCTCCCGTCATGCGACAGGAGGGCGCACCCATGCTACGGCTGTTCCGCCGGACCCCCATTGCGATCCGTCTGTGGTCCATTGTTCTGCTGATCGTCGTTCTGGCGCTGGTGAACCTCGCCCTGAATGTCCGCAGCTATTCCGATCAGGTCAACGCCGCGTTGCTGGGTCGTGTGCGCACCGCCGTGGAGTCGGCCCATTCCGTTCTGGCGGGATATGCGGCGCAGGCGGCGTCCGGCGCGATGACCGAGGCCGAGGCCAAGGCGGCGGCGCGCCAAGCGTTGGACTCCCTGCGCTACGACCGGGACGAATATGTGTTTGCCATCGATTTCAGCAATGTGGTCCAGGTGCAACCGGCGGCGCCGAAGCTGGTGGGGCAGAACCTCGCCGGGCTGACCGACGAGAACGGATTGGCGTTCATTCGCGAGATGACCCGGGTCGCCCGCACCGACGGAGAGGGCGCGGTGCGCTACGTCTGGCCCAAGCTGGGCGGCGACACGCCCGTGCCGAAGGTCACGGTGGTCAAGGCGGTGCCGGCGTGGAACTGGTACGTCGGCTCGGGTGTCTACACCGACGACATCGACGCCGCGGTCAATGCCCTGATCTGGCGCTATGGGCTGGCCTCGCTGGTCGTGGTGCTGGGCTTGGCGAGTGCTACGGCGCTGATCGGGCGCGGCATAGCGCGGCCGATCCGTCGGCTGACCGAGGACATGCGGCGTCTCGCGGCGGGCGACCTGGATGTGGACGTTGCGCGGGATCAGGGCGCCGAGATCGGCGCGATGCAAACCGCCGTCGACGTGTTCAAGGACAACAGCCGACAAATCGAGCGCATGCGTGCGGATCAGGCCGACACCCACCGCAGCAACGAGGCCCGCGTGCGCGGGGAAATGGTCGCCCTGACCAACGCCCTGGACGAGGAGGTCAACAGGATCATCGATCAGGTGCGCGACCGGGCGGAGGCGATGCGGTCCGCCGCGCGGCACTTGTCGGAAGAGGTCGAGGGCACTGAGGCCGGCGCGGGTGCCGCGGCCGGGGCGTCCCGCGATTCGGCCGCGAATGTGGACGCGGTGGCCGCCGCCGCCGAGGAGATGGCCGGTTCGATCCAGGAGATCAGCCGGCAGGTCTCCAACGCATCTGGCACCGCGCGTCGTGCGGTTGCCGAGGCGGAGCAGACCAACGCGCGCGTTCAGGGGCTGGCCGAGGCCGCCGGCCGCATCGGCGATGTGGTCGAGCTGATCGGCGACATCGCCAAGCAGACCAACCTGCTGGCGCTCAACGCCACGATCGAGGCGGCGCGCGCCGGGGAGTCGGGCAAGGGCTTCGCCGTGGTCGCCAACGAGGTCAAGACGCTGGCCAATCAGACCGGCCGGGCCACGGAAGAGATCGGCACCCAAATCGGCGACATGCAGACCGCCACGCAGGAGTCGGTGGACGCCATCGCGCGCATCGTGGCGGTCATCGGCGACATCGACACCATCACCACCGCGCTGTCGGCGGCCATCGAGGAGCAGTCGAGCGCCACCGCCGAGATCAGCCACAACGCCCAGCGGGCGGCCATGAGCACGCAGAAGGCCTCGCAGAACATCGACACCGTGGCCGGGGCCGCCGAAGCGTCGCGCGGTCACGCCGGCGACGTCGAGACGACGGCGCGCGACCTTCTGGATCGCATCCAGCAGATGCAGGAGGGGTTGCAACGGATCATCCGCGCTGGCAACAGCCGGGACCAGCAGGCCGACGTCCTGCAACGGGTGGACCTGCGCGTGACGCTGACGATCGACGGGGCGGGCGGCGGCGCACGCAGTGGCGTGCTGCGGGGGCTGGCTCGGTCCGGGGTCGCGACCCTGGATCCGTCCATTACCGGGGCGCGCGGCCAGACGTTCACGCTGAGCCTGCCTGGGCTGGGCGAGATCTCCGGGGCCTTCGTCGCCCGGACGGACGTGGCCACGCATGTCCGGCTGGATCTGACCGATGCGCACCGGGCGTCCCTCGACCAGCTTTTGTCCCACCGTATGGCGGCGTGAGTCCGGCCGACCACGGACGCCGTTGCGCCGTCGGCGGGGGTCACCCCTCGGTCGGGTCCGGCTCCGCGAGGCGGCGCGGCGCGAGCCGTTTCAGCCCGTGCCGGACACGGCGGCGGATGCCGTCGTGGTGCAGGAACGCCCCGCCGGCCAGCCCGACCAGACAGCCAAGCAGGGTGTCCAAGAGCCGGGCGGACATCAGGGCGTCGGGTGAGGCACCGTGGCCCAGGGTGGCGGCCTCCGCCAGCAGGATGGTCAGCGGGGTGATGAAGATCACGGCGGCGGCGTAATGGCGCACCACCATGGTCTCGATGATGAACGACAGCGCCATCATCATGAGTGCCAGGGTCCAGGGTGTGAGCGGCAGCATCAGAATGGCGCCCGCCAGCAGAACGCCCAGGGTCGTGCCGATCAGGCGGTGCAACTGGCGCTCCCACACCGCGCGCAGGGTGGCGCCCTGGATCACGGCTAGGCAGCTCACCGGCGCCCAGTAGGCCTTTTCCATCTCCAGGACCTGGGCGAGCAACAGGGCGAGACCGACGAACAGGCCCATCACCACCGGCTCCAGCACAATGAAATCGAAGGTGCGGGGCGGCGGCGGCGGCACCGGCTTCGGCGCTCGCGTGCGCAGGTCGTACAGGCTGTAGACGAAGCCGATGATGCAGGACAGCAGGCAGCCCATGCTGACCAGGCCCACGTACAGCGGCACCTCCAGCACATCCACGGGGGCATAAGCGCCGATCGAGGCGGCCATGACGAAGAACAGGGCGCCGGGCATGCCCAGCCCGTAGAGTCGCGCCATCATCAGCGCCAGGATGCCGATCACGGCCAGCGCCGGCATCATGACCGGCGCGAAGAAGTGGCTGATGACCCCCAAAGTGAACCCGGCGGTGATGCCGAAGGCGCAGCCCATCAGCACGAGCATACGGTGGGCCATCGGCGTGGCTGGCAGGTAGACCAGCACCAGCCCGCCCAGCGCGGAGGCCTGGCCGAACTCCATATGCCCGAACCACGCCCCGGTCAGCATGGGCGCGCCCGTAGCCAGCGCCGCCGCCACCGGCATGTGCCACGGGCGGTCGGTGGTGCGAACCTGGGTGAATGCCCGCGCTTCCCGCGTCACGGCGCTTCTGAGGGCCTTGCTCATGCCTGTCTTTCGTTCGAGTGGTGCCTGGCCTGAGGTCAGTCGCCGGAGCGGCGGGACCCGCCCGGAGTCGATTTTTGGGGTGATCGTTGGGACAGGCGTCGCCCACGGCCCGCGTGCGTGGTGACGAAGGATTGCGGTCCCTTTTTACGCCCGGTGCGGGTCCCCTCGCCACCACTGCGACCGGTGCCGGCCGGTTGGTGCGCGGGGATCAGGTGTCGCTTGCCGGGCCCGATCAGGTCGGCGCGGCCCATGCGCTTCAGCGCCTCGCGCAGCAGCGGCCAGTTTTCCGCGTCGTGATAGCGCAGGAAGGCCTTGTGCAGCCGGCGCTGCCGCAGGCTCTTGACCGTCGTCACAACCTCGTCGCCGTCGGGGCGGACCACGCGCCGCACCGGCCGCAGGGGGTTTCGGCCCGAATGGTACATCGCCGTCGCCAGCGCCATCGGGGAGGGCAGGTAGGCCTGCACCTGATCGGCCCGGAAGCCGTTCCGCTTCAGCCACAGGGCGAGGTTCATCATGTCCTCGTCGGTGGCGCCAGGGTGCGCGGCGATGAAGTAGGGGATCAGATACTGCTCCTTGCCGGCCTCGCGCGAGAAGCGGTCGAACATCTGCTTGAAGCGGTCGTAGGTGCCGATGCCCGGCTTCATCATCTTGGACAGCGGGCCGGCCTCGGTATGCTCCGGCGCGATTTTCAGATAGCCGCCGACGTGATGGGTGACGAGTTCCTTCACATAGGCGGGCGAGTGCACCGCGAGGTCATAGCGCAGGCCCGACGCGATGGTGATCTTCTTCACCCCCGGGATGGCGCGGGCCTCGCGGTACAGCGCGATCAGCGCGGAGTGGTCGGTGTTCAGGTTCTTGCAGATGGCGGGGTAGACGCAGGACAGGCGGCGGCACACACGCTGGATGTCCGGGCTCTTGCAGGCCAGACGGTACATGTTGGCCGTCGGGCCACCCAGGTCGGAGATCACGCCCGTGAACCCGGCCGTGGTGTCGCGCACGCGCTCCACCTCGCGCAGGATCGAGTCCTGCGACCGGCTCTGGATCTGGCGGCCTTCGTGCTCGGTGATCGAGCAGAAGGTGCAGCCGCCGAAGCAGCCGCGCATGATGGTGATGGAAAAGCGGATCATGTCCCACGCCGGAATGCGGGCGTCACCGTACATCGGGTGCGGGGCGCGCGCGAACGGCAGGTCGTAGACCGCGTCCATCTCCGCCGTGGTCAGCGGCCAGGGCGGCGGGTTGATCCAGATGTCCTTGTCGCCGTGGCGCTGGACCAGCGCGCGGGCGTTGCCTGGGTTGCTTTCCAGATGCACGACGCGGGAGGCGTGGGCGTACAGCACCGGATCGGCCTTGACGGCCTCGAAGGCCGGCAGGCGGACGACGGTGCCGCGGTTGGTCGGTGGCTGCGGTGCAGCGGGGGCGTCGGGTTCAGCCGGACCGGCCGGATCGGCGGGCGTGTCGGCGGCTTCACCCCCATCCTGACAAAGCCCCGGCGTGCGGCCATCGCGCTCGCCGGTGTCGGCGTAGGGATTGGTCGGGGCCTCCACGGGGCCGGGGGTGTCCACGGCGCTGGAGTCGACGACCGACCAGCCGTCGGGCACCGCCGGGCGCACCAGGGCGGTGCCGCGCAGGTCGGTCATGTCGCGCGGGTGTTCGCCGCGCGCGGCGCGGTGGGCGATTTCCACAATGGCGCGTTCGGCGTTACCGAACACCAGCAGGTCGGCCTTGGCGTCCATCAGGATGGACCGGCGGACCGTGTCGCTCCAGTAGTCATAGTGCGCCACGCGGCGCAGCGATGCCTCGATCCCGCCCAGCACGATCGGGGTGTCCTTGAACGCCTCCCGGCAGCGCTGGGCATAGACGATGGTGGCGCGGTCGGGCCGCCGGCCGCCCTCGTCCTCCGGGGTGTAGCTGTCGTTGTGCCGCAGCCGCCGGTCCGCCGTGTAGCGGTTGACCATCGAGTCCATGTTGCCGGACGTGACGCCGATGAACAGGGTCGGTGCGCCCAGGGCGGTGAACGCCGTCGGGTCGGTCCAGTCCGGTTGGCACAGGATGGCGACGCGGAAGCCCTGCGCCTCCAGCAGGCGGCCGATGATGGCCATGCCGAAGCTGGGGTGATCCACGTAGGCGTCACCGGTCACCAGCAGGACGTCGCAGGCATCCCAGCCGAGCGCGTCCATTTCGGCGCGGCTGGTGGGCAGGAACGGCGCGGTGCCAAAGCGGTGTGCCCAGTGCTTCCGCCAGGAAAACAGAGGGCGCGGAGTTGCGGCGGCGGTCATGGTCGAGGGGCCTTCCGGACAGGCGAAACGGGGCGACCCCAGTGCGGGGCCGCCCCTACGGTACAGGGAGCCGGATCCGATTCGAAAGGCCGAACGCAGCCGGTCAGGACGCCAGATGTTCCCGCGAACTGTCGCCGTCTAGGGACTGAGACTCGCCTTCGTCCGGGGAGTCGGACGAAGCCGGCGTCCCGTCGGCCTCGGGCGTGCTCTCCGTCTTGGCGGCGGCCTTTGTAGTGCGCCGACGGGTGGTCCGCTTCGGCTTGGCCTCGGTCGCCTCGGCTGTGGTGCCAACGCTGTCCTCGGTCGCGGCCTTTTTGGTCGTGCGCCGGGTGCGCTTCGGCTTGGGTGCCTCTTCGGTCTCGGCCCCCGTCTCAGCTTTGGCCTCAGCTTTGGTCCCGTCGCTGTCCTCGGTCGCGGCCTTTTTGGTCGTGCGCCGGGTGCGCTTCGGCTTCGGTGCCTCTTCGGCCTCGGACCCCGTCTCCGCCGTGGCCTCGGCGCCGTCGGCCTCCGCCGCTTTCGTGGTTTTGCGGCGGGTGCGCTTCGGCTTGGCCTCGGTCACCTCGGCTGCGGTGCCGTCGCTGTCCTCGGTCGCGGCCTTTTTGGTCGTGCGCCGGGTGCGCTTCGGCTTCGGTGCCTCTTCGGTTTCGGCCCCCGTTTCGGCTGCGGTCTCAGCCGTGGCTTCGGTTCCGTCGCCCTCGGTCGCGGCCTTAGTGGCCCTGGTGGTTTTGCGGCGGGTGCGCTTCGGCTTGGCCGGGGCCTCCTCTGTCGACCCATCCGAGGCCGCTTTCGTCTCGGAGGACGCAGAGGCCGGGGCTTCGCTCGCTTCGGCTGAGGTGTCGTTCGCCGCCGTCTCCGCCGTCGCCTCAGTCTCGGGCGTCGCCGGCGTTTCGTCGTCTGCCTTAGCCTTGCGTCGGGTGGCGCGGCGCTTGCGCGGGGTGACGTCGGGCGGCGTCTCGGAGGTCGCGCCCGTGTCGGCGGCCGCCGTTTCGGCCTCGACCGTGACCGGTGCCGTGTCCTCCGCCGCCTCCGGCGTTGCTGTGGAGGCCTCCGGCGCCGGGGTCTCCGCCGTTGCATCCGTCGCCTCGTCCGTATCGGGCCCCGTGCCCTTGCGGCCGTGCCGACGCCGCTCGCCACGTCGGCTGGTGGACCGGCTGGGGGACGCCTTGCGGGGGCCGCGCGACCGGTCGGACCGGTCGGCCCGGTCCGACGTCGGGTGCCGCTCGGTTTCGGCTTCGGCGGTCTCGTCGTCCTCGTCGCTTGCGGAGTCGGACATCGGCCGGCCCATTGGGACCAGGGTGTCGAAGGTGAAGAACGCCGGCGTGTGATCGCCGAAGGCCAGAGCATTATCCGGATGCTTCATGGCGGGCAGTTCGTCGTCGCGCCGGCCGCGCCCGCGCCGGGACCGTCCCCCGCCGTCGTCCGCGCGCTTGCGATCAGATCGGTCGGAACGCTCCGGCCGTTCGGGACGCTCGGCCCGTTCCGGTCGCTCGGACCGTTCGGGGCGCTCGGCACGCTCGGGTCGTTCCGCCGTCTCCGTCCGCTCCGCACGGTCACTCCGCGCGGCCCGTTCGCCGCGATCGCCGCCGCTGCGGTGGCGGCCGCCCCGGCGGCCCCGGCTGGGGCGGTCGTCCGAGGCCCGGTGCTCGCGATTACTGTCCCGTCCGCCGTCGGCGTCCGTGTCCGCTTCCGACTTCGCATCCGCGTCGTCGGCGCCGAGCCCTTCCAGCGACAGGCGCGGGATGGTGCGGCCCAGCAGGTGTTCGATGCCGGCCACATACTTCGCGTCGTCCGGCGTGGCGAGGCTGAACGCAGCGCCGTCTTTTCCGGCCCGCCCGGTGCGGCCGATGCGGTGCACATAATCCTCGGAGTGCGTCGGGATATCGAAGTTGATGACGTGCGACACGTCGTCGATATCCAGGCCGCGCGCGGCCACGTCGGAGCACACCAGGAAGTCCGCTTCGTTGTCCTTAAAGCGGCGCAGCATCTCGTGACGGGTGGCCTGGTCCATGTCGCCGTGCAGCGAGATGCAGTTGAACCCGTGCTTCTTGAGCGACCGGTTCAGCACATCCACATCGCGCTTCCGGTTGCAGAAGATGAAGGCGTTGCGGACGTTTTCGGTGCGCAGGATGTGGCGCAGCGCCTCGCGCTTGTCGATGCGGGGCACAATGGCGAGATGCTGGGCCACTGTCTCGGCGGCGGTGGCGCGGCGTTCGATGCTGACCTCGCGCGGGTTGGACAGGAAGGCGTCCGCCAGCTTGCGGATCTCCTTGTCCATGGTCGCGGAGAAGAACAGCGTCTGACGCAGCGGCGGCAGCAGACCGACAATGCGCTCGACGTCGGGGATGAACCCCATGTCGAGCATGCGGTCCGCCTCGTCGATGACGAGCACCTTCACGTCGCGCAGCAGCACCTTACCGCGCTCGAACAGGTCGAGCAGTCGCCCGGGCGTGGCGATCAGCACGTCCACGCCCTTGTCGAGCGCGCGCATCTGGTCGCCCATGCTCTCGCCGCCGATCAGCAGCGCCATGTCGAGCTTATGGTACTTGCCATACAGCGTGAAGTTCTCGGACACCTGGGCGGCCAGCTCGCGCGTCGGCGCCAGGATTAGCGAACGGGGCATGCGTGCCTTCGCCCGGCCGTTGGCGAGAATCTCGATCATCGGCAGGGTGAAGCTGGCGGTCTTGCCCGTTCCGGTCTGGGCGATGCCCAGAACGTCGCGTCCCATCAGGACGTGGGGTATGGCCTTTTCCTGGATCGGCGTGGGGGTTTCATAGCCCACGTCCTCAATGGCCCTGAGGGTTTCAGGCGAAAGGCCGAGATCGACGAATTTCATGGTGGTCAGGTCGGTCCTCGGACTCTGGTCGGGCTGTCGTGGGGGTTGAGATCAACCGCGCCACGGCCCGCGGGGCGCCGTGCCAAGGGGGCATCGCCTACACGATACGCACCGGCACGGCCTGGGATCGCTCGGATCACGCGGTCCCACCGTCACGCTACGCCAGGCGCCCGCATCAACGGGAGACGATCCCGTTCATGCTGGCGCCCGGTCGCATCGGACGCAGGAAGTCGGTCGGGCTCGTTCTTGCGGGGCGATCTTCACGCCCGAACGAGCCGCAGGCGCGCGTCTCCGACCACGCGCACTATAGAGCCGGACCCGAGGCTGTCAATGATGGGTCTGGTGCGCGGGGGAACGGGAACCGCCGGCCGTGACGGTTTTGCATCGGCTTCAGGTCCAGGGAGTCCCGCATCCGGGGGGCTTTGCGCCCGCGCCGGCGGTGTATCCCCGCCCCGCGCGCAGGAGATCGCGGGTGTAGGCTTGGCGCACCGTGCCGGCGCGAAGCTGGGCGACCGTCAGCTCTTCGATCACGGCGCCGTCCTTCATCACGGCCATGCGCTCGCACATATGCCCGACGACCGCGAGGTTGTGGCTCACCAGGATCAGGGTCAGGGCGCGGGCCGCGCGCAGGCGGCGCAGCAGGTTCAGGATCTCCGCCTGCACCGAGACGTCGAGCGCGCTGGTCGGCTCGTCGAGGAGCAGGATGGACGGCTCCAGGATCAGCGCCCGGGCGATGGCCACGCGCTGCCGCTGGCCGCCCGAAAGCTGGTGCGGGTAGCGGAACCGGAACGACCGGTCCAGACCCACGTCGGTCAGCGCGCGCTCCACCCGGGCGTTGAGCGCGTCGGTCAGACGATGGATGCGCAGCGGCTCCGACAGGGCGGTGTCCACGGTCTGGCGCGGATGCAGGCTGGCGTAGGGGTCCTGAAACACCATCTGCACCCGCTTGTGGAACGCTTTCGGGCGGCGGCGGCCCTGGTCCTGGCCCGCGACCGTGATGCGCCCGCTCCAGTGCGGGTTAAGCCCGGACAGCGCCCGCAACACCGTGGACTTGCCGGAGCCGCTTTCGCCCACCAGGCCGAAGGATTCGCCCTCGGCGACGTCGAGCGACACGCCGCGCACCGCGTGCACATCGCGCGCGCCGGCCCGAAAGGTCACGGTCAGGTCGCGAAGGACGATCACGGCGGCGCCTCCCGCCACGCCGGGTCCCGCTGCAACACCGGCAGGTCGCCCCGGTCGCCTTCGATGGAGGGCAGGGCAGCCAGCAGCCCGCGCGTATAGGGATGGCGGGCCGCATGCAGGTCGGCGGCGCGGCATTCCTCCATCACCCGCCCCGCGTACATCACCACGACGCGGTCGCAGAACCCGGCGACCAGGTTCAAATCGTGGGAGATGAACATCAAACCCATGCCGCTGGCCCGCACCAGATCGTCGAGAATGGCCAGAACCTGCATCTGCACCGTCACGTCGAGCGCGCTGGTGGGCTCGTCCGCGATCAGCAGGTCGGGGCCGAGCGCGACCATCATCGCGATCATGACCCGTTGGCCCATGCCGCCGGACAGCTCGTGCGGCCAGGCGTCGTAGACCCGGCCAAGGTCCGCCTCCGGGATCTGCACGGCGGCGAGGGCGGCCAGGGCGCGGTCCCGTGCGGCGCGGCGGGATAGCGCGGGGTCGGCGGTGCGGAACGCCTCCACGATCTGACGCCCGACTCGCATGACCGGGTTCAGGCTGTACTTCGGGTCTTGCAGGATCATCGCGATCCGGCGGCCCCGCAGTCGGCGGAAGCGGCGTTCGGGCAGGTGGCTCAGGTCCTGGCCGTCGAACGCCAAGCGATGGGCGCGCACCTCGCCCGGCGGTCGGATCAGGCCCAGGATGGCGCGCCCGGTCATGGACTTGCCGGAGCCCGATTCGCCCACGATGCCGACCCGCTCCCCCCGCTGGACCGCCAGCGACAGGCCCCGCACCGCCTCGACCGGGCCGGTGTCGCTGTGGAAGGTCACATGCAGATCGTCGAGGACGAGCAGGTCCGCCATGGCCTCAGCGGTCCCCCCGCGGGTCCAGCACGTCGCGCAGGCCGTCCCCCAGCAGGTTGAAGCCGAGCGCCACCACGAAGATGGCGAGGCCGGGCATGGTGGCGACCCACCAGTGGTCCAGCAGGTATTTGCGGCCGTCGGCGACCATGGCGCCCCACTCGGGCGTCGGCGGTTGCGCGCCCAGACCGAGGAAGCCCAGGCCGGCGGCCGTTAGGATGATGCCCGCCATGTCCAGCGTCACCCGCACGATGACCGAACTGGTGCACAGTGGCATGACCTGCCGCAGGATGATGCGCGCGGGCGAGGCGCCTTGCAGGCGCGCGGCGGCGATGAAATCGCTGTTCCGGATGGTCAGGGTCTCGGCGCGGGCGATGCGGGCGTAGGGGGGCCACGTGGTCAGGGCGATGGCGATCACCGCGTTCTCGATCCCCGGCCCCAGCGCGGCCACCAGGGCCAAGGCCAAAATCAGGCGCGGAAAGGCCAGGAAGATGTCGGTCAGCCGCATCAGCACGCTGTCGATCAGGCCGCCCGCGTAGCCTGCGACGGTGCCGATCAGCAGGCCCACGGGGGCGACGATGATGGCCACCAGAACGACGACGGCGAGCGTGATTCGGCCGCCGTGCAGCAGGCGGCTCAGGATATCGCGGCCCAGGCCATCGGTCCCGAGCCAGTGCCCCTCGGCGCCCGGAGGCAGAAGGCGCAGGTCGAGGGCTTGGTCCGTGGGGCTGAACGGGGCCAGCAGGGGACCGATCGCGGCGATCAGCAGAAGCAGCAGAATGATGATCAGACCCGCCAGAGCCAGGGGATTGCGGCGGAAGCGCAGGCCGCTGCGGTACAGGTCCCCCAGGCGGGCCTGCCCCCGCGACGCGGGGGCTTCGCTGAGCAGCCACGCCCGCAGGCCGGCGCGTTGGGGGCTCATGCCCGGATCCTCATGGTCGCGCCCTCGGGTCCAGAAGCCGATACAGCCCATCGGACAGCAGGTTCAACCCGATGAACACGGCGCCGACGACGACCGTGCCGCCCAGCACCGCGTTCATGTCCGCGTTGAGCAGCGAGTTGGTGATGTAAAAGCCCAGGCCGGGCCAGGAGAACACGATCTCGGTCAGGACGGAGCCTTCCAGCAGCGTCGCGTACGAGAGGGCGATGACCGTCACCAACGGGACCCACACATTGCCCAGGGCATGGCGTCCGATCACGGTGCGCTCCGGCAGGCCCTTGACCCGGGCGGTGGTGATGTACTCCTGGCGGAGCTGTTCCAGCATGAAACTGCGCGTCATCCGGCTGATGTAGGCGAGGCTGAAGTAGCCGAGGATCGAGGCCGGCAGAACGATATGCGCCAGCGCGTCGCGGAACACGTCCCAGGCGCCGGCCATCGCGGAATCGAGCAGGATGACGCCCGTGACCGGCTCCACCAGACCAACGTACAGCAGATCGAGCCGCCCGGGACCCGCGACCCAGTCGAGCTTGGCGTAGAACACCAGCAACCCCATCAGGCCAAGCCAGAACACCGGCACCGAATACCCGATCAGGCCGAGCACGCGGATCACGTGATCGGTCCATGTGCCCTGGCGAACCGCCGCGATGATACCGGCCGGCACGCCGAGCAGCACGCCCAGGATCGTGGCCACCGTGGCCAGCTCCAGCGTGGCCGGGAAGACGCGCGCGATATCGACCGCGACCGGGTTCGACGTCAGCACCGAGGTGCCGAAGTCGCCGGTTAGGGCGTTGCCGACGTAGGTCAGGAACTGCTCCCACAGCGGCCGGTCGAGACCGAGCGCCTCGCGCGCCGCCTGATAGGTCGCCTCGCTGGCCCGATCGCCCACGGCGGCCAACACCGGATCGACCGGAACGACCCGCCCGATGAAGAAGGTGACCGCCAGCAGGCCCAGCCCCGTGATCGCCAGCGTGAGGACCAAGCGGCCCAGGGCACCGGCACCGTGGCGCAGGCGGCGTCCGGGCGGCGGCCGTTGCGATGCGGCCGGGAGCGTGGAGGGTGTGGGCGGGGTGGGGCGCGGCATGCGGCGCTCGGGGAGCGGTGGAGGCTTCCTCCCGCATAGCAGCGCGATGCGGGTGCGTCCAGAACCGGGCGCGGGATCCGTGCCGCGTCGTGGGGGCGGAGCGCGGCGTGTGCGTGTCCCGCCGGACCGTTCCACAAGAAAACGGCCCCGTTATGGGGCCGTAAAGTTCTGATCCGGCTAGGAAAAGTCTGGAGCGGGTGATGGGACTCGAACCCACGACATACAGCTTGGGAAGCTGTCGTTCTACCCCTGAACTACACCCGCGTGTGCCCGCCGGCTCGGATCCCCGTTTATAAACGTCGGCTGCCGTGTCGGCAAGCATCTGTGAACGATCGTGATGTAGGCTGCGCGTCGCGGCCCTTAGAGGAGGGCCGGGTTGGCGCGTCCAGGGTGTCCGGCGGGCCGGAGGAGAAGGAAGGGTGGGGCCGGTCTCACCCTGGGTCTCTGTTCCCTTGGGGGGATTGATGGCGGATCCGATCGTGCTGCGATGCGACCTGTTCCCGGGCTCGGGCGCCGGCCACCTGAAACGCTGCGTGGTGTTGGCCCACGCCCTGGAGGCGGAGGGCTTCGCACCCCGCCTTCTGATCGATTCGGAGAGCCTGGAGAGCGCTTTGCCGCTGGATCCTGGCGTGGCGGTGGAGGGCGTGCCGGTCGGGCCGCGCTTCGACGAGGCGCGGGATGCGGTGGCGGTGGCGGCGCGGGCGGTGGCTCTCGGTGCGCGGGTCGTTCTGGTGGATTCGTATCGGATCGGTCCCCGCTGGTTTGAGACGGTGCGCGCGGCGGGCCGGATTGTGGCGGCACTTGATGATCTGGGCACGGCGGGCGGTGCGCATCTGACCGTGACCTACGCCCCAGGAACAGAGACCGGGGCGAAATCGGGTGCGGCGGAGGACGCGGACACGCCGATTCGCCTAGTCGGTCCCGCCTATATGATCACCGACAGCCCCGACGGGCGTCGGTCCGATCCGCCGGTCCGGCCGCGCAGGCTCATCGCGCATGCCGGGGGAACCGGCGCGTTCGAGGCCGCGCGCCCCATGTTCGCGGCCATCCGGGACGTGGCGGCACGTCACACCCTGGACGTCACGTGGCTGTGCCCGGGGCCGGCCGTCGCCGAGTCGCTGCGGCGCGATGGGCTCGCCGCGCCGAACCACGCCGTCGACCTCTGGCGCCGCGACCCGGGTCCTCTGTGGGCCGGGTACGACATCGTCGTCGGACCGGCCAGCACGTCGCTGTATGAGGCGATCCTTCAGGGCGCCCTGCCGGTCTCCTTCGCCATCTCCGACACCCAGACCTCGGGCCGGGACCAGTGGATCCATCTGGGCCACACGCTGCACATGGACCGCGCCGAAATGGCGAGTCCCGGGCGGGCCGAGGCTATGCTGGAGCGCGCCGTGACCGAACACGCCGCGCTGCGCGCTGCGCTCGCCGCCGGGTCGCGCGCGCTCGACGCGCACGGTGCGACCCGCGTCGCCCGCGCCCTGCGTGCCCTGGCGGATGGGCGCCCCTTTAATCCCGAGCACGCTGCCGCCATCGCGGCACACCCAAGCTCCCCCGCGCGCGGGGGATGGCCAGCAGGAGCGAAGCCATGATCGATATCGTCACCCTGTTCGATCCGGACCGGCCCATGGCCCCCCTGATGTGCGTGGAGATGAGCGGCAACCACCAGGGCCGTCTGGAAGCGGCGCTCGCCTTTGTCGACGAGGCCAAGGCGAGGGGCGCCGACCTGCTGAAGGTCCAGGTCTACCGGCCCGATACCATCACTCTGCACTCGGACCGGCCGGATTTCCGGTTGCCGGCGGCCGACACGTGGTCCGAATACGGCACGCTCTACGACCTGTACGCGCACGCGCACACGCCCTGGGACTGGATCGAGGCCATGTTCCGCCACGGCGAGGCCATTGGACTGCCGGTGTTCGCCTCCCCGTTCGACGAGACCGCCGTCGACCTGCTGGAGCGCCTGGGCTGCCCGATCTACAAGATCGCGTCGCCGGAGATCGGCGACATCGGCCTGATCGAGGCCTGCGCCCGCACCGGCAAGCCGGTCATCCTGTCCACGGGGCTGGCGTCGAAGGAGGACCTGGACCGCGCCGTCGCCACGATCCGCCGGTTCGATGCGCCGCTGATGATCCTGAAGTGCGTGTCCGCCTATCCGACCCCGGCCGAGGACATGAACGTGGCCACCGTTCCCTGGCTGCGGGAGACCTACGGCTGCGCGGTCGGGCTGTCGGACCACACGGTCGGCCTCGGTGCGGCCTGCGCCGCCGCCGCCCTCGGCGCCCGGCTGGTGGAAAAGCACTTCAAGCTGCCCGGCGACGACACGTCGGTGGACGCCAAGTTCTCGCTCGACCTCGACCGCTTGCCGGAGATGAAGCAGGCGCTGGCGGACGCCGCCGCGTCCGTCGGCACGGCGACGATGGAGATTCCCGAGATCGCGCGGCCCTCGCTCAGCGGCCGGCGGTCCCTCTATGTCGTGGCCGCCATGCGCAAAGGGGAGGTGTTCACTCGCGACACGGTGCGGTCGATCCGGCCGTGCTACGGCATGGCCCCGATGCATTTGCCAGACGTGCTCGGAAAAGTAGCGACCCGTGATATCGAACGGGGCGAGCGCATGAGCTGGGATCTGGTGGCCGATCCGGCGTGACCGCCGCGTGCGACGGGCGGGGTCCCCGATAGACGGAACGTTAACGATTGTCCGCTACGGTCAGACTGGGCACCAAACGCAAAACAGTGAAAGTCTGCCCCAATGTTCGATGGGCAATCGATTTTGATTACGGGCGGAACGGGATCGTTCGGCAAGCAATACACCCGAACACTTCTGTCGCGCTCCAAACCACGTCGCATTATCATCTATTCCCGGGACGAACTGAAACAGTTCGAAATGCAGGACGAGTTCCACGATCCCTGCATGCGGTTCTTCCTAGGGGACGTGCGCGACCGGGAGCGGCTGCGCCAGGCGATGGAAGACGTGGACTACGTCATTCACGCGGCGGCGCTGAAGCAGGTGCCGGCGGCGGAATACAACCCGACGGAGGTCATTCGCACCAACGTCAACGGTGCGGAGAACGTCATCCGCACCAGTCTGGACGCGCGGGTGAAGCGGGTGATCGCCCTTTCCACCGACAAGGCCGCCAACCCGATCAATCTGTATGGCGCGACCAAGCTGGCCTCCGACAAGCTGTTTGTGGCCGCCAACAACATCACGGGCAAGAAGCCGACGCGCTTTGCCGTGGTCCGCTATGGCAACGTCGCCGGGTCGCGGGGGTCGGTGGTGCCGTTTTTCGATCGCCTCATTCGGGGCGGCAGCGACCATCTTCCCATCACCGACGAACGCATGACCCGCTTCTGGATCACCCTCCAGGAAGGCGTGGACTTCGTTCTGAAGAACTTCCAGCGCATGGTGGGCGGGGAGATCTTCGTGCCCAAGATCCCCTCCATGCGGGTGGTCGATCTGGCCGCCGCGATGGCCCCCAACGCGCCGTTGAAGATGATCGGAATCCGGCCCGGCGAGAAGCTGCACGAAATCATGTGCCCGCGCGATTACGCCCACATCACGCTGGAATTCGAGGATCATTTTGTGATCCAGCCGACCATCCGCTTCAATGATTTAAGCGTCGATTACAGCCGGAATGCCCTGGGCGAGTGTGGCACCGCCGTGGATCCGGATTTCGAATACAATTCCAGCGACAACGACGTCTTTCTGACGGTTGAGGACCTGAACCGCCTCGTTCAGGAGACGTTGCGGCACTGCGCGGGGAGCGTGTCCCCCACGTAAATCTCGGTACGGTCGCCGTGGTGGCCGGCTGTCGCCCAGACGCGCGGACTGTGGCGCTTGGATGGTCGCCGGATGGACAGGATGAATCGGAAAGGGGAGGCGCTCACATGAATACGGATCGGCTGTCGGGCGCAGAGCTGTTCGCGGATCGGGGCCGGTTTCGATGACCGTCGCACGGACCGGGACCCCGTGCGTTGGCTCGAACGCCATGCAAGGGAGCACATCGTGATGCTTCTGAGTGAGTTAAAGCGGCGCTACGAGGCCGGCGACAACATCACGCGGCTGTTGCAGACCGAGCCCGGCATCAACGAGACGCGCAGCATAGAGATCGCCTACGATTTGCAGGCCGGCTCCTACGCGCGCGCAGCCCTTGAAAATCCGGCCAACTGGGTCGACGAGGCGCGCGAACGCACCCCCATTCTGAACCGCTATCTGCGTCCGGGCGATACGCTGCTCGACGCCGGGTGCGGGGAGAACACCAACACCTGCGCGTTCGTCGATCAGATCCCGCCTTCGGTTCGCGCTTATGGGTTTGACCTCAGCGTGAGCCGGCTCGTGGCGGGGCGCCGGTACGTCCGCCAGCACTGGGGCGAGACGGCCGCCGACCGGATCACGGTGTTCTGCGGGCGCATGGATCGCATTCCCCTTGCGTCGTCCAGCGTCGACGTGGTGATGACCAGTCACGCGGTTGAGCCGAACCGGGGCCAGGAGGCGGTGCTGCTGCGGGAACTTTTGCGGGTGGCCCGCCGCTATCTTGTTCTGTTCGAGCCATGCTACGAGGAGACGTCGGAGGAAGGCCGCCGCCGCATGGACTCCCTGGGCTACGTGCGGGACCTGGATGCGCACCTGAAGGCGCTGGGCGCCAAGGTGGTCGAGCGCACGGGCCTTACCGTCAACCACAAGCCCTTGAACCCCACGGTCTGTTGGGTCTGCGAGTGCACGGGCGACGGTGCCCCCGATGATCCGGCCCCCGCCTCGGACACGGCCCCGGAAGCCCCCCCCGAGATGGCCTATATATGTCCGGTCTCCGGGGAGCCGCTGGTTCGGCTGGACGACTGCTATTGGAGCCCGGGGGGCCTGTACGCCTATCCCATCCTGCAGGGCATTCCGGTGCTGAAGCCCGAGTACGCCATCATTCTGACCCGGCCGGTGGCGTCATGATTCCCTACGGGCGCCACAGCATCGACGCGGATGACATCGCGGCGGTGGTGGACGTCCTGCAGGGGGACCGCCTGACCGATGGGCCGGCCGTGGCTCGGTTCGAGGCGGCGCTCGGCGCGGTCACCGGCGCGCCCCATGTGGTGGCCTGCGCGTCCGGCACGGCGGCGCTGCACTTGGCGGTGCTCGGCCTCGGTCTTGGGCCGGGGGATGCCGTGGTGGTCCCCTCCCTGACCTTTGTCGCGACCGCGAACGCCGCCACCTATGTCGGCGCCACCGTGCGCTTTGCGGATGTCGATCCCGACACCGGCCTGATGACGCCGGAGACGCTGGAGCAGGCCCTGGCGCGCCCGGGGCCGGGGCGCCCCCGGGCCGTCTTCCCGGTGCATCTGAACGGGCAGGTCTGCGACATGGCGGGTCTGACCGCCGTCGCGGAGCGTCATGGTCTGAGCGTGGTCGAGGACGCCTGTCACGCCTTGGGCGGCGCGGCCGTCCTGGACGGTGCGTCCGTGCCCGTCGGGGCCGCGACCGCGTCGGCGGCGGTCTGCTTCTCCTTCCACCCGGTCAAGACCGTGGCGATGGGGGAGGGCGGCGCCGTGACCACCCGGGACGGCGCCCTGGCCGACCGCCTGCGGCGTCTGCGTACCCATGGGATCAGCCGTGATCCGGGCGTGTTCCAGGAGCACGCCCTGGCCTTCGGCGCCGATGGCGCGCCGACCCCCTGGTACTATGAGATGGCGGAGCCGGGGTTCAATTACCGCGCGTCGGATTTGCACTGCGCGCTGGGGGCGAGCCAGTTGACCAAGCTGGAGACGTTCCTGGCGCGGCGGCGGAGCCTCGCGGCGACGCTCGGGCAGGCTCTGGCGCCGCTGGCCCCTCATGTGCGGCCGATCCCGCGCGGTCCGACGGATGCGGATGGCTGGCACCTGTTCGTCGTGTTGATCGATTTCGAGGGGCTGGGCCGTTCACGCGCGGACGTGATGGCGGCGTTGGCCGCCGCGGGCATCGGCACTCAGGTGCACTACATCCCCGTGCACCGCCAGCCGTATTACCGCGCCCGGGACCCGGATCTGCATCTTCCGGGGGCCGAGGCATACTATGCGCGCTGTCTGTCCCTGCCGCTGTTTCCCGCGATGGCGGACGGCGATGTGGACCGGGTCGCCGCCGCGCTGAGGGAGGCGCTGCAATGACGGCGATCGCGGTGATCCCGGCGCGCGGCGGCAGCACGCGCATTCCGCGGAAGAACGTGCGGTCGTTCCATGGTAAGCCGATCATGGTGTGGGCGATCGAGGCCGCGCTGGTGTCCGGCTGTTTCGACGCCGTCGTGGTCTCCACCGAGGATGACGAGATCGCCGCCGTGGCCGAGACGCACGGTGCGGTCGTGCCGTTTCGCCGGTCTCGCGATCTCGCGGACGACCATACGGGGATGCCACCGATCATCGCCGATGCGGCCCAGCGCTGGGCGGCGGACCACGGTCCGCCGGACCTTGTCTGCTGTATCTTCGCGACGGCGCCGTTCGTGACGCCGGACGACCTGCGGCGCGGGCGCGCGGCGATCGAGGCAGAGGGTGCGTCCTATGCGTTCGGGGTGACCGACTTCGCCTATCCGATCCAGCGCGCGTTGCGCCTGCCCGCCACGGGGGGCGTGGCCCTGTTTTACCCGGAGTTCCGGACGGCGCGCTCGCAGGACCTGGAACCGGCCTATCACGACGCCGGTCAGTTCTGTTGGGGGACCTACGAGGCCTGGGTCGAGTTGCGGTCCGGATTCGCGCCCGATTCCGTGCCGGTGAGGCTGCCGCGTCGGCGGGTGCAGGACATCGATACCGAGGAAGACTGGATTATCGCCGAACGGCTGTTCGCGCTCGACCGTGAGGGGGCGGCGCCGTGAGAGCCAATCGTTCGGGCGCGTCGTGGCAGGCGTGCGCGACGATCCGCTGCCGCCAGGGAGGGGCCGCATGCACGCGGAACTGACGCAAGAGCCGTACACGAACCCGGCGCTGTACGACCGGAATGTCGCCCTGCTGGCGCGGCGGGCGCCGGCGATCCAGTCGTTTCTCGAATCCGGCCGGTGTGACTACACCTTGCAGGAGGCCGAGGGCGGCGTTGTCATCCTGGATTCCCGGGGCGAGCGCGTGTTGCCGCTGCCCGAGCCGCAGTATTCCAACCAGCGGTTCGCGGTGTTCGAACGCCGGGCCATCGTCCTGACGGCCTTTCGGCCTCTCATCAATGTGAACCTCGACGCCCATTGTTGGGCCGATCATCTGCAATCGGTTCTGCCGGTAACGGATCAGGCGTTCTGGCGCCGTGTTCCAGACATGAAGGGCGCCATGACGGCCGTGGTGGTCGACCACGCATCGACCGAGGGAATGAAGGCCCTCATCGATTGCCTCCCCGATCTCGATATCCTGGTGTACTGCATTTCCGATATCAATCTGTTCATCGCGGCTCTCCATCTCATGGATTGGTCGGAGATTTATAAGACCTGCGAAAAGAGGAATGCAGAACTCTGGATTCGCCTGCTTCCTCAGGGGCGAGAAGCGGTGCGTGAGGTTTTGCAGCATATTCGACGGGCCGCGCGTATGCTGCCCGACAACATCCCCGTCTACCTTCACAAGGAGAGTGCGGCCAGCACGGATTTCGGTCGCAGCCTGATCGAGGAGTTCGCGACCTCGACCTTCGGTGTCGGGTTCTTCCGCGACGAAGTCATCATGCTTGAAAACTCCATGGTGAACATTCTGGACCACAAGCGGCCCCTGCTGCGGCGCCAACGCGCCCACGCGGGCACAGCGCTGGTGGTCGGGTCCGGGCCGTCGCTGGACCAGTCGTTCGAGACCATCCGTGCCCTGAGTGAGTCCTGCTTGGTCGTGGCCTGCGGGAGCGCTGTCGAACCCTTGCTTTCCCAGGGCATCCGTGTGGACGTCTGCGTGATTCTGGAGCGCGGTCAGATGGTCAAGACCGTGTTCGACGGCATCGCCAGCCGCGTTGACCTCAGTTCCGTCGTCATGGTCGCCAGTTCCACCATCAACGATCAGATCGAAGAGCATTTCGCGCGCGGGGTCTATTTTTTCCGCCCGGGCCTGAACGTGGCCGAAGGTTTCGGGCGCGGCAAGCATCATGTGGTGCAAGGCTGCGATCCCACGGTGTCAAACACCGGCCTGTCCGTGGCGGAGTATATGGGGTTCCGCCGCATGCTGCTGTTCGGCGTTGATGTCGGCTCGTTGGATCAAAACAAACACCACAGCGATCATACGCCGTACTACGTGGACAAAGCGCTGAAAGACCAAAAGATTCTCGATTTTCCGACCAAGACCACGGGGTCGTTCGGCGGTCCGGCGCATACCACCTGGGTGTTCGAGTGGACGCGCGCGCGGATCGAGGATTTCGCGACGGTCTTCGACCACCTGTTCATCCTTAATGTCTCCGATGGCGTCGTTATTCCCTCCGTCACGCCGGTCATGCCCGTCAATGGGGCGCTCTTGACGCGCGTCTTTCCCGTCGGCCGACCGGCGGAGCCGCCGGTGACGGTCGAGGCGGATCCGTTCGACGAGGACCACTACAACTACGATCCGGATGAGTGCGACCGGTACATGAACGCGATCGCCGGTGCCTGCGCGGACCTCTCTTGGAAGACGCGGCAATCGGTCGTCATGTCCCTGAACAACCTTCTGTGGACCCGCGAGGCCTCTCACCCTTATCAACGGCTTGTGCGCGGCAGCGTGACCCAGATGGTGGCGAGCGTGTTCGGAGTCCTTATGCGCATGGACGACGAGCAGCGCCGGACCCATGAGCCCGCGTTGCGGGCCGCCGTCCTCAAGGGGGTGGAGGCCATGCACACGGAGTTGAGCGACCTTTTGCGCCACGGGATCCACGCCATTCCGGCGGACGACCCCGCGCGCGGCTGATGCTGGCCCGGCCGCGACGGCCGGGCCGGGCGCTACGAGGCGAAATACCAGGAGAAATCCGCGTCGGCCCCGCGGTCGCGCCATTCCTTCATGGCGAACTGGCCGGATGGGTGATTCGGGTTCACCGTCCGGCCGCGGGCATGCTGCGCAGCGGCGGCGTCGTCGCGCAGCCCGTTGAGCAATGCGTAGGCCAACACGAAATACGGCTGGGCGCTGTCCGGGGTAAGCGCGATGGCCGCCCGCGCGTCCCCGATCGAACGCGCGATCTGGCCCTCCCGGACGAGCAGCAGGGAGCGAATCTGGCGGGCCGTGGTTCCGGCCCGGTTTAGCGTCAGCGCGCGATCGGCCGCCATGATCGCGCGCCCGGTGTCGCTGGTCTCGGCCAACCGCTCCGCAAGGGCTTCATAGGCCTCGGCGAAGGCGGGGGCGATGGCTATGGCGCGCTGACACGCCGCCGCATCGGTCATCGGTGTATTCTTGGCGAGCCAGGCGCGCGGGGCGTCGCGTCGCCATGCGGCCGTAGCGTCGGCAGGGTCCGGGTGCGTCGCAAGAAGGGCCTGAACGCCGGGGTCCGGGCGGCCCGCGTCGGTCAGGATGCGATCCAAGGCTTGCAATGCGACCGGGTTGGTGGGGTTTCGCCGCAGGCACGCGCGCAGGCAGGGTTCCGCCGCCTGCGGCTGCCCGGCCGCCAGCATGGCCTCGCCCAGCAGGCGCAACAGCTCGGGTTGGTTATGAAACGCCTTCAACGGGATGGGCGCCGCTGTCGCGACGCGTTCGGCACGGCCTTGAGCCAGAAGACTTTCCAGGAACACCAGCCAGGGCACGGCGCTGTCCGCATGCGTTTTCATGGCGAAGGAGGCCATGAGCTCCGCGTGCTTGTGCTGGCCGGCTTCGTGGGCCGCCAGCATGTGCTCCAGGGCGTCGTCCGCCGGGGAGGGCGCGGGTGCGGCCGGAGATGCCGGGGTGGCCGCCGTCGCGGGGGCGGCGTCGCGGGTGGGGTCCGGCTGGGGCATGGTCCGGGTGTCCTTTATAGCGTGAGCAGGCGAGAGCGAGGCGCCGCGGCCTGGTGCGGTGGGCGCCGGGTCAGACCGGGTAGAACAGGTGGCGCAGGTGGCGCCCGTTGCGCACGGCGTCGGCTCGCGCCTTCGGGGGCAGGCCGAGTTCCCACAACAAGCGGGGCACGTGGCGGGGGGTGCGCCACTGCAGCACACGGTCGAACCAGGCCGGATCAACCGCGCCCGCTGCCAGGGCGTCAACGACCCCGGCGTGTGGCACGCACAGAGTGAATCGGGCGGCCGGCCACAGCAGACGCAGGACGCCGGCGATTCGGGTGTCTGGGATGACGTGAATCACCACCCGGCCGACGGACACGCCCAACTGGGTTTGTTCGAGACGGGACCACATCGAGCGCAGGAAGGAAATGTGCCGTTTAACGAACGCCGCGTCCAAGGTGTCGGTATCGGGCTCGAGCTTGTGCGCGTTGGTCATGATCTCGGACCAGCAATCGACCCAGAGGATCGGTGCCGTGGTCTGCGCGGACGCTGCAAGACCGACATCGACCGCCGACTTGGCCGGTGCGATGAAGAGAAACCGCTTGTCGAGCCCAATCAGTCGGGTCTCCGGCGTGACCGCGATACGCGGCACCGGCCAAGGCGAGGGCGCGGCGACCAGCGCGGAGCGCAGGTCCTCGATGTCCGACCGGAGGTCTTCGTCCGCGTACGCCAGGCATGGCCCGCCGTCCGGTGAATCCGGACGCGAGTGGTGGCGAAGGTCGCCCCGTCGCACCGCGAAGGCGCCGCGGTGGCCGACCGCTTGTAACGCGCGCAATCCCCGGTCCGGCGAGGGGGCCGCCGCCGGTTCCACGCCGAACAGCGTGTACAGGCGTTCGTCCAGCCGCTCGTCGATGCCCCGGCAGGCGTGTGCGTTCAACAGCCACGCCTTGGCGGCGGTCGCATTGTTGGCGCCCAGGTGCAGAAGGTGATGCAGATAGAAGAGGTGGCCGCTCAGCCGGTGGCGGCCCATCAGGCGCGACAGGGCGATCTTGGCGACCCCCGGGTCGCCCCGCGCGATCTGGAACCGGAGGAGGCAGTACAGTTCACCCTCGGTCAGCGACACTTTCGGAATCTGACGGCCGAACGTGTCGTCGATCTCCGGCAGCATATGCAGCCGCATCCGGAGGTGGATGTAGCGGTGCAGCGGAGAGTTCCAGGTGTCCGGCCAGACCCCGCGCAGGACGTCGCCGGCGGCGGTGTCGAACAGCTCCAGCAACGTGAACACCATATGGCGCGCGGCCGGCGTGACGGAGGGGCCCGAGTCGTCCGAAGCGGGCGCGTCCGCCTCGCCATCGGGTTCGGTGTCGGGATCCAGCAGGATCGCCGCGACGACACCGCGTTGGATGTCGGGGTCGGGCACCCGGGGCAGCAGGGTCTGCACCGTGCGAAAATCGAATTGGAACAGGGCGACCGCCAGGGCCACGACGGGCGGCAGGTTGTCCAGCGCGGCACTGTTCAGGGCGCTGTCCAGATCGAACAGCGCCACGGCGTCGATCTGCCGCAAGACATTAAGGGCGCGGTCGGCGCGGGGATCGTCGAGAAGCTCGTGTGAGTCCGTCATGCCAGGAAGCCGGTTGTCCATTCACATCGGGACGCCGAGGCTGGACGTCCTGTCCGAAACATCGTCTGAACCATCATCTGAACCATCGTCTGGGGTCCGCGGCCAGGACACGACCGTGGCCGCCCTTCGGAACGCCCGCTGGACAACCGGACCTGTGTGCGGCGAGTGTCACGGCGGGATCGGGAATACCCCGAAGCGTGGGCATCATACCATATCTGCGGTGGTGCCACACGACGCGATAGGCCCGGGGCCGGCCCGGCCGGTGGGGCGGGGCGGGGAACGCGAGGCGGTTCGGCCAAAAAAAACGCCGGGTGGTCCCCGTGGGGACGCACGCCGGCGTTTGGCGAAGAACGGAGGGGGCGCCCGCCAAGGCGACCGCCCCAAATCCGAACCTAGAACAGCTGGAGGACCGACTGATCGGCCTGGTTGGCGATCGACAGCGAGATCGTACCAAGCTGCTGACGGGTCTGAAGGGCCAGCATGTTGGCGCTTTCCTCGTTCATGTCGGCGTTGACGAGTTCGCTCGCGCCGGTTTCGAGGGTTGCCACCATGTTGTCGGTGAATTCCCGACGGGTGTCGAGGATGGCGTTTTGAGTCGCGAACGACTGCGCGAAGGAGCGCAGCGAGTCCCGCAACGTTTCCATTTCCGCGGCGCCGGCGGCGGCCTGACTGGCCACGGCGTTCACGTAGGTGATGGACGACATGCCGGCCGCAGACGCCGCCACACCCTGGATCGCCAGGGAGCTGGACCCGTTCTCGTCGAACTTGACGGTCAGGGAGTCGGTGGTCTGCAGAAGGTTGACGCCCTGATAGTAACCATCGCCGACCAGATACTGCATCTGGCTCTTGATGGAATTCAGGTCTTTCGTATAGCCCGAGACGGCCTTGGAGGACGTGTCGGACGCCATCGTCTCGAAGATGGAGCGGGCCTGATCGACCAGATCAAGCATCGACTCCAGGGTCTGGGTCGCGGCCTCGACGGTCTTCTGCGCCTGCACGATGCTGTCCTTACGAGCGGACAGGTCGCCGGCACGGTAGTTCAGGTTCTGGGCCTTGAAGAACGAGATGGGATCATCCAGCGCCGTGTTCACCTTCTTGCCGGTGGACAGCTTGAACTGGGTGTCCCCAATGTTGCTCGCGGTATTCTGCAGGGAAAGCAGGTTCTTCTGAATACCGGTGGAGAGCGTAATGCCACTCATGGATCTCTTCCTTTCTGGAGGTGCGGCCAAGGCCCGATGCGGGCCTTATGTGCGAGCGTCTGTGCTCGTGGCCACCGTTGGGTACACCGCCTTCTGACGGTGTACGGACCGTACATGCGGTCGTTTCGGAAATCAATCGGAATCTGTTACGGAAAGACATCGAAATTTATAGGGGCTATGATTCCAGAATATCGGACGAGTTATGATAAAATGCCATTCAAGTGGGCGGTCGTGCGGTGCCCGTCTGCTCATAATGTGTCGGACCGAAGGGCGGACTGGGCACGACGCGCCTGTCCGGCGCGGCGGTGCGATCCTGTTCGGTTGGACAAAGCGGGGCGATTCGGCCAAAAAAAACGCCGGGTGGTCCCCGTGGGGACGCACACCGGCGTTTGACGAAGAACGGAGGAGGGCGATCGCCAAGGCGACCGCCCCAAATCCGAACCTAGAACAGCCGCAGGACCGACTGATCGGCCTGGTTGGCGATCGACAGCGAGATCGTACCAAGCTGCTGACGGGTCTGAAGGGCCAGCATGTTGGCGCTTTCCTCGTTCATATCGGCGTTCACCAGTTCGCTCGCGCCGGTGTTGAGGGTTGACACCATGTTGTCGGTGAATTCGCGACGGGTGTCGAGGATGGCGTTCTGCGTCGAGAACGACTGCGCGAAGGAGCGCAGCGAGTCCCGCAACGTTTCCATTTCCGCGGCGCCGGCGGCGGCCTGACTGGCCACGGCGTCCACGTACTTGATGGACGACATGCCAGCCGCGGACGCCGCCACACCCTGGATCGCCAGGGAGCTGGACCCGTTCTCGTCGAACTTGACGGTCAGGGAGTCGCTGGTCTGCAGCAGGTTGACGCCCTGATAGTAACCATCGCCGACCAGATACTGCATCTGGCTCTTAATGGAATTCAGGTCTTTTTCGTAGCCGGTGACGGCCTTGGCGGACGTATCGGACGCCATCGTCTCGAAAATCGACCGGGCCTGATCGACGAGATCAAGCATCGACTCCAGGGTCTGGGACGCGGCCTCGACGGTCTTCTGCGCCTGTACGATGCTGTCCTTACGAGCGGACAAGTCGCTGGCGCGGTAGTTCAGGTTCTGGGCCTTGAAGAACGCGATAGGATCATCCAGCGCCGTGTTCACCTTCTTGCCGGTGGACAGCTTGAACTGGGTTTTCTCGATATTGGTCGTGGTCCCCTGCAGGGAGAGCAGGTTCTTCTGAATGCCGGTGGAGAGCGTAATGCCACTCATGATACTCTATCCTTTCTGGAGGTACGGCCAAGGCCTGATGCGGCCCCTGTCTGCAAGCGCCTGCGCCCACAGTCCGCCCTTTGGTTTACCGCCTTCTGACGGTGTAGGGACATTACACGTAGTCGTTTCATCAATCAATGGGAATGTGTGTGGGCTATCGAGCCCAAGCTTGATTGACCTTGGCTCAAATGCAATGCGCCTGTGGGGCGCGCCGGGCCGGCTTGCCCTCATCGCTTCCGACCGAAGGACGGACTATGACCGATGCACCCAACGATCAGATCGCAACGCTGCTGACGCACCTTGCGCGGGATGTTCAGCGCATGGGGGACGCGCATGCCCGGCAATCGGAGGCCATCCTTGGCGCGCTGGACGATCTGGCGGCCAGCATCATGGCGCTGAAGGCCATCGCGGCGGCGCAACAGGCCGTGACGCCGGCCGATCCGGCCCGAGTGCGCGTGTGGCTGGAAAACACCCTCACCGAGGATCCCGAGGCCGTAGAGCGGTCCTGGGTGCTGGCGAAGGCGTTGCTGAGTCCTGAGGTATGACGTTATGTCATGGCGGCCATGCGCTCAAATGGCGCCATGTGACCTTGGCGCGCCACGGGCGGTGAGGGTTCGGCGATCCGGGCCAGTACACGGCCCAGGACAAGCGGTGCGCGGCGGTGGGATCGCCGGTGGACATGCGCCAGTCGGCCGGCGCGCCGGTCATGTCCGCAGGTCCGACGACGGCCGCGGGGCCGACCACATCCGGGGGATCGCCCAAGCAGGCGTACAGCGCGAGATGATTCGCGATGCCCATGCCCAGCGCCTTCAGGACCGACTCCTTGCGCGTCCACAGGGACAGGAAATACTGCTCGCGTGGCGGGCCCCGCTCCAGGGTCGCGAGCGCGGCGGCTTCGTCCGGGTGAAAAAAGCGCGCGGCGAGGCGACCGGCGGGCAGGGTTCGGTGGGTGTATTCGACATCCACGCCCACATGCGCGTCGGTCGGCCAAGGCCCCAGGCTGACCATGCAGGCGGCCAGACCGCGCGTATGGCTGAGGCTGAAGCGCGGTCGGGTCTCGGCCGTCATCGGCTGGGGCAGCCGGCTCATGTCGACGTGCGGCCGGCCACCCGGTTCCGTCAGGAAGTGCCACGCCATCGGATCGGCGCCGTGATAGCGGCTGAGCATGGCCCGCAGCAAGGCGCGTGTGGCGGCGCTGGACCAAGCGTGGGATGGGTCGCGGAACGATGCCACGCGCGCCCATTCGTTCTCGGAAATAGCCGCGCGCAGGGTCTTCGGGTCCGGCCGGGGCGCGGCGGCGGGGTCGGCGTCGTCCGGCGCCGGCGTCCCGCCGGGGGGCGCCATGGTCCAGAGCATGGCCGAGAGAACGGGACCCGCGCCGTCGTCGGGCTCGGTGTGGGCCGCGTCGTGCGGCGTGGCGGGAGGGGCGGGCATGGCATCCATGGCGCGGGTCGGTCAGGTCCTTGAAAAGGGGAGAGGCTCGCCCCGGGTCTGTCGTGCCGACACGGCCGCCGGCTGCGCCGCGCCGCAGCTCCGGAGGATCCAAAGCAGGGCACGCAGGCCGATTCGGGAGGAGGAAGGCGACAGAGCGGGGGTGGACATACCGGGATCCTCGTCGAGGCTGCCGGAAACGTCAACGGGATCCCCGGGGTGGGGGCCAGGGCGGGGACCCCTAGTGGGGACCTCGAACCCGATGTACGTGTGCGGTGGTCTTCACCTTTGACGGGAGCCCGCGCGGCGACTATGGAAAAGGGTGCCTTGGGAAAAAAGGTGCCCTGGGGAAAAGGCTGCCTTGGCCTGATGGGAGTTTCGCTGATGCCCGCCGGACTGCCCGCCAAAATGCGTGACGATACCGCGTTCGTGATCGTGGATGTTCAGACGGATTTCTGCCCCGGGGGCGCGCTTGCGGTGGCCGATGGGGACGCCGTGGTGCCGGTCATCAACCGGCTGGCGCCGCTGTTTCGGACCGTCATTCTGACCCAGGACTGGCACCCGGCCGGTCATGCCTCGTTCGCGACGAGCCACGCCGGTGCGGCGCCGTTTTCGACCATCGCCATGCCCTACGGCCCCCAGGTGCTGTGGCCGGACCACTGCGTCCAGGGCACGCCGGGCGCCGGCTTCCATCCCGGCCTGGAGACGGACCGCGCGCGTTTCGTGGTGCGGAAGGGGACGGACCCGGCGATCGACTCCTATTCGGCCTTTTTCGAGAACGACCACACCACGCCCACCGGTCTGGCGGGCGCGCTCTCCGATCTGGGCATCCGGCACGTCGTGATGGCCGGCCTTGCGACGGACTTCTGCGTGCGCTGGTCGGCGGTGGACGGCCGCCGCGTCGGTCTGGCGGTGACGCTGGTTGAGGACGCATGCCGGGCGATCGACCTCGACGGGTCGTTGGACGCGGCCCTGCGTGAAATGCACGCCGCCGGGGTCACCCTGACCGACAGCACCGCGCTCGCGGCCTCGGGCGCCGCCTAGGGGCGCCCCAAGCCAGTCTCCCCAAGCGGGACGCCCCTAAGCAGGACGCCCCTAAGCAGGACGCCACGTGAACTGGGCTGCGTGCGGCACGTCCGGGCGGTCCGGCCGGTCTTCATCGGTCCGGTCTCCGCCGTCCCGAGGTCCCCCGTCCCGAGGTCCCCCGTCCCGAGGTCCCCCGTCCCGAGGTCCCCCGTCCCGAGGTCCCCCGTCCGGACTCCCATCGTCCCCACCGTTCCGCGGGCCGTCTCCGCTTTCGTCAGAGTCCGGACCGTCGTCGGCCGGCGGCGATGTGGTGCCGCCCCGCGTGCCGGTGTGCGGCGCTTCGATGCGCGCCCTCCTTCGGGCGCGCCGCCGCTCGACCCAGGCATGCGCACGGGCCTGAAGCATGAGGGCGCTCGGGGTCACCACCAGGGTCAGCACGGTGGCGAACAGAAGGCCGACCACCACGGCCGTCGCGAGCTGGGTCCACCACTGCATGGACGGCGCCCCGTAGCTCACCGTCCGGCCGATGAAGTCTATGTTGACCATGAACATCATCGGCAGCAGGCCTAGCATGGTCGTGACCGACGTCAGCATGACGGGCCGCAGGCGTTGGACGCCGGTGCGCAGGATAGCCTCACGCGGATCGTCGAACTCCATCTTGAGCCGGTCGTGGGTGTCGATCAGCACGATGTTGTTGTTCACCACGATGCCGGCGAGCGCGATCACGCCGACCCCGGACATGATGATCCCGAACGCCTGACCGGTGACCAGCAATCCCAGCATGACGCCCACGGTGGACATCACGACCGCCGACAGGATCAGGAAGGCGGCGTAGAAGCTGTTGAACTGCGTGACCAGGATCAGGGCCATGATGAACAGGGCGACGGCGAATGCCTTGCTCAGGAACGCCTGGCTTTCCTTCTGCTCCTCGTCCTCGCCCTTAAAGTCGATCTCCAGCCCTTGCGGGAACCGTTCCGGGTGCTCCGCCATCCAGGCGCGCAGTTCCTTCATCTTGTCGTTGGGCAGGAGGCCTTTGGCGACGTTGGCCTCGACGGTCATGACACGACGGCCGTCGACCCGCTCGATCTGGCTGATCTTCGGGTTGGCCTCGCGCGTGACGAACGACGACACCGGCACAAGTCCGCGCGGCGTGTTCAGCCGCAGCCGGTCGAGCTGCGACAGCGAGCGGTATTCGGTGGGATAACGCACCACGATATCGACCTCGTCCTTGGCCGAATCCGGGCGGAAGGACGAGACCTTGAGGCCGCTGGTGACGAGCTGGACGATGTTGCCCACGCTGGCGACGTCGCCGCCCAGCTTCGCGGCCTGACCCATATCGACGTCCAGATCCCACTGGATGCCGGGAATGGGCCGACTGTCCTCGATATCAACCAGCCCGCCGATGTCGTCGAAGGCCTCGAGCACCGTCGCGACGGCGTCCGGCAGGATCGCCGGGTCGCGCGCGGTCAACTGCACCTGGATTTCCTTGCCGACCGGAGGGCCTGGGTCGGGCTCTTTCGGTTCCACCCGCACGCCGGCGAGATCGCTGGTGCGGGCGCGGATCAGGTCCAGCACCTCGTCCGAGGGCCGCCGCATCTGCCAGTCCTTGTAGGTCAAGCCGATGACGCCGATCACGTCCTCGGCGGCGTCGCGCGGCGCGCGGTTGAACGAGCGGGCGTAGACCGCGTCAAAGTCCGGCAGCGCGAGCACCCGCTCCTCAACCTCGCGGACCAGCGCATCTTTTTCATGCACGGACAGGTTGCCGCGCGCATGAACCAGCACCTGTGCCTGTTCCGGTTCGACGTCCGGGAAGAACTCGACCCCTCGGCCGAAGTGGGCATAGGCCATCCAACTCGCCACCAGACCAACGACGGCCAGGATGACGATCAGGCCGGGTTGCCGCAGGGAGGCGTTCAGAAGACGCGCGTACGCGCCGGTCATGCCCTTCAGATCGGTCAGATCGCCGCGCTCACTGGCGGCCAGGGCGCGCATGGTTTCGGGATCGGCGGCGCCCGCCTTGCCGAACAGGGCCCCCAATGTGGGCACAAAGATCAGGGCCATCAGCAGCGAGGCGGTGAGCGTCGCGACCAGGGTGATCGGCATGTACTTCATGAATTCGCCGACCGTGCCGGTCCAGAACAGCAGCGGCATGAAGGCGGCCAGGGTGGTCGCCGTGGAGGCGATGACGGGCCACGCCATGCGCTGGGCGGCCAGGGAATAGGCGGTGCGGCGGTCCAGCCCCTCGGCCATCTTGCGGTCCGCGTATTCGGTCACAACGATGGCGCCGTCCACCAGCATGCCCACCGCCAGGATCAGCGAAAACAGCACGACCATGTTGACGGTCAGGCCCATGGCGGCCAGCAGCAGGATCGCCATCAGGAACGAGCCGGGAATCGCCACCCCGACCAGCAGGCCGGAGCGCAAGCCGAGCGCCGCGACCACCACCACCATGACCAGCAGGATGGCGGCGATCACGTTGTTCTGAAGGTCGAACAGCATCGTCTGGATGTCGTCCGACTGGTCCTGGATGAAATTGACCTCCAGGCCGTCGGGCCACAGGGCGCGCTCGCGCTCGACGACGGCACGGGCCGCGTTCACGGTGTCGATGATGTTCTCGCCGACGCGCTTCTTGACCTCCAGTGTCACGGCCGGCTGGCCGTTGACCCGGGCGAACCCCTCCGGGTCCTTGTAGGACGCGCGGATGGTGGCGAAGTCGCGCAGCCGGACCACCGAATCCTCGGTGTACTTCACCGGCTGGTCCAGGATGTCGTCGAGGTCCTTGTACAGGCCGGGGACCTTGATGGCGAACCGGCCCTGGCCGGTGTCGAGGGTGCCCGCCGCCACCAGTCGATTGAAGCGCGCGATGACCTCGGCGACATCGGCGTTGGCCAACCCGTAGCTTTGCAGGCGTACCGGGTCGACGATGATATCCGCCTGCTCCTCGCGGTCGCCGCCGATGTCCACCTCCAGGACGGAGGGGATCTTTTCCAGTTCATCGGACAGATCATCGGCGATGCGGAGCAGCGCGCGCTCCTGGATGTCGCCGGCCAGGGTGATGACGACGATGGGAAACAGGCTGATGTTGACCTCGTTGACGGTCGGCTCGTCCGTTTCGTCCGGCAGCTCGGCCTTGGCAATATCGACCTTTTCCTGAACGTCGCGTTTGGCCTTCTCGCTGTCGAAACCGGCCTCGAACTCCATCAGCACGTTGGCGCCGCCCTCGTAGGCGGTGGAGCGCATCTCCTTCACGCCCTCGATGCCCTTGAGTTCCTGCTCCATCGGGCGGACGAGCAGGCGTTCGGCGTCCTCGGGCGAGATGCCGCGATGCGACATCGCCACGTAGATGATCGGAATCGGAACGTCGGGGGAGCTTTCCTTGGGAATCTCCAGGAACGCGATGGTGCCGGCAATCAGCACCAGGACCAGCGACGCGAGAACCGTGCGCGACCGGCCGATGGCGGCGTCGATCACGCCCGTCATGGGTTCGGGCCTCCCTCCGCTCCGTCGCTCTCAACGTCGTTGACCGTCGTGGAGGGTGTGTGGCCCTCGGCCAGGGCGGCCTTGTCGGCGGCGGCGAGCGCGGCGGTGTTGCGGGTGATGGTCTCGGTGTCGACCGGCTCGACGATCTGGCCGGGACGCACGAACTCCTGACCGACGATAATGACCGTGGCCGGGTCGGGCAGGCCCTCGATCCAAAGGCCGTTCTCGTCGTCGCCGGCCAGATTCACCGGATAGAACACGACCCGGTTTTCGTCATCGACGATCTTCACGCCAACGCGCCCGTCGTCGTCCAGGCCCAAGACGGCCGGCGAGATGCGGTGCGCCGGCCGGCTGTCCACGGGCAGGGTCACGTCCGCCGTCATGCCTTCGGGGACCGGCGGGTCGGGATTGGCGACCGAGAGTTCGATGGCGAACGTGCGGGTCACGCCGTCGGCGACCGGCGCGATGAAGGATACCGTACCCTCCAGCGTGCGACCGGTGACAAGGGTGGCCGTGCCGGGCTGGCCCAGATGGACCTGCGCGATGTCCGCCTCGGCGAGTTTCGCGCGCACGACCAGCGGATCCAGATCGACGATGCGGGCGATGGGCTCGCCGATCGACACGTAGTCGCCCTCCTCCACGAGGCGTTCGGCGACCACACCGGCGAAGGGGGCGGTGATCTCGGTACGGTCGATGTCCAGGAGCATGGCGGCGAGGGTGGCACGCGCATCCTCCAGCGAGGCCTTGGATTCGAGCACCCGCTGGCGGCTGGTGAAGTCGCGATTGGCGAGGCGCTGGTCGCCTTTGTAGCGGTCCTCCCAACGGGCCACGGCGGCCTCCGCCCGGCTCAGGCGTTCCATGCGGTCATCCTTGGCCAGCCGGGCGAGCAGGGAGCCGGTCTCAACGGCACGCCCCTCCTCGGCGCCGACCTCGGCGACGCGGCCGGCGGTTTCGGCCCGAACCTCGACCGTGCGCGAGGCTTCCGTGGCGCCCAGGACCGACAGGGTTGCGACGCGCGATTCGGCGTTCAACTGGGTAACGCGGACGCGCGGAACGACGGCGTCGCGGTGGTCCGCTCCGGGTGGTTGCAGGGCGGCCTGCGTCGTGCTGGGGTCCGGTGGCTGGCCCACAATGCCCGAGGCCACCCACACCACGGTGGCCAGCACGATCAGAGCGGCGATCAGCAACGATGATCTCATGGGTTTCGCAGTCCGTCTTGCGGCGGAGCCCCGCGACGGTCGGGCGTCACGGCGGCGGGAAAACGGCGCATCCGAGTTGGACGCGGGTTAGGGGCTCCCGGCAGCCGTCGTCGCCGCAGCGGCCTCGGTCAGGCGAGACGGCGTGGCGGGCTCTTCCTCGGCCGGTGCCTTGATGGCGTTATCATCGGGGCCGGGCCCGGTCCGGAGGGCCTCTTCCAGGGCACTACGATGCTCTTCGATGCACCGCGCCCAACTCAGGCAGCCCTCCCGCCCCATGTCGAGCAGGAACTGGCGCCCAGGCGGTGGCGTGCCGGTTTCCTTCGCCAGGGTGTGCGCCAGATCCCGATAGCCCTGCGCGTATTCGTCCAGCAGCGTCGACACCTGATCCGGGCTCATCAAATGGGCGAAGGCGATGGCGAACATGAAATCCGACCGCAGGCGGTCGAAGGCGAACCGCCGCACCAGGGCCTGACGCAGGGCGACGCGGCCAGCGTCGGTGATGGCATAAACCTTCTTGTCGGGGCGTCCGTCCTGGGCCTGCTCCGTGCAGGTGGCCAGCCCCTCCGCGAGCAGGGCGTTCAAGGCTGGGTAGATCGAGCCGTAACTCAGGCTCTGATACAGTTGGAACGGTCCTTCCTCAAACGCCTTGCGGATGTCGTAGCCGGTGTTGAAGCCGGCGTCCAGCGCGCCGAGGCATAGGATTTTCGAGTCCAGGGGCATGACGCAAGCGGTCCTTTGATCGGCCGTGGGCGCGCGCGGCACGGTGACCTCAGAGCGGCACACCGGCGGGCCGGGTCACCGGAAAGGCGACGAGCCCATATATTTCGCGGCGATATATATCACCGTGACATAGGGGTGGGGCAAGGAAGGATAGGGACCCTACTACGCAGAATGCGCAGGCCTGTCCCGCATTTTTTTCATGAAGACTCACACATATCCCATCACGTGCTAGGATAACGAGTCGGTCGGCGGCCGGCCCCGTGCGGGCGCGCCGGCCGATACGCGCGAGGACCGGGCATCGCCAGTCCTGAGGCTCCCGGAACGCGCGGCCGGCCAGCGACCGCCCGAAACAACCGAACGCGAGTATGACTGTCATCGATTGCGCCCCGCCTGCCCTGGAAATCCACATCACCCCGCCTGCGCGGCCCCCATCGGCCGTGGGCGCGAGCCAGCCTGCGCGGCCGCCGCTGGTGTTCGTCCACGGGGCGTTCGCCGGGGCCTGGTGCTGGGAGGAGTATTTCGCCCCCTATTTCAGCCGCATGGGCTACACCACCGTGACCTTCAGCCTGCGGGGGCATGGGAACAGCGAGGGCTGGGATCTGCTCGATTTGGCCAGTCTGGGCGACTATGTCGACGACTTGACCCGGGTGGTGGCCGGGCTCGACCAGCCGCCGGTGCTGATTGGGCACTCGATGGGCGGCATGGTGGTGCAGAAGTACCTGGAAACCCGCTCCGCCGCCGCCATGGTGCTGATGGCCTCGGTCGGGCCATGGGGTCTGCTGGAAAGCTCCTGGCACATGATGCTCAGCAGCCCGGGGCTCATGCAGGGCATCTCGCTCATGCAGATGATGGGCAAGCCGGTGCTGAGCGCTGACGTGTTCTATGATGGTCTGTTCTCGTCGGCTGTGCCGCCCGCGCGCGCGGCCCGTTTTCTGCAGTTGTTCCAGCGGGAGTCGCAACGGGTCATTCTCGATCTGAGCCTGTGGGACGTGCCGCGCCAGCCACCCCGTACCCCGTTGCCGACCCTGGTTATGGGGGCGGGCGACGATGCGTTCATCCCGCGCTCCATGGTGCAGCGGACGGCGCGCTACCTGGACGCCGAACACCTCATCGTGCCGGATATGTCGCACGCCATGATGCTGGAGGAGACCTGGCGGCAGGCGGCCGATCCGGTCCTGCACTGGCTGCGGGGGCAGGGGCTGTAGCGGGATCGCCCAGGACGCGACGGAACGAGGGTTCGATGATCCGCGAGATGGAAAGCCGGGACGTGGCGCCCGTGATTGCCCTGTGGCACGAGACCGGCCTGTACCGCGCCTACAACGATCCCCAGCGCGACATCGCCTTTGCCGTTCGGGACCATCACTCCACGATTCTGGTGGCCGAGGACGACGATGGGCGCCTGGTGGGCTCGCTGATGGTGGGGGAGGACGGCCACCGGGGCTGGGCCTATTACGTGGCCGTCGCGCCGAACCGGCAAGGCAGCGGTTTGGGCCGCCGCTTGATGGAGGCGGCCGAGGCGTGGCTGCGCGCGCGTGGCGTCTGGAAGCTGCAGCTTCTGGTCCGGGCGGAGAACACCGCCGTGTCCGCGTTCTACGAACACCTTGGGTACCACGACACCCGGTCGCGCTGCTTTCAGAAGGTCATCGAGCCGGTGGAGTCCCCGGCGGAGGTTATGACGGGTAAACCGGTACCGGCGGCGCCAAGCGAGCATCAAACGGAGTCGTCTGTTTGATGGCGGATCCGTCCTCTTCCAGCCTGCGGTGAGGAAAAATCACCGCAGGCTGGCAAGGCCGACCGGCCGCCGCGCCGTAGGGCGCGAAAAGCGCGGCGGCGATGAGGCGGGCTCATAGCCGCCTAGCGTTAAACATTAAACAGGAAGTGGAACACGTCGCCGTCCTGGGTGACGTAGTCCTTGCCCTCGGAGCGCATCTTGCCTGCGTCCTTGGCGCCCTGCTCGCCGCCACAGGCGATGAAGTCGGCGTAGGCGATGGTCTCGGCCCGGATGAAGCCGCGTTCGAAATCGGTGTGGATCGCCCCGGCCGCTTCCGGCGCCTTGGCGCCTCGGCGCACGGTCCAGGCACGCGCCTCCTTCGGGCCGACGGTGAAGAACGTCAGCAGGTCGAGCAGGTCGTACCCGGCCCGGATCACCCGGGTCAGGCCGGTTTCCGACAGGCCCAGGTCTTCCAGGAACGCCGCCTTTTCCTCCGGGTCTTCAAGCTGGGCGACCTCGGCCTCGATGGCGGCGGAGATCACAACGGAGACGGCGCCTTCGGCCGCGGCCTTCTCGGCCACCCGGGCGGACAGGGCGTTGCCGGCCGCGGCACTCTCCTCGTCCACATTGCAGACGTATAGCACCGGCTTCGACGACAGCAGGTTCAACTGGTGGAACTGCTTCAGCGCGTCCGGATCGGTCGGGCGGGCGAGGCGGGCCGGCTTGCCCTCGCGCAGCAGCGCCAGGGCCGGTTCCATGACCGCGATCTGCGCCTTGGCGAGGGCGTCGCCGCCCTTGGCCTTCTTGCCCAGCGGTACGATGCGCTTTTCCAGGCTCTCCAGGTCGGCGAGCAGCAGTTCGGTTTCGATCGTCTCGGCGTCGCGGATCGGGTCCACCGCCCCGTCGACGTGGGTGACGTTCTCGTCCTCGAAGCAGCGCAGGACGGAGACGATGGCGTCCGTCTCGCGGATGTTGGCCAGGAACTGGTTGCCCAGGCCCTCGCCCTTGGACGCGCCGCGCACCAGCCCGGCGATGTCGACGAACTCAAGCTGGGTCGGGATTTCCTTCGCCGACTTGGCGATGGTGGCGAGCTTGTCAAGGCGGTCGTCGGGCACCGCCACGCGCCCCACGTTGGGCTCGATGGTGCAGAACGGGAAGTTGGCCGCCTGCGCCGCCGCCGTCGAGGTGAGCGCGTTGAAGAGCGTCGACTTGCCCACGTTGGGCAGGCCCACGATGCCGCAATTGAATCCCATCGGTCGCCTGTTCGGTTGAATGTGGGGAGAGGTGTGGGCGCAGTACCCCATGACCGCCCCGGTGGCAACAGGAGGGTTACATGTTCCGGGGCAGAATCAGCGCCACGTCGGGCCACCACACCAGTCCGACGATGGCCAGGACCATGATCAGGAACATTGGAACGCTCGCCTTGGAGATGAACCCCATGTCGTGGCCGGTCATCCCTTGCAGGACGAACAGGTTGAATCCGATGGGCGGGGTGATCTGCGCCATCTCCACCACGATCATCAGGTAGATGCCGAACCACACCATGTCGAACCCGGCCTGCCGCACCAGGGGCTCGATCACCGCCATGGTCAAGACGATGGAGGAGATGCCGTCCAGGAACATGCCCAGGATGATGTAGAACACCGTCAGCATGGCAATGAGTTCAAGCGGCGACAGGTTCAGGCCGCCGATGCCCTCCGCCAGCGCGCGGGGAATGCCGGTGAACCCCATCGCCAGAGACAGGAACGTCGAGCCCGCCAGAATGAAGGCGATCATGGCCGAGGTCCGCACCGCACCCAGCAGGGAGTCCCGGAACGCCTCCCACGACAGGCTTCCGTGCAACGCCGACAGCGCCAAGGATCCGACCACGCCGAGCACGGCGGCCTCCGTCGCTGTCGCCACGCCGGAATAGATCGATCCGATCACACCCAGGATCAGCAACACCACCGGCAGCAGCAACCACAGGCCGTGCAGCCGTTCGCGCATCGTGTACACCACCCGATCGGCGCTTTTGTGCTTCGACAGCAGACCCCAGAGCGCGACGTAGGCCATGAACATCAGGGCGAGGCAGGCCCCGGGCAGCAGGCCGGCGATGAACAGCTTGGCGATGCTCTCGTTGACCGAAACGCCGTAGATGATGAGCGAGATCGACGGCGGGATCAGCAGGCCCAGCGTGCCCGCTCCGGCCAGGGTGCCGACCACCATACGCTCCGGGTACTGGCGTGCGCGCAGCTCCGGGATCGACATCTTGCCGACCGTGGCCACGGTGGCCGCCGAGGATCCGGAGATGGCGGCAAAGATCGCGCAGCCGGCGACGTTCACATGCAGAAGGCCCCCGGGCAGCCGGGCCAGCCACGGCGTCAGGCCCTGGAACAGCACCTCCGACAGGCGGGAGCGGAACAGGATCTCGCCCATCCAGATGAACATGGGCAGGGCCGTCAGGGTCCAGGAGGATTGCGCGCTCCACAGGATCATCGCCATGGAATCGCCGGTGGGGCGGCTGGTGAACAGCTCCATCCCGATCCAGGCGCAGGCCAGCAGGCTCGCCCCCACCCACACGCCCGACCCGAGAAACGCAAACAGAGACAGGACGAAAATCGCGATCAGGAGGCCTTCGTTCATGTGTCGCGGCCTCCGTCCGCCTCGGGGGCCGTGAGGCTGTGCCGCCCCTCCACCAGGCACCGGACCGCGGAATCCGCCGTCGCGATGGCGAAACAGACCGCCCCGACGGCCATGACGCTTTGCGGTATCCACAGCGGCGTGGCGTCCGCGCCCTGGCTGATGTCGCCGTAGACGTAGGAGTAGTACGTCAGGCGCCCGAAGTAGACCGCCATGTAACCGGCGGCGGCGGCGATGATCGCGCGCGCCCACAGCTCAAACGCCCAGCGCGTCCACCCGGTGAGATTGGTGAGGAGCAGAGTGACGCGGATGTGCGCGCCGGAGCGGAAGGCGTAGGGCATGCCGAAGAACGCCCCGGCGGCCATGGCATACCCGGCGTAGGCATTCACCCCACCCAGATAGACCCCGATCAGGCGGGAGACGATGCTGGCGAGGATCAGGCCCGTGAGCACCACGAGCAGCAGGGCGGCCACCGCGCCGCAGGCGACATAGAAGCGGTCGAGGCCCCAGGCCAGGGCGGCGAAGGCTCGGGTCATGTGGCGGTCCTGGGCGGGGCGAGGGGCGGGGCGAGGGGCGGGGCGAGGGGCGGGGTGTGTGATGTGGTGGGGCGGGGCGGGCGAAGTCCCCGCGTGCGCATCGCAACGCGGCCGTCTTCGCCCGCCTGGACCCGGCTCAGCGGCGCTTATTCTGCTTTGTAGGCCTCAAGGACCTCGGCGCCCAGGTCGCCGGCGCGGTCCTTCCACTCGGCCGCCATGGTGGCGCCCAGATCGCGGAACTCCGCCTTCAGCGTGGGGGAGGGCGGGGCGACGGTCATGCCATTGGCCGCCAACTGCTCCTTGTACCAGTCCGCCAAGCGCTGCGCCTCGGCCCAGCCGGCGTCTTCGGCCTTGGTGGCCTCTTCCAGCACGATGGCCTGGGTGGCCTCGTCCAGACCGTCCCAGGCGGCCTGATTGACGATGACCATGTTCTTGGGCAGCCACGCCTGGACGTCGTACCAGTAGTCGACGAACTCCCAGATCTTGCGATCATAGCCGGTGGAGCCGGAGGAGATCATGCTTTCCGCGACGCCGGTCGCAAAGGCCTGGGACAGCTCGGCCGTTTCGATGCTGGTCGGGATGGCGCCCATCAGTTCGGCCAGTTGCGAGGTCGCCGGGTTGTAGGCGCGGAACTTCAGCCCTTTCATGTCGGCGATGCTTTCGATCGGCCTGGTCGAATACAGGCCCTGCGGCGGCCACGGCACGGCATACAGCAGCTTCAGACCCTTCTCCGCCAGCACCTGCTCGGTCGCCGCCTTCGAGGCGTCGTAGAGCGCGCGGGCCTCCTCGAAGCTGGTCGCCAGGAACGGCACGGCGTCGATTTCGAAGATCGGGTCCTCGTTGCCCAGCGCCGACATCAGCCGCTCGCCGATGGGGGCGATTCCGCGCCGCACCGCCCCGAAGATCTCCCCACCCGGCACCAGCGCGCCGCCCGGGTGCGTTTTGATCTCCAGCGCGCCGCCGGTTCGCTCGGTGACAGCGGCGGCGAAGGCTGCGTTGTTCTCCGAGTGGTAGTTGGAGGCCGCGTAGGCCATCGGCATGTCCCAGGTTTCCGCCCGGGCGCTCGTGGCTCCCAGGCCGAGGCCCAGGAGCAGCGCAAGTGCGGCGCTCAGCGAGGCAGTGCGGATCAGGCCACAGCGGCGGGGAAACGGATGCGGCATGGTCGTGAAACTCCCGTTTTTTGAGCCCGGTGCGTGCCGCACGGGCCGTAGGCGGCCGGCCGGATGACCGAGCGAGTCGTCGCCTGTGAAGTGTTAGCGACCAACGGCGGTGCGGTCAAAGCCCACGGCGCCAGGGCGTGGCCGCTGGCGTGCGCCGCGCCGTGTGACCCTTGCGTCGCCCGACTCCGCGCCCGCACTGTAAAGACGCGCCAATCCTCTGCGTCCCCCTTGTTCCGGATAGAGCCATGATCGATCCCTTCGAGCGGTGTGCCCCCGAACCATGTCTTGCCGAGACGCATCCGCTGTCCAACGCGCCGGTTCCCGAGGCGATGGGCCCCGTCGGCGTCATCATGCTGAACACGCGCTTTCCCCGCCTGCCCGGGGACATCGGGCATCCCGACACCTTCGAAGGGCGCGTGCTCTACCGCCGCGTGGATCGGGCGCGGGTCGGTGCGGTGGTTCGGTCGGAGGCGGTCGAGGAACCGCTGGTCCGCGACCTGATCGACGCCGCCCGTGCGCTGGAGGCGGAGGGGGCGCGGGTGATCGCGACCAGTTGCGGGTTCCTCGGGGCGTTGCAGGAGCGCCTGCGCGCCGCCGTGTCGGTTCCGGTGCTGTCGAGCGCCCTGGTGCTGGTTCCCCTGCTGCGGGCGGCGTACGGCCCGCGCGGGAGCCTCGGCGTGCTGACGTTCGACGCGCGGGCGCTGAAGCCTGCCCATTTCGGCGCGATGTGGGATCCGGATCTTCTGGTCGAGGGCCTGGAGAGTTCGCGGACGTTCTATCCAGCGATTGCGGAGGACCAGCCCACGCTGGACGCGGCCCTGGCCGAGGGCGATGCCGCGATGGCGGCGCAACGCCTGCGGGGCCGGGCGGGCGGCCGACTCGGCGCTGTCATCCTCGAATGCACCAATTTGGGGCCGTACAGCCGTCGCATCCGCATGGAGGCCGACGCGCCGGTGTTCGATCTGGCCATGGCCGTACGGTGGATGACGACCGGCCTGCTGTCGTCCCGTTCGGCGTCGGGGTGACCCTGCGATCCCCGTGGTTCTGTGGTCGGACAACACGTGCACTGCGTGTCGATAACGGCTGGACTCGGGCGGCCCGGACACCGTACACGCTCCCCGCATGACATCTCCGTGAAACGCGGACCCAGGAAACGCAGGGAGAGGGGTGTGATGGAGCGTATCACGGCGACAGGCGGTGAATGGGTGGTGGGCTGCCTGAATCGCCTTGGTGTCCGCCGAGTGTACGGCGTGCCCGGTGAGAGCTTCCTGCCGGTGCTGGACGCGCTGCACGACTCCGCCATCCGGTTTGTCGGCTGCCGCCACGAGAGCGGCGCCACCATGGCGGCAGAGGCCGAGGCCAAGCTCACCGGGCGTCCCGGCGTCGCCTTTGTTACGCGCGGCCCCGGGGCCACCAACGCGATGGCGGGCCTGCATGTGGCGCAGCAGGACTCGACGCCCCTGGTCCTGTTCGTCGGGCAGATCGCGCGCGGGACGCGGCATCGCGAGGCGTTTCAGGAAGTCGACGTCGCCCGCCTGTTCGGGGACGTGGCCAAATGGGCGGCGGACATCACCCGGGCGGACCGGGTGCCGGAGATGATCTCGCGGGCCTTTCACGTCGCGACCGGCGGGCGCCCGGGCCCCGTGGTTCTCGGGTTGCCCGAGGATATGCTGCGTGACGACGCCACCAACATCACCCTGCCGAAAGGGTTCGCGCCGACGGAGCTGCACCCCGGGCATCAGGATATGATTCGGCTGGCGGCACTGGTGGACGGGGCCGAGCGGCCGCTCGCCATCGTGGGCGGTTCGTGTTGGGACGAGACGGCGGTGACGGCCTTTACCCGCTTCGCCGAGGTGCGCGGCCTGCCGGTGGCCTGCGCGTTCCGGCGTCAGATGCTGTTCGATCACGCGCATCCGTACTACGCTGGGGATCTGGGGCTGGGGGCCAATCCCGCGCTGCTGAAGCGGGTGCGGGACGCCGATGTCATCCTCGCCGTGGGTAGCCGGCTTGGCGATGTGCCGACCCAGGGCTACACGCTGCTGGACATTCCCCGGCCGCGCCAGACGCTGATTCACGTGCATGCGGATCCGGAGGAACTGGGGCGCGTCTACCGGTCGTCCTTGGGTATCGCGGCGACACCCCGGGCGTTTTGCGCCGCGTTGGGTGCTCTGCCGCCGCCGCTGCGCCGCCGAGACGACGGCGTGGTTCGCGCCGCGCATCACGCCTACCGCATGTGGTCGACGCCGCCCGAGACCGGCCCCGGCGCGGTCCACATGGGGCCGATCATGACGCACCTTCAGGAGGTGCTGCCGGACACCACGATCATCACAAACGGGGCCGGCAATTTCGCCACATGGGTGCATCGCTTCCACCGCTTCCGCCGTTATGGAACCCAGGCGGCGCCCACGTCCGGATCGATGGGCTACGCGATGCCGGCGGCGGTCGGCGCGCAACTGGCCTGTCCGGACCGGCCCGTGGTCTGCGTCACGGGCGACGGCGATATTCAGATGACCCTGCCGGAGCTGGGCACGATGGCCCAGAATCGGTTGCCGATCCTGATCCTGGTGGTGAACAACGGCATGTACGGCACCATCCGGATGCATCAGGAGCGGGCGTACCCCGGGCGCATCTCGGCGACCGATCTCACGAACCCGGATTTCGCCATGCTGGCGCGCTCCTACGGGGCGTTCGGCGAGACGGTGACGGAGACGGCGGCGTTCGCGCCGGCGTTCGCCCGGGCCTGCGATCATGTCGAACAGCAGAAGGGACCGGCGCTGCTCGACATCCACCTGGACCCCGAGGCCATCACCCCGACCCGGACCCTGAGCCAGATCCGCGCGGGTGGCTGATCGTTGCGCGGGGTGAAGGTGCTGCTGGGCAACGCAAAAGCCGTACGGTAGACTGCCTGGAGGCGGCACGCGCAACCGAAGAGTAACGGATATGACCTCGCCCGATACGGAGGCCGAGATGAGGCCCTCGCCTGCCGTGTCGGTAGCCGAGGCAGGCCGTGATACCGGGTGGCGTCCTGGCCTTGTGCGGGCACTGTCCCTGCGCCTGTTCCTGGCGTTTGCGGCGGCGTTCGTCGGTCTGTACGCCTATTGGGGCTTTGATCTGTACCGCACGATGGCGCGCGAGGTTGAGTTGCGCGCCGAAATCCTGATGGAAGAACGGCGCACGTACATTCGTGCGCTCGTCGAGACCGCTGTGAACGGCGCTCAACATCAGCGGCAGACCGTGGAGGCGCGGGCCCGCCGGGTCATTCGCGAACGCGGGGAGCAGGGCGTCAGTATTGTCCGCGCCCTGTGGGAGAGCCGGCCTCCCGGCGCGGACGAGGAGGCCATGCGGGGCATCATCCGCGAGGCCTTGCGGTCCATTCGGTTCGATCAGGGGCGCGGCTACTACTTCATCTTCGATGTCGACACCGGGGCCACCATCCTGCATAGCACGATGCCGGAGCTGGAGGGCACGGACCTCCGCGACGCGGTCGATCCGGAGGGGCGCCCCATCGTCCGGGCCATGATCAAGATGCTGCGAACCGAGGGGGAGGGGTTCTATCCCTACCTCTGGCAGCATCCGAACAAGCCCGGCACAGAGCACGCGAAAGTGTCCTACGTCTGCCGCTTCGCGCCGCTGAACTGGGGAATCGCCACCGGGGACTACATCAAGGATATGACGAGTCAGGTCCAGGCCGAGACCTTGGCCCAACTCGAGGCCATGCACTTCGGTGACGACGGCTACATCTTCGCCGGAACCTGGACCGGCCGCAGTCTGCTCGGGCCGGGCAAGGGCACGAACGCCTGGGACCTCATCGACCGGGGTGGTGTCAGGGTGGTGCAGGAACTGGTGGCCGCCGCGAAGGGCGGCGGCGGCTACGTGCGGTACGTGCGGCCTCAACTGGACCCGGAGTACCCGGTTTCGGAACGGCTGAGCTACGTTCTGCCCGTGCCCGAATGGGGGTGGTACATCGGGGCGGGCGTGGCGATCGATGACATCAACGCCAACATTGCTCGAATGCGCGATGAGATCCGCGCGGATGCCTTGCGCAGTCTGGCAATCGGGAGCGCTCTGGTCGTCATTCTGGCCGCCGCCAGCTATGCCATCGCCGTGCACAGCGCCCGGCGAATCGGGCACGACATCGGGACCCTGAAGGCGTTCCTGGCCGGGGACGGCCGGCAAGCCACCGATCTGGATCCCACCACGATGCGCCACGCGGAAGCCTACCAGCTCGCCGTTGCGGTCCGGGGCATGGTGGCCCGGCGCGACGCGGCCGAGGCGGCGCTGGAAGAGCAAACGCGCAAACTGGAGAAATCAAACGCTGAGCTGGAGCGATTCGCCTACGTCGCGTCCCACGATCTGCGGGAACCGCTGCGCATTGTGTCGAGTTACGCGGGCTTGCTGCGACGGCGCTACCGCGGGCAACTCGACAGCGATGCCGATACCTTTATCGATTTCGTGACCGATGGGGCGCGGCGCCTGCATGACATGATCGGCGACCTGCTCGAATACTCTCGGATCAAGCGGGCGGATTCCCCGTTCGAAGTGGTCGATCTCAATACCGTGCTCGCGCGGGTGCTAAGCAACCTGAATGCCAGTATCCGGGAGGCTGACGTGATCGTCGACGTTGCCCCGAACCTCCCGATCGTGATGGGCCGGCCGGCGCTGTTGGTCAGTCTGTTCCAGAACCTTGTGGAAAACGCGATCAAGTACCGGCATCCGGAGCGACCGGCCTCGGTTAAGGTTCACGGGACGGTGTCGGGCGATGAGGCCACCATCGCCATCGCCGACAATGGCTTGGGCATTGACCCGGCGTTCCACGGTCGAATTTTCCAGATTTTTCAGCGCCTTCATCCGGCGCACACCTACCCCGGCACCGGCGTCGGCCTGAGCATCTGCCAGGGCATCTGTGAAAGCCACGGCGGGCGGATCTGGCTGGAGTCCAAGGTCGGGGTCGGCACGACCTTCTTCGCGACCCTGACCGTGGCGCGCGGCGGCAGTCCACCCGCACCGCTTCCTCCGGACTCCGCGTAATACACCGGACCCCTTTCGGTCGAAATCACGACCGGCCGCCGATCACGACCGGCCGACGATAAGGGGCCCCGTCAGGCCAACGGGGAACGGGGGGGGAGGGCCGGATCGGTCATGGCCTCAGGCGAACCCGAGGTCCTCCAGGCCCACCCCGGTGAGGGTCACGATGTTGTCCGCGTCGAACCGGAACTCCACGCCGTCGTAGGTCGCGATCACCTGATAGAAGGCCTGCGTTGCCGGCTCCCCGGTAATCGACAGCGTATCGTGAATCGGGTCGAACGTATCGACCTGGAGTAGCCCGCCGGCGTAGACGATGTCTTGTCCGCCAGCGCCCCCGACATCCGGCGTATCGCCGATCGGCGCGCCGTGCGTCGGGCGGGCGGCGGACTGGTAGATCAGAAGAAGCGCGTCCGTGGGTTCGATGGTATCCAGGGGGCCGGCACCGAACTCACAGGCTGGGGTGTCGTGCGTCCCGCCCCCGTCTGTCTCACTGGTCGCGTCGTTCAGCGCCAGTTGGTTTTCGGAGTCGGTCGGCGATTCGATCCACACGGTGATGCTGAAGGCTTCGGATCCGGCGGTGTTCCCCGCGTTGGCCACTGCGGTTGATCCGCCACCACCGTCGTCGCCCGCGCCGCTGCCGTCGCTCGGTGCCGTGGTGGCGGCGGAGGCCACGGTGGTGGCGCGGCCGGCGTTGCCCTGCGTTGACGTCCCGGATCCGGCGTCGCCGTCGTGGGCGCCATCCGCCGACGCTGCGTCCGAGGACGACCCGTCGCCGGTCGGATGCGGAGCCGAGGGCTCAGCGTTCCGGTCCCGGGATTCCGCCTTGAGCGCGACCAGAAACAGATCGGCGTCCACCAAAGTGTCGGGGGCTCCCGGATCGCCGTCGGGATGGCCGTGGTGAGCGGCCGGCCCGTCGCCGACCGACCGGGCTGTCTGCACCGAGGCGGCCTCTCCGCCATCGGCGCGTGGCCCGGCGGACAGAGAGTCGAACGGACGCGGACTGTGGGTCGGGTCGTCGCGCCCCTGCGCGTGCGAGTCGTCAGCACTGCCGGTTTGGTTCGCGGACTCGTCCCCCGATCCGTTCCCGGTGAGAGCGTGAGACAGCGTGGCCAGCATCGTCGTCCCGGAGCCATCCGCCCCCGAACTGATGGGCGTGGCGGCGGCCACGACGATCGCCACGGCGGATGCCATGCCGGTGCTGTGCAGCATGAAGCCGCCTGTGCCGGCGTTCCCGCCCGCGGCGGACTCGGACACCGCCAAGGATGTCAGGGTATCGGTAAGCTGGGCCCGGGCGTTTGGGGCCGACGACCGGGCATCCAGAGCGCCTTTCGTCGTCGGTCCGGTGGTGCTGCTGGATGTTCCCGAATCTCCGCTCTTTCGGCCATGCATGAGTGCGGTCGCGACGAACGCCGCCAGAACAATGCTCGGGTGCGTGAACAGCGTCGTGACATTGCTGCCCGATCCACTTTCGGCGTTGGTGTCCCGCGGGGTTAGCCGCTCGCCGAGGCCCATGCCCGTGGGAGCCGCCTCGTCGCGCCGGTATGCACGGCTGGACGGCCGCTCGGATGGGGCTTGGGGCTGCCCGAAGGCCAGCGGTTGGCTTGCCATGATCTTGTCGACGACATCGCGGAAATCCCGGCCATCCAGGACCACGCCCGCGTTCGCGCCGGCCGCGACGAATCGCCCGTCGATGCGGGCCAGATGCGCGATGACATCGCCTGTGTTTGGGTTTGCGAAAACGAACCAGGGATCGCCTTCATCCGTCATGCCTGAATCGGTCTCGACCGTCAGGCCCGCACGGGCCAAAAGGTTCACGACCCGGGACAGTTCCGCCAACTCCTGGTTGGTCCAGGGGCCGTTCGGCGTGCGCGCCGTTCGGCTGCGCAGGAACTCCGGCATCGATACGAGCGAAGCGACCATGAGGTCACAATCCCTTTCCGATATGGCCCATTCCGATATGGCCCATTCCGATATGGACCCTTACCGGTTCCCTCCACAGGGCCGGATCGACCCACATCCGAACCGGCGCGAAGACCCCACGGGGCCCCAATGGGCCACCGTCGCTTTGGATTGGGTCCATGCAGCCCGATCCTGATCCATAGGTCAACGCGCTCTGTCGGCGTGCGATCAGTCGGCCCGGTTCCCTGGGCGCCCGCGCCCCGTGGCCGCACGTTTGCGGTGTCTACGGAGGTGTCCGCAAGCACTTGCCTCCGTGTTAAAAAACCGGTTGACGGTACCCCAATCGCTCGCGCGTGCCAAGAAATGGTGCTCCCGTGAGTCCGTGGGGTGCCTTTCGGTGTGTCACGCTGGCCACACATCCTCACCGGTTCGGCCCGTCGCCCGGGGGGCTGTCCTTGGGCGGCGCGATGCGACCCCGGCCTTGCGCCGACCCGGCACCGCGCGCGAAGCGTGACAGAACGGAATCCCGTGGCCCCATCATTTCGATCTGCCCCTCCCGCAGCACCAGCACGGAGTCCAGGGCTGTGAGCAGGGTTGGCTTCTGCGTGATCATGACGACCGTGCGTCCGTCCTCCCGCATGGTCTGAAGTGCCTTGGTAAGGGCCTGCTCGCCTTCCGTATCCTGGAACGCATTCGGTTCGTCGAGAACGATCAGCCGGGGATCGCCGTACAGGGCGCGGGCGAGCGCCACGCGCTGGCGTAGGCCAGCGGGCAGCACGTGCCCGTTCTCGCCAATATCGGTGTCGTACCCGTTCGGCAGGCGCAGCAGAACCTCATGGACGTGGGCGCGGCGGGCCGCCTCGATTACGCCCTCTGGATCCACGGGCCCCATGCGCGCGATGGTCTCTGCGACTGTGCCGTTGGTCAGGGCGATATCCTGGCTGAGGTAGCCGACGTGATGGCCGAGCTGGTCAGCGTTCCAGTTGGCCAGGTCGTTGCCGTCGAGTCGAACCGTGCCCTGCGCGGGCGACCAAAGCCCGACCAGGGTCCGGGCCAGCGCCGTCTTGCCGGCGCCGCTTGGGCCGATGATGCCAAGCGAGCCACCGGCTGCAAGCTCCAGCGACACGCCTTTCAAGACCACGTGACGCGCACCGGGCGGCGCCACCATGACCTGCTGGACCGCGACTGCGCCGGTCGGCGGCGGCAGGGTCATACGCTCCGCCGGCGGTTTCGCCTGCTCGAACAGAGCGCGCAACCGGTCCCGAGCGCCGCGTGTGTGGACGAACGCCGGCCAGCCCGCCACCAGCGCCGTGAGGACGCCGAACGCGCGATCCGCGAGAAGGCCGACGGTGATGACCCCGGCCGCCGTCAGGTCGCTTTCGATGAAAAGCCACGCCGCCATCCCCAGAACGCCCATGGTTCCGAGGTGGCGCAGCAGCGTGGCGGTAATGTCCAGCAGCGCAAGGCGGTGGTGGATGGTGAGCAGCTCGCGCTGCGCGGTGTCGTAGGTCGTGCGCCACCGCCGGATGATCATCGGCGTCATGCCCATGGCGGCCAGGGTCGGGGCGTGCCGCAGGCGCTCCTCCAACTCGGTGTCGGCGAGGATGGCATGCGTCTGAGCGTCCCGGGCCCGGCGAATGGTCAGCGGGCGGGCCAGCACCGCAACGGCCACCAGAAGGAGGGTGACGATCGCGGCGACGAGGAGCACGGCGGGATGGAACAGCAGCACCAGGATCAGGAAGAGCACCAGCCAGGGCAGTTCGGTGACCGCGCGCTGCGCCGGGCCGCACAGGGCGTCCCGGAGTGTCGCGACATCCGCCAGCGTCTGGCGCAGTCCTGGGCGGGGGCCATGCCGGTTCGCGTCGAACAGGATTTCGGCAATCGGTCCCGTCAGCCGGTGTTCCAGGACGGCCCCGGCGCGCCGAAGGACCACGCGCCGGACAAGATCGAGCAGCGCCAACACCACCATTGCCCCGGCGGTGATGAGCATCAGCATGGTGAGCGTCGGGATCGACCGGCTGGTCAGCACCCGTTCGAAGATCTGAAACACGTAGATCGGTAGGACCATCATCAGGACGGTCGTGAACAGGCTGAAGGCGCCCGCCATCAGCACCTGCATACGAGCCGCCCCCAGCGCCGAGGTTAGTTCGTCGATGCGGGACGGCGCCCGCCCGCCGGATGATTTCGCCGGTCTGCTCGCCTCAGCCAAGGCCCGTCCTCACATGTGTTCGCCGGACATCGGGTCGCCGTCGCTCGGCGGGTCCGGCCGAAAGGGGCTGTCCGGCGCCATCGGGCGTCCGGCGCGGTATCTCACGCGCCATCGGTCGCCATCTGGCGCAAATAGCGCCCATAATCGGTCTTTTCCAGAGCGTGCCCCAGGCGGTCCAACTGCTCCGCGTCGATGAACCCCATCCGGAACGCAACCTCTTCCGGCGCGGCGATCTTCAGGCCCTGCCGCCGGTCGATCGTGCGCACATAGTTGCCGGCGTCGAGCAGGCTTTCATGGGTGCCGGTGTCGAACCACGCATACCCCCGCCCCATGCGTTCGACCGCAAGCGAGCCGTCGTTCAGATAGAACGCGTTGACGTCGGTGATTTCCAGTTCTCCGCGTGGGCTCGGCCGGATGTTTTCGGCCACCTCCACGACGCGGTCGTCATAGAAGTACAGGCCCGTGACCGCCCAGTTGGAGCGCGCCTGCGGCGGCTTTTCCTCGATCGACGTGGCCCGGCCGTCGGCGTCGAAGGCGACGACCCCGTACCGCTGCGGATCCGGGACGTGATAGGCGAACACCGTGGCCCCCCGCTCGCGGCTCACGGCGGCGCGCAGCTGGTCGGTCAGGCCGTGGCCGTAGAAGATGTTGTCCCCGAGGATCAGGGCGCAGGGGCTGCCGTTCAGGAACTCCCGCCCGATCAGGAATGCTTGGGCGAGCCCCTCGGGGCGTGGCTGTTGGGCGTATTGGATCGAAATGCCCCAGTCCGCGCCGTCGCCCAACAGGGTCTCGAACATCGGGGCGTCATGCGGCGTGGTAATCACGAGGATCTCACGGATTCCGGCCAGCATCAGAACCGACAGCGGGTAGTAGATCATCGGCTTGTCGTACACCGGCAGAAGTTGCTTCGACACCGCCCGGGTCAGGGGGTGGAGGCGGGTGCCGGAGCCGCCGGCCAGGATGATGCCCTTCATGACGCTCCTCGAACAACAACACGATCACGCCCGTGGCGGGGCTCGCCGACGGCGTTCGGATGGCGGAGACAACGGAGCCCCCGGCGCGCGGCACTGTTTCCGATCCCGCGTCGGAACGCAAGTCCCGGGCCGGTGTCGCTGCGTGGGTGCCGCCTCGGCGCAAAGGCGCGGCGAGCGGTGTCGGCGCGACGGCGCCCTGGGCCAGGCCCTTGTCCCGGCATCGGCTCCCGGGTCATGATGGTGTGGGCTGATCGTCTCCGTTTCGGGCTGGACGCATGGTCATCCTGGGACCCACGAACGGAAGGCCGCTATGGCGGGAGACATCGAAACCGTCAGTGTCCACGACTGGCTCGCGCTGATGAAAGCGGTCGCCAAGGGGCCACCGGAGGCCCAGGCGGCCCTGGCCCGCGTAATGCTTCGGCACGGTGTGGATCCGGCGGGGCTTGCGCGGCGGGCCGCCGTGGCGTCAACGCCCGTTCGATCGGCGTTCGGCCGCCGGGCCCTGGGGGATGTGGGCGCGGCGGCGCCGCCGCCGGTGGCGCCGACGGTGCCAACCGATGGGGTTGAGGTCGTAACCCGTGCTCCGGAGTCGCGGTCATCGGCCTCGGACGCCCTTCGGGACGCTCTGCCCGATCATCCGGCGGATCCCCCCACAGGCTCCCCCTCCGATGCCCATGAGACCGCTGCGTCGCGGGGCGACGGGCCGGCCGCCGGCGCCGCGCCGCAGGATGACGGTGCCGGCGACGAGCCAGAGCGCCTCGGACCTGTGCGGGGCGAGGAGCTCGATTTCGATGCCTTGACCCGTGACGACGACGATGCCCGCTGGGAACTGGTTGGCCCCATGGTCGATCTGGTGGCGGCGGCGCGCATGGCGGGCCTCGACGCCAACGCGGTTCGCCTCACCCTGGATGACGTCGATCCCGAGGCGACGATTGTGCACCCGTCGCCGTTCTGTCCCGATCCGGTGGTCTTTCTGGGGGTGCTGGCCGTCTTGGCGCGAACGACGCCGCACGTGCGCCTATATCGTGTGCGGCGCCGCGGTGATGGGCCGGCCTCGATCCTGGTCCGGGTGTTTCCGCATCCCGAGGAGGAAACCCTGGCTCTTCTCGATGCCTTTCACCCGGATGTGGCCGACCGGGTGCGGGACGCGAGCCTCATGGTGGCCGATGCGCTGGCCCACCTGGACGGGCAGACGCGCGCCCACGACCGGGCCGGTCTGAATGCGGATGGGCCGAACGGGGACGCCGCAGCATGGCCCGAGGCCGGCCCGATGGGGCCGGCGGGCCACGACGATGACATGCTGGATTTCGGGCCGGGTGGCGGTCCGTCGAGGGCGCGTCCTTAAACCCGAACGGCGATGGACCGGACTCGTCCGGTCCATCGCTGACGCGATCTCTTCCAGATCCCCCGGGAGGGTGCCCTAAGAGGTGGTGACAAAGCTCTCCAGCCAGCGGATGTCGTAGTCGCCCGTGATGAAGGCCTCCGCCTCCATCAGCCGCTGGTGCAGGGGAATCGTGGTCTCGACACCCTCGATCACGTATTCGCCCAGGGCTCGGCGCAGGCGCATCAGGCATTCGTTCCGGTTCGCGCCATGCACCACCAGCTTGGCGATCATGCTGTCGTAGTGCGGCGGCACCTTCAGGCCGGTGTACAGGCCCGATTCGACGCGGATGCCCATGCCGCCGGGCGCGTGATAGCGGCCGATGGTGCCCGGCGACGGCGCGAAGGTGACCGGGTTTTCCGCGTTGATGCGGCACTCGATGGCGTGGCCGTGGAAGCGGATGTCTTCCTGCGTGTAGCCCAGGGTCTCGCCCTGCGCGACGCGGATCTGTTCCTTCACCAGGTCCAGCGTGGTGATCATCTCGGTGACGGGATGTTCGACCTGCAGGCGGGTGTTCATCTCCATGAAGTAGAACTGGCCGTCCTCGTAGAGGAACTCCATGGTGCCCGCGTTGTGGTAGCCCAGCGTCGCCGCCGCCCGGCAGGCGATGCCGCCGATCCGGGCGCGTTCCTCGGCGCTCAGGACCGGGGAAGGCGCTTCCTCCAGCACCTTCTGATGCTTGCGCTGAAGTGAGCAATCGCGCTCGCCCAGGTGCACCACGGTGCCGTGGGTGTCGGCCAGAACCTGAACCTCGATATGGCGCGGCCGGGCCAGGTACTTCTCCATGTACACTTCGCCGTTGCCGAACGCCGCCGTCGCTTCGGCGCGCGCGGTCTGCCACGCCTCGACCACCGTATCGGCCGACTCGGCCACCTTCATGCCGCGTCCGCCACCGCCGGCGGCGGCCTTGATGAGCACGGGATAGCCGATCTCCGCCCCCAGCGCGCGGGCCTCTTCGGCCGTGGCGACCCCGCCCGGAGACCCGGGCACGCAGGGCAGCCCCGCCTCGGTCGCGGCCTTCTTGGCGGCGATCTTGTCGCCCATCATGCGGATCAGGCGCGCGGGCGGACCGATGAAGGCGATGTTGTGGTCGTGCACCATCTCGGCGAAGTCGGCGTTCTCGGACAGGAAGCCATAGCCGGGGTGCACTGCGTCGCTGCCGGTGATGGTCGCAGCGGCGAGGATGGCGGCCTTGTTCAGGTAGCTGTCGCGGGCGGACGCCGGTCCGATACAGACCGATTCGTCGGCCAGCCGGACGTGCATGGCTTCGGCGTCGGCCGTGGAATGGACCGCGACCGTGCGGATGCCCATTTCCCGGCAGGCGCGCAGGATGCGCAGGGCGATTTCGCCGCGGTTGGCGATCAGCACCTTCTCGAAGGTGATGGGGGCGCGCTCGGGCGCCGGGATCGAGGACATCGGCACCCCTTATTCAATAATCACCAGGGGCTCGCCATACTCGACCGGCATGGAGTCGCTGGCCAGGATGGCGGCGACCCGGCCGGCACGCGGCGCGCGCAGCGGGTTGAAGGTCTTCATCGCCTCGATGAGCAGGAGTGTCGCGCCTTCGTCGACGGTGTCGCCGATCTTGACGAAGTTGGGCGCGCCCGGTTCCGGCGCCAGATAGACGACGCCGACCATCGGTGAGGTCACGGCGCCCGGGTGCGCCTCGCCGCTGGCGGCCGGCGAAGCGCCCGTGTCGGCGGCGGGGGCGGCCGGTGCCGCGGGGGCGGTGGCGGTGACCGTTACGGTGCGGGCCACGCGGATGCGCAGCTCTCCGGTGTCGTACTCGATCTCGGACAGTCCGGTGTCGCCGAGGAGTTCGGCGAGGGCGCGAACCGCGTCGGTATCGATGGGGGTGGTGGCCATGGTGGTGTCTTTGGTCTCGGGTCAGGAGGATCGGTTCGGTGCCATCGGGGGAGGCACCGGCTCAGGTCGGAACGGGCGATACGATAGGACCGACACCGCTCTGCTCGTCGGCGATCATGCGGGCCAGGGCGTCGAGGGCCAGGAGGTAGCCCTGGCTGCCGAGTCCGATGATGCTTCCGCGTGCCACCGGGGCGATGAACGAATGGTGGCGATAGCTCTCGCGGGCGTGAATGTTCGAGAGGTGGACCTCAATGGTCGGCAGGCCCACGGCCCGCAGCGCGTCGGGAATCGCGATCGAGGTGTGCGTATACGCAGCGGCGTTCAGGATGATGCCGCGCACATCCGCGTGGGTCTGCTGGATCCAATCGACCAGCTCGCCCTCGTGGTTGCTCTGCCGAAAGTCGACGCGCAGACGCAGGCGGTCACCGTGCGCGCGGCACGCCATGGCGATGTCGTCCAGGGTCTCGCGACCATAGACGGTCGGCTCACGCCGGCCCAACAGGTTGAGGTTGGGGCCGTTGAGGATCAGGACGGTGGTGGGCACCGGGCGGTATTCCCTCCGAGGATCGCAAAAACGTGACAGGGCCGTGACCGAATCGTGCGCCTGTCCTATATCACCCGGGTGTTCGGGGCAATCATCCGTTGGGCGCACCCGGACGGGAACCCGATACAACCGCCCCTCGCCGAAGGGGGCGCTACGCATAAAGGAGGGTTTCGTCATGGACGCGCGCACCCGAACCGAGATCGAGGCCGCCGCTTTCCGCAGTCTGGTCGCGCACCTGCAGTGGCGCACCGATGTACAGAACATCGACCTCATGACGTTGTCCGGGTTCTGCCGCAACTGCTTGTGGAAGTGGCTCAAGGCCGCTGCCGAAAAGCAGGGCGCCGATCTGGACGCGGCGGAGGCGCAGCGCTGGGTCTACGGCATGGACTACGCGGATTGGAAAGCGGCGCATCAGGGCGAGGCGACGGCGGCGCAGAAGCAGGCCTACGCCGAGACCAAGGCGCTGCATTCGGCCATCAGCAAGGGATAAGCGGCGGGGGCTGGCCGGCGCTAAAGAGCCGCCACCCGCAGCCGGCGCACCGACAGGATGTCGCGAGGCGGCGCCGGCTCCGTCGGCGGGTCCGACAAGAAAAAGTCCTCGTAGCCGCCGGCGGTGATCCGCACCACCTGATCCTGCCCGGCCGTGCGTCGAAAGATCGCGCGCGGGGACAGCGGGCTGGGCGAGTCGCCCACGGAAAACGGCGCGTCGGCCATATCGCGCGTGCGCACCCGAAACATCAGCCGACCATTGACCAGGAAGTCCACGCCGGTGGCGTCGTCGTCGCCGGCCACATGAGAGCGGCGGAGTTCGTAATGGATCTCACGGTCCTTTGGCAGGACGAACCGGGCATCGCGTTTGCGTCCGTCGACCGTCCAGGGCGGGTCCTGCGGAGTCCAGACCGTGCCCGCCGCGTTCAGGCCCCAACTTCGCGCGCCGATGTTGAGCCGGTGGGCGCCGAACGTGCCGCCGCCGATCCGGGAGGCGCGCCCGCCCCCGACCTCGAAGTCCAATTCGAGCGCATAGCCGGGCTCGCCGGTCGTCCGCGCCCGGTCGGTGCTGGGGCTGAGCCAGTCCGTGCTGAAGGTCCACAGAGCGAAGGCGGCCCAGGTCGGAAGGTCGTGGCAGCGGGCCCACCAGGAGAGGGTGGTGTTCGGTGGCACCACCCACATTGGGTTCGGCAGCGGCTGAATGGCCTGGTAGTGAGAGCCGGCCTTGGCGTCGGTGCGCCCCCCCAGGCCGCGATGATCGATGAAGCCGCGCAGCACCAGCCCGCGTTCCGGGTCCACGCGAACGAGGGTCTGGCCCGTCGGCACCCCGCCGTCGAACGGTTTCAACAGGATATGCCCATCGCCGTCGAGCACGACCTTACGGCCGGCGATCCGGCCGATCCGGGCGGTGCGGAAGTCGATGTCGAGCGGCAGGCCGGGCGGCGGTCCAGCCGGCACCGTCGCTCCAGCGCGCTGAATGCCGAACGGCACCGCGCCGGCGTAGGTGGCACCCAGGGCCGGGATGAGCCGCAAAACCTGACGTCGCGTGCCTCGCATCGCGTCCTCTCAAGCCCAGGGCGTGCCGAAGTGCGGCGCCGGATCCATACCGGAACCACGGGGGCCGGATCCCTCGGTGTGGGATCCATCGGAGCCGGATTGAGCGGAACGAATATCTAGCACGAGTTCGGGGTCGTCGATACCGACCGTGTCCGCGCGTGCGGCTTGATTGCGCTGCACACATTGCCTAGGCTGGCGCCTCCGGCCTGGGCGACGGTGTGTGGGTCGGTCCGGGACCGGTCGGTCGTGCACGGGATGCGGCGGATCCGCCGAGCCGGGCCGGTGCTGGTCGTTGTGTGGCCGTCGGGGGAACCGATCATCCGCGCGCGACCCGGGCTCCGGACCGCGACCGGGATCCACCCGGACGGGAGACACCCGACCGGGATCCACCCGGAAAGGGGCGCCCATGCGGGTCCTGATATACAGCCATGACAGCTTTGGTCTGGGTCATTTGCGCCGCTGTCGGCGGATCGCGCACGCCCTGGTCGGCGCGGACAAGAACCTGACCGCCCTCATCATTTCCGGGTCACCAATCATCGGCAGCTTCGATTTCCGCGCCCGCGTGGACTTCGTGCGGGTGCCGGGGGTGGTGAAGCTGCGCAACGGCAATTACACCCCCCTCAATCTACTGATTGACATCGAGGAAACGCTGGATCTGCGGGCCTCCATCATTCAGCACACCGCGCTGGCGTTCGCGCCGGACCTGTTCCTGGTGGACAAGGAGCCGCTCGGTCTGGGCGGTGAGGTTGAGCCGGCGCTGCGCCGCCTCAAGCAGCGCGGAACCCGGTTGGTGTTGGGGCTGCGCGAGGTCATGGACAGCCCCGACCGTTTGCAGGCGGAGTGGGCGCGCAAGCACGTGATGCCCGCCCTGCGCGAGCTGTACGACGAGATTTGGGTGTACGGTCCCGAGGGCTTTCACGATCCGCTGGAGGGTCTCGCGATGCCGGCGGCCGTGCGCGACAAGCTGGTGTTCACGGGATTCCAGCGCACCACCGCGCCCGCCGAGCGTGCCGGACCGACCGAACCGCCGACCCGCGAGCCTTATGTGCTGGTCACGGCAGGCGGGGGCGGCGACGGCGCCGATCTGATCGACTGGGTGCTCTCGGCCTATGAGTCGGACCCCGCGATTCCACTGGCGCCGGTGTTCCTGTTCGGGCCGTTCATGGACGCGGATCGCCGGGAAAGCTTCAGCGACCGGGTGCGGGCGCTGGGGCGGGGCGCGGCGCTTGAGTTCGAGGCTGCGCCGGAGTACCTGATGACGGGCGCCCAGGCCATCGTGTGCATGGGGGGCTACAACACGTTCTGCGAGATGCTGTCGTTCGACAAGCCGGCCCTGATGGTGCCGCGCACGGAGCCGCGGGAGGAACAGCTGGTGCGGGCGCGTCGCGCCGCCGCGCTGGGGCTCGTCGATATGCGGGTGTACGAGGAAGACGCAAGCCCGGCCACCATGGTCCAGGCCCTGCGGGGGTTGGCGTGGCGCCGTCCGCCGTCGGAGGTGCTGCCGGCCGGCTGGATGGACGGGCTCGACGTCATCGCCCGGCGGGTCAGCGGGGAACGTGCCGTCGCGCCCGACGCGCCGACGACGCTGGCCGCGCAGGTGGGCGGGGGCTGAGAGACCGTTCATGCCTGGCACTGTGGCCGTTGTCCTGAAGGGGTATCCGCGCCTGTCCGAGACCTTCATCGCCCAGGAGCTTCTGGGGTTGGAGCGGCGCGGGCATCGCCTACACCTGTATTCCCTGCGGCATCCGACCGACGCCAAGACGCACCCGGTCCATGGTGAGATCGCCGCGCCCGTGACCTATCTGCCGGAGTATTTGCACCAGGAGCCGGGGCGCGTGCTGCGCGCATGGTGGCGGGTGCGGCGGCGGGCGGCTTATCGCGCCGCGTGGCGGCTGTGGTGGCGCGATCTGCGCCGGGATCCGACGCGCAACCGCGTGCGGCGCTGGGGGCAGGCCCTGGTCCTGGCCGCGGAGATGCCGGAGGCGGTGGGCGCGGTCTACGTCCACTTCCTGCACACGCCCGGGTCGGTCGGGCGCTATGCGGCGCGGCTGCGCGGGCGGCCGCTGGCGATCTCCGCCCACGCCCGCGACATCTGGACCATTCCGGACTGGGAGAAGGCGGAGAAGCTGGCCGAGACGCGCTGGACGGTGACCTGCACGGCCTCCGGTGCCGCGCATCTGGACAGCCTCGCGCCCGGTCGGGTGACGCTGCTGCATCATGGGCTGGACCTGACCCGCTTTCCGTCGCCCGAGGAGCCCCCTGCGTCCGATCGCGACGGCACGGACCCGGCGGTGCCGGTTCGTCTGCTCGCCGTGGGTCGCGCGGTGCGCAAGAAGGGCCTGGATTTGCTGCTGCACGCGCTGGCGGCGCTGCCAGAGGGGGTGCACTGGCGCCTGGACCATATCGGGGGTGGGGCCGAGTCGCGGGCGCTGAAGGCCCTGGCGGACGAGTTGGGCCTGTCGGACCGGGTGACGTGGCACGGCGCCCGCGATCAGGCGGAGGTGCTGGCGATGTACCGGACGGCGGACCTGTTCGTGCTGCCGTGCCGGATCGACACCGACGGCGACCGCGACGGGCTGCCCAATGTGCTGATGGAGGCGCAGAGCCAGCGACTCGCCTGCCTGTCCACGCGCCTGTCCGGCATTCCCGAACTGATCGAGGACGGCACGACCGGCGTGCTGGTGGAACCGGAAGACGTGCCGGCTTTGACGGCCGCGCTGGCGGCCTTGATCGGGGATCCCGCGCGACGGGCGCGCCTGGGGGCGGCCGGGGAAACGCGCGTTCGGGCGCTGTTCGACGCCCGCGCCGGCCTCGACCGGCTGGCCGCGATGGTGTCGGACCTGCTGGCATGAGCGCGGGCGTGCGTTCCGGTCCAGACAGGGGCAGGGGACCGCGCGTGGCGTTCTATGCGCCGATGAAGGCGCCGGACCATCCGGTGCCCTCCGGCGATCGGCGGATTGGTCGGGGGCTGATGGCGGCGCTGGAAACGGCGGGGTTCACGGTTGAACTGGCCTGCCGGTTCCGCGCCTGGGAGGGGCAGGGCGATCCCGCGCGGCAGGCGCGCTTGCGGCGGGCCGGGCTGTGGCTGGCGGAGCATCTGGCGGCGTCGTTCGTTCGTCGGCCTGCGGCGGAGCGGCCCCGTCTGTGGTTCACCTATCACCTGTACCATAAGGCGCCGGACTGGCTCGGGCTGGCGGTCAGCGCGCGGCTCGGCATTCCCTATGCGGTGGCGGAGGCCAGCCGTGCCCTCAAGCAGGCGGACGGTCCTTGGTCCGACGGCTTCGCCGCCGCGGACGCGGCCATGGCGCGCGCCGATCGGGTGTTCGCGATGACCGCGCGGGGCGCGCGTGGCGTGGCACCGGTGGTGGGCAACCGTCTGGTGCGCTTGGCGCCGTTTCTGGCCGATGATCCGGTCGCGTGTGATCCGGAGGGGGCCGATCGGGCGGCGGCGCGCGCGGCCCTGGCGGCCGCGCTCGGTCTCGATCCCGATCGCCGCTGGCTGGTGACCGTCGCCATGATGCGGCCGGGCGACAAGGTCGCGTCCTTTCAGGCGCTCGCCCGGGCGCTGCGCGGGCTGGACGGACCGCCCTGGAGCCTGCTGGTCGCCGGAGACGGCCGCGCCCGGCCTGAGGTTGAGACCGCGTTCGCGGGTCTGCCCGTCGTGTTCCTGGGCGCGCTGGAGGAGACGGCGCTGTCCCGGTTGTATGCGGCCGGCGACCTGTTCGTCTGGCCCGGCCTCAAAGAAGGCTATGGCATGGTCTTCCTGGAGGCCCAGGCGCACGGCCTGCCCGTGGTGGCCTGCGACAGCGGTGGCGTGGCCGACGTGGTGCACGAGGGCCAGGGGGGCCGGCTTGTCCCGCCTGACTCGCCCGAAGCGTTCGCCCACGCGGTGAGGGACGAACTGGCCGACGATGCGGCGCGTGCGGCGCACGGACGGCAGGCGCGGGCGATGGTGGCGGCGCACCATGACCTCGCCCGTGCGGCGGAAACGCTTGGTTCGGCGCTCCATCCGCTGCTGTGACCGGGCGAGGCCCCGATTGAGGGGCGTCCTTCCTCTTTTCCACATCGTTGCGTTGCGGCACAATGTCGGCCGAGAAACAAAAATAAGGCCGTCCCTCAAGCGGCACACACGATCTCCGGGAGGATTCTTGCCGTGACCGAACCCCTTTGGACCCCGACTGCGGACGCCATCGCCAACAGCAATCTGACGGCGTTCATGACGCAGGTGAACGCCGACCATGATCTGGCGTTGGATGACTATGACTCCGTGTGGCAATGGTCGGTGGATGAGCCGGCGGCCTTTTGGTCGGCGATTTGGGATTTCTGCGGGCTGATCGGGACCAAGGGCGACGTGGTCGTGGACGACCCGAAGAAGATGCCGGGCGCGGCGTGGTTCCCGAACGGCCAGATCAATTTCGCGCGCAATCTGCTCCGGCCGGACTGGGATCCGGCGGCCGACGCGCTTGTGTTCTGGGGCGAGCAGGCCGTGCGGCGGCGTATGACCTATCAGGAGCTGTGGGACGCGGTGTCGCGGTTCCAAAAGGCGCTGATCGGCCTGGGCATTCAGAAGGGTGATCGGGTCGCCGGCTACCTCCCGAACATGCCCGAAACCATCATCGGCATGCTGGCCTGCGCCGGGATCGGAGCGATCTGGTCGACGGCGTCGCCGGATTTCGGGGTGCAAGGGGTCGTGGACCGCTTCGGGCAGATTGAGCCGCGCGTTTTGATCGCGGCGGAGGGCTACTACTACAACGGCAAGGCGCACGACTGCCTGGAGAAGGTGGCGGCCATCGTCGAGCGCATGCCGACGGTCGAACATACGGTCATCGTGCCCTACACCCGCGACAGCGGCGATGCGTCCGCCGATCTGTCCGGTGTGCGCGGGGGCGTCTGGTGGGGCGACCTGATCGCGCCGCACGCGGCCGGAGACATCCGCTTCGATGACCTGCCGTTCGCGACGCCGCTGTACATCATGTATTCGTCCGGCACGACCGGTGTGCCCAAGTGCATCGTGCACGGCCAGGGCGGCACCCTGATTCAGCAGGCGAAAGAGCACGTTCTGCACTGCGACATCAAGCCGGGCGACCGCGTGTTCTACTTCACCACCTGCGGCTGGATGATGTGGAACTGGCTGGTGGCCGCGCTGGCGTCACGGGCGACCCTGCTGCTCTACGACGGCAGCCCCGGCTATCCCTCGGGCAACGTGCTGTTCGACTACGCCGACGCCGAGCGCATGACGATGTTCGGCACCTCGGCGAAGTGGATCGATTCGATCAAGAAGGCGGGCCTGACGCCGCGCGAGACCCATTCCCTGGCGACGGTGCGGGTGATGACCTCCACCGGGTCGCCGCTGGTGCCGGAGTCGTTCGACTACGTCTATCAGGACGTGAAGCCGGACGTGCAGTTGTCCTCGATCTCGGGCGGCACCGATCTGCTGTCGTGCTTCATGCTCGGCAGTCCGATCAGCCCGGTCTATCGCGGCGAGATCCAGAAGCGCGGCCTGGGCATGAAGGCCGAGGTCTACGACGAGGACGGTACGCCGGTCGTTGGCCGCAAGGGCGAACTGGTCTGTACCCAGGCGTTCCCCTCCACGCCAGTGGGGTTCTGGAACGATCCGCAGAACCACAAGTTCATGGCGGCATACTTCGAGCGGTTCCCCGGCATCTGGACCCATGGCGATTGGGTGGAACTGACCGAGAACGGTGGCTTCGTGGTCCACGGCCGCTCCGACGCGACGCTGAACCCCGGGGGCGTGCGCATCGGCACCGCCGAGATCTACCGGCAGGTCGAACGGCTCGACGAGGTGGTTGAGGCGCTGGTGATCGGCCAGGAGTGGGACGGCGACGTGCGCGTGGTCCTGTTCGTGCGGCTGCGCGAGGGCATGGAGCTGGACGACGGTCTGATCGACCGCATCAAGCGCCAGATCCGCACCAACTGCACCCCGCGCCATGTCCCGGCCAAGGTGGTGCAGGTCACGGACATCCCGCGTACCAAGTCCAACAAGATCGTCGAACTGGCGGTGCGCGAGGTGGTGCATGGCCGCCCGGTCAAGAACAAGGAAGCGTTGGCCAATCCGGAGGCGCTGGACGAGTTCGCCGACCGCGAGGAACTGGCGGATTGACAGCCCGCCCCCTTGACCCCGGGACCGCGTGCCTTGGGGTCACGCCCTCGGCAGGGCGTTGAGCAGGCGGTCCACCTCATCGGCGGTGTTGTAGTGCACCAGACTGGCCCGCACGATGCCGTCGGCCGGGTCCAGCCCGAGGGCGTGTACGGCGCGCCATGCGTAGAACGCCCCGTGCCGCACCGCAACCCGGTGCTCCCCCAGCCGCTCCGCCACGGTGCGGGACGACAGGGTGGCGTGCGTGAAGGCCACGGTGGGGGAGCGGTGCGCGCCCACGCTGGGTGAACCGATGATCCGGATCTCCGGCACGGCGGCGAGGCCGTCCAGGAGCCGCGCGGTCAGGGCGGTCTGGTGCGCCTCGAAGGCGGCGAAGCAGCGGGCGACCCGGTCCCGGGGTGACGCCTCGTCCGGGCCGCCACGCTGGCGGTCCAGCGCCTCCAGATAGTCTGTGACGCCGCCCAGCGCGGCACACAGCTCGTGCGACGGGCCGCCGGGGTTGAGAGTCAGCGCTCCGGTGCCGGACAGGAACATGTGGTTCTGATTCTCCAGTCGCCCCAGCAGTTCCGGCCGCAGCGCCATTACGCCGACGTGCGGGCCGAACACCTTGTAGGCGCTGAAGGTGTAGGCATCCGCGTCCAGCGCGGCGACGTCGACCAGGGCATGGGGGGCGAACGACACGCCATCCACCACGGCCAGTGCCCCGGCCTCGTGGGCGAGCCGCACCGCGCGCGCCGCCTCGCTGACCGCGCCGGTGATGTTGGAGGCATGCGGCAGGCAGACGAGGCGGGTGTTCTCGGTCAGCAGGGCTTCCAGGTCCGCGACGTCCAGGGCGCCGGTCTCCGGATCGAACTGCCATTCGCGCAGGGTCGCGCCGGTCCGCGTCAGGCGACGCCACGGCGTGATGTTGGACTCGTGATCCAGGTTCGTGACCACGATCTCGTCGCCGGGCGCCAGCAGGCAGGCGAGCGCGTTGGCGAGCACATGCAGATTGGTCGAGGTGTCGGCGCCGATCACCAGGGACTCGGGCGCGGTGTTCGCCAGCGCGGCCATCGCCGCAACGCCGTCGGCCATCATCCGCGTCGCCAGCGCGGAGGCGGGGAAGGGCGCCCCAGGCTGCACCTTGGCCTCGATCATGAAGCGGGTCAGGCGGTCGATCACCGGGCGCGGCACATAGGCGCTGCCCGCGTTCTCGAAAAACGCCCAGCCGGCGCCGGTGGGCGCGTCAAACGCGGGGAACCAGGCGCGGACGGCGTCCAGGTCGAGGGGCGGATTGGACATGATAAAGCACTCGGGTGAGGCGGTCTCGGACGGAGAGACGGAGGATTACGGGAGCAGGCCGAGGCCCAGGCCGAGGGCCATCAGGCCGCCCGTGACGGCGCACACCACGCCGGTGGCGGTGCGCGGGTCGGCCAGCAGATGGCGCAGGACGCGGCGGGGGGCCGTGGTCCAGGTCGGGTCGCCGCCGGCCTTGGCGCTGGCAAGCCCGGCCTCGGCGAGGGCATGCCACGCCTGATCCAGCTCGGGAACCGGTGGCTGATCCTTGTTGGCGTCGTTCGCCGCGCGCAGGTGGTCGAGGAAGTCGCCCAGGCCGGACACGCCCTCCGGACGGCCCCGGGTGAAGCGGGTGCGTGCCGGCACGAGCACCTGGCCGGTCACCAGCACCGGCTCGGTTGCTTCGGTGGGGGCGGGCAGGGCGCGGCGCACGGCGGCCATGACCCGTTCCAGGCGGCGCAGGGGATTGCCGAAGGTGTGGCGGTGCCAGCCGATGGACTGATGCCAGGCGCGCGACCGCTCCGTGCCGACCAGCCGGCCCGTGCGGACCACGGTTTCCAGGACGACAAAGCCCGTGGGCAGGCGCACCACATGATCCACCTGGATCGGTCCGCCGCGTCGGCCGCGCAACACCAGATCGTGCAGCGCCGGCAGGTCCGCCTGGGCGATGGCGCGCGCAACCCGGCGCTTCGCCCGGCCCTGGCGCAACGCCGGCCCCACGGTCATATAAACGCCGGCCGTGACGAGAAACAGGGCTAGGACCCAGAACAACAGGACCCAAAGCAGGTCGGTGACCCATGCAAGAAGGCTCTGGTCCATGAGTCCGCGTATCACTCCCCCGCTTTAGTCCGACGCTCTCCACGACGGCCTGTCTGTCTTACGCTGGCCACGCGCGTATTTCCAGGCACATGTGGGAGAATTCGGCGGGCGGGATCGGTTGGGCAGGGACCGCCGCCGCCCGTGTAGGGGCTGAGGCGACGGCACGGTTCGGTCGGGTCAGCGCACGGATTGAAGGGCGCGCAACAGTTCACGCTCGGCCTCGGAGCGCTCGTCCTCGATGAAAAAATCGTCCTCCTCGGCGTCGTCCCGTGCCGGAGGCGCCGGGTTCAGCCCGCGCGGGCGTCGGCCCGGAACCGGGGGAGGCGCGGGCACGCCGCTGCCGGCCGCTGTCGTGTCCCCGGGACGGCCGGCGCGGCCGCGGGCCTCGTTGAGCGCGCGGGTGAGTTCGCGGCGTTCGGCCGCCGCCGACGACGCGCCGTTCGTGCCCCCGCCGGACGCACGCGGGGCGCGCGTGCCGGTTTCCAGCCGGCCGAGCGTGGTTTCGGCCCGATCCACCATGAACGCGAGGTCGTCGCGCAGCGTTTGCGCTTTCTCGACACGGTCCTGCAACGCGCGGCCAGCGTCGTCGGCCGCCTTGCGCAGTTTGGGGATGCCCGATTCCGCGCGGTGCGTGGCCTCGTTGAAACTGCCGATCAGCCGCGCCAGTTCATCGCGATTGCGACGCAGGTCCGCAAGCCGGCTGTTCAGGATCCACGCGAACACGATGGTCGGAACCAGCAGTGCCACAATGGCGATATCGAGGAACGTGCTCAACGACATGGTGGCCTCTCGGGTGCAACGGTGCGCAGCACGGAACGCGGCACCGGCAGGGTCTGGCGGCAGGATGCGATCACCAGGACCATCACATCGGTTTGGCCCGTTGGTGGGCCTTGCGGTCCACCCGGATGGCGATGTTGGCGCCGCGACGCCCCATGCGGCCGGCGAACATCGGCACGTCGCCGCAGCGGAGCATCACGGTGGAGTCCGGTGTGGCGTTGAACATGATCTGAGAGCCGACCTCAAGGTTCAGGATATGCCGCAATGGCAACTCTACCTCGTCAAGGATGGCCTCCATTTCAACCTCGGTGAACCACATCTCCTCCGCAAGGTGAGTTTCCCAGATGGAATCGCGACCGAACTTTTCGCCCATGAACATCTGAAGCAGAAGTTCACGCACGGGTTCGAGAGTCGCGTAGGGGATCAGCAGCTCCAGGCGCCCCCCGCGGTCCTCCATGTCGATGCGCAGCTTGGCCACGATGGCGGCGTTGGCGGGCCGCGAGATGGTCGCGAAGCGGGGATTGGTCTCCAGCCGCTCGAACCGGAAGGTGACCGGCGACAGGGGGTCGAAGGCCGCCGACAGGTCGGCCAGCACCACATGCACCAGCCGCTCGACCAGATTGCGTTCGATGGTGGTGTAGGGCCGCCCCTCGATCCGCATCGCTGCCGTGCCGCGCCGCCCGCCAAGCAGCACGTCCACGATGGAATAGATCATCGACGAATCGATGGTCAGCAGGCCGGAGTTGTCCCACTCCTCGGCCTTGAACACCGACAGCATGGCCGGCAGGGGGATCGAGTTCAGATAATCGCCGAAGCGTAGCGACAGGATGTTGTCGAGCGAGACTTCGACGTTGTCGGACGTGAAGTTGCGCAGCGACGTGGACATCATGCGCACCAGCCGGTCGAACACCACCTCCAGCATCGGCAGGCGTTCGTACGAGACCAGGGCGCTGTTCAGGATCGCCTGGATGCCGGACTTGTCGGTGCTGATGTCGTCGGATTCGTCGAAGCCCAGCAGGCTATCGATCTCGTCCTGGTTCAGAACCCGGGTGCTTTCCCGGCCGCCGCCACCACCCGCGGCCGCCTCACCGTCGCCACCGCCGTCGTCATCGCCGAGCATGGCCTCCCACTCGGCGGCGGCGTTGGCATCGGCGTCCCCGCCGCCACCACCGTCCCCTCCGCCGTCCTTGCCCTCGTCCTCGTCCACCATGGCGGCCCATTCGGCCATCATGGCTTCCTCATCTTCCTGGCTGACCTCGCGGCCTGGTTCGTCGGAAGGCGTCATGTCTGCGCGTATCCCCGGTCCTCGAACGCGTCGGATGGTGGCGGCGGGCGCTGTGGCCCGCGTCCGCCGTTATTGCACCAGCATTTCCTTGAACAGCACCGCGTTGACGCGCGCTGGCCGCACGGCATTTCCGACGCGGCGGAGCAGCTCCTCGCGGACCCGGTAGATGCCGGCGGCGCCTTGCAGATCCTCGACCCGCAGCTCGCGGAGAAAGACCTGGAAGTTGTCGATCACGCGCGGCATGACCTCCTCGACGCGGCTGACGTCTGCCGGGTTGGCCAGTTCGAGGCTGACCCGTACCTTCAAAAAGTGGGGTTTGCGCGAGCCGGTGTTCAGGTCAACGACCATTTCCGGCAGGTCGTAGAACACGGTGCCGCCGAGGGCGCCACCGCCCCCGTGGCCGTCGTCGCCCCCGTGGCCTCCACCGCCGCCGTGACCATCGCCCCCGCCGCCATGGCCGTCGTCGCCCGCCGAGGCGGACCCGTGCGCCGCGTCATCGCCGCCGCCTAGGATGGGATCCAGCAGGCCCGTGAAGAATGCGCCGGCGGCCCCGCCCACAAGAAGCAGGATCGGCAGCACGATCAGCAGCAGCTTTTTCTTCCCGCCCGATCGTTTGCCGCCGTCGTCAAGCCCGTCTTCGCCTTCGGCGTCGTAGTCGTCTTCTTCCAGATCGTCAGCCATCGCTTCCGGCATCCACTGGCGCGAGGGACGTGCCGGTCCGGCCTGACGGCGGAGGGCACGGTCGCGCGTCCGTCCATGGGTTCGGCGCCAGACGGGCGCACCGGCGGGGCAATGCCCCGGGATCCGGCCGGTTCCGCCGGGTCCGGCAGCGGGCGGGCGCGGCCTGTGCGCATCGCGCATGGGACCACCAATCCGCCGCCGGAGCAAAGCGTAGGCTCCACTCCTTAAGAAATGGTTCAGTGCCCATGGACCCGGCAAGAACTGCCCGGCAACGCCCGCCGGGGGACCGTCAGGGGGCCTGTGCTGCGGCATCCGGTCCGTCCTGGCGTGGTCTGCCGCGGGGCCGGCAGGGCGCGGAAACCGGCCAGCTTCGGGCTGAGGGCGACGGCTGGCACGCCGCCTGCTAGGGACCAGCCGGACCTATGGGTCCATGCCGGGGACTCCCCGTGTCGGACAGCAACAGGCCGGTCGAATCATGCAGACGCCTTCTTACATCGCCCTGTCCCGTCAGACCGCGCTGTGGCGCCAGATGGATGTGGTGGCGAACAACATCGCCAACATGAACACCCCGGGGTTCAAGGGCGAGAGCCTCATGTTCTCGGAGTATCGGACTCCGTCGCGCGGCACCGACAGCGCGTTCGCGGACATGCTGTCCTATACCTACGATTTCGGCTCGCACCGCGATGTCGCCCTGGGGCCCATGGAGCAGACGGGGAACCCCCTCGATCTCGCAATCAATGGACCGGGCTACTTCGAGGTCGAGACGGATTTCGGCCGCTTCTACACCCGCAATGGTCGGTTCATGCTCGACGCCGACGGCATGGTCGTCACCGGGCAGGGCCATCCGGTCCTCAGCACGAACGGAACGCCGTTCTTCGTGGCGCCGAACGAACGCGACATCGTGATTGCACGGGACGGCACCGTCTCCACCGAGAACGGCGCCATCGGCCAATTGAACATCGTGTCCTTCGAGGACGAGCAGGCGCTGCTACGGGTGCAGGCGGGCCTGTACGATGCCGGCGAGCAGGACCCACAGGCCGCCGAGGGGCTGGCCATCGAGCAGGGCATGTTGGAGGGGTCCAACGTCGAGCCGACCCGCGAGATTACCCGCCTCATCGATACCCAGCGGGCCTATGAGGCGGTGCAGAAGCTGATCGAAGACGAATCCGATCGCCAGCAACGGGCTATCAAGGCCCTGACGGGCGCAGATCAAGTTTAGAGCACGTCGCGAGCGATCGAACACAGATCGCGCCCACGGTGTGCGTCATTATGAACAGGACCTTAGGTTCCAGGAAGGGGCGGAGGAGACCATGCGCTCGCTGAGCATCGGCGCCACCGGCATGTTGGCCCAGCAACAGAACGTGGAAGTCATTTCCAACAACATCGCCAACATGAACACGACGGCGTACACCCGTCGGCGCACGGAATTTCACGACCTGCTGTATCAAAGCCTGCGGCGCGCGGGGTCCACGTCGTCGGATACCGGCGATATCGTGCCGGCCGGTGTTCAGCTTGGCCTGGGTGTGAAGACCGCGGCCGTCTATCGCATCACGGAACAGGGCAGCATGCTGTCCACCAACAACAGTCTCGACCTCGCGATTGAGGGCAAGGGCTACTTCCAGATTGATCTGCCCTCGGGCGAGACCGGGTACACGCGCGACGGGTCGTTCCAGCTCAGCCCCGACGGCGAGGTGGTCACCCACGACGGCTACAAGGTCCAGGGTGTGTCGACCATCCCGAACGAGGCGGTCAGCATCACCATCAACCAGTCGGGCGAGGTGCTGTACAAGCTGGACGGTCAGAACGCGCTGGTGAACGCCGGGCAGATCCAGCTTGCGCTGTTCCCGAACGAGGCCGGCCTGAACCCCGAGGGCGATAACCTGTTTACCGAAACCGAGGCCTCGGGGGCGCCCAGCACGAACAACCCAGGTCAGCCGGGCTATGGCACCGTGCTTCAAGGATTTCTTGAGACCTCCAATGTCAATGTGGTCTCGGAGATCACCGAACTGATCAGCGCCCAGCGCGCCTACGAGATGAACTCGAAGGCCATCACGACGTCCGACGAGATGATGTCCACCATCTCCCGGATGCAGTAACCACCCGATCTGCCACGCCACCCGGGCGCCGAGTCCGGGAGGGAGAGTCCACCATGATCGACCGCCGTTTCCGTCGCCGTTGCTCTCCGTCGCCCGCCCGGTTGGGGTGGGGACGGCTGTCGCGTGGGTGCGGGGCGGCGCATGGCCGGATCCGCACGGGGCGTGGCTTCGCGTTTGGCGCGGCGTTCGGTCTGGCGGCCGGGCTGGCCCTGCTCCTAACGGCGCCCCTTGGGGGCTCCGGGGTGGCGCACGCGAACGAGGTGGTCATGCCGGTGGCCGCTGCTGGGGCCGTGTCGGCCGATCCGGGCGGAACGCCGGCGGGTGCCGAGGCCGCTGCCCCTCTTCCCGACATTACGGCGCTGGCCGACGCTTTGGTGAACGCGGCCACGCGCCGCTCCGTTCTCGACGGCACCTCCAGCGACGGGCGCGGCGTCGGCGGTATGGTCCGCGCCGTTCTGCGGCCCGAGGTAACCATTGAACGGCCCCTGCTCCAGTTGGGGGATGTGTTCGGCGGTCTGCCCAAGGAGGTGGCGAGCGTTCCGGTCGGGCATGCCCCCGACCCGGGCGGCCGGCTGGTGCTGGATGCGGCCTATCTGGAAGCCCTGGCCACCGATTACGGCGTGGACTGGCGTCCGGCGAGCCGGTTCGTTCAGGCGATCGTGTCCCGCACTGGGTATCCGATCGGTCGGGTGCATGCGGTCGAGGCGTTGCGGGCGCGGCTGCTCGACGAGGGCATGCCACCCGAGGCCGAGGTGGACGTCAATATGTTCACGATTCAGGCCGTCGTCGGTACGCCGGAGGAGGCGCGAGTCGCGGTGCGCGACCTGTATTATGACAACCGCACCGGCCGCTTCAACGCGCTGTTGCAGGTTCCCGCCGAGGGACCGAACGCCCGGCCGGTGCGTCTGACCGGCTCGGTCCATGTTTCGGTGGACGTGCCCGTGCTGATCCGGCCGATCCGGCGGGATATGGTCATCACGGAGGCGGACCTGGGCTGGGACTCGGTGCGTCGGTCCGACCTGCGGCCGGATATCCTGCTGGATCCCGAGGATCTGCTTGGCCGTGCGGCGCGGTACGGCATCCAGGCCGGGCGCCCGGTGCGCGTCAACCAAGTGCGGCTGCCCGAGTTGATCCACCGCAACGGTCTCGTGACCATGGTCCTGGAAACCCCCTTTATGACGGTGACCGCGCGCGGTCGCGCGTTGGAGAGCGGCGCCAGGGGCGAAACCGTGCGGATCGCCAATCTGGCGTCGGACAAGGAGGTTCTGGCGGTTGTGACGGGGCGCGACACGGTCCAGGTCCGCATGGATTTGGTGACCGTGGCCACCCGCTGATGCCACGACACGCGGCGCCGCGCGCGCAGACGACCCATCGTTTGGGAGAAGACCGATGACCGCCCCCCGCTGTTCCCATCTCGCGACCGTTTCCCCGCCTGCGCGCCGTTTGGCCCGGGGTCTGGGCACGCTGGCCGCCGTTGGCCTTCTGGGGAGCGCGCTGGCCGGCTGCAACACGCTTCAGCGGCTGGCCGAGATCGGCGATCCGCCCTCCATGTCGGAGGTGGAGAACCCCACGCTGCGGCGCGACTATAAGCCCGTGACGATGCCGATGCCGACACCGCAGGTGGCCACGCCGAACCCGAACAGCCTGTGGCGGCCTGGCGCGCGGGCGTTCTTCAAGGACCAGCGCGCCAGCGACGTCGGTGACATTCTGACCGTCGTGGTGGATATCGAGAACGAGCAGGCGAGCCTGAACAATTCGCTGTCGCAGGGCCGCACGAGCGGCGAAGGCGCGGGGCTGGACAACTTCTTCGGCTATGAGGCGGGGCTGACCAACATCTTCCCGAACGAGCTGGATCCGTCCAACCTGGTCAACTTCGGCTCCAACAGCGAGCATCAGGGCTCCGGCAACATCGCGCGCGCGGAGACCATCAACATCCGCCTCGCCGCCGTGGTGATCCAGGTGCTGCCGAACGGCAACCTCGTGATCTCGGGCCGCCAGGAGGTGCGGGTGAGCGGCGAGTTGCGCGAGCTGACCGTGTCGGGCGTGATCCGGTCGCAGGACGTTCGGTCCGACAACACGATCGACTGGGATAAGATCGCCGAGGCTCGGATCTCCTACGGTGGCCGGGGTTCGGTCACCGACTTGACCGAGCCGCGCTACGGCCAGCAGCTTTACGACATCCTGTTCCCGTTCTGAGGGCGGCCCAATCGGGCTTGCGCTCCCGGAATCGACCGGGACCCGGCATACCGGGTCCCGGTCGTTGTGTGTCTGGGCGAGGGTTATTCGCCGACGGCGACGCCCTCGCGGCGCGGGTCGGCGGCGCCGATCAGGCGGCCGTCCTGGATCAGGATGGCGTGTAGGCCCGACTCCAGCGCTCCCGTCTTCACCGCGTGCCCCAGCGCGACCAGACCATCGGCGTGGGCCAGCGCACCGGTGCCGTCCTCCAGCTCCGTCGGGCCGTTGCGGTTGACGACGTGTCCCATGTCGAGCGCCCCCTGCGGATCCATGCCCCAATCCAGGATCGCCACCAGCGCATTGGCCACGTAGTTGATGATCCGGGAACCGCCGGGCGAGCCCACCAGCAGCACCGGGGTGCCGTCGCGCAGCACGATGGTCGGCGACATGGACGAGCGCGGCCGCTTGCCGCCCTCGACGCGGTTCGCGACCGGGCGGCCGTCGACCTCCGGCGCGCGGGCGAAGTCGGTCAGCTCGTTGTTCAGCAGGAAGCCGTTCGTCATGACGCGGCTGCCGAACCCGGTTTCGATGGTCGTGGTCATCGACACCATGTCGCCGTTGGCGTCCACGATGACGAAATGGCTGGTGCCCGGGCGTTCCACCTGGGTGTCGGGCGCCCACAGGGTGGCGTGGTCCTTCGGCGGGACTCCCGGTTCGGCCATCTCCATGGCGGAGTCGGGGTCGATCAGGGCGGCGCGCTCGGCCAGATAGGTGGCGTCGATCAGCCCGTAGGTCGGCATCGGCACGTAGTCGGAATCCGCCATGTACAAGGCGCGGTCGGCGTAGGCGAGCTTGGCGGCCTCGATGTACAGGTGCCACCCCTCGACCGACGGACCCAGCGCCGGAAGGTCGTAGGTGCTCAGCATGCCCAGGATCTGCCCGACCGTCAGGCCGCCGGAGGTCGGCGGCCCCATGCCGCACACCGTGTCGCCGCGATAGGGCACGCAGACCGGCTCGCGCTGCACCACCGTGTAGGCCGCCATATCGTCCAGGGTCAGGATGCCCGGATTGATGTCGGTCTTGACCGCGGCCACGATGTCGGCGGCGATCGATCCGGTGTAGAACGGCGCCGAGCCCTCCGCCGCGATCCGGCGCAGCGTTTCGGCGAACGCGGGGTTCTTGAGCAGGGTGCCGGCGGCCTTGGGCGTGCCGTCGGAGTTGAAGAAGTAGGCCTTCGCCGTATCGAACAGGTCGAGTTTCTTGTCCTGCGCGGCGGCGATGGACTCCGCCAGCCGGGGTGAGATCGCGAATCCGGCGTCGGCCTTGGCGATGGTCGGTTGCAGCAGATCGGCCCAGGGCTTCGTGCCGAATTGGGTGTGCAGGGTCTCCAGCAGCTTCAGCGTGCCCGGCACGCCGACCGAACGACCGCCCACGACCGCGTCCCACCACGCCACGGGCTCGCCGTCCGGGCCGAGCCAATAGGTCTCGTCGGCGGCCAAGGGCGCCCGTTCGCGGCCGTCCAGGGTCGTCAGAGTCTGCTCGGATGCGTCCCAGTACAGCAGGAAGGCGCCGCCGCCGATGCCGCTGGACTGCGGCTCCACGAGGTTCAGCATCATCTGCACGGCGACGGCGGCGTCGGCGGCCGAGCCGCCGTCGGCCAGAACGGCGCGGCCCGCCTCCGCCGCCAGCGGGTTCGCGGCGGCGACCATGTAGTCGTGGGCCACGACGCTGCCGCCCTCTGTGGTCTCGCCGCCCGGCGCGACCTCGGGCGCGGGCTCGGGCGCGGTGGCCACCGTGGTGCGGAGATGTCCGGCGTTGCCAAACACAACAAGGCCGGCCACGAAAAAAGCGGCCAGCACCAGCGCGGCCGAGCGCGTGTTCGGAGTCATGCAGCACCTTCCCGGGGGCGCGCCCCCTGTTCAAACGAAGTCAGGGTTCAAACGAAGTCAGGGTTCAGGCGAGGTTAGGGGGGCAGACATGGTCTGGGCGGCCGGCGCGCGGACCGACGCCTCAGATGGGCAGGCCGCCCGCTGTAATGGCCATCATGATCTTGGCGACCAACGCCGTGCCGAGCACGACGTAGCCAAACGGAGTCATGGTATCCATGGGGTGCGCCTTTCGACCAGGGCAGGAACGCGACCAGCGTAGCGCGCCCGGGGCGGTTCCGCCAACCCTGGCGCGCATGCTGGCGCGTCTAGAGGCCGAAATACCAGGGGGCGAACAGGCTGTAGGCCACCCAGATCAGCAGCAGCAGCGGCAGCCCAACCCGGGTGTAATCGCCGAAATTGTAGTGGCCCGGCCCCATGATGAGCAGATTGGTCTGGTACCCGACCGGCGAGGCGAAGGAGCAGTTCGCCGCCAGCAGCGTCGTGATGGCGAACACATGCGGGTCCACGCCCAGTTCCGCGGCCAGACTGATCCCGACCGGCGTGAACAGCACCGCGCAGGCGTTGTTGGTCAGAACGTTGGTGAACCCGGCTACGATCAGGAAGAACAGCGACAGGATGACGGCGGGGCCGAGGTCGGCGAAGACTCCGAGGGCGCCGTTGGCGACGAAGGCGGCGGCTCCGGTCGCCTCCAGCGCCTGCCCCAGCGCCAGGGCGGCGACCACCACCAGCAGGATCTTGCGGTCGAGCGCGCGGGTCGCTTGCCGCAGGTTGAGGGCCTGAATGGAGATCATCAGCGTGGCCGCGACGATGGCCGCGACAACGATGGGCACAATACCCAACGCCGCCAAGCCGACCGCCACCGCGAAGATGCCGGCCGCCAGCCCGGCGTGGTGGCGCCGGGGCAGGGTGCCGGTGGAGCCGGACAGCACGACGAGATCCCGTTCGCGCCCCAGCGACTCAATATCGGCCTGCCGGCCCATGATGAGCAGGTTGTCGCCGGCTTCCAGCCGTATTTGCGTCATGCTGGCCCGGATCATGCGGGCGCGGCGCTGGATGCCGATGACGAGGCACCGATAGCGCTGACGGAACGCCAGCTGCTGCAGGTTCGGCCCGATCAGGCGGGAGGACGGGGTGATCATGGCCTCGACCATGACCTGTTCGGCCTGTCCCGGCCGGTCCGTATCGCCCCCACCGTTGCCGTTGCTGTCGCGGCGAGGGGCGTCGCCGGCGTCGGCTTCGCCGTCCCGCAGGCGGTCGCGGGTTCGGTCCTCTTCGCCGCTCGGGCGCGGTGGGTGCAGAAGGCCCGGATGGCGCCCGGCGAGGTCCGTCAGGGTGCCGCGGGTGGCCGCGATCACCAGCATGTCGCCGGCCTGGATGGAGTAATCGTCGAACGGCGGCAACTCGGCATGCTCGCCGCGCTGGATCAGGCGCACCGTGACGTCCGGCAGCGACTTGAAGGTTCCGGCGACCGCCTTCTGTCCGACGAGATGCGAATCGGACGGCACGATGATCTGGGAGATGAACTGTTTGCCGTGCCGGGTCAGGTGGCTTGCCATGCCGGCCCGCTCCGGCAGCAGGCGCGGCAGCACCAGCACCACGTAGACGAAGCCGATCACGGCCATCAGCAGGCCGGGGATCGTGATCTCGAAAAAGCCCAGCGGGGCCTGACCCAGGTCGATCAGGGCGCTGGAGACCAGCAGGTTTGTGGACGAGCCGATCAGCGTGGTCATGCCGCCGAGAATGGCGACGTAGCTCAACGGCATCATCACTTGGCTGGCATTGACCTTCAGCCGTACCGCCATGGCCTGAAGGATGGGGATGAAAATCACCACGACCGGGGTGTTGTTCAGGAACGCCGACAACCCCAGGACCACGCTCAGGATCAGCACGACGGATGAAGTCGCCGACAGCCGTGGGTGCGCCGCCCAATGCGCGACGCTGTCCAGGGCCCCGGTGCGGATCAGCCCTTCGCCGACCACCAGCAGGGCCATAACGGTGAGCAGCGCCGGATTCGCGAAGCCGGCCAGAAGGTCCTGGGCCGTCAGCGCCAGGGATCCATCCGGCCCGGTGATCGGGAACAGTTGGAACACCACCAGCAGGACCGCGATCGTTCCGAGCGAGGTCAGTTCGAGGGAGACCCACTCGGTCACGTAAAGCGTGACCACGACGGCGGTCACCGCCAGCGTCAGCCACAAGTGGACGTCGATGGGAATCGCCAAGTGTCTGCTGTCCTTTGCCGTGATGGCGGGTCACGGGGAAAGGGCGCGCGCCGCGCCCGTGAACGCGCTCGGAGGGTGGCCCGATCATAGGCAGCCCGAACGGCTCCTGCCAAGTGCCAGCGGTGTGGAGGCCTCGAATGTCACCCGATGCGGGTGTGGTATGCCGGAGCGGAGCCCTGCGTTGGCCGATCCGGCCAAGACCCCTCCTTACCCGCCCAGGAAATACCCTTGGGCCCGTCGGCATCCGGCGGTCCGCAGGGCATCGCGTTGCTCCGCCGTCTCGACGCCCACGGCGACAACCGACAGGTTCAGGGCGTCGGCGAGCGTAAGAGTTGCGGACAGGATGGCTTCGGCGACGGTGTCGCCGGGCACGTCGGTCACGAAGGTGCGGTTGAGCTTGATGACATCGGCCGGGCACTGGCGCAGGGCTTCGATGGCCACCCGGCCCGCGCCGAAATCGTCGATGGCGATCCGCACGCCCATGGCCCGCAACGCGGTCAGCACAGGGGCCACGGTGTCTGTGCGGCCGATCAAGACCCGTTCGGCGATCTCCAGGGTCAGACGGTCGGGGGGCAGATTCATGTCCTTGAGAACGGCATCCACGAAGGCCGGCAGGTTTTCGCTCGCGGCGTGGGCACCATGGATGTTGACCGCGATCCGCTCGAGCCGGGGGCCGTTTTGGGCGTTGGCGAGCGACTGGGCCAACGCGGCGCAGGCCGCCGTCAGCACCCAGGCGTCGAGCAAGGCGTACAGGTTGCCCTGATCGGCGACCTGGATGAAGGCCTCCGCTTTCAGCACCCCGCGCTCCGGGTGCCGCCAGCGCACCAAGGCCTCGTGAGCGACCACGGCCCCGGTGGCCAGGTCGACTTGCGGCTGGAATTCGAGGAACAGCCGATCGGCCACAAGGGCATCGCGGAAGGCCTGCGCAAGGTCCAATTCGGCCGTCGTGTCCTGGTGGCGGATGGCGTCATAGGCCGCGGCCCGATGGCCACCGTCCCGTTTCGCCTGATACATGGCGGCGTCGGCGTGCGCCACCAGGGTTTCGATGGTGGCGCCGTCCTCCGGGTAGACGGCGACGCCGATGCTGACGCCGGTGAACAGGGCGTCCGGGCCAGCCTGAATCGGAAGCGCAAATCGATCCAGCAAGCGTTCGGCCAGCTCGTTGGCCTGGGCGCGCCCGGTCAACTCACGCAGCACGATGACGAATTCATCCCCGCCGAAGCGGGCGACGGTGTCGGACGCCCGCACAAGCGCGTCCAGTTCCCGGGCCACTGCGTGCAGCAGCGCATCCCCGACGGAATGGCCGCGCGTGTCGTTGATTGCCTTGAAGGTGTCCAGATCGAGGAACAGGATCGCCATGCGGTTTCCGGTCCGCCGCGCGTTCCGCAGGATCTGGTCGGCTCGGTCCTCGAACAAGCGCCGGTTGGGCAGGCCCGTCACGGTATCGAAGTAGGCAAGCTGGGCAATGCGGGCCTGCATGTGATTGAACGCGCGGGCCAGAGTGCCGAGTTCATCTTTCCGGGGCATGTCGATGTCCCGGTTGAGTTCCCCGCTGTCCGCCACGCCCTGGATATGGCGGGTCAGCGTGTTCAGGGGGCCAAGGACGACAAACTGCTGGCACCCGAGGAACACGGCGATCAGCACGCTTCCGGCCGCAGCGATCAGAGCGGCGGCCGAGGCGACGGCGGCGGTTCCGGCGGCGGCGATGTCGCGGGGCAGAGTGGTGCCCAGAACTTGGGCGGGGCCATCGAAGACGTCGGAGAACCCAACATAGACGTCGGTTGTGTCATCGTTCCGCGGGCGGATCTGAATGCGCTCTTCGGCGTGAAGGCTGAGACTCTGCCGCGCGGCGGGCGGCAGGTCGGGGTCATCGGGGGACCACGCCTTCAGCGCGGATCCGGTCGCGGCTCCAAGATCGGCGAGCAGTCTCTCGCTCAGACTGCGGCCCATGACCAGCATTCCCACGGAGGGACCTTCGTCCTGGCTCGTGAGGATGGGACGCGCGGCGATCATCATGAGGCCGCGCGAACTGGTCAGGAGTCCATGGAACCCGTCCGGTGACGCCAGCATTCGCGCTTGCAAGCGTAAGACCAGGGGGCTTCGGATCTGGAATTCCCATGTCTGGACGAACGCCTGGCTTTCGAGGTCGTACTGCCGGCTCCAGACCGGGCGCCCGCTCGCGTCGTAGATCGCGATCAAATCGATGGACGTGCCGGTGTACGTCGAGGCCACTAGGTTGCTGGTCTCATATGCGGAATTGCGGTCGATCACGTACGTATACGTGTCGTCCCAGGACGCCCAGTCCCACACGAGGGCGTCCAGGTCGGCAATATCGCGGCGCAGAATGGTCTCGATCAACGTCCCGTGATCGCGGGCGCCTGCGGCTTCCAGATTCAGGAAGCTGGGGTGAACCACCAGCCATAGAATTCCCGTGGCGGCCCCCACCAGGGCTGCCAGAAACAGGGCTGAAACACTGAAGACCTTGAGCCGTACTGAACCGCCGAGGCGCATATCTTGCGACTCACCTTCAAAGCACCGCTCCCTACCATCGTCACACGGTGTCCCGCGTCACACGGTGTCCCGTGAGGCTGAGCGCCCGTTTCCGCATCCGGTCCAGGCCCTCACCTTCCGAGGCGGGGCCGGACACGGAACGAACGTCGCGCACCATCCCCTCACGACGCGCGGCAGCCCTTTTATTCTAGCCGTCATCCCCGCACTGCGTCACCGCTTTATCCGTCCCGCCGCACCTGCATCATCGTGGCTTGCATCAAGGCGACGGTCTTTTCCGTATCGTCATCCAGTGCGGCGACCACCGATGCCTGAACCACGACGATCTGGCGCCCCGCACGCAATACGCGACCATGCGCCCGGAACAGGGACCCGACGGCCGGCGACAGCAAATTGTGTTTGAACTCGATGCTCAGAACGTCGCTGTCTGGCGGCATCAGGCTGTAGGCCGCGTAGCCTGCCGCACTGTCGGCCAGGGCGGCGGTCACCCCGGCATGCAAAAACCCGTTCTGCTGGGTCAGGTCGGCACGGAACGGAAGCTCCAGGTCGACGGCCCCCGGCGCCACATCGGCCACACGCGCGCCGAGGGCGGTCATGAAGGCTTGCCGGGCGAAGCTGTCGCGGACTCGCTGGACATAGTCCGGGCATCCGGGCGAGAAGGACGGAGTCGTGGTCGGAAAACGGTCGGTCATGGCGGACGGGTTCCGGTCGGTGGAAGTACTATACGTAAGCGTATGGATGAGCTCGGGTCCGGTCAAGCGTCCCGCGGCCGCAGGGCGGACCGGGGCCGTGGACTGCGGGAGGGGAGTGCGAACGCTGCGCGAAGCGAAGACACAACGGGCGGCCTGGCTTGAAACGGGGTTCGCCATGCTGGCCGAGGGCGGCGCCGAAAACGTGCGCATCGAGCCGCTGGCGCGCCGGCTGTCGGTGACCAAAGGCGGGTTCTACTGGCATTTCAAGGACCGGGCCGATTTGCTGACGGCCATGCTCGACCGGTGGCGGGATGGTCGCGTTGATGTCATTGCCCGCCATGTGGCCCCGGGCGAGGGAGAGACCGCCGAGGCGGTGCTGCGCCGTCTGCTGGCGCGCTACCTTGAGCAGCCGAATCCGCGTGGTACGGCCCTCGAGATGGCGGTGCGGGACTGGGCGCGGCACGATGCGATCGCCGCCGAGGCCGTCGCGGCGGTCGATCGTGCCCGACTGGCGCATGTCGCCCCCCTGTTCGAGGCGTTGGGTTTCGGCCCGGATGAGGCCGCCGCGCGCGCCCGGCTGTTTTATGCCTACGTTTTCGGTCAGAACCTGCTGGCGCCGACGACGGATGCGGACGACGCCCGCCGCCAGGGCGATCGCATCGCGGCGATCCTTTTGGGGCGTTAGCGGTCGTTGGAGGGATGGTCCGCGTGACGGATTTCCTGGTGGGCTGAGGGTCTCTATCCTGGCGGACAGTGCGCGATCTGCGGTAACCAAAAAGGGCGTCTGTCGCAAACGGCGCGGACACAGGGGAGGAGCAACCGCATGCGCGTCGGACGACACATCCAGCGGTGTCCCGTACGGCCGAGGGGACGGCCGAGGGGACGGTTGGCGGGACTGGTGCTTCTGGCCCTGCTGGGGGGCGGCGCCGGGTCGGGCGACGCGGAGCCCCTGCGCATCGCCTGTTCCGCCCTCGGCCAGCAGCGGGTTTTGTGCGAGGAGGGCGCCCAGGCCTGGGGCGAGGCGACGGGGCATACGGTTGAACTGGTGGCCATCCCCAACTCCGCCACGGATCGGCTGGGGTTGTACCAGCAGCTTCTCGCGGCCGGGGCGGGTGACATCGACGTGTTGCAGATCGACGTGGTCTGGCCGGGGTTGCTGGCGGAGCACCTGCTGGATCTGGGGCCGGTCCTTGGCGCCGAGGCCGAGGCGCACCTGCCGGCCCTGATCGCCAACGACACTGTCGACGGGCGTCTGGTCGCGGTGCCGTGGTTCATCGACGTCGGAGTGCTGTACTACCGCGCCGACCTTCTGGAGACCTACGATCGTCCGGTGCCGACCACCTGGGCCGCGTTGACCGACACGGCGGCGTACATCCAGGAGCAGGAGCGCGCGGCGGGCGCGGATGAACTGTGGGGCTACGTCTGGCAAGGGCGGGCTTACGAAGGCCTGACCTGTAACGCGCTGGAGTGGATCGCCAGCTACGGCGGGGGCACCATTGTGGCGCCGGATGGCGCCATCTCCATCGATAATCCGGCCGCCGCCGCTGCGCTTGATCGCGCCGCCGGCTGGGTCGGCACCATCTCGCCGCGTGGCGTGCTGAACCACGGGGAGGAGGAGGCGCGCGGTCTGTTCCAATCCGGCCGCGCGGTGTTCATGCGCAACTGGCCCTACGCCTGGGCGTTGGCGCAGGACGAGGACAGTGCCGTGGCCGGTAAGATCGGCGTGGCGCCCTTGCCGGCCGGTCCGGAGGGGCACTCCACCGCGACACTGGGCGGGGCCCACCTCGCCGTCTCCCGGTATTCGGAGCAGATCGAGGTCGCCACCGATCTGGTGCGGTATCTGACCAGCGCGGCGGAACAGAAGCGGCGCGCCATCGCGGCGGCCTTCAATCCGTCGCGGCCCGCGCTTTATGAGGATCCCGAGGTCCTGGCCGCCTTGCCCGTTCTTGCGGAGATGGCCACGGTGATCGACGGTGCGGTCGCGCGCCCGGCCACGGTGACGGGGGCGCGGTACAATCGCGTCAGTGCCGCCGTCTTTACCGCGGTTCATGATGTCCTCAGCGGGGAGTCCGACGGGTCCACGGCCGTGGGCGTTCTGGCCGCGCGGTTGGCGCACATCAAGCGGGCCGGTTGGTAGGCCGGGCCGGCACCGTGGCCGGGATGCCGCCGCTGGCTCGTCGCCGTGTGCGCGAGGCCTGGGCGTTGATCGCGCCCATGGCGATCGTGCTGCTGGCGGTCGCGGCGTGGCCGCTGGCGCGGACGGTCGCGCTCGGCTTCACCGATGCCGGCCTCACGGGCGGCGGCGCGGATGCGGCGTTCGTCGGCTGGGAGAATTACTACGCCGTCTTCGGTGGCCAGCCGTTCGGGGTGCTGGCCGATCCGCAGTGGTGGCGCGCGGTCGGCAACACGCTGGTGTTCGCGAGCGTGTCGGTCAGCCTGGAGACCGTCCTCGGCGTGCTGGTCGCGCTGGTGCTGCACCGGCGCTTTCCGGGCCGGGCCTGGGTGCGGGCAGCCGTGCTGGTGCCCTGGGCCATTCCCACTGTGGTCTCCGCCAAGATATGGGCGTGGATGCTCAACGACCAGTTCGGCATCATCAACGCTGTCCTTCTGGACTTGGGTCTGATCGCCACGCCCCTCGCGTGGACGGCCGACCCGCTGCTGTCGATGGTCGCGGTCATCACCGTGGACGTGTGGAAGACGACGCCCTTCATGGCGCTGTTGGTGCTGGCGGCGCTGGAGATGCTGCCGCGCGACATCTACGAGGCAGCGCGGGTCGACGGCATCCATCCGGTCCGGGTGTTCTTCCGCGTCACCCTGCCGCTGATCCGGCCGGCGTTGATCGTGGCGATCGTGTTCCGGGCGCTGGATGCGCTGCGGGTGTTCGATCTGGTCTACGTGCTGACCGCCAACAGCCCCGCCACCATGACCATGTCGGTCTACGCCCGGCGGGAGTTGATCGACTTCCAGTCGGCGGGGACCGGCTCGGCGGCGGCGACGCTGGTGGTGCTGGTGATCGCGCTGGCGGCCGTGACGATTTTGATGGCCGGTCGCCTGCGCCGCGTCGGACGTCCCCTGGAGGGCGCGCCATGATACGACGTCTCGGGCTCGCGCTGGTCGTGGCGCTGATCGTCGCGGTGGCGGTCGGGCCGCTGCTGTACGCCATCCTGACCAGCCTGGAGGGCGGGGGCGGCCTGTTCACCGCCGGCTTGTGGCCCGATGAACCGACGCTGGCGAACTATGCCGCCGTGTTCGCGGACCAGCCCTTCGGGCGCAACATTCTCAATTCCATTGTGGTGGCGGGTGGCGTGGTCGCGGTGTCGCTGCTGCTGTCGCTGACGGCGGCGTATGCGCTGGCGCGGGTGGCGTTCCGAGGTCGGGGCCTTCTGCTTGGCACGGTGCTGTGCGTGTCGATGTTCCCGCAAGTGGCCGTGCTGTCCGGGATGTTCCTACTGATACGATCGCTGGGCCTCTACAACTCCCTGGCCGGGTTGGGCTTGAGCTATCTGATGCTCACCCTGCCGTTCACGGTGTGGATGCTGACGACGTTCCTGCGGCAGCTTCCGAAGGAGCTGGAGGAGGCGGCCATCCTCGACGGCGCCGGGCCGCTGACGATCATCGGCCGGGTGTTCCTGCCGCTGCTGTGGCCGGCGCTGGTGAGCACCGGCTTGCTGGCCTTCGTCGTGGCGTGGAACGAGTTCCTGTTCGCGCTGACCTTCACGCTGACGGCGGAGACGCGGACGGTGCCGGTGGCGATCGCGCTGATCTCCGGCGCCAGTCAGCACGAACTGCCGTGGGGGCGCATCATGGCGGCGTCGGTGATCGTGACGGTGCCGATGGTCCTGCTGGTGCTGGTGTTCCAGCGCTGGATCGTCTCCGGCCTGACGGCCGGTGCGGTGAAAGGGTAGGGGGAGGCGTCATGGCGGGCGTGGCCGTCGAGGGACTGGTGAAGCGGTTCGGGCGCGTCGCGGCGCTCGACGGGGTGACGGCGACGCTGGCCGACGGCACCTATGCCGTGATCGTGGGCCGGTCGGGCTGCGGCAAGTCGACGTTGCTGCGCCTGCTGGCCGGGCTGGAGGAGCCGGACGCCGGCACCATCCGTATCGGGGACGCGGACGTGACCGCGCGCCCCCCGAAACACCGCGATATCGCGATGGTGTTCCAGTCCTATGCGCTCTATCCGCATATGACGGTGTTCGAGAACATGGCGTTCGGTCTGCGCCTGCGGGACGGCCGGCGCGACCGGGCGGCGATTACCGGTCGTGTGCGGGAAGCCGCGCGCATGCTCCACCTGGAGGACCTGCTGAACCGGCGGCCGGCGGCCCTGTCCGGTGGGCAACGCCAGCGCGTCGCAATCGGCCGCGCGGTGGTGCGGGATCCGGCGGTGCTGCTGCTGGACGAGCCGCTGTCCAACCTGGACGCGGGCCTGCGCCTCGCCGTGCGGCGGGAGCTGGCCACGCTGCATCGGCGCCTGGGCACCACCATGGTGCATGTCACCCACGACCAGACGGAGGCGATGACGCTGGCGGATGTCATGGTGCTGATGGAGGCGGGGCGGGTGGTGCAGATCGGCCCCCCGCTGGAGCTGTACGGCCGGCCGGCGACGCCGTTCGCTGCGCGCTTTCTGGGGACGCCGCCCATGAACCTGCGGGCGGGCACGGTCGTGGATGGGGAGGGCACCGTGGCCCTGGAGGGCGGCGGGCGCGTGACGCTGGAGGCCGCGCGCGGGCTGCCCTCCGGCGCAGCGGTCGAGGTCGGGATCCGGCCGGAGGCGCTGGCGCCCTGCGAATCCGAAGCGGGGTTTATTGCGGGCCCGGTCGCGCTGGTGGAACACCTGGGGGAGTCCCTCCTGGTCCATGTGGACGTGGAGGGCGGGGAGCCCGTGGTGGCGCGTCTCGGCCCTGAGGTGGCGGTGCGCGCCGGGACGGCGGTGGGCCTGACCTGGGCCGCCGCCGCCGCGCATCTGTTCTACGACGGCCGGCGGCGGGACCCGGTGGAGGTTAACCCGGCAGAACCGCCTCGCTGACGGCGACGTAGTGGCACACGGCCGCGACCAGCACGCACATATGCCAGATCGCGTTGTGGAACCGCAGGCGCTTGGCCAGATGGAAGGCGACACCGCCGCTGTACAGCAGGCCGCCGATCAGCAGCAGGACGAGGGATTCGACGGGCAGAGCGGCGATCATCGCGCCCACGGCGCTCAGGCCGATCCAGCCGAGGGCGAGGTACAGCACCAGCGACAGGCGTTCGAACCGGCGCGGCCAGATCAGCTTCAGCACCAGCCCGAGCAGGGCGACCGGCCAGATCGCCGCGAGGAGGGCGTTGCCCACCCAGCCGCTCAGGTTTACCAGGGCGAACGGGGTGTAGGTGCCGGCGATGAGCAGGTAGATCGCGGCGTGATCGAGGCGGCGCAGCCGTTCCTTCCAGTGCGGCGCCCAGGTGATGTTGTAGGCCGCCGACATGCCGAAACTGGCCAGCATGCCGAGGCCGTAGACGGTCACTGCGCTGATGGTCTGGGCGTCGCCGGTGGGGATGGCCCGGACGAGAAGGATCACGAAGGCTAGGATGGCCAGCACGACGCCGGTCACATGAACCGCGCCGTCGAGCCAGCGTTCCGCAGGAGTGTACGAGGGGTGCATGGGGGCTCCATCCTGGAGGCAGGGAACACGATGGAAGACGGGAGCCGCCCGGTCCACAGCCGTCGCGTGCCCCCTATCCATGATATAAGCCCGATCGAACCGGGCGACAGGAGGGCAAACGCATGACAAAAGCCGCCGAACCGACCCAAACGGCGGGGGATCTCAACGCCCGGACCGACGCGGTGGTGGTTGAATCTAAAGACGTCGCGTTCAGGGCGTATTTTCGCGTTGATCGTTACACGTTGCGTCATGCCCAGTTCGCCGGCGGGCTCGGCTCGGCGATCACGCGCGAGCTGCTGGAGCGCGGTCACGCCGTCGCCGTGCTGCCCTACGATCCGGTGCGGGATGAGGTGGTGCTGCTGGAGCAGTTCCGCATCGGCGCTCTGGCCGCCGGGATGGGGCCGTGGCTGCTGGAGGTCGTGGCCGGGGTCATCGATCCGGGTGAGACGGCCGAGGCCGTGGCGGCACGCGAAACCAAGGAGGAAAGCGGCTGCCACGTGGCGGACCTGGAGTCGGTGGCGCGCTGGCTGTCCTCGCCCGGCTGCACCTCGGAAACGGTCGAGTTGTTCGTGGGCCGCGTGGACAGCAGCCGTGTGGGGGGCGTCCATGGTCTGGCGCAGGAGGGCGAGGATATTCGGCCGGTCGCGATGGCCGCCGATGCGTTCCTCGATCTGTTGCATCAGGGCCGGCTCGACAACGCCACCGTCCTGATTGCCGCGCAGTGGCTGGCGTTGAACCGGGCGGCTCTTCGGGCGCGCTGGCTCGGATCGTCTTGATCGCGTCGCGTTCGCGGGTTACCTGACGGGACCCGGCGGTGTGCTGTCCTGTGCGCTCCACGGCGGCTCCGCCTGCCGACACGTTCAAGACAAGGCTGCGATATCTATGGACATCCGCGACGGTTTCCTTTCCGCCATCGGCGAGACTCCTCTGATTCGTCTGCCCTGGCCCTCGGCCCGGACCGGCTGCGCCATCTATGGCAAGGCGGAGTTCCTGAACCCCGGCGGGTCGGTGAAGGACCGCGCGGCCCTGGCGCTGATCCGCGATGGCGAGGCGCGGGGCCTGCTCAAGCCGGGCGGCACCATCGTGGAGGGCACGGCCGGCAACACGGGCATCGGCCTCACGCTGGTGGGGAACGCCCTGGGTTACAAGACCGTGATCGTGATGCCGGAGACCCAGAGCGAGGAAAAGAAGGACGCCCTGCGCCTGTGTGGTGCCGATCTGCGGCTCGTTCCGGCCAAGCCGTTCAAGGACCCCGGCAACTACGTGCATGTCTCGCGCCGCCTCGCGGAGGAGACCGGCGGCTTCTGGGCCAACCAGTTCGACAACACCGCCAACCGCGAGGGGCATCGCCGCACCACCGGGCCGGAGATCCTGCGGCAGACCGGCGGGCGCCTCGACGCCTTCACCTGCGCGGCCGGGACCGGCGGCACGCTGGCGGGCGTGGCTCTGGCGCTGAAGGCGGCGGATCCTGGCATCCGGACGGTTCTCGCCGATCCGCACGGCTCCGGCCTGTATGCCTGGATCACCGAGGGCGAGCCGCGCGCCGATGGCTCCTCGATCACCGAGGGCATCGGCCAGGGCCGGGTGACCGCCAATCTGGACGGGGCGCCGATCGACGACGCCGTTCGCATCGCCGACGCCGACGCGCTGGACGTGCTGTTCCACCTTGTCCGGCACGATGGTCTGGTGCTCGGCGGGTCGTCCGGCATCAATGTCGCCGCCGCCATGCGGGTGGCTGAATCCCTGGGCCCCGGTCACACGGTGGTCACCGTTCTGTGTGATCAGGGCGCGCGCTATCAAAGCAAGATCTACAACCCAGCGTTTCTGCGCGAGAAGGGCTTGCCCGTTCCGCCCTGGATGGAAGCCGGTGCTGCTTGACCGAGGGAGCCCTGCGCTCCGCGAAACGCGCTCGAGACAAGGACGGATATCTCATGCCGCATGCCACGACCGGTCCCCTGGTCACCACCGATTGGCTGGCCGAACACCTCACGGCCCCCGACGTGCGCATCGTCGATGCGCGCTTCTACATGCCCGGCGATTCGCACAAGGCGGCGGAGGAATACGCCCGCGCGCATATTCCCGGTGCCGTGTTCTTCGACATTGATGCCATCTGCGACCCGTCCAGCACGCTGCCGCACATGCTGCCGAGCCCGGAGCTGTTTTCCTCTCGGGTGCGGGATCTGGGCCTGGGGGACGGGCACCGTATCGTGGTGTACGACCACGTCGGTGGCGCCTGCGCGGCGGCGCGGGTGTGGTGGATGTTCCGGGCCTTCGGCCATAGGGAGGTCTGCGTTCTCGACGGCGGCCTGCCCAAATGGCAGCACGAGGGGCGCCCGGTGGATGACCGCGAGGTGTTCGCCACCCGCCGGCATTTCACGGCGCGCATGAACGCCGGGCTGCTCGCCCGCGCGGACGATGTGCTGCGTCATCTGGAGGCGGGCAGCGCGCAGGTGCTGGACGTCCGGGGTCCGGAGCGCTTTCGCGGAGAGGTGGTGGAGCCTCGCCCGAGTTCCCGGGCCGGGCACATGCCCGGGGCGATCAACGCGCCGTTCGGGCCGTTGCAGACCGGTCCGTTCAACCAGATGGCGGCGCCCGACGTCATTCAGGCACAGTTCAAAGAGGCCGGCGTGGACTTGTCCAAGCCGATCGTGACGTCGTGCGGATCGGGAGTGACGGCCTGTTACAGCGCGCTGGCGCTGGCCTGCATCGGGCGCGACGACGTCGCCGTCTACGATGGATCCTGGGCCGAATGGGGCGATCGCGTCGACTTGCCGGTCACACGCTGACCGCGCAAAGCGTCGGCGAGAGCCCTATGTGCGAGAATCGCCGGGGCGCTGACAGCGAACGCCCCGGCCATCACGGAGACGGGCACGGGGCGTTCGCTGGGGTCGGAGAGTGTTGGATCGGAACCGGGGCGGAGGATCTGGGGGACGGTGCGGGGCATCCTGACCCCGGGGTTGACGTGGGACGGCGCCCGATCCGAAGACCGGGAGCGACCGCGCTCACCCGGCAGCGAGGTGACCTTCGTCCTCCAGCTCCATTTTTAGACCGAATCGGCCGGTGCGGACGCGCGACTCGTCCGGCAGGCGCCACACGGTCGGCGCGCTCCCGCCCGTGACGGTGCTGGTCGGCGTTTCGGCAATGCCCCCAAAGCCGAGCGCGATCTCGTCGGCCATGACGGCGACGGTCTCGGGCTCCACGGAATTGCGCCACCGCGCCCCGTAGCGGCTTTCCATGGTCAGGGTGAACAGGTTGAACGCGTGGTAGGACGTGGGCGTATGGCTCATGTGATTGACTCCACCCTTGGACAATTGGCCAAGGACGTTGATCCTCGTAGGGCTGTCGGGTTGAGGCGCGTCATAGCATATGACATCGACCGTCCGCGACCCCCGTCTTTTTCGCAGTGCAACATATCGCAGGGGGCAGGAACTGTCCAGGGTCTTCTGGCTGGCCGAAAGTCTTAGTACTCGGGTATGACCTAATAAAATCAGGGCTTGATTAGACTTGCGGGCAAAAGTGGCCCTGGTTCCAAAGCGGGTTTTCTAACGAAGGTCCTGTCATCGGTTTTGTTTCGGCTTTGAGTTTTATCAAAAGGCGTATGTACCGACCAACGGACCATATCCTTTGTCAGGGGTCGTACAGAAGCGCCTTTGCCCTGCTTCGAACGGGGGCCTGTCATGCGTCTTTTGAGGGGAGCGACACACGACGGAGCGCGGGTCGCTTGCGCCCTGGCCGGCGATCCCCGAAGGTGCGCATGTCCTAGCGAGCGATTCGGAGTTTCCGCCCCATGAGCAACACCAACAGCGACCAGAACACGGCCACAGCCCAGCACCATACCGAAACCCGGGCCGCTCACGCCGGTCGCCATCCCGACGATACGCATGGCGCCGTGAACGTACCCGTGTACCACGCCTCGACCATCACATTTCCGACTGTGGCGGCCCTGAAGGAAAAAAACGGCCGCAAGTTCGATGATGTCTATTACGGCCGGTACGGCACGCCGACCACCCGCGCCTTTGACGAAGCGGTGGCGGATCTCGAGGGCGGGCGCTGGTGTGTGTCCGTGGGGTCCGGCATGGCGGCCGTGTCCTGCACGCTCATGGCGCTTCTCAAGGCCGGCGATCACCTTCTTATGGTCGATTCCGTGTATTGGCCGACCCGGAACTTCTGCGACACCCTTCTGAAGAACATGGGTGTGCGCACCACGTATTACGATCCCTTGATCGGCGCGGGTATTCGCGACCTGATCGAGCCGGAAACCCGCCTCGTGTTTACGGAATCCCCGGGCTCGCTGACCTTCGAGACGCAGGATGTGCGGGCGATCGCCGAAGCGGCCCATGCCGCCGGTGCCCTTGTGGCGCTCGACAACACTTGGGCGAGCCCTGTGCTGTTCCGTCCGTTCGAGAACGGTGTGGATCTGTCGATCCAGGCGGCCACGAAGTACATCGTCGGGCATTCCGACGCCATGCTGGGCACGATCACCATGACCGACCGGGCGCTGTTCGAGCGCGTCAAGACGGTCGCCGGGCAGGTCGGGCATGCCGTTGGCGCGGACGAGGCTTATCTGGGCCTGCGCGGTCTTCGCACGCTGCCGACGCGCCTGCGCCAGCATGGGGAGTCCGGTGTGGCAGTCGCCCGCTGGCTTCAGGGGCGGCCGGAGGTGGAGCGGGTGTTGCATCCGGCGCTGCCGGAGGATCCGGGTCACGCCCTGTGGAAACGCGATTTCACCGGGGCGTGCGGGCTGTTCGGCGTGCGGCTCAAGAAGGGGCCGTCGCCCGAGGCGATCGCGGCCCTGCTGGACGGCATGCGTCTGTTCTCGATGGGCTTCAGTTGGGGCGGCTTTGAAAGCCTGATCCTGGACACCACGGCGTCGATCAGCCGCTCGGCGACCGCATGGACTCACGACGGTCCAGTGTTGCGGCTGCACGTTGGTCTGGAACATCCCGACGATCTGATTGCGGATCTGGAGGCCGGGTTCGCGCGCATGGCCGCCGCCGACGGGCGCTGAGCGCCGGAGGGGGCTGAAGAAAAACGCCCCTGAGCCGCCGAAAGGGAACCGTTCGGCGGCTCAGGGGCGCACTCCGCCAAACGCGCGGTGTGGCGGGCGCGGTCAGTGGATCTCGGACAGCAAGTCCGGGGCCGTGACCAGATGACGCACGCCGTGGGCATGGTCCTCCTCGAACACGTTGCCGCCACACCAGGCGTTCAGGGAGACGATGTTCACCTTGGCGCAGCTCGGCCGAACATTCCACGTCACCTCCATCGGCGAGCACGCCTCGTCGGTGTACGTCGGGCCGGTGGTGGAGCCGAGGAACTGAACGGGGGCGCCCGTGCCCGTGGGCAGGGCCTTGGCTTGAGATCGCCCCTCCACCACATGACCGCCATAGACGAAATCGGCGAAGTCCAGGGCGGTCGGGTCATTGACCACCAGGAAGACCTGCGCTTCCACCCGAAGCTGCGGATTGCGGCAGGTGTCGGAGACGCAGGAGGTCAGGCCGGGGCCGGGTGTCACGTCGCAGGTGGTGTGGACCCAGTGCACCTCGATGGTGTCGCCCGGTTTGACACCATGGCATTCGGAGCTGCCGTGCTCCGGCGCGCTCAGTTCGGCGCCGGTCAGGCTGCCGGTCTCGTTGCACTGGAAGCCGCCGTGCTCGCCGTCGCCGGCGGAGATCGAGAACCCGGGGCCCTTGTGTTCGGCGTTCACGTGGAAATGGATGTTGCACAGGGTCATCTCGCTCGCGGGCGGGGCCACCGGAAAGACGCGGGGATTGGTGCCCGCCGTGCTGGCGATGTCGCGCGGGGTTTGCGGGCCGAAGCCTTGGCACAGGCTGTCGGCGGCGGCGGGGGTGGCGACGCCGGCCAGCAGGGTGGCGGTGGCGGCGGTCCGCCGGAGGGGACCGGTCAAGACACGGGACATCGGGCTCCTCCCGGACGCGGTGTTCAGCGCGCGCCTCTTCAAGAAAAACGCTATCGTTGAAATAGGCTAGGCTCGCCACACAGAGGCGGTGGGCGACGCAGCCACTTGCCTACTAGAGAAGAAATGCAGGGTTCAGTGCAACCCCAAATATCTTTATATCAAAGATTGTTGCCGGTCATCGTTGACCCGTCCGGGTTGATCGGCGTGACCGCGACGGAGACCTCCGGCGTGCCGGCGTCGCCGCCCAGCATGACTCCCTTGATCGGCGACACATCATCGAAATCCCGCCCCCAGGCCGTGACGATGTGTTCATGGGTCACGATCTTGTTGTTGGTGGGATCGATGTCGATCCACCCGCCGTTCGGGGCGCCCGCCACCGGGACGAACACCGAGACCCAGGCGTGCGAGGCGTCGCCCCCCTCCAGGTGGTCGCCCGTGCCCGGCATCTGCGTGAGCACGTAGCCGCTGACATAGCGCGCGGCAAGGCCCAACGAGCGCATGGCGCCAATCATGACGTGGGCGAAGTCCTGGCAGACTCCGCGGCGGTCCTGCATCACCTGTCCCAGCGGTGTGGCGATCGTGGTGGCGGTAGGGTCGTAGGTGAAATCCGTGTGGATGCGCCGGCACAGCTCCACCGCGCCGTCCAGGATCGGCCGGCCGGGCGTGAACACCTCTGCGCCATAGGCCCGCAGCGCGTCCGACCCGGTGATCAGTGGCGAATTGAAGGTGAACTGGCAGGCGTCGGCCAGATCCGCGCCCACGGCCGAGGACAGGCGGCTGGCCACGCTTTCCCACGATGGGGTGGCCAGGGCCTCCGGCAGGGGCGGCGGCTGCACCGACACCCGCGCCGTGGCCGTCACGCGCAGGGTGCTGTAGGGCTCCGTCAATGTGAAGTTGGTCAGAGTGTTGCCGAAGAAGTCCTTGCGCTGGCAGCGGTGCGACGGCGTTGGAGAGATCTCGATCCCGGCGCTGTGCACCTTCTGCGCGGCAAACGCGCGCGGAATCAGGCGGCCGGCATGGTGGCTGATGGTGACCGCTCCAGCGTAGCGGTACGTGGTGACGTGACGGACGTGGTAGTCCATGGGGCGTGGGGCGCTCATGGCTGTGCCCCCAGGACATCGTCCGCGACATGGAACCGGGGCGCGCCGCTGCCGTGGCGCATTTCGACCGCGTGGGCGAAGTACTGCCGGGCCAGCGATTCCGACAGCGCGGTCAGAAGGCTGCGCAACAGCCGCAACAGCGCGGGCAGGTCTTCGGGCGGTGGCATCGCGGCCGTGTCGTGGAGCGACCGATTTGTGGCGGAATCGCCAGGCGGCCTGCGGCCGTCCGCCGGCTCCATCAGGTCCATGCGGTCCAGGTCCACGGTGCGTGTGATGCCCAGCAGCCGCACCGCGAGGCGCTGTTCATGGGTGCGCAGGCCGAACGCCTGATCCGGGGCGAGGCTATCCATGTGCAGGCCCAGCCGCGCAAACTGATACGCTAGGGAACGTGGGTTGCTCTCGTCCGCGATCATCACGTCGAGCACCGGCACGGTTTGGGGCGCATCCAGATAGCGGGCACGGTAGGTCATCTGGCTGTCGCCCAGTTCCAGCGCCATGTCGAGCGCGGCGTCGCGAGTCTCGCCGGACGTGCGCGCGACGTTCTCGAACGTCTCGAGGATGTGCAGCGCGCGCTCGATGCGGCGCCCGGTGTCGAGGAAGCGCCAGCCCAGCCCGCGCGTCATGTTCTCGTTGGCCAGCCCGGCCATGACCTGGAGCGGCATCAGCACGGCGGACAGGCGGGGTGCGGCCTCTTCCGGCCGCAGGGTCAGGGTCGCCGCCGTGGACGGCGGCGGTGCGCCCGCGACCGGCACGCTGTTGGTGTGGCGCCACAGGGCGAGGGTATCGATCAGGGCATCAATGGCGCGCCAGTTGTCGACCGACAGGCGGTCGCGCACCCGCACGCCGATCCGGTGCACATTCAGCACCATCGAGGCGAGCCCGGTCGGGTTGTAGGGTTGCAGGTTGGCGTCCAGGATGGCGCGGACGGTCTGGGCGTGATCGCCCGCCTCCGACCCCGGCGGCGGTGCGAAGGGCGGGTGCCCCATGGGCCACATCAGGCGCAGCACGACATCCAGCGCCACGGATCCGGCACCGTGCTCGGCCAGCCGCCCGACCATCGCCCGGAGCATCCGCGTCGTGGCGTCGCAGCGCTCGACGTAGCGGCCCAGCCAGAACAGATCGTCAGCGACGCGCGAGGGCAGATCGCGCACCCCGCGCACCACGGTGATCGGGTGTTCGCCGGCCCGGAAGCGCGGGGGCAGACCAAGCGGGTGGCGCGACAGGACCCAGACGTCCTTGCTGCCGCCGCCGTTCTGCATGGAGACATTGGAGGAATCATCCCCGCCGGCGAACCGTCCCAGGCCGCCCGGAATGACGACGTAGCCGTCGCGGCTGGCGCAGACGTGCACGCGAAGCACCAGCGTGCGCGGCGCCAGCCCGTTCTCGGTCCAGGCTGGCGCGGTGGACAGCGCCACGGACTCCTGCCCGACCCAGGCGTGCGGGTGACGGTCGAGCGCCTCGCGCAGCGCCTCGCGGCCCGCCGCGTCCAACTGGGACCCTTCAAGCACGGGACCGGTCGGGTCGAAGGCGGAGCGCACCCGAAGCTCCGCCATCCGGTCCTGAGTGTAGGCCCGCTCGCGCGCCTGCCCGCACCACCACGTGGCCACGGACGGCATGTACAGGTCCTCGCCCAGCAGGCGGTTGCATAAGGCCGGCAGGAACGGCATCAGGCCGGGGCTCTCCGCCAGCCCGGATCCGAGCGCGTTGGCGAGCGTCACGGAGCCGTCGTGGACCGCCTCCACCAGTCCAGGGGCGCCGAGGGCGGACTCGCCGCGCAGCTCCAACGGGTCGCAGAAGCTGCTTTCATTGCGGCGCAGGATGACGTCGACGGGGTGCAGGCCCTCTAGTGTCTTCAGGTAGACGCGGCCATCGCGCACCGTCAGATCCTCGCCCTCGACCAATGTCAGGCCCAGGTAGCGGGCGAGGTAGACATGCTCGAAATAGGTTTCGTTCAGCGGGCCGGGCGTCCACAGCACCACGCGCGGGTTCTCGCGGGTGCGCGGGGTGCTGGCGATCAGGGCGTCGCGGATGACGGAGAGGTGATTGCGGATGCGGTGCACGGGCAGGGCGGGCAGCACCTCCGGCAGCACGCGGTTCATGATGATGCGATTCTCAATCGCATAGCCCATGCCCGAGGGGGCTTCAGTGCGCGTGTCCACCACCCACCAGCGGCCGTCGGGCGAGCGCGCCAGATCGACCGCGAGAACATGCAGGAAGCGGTCGTTGCGGGGCTTGGCGCCGACCAGCGGGCGCAGGTAAGCCGGGTTCGCGTACACCAGCGCCGACGGCAGAATGCCCTCGGACAGCAGATGGCGCGGGCCGTAGAGGTCCTTCAGCACGGCGTTGAGCAGGTGGGCGCGCTGGATCAGGGCGCGCTCCAGGTCGATCCACTCGCGCTCCTCCATCAGGACGGGCACGGGATCGAGCATCCAGGGCCGATCATGGCCCGCCGGGTCGTCGTAGACGTTGTAGGTGACCCCGTTGTCGCGGATCAGGCGCCGCGAGCGGTCGGCGCGCAGGGCCATCTCGCGCGGACCCAGGGCGTCAAGTTGAGCCATCAGGTCGCGCCAGTGCGGACGTACGGTGCCGTCCGGCGCCATCATCTCATCGAAGACGCCGGGGCGCGGGGTGTACCGCAGCCAGGAGGATCCGTGGACGGCGTGGCCGAGCCCGCCGTCGCCGCCGGATCGGCTGTCCGCGACCGTGGATGTCATGAGCTGTTCCAATCCCCCGGTCCGAAGTCTTTCCGACCCCCCCGGACGTTGCGCCGTGACCGCGCCCATCAATGGAACGACGGGAGCGCCCGGAAGTCAAACCACACCGCGCGGGTCACTTGCGGAACGATCGTCCTCCCGATCGTTCCGCGCTGGCGTTCGGCGGGTTCCGGACGTGCGGGGCTGTGCGTCGCCCCACGCCCCGGTCCGCGTCGCGCCCTGCGTCAGGTGCGGGCCAGGGAGCGGATCGCCGTGGAGGTCGGAACCTTGCCCTGACCCTGGTACGCCTCGTGGTTTTTCTCAATTTCGTTGAGCTTGTAAAGGTAGTTGACCATCAGGCCGGCCGACTGCGCCAGCCCTTTTGACGACCGGTTGCCCAACCAGTTCAGGCGCTCCACCCGGGCCCCGTTGGTCAGGTGGAAGTGCGCCACCGGATCCAGCACGGTCGCCGGCCGTCCCTCCACGCGCGGCGGTCGCCGCTCGTTGACCAGATAGCGTGCGCACAACCGGGTCAGCGGGGTCTTCAGCGCGTTGGCGACGGGCTCGTGATTCGGCCACTCCGGGTCGGCGATCAGGGCCTTGAACTGCCCTTTGGTGCCACTGGGCGTGCCGGTCGAATCGCCCTCGTCCCCGCCGGTCTCGGACAACTGGGTCAGGACCTTGCGTTCGGCGGGCAGCAGCAGGCCGGGCTCGCCCTCTGCCAGCCGATGGTCGAGCCAGGTCCGGAAGCCGGGAATCGGCGACAGGGTGGAAAACGTCGTGACCTTGGGGAAGGAGTGGCTCAGCCGCTCGACCACCTGCTTGATGAGGAAGTTGCCGAAGCTGATCCCAGCCAGACCTTCCTGGGCGTTCGAGATCGAATAGAAAATAGCGGTGTCGGCGTCCTCCGGGTCCAGGGCCGGCGCCGACATGTCCAGCAGGTCGTGGACATTGCCGGCGATGCCGTGGACCAGCGCCACCTCGACGAAGATAAGCGGCTCCTCCGGCATGTTCGGATGCACGAACGCATACAGCCGCCGGTCATGGTCGAGCCGGTCTTTGAGATCCGCCCAGCTTCGGATCTCGTGCACGGCCTCGTAGGTGATGATCTTCTCCAGGAACGCGGCCGGCGAGTTCCAGGTGATGCGCTGCAGCTCCAGGAAGCCGATGTCGAACCATGACGCCAGCAGGTCGCGCATATCGCGCTCCAGGCCGCGCAGGGCCGGGTTCTCGCGCGCCAGACGCTTTAGTTCGGCGCGCATGTCCACCAGGAACTTGATGCCCCGGGGCAGGGCGTTGAACTGCTTCAGCAGGCGCAGGCGCGGCGGCACCAGGGCGTCGCGCATCTGGCCCTCGGCCGCCTGAAGCGCGGTGAAATCCTCGGAGTCCACCGACATCAGCGCGGCGGCGGTGTCGCGCACGCGGTCATGGTCGGTGGCATACTCGCGCGCCAACATTTCCAGGAAGCGGGCGCGGCCCTGGTCGTTGAGGCTGAGATAGGCGCGGCCAAGGGTGGCGGCGCGGGCCCGCGCCGAAACCTCGCCGCCGCGTGAGGCGAGGCAATCGTCCATGCCGGCGCGGATCTTGCGCGCGTCGTCTTCCGGAAGGTCGGGGTTCAGATTGTCCAGGTCATCGGCGCCGGACACCTTGTCCGCGATGTCCCGCCATAGGCCGCCCCAGGTCATCAGGCGACCAAAAAACCCCGGCGAAACCTCCTTGTTCATCAGCCAAGTCCCTCCTGACGGCCCGTGTGCGCAACGCGGCCGCGTCCCCGGCCGCTCCCTCTATCTGGTGCGGATGATACCCGCGTAAAATACCCGGATGAAAGGCACGGCTCAGACGGCCGTCCCGGCCGCCCCCTCTCCGGTCCCCTCCGCCGCGGCTCGTGCCATCGCCTCCGGCAGGTCCTCGGCGAGCAGGCCGGGCGGGCCGAGGCGCGCGCCGGCCCCATGCAGCCAACTCGCGGCTGCCGCCGCCGCGCGCGCCGGCAGCCCCTGCGCCAGCAGCCCCAGGATCGCGCCGGCCAGAACGTCGCCGCTGCCGGCTGTGGCCAGCGTGGCGGGGGCGTTCGCGTTCACGATCACCTGGCCGTCCGGGGCGGCGATAAGGGTGCGCGGCCCCTTCAGCAGCACGACCGCGCCGGCGCGGCGGGCGGCCATCCGCACCCGGGCGAGACGGTCGCCGGTGTGCGTGTCCTCGTCGGCCAGATCGGGAAACAGCGCGCGGAACTCTCCGTCGTGTGGCGTCATCACAGCCGGGCCGGTGATGGCGTCGTACAGGGCGCCGGGATCGTCGGCGAAGCTCGTCAGGGCGTCGGCATCCAGCACGGTGGGCCGGCCGCGCTCCAGAACCGATAGGACCCGCGCGGCGGTGTGCGGGCCGCGCCCGGCCCCCGGACCGATCAGCAGGGCGTTGAGACGCGCATCGTCCAACAGGGCGCCGACGTTCTCGGGTGTCTGGAGTGCGCGGCAGAGCACGCCGGGCGCGTCCTGAGCGTACAGCGGGAGGGCCTCCGGCGCGGCCGCGACCGTCAGGAGGCCGGCACCGAGCCGCCGCGCCGCCCGAGCCGCCAGCCGCCCCGCGCCGGTCATCACCGGGCCGCCGAACACCACGGCGTGCCCCCGCGTGTACTTATGATCGCCCGGGCCGGGACGCGGCAGGGACCAGAGCGCCGGGCCGTTCAGCGCGGCGGCCGGTCCGATCATGTCCAGCACCGTCGGCGGAATACCGATGTCGGTCACCACCAGATCCCCGCAGACGCGCGGCCCGTGGCCCAGCACATGGCCGGGCTTCGGTCGGAAGAACGTCACGGTCAGGGCGGCGCGGGCCGCGGTGCCCCGAATGCGCCCGGTGTCGCCGTCCAGGCCACTCGGCACGTCGACCGCGACCACCGGGCGTTCGGGATGGGCGCTCAGCGCATCCAGGACCGAGCCGGCCACGCCATCGACGGGCCGCGACAGGCCCGCCCCGAACAGGGCGTCCACGAACAGATCGGCGCCATGCAGCGCGCTTAGGTCGAGGGGGGCGACCGGTCCGTGCCAGCGCGCGGCGTTGACGGCCGCGTCCTCCGTCAGGTGCTCGCGCGCCCCCAGCAGGCGGACGGTGACCGGCCAGCCCGCCGCCCGCAGCAGGCGGGCGATCACGAAGCCGTCGCCGCCGTTGTTGCCCGGACCGCACAGCACGGTCACACGGCGCGGCGACCAGCGGTGGCGGATCGCGCGGGCCACGGCGAAGCCGGCGGCCTCCATCAGGCGCAGGGACGGCACACCGGCCTCGACCGCGAGCGCATCGGCGCGCGTCATCTCGCCCACTGTCAGCAGGGATCCGCCTTGCTCCATGCGCCAGGATCCGTTCATCGTGGTGCCTCCCTCACGTTGTCGTGCCGGTCTGGACCCCGCGCCCCTTGCGTCAGGTCGTCAGGCGTTGGAGATCCTCGTCGGTGAGATGGGGAGGCACCACCAGGACCGGAACCTTCAGGCGAGCGCCGAACGAACCGGCAAGGCCCTTGACCAGGGGACCGGGGCCGTCTTTGCCCTTGCCGGCGGCCAGGACGAGCACCGAAATCGACGGGTCTTCCTGGACAATGGCCACGATCTCGTCGGTGGTCTTGCCTTGGCGGACCATCACCATAGGCATGCGGCCGGAGTCCTTCTGCACCTCGGCGGCCAGCCGCTGAAGGCGCTTTTCCGCGTCGCCCAGCGCCTCCGACTGCATCTTGTCGCCAATGAACCCAAAGTGCTGGAAATCGGGCGGTTCCACGACGCGCAACAGAACCATGCGGCCGGCCGTGGTACGGGTCCGCAGGCAGGCATAGCGCAGGGCCATGCGCAGTTCTTCCGTATCGTCCACGAGCACCAGGAAGGTCCGGGGCATCGTGGGATCCGGTGATCTCTCGGGCGCTGCGCCCGGTGCGTTCGGGTCGTCACTCATGGGGGGCTCCGCAAAACCGGGGAGAGGAGACAAAACGACGGAGAGGAGGGGGCCCGGGTTGGGGCCAGGGCTGGGGCTGGGGCTGAGGCTGGGGCGTCAGTTCTTACGCAGCACCACGGCGGCCAGCCAGCCGCTGACGACGGCCACCACGATGGCCGCCAGTCCGTACAGATAGCCCTGTTGTTGCGCCATGTCGTAGATCTCGGCGCCCAGACCGATCTTGCTGACCACCAGGGGGGTGATCTTGCCGCTGACCACGTCGCCGTCCCGGATCAGGTAGACCTCGACCGAATAGGCGCCCGTGGGCACGTTGGCCGGGAAATGCAGGTCGGCCTTGAACAGGCGATTGGCCAGCAGGGTGACCGGTTGCGTGCCCAGGCCGTACAGGGCTTCCTTTTGCTTCAGCCGGACCAGCGCCGCGCGGAACCCCGGGACGAAGGATTCCGTGACGCTCTGGTCGACTTTCTTGAACGCCAGGTTCTCGGTGCCGATTTGGAGTCGCGACAGTACGCTGCGCGGCGCGAGGTCGTTCAGCGGCCGACTGGAAAACACCTGATAAAAGGCCGGCACGTTCTCGTAGGTCACGCTGTCCCGGTTGGCCCAGATGATGCCGAGCTGTGCTTTCTTGCGCACGACTTTGCGGGTTGCCGGGCCGCGTACGACCAGAACTACATCCCCGGGGCCATCCGTGGCGCCGAACAGCAGCACGTCGGTGCCGGAAAACGCCGTGGTGATCGCCACCAGATGATCCGACAGGTCCACTACGAGGGGCTGCACAGGCTCCTGCGCGCGCGCCCCGCCCCCGAGACCCCAGACGCCGAGTGCGGCCGCGAGCGGCATCACCAGGGCCGCCAGAACGGTGACCACCGAAGGCCAGGCGGGCCATCGGACGCGCCGGGTCAGCGCCGCCATGCTAGTTCGCCTCCACGACCAGGGTGAAGACATCGCTGGGCGTCGCCACGAGGTCGTAGGCCAGCTTGCCACAGACCGCGAGCACCAGCAGCGCCAGCAGGATGCGGAGTTGCTCGCTGCGCAGCTTGGCGCCGATGCGCGCGCCGGACTGGGCCCCCACGACGCCGCCGACGATGAGCAGCAGGGCCAGGACGACGTCGACCGTCTGGTTCATGGCCGCCTGCAGGAACGTGGTGTTGGCGGTCACGAAAATGATCTGAAACAGCGAGGTTCCCACCACGACCTGCGTCGGCATGCCCAGCAAATAGATCATGACCGGAACCATGATGAACCCGCCGCCGACACCCATGATCGCCGTCAGCACGCCGACGCCGAACCCGACCGCAAGCGGCAGAAGCGCGCTGATGTAGAGCTTCGACTTGCGGAACCGCATCTTGAATGGCAGGCCGTGAATCCAGCCGTGCCGTCCGGCGCCGGTGGCGTCCGACCGTCCGCCCTTGCGCCGGACCCGCCACATGGCTTGCAGGCTTTCCACCGCCATCAGGCCGCCCACCGCGCCCAGGAACAGGACGTAGGCGAGAGAAATCGCGAGGTCGATCTGACCCAGGCTTTGCAGCAGGCCGAACAGGAAGACGCCGGCCGAGGAGCCGATCAGGCCGCCGACCAGCAGTACGCCCCCCATCTTGAAGTCGACGTTGCCGCGCCGGGTGTGGGCGATGACGCCGGTCACCGACGAGGCGACGATCTGGTTCGCGCCGGTGCCGACGGCGACGGGCGGGGCGACGCCCAGGAACATCAGCAGCGGGGTCATGAGGAAGCCGCCACCGACGCCGAACGCTCCCGACAAGAACCCGATGCCCCACCCCATGCCGAGGATCACGAACACATTGACCGACATCTCGGCGATGGGCAGATAGATCTGCATGTCGGATCCCGTGGTGGCGGCGGTCGGCGGGCTACGGCACCATGGCGGGGTGGGCGGCCGGGGCCGGAGACAGACGCGCATTGCCGGCCTGCGATCGCAGGCCGGGCAACGGCTCCATCCATTTTTTTGGGCCCTGCCGCGATTGGGATCAAGGGAAAACCCCATGTCGGCGCGCGCCCTGGGGTGCCGCGGCCCGTTCCTGTGGCCGGTTCGACCCGGCCACAGCGATATGGGGGCCGTCGCGCTCGGCGTCGGCAGGCCGGTTGACGCGCGGGGTGACGGCGCCCAAGGTGTACGGAACCGTCCCGGGCGTGCCCCGGGGCGCGGAATGCACGGGACCGTGGTATCGGGCCGATTCCGGTACGGGCGGCACGGGGTCCTGGGCCGGTGCTCTTTCCTCGGACCGTCAAGCTGGACGCAGGCCATGCCCCTTCCCAAGCCGCGCACGATCATCAACCGAAAGGCCCTGATTGCTCGGCTCGATGACCTGACCGTGACGAACCGCGACGGTGGGCGACCGGCGGGGCCCCAGGCGCGCGCGGCGCTGCTCGGGGAGCTTCGCACCGCGCTGGCCGAGGGGCGGGAGGAAATCCGCCGCCGCTTCCTGGACGAGGGCTGTCGTGGCGCGGAGGTCTGCGCGGCCAACACCTACCTGATGGACCAGATCATCCGGGTGCTGCACGACTACACTGTGACGCACCTGTTTCCGCGGCAGAACCGCACCAAGGGCGAGCGGCTCTGTGTGCTGGCCCTGGGCGGCTATGGCCGGGGCGAGATGCTACCGTTCTCGGACGTCGATCTGATGTTCCTGCTGCCGTTCAAGGCCACGCCCTACACCGAGCAGGTCGTCGAGACGATCCTGTACGTGCTGTGGGACATGGGGCTGAAGGTCGGCCATTCCACGCGCTCCGTCGATGAATGCATCAAGCAGGCGCGGGCCGATATGACCATCCGCACCTCGCTGCTGGAGGCTCGCTACCTACTGGGCGAGCGCGCGCTGTTCCAGGAGATGACCCACCGCCTGTATGTCCGCGTCATCGCGGGGTCGGGGCCGGAGTTTCTGGACTCGAAGATGGCGGAGCGCGACCAGCGGCACACGCGGATGGGCGACTCGCGCTATGTGCTGGAGCCCAACATCAAGGAAGGCAAGGGCGGTCTGCGCGACCTGCACACCCTGTTCTGGATCGCGCGCTACCTGTACTCCGTCTCCGACATGAACGAGCTGATCGGGCTGGGGGTCCTCACGCCCCGGTCCGCCCGGAAATTCGCCAAGGCGCGGGCGTTTCTGTGGTCGGTGCGGGCGCATCTGCACTATCTGAGCGGCCGGGCGGAGGAACGCCTGACCTTCGACGTTCAGCCGCGCATCGCGGAGCGCATGAACTACACCGACCGGCCGGGGGCGCGCGGCGTCGAGCGGTTCATGCGGCACTACTTCCTGGTCGCGCGCGACGTTGGCAACCTGACCCGGATTCTGTTGTCCGTGCTTGAGGCGCAGCAGAAGCGCCGGCCCATGCTATCGGTGCCGAGCTTCATCTTGCGCCGGCGCGACCTCGAGGGCTTCGTCCTGGACGGTCAGCGGCTGGCCGTGCCCCAGCCGGACACCTTCGCCAACGATCCCCTCGCCATGCTGCGGATTTTCTTGGTGGCCCACGAGCAGTCGCTGGACATCCACCCGGATACCCTACGCTTGATCACGGACAATCTGGCGCGGGTGAAGGGGCTGCGTTCCGATCCCGAGGCCAACGCGCTGTTCATGGCGCTGCTGACCCACCGGAAGGAGCCGGACACCATCTTGCGTCTGATGAGCGAGGCCGGTGTGGTCGGGCGCTTCATTCCGGAGTTCGAGCGCGTCACGGCCCAGATGCAGTACGACATGTACCACGTGTACACGACGGACGAGCATACCATCCGGGCCATCGGCATTCTGCACCGCATCGAAACCGGCGCGCTGTCCGATCAGCTTCCGGTCGCTACCGAGGTCATTCACAAGGTCTCGTCGCGCCGGGCGCTCTATGTCGCGGTGCTGCTGCACGACATCGCCAAGGGGCGGGGCGGGGACCATTCGGAGCTGGGTGCCGAGGTGGCGCAGGAGCTGTGTCCGCGACTCGGTCTGACCGACGAGGAGACGGAGACGGTGGCGTGGCTGGTGTTGCACCACCTCGCCATGAGCCGGATCGCCTTCAAGCGGGATGTGGACGACCGCAAGACGATCGAGGACTTCGCGGAGCTTGTGCAGTCGCCGGAACGCCTGCTGCTGCTGGCCGTGCTCACCAGCGCGGACATCATGGCCGTCGGTCCGGGCATCTGGAACAACTGGAAGGGCGGCCTTCTGCGCGATCTGTATCGCCGCACCGAGGAGTTCCTGGTCGGCGACATGGTGCCGGAGCCGCAGGATTGTCGGGTGGGCGCGCGCAAGGATCAACTGCGGGGCGCTCTGTCCGACTGTCCCGCCGACCGGGTGGAGGACTACCTTGGACGCGGGTATCCGGGGTATTGGCTGAGTTTCGACACGGAAACCCAGGCCCGCCACGCGCGCCTGATCTTCGCGGCGGAGGACAGCGGCGAAACGCCCGATGCCATCGTCATGGTCGACGCGCAGGTGGACCCTGCCCGGGGCGTGACCGAGATCCTGGTCTATGCGCCCGACCATCCCGGCCTGTTCAGCAAGATTGCCGGCGGCATCGCGCTGGCCGGTGGATCGATTCTGAACGCGCGCATCTTCACCCTGGCCAACAGCATGGCGCTGGACACCTTTACGGTGCAGACCGCCGAGGGCGGGGTGCTGGACAGCCCGTCTCGGCTTGATCGAGTGAAGGCGGTCGTGACCGAGGCCGTGCGGGGGGGCATCGATTTGCGAGCCGAGCTGGCGCGGAAATCCCGGACACTGCCGGCGCGCGCCCGGGCCTTCCCGGTGCCGCCGCGCGTCATCATCCACGAGGTGGCCTCGAAGACGCACACGGTGGTCGAGGTCAACGGGCGGGACCGGCCGGGCTTCCTGTTCGCGGTCACCGACGCCTTGACCGGCCTGAACCTTCAGATCGCCAGCGCGCGCGTCAACACCTACGGCGAACGGGTGGTGGACGTGTTCTATCTGAAGGACGTGTTCGGGATGAAGGTCACCCATCACGGCAAGCTGCGCGAGCTGAAACGGACGCTGACCCTGGCCGCCGGTGTGCAGGCCCTGGAAAGCGAAAAGGGTGCCGCCGTCGCGCGCCAGCACGGAAGGGCGGCCCGCCGCCGGGCGGAAAAGGCCGACGACGCGGAGCGTGCGGCAGAGTGAGGTCCTGACCCGAGTGGGTGGGGTCTCAGACCAGGGCCCCGTTCTCCGGGTCCTCGCCGTCCGTGTCCGCGCGAGCGGTCGCCGCGCCCTCAAGGGCGGCCGTCACCCGCCCCAGAGCATTCCGCGTTGCGGGTGACATCACGGAACCTTCACCGACTCGTCATCGCAGGGAAATGGTCTTGCGCTAGAGCAGGTCCCCTGGTCGCGTCGCGCCTGGGTCGAGCCTGCGGGATCCCGTCCCGGGGACCGGTCGTGCGCGGTCCGCCGCATTGGCTTCACCCGCAATCATGCAGAGGTCTCGCAGACATGAAGAAGACGTTTTCGCTCGCCTCGCTGGCGGCTGGTACCGCGTTCGTGGTCGGTGCGTCGGCTTTGGCCGCCGATGTCGTCGAGGTGGGGCCGCGCCCCTACTACCTGATTGATCGCATGAAGGACGGCCCGCTGAAGGACAAGTTGACCGCCTGCATGGGTGCGCCCGTCAAGCGCACCCTGTTCTCGATCGGCCACCGTGGCGCGGCGCTGCAGTTTCCGGAGCACACCAAGCAGTCCTACACCGCCGCGGCGCGCATGGGGGCGGGCATCATCGAGTGTGACGTGGCCTTCACCAAGGACAAGGAACTGGTCTGCCGCCACGCGCAGAACGACCTGCACACCACCACCAACATCCTGGCCACCGATCTGGCGGAGAAGTGCACCCAGCCGTTCGTGCCGGCCAGCGGTGACGCCAAGGCGCAGGCGGAATGCCGCACCTCCGACGTGACGCTGGCCGAGTTCAAGACGCTGGTGGGCAAGATGGACGCGGCCGATACGTCCGCAACCACGGTCGAGGACTACATGGACGCGACCGCCAACTGGCGCACGGACCTGTACGCCGTCGAGGGCGGCACGGTCATGACCCACGCCGAATCCATCGACCTGATTAAAAGCTTGGGCGGCAAGTTCACGCCGGAGCTGAAGACCCCGGCCGTGGAGATGCCTTTCGATGGCTTCACCCAGGACGCCTACGCCCAGAAGATGATCGACGAATACAAGGCGGCGGGCATTCCGGCCTCCGATGTCTGGCCACAGTCCTTCAACCTCGACGATGTGCTGTATTGGATCGAGAATGAGCCCGAGTTCGGCAAGCAGGCCGTGTTCCTGGACGAGGGTACGGGCGAGGAGAGCTGGAGCAACATGGATCCGTCCACGTGGGCGCACTCCATGGCCGAGCTGAAAGAAAAAGGCGTCAACTACATCGCCCCGGCGCTGTTCATGCTGGTGACGGTGGAGGACGGCAAGATCGTCCCGTCGACCTATGCCAAGGAAGCGAAGGCGGCCGGCCTGAAGATCATCACCTGGACCCTGGAACGGTCCGGTCCGCTGGTTACCGGCGGCGGCTGGTACTACCAGTCCATCCGCGATGTGACCGACAGTGACGGTGTCATGTACGAGTTGGTCGACGTGCTGGCCCAGGACGTCGGCGTGGTCGGCATGTTCTCCGACTGGCCGGCGACGGTCACCTACTACGCCAACTGCATGGGTTTGAAGTAGGGGCCCGAAGTAGGGGCGTCTCTGCAGACGGCCAAACGAGTGGATGGCGGGTCCGAATGGATCCGCCCTTCGTTGTCGAAGGCGGGTGCGGCAAGAGGATCGTCTTGGTGCCCGGGGCGAGACTCGAACTCGCATGGTGTTGCCACCGCCGGATTTTGAGTCCGGTGCGTCTACCAATTCCGCCACCCGGGCCGGGGATGCGGGCGAGGCCACTACGGCAGCATCGCCGGACGGTTATTGCAGGGGCCGGCGCGGGCGTCAATGGGCCGCGCGCGCCTTGATGCGTCGGGTCAGGTCTTCCGGAACACGACGATCCGGTTGTTGGCCGGCATGGCGACGGTTTCGGCCCAAGCCAAGCCGTGGCACGCGGCCTCCGCCGTCACGGCCTCCAGATCCCGCACGCCCCAGGCCGGATTGCGCGCCCGCAAGGATTGGTCGAAGGCTGCGTTGCTCGGAGCCGTGTGCCGTCCGTCCTGTTTGAACGGGCCATACAGGATGAGCGTTCCCTCGGGTGGGAGGGCATCGCGCGCGCCGGCCATCAAGGCTTCGGTGACCGACCAGGGCGCGATATGGATCAGGTTGATGGCGAGGATGGCCGTCACGCCTTCGGTCAGGACGGCGGGCCAGGGCCGGTCCCGGACATCGAACCGGCGCACCGGCGCGACCCTCCCGGGCGCTTCGGCGGCAAGCCGTGCGGCGGCCCCGGCGGCCATGGCCGGGTCCGCCTCGGTCGGGCGCCAGTGCCAGCCGGGCAGGGTGGCGGCCAGGAAGGCGGCGTGCTCCCCCGTGCCGCAGGCGATCTCCAGCAGGGTGCCCTCGGGCGGCAGGACACGGGTCAGCACCTCTCCGATCGGACCCCGGTTGCGCACGGCGGCCGGCGCATGCGGATAAGGGGTGCCGGTCGCAGGGGGCACGACCGGGGCGTTGATCGGCTCGGAAGGTTGGGGGGACGGCATTGGTGTACGCTCGGGAATCGGGGGCGATGACAGGGCCGTGACACTGGACGCGCGCGGCGGTTGGGGGCCCCGAACGGGTCTTGCAGGGCCTGCGCATGAGTGCTTAAGTGACCCACCAAACGGCTCCTGACAACCCTGGCGACAGGTGGCGCGGCGAACGATGCTTCATGCCCTTCGAAATATCCTGTTCGGTGACGAGCAGGGCGACGAGACGAAGCCGAAGCGCGACGAGGTGCAATTCGCGGCCGCTCTGCTGCTGACGGAAGCGGCCATGATGGACGGCGCCGTGGACGAGGACGAGCATGCCCGTATTCGGGACCTGTTGCAAAAGCGCTTCGGCCTCGCCCGCGTGGATGCCGAGGCGCTGTACAAGGAGGCGCGCGAGACCAATACCGAGCGCGTCGATCTGTATGGCCCCTCCCGCGTGCTGAAGGATGCGTTTGAGTACGATCAACGCATCGAACTTCTGGAAATGCTGTGGGACGTCGTGTACGCCGACGGCCTCGTGCACGAGTACGAGGCCAACCTGATGCGCCGTCTGACCGGATTGTTGTATGTCGATGATCAGGACAGCGGCGCGGCGCGTAAACGTGTCTTGGAACGGCGCGGGCTGGCCTGAGGCCACGCGGCGCGCGGGAAGCTCCGGATGACGGGGCGACCGGCGGGACGGACCCGGCGATCGGATGCGCGGGCCGCCCGGACTTGAGTGGAGCGGAAGTTCGATGACGTACGTTGTTACCGAGAATTGCATCAAGTGTAAGTATCAGGACTGCGTCGAAGTGTGTCCGGTGGACTGCTTCTACGAAGGCGAGAATTTCCTCGTCATCAATCCCGATGAGTGTATCGACTGTGGTGTGTGCGAGCCGGAATGTCCCGCAGAGGCCATTCTGCCGGACTCGGACGACCGGGCCGAGGCGTGGCTGGAGCTCAACCGCGAGTTCGCCGAAAAGTGGCCGAATATCACGCGCAAGGGTGATCCCTTGCCGGATTCGGACGAATGGAAGGACAAACCCGACAAGAAAGCTCTGTTGAGCGAAAAGCCGGGTGCCGGCAATACCTGACACGGGCGTTTCCCGGGCGTGGGTCCATTCGAGGGCTCGCGCACCGGGGGCTTCCGCCGATTCGATGTGCCCGATGGGCGAGATGGAGCGGGCGGATCGGCCGTAGCAGCCGGGGCGGTCTCGTGGGCCTGCCTCCTTATGGTCGAAACAATAGTGATTTGCTAGCATTTGGACGCGGATAGCCTGCCTGTTTTATGGGCAGATACGTGCGGCTGTCTTTTGTTGAACTTTTGTGGTATCTACGTTTCCACGCAAGACGCGGGAAGGGCGGTGACGCCGCTTGACTGATCATCGGTGGACCGGACGTCGGCCATAGGACACACGGGAGACCGGGTATTCGATGGCCCACGGTGACGTGTTGTTGGTTGACCTCATCTTTCCGGGATGAGGGCGTTCCGGCAACAGGGTGGGCCGGAAATGGCACGCCTTTTCCTATGTCGTGTCTGATTTCGGCATGTCGGCTCCAGGGGATGCGCTCCCGGGAGTATAACGGACTGCGGTGATGCGGCCACGGGAACGAGCACGGGCAGACGCAGATTTTTAGGTCTTGACGCAGGGCGGGTCTCGTCGCGGTCGCAACGGGAATACGGCGGCTCGGCGGTGATGGCGGGGTTGCGGCGCGTAACGCCTTGAACCGCGGACGTCTTGATCCGGGCGGGCTCCGGGGCGCGGTAGTGGCGCCCGAAGGGGCGCTCGGCCCGGCGAGTGCGGCGTACGCGGCCGGCGGTCGCGTGGCCCGATCCGTTTTGCGCCCGGACGCGGGGGGCGGTGCCGTTGGAGGGACCGTGTGGGTGTCGGGCGTTGGCGGGGAGTCCGCACTCTGCCGTCCCCTCGTGGATAGTGGAGGGGGCCAACGCGCATGCGCTTTCGACGGGCGGCGGCCCGTCATCCGACCGGATTGTACTTCGAAGAGTGAGACCATGACAAAAAAGGCGGCGTTTTCCGTTGGTGATCATGTTGTGTACCCGACGCATGGCGTGGGGCTGATCGAAGCGACCGAAACCCAGACCATCGGCGGCATGGACCTGGAGCTGTACGTGATCTCCTTTGAGCGGGATCGCATGACGTTGCGTGTGCCCGTGGCGAAGGCCAACAAATCCGGCCTGCGCAAGCTGTCCACAAAACAGGAAATGCAGACCGCGCTGACCACCCTGAAGGGGCGTGCCCGGGTGAAGCGCACGATGTGGAGCCGCCGGGCGCAGGAATACGAGCAGAAAATCAATTCCGGTGACCCGGTCTCGATTGCCGAGGTGGTCCGCGACCTGTTCCGTGGCGCGACCCAGCCGGAGCAGTCATATTCCGAGCGGCAGATCTATGAGCAGGCGCTGGAGCGTCTGGTCGGGGAACTGGCGGCGATCGAGTCCATTGATGCCGACGCCGCGACCCTGAAGGTCGAAAAACTCCTGTCCGCGGCCTGATCCGGGCCCTCGCGCCCCGGACCACGTCGCCGTACCCGTGCCGCCGCGCCGTTCCCCAACGGCGCGGCGCGCGTGTCTGTGGTAGAGTGCGTCGCGTTCCGCGTCTTGCGTCGGCGCGGGGCGGTCTCCACCGTGTTCTGATCCTCCCGGTTCCACCCGAAAGAGTGCGCCATGTCCGCATCGTCCGTTACCGCCTCGCCCTCCGTGTCTGACCCCGCGTCCGTCGACGACCTTCGGGCCGCCGCGCGCGAGAGCAACGCCTGGCCGTTCCAGGAAGCCCGCACGCTCCTGAACGAACGGCTGAAAGGGCAGGTTCCGGATAAAGGCTATGTGCTGTTCGAAACCGGGTACGGACCCTCTGGCCTGCCGCACATCGGCACATTCGGTGAGGTGGTGCGTACCACCATGGTGCGGCGCGCCTTCCAACTGCTGGCGCCGCACATTCCGACCCGCCTGTTCGCCTTCTCGGACGATATGGACGGGCTGCGCAAGGTGCCCGACAACATCCCCAACAAGGCGATGGTGGCGGAGCATCTGGGAAAGCCGCTGACTCGCATTCCCGATCCCTTCGGCACCCACGAAAGCTTCGGCCACCACAACAACGCGCGCCTGCGGGCGTTCCTCGACTCCTTCGGCTTCGAGTACGAGTTCCAGTCGGCGACGGAATGCTACACGTCGGGCCGGCTGGACGCGGCGCTTCTGACCGTCCTGCGCCACTACGACGCGGTACGGGATGTTGTCCTGCCGACCCTGGGCGATGAGCGGCGGGCGACCTATTCGCCCTTCCTGCCGGTCTGCCCGAAGACCGGTCAGGTGTTGCAGGTGCCGGTTCTGGAGACCAACCCCGACGCCGGCACGATCGTCTATGAGGACGTCGACGGCCGCCGGGTGGAAACGCCGGTCACCGGCGGCCGGTGCAAGCTGCAATGGAAGGCCGACTGGGGCACGCGCTGGTATGCCCTGGGGGTCGATTACGAGATGTCGGGCAAGGACCTGATCGACAGCGTCCGCCTGTCCAGCCGCATCTGCCGGATCCTGGGGGGGGAGCCGCCGGTCACCCTGACCTACGAGCTGTTTCTGGACGACAAGGGGCAGAAGATCTCCAAGTCGAAGGGCAACGGCCTCGCCGTGGAGGATTGGCTGAAGTACGCCAACGCGGAAAGCCTCGCGCTGTTCATGTACCAGAAGCCGCGCGCGGCCAAGAAGCTGTACTTCGATGTCATCCCGCGCAACGTGGACGACTATCTGACGTACCTGGAGAAGTTCCCGGCGCAGGCACCCAAGGACCGCCTCAACAACCCGGTCTGGCACATTCACGACGGCGCCCCGCCGCGCGAGGTTGCCCACCTGTCGTTCGGGATCCTGCTGAATTTGGCCAGCGTCTGCCACTCCGAGGATCCGGCCGTGCTGTGGCACTACATCGGCCGGTATGCGCCGGGCGCATCGCCGGAGACGGCGCCGATCCTGAACGGCCTAGTGCATCACGCCATCGCGTATTATCGGGACTTCGTGCTGCCGAACAGGCAGTATCGGTCGGCCGAAGCCGCCGAGGCGAAGGCGCTGGAGGAGCTGCGGGCGTCTCTCGCCGAGGTGCCGGCGGACGCGGACGCCGAAGCCCTGCAGACCGTGGTCTATGAGGTCGGCAAGGCCCACACGGAGACGTTCGGCGACCTCAAGGGCTGGTTCAAGGCGCTGTACCAGATCCTTCTGGGCCAGGACCAGGGGCCGCGCATGGGATCGTTCATCGCGCTGTTCGGGCGCGCGGAGACCCTGGCGTTGCTCGACCGCGCCATCGCGGGCGAGGATCTGGCGCCCTGACGCGAGACCTAACGGCGGAGGCCGGGCGGCGGGCCTTCATTGCAGACCATACGGTGGTCGAGGCCCCGCCGCTGGTGCCGGAGCTACGGTTGCATTTGGCGACCGAGGTGACGGCCCTGTGGCAGGCGACCGAGACCTGTATGAACGCAACCGGGCTGGCGCCGCCGTTCTGGGCTTTTGCCTGGGCCGGCGGGCAGGCCCTGGCGCGCCATATCCTAGACACGCCGGCCCTCGTGCGGGACCGCGACGTTCTGGATTTTGCGGCCGGCGGCGGTCTCGTCGGCTTGGCGGCGGCGCGGGCGGGGGCACGCCATGTGACCTGCGTGGAGGTCGACCCCCTGGCCGTCTCCGCCATCGCGGCCAATGCGGCGCTGAACGGTCTTGCGGATCGGATCGAGGCCCGTTGCGACGACCTGACGACGGACCTGTCCCGTCCCGCCCCTTGGTCGGTCGTCCTGGCCGGCGACGTCTGCTACGAACAGCCGATGGCCGATCGTGTCTTGGCCTTTCTGCGCGCGCGGGCGGCGGCCGGCGCGACGGTTCTGATGGCGGATCCGGGCCGGTCGTTCCTGCCGCGCCAGGGCATGCGGGTGGCGGCCCACCTGAGCGTCCCGACCTCCCTGGCGTTGGAGGACCGGACCCGTATGGACACCGTGGTGTATCACCTCTGACGCACGAACGGCGCGTGAGCGTCGGGCGTTCTCGGGGCTTATTGTTGAGATCGGTTTTCATTTGCATTCTTAAAATCATCTCGGTAGCATCACGACATGCGGAACTGGCGGAACGAGGAAAGCCGATGTACGTGTGCAATTGCAAAGGTCTGCGGGAGTCGCAGGTGCGGGATGCGGTCCAATTGGGCGCGCGGCGCGTGTCGCATGTGTTCCATGCCTGCGGCGAAAAACCGCAATGCGCACGCTGTGTCCGCCGGATGGCGGCCCTGATCCGGGCCGAGCAGCCGCAGGAGCGTCGTGATCGGACCGAGTTGAGCGCGTAGAGCCGATTCAAAGCGATCTGGAGGGGATCGCGGCTCGCCGGTCTCGTTGACGGATATCGCGTCGTCTGGCGGGAACCGGCTAAAACCCGGGGTCACACGCCCCGGTCTTGGCAGCCTTGAGAGCGCGCGGACGGTGAGGGCCGTCCGCCGCAACGAGTGCTTTTTGCCTTCCGCCCATGGCAATCCCAGTCGGGGTGCCCATTGTCTTAGGTGGCGTCACGGTCATGACCCGTGCGGCGGGACCCGCCGTGTCGCCTGCCAGGACAACAGCGCCTCGGGGAGACAGGGCATGAAGGGTGACAAAACTGTACTCGAAACGCTCAACGCCGTGCTAACCAATGAGTTGACGGCCGTTAATCAGTATTTTCTGCACGCGCGTATGCTGAAGAACTGGGGGTTCCTCCGGCTCGCCGACACAGTTTATCACGAATCCATTGAGGAAATGCAGCACGCCGACAAGGTGATCGAGCGTATTCTGTTGCTGGACGGTCTTCCCAATCTTCAGGACCTGCACACACTGAGCATTGGGGAAACCGTGCCCGAGTGCATGAAGGGCGACCTGGCCCTGGAATACGGAGCGCGCGACACCCTCGTGAAGGCTGTAACTCTGTGTGAGGAAAAGCAGGATTACGTCAGCCGTGCCCTGCTGCGCGAGATTCTCGATGACACCGAGGAGCATATCGACTGGCTGGAAACTCAGCACCATCTCATGGATCAGGTCGGCGTTGCCGGGTATCTGCAGGAGCAGATGTATGGGGATGGTGACGGCGGCGACTAGAGCAAAACCCGAGCGATCTGGAACAGATCGCGACGACGAATTGCATGAATATCAATATAATAGAGCCATTCGTGTGAGTCCGATGTCACGCACCATGCTCGAGGCCCGATCGTGTCAAAACGGGCCCTTTCTGTGGATCCGGTTTTGACCGACTGGGGTTAAGCTGCGGCGCCATGATCCGCGGATTGGTGGCCCGTCTCGGCATGACCGGGGCGGGCTGCGGCGTTTTAAGCGCGGCTGACAGCGTGCGGCTGTTCCAAAGTGCGGCTGTTTGGCCCCGACGCCGCTGATCCCAGACCCGGAGGGCGCCCCCACCGCAACCAACCGACCAACCAACCGTCACGGGAGATTGATGCATGCTGGAACTCTCCGACGCCCTGGCCGCGTATGTGCGCGAGGTCGGCATCGTGGAGCCCCGGCCTCTGGCCGCGCTGCGCGAGGAAACCGAAAGGATGGAGAACGCGCATTGGGCCAGCAGTGCGGAGCAGGCGGCCTTGCTCGGCTTTCTCGCGCGGCTGATCGGCGCCCGGCGGACTCTGGATATCGGGACCTTCACGGGCTACAGCGCGCTGGCCGTGGCCTACGCGCTGCCGCCGGAGGACGGCGAGGTCCGAGCTTTCGACGACTCGCCGGCGTTCGCCGAGATCGCCCGCCGTCACTGGAACGCGGCCGGCATGAGCGAGCGCATCCACCTGCACGTCGGGCCGGCGTCGGACGGGGTCGACGTGCTGATCGCCGAGGGGCGGGCCGGCGATTTCGACATGGCCTTCATCGACGCGGACAAGCCGGCATACGATGGGTACTACGAGCAGACCCTCCAGCTTGTGCGGCCCGGGGGGCTGATCGCGCTCGACAATGTCCTGTGGCGCGGCACCGTGGCCGATCCGGCCAGCACCGGCGAAAACACCGTCGCCCTTCGCGCGCTGACCCGCAAAATCCAGGACGACGCGCGGGTGGATGCCTGTCTGCTGCCCATCCGGGATGGGTTGCTGCTCGTGCGGCGCCGTTGAGTCCGTGCGGGGCGCAGGGCGCGGCGCCCGAACCTGCCCCGGTGTTGCCGCTTTCCCGGCGTCGACTTGGAATTGTGAGCCCCAGCCCCACGTCTGACCATGGGGCGTGACGGCATGAGTCGTGCCGACACGCCCGGCGGACCGAGATGATCAGGAGAGCCTTCGTATGACGCGCGCCGTTTTCCCGTCCCGAACCGCCCCGTCCCCTATCGGTCCGTCCCGTGTCGCGGAGGCCTGCGCGGTGCCGCGGGAGTCCGAGGCGCGCTGGTGGGGACGGGGGGCCACGCTGCTGCTGCTGCTGTCCGCCCTGATGGTTGGGCTGTCGGGGGTCGCCCGCGCGCAGACCGTGGCGACGGGCGATGGCGGGTCGACGGGCACGGACGCGGCCGCCGGGTCCGCGCTTGTCTCGCATGAGGCGGTATACGACCTGCGGCTCATCAGTCGGGCGCCGGGCAGCCCCATCGCCACGGCCAACGGCACCATGACCTATCGGATCGAGGACACCTGCGACGGCTGGGCCATGGAGACCCGCACCAAGCTGGATCTCTATTACAATCGGGGCGAGCCGATTCGCACCGACTGGTCGTTCATTTCCTGGGAAAGCAAGGATTCGACCCGCTATCGCTTCCGCATTCGCTCGGAGCGCAACGGCACCGTTGATCAACTCATCGACGGTCGCGCGCGTATGGCACCGGATGGCGGTGACGACGCGGGCGGCGTGGCGGACTTCGACAAGCCGGAGCAGACCCAGATGGAACTCAGTCCGGCGGTTCTGCTGCCGGCGGAGCACACCCGGCGTGTTCTTGAGGCCGCCAGTGAAGGCGAGCGCATGTTCACGGCGCCGCTGTTCGATGGATCGGAAACGACCGGTCCGATGCAGGCCACGGCCGTCATCGCCGAGGCGGTGCCGGCGGGCGAGCTGTCCGAATTGCCGGACAACGCGCTCCTGAACGGGCCGTCCTGGCGCATGGTTCTCAGCTTCTTCGCGGCCGATAGCCAGAGCAGCCTGCCGGATTACGAGGTGCGTCTGCGCTACCATGACAACGGTGTCGCGGAAGAGGTGATCCAGGATTTCGGGTCGATGGCCTTGCGCGGCACCCTGCGGGAGCTGACCGCCCTGAAGGACGGCGGGTGCTAAGCCGGATGGCGGGATCGCGCGCCCCACGCCGGATCGACCCGGCCGATGCGCTGTCGGCGGATTGGGAGAGCGTGCCGTCGCCTTGTGTGTCCGTCTGTCGGCTTGATGCCGACACACGGCTGTGCACGGGCTGCGGTCGGCATATCGATGAAATCCGGGACTGGTCACGCATGACGGACGATGCCAAGCGTGCGGTCTGGCGGCGCCTTCAGGCCGCCGGCTGGTAGTCTTTGGGCCGCCAACCGGCGCGGTCTGGTTTCCGCCGGGTGACACGCCCGCGGGGCTTCCTCTGCTTGGTCCCGCCAATGACCCGCACGCCCGCGGCGCGGTACGGAACCCGTGGCAGGCGTGTGTTAAGGACGCGCGACTCGTCGTTGGAGCCGAGTCACCCGCCCGAACGGGATCCGACGGTAACGCCGTTCTGGTGCGGTCTGCGCTAAGGCTGCGGACATAGGCGTATGGGCCGGCCGTCCGGGCGGGGGTATTGGGGACGGGCGCGGCGAGACGGGACCTCCTACAGACTCGACAACCAGATCCCGGTGCCGGATACCAGGATCGTCCACTATCGACCCGTGTACTCGATCCATGAAACCGGGTGGTGGCGCCATCGTCTGTCCCGGCAGGGCCGGCCGGCTGAACCGGGGTGGCGCGCGCGGCGATCCGCCAAGACTGCGCCAACCGACCGCAATGGATGTAAGATGGCGGTGTGATCCATCTCAGGCTTGCGTCCGTCCCCGCCCCATCGCACCATCGGATCCGGGTCGTTGTGTTGGGGAGGCGGTCGTGACGTCGGTTGAGACAGGGGCTGGATCACGCCGCAGTGACTCCGCAGGCGGGGCATTGGATGTCGGCGGCGATGAGGCGGCGGTCGCCGGTGTGCGTCGGGCGATGGTGGCCGTGGTGGCGGTCCTGGTGCTGGCGGCGATCATCGGCGGCGCGCTGGTGTACACCCTCAACGAGGCCGAGGCGTTGGACCTGACGGGCACGCCGCGACGTGTGCTGCTGATCGGGCTGTCGGTCGCCGTGCTGGGGCTTCTGGGCGCGGCGGCGGTCCTGTGGCGTTATGGCGTGTCGGTGCGCCTGACAGAGATGGCGGCCCGTCAGCAGAGCGCCGCCGACCGGCTGCGCGAGACCGCCGCCTTCGTGCGCATCGTCACGGACGGACAGCCGACCGCCATTGCCGCCGTCGACGAGGACGGCCGGTATTCCTTCGCCAACGCCGGGGCCGCCTGGGGTACCGGGCTGACCCCGGACCAGATGATCGGCCGGACCGTAACGGAGGTCATGGGGCCGCGCGTGGCCCGGCGTCTTCAGGCGGCGAACGCCAACGCGCTGTTGGGGGGCGCGCCGGTTCGCGACGTCGCGCCCCTCGAGCGGGATGGCGCCCAACGCATGGTGAAGACCGACCATATTCCGCTCCCGACGACGACGGGCCAGCCCCGGTCCGTGTTGATGGTGCTGGAGGATGTCTCGGACCTGATGGCGGAACGGGAACGACGCGAGACCACCCTGCGCGATCTTGTCGCGACACTGGTCGGGCTGGTGGATCGGCGGGACCCATATTCCTCCGACCACTCGGCACGGGTGGCGGAGCTGGCGTTCGCCATCGCGCGCGAGATGGGGGAACCCGACGCGGTATGCCGCACCGTCGATATCGTCGGAACTCTGATGAATCTGGGCAAGATCCTGGTGCCGGAGGAGATCCTGACCCGCAGCGGTCCCATCACGGTGGAGGAGATCAACACGGTGCGGGCCGCCGTGGTGCAAAGCGCCGATCTGCTGGGCGGGGTCGCGTTCGATCTCCCGGTGGCCGAGTGTCTGCGGCAGATCCAGGAGCGCTGGGATGGCAAGGGCTATCCCGACGGCCGGAAGGGCGAGGATATCCTCGTCGCGGCGCGGATCGTCATGGTCGCCAATGCCTTTGTCGGCATGGTCAGCCCGCGCGCGTTCCGGGGACCGATGTCCGTGGAGTCCGCGATGGAGGAACTGATGGAGGGCGTCGGTGCGCGGTACGACCGCCGGCCCGTGGCCGCCTTGATGAACTATCTGGAGAACCGGGGCGGCGCGGACCGATGGCGCGCCCGGGTCGAGGACCGGCCCGAATCCGGCGCGGCCGCCTCCGCGTAATACCGGCCGAGGCCTGAACGGGCGGGTCCGTTCCACCGCCGAACGGGCTCAGGATGGCTCTGGGTGCCGCCGTCAATCAGGCCGCCAGCCTTTGGGCGGGGGGCGTGTCCGCGGCCGGGACGTCCTCGCGGAGGGCCTGGAGTACCGCCGCGCCCTGACCGTCCTCGACCTCCAGGCGGGCGTGAACCGCCTGCTCGGTCCGGGCGATCAGGCGGCCGGCCACCCTGCCCAGGCCGGGAAGCTCCACCGTGACGGCCTGTCCCCGCGTGCCCTGGAGGTCCGGGCCGAAGGTGCAGACGCCGCTGTGGGCCAGCCCCAGCAGGCGGCTGCTCTGCGGGGCGCCGCCCTCGACCCACGCCGTGACGGGATGATGCACCGGCTGAAGGTGATGCTCCGCCTGTTCGGCCGCGTCGCCGGACTGCATGAGGGCGTCCAGATCCTCCAGCATGCGCCGCACGCGGCCCCGAACCTCTTCAGCCGCGCCGCGAACCTGCCGGGCGCGCGTGCCGGTTCGATCGGCCGCCTCCGCGACGGCTCCGATGTGGTCGGAGGCCGTTTGGGTGCTGGTCGCCGCGTGCGCGGCACTGTCCCGGATGGCGGCGGTGGACGAGGCCTGTTGCTCCACGGCGGCCGAGACGCCGGTGGTGATGGTGTCGATCTCGCCGATCACGCGGACGATGCGGGCGATGGCGTCCACCGCCGTTTGGGTTGCGTCCTGCATCGTGCCGATTTCGGCGCCGATCTGATCGGTGGCTTTGGCGGTCTGGCTGGCCAGCGTCTTGACCTCATGGGCGACGACGGCGAAGCCCTTGCCGGCCGCGCCGGCGCGCGCGGCCTCGATGGTGGCGTTCAAGGCCAACAGATTGGTCTGCTTCGCGATGTCGCTGATCAGGTCGACCACCGCGCCGATCTGAGCGGCCGCCGTCGCCAGGGTCTGAATCCGCGTATCGGTGGCTTGGGCCTCGGCCACCGCGCGGGTCGCGACGCGGGTTGCTCCCGAGACCTGCTGGCTGATCTCCTGGATCGATGCGGCCATCTCGTCGGCGGCGGCGGCCACCGCGTCCACGCCGGCGGCCGCATCGCGCGCGGCCGAGGCCGCGCCGTCGGATCGGGTCTCGGTCTGGTCCACCGCGCCGGTCATGTCCACCGCCGCGTCGTGCATGGCCTGCGCCTTGCCGTGCACAAGGTCGAGGGCGGCCCGCACCTCCTCGTCGAGCGCGTTGGTCAGCGCCACCATTTCCGTTTTGATGCGGCGGTTGGCGCGCGCCGCGTCCGCCGCTTGGGTCGCCTGCAGTGTGGCGATGGTGCGGCTGTTGTCCTTGAACACCTCCACGGCCGCCGCCATGGCGCCGATTTCGTCGCGCCGGGCGCGGCCCGGCACCTCCACGGACAGGTCGTTTCGCGCCAAGCGTTGCATGACGCCTGTGATGGCGTTGATCGGGCGGGTGATCGACCGGCCGATCAGCATCGCAACGATCAGCCCGAGGATGAGCGCGGCGGCGGCCCCGATCAGCAGCAGGCTTTTCGCGAACGTCCGATCCTGGGTGGCGGCGGCCTGGGTCGCGCGGTTGGCGTCCTCAAGGGCGGCGTCCAGTGCGTGCCGCGCCTGTTCCATTCCGGCGGATGCCTCAACGATCGCGGCGGAATCCCGCGCCAGATCCTCGAACAGGCGGCGCAGCGTCGGCACCCGGTCGCCGAATGCCTCGGTAAGGGATTCGACCTGCCAGGGTCGCGTCGCCTGGACCTTGGTGATCAGGGCGGCGTGGCGCGCCTCGACCTGGTCCAGGACGGCGCGGACATCGTCCGCCGGGACATGCTCCGGGTGTTCGATGTAGCGGACGATGATGTGCTCCGCGCGCGTTGCCGCTGCGGTCAGATGCTCGGCCAGCCGAATCGTGTCCTGCGCGGTGTCGAGCGCGTCGAACGAGTCCGTGGTGGCGCGCAGGGCCTTCTGCGACAGGTCGGCGGAGCCGAATTCGGTCGTCATCAGCTTGCCGCGCAGGCCCGACAGCGCGCGCACCGCCGCGTCGATGCGCTCCGCCCGGGCGATGTCGAGCGCGCTTAGGCGCGTGGAGACCGCGACGGCGTTGGCGAGCGCGTCGGTGAGGGTGGTCAGCGCGTCGTCCACCGCCGGGTGATGGTCGCCGATTCGGGCGAGCGCCGTCTGAAGGTCGCCGGCCCCGGAGCGGAGCGCGTCGGCCGTTTCTGCCGTCGGGGCTTGGCGGAAGTGCTGCTCCCGCAAGCGTGTCTCGCCCAGCTGGGTCTGGATGTCGGCCCAACGCAGGGCCGCTTCGGCCAGCGCCAGCCGCCGTTCCGGTGCGGCTCCTGCCGCTTGGGCTGCCGCGAGCCGATCCTGAGCCGCCTGCCGCTGGGCGTTCACGCGGTTGGTGAACTGGTCGACCGCCACCTCCAGTGCGGCCAGCGCTGCGCTTTGCTCCGCCAGCGTCACTCGGTGCTCCTCGGACACCGTGCTGACCTCGGCCAGACCGTCCTGGAAGGCCCCTAAGGTACGTCGCAGACCGTCGCCATCGACCAGCGTTCCGGTCGGGTCCGCATCGATGAGGCGGCCCACCATAGTGTCGAGGGCCGAGGCCTCCGCGTGGGCGAGATGGCCCTGATCCTCCGTATTGGCGCTCAGGAATCGATTCAGGGCGGCCGTCGTCGCAGTCAGGCCGGTGGAGACCGCCTGGAGCGCCTTGGCAAGGGTGTCCGCCTGATCGCGCCCGGTAATCGCCGCGCGCGCACTGGTGCGGGCGGCGTCGAGGCGCTGGGTGCGGTCGTCCACGATGTCGGCGATGACGGCCCCCAGTTCCGCGTTCAGGGCGACGACGCGCGTTTCCGTGGCGCGGACCGCCTGGGTGCCGGTGCGCACCGCTTCAAAGTGCGCGCGATATGTGGCGATGGCCTCGCGGGCCGCCGCCGCCGCGGCCCTCAGGTCTTCCCGGTCGGCCAGACCGGCGACCGTTTCCTCCATGGCGTCCAAACCGTCCCGCACCGCGCCCGCGCCGCTGAATGTGCCGTCCAGCCGGGCCTGCATTTCTGTCTCGACGGTTTCGCCGAAGCGGACCAGGGCGCGCAGCCCGGTCCGTTCGGTCTGCACCCCGATCGTGCTGTGCTCCAGGGCCTGCCAGCCGATGGCGGCGACCAGCACGGTCAGAAACAGGACGGTCAGGAAACCCGCGAGAACGCGCGTCGAGACTTTCACGGTGGGCCCTCCGGGATGCGCGCCAAGCCGCGATGCCCGCGAAAGCCGGGGCCGGTCCCCGGAGGTTCGGACAGAGTCCGGTCCGCCGTGGTCGCGCAGGCCCGGTGTCTGTGCTGGGCTAAGGTCCGCGCGCGTCTGGTCTGTTCCGGATGCGGTTCATCTTGGTGCGTGGCGTGTATCGGATTACGCAAACGACGAACCATATTGGCTGGAGCCTGTACAGAGACCGTCCTATTACTTCATCATACTGTCATGATATGCGCAGGGAGCGTTTCATATGGAAGGATTCCATTTCTCTTAATGCGGATATGCATCCGTGTTTTATGAAAAATGTATGCAAATCATTTTCTGGTTTGGATTTTTCCAGAGGTCCGCGGTGTCGTCCGGCATCACGGGCGCACGTCGAGTCCCCCGAGGGCCCCCTGGCCCCGTATACTGATCGTTGCGTCGCGGCGCCGGTGGATGCGTGGGCTGATGATCGGACGCGGATAGGTGCTCCCGTTCGGCCGGACCCCGCCCTGCGGCCGCCCGAGCGGGAGCCACGGCGTTACGCGGCCCGGGCGTTGGCGTTGCGGGTCAGGAACCTGTCCAGGGCTGGCTGCTGCTCTTCCGGAACATCGAGCCGGATGTGCGTGGCTTGATCCGTGTGGGCGACCAGACTGGCCGAAAAACGGCCCAGTTCGCCGATCTCGACGGTGAGCGCCTGCCCCCGGGGACCCGTTACCGAGGCGTCTAGCGTGGCCACCCCACTGCGCGCCAGGGTGAGAAGCTGCGCGGCGCGTGGGGCGCCGTCCTCCACGTGGATGGTGACCGCCTGCGCAATGGGGTGGAGGTGGTGCAGATCCCGGTCGTCCGCGCTGCCTGCCCGGATGATGCGTTCCAGCGCCTCCAGCATGGCCTGAACGCGGGTCCGCACGTCCCCGGCCGCGTCCTGCACATCGCGGGCGCGCGTGCCGGTCTGCTCCGTGGATCGGGAGACCTCGGTAATGTTGTCGGAGGCGTCCTGCGTGCTGCGGGAGGCTTCCATGGCGCCGTGGCTGATCTCGCTTGTGGACGCGGTCTGCTGTTCGACGGCGGCCGAGACGGCCGTGGTGACCTCGTTGATTTCACCGATGACGCCCACGATGGCGGCGATGGCGTCGACCGCATCCTGGGTGGCGGTCTGGATTTGGCCGATCTGGGTGCCGATGTCCTCGGTGGCGCGCGCCGTCTGGTTGGCGAGCGATTTGACCTCGTTGGCGACCACGCCGAACCCTCGTCCGGCTTCGCCGGCGCGCGCGGCCTCGATGGTCGCGTTGAGCGCCAGAAGGTTGGTCTGCTTGGCGATGTCGCTGATGAGATCGACGACTTCACCGATCTGAACAGCGGCCTGGGCCAGCCCCTGGATCCGGGTGTTGGTGGTCTCCGCCTGCGCGGCGGCGCGCTGGGCGATGTCCGAGGCGCCGCTGACCTGCCGGCTGATCTCCTTGATCGAAGCCGCCATTTCCTCGGCGGCGGCGGCGACCGACTCGACATTGCCGGCCGCGTTGCGCGACGCATCGGCGGCCGCGCCGGACCGGTGTTCGGTCTGTTGCACCGCCTCGGCCATGTCGACGGCGGCGTCGTGCATCGCGTGCGCCTGATCCTGCACGGTGGCGACGGCGGCGCGCACCTCCTCGTCCAGCGCGTTGGTGAGCGCCATCATTTCCGCCATCACGCGCCGTTCGTTTTGGCGAGCGGCCAGCGCCTGTTCCGCCTGAAGGGCCTCGACCCGGCGGCTGTTGTCCTTGAACACCTCCACGGCGGCGGCCATGGCGCCGATTTCGTCGCGCCGGGTTCGACCGGGAACCTCCACGTCCAGGTCGTTGCTCGCGAGCCGCTTCATCACGCCTGTAATGGCTTCCACCGGGCGGGCGATGGAGCGTCCGATGAGGATGGCGCCGACCACGCCGAGCGCCAGGGCGAGCCCGGTGCCGACCAACAGCAGGGTTTCCGCGAAGCGGCCGTCATCGCGCGCCCGGTCCTGGGCCGCCGAACTGGCCGCGACCAGCGCGCTTTCAAGGTCGTCTCGCGCCGTTCCCATCGCCATTTCCGCCTGCTGGATCGCGGCTGAATCGACGACGAGCGTGTCGAAGACATCGGCCAGATCCTCGATCTGGGAGCCGAACGCCTGATTCAGCGCGGCCGAGGCCTCCGGGTCCTTGACGTTGACGTTGGCGATCAGCGCGCCCTTGGTGTTCGCCAGGGCGCCCAGGCCGCGGCGCACCGCTTTCGACGTCGCGTCGTCCGGATCGGAGATGAAGGTGAGGATACCATCCTTGATGGTGCCGGCTTGCTCCTGAAGCCGGCTTGCGGTGAGGATGGTGTCCTGCGCGGAATTCAGCGTGGCGAAGGCGTCCGCCGCGCGGTGGCTGGCCTGCCATGCGTTCGATTCGGCGACGGCGGCGGTCTCCTCGCCCAGGAACGTCAGGACGTCCAGGGCGGCCTCGGCGACCTTCCCTGCGACGAACTTGTCATCCTGGACCTGCGCGAGTTCATCGGTCAGGTCGAACTCGTGCTCCAGGGCGCGCCGGTAGGCCTGCGTCGCCTCGGACACGCGGGTCACCAGGGCGGTGGTGACCCCGCTGCCCAGGATCCGGCGGATCGCGAGGACGCCGACGAACAGCTCACGGGTCGCGGTTTCCAGCGCCGCCCGGTCCTCAGGGGCCAGAGTCCGCAAAAAACGCTGCTCGATGGCCCGGGTGCTGTTCACCAGCATGGTCACGTCGGACAGCCGGAGCGTGGCGTCCCGCATGGCGTCCTGCATGGCCTCGGGCGCCCCGTTGGCCTCGGCGGCCTGGAGGCGCGCGGTCACGAAGGTCTGTAGCCTATCGGCGCTGTTCTCCAGGGCGCTGGACGCCTCCGTCAGAAGCGCCTCGGTGCGGCGCCGACGACCGTCCACGGCCCGTTCGCGCTGGACGGCCCGGACCAGCCGGCGGATGCCCATCGTGAGATCGTTCTGCGACCTGAGAAGGGACTGCCCGTCCACGCCCTCGATCCCGGCGGCTTCGCGCCGCAGGGCATCGGTTCCCGACTCGATGGTGTCGTGCGTCCGTTTCAGAGCGTACAGCGCCGGAACGGAGCCGGAGCGTCCGAATTCCGTCAGCCGGGGCCCCATGGTGGCCAGATCGCGCATCAGGGTGGCGGACCGATCCAGAAGGCTGGCGGCCTCTTCCCGGTGAGCGGTTTCCTGGCGCAGGCTCATCCGCGCCCGTCCCAGACGGCTGATTCGGCCCTGAATGACATCGGCGATGATGTCGCTCAGCCCCGTGTTGATGCGGAGCACGGCCTGGGCCGCCGCCGCCATCTCGCGTGCGTTTTCGGTGTAGATGTCAAAATTGGCGCGGTAGTCCTCCACGGCGCTGCGCGCTGCCGCGACGGGGGTGCGCATGTCCTCCCGCTGATCGAGCTGGTCGAGCCGCGTCAGAATCCGATCCAGGCCGGCCTTGGCCGCCGCCGCAGCGGCCTCGTCATCGCTTGTCCGGCTGGCCAGCTCGGCTTCGACGACAGCGCCCAGGTCGCCGACCGCCTGATGGCCGAGCCGTTCCGCCGAGAACCCCGTTGCGGTCTGATGCAAGGACCACCAGCCGATGGTCCCGACCGCGACGGTTAGCGCCAGGACGACCAGAAAGCCGGCGAGGATGCGGAACGAAATGCTCATCGGTTACTCTCCACCCGGGATCCGGACACGACGGTGACCTTTTCGTGACGGTCCCTACTCTCGCTGGAGCGTGGAGGCAACGAAGAACACGGAGTGGAGGGTGGAACTAGGGACCCCGATGCTCGCTGACGCCGCACCCCTTCCGTTCATGAATGATTCAGAACAGCTTTTCCACGTTGATGCCGATGGTGATGGCCCCGATGGCTACGCCTGTTTCGGGATCAACGAGGGTCAGGCTGGCCTGCGATAGGAACGCCTCCGCGCTGTCGTCAAATTCAACCTCGTCAATGAAAACGGCGTCCGGGCCGACGGGATAGGTCTGTTGCCATTTGGCCTCGTCGCCCTGCCAGTAGTCGGATGTGATATCGGACTGCCCAACGTTGAGTCCGATATTGTCCATGACGAACATCTCGGAGACGACTCCATCCAACTCGGTCTTTTTGGTGCTCAGAAAGGCCGAGAGGTCGTTGCCCGTGACGGCGTCGATCAACGGACCGGACCCGGTTTCCGCCTCGTCGCGCCACTGCTGGTCGAGGTCGTCGATGCGGCCCTGTTCGAGTCCGTCATGCTCGGCGTTTTGGGCCTTCACGGCGGAGATGATGACCGGATCGGACAGCCAGGGTTTGATCTTGTTCGCCAACAGCTGCTCGATCTGAGGCTGGAACTCGTTCGCGCTCGCCAGCCCAGGGGTTAACACGGAGACTGCACCTGTCACCGCGAGGGTGGCGGCCAGGAGTTTGACGCGAGGAACCATGGGCACGCACTCCTTATGGATTGTTCTGATGCTCGGGGACGCACAACCACCCCGTCGCGCATTGCCCGAAGTCGCTGCGACGTTGCTAACACTTTACGTAAAAAGGTAGAAATGCGTTGAGCCTACCCGCTTCACCGTATCATGGAATGTTGCGGCGGCTCATCCAGAAAAGCCGGGCCTCAGGGGCCGGCGGCGTCGGGAACGAGGGCGGTGGCCATGGCGGCGAACCGCTCCGAGTCGGCGATCAGGCGTGGCACCTTATGCTGGCCGCCGGCCTTGCCCTGATCCGCCATCCAGGCGGCGAACCCGCCCGGGGCGACGGGGGTGATGCGCGGCGCGTCCAGGCCCTCGGCTCGGTGCGCTTCGTAGTCCTCGTTTTCGGCCGCCAGCGCCCGGTCGAACGCGGTGCGGAAGGTGGCTTGCGCCGGCTCGGACGGCGGTGCGGCGAACTCGATCAGAAGGTGATGGTGCGCGGTCTCGCCCCGCCGGGCCGGGACCACCGCACCCATGGTCCAGTCGGTGGCGTCCAGCCCGGCGTCGGCCCCGGCGCGGGCGACGGCGGCCTCGACCTCGGCGGCGATGAGATGCTCGCCGAAGACGGAGAGGCTCCAGCCGGTGCGGCCGGTCACGAGCAGGCGCGGCGGATCCGTCTCGACCAGCCGCACCGTGTCGCCGAGGATGTAGGCCCATTGCCCGGCGCAGGTGCTCAGGATCAGGGCGTAGTCCCGCCCGGTCTCGGCGGTCGCGAGCCAGTGCCGGGTGGGGGTGGGGGCGTCCAGTTCGTCCGTCGGCACGAACTCGAAGAACAGGCCGGTGTCGGCCATCAGCCGCAGGCCCTCGTCCGGGCCCCGGTCCTGCACGGCGATGAAGCCCTCGGAGGCGGGATAAACCTCGGCGCATTCTGCCCGGCTGCCCGCCAGCAGCGCCTCGAACCGGGCGCGGTAGGGGCCGAACGCCACGCCGCCATGGACGAACACCTCCAGGTCTGGAAACAGGGCGCCGAGGGTCTCCGCCCCGGTCGCAGCCATCAGGCGATCGGCGAGCACCAGCACCCAGGACGGCGTTCCCGACAGCAGCCGGATATCCCGGCCGGGCAGGTCGGCGGTCAGGCGGTCCAGCTTGGTCGGCCAGTCCGGCAGCAGGGCGATGTCGGGCGGCGGGTAGGACAGGCGGCGCGCGAACCACGGCACGGCGGCGGCCGCGATCCCCGACATGTCCCCGACCTGCACCCCGGGGGCGGGCGACGACAGGTCGGTGGTGCCGCCCAGCATCACGTTCAGGCCGCCCCAGACGCGGCTGTCGGGCCGGCGCCGCAGATGGAAGGCCAGCAGGTCGAGCGCAGCGGCGCGGTTCTGGGCCAGCATGGGCCGGGTGACCGGGATGTGCTTGGTGCGACCGCCGGTGGTGCCGCTGGTCACGGCGAAGAACGGCACGCGCCCAGGCCAAGAGACGTTCTCCAGCACCGGGAACGGGTCTTGCCAGTAGCCGTCCCACATGTCTTCCCAGCGGCGCAGCGGTACCCGCGCCTGAAAGTCCGCGACTGAGCGGATGCGGTCGAACCCGTGGTCGCGGCCGAAGCGGGTGGCGCGGGCGCGCCGCACCAGCCCCAGCAGGGTGCGGGCCTGCGCGGCGACGGCGTCCCGCCGTTCAAGCCGGTGCCGGCGCGCGGCGCACCAGAGACGCAGGGCTGGGGTCAGGTCCGGGATCATGGCAATGCCCCGTTTACCGCGTGGCGGTCGGGCGCAGGTGATGGGTCACGGCGGCACCAGCGGCCACCGTCTCCGGCCGCAGGGGTACCTGAACCAGCGTGCCCTGCCGCCACAGGTCGATCTGGTCGAACTGCGTCGTGCTATTGAACCAGCCGTCCTGGCCGCCGAGCAACACGAAGTAGTTCGCGTCCGGATCGGCCATGTCGGAGATATGCCGGGTCTGCGCGCCATAGCGGACGGTGTGCGGCTCCACCGTTTCCGGGTGGGCGGCCTTCATCAGGGTTTCCTGGCCGCCGCCGACGGGCACGGTCCCGAACCGGTAGCGGCCGCCGATGATGGGTGCGGTGCCGAGGACGGTGGCGATGCTCAGGCGGTGCACGTCGCCCCAGGTTTCATACTCGGCAAGGGGGGCTTCCGCCGCCGCCAGGGCGTCTTGAACCGCCGCGCCGAGGGCCGCATCGTCGGTGACGCCCACGACCTCCAGGATGCGCCATTTGCCGTCGCCGCCGTCCCAGTCCTGCGGGCGGTCCAACGCCTCCCACAGCGTGGCGGCGAACGGCGCCAGGAAGGCCTGAAAGGCAAGGGCGCCCCGGCTGTTCCCATCATAGCGACCATCCCACGCGGCGATCTGCCGCCAGACCGGATGCGCGGTCTGCGTCGTGTCCATCCGTTCCGCCAGCGCATCGCGCAGGGCCAGCGCGCTGCGGCTAAGGGTATCCGTTTGCAGGTCGGCAAGGGCGTCCACGGTCCACGGGGTCTCTCGGCCATGCACCACCTCGGTCAGACGCTCGATCCGGTCGGGGCTGGAGAAGAACCAGCCGATCGGGAACGGGCTCGCGCCCGGCGGATTGTTGGCGGAGGCGACGAAGCCCGCGTCGGGATTGGCGATCATCGGCATGTCCGCCGTGCTGGCGATGTCCTCCCACCACGCCGCAATGGCGTCGGGCGGTTGGATCAGGCGCGTCGGTGCGTCGGCGCTGCGGCGTGGGATCTGGGTCGCGGCCACAAGGCCGATGGTGCCCGATCGGTCGGCATAGACAAAGTTCTGCGCCGACACGCCGAACGGGGCCAGGGCGGCGCGGAAGTCCTCTAGGCTGTCGGTGCGCGCGGCCTGCAGCAGCGCGGTGATCTCGTCGGTGACCGTGTGACCGATCCAGCGCAGAGCCACCGTTTCGCCCTCCCCGAACGGCAGCAGGGGCGCATCGGACAGCACCGGGCCGTAGGGCGAGACGCGGCTTTCGCGCTCCGTATCGAACCAGTACCGCACGCCCAGGGCATGGGTTTCCCGGGTGAAGGCATCCGGCGGCAGGTCTGAGACGTCCACCAGATCGCTGGAGGCGGCGCGCATGTTGGTGCCGCCCCAGGCGATGTCCGGCGTTCGGCCGAGCGCGAACAGCGGCAGCGCCACCGGCATCAGGCCCACGACATGCAGGCTCGGGCTTTTCACGCCGGCTATCAGCCACAGGTTCGGCTGCGAGACCCCGAGGTGTGGGTCGCTGGCGATCATCGGCGCGCCGGACGCCGTGCGCGACCCCGCCAGCGCGAGGCTGTTGGAGCCGCGTCCCCAGCCGGACAGGATCGCGGTCAGCATGGTCAGGGCCCGATCGTGACCGGACCGGAGATCCGCCGCCTCCGAGACCGCCGCCGCGCTGGACGGCGCGAGCCCGCCGTAGCGCAGTTCGCGGTCCAGCAGGGTGGCGAAGTCGGGCCGGTCGCGCTGTTTCAGCAGGCCCACCCACTTCAGCCAGTTGATGTCGGTGCCCGCGAGCCGGCCGATGGTGAGGATCTCCTCGGGCCGCCAGGGTTCGCGCTCCAGCCCCAGAACCGCGAAGTCGTGCGGCAGGTCCTCGACGGTCATGAGGTAGTGGTTGATGCCGTCGGTGAACCGCGTCAGCCAGGTGCGGCTGGCCTCCGGCATGGCCGCCAGGATGTCCGGGGCCGCGCGGTCGAAGCCGAGCACCCGCAGCGCGTGGTCCAGGTCCAACACGAAGGGGATCGGACCGGCCATCTCCGCCACGCGGCCCTGGCTGAGCCGGCGCGCGGTTTCCATCTGGCCGAGGCGCAGATGGGCGTGGACCAGCCCCAGGGTGAACGCCGCGTCGGCGTCGCTCGTGGCCTCGATGAACGGGATCTGGTGGGGGGCCCAATGCACCGTCACCGGCCCGTCCAGCGGCAGGTTCGCGGTGGGAAAGGCGCTCAGGCGATCCTCGAGCGCGGTGGGTTCGGGCAGCGGGGTCAGCAGGCCGCAGGCGGCGGTGGCAAGGGCGGACAGTCCGACGAGAGGCGCGCGGAGCCAGGACAGCCAGCGTGGGCCCCGGGGGGTGACGGTGCGGCGGCGGGGCATGACCTCATCCAGGCGGGTGGCGGGATGCCTCCAAGTATGGGGGCGTCCCGCCGAACCGCAAGGGTGGCGTCCGGGTCAGGGGGCGTCGACAGCGCCGGCGTGCGGGTCCTTCGCCAGCCGCCCAGCCTCGCGCCGCGCGCGCCGCAACGCGCCGAGCCCGTCCGGATCGCCGAGGCTCCACACCGCGCCTCCGATCAGGCCGGTGACCACGGCGGAGATGCCGTACAGCAGGGAGCACGCCAACGCGGTCTCTCCGGGCAGGCCCACGATGCCGAAGCCCAGGACCAGCGCGCCCTCGCGCAGGCCCCACCCGGCGATGGAAACCGGGACGGCGGCGGTCAGGATGGCCGGCGGAAAGACGAGGGCGATGGTCCACCACGGCACCGTCGTGCCCAACGCCAGGGCGTACAGCCAGACCACCGTGATGTCGATCAGGTGGGGCAGCAGCATCAGCGACAGCACCGGGGGCAGGGCGCGGCGGCTGCCCAGCACGCACCACGCGGATGTGGACAGGGCCACCAGCGGTGCCAGGGCTTTGCGTTTGGCCAGCCCAGCCGGCAGGTGGCGCAGCCCCAGCAGGATCACCAGACAGCCCAGCCCGCCGAGCACCAGGGTGAGCAGGCCGCGCGCGACCAGCGGATCCTCGGCGCGGACGGCGAGCACCGGCAGCCCCGCCACGCACAGCAGGATCAGGCCGAGGAAGCTGAACACCCGGTCCACGACCAGGGTGCGGGTCGCCAGCCCCAGCGGTAGGCCCAGGCGCCAGCCGTTCCACAGCCGTAGCGCGTCGCCCCCGATCGTCGAGGGCATGGCCTGATTGCCGAACAGGCCGAGCAGCGTGTTGCGCCACGCGGTGCCCAGCGGCAGCGGGCGGTCGTGGACCGCGAGCACGATCCGCCAGCGCGCCGCCGCGCCCAGGGCCTGGACCTGAAGCAGGACCAGCGCGGCGAGACCGGCGAGTGCCACGTCACCGTCGAGCCGTGCCCACACGGCGCCGAGATCGACGCCGGACAGGATGACGGCCAACAAGCCGAGCGAAACGGCCGCCTTCAGGCCGCCCAGCAGGAGGGTGCGGGGCTTCATGAGCGGGGGCGCCCATGGGCCTGCGCGGCCGCCTGCCAGACCGGCAGCAGGTCCGCCTCCAGCACGTCGCGCCAGGTGGGTACGGTCCGCTCGACCACGGCGCGCGCCCGCGCGCCCAAGGCGTCACGCGCAGACGGATCGTTCAGAAGGGGGGCGATCGCCGCCGCCCATGCGGCCGGGTCTTGGGTCTCGACCAGGATGCCGTCGGTCCCCGGCTTCTCGACGAAGCGCGCGCCACCGTCCCGCGCCGACAGCACGACCGGCAGGCCACAGGCGCGCGCCTCCAGCACGACGTTGGGCGAGACCTCGCTTTCCGAGGGGAACACGAACAGGTCGGCGCTGGCGTAGAGGTGGGGCAGGGCGTCCTGGGGCAGCGCGCCGGGGGCGGTCGCGTTCTCCGGCCCGAGCAGGTCCAGGAGGTCGCGCCGTCGGTTGCCTTCGCCGACCGCCAGCACATGGACGGGGTGGCCGGCGTCGATCAGGCGGCGCGCGGCCTGCCCCAGGGTCATCAGGCGCTTGCTGTCATCGGCCCGCCCGACGAACAGCAGCAGCGGCCGGTCCGCCGGCACGCCGAGGTCAATGCGCAGGCGGGCCCGGTCGCGGTGGCGTGGGTGGAAGCGCTCCAGGTCGATCCCGCGCCGCAGCCAACTGACCCGCTCCGGTCCCAGGATGCCGTTTGCCAGGGTGCGGTCGGCCGCCTTGGACACCAGCACCCGGTCGCAGGCGGCCAAGAAGCGAGCGACCTTGCGCCCGGCGTCGCGTCCCAGGCGGCCGGGCACGTCGAGATCGTCCAGAACCCGGCGCCCCAGCCATCCGGTCCCGGTCAGCCGGGCCAGGATCTCGCGGGAGTACACCGCCGTGAAGGCGGGCAGATCGGTGTGGATGGAGGCGGTGAGGGCCGCGCCCCGACGCCGCGCCACCCGACGGGCCGTCTTGGCGAAGGTGAAGGTGTCGGTGGTGTGCAGCACGTCGGCGTTACACAGGGCGCGGGCGAGGCGCCGGTGATGGGAGGCCAGGTCCGTGTGTCCCGCCCCCTGCTCCAGAAACGGAACCCGGGCGGTCCCGAACGCCGGGGGCAGACCGTGAAAGCGCACGTGTTCCGTGAGGGGTGTGACGGTCTCCACGTCTTCCATGGTGTAGACGGTCAGATCGAGTGTGCCGGCTGGCAGGCTTGCGGCGGCCTCGGCGAAGCGTTCCCAACATTTGACGTGGCCGCCGGCGCCTGGACCTCGGGCGAGTGTCACCAGAACGGCAATGGTCAACGGTTGTGGGACAGGCCGGGGGGTGGGGTGGGAGGCGGTTCGAGAAAGGATCAAGGTTCGGGTTCCGGAACAGGCGGCGGATCAAGAAACGACGTCGACGTTGCGGACAGGATCATGGCCGTGGACCCGGAAGGACGCAACCGCTCCCCGCCGCATGGACGATTGTCGAGGTCACCCTTAGTGCTTGCTTCCATTTTCAAAGATCAGCTATGCGCTGAACTTGTAGATTCATTAAATTGCCATGAAAGCTCTATTGGTATAGTATGCAGCTAAGGAGGGGGGCTCCGCAGAACATACAATTTTAATCAAGGACTCCAATCGCGACAACATGAACCAAATACGGAGCTTTGGTCCAGTTGGCATGTTATGGTGGCGTGGTCCGTTGGACCGTTTCTGTGTTGCCTCCCCGCGTCAAGCAAAAATGCTGAGGGATAGGATCGCTTCCGATGATGTTCATGAAATCCCTGAATGCCAAAATAACCGCAGCGGTTGTGGCGTTGGTCGCTGTTATCGCGATTATTAACATTGGTTTGGTGTTTTATTATTCAAATTTGGTGGCAAAGGAAACGGCTCAGCTTTCCGGAAGTATTGACCAGATCATCACCGAGAAGGATGAGTTTACGAACGACATTGTGAACCAGGCGGTGACGGCGAAGGTTGAGCATCTCGAGGCGGATCAGAGGGCCGCGAGCATCCAGGCGGAAGCGCAGGCCGAAGCGGAGCGCCGGTTCCTCGCGGGCAAGCACGCCGGCATTTCCGCGTCGGCGACCACGATGATCCGCGCCGCGATGATGAGCGGCCAAGCCAGCACCGCCGAAGACATCATGTTCAATCTGTCCGACAACCCGGACGTTCTCGACATTCATTTGTGGCGTACGGACGGTGTCGAGGCGTTCTCGGACAACAGCACCATTGAGCAGGTCAACAGCGCCCTCGGTACCACGTATTTCGAGCCCCACGACACTGTGCGGGAATCCGCCATTCCGGACGGGCGGCGGCCGGGCCTGACGGCAGCCCTGTCGTCCGCCGAGGGCACGGCGTCCCAGCCGGGTGAGGTGGAGAACGACGAGGGCAACCTGGAACCGGTCCTGTATTCCTATGTCGTGCTGCACAATGATCCAGAGTGTCAGGGATGCCACCGCGAAACGGACAAGCCGCGCGGTGTTCTGGAGGTTGGTGTCTCCCGGGCCGCCCTGGTCAATGTCGAGGAGCAGGCGGCGGAGCGCATGGCGGCCCTGCGTGAGCAGCAGGACCGAGAGCGCGAAACCCTGACCGCCGAGGCCAGGACCCAGCACGCGGAGTTGCTGGATGCCTCCGCGGCGTACACGCGCGACATCGGCGAACGGATCGTCCAGATGAACGACACGCAGGCGCGGTCCAGCGCGGTGCAGTTCGTCGTCAACCCGCTGGCCGCCCTTGGTGTGCTGGCGCTCATCGTGTTCATGTTGAGCCGAATGCTCAGCCGTCCTCTGCGGTCCATGACGGCCACCATGGAACGACTCGCCGATGACGACCTGTCGGTCGAGGTGCCGAGCCAGGATCGCCGTGACGAGATCGGCGAGATGGCCGCAGCGGTACAGGTCTTCAAGGACAACGGATTCAAGCTGAAGAAAATGGCGGCCGAACAGGCGGCCCAGCACCGCCGCAACGCGCGCCGGGTGCAGGCGGAAATGTTCGCGCTGACCAACGCTCTGTACGAGGAAGTGAACAGCGCGATCGTGCTGGTGCGCTCGCAGAGCGAGGCGATGCTGTCGGCGGCGCTGGAAATGGCGCGGTCCGTCTCGACCACCGAATCGCAGTCCGATGCCGCGTCGTCCGCCTCCCGGGAGGCCGCGGGCAGCGTCGACGCGGTGGCTGCGGCCGCCGAGGAAATGGCCAGTTCGATCCAGGAAATCAGCCGACAGGTGACAGCGTCGGCGGCCACGGCGAACCGCGCAATGACCTCGGCCGAAGCCACCACCGACCGCATTCAGGGCCTGAACCGGGCCGCCAATCAGATCGGCGAGGTTGTCGACCTCATCAACGACATCGCGAAGCAGACCAATCTGCTCGCGCTCAACGCGACGATCGAGGCCGCGCGTGCCGGAGAGGCCGGCAAGGGCTTTGCCGTGGTCGCCAACGAGGTGAAGACGCTGGCCAATCAGACCGCGAAGGCGACCGAAGATATCGGTGTGCAGATCGCGGCGGTCCAGGGGGCCACCCAGGAGGCCGTCGCGGCGATTGAGGACATCTCCAACATCATCCGGGAAATCAACGACATCTCGACCGCCGTCTCCGCCGCCGTGGAGGAGCAGAGTGCGGCCACCAACGAGATCAGCCACAACGCCCAACTCGCCGCGCGCAACACGCAGGACTCCTCGGACAACATCGAGCATGTGCGCGCCAGCACGGGTGTCACGGGCGAGCAGGCCCGGACCGTCGAGCAGGCGGCGGAGGATGTGCGCAACCGCATCCGTCAGATGGAAGAGGCCCTCGAAAGGATCGTGAAGAGCGGTTCCGAAGAGGAGCGTCAGGCCAACACCCTGTACACCGTGAACGTGTCCGCGACCCTGAATCTGGGCGGCCAAAACACCGTGACCTGCCTGTTGCAGGATGTCGCGCGCAGTGGTGTCGGCACGCTTGACCGGGTGTTGGACAGTGATCGTGGACAGGAGTTCGTGATGAGCATCCCGGGCCTGGGCGATCTGCACGGCAGTGTGGTTGCGCACACCGGCAGCGGCACCCACGTCCGCCTGGATGCGGGCGACGATGCGTCCCGGCGGCTGAACGCCTTCATCGACGAGCGCATCCAGCCGTAGCGCCGCGCCCGAGACCGACGTCGCGCCACCGATCCGTGTTCGGAACGAATGGCATGGCAGCCTTGCACCGGCCGGGTCCGTTTCGGGTCCGGCCGGCATTGCGTCTGGACAAACGAACGGCGTAGAGTCTCCTGAGTTCGCGTTTTGGTCGGGGCGTGGTGGCGCGGGGATCCGCGTCCGCTGTGGTGCCGAAGGGAGACGAGACGGATGGATCTGACGGGTGTGCTCGAGGCGTTCGGAGACTCGAGCACCATTGTGGTCGGCGGTCTGTTGATCGGCCTGCTGTTCGGTGGCTTTGCGCAGCGCAGCCGGTTCTGCCTGCGCGCGGCCGTGATTGAATTCGCGCGCGGCTCGGTCGGCCCCAAGATGGCGTTGTGGCTGGTGGCCTTCGCGACCGCCGTTCTCAGCACGCAGGCGCTTATTCAGGCTGGCCTGCTGGATGTCGGGGCGGCGCGCCAGCTCGGGGCGGCCGGCAGCCTGTCCGGCGCGATCATCGGCGGTTTGATGTTCGGTGTCGGGATGATCCTGACCCGGGGTTGCTCAAGCCGCCTGCTGGTGCTGTCGGCGACCGGGAATCTGCGGGCGTTGCTCTCTGGATTGATCTTCGCGGTGACCGCGCAGGCCTCCCTGCGCGGGGTGCTCGCGCCGGTGCGCGAGACGCTGGCCGGGCTGTGGGTGGTGGACGCACCGTCCGTATTGAACGGGCTCACGCTGCTTGGGCTCGATGCGCAGGCCGGCGTGGTGATCGGCATCGTCCTGTTCGGCCTCGCGCTGTATTTCGCCGCCCGCAACCGGCTGTCGGCCTGGGCCTGGGTCGGGGGCCTGGGCGTCGGCGCGACGATCGCCGTGGGCTGGCTGTTCACCTACAGCCTGTCCTATCAGGCCTGGGATCCGGTGGCGGTGAAAAGCCTCAGCTTTACCGGGCCGTCGGCCGATGCTCTGATGCTGGTGCTCAGCCCGCTGAGTGGCGTGCTCGACTTCGACAACGGGCTGGTGCCTGGCGTGTTCCTGGGGGCGTTTCTCGCCGCCTGGGTGAGTGGCGACCTTCGGCTTCAGGGGTTCACGGGCGGCTACGGGATGCGGCGGTACATCGTCGGCGCCGCGTTCATGGGGTTCGGCGGCATGCTGGCGGGCGGCTGCGCGGTCGGGGCCGGTCTCACCGGCGGCTCGGTGTTCGCGCTGACCGCCTGGACCGCGCTGTTCTGCATGTGGGTCGGAGCGGCGCTGGCCGATTGGATCGTGGACCGCGCAGGGCTGCTGTTGCAGGACGATGCCGCAGCGGGAGAGAACGCCCAGGCCAACGCCATCGCGCGCGGCGGCTGGGTGTTCCTGCCGGAGTGGCGGCGCAGGCGGACGGTCGACACGGCGGCGGAGCCCATCCCCGTCAGCGCTTCCGTGGATGCGGTGGACGCGACGGAGACCGGTCGCAAGGTCCTCGTCTCCTGATGCGTGCCGCCGCCAGTGGCGCGGGTTAGCGGCTTTCGCAAACCGGTCCGGACTGGTCGACCCGCACCAAGTCCGCGACCGGATAGCCCATGTCTCGGGCCTGCCGCATGAGGGCCTTGCGGATCTCCGGATCCAGGGTAGGCGTGCGCGACAAAATCCACAGGAAGTCCCGCGTCGGCCCGCCGGCCAGGGCCCACTGATAGTCGGCATGGTCCAGGGCCAGGACATGCAGACCGCCCGGGAAGGGCGACGTCAGAGTTACGGCGAAGCTGCCCACGTCCGGGCCAGCGCGCAGGCGGGCCGAGCCTTCCACGGTTTCCCAGGCGCAGGCGGTCGGGTTCCAGGCGCGGTTGAACACCGCCACCGTGCCGTCCGGACGCGGCTGGTAGGTCGCCCGCACATTGGTCAGGCCGCTTTCAAACGTGTGGTCCAGGCGCATGATTTCGTACCATGTGCCGGAAAACCGCGTCGGGTCGAAGCCGGTGACCGGCGCCACACCTTCGGGCACCCCGGTGCAGCCGGAGACCGCCAGGGCCGCAGCGGCCAACACCGCGTTTCTCCAGCCGGTCCAGGTCCATTCGCGCATCGTACGGGGCTCCACAGGAGGCGACAGGATTACCGAAAGGCCGGATCGGACACCAGGTCGGGCAACCCGTCAAGAGAGTCCAGCTCCGCCATGGGGACACCGGGCAGGCGTTCGGCCGGGGCGTTGCGCCGGTTTACCCAGACGGTGCGGAATCCGAACGTCGCCGCGCCGGCCACATCCCAGCCATTGGACGACACGAACATCAGCCGGCCGGCCTCGCAGCCGAAGCGGACGCATCCCAGTTCGTAGGCGGCCGGGGCGGGCTTGAACACCCCGACCGTGTCCACCGATAACAGGTCGTCGAGCACTCCCGCCAAACCCGCGCTGTCAGTGGCCGCTTGCAGCATGTCCGGGGCGCCGTTGGACAGAATAGCCGTGCCGACGCCCTTGTCCCGCAGGGTCGCGAGCATGCCCGGCACCTCGGGATAGGCGTCCAGGGTCATGTACACGTCCATCAGCCGGTCGGTCAGCCCGGGGGCTGGGACCTGCCCAACAGCGGCGAAGGCGTAGTCCAGCGCTTCCGCCGTAATCACGCGAAAGTCCGTGTAGCGGTCCATCAGGCTGCGGAGCCAGGTGTATTCCAGTTGCCGCGTGCGCCAGATCTCGGCCACGCTTTCCCAGGCGGGGCCGATCTCGTCTTTCAGGCGACGGGCCGCCGAGGTTATGTCGAACAGCGTGCCATAGGCGTCGAACAGGCAGGCGACGATCGGGCCGGGCGGCGCGGCGGGCCAGGGGGGCGTGGACACGAGACCTCTCCTTTCGAGCACGGCGGGCCAGAGTCAGGCTCAGCGTTGCAGGTCGCGGGCCAGCGTGGCGTCGGCGCTCGCCTCGCCCAGGCGGTGGCGGTACACCTGCGCCCCTTCCAGGACGCGCTGCACGTAGTTGCGGGTTTCCGAGAAGGGAATCATCTCGATCCAGTCGATCACCTGCTCCACGTCCATCCGGCGCGGGTCTCCGTTCTCGCGCATCCATTGCACGGACCGTTGCGGGCCGGCGTTGTAGCCGGCGATCGCCAGCACATAGGACCCGCGAAAGTCATCCAGCAGCGAGGCGAAGTAGGCCGTGCCCAGCCGCGCGTTATGCCCCGGGTCGGTAACCAGCCGCAGCGGAGACGAGGACTCGCCCAGGCGCTGCGCCATGCGCTGCGCGGTAGAGGGCATGAGTTGCATGAGGCCGCGCGCGCCGGCACGGCTCACGGCCTCGGCGTTGAAGTTGCTCTCCTGGCGGATCAACCCCAACAGCAGCGCCGGCTCCGGCCGGTCGCCGGCCACCGGCGCCTGCTTCACGCCGGTCAGGACATCGGGGGGCAGCGGATAGCCGGCCTGGGGCAGCATCGTGCCGGCCAGGGCGGCGCGTCGGGCGAAAAACACCGCCATGTCCGGCCGGTCGGTGCGGGCGACGGCGTCGGCGGCCAGAAGGCGGAAGCCGGGCGTCGCGTCGTCATCGTTCAGCGCCAGAATGAACGGCAGCGCCGCGTCGATGAACCCGGCCTGATCCATCAGTTCGATCACATGAACACGCTCGTCGGCGGCGAAGCGGGCGCGGTCGGCGTCCGTGACCGGCGGGCGGGCGTCCAGATGGTCCCCCAGCCGTTCCCCTAGCGCCTCGACGGCGAGTTGGCCATAGAAGGTCTCGGCGTGCTGCGCGGCCTTGCGGTACCAGTCGCGCGCGCGGTCGCGCTGACCCAACGCGCTGGCGGCGCGTCCGGCCCAGTAGGCGGCGCGGGACAGGCTCTGGGGGTAGGAGACCCCGGCGTGCATGGTCTCGAAGTGGGGCAGGGCCTTGGCCGGCTCGCGCAGGAACCGCAGCAGGATCCAGCCGGCCATCCACTCCCCGGTGGCGAAGCCGACGCCCCGGTCCTGGCCATGGTTGGCGAAGATCTCATAGGCGCGCGTCACGTGGCCGCGCTGCAAAGCCTCCCGTCCCAGATACGCCCGCTCATAGGCCCAGGCGTCCGGCCGGCCCAGGTTCGCCGACGGGTGCGACAGCAGTTCCACGGCACGGTCGTACAGGTCCCGCTTCCGCCGCCAGACCAGCCGGTCGTACACAAGACCCGGATCGTCGCGCAGGCTGCGCGGCACCCGGTCGATGGCGGCATCGACACCGGCGGCGTTTGTCATCAGACGGATGCGGGCCTCGGCCAGGCGCTGGTGTCCGTCGTCGACCAGCGGCATCAGGCGCCGGGCCTCGTCGACCGACTGGTCCCACAGCAGTTCCGACAGGCGCTCGTTGTGGTCGCGGGGGCGCAGCGATCCGCGAAACACGTCCAGGAACGCGACCGCCTCGGTATGGGTGAAATGACCGTGGATCCAGGCGTCGCGGGCGGCATCGCGGGCGGCGTCATGCTGGCCGGCGGCGCTCAGCGCGCGGGCGTGGGCCACCCGACCGTCGGTCGTCAGCGGTGGGTAGCGCTTGAACCAGGCGATAACGCGGCGCGGATCCTCCAGCCCGGTCAGCGCCCGTTCCGCCGACCGCCGCAGGGCATAGCTGTGCGGCCAGCCGGGGTTGGCCTCCAGGAAGCCGGAAATCGCCGCGAAGCTACCGAGCCCATCTTTCAGGCGCGCCCATTCCACCACCTTGCGGGCGACCGGATCGCCCAGGCGCCCGGCCAGGGCCAGGGCGGTGTCATAGTCCCGGTCCTGCAACGCCTCCAGCGCGGCCCCGAACGGCCCGGAGTACGGCGGGATCTGGGCGAGTGCCGGCCCCGGCCGGAGCGGGCCGACGGCAGCCAGCGAGACGGCAACGCAGGCGGCGAACAGGATCGCAGGCGTCCCGCGCCGCCGCGCGGGGCGAGTGGCGGCGATGGTCCAGCGCGAGGCCATGGCGCGGCTCCTCCAGGGAATCGAGTCGGACGGTGGTGCACCCTTTCAGCGCGTGGGCCCCGCTTCGTTCGGAAACGGGAGCCACGCGGCTCCGGTTCGCCATCCTGAGGCCGTCGTTGCGCGAGGGCAAGAGCTCTCCGGGGCTGGGATCCCCTTGTTCATGCAAATGTCTATGCTACAAGGAAGGGTCTCGCTGCGGGGGTGTTCGGACCGTTCGGCCGCGCACCGCCTCGTCCCGCGGCGGGACTACCCCATCCGCCGCCGGGCGCATCCGCGTCCGGCGACATGATACTTTTGGCGAGAGACAGCGTGTCATGGTCATGTTTCAGGGCTCCCTGACAGCCCTCGTTACGCCGTTTGCGGCCTCCGGGGCCGTCGACGAGCGTGCGTTTCAGGATTTCGTGGACTGGCAGATCACCCAAGGCACCGAGGGTGTCATTCCCGTCGGGACCACCGGGGAATCCCCGACCCTGACGCATGACGAACACAAACGGGTCGTCGAACTGTGCGTGGAAGCCGCCGCCGGTCGTGCGCCCGTGATCGCCGGGACCGGTTCGAATTCGACGCATGAGGCCATCGACTTCACCCGTCACGCCAAAGCCAGCGGTGCCGATGCCGCGCTGGTGGTCACGCCGTACTACAACAAGCCCACGCAAGAGGGTCTGTACCAGCACTTCAAGGCGATTCACGACGCCGCCGACCTGCCGATCGTGATCTACAACATCCCCGGCCGCAGCGTCGTGGACATGTCGATCGACACGATGACCCGGCTGGCGGCGCTGCCGAACATCGTCGGCGTGAAGGATGCCACCAACGATCTGGCCCGTCCGCTGGCGACCCGGTTGGCCATCGGGCCGGACTTCTGCCTGCTGTCGGGCGAGGACGCGACCATTGCCGCGTTCCTGGGGCAGGGTGGACACGGCTGCATTTCGGTCACGGCCAACGTGGCGCCCGCGCTGTGTGCGCAGTTGCACAAGGCGTGGCGTGACGGGGACCTCGCGACGTTCGCCGCGGTGCGCGACCGGCTGATGCCGCTGCACGCCGCGATGTTTGTCGAAACGAGCCCGGGACCGGTGAAATACGCCGTGTCGTTGCTGGGTCGGGGCTCGGCCGCCATGCGCCTGCCGATGGTGCCGATCGCGGAATCGTCCCGCGTGCTGGTCGAAGCGGCGATGCGCACGGCGGGCCTGCTGGCCTGACCCCGCGCACACGGCGAGATGAATGAGGACCCGGTGCCCCTGCTCCCTTGCGGCGAGTGGGGGCTCCGGCCCATATGGACGCGATCATGGCCAAACCGAAGGACAGACGAGGCGGGACGCTGATCTCGACGGGCCGCGTGGCGGAGAACCGGCGGGCGCGGCACGACTACGCCATCGACGAGACGTTCGAGGCTGGGATCGTGCTGTATGGCACCGAGGTCAAATCGCTGCGCCAGGGGCGGGCGAACCTGTCGGACTCCTATGCCGGCGGCAAGGAGGATGAACTCTACCTGTTCAACCTGCACATTCCCGAATACGGCAACGCCAAGCACTTCACCCACGAACCCCGTCGGCCGCGCAAACTGCTGATGCGTAAGCGCGAAATCCAGAAGCTCATGGGCGCGGTCAGCCGCAAGGGCATGACCTTGGTGCCGCTGACCCTGTATTTCAACGCGCGCGGGCTGGCCAAGGTGCAGATCGGCCTGGGGCAGGGCAAGCGGACGGTCGACAAGCGCGAGACCGCCAAGCAGCGCGACTGGAACCGCCAGAAACAACGCCTGCTGCGCGACAAGGGATAGCCGGGCGGGCGATCCGGGGGACGCGCCGGCCCGTATACGTCGCAGATCCAAAGCTTTCGAGCAGGAGGGACCCGACGCATGGCACGTTCGCTTCGCAAAACCCTGGGCGGCGCGGCCGCCGCCGCCCTGACCGCCACCGGTCTGTCGTCTGCGGCTCCGGCCGCGACCGGGAACGGACAGACCGCCCACGCCTTTCAGTTCACATCCATCGACGGGGCGCCGGTGCCGCTCGACCAGTTCGCGGGCAAGGCGGTGCTGATCGTGAACACGGCGTCCAAGTGCGGCTTCACACCGCAATACGAGGGGCTCCAGGCGCTGTGGGAGGCCTACCGCGATCGGGGGCTGGTGGTGTTGGGCGTGCCCTCCAATGACTTCGGTGGCCAGGAACCGGGCTCCGAGGAGGAGATCAAGTCGTTCTGCACCGTGAACTTCAACATCAACTTCCCGATGACGGAAAAGGAAGTCGTGTCCGGGGACGGGGCGCATCCGTTCTATGCCTGGGCCCGTGAGCAGGTTGGATTTGTCGGATCACCCAAGTGGAACTTCCACAAGTACCTGATCGCGCCTGACGGCACGCTGGTGGACTGGTTTTCGTCCGTGACCAAGCCACAGTCCGACCGGCTGGTGGCGGCCGTGGAAAAAGTCTTGCCCGACGCGACGCAGTGAACCCGCCCGGAAAGAAGATGCTCCGAAAGGGGCGTGCGCGGGCTTAGCGCGCCGCCTCGGCGCAGGCCGCGACCACCGTGCGGAACATCTCGGGTGTCAGGCGTCGAGTGTTCTGGTTGTAGCGGGAGCAATGGTAGGTGTCGAACAGGTGCCGGCCCTCGGGGAGCGCATGGACAGCGCCATGCGCGAAGGGCATCGCGGCCAGCCGCTGACCGAACGCCCGCACCACCGAATCATGCGCGATCTTGCCGAGGGCCAGGATCACCCGGACGTTTGACAGGCCGTCCAGTTCATCGATCAGGAACGGGCGGCAGGTGTTGATCTCGGCCGGGGTGGGCTTGTTCTCCGGTGGTACGCAGCGGACCGCGTTGACGATCCGTGCCCCGCGCAGCGTGAAACCATCGTCCGGCCGGGCCGCGTAGGTGCCGGCCGCCAAGCCCTCCGCCGACAACGTCTCGTACAGGAGGTCGCCGGCGAAGTCGCCGGTGAACGGCCGACCGGTCCGGTTGGCGCCGCGCACACCCGGGGCCAGCCCGACCACCAGCAGGCGCGCATCCGTCGGGCCAAAGGGCGGCACGGGCGCGTTGAACCAGTCCGGATGCGCGGCCGCGTTGCTGGCCCGATACGCGGCCAGCCTGGGGCAGAGCGCGCAGTCCGGCGCGGGCTGGCGCGGGGGGACCAGATCAGGGAGGCTCATGATCTCAATAGCACTTTATCGGGGGCGGCTCAGCGCGGGGTGGTGTCCACATCCTGACTGCTCAGAACCGACCCGGTGTCGGTGCTGCTGCGCGACTCCCGATCCCGCGACGTCTCCCGATACTCGCCCCGGGGCTCTCGCGTCTCCCTCGGTTCCCGCGGCTCGCGCTGCACCGGGCTGCGGGAGATGCTCGCCTCCAGGTCCAGCAGTTCCTGGAAGTTGTCGGCCTGACGTCGCAGTTCGTCCGCGACCATCGGCGGTTGTGATTTCACGGTGCTGACCACGGTCACCCGCAGACCCTTGCGCTGCACCGCCTCGACCAGGCGGCGGAAGTCACCGTCGCCGGAGAACAGCACGATATGATCCAGATGCGGGGCCATTTCCATGACATCGATGGCCAGTTCGATGTCCATGTTTCCCTTGCGCTTCAGCCGGCCCATGGCGTCGGTGAATTCCTTCGCCGGCTTGGTGACCATCGTGTAGCCGTTGTAGTCGAGCCAGTCGACCAGGGGGCGAATCGGGGAATACTCCTGGTCCTCGACCAGCGCGGTGTAGTAAAAGGCCCGAATCAGTCGGCCCTTGGCCGCAAACAGTTCCAGAAGTCGCTTGTAGTCGATGTCAAAACCAAGGCCGCGGGCGGCGGCGTACAGGTTCGACCCGTCGATGAACAGGCCGATCCGCTCCTGAGGGTAGAAAATCATCGGTGAGGTCCTTAAAGCAGGCTGCTCCGGCAATAGCAATGCCGACAATGCAAGTACAATAAGATCATGAAATGCGGGCTGGAAACCAAAGTTCCTGTCCCACAAATTTTAACTTAAGAAGTTTGTGCGGCGGGCGCAAGGTTGAAACGGCTGGCCGGTAACAAGGACGACGAAATGATTCTGATTGCGTTGGGGTCGAATTTACCGGGTCCGGGCGGAACACCGCGCGCGACCGTTGAGGCCGCGCTTGCGGCTCTGTCGCGCGCCGACCTGTCGGTCGTCGCGTGCTCGCCATGGTATCGGTCGGCGCCAGTGCCGCCGTCGGACCAGCCCTGGTTCGTGAACGGCGTTGCGCGTATTGCGTTTGATGGGGGCGGGCCTGCGGACCTTATGGCCCGTCTGCACACCGTGGAGGCCGCGTTCGGGCGGCGGCGGGATGGCACCCGCAACGCGGCGCGCACACTGGACCTGGATTTGCTCGACTTCGACGGTGCCATCTCGGACGCTGGACCGATTCTGCCGCACCCGCGCCTGACGGACCGGGCGTTCGTGCTGCTGCCGCTGGCGGATGTGGCGTCGGACTGGCGTCATCCCGTGGACGGTCGGCCCGTCGCGGATCTCGTCGCCGCGCTCGGGCCGATCGCGGGGATTGAACGCGACGAGACCGAAGAGGATCGGGCGACACCTACGTCGCGGTGACCGGCTCGCGCACCTGGGTTTCCAACGCGAGATCGATCAAGCGCAGGAGCACATCGGGCTCCTGGGCGCCGGCGATGGAATAGGCCTCATTGAACACGAAGCTGGGCACGCCGTTGATGCCCAGGGCGTGCGCGCGTCCGTTGGCGGTCAGGATGTCGTGGACGCCGTCGGGGCGGGCGAATTCCGCCGCGACTTGATCCTCGGGCAGCCCCACCTCGGCGGCGATGGCGTCCAGCTCGGCGCGTGTCCCGATGTCGCGCCCCTCTCCGAAAAACGCTTGGAACACTGCGTCCAGAGTGTCTTCCGTCTGGCCGCAGCGGGCGGCGACGGCGAGCAGCCGGTGACTGTCCACCGAGTTGGGCATGCGGCGGATGGCGCTGAAATTGAAGGTGATCGCGGTGCCGTGCGCGGCCATGGCGACCGCCTCCAGCACCCGGCGGGCGCGGTGCGCGCCGCCGAACTTGCGCTCCAGGTACACCGCGCGGTCGATGCCGCCGACCGGCATATCGGGGTTCAGCAGAAAGGGGTGGTAACGGACGTCAATGACGATGCCCGGCCGCTGGGCGAGCGCCAGCGCAAGCCGACGCTTCCCGACGTAGCACCAGGGACACACGGTGTCGAACATGACGTCGATGCGCATGATCCGTCGTCCGTATCGCGGCCGGGGCGGACGCCCGGCGGAAGCCAACGGCGTCCACCACTCTGAGGCGGCGGGCGCCATTGTCATTCACCCTAAGCGGTCCGGCCCGCCGTGACTAGAGGCGACGGATGCACGGCCGTCATCCGTCCCGCAAAAGCCGTGCCGCCTCTACCGCCGCATAGGTAAAGATGGCGTTGGCCCCGGCCCGTTTGAAGGCCAGGAGGCTTTCGAGAACGGCCCGGTCGTTGTCCAGCCAGCCATTATTGACGGCCGCTTTGATCATCGCGTACTCGCCGCTGACCTGATAGACGAGCGTGGGCACGGCGAAGGTCTCCCGCACGCGCTGCACGATGTCCAGATAGGGCATGCCGGGCTTGACCATCACGGAATCGGCACCCTCGTCGAGGTCCATGGCGACTTCGCGCAGGGCCTCGTCGGTGTTGGCCGGATTCATCTGATAGGTCTTTTTGTCGCCCTTCAGGGCGGCGTCGGTGCCGATGGCGTCGCGGAACGGGCCGTAGAAGGCCGAGGCATACTTGGCCGCGTAGGCCATGATCTGCACATGGCCGAACCCGGCGGCGTCGAGGGCGTCGCGGATCTGTCCGACCCGGCCATCCATCATGTCCGACGGCGAGATGACGTCGCAGCCCGCCGCCGCAAACACGAGGCTCTGCTTGATCAGGACGCTGATGGTTTCGTCATTGAGGATGACGCCGTCCTTGACGATGCCGTCATGCCCATCCGAGTTGTACGGATCCAAAGCGACATCGCAGAAGATGCCCACATCCGGATGCGCCGCCTTCAGCGCGCGCGTGGCCCGGGACACGAGGTTGTCCGGGTTGGTGGCCTCCCGGCCATCCGGAGTCTTCAGGTGCGGCTCCACGCGCGGGAACAGGTCAATGGCCTTCACGCCCAGGGCCTTGGCCTCGCCCACGGCCTCGACCAGCAGGTCGATGCTCAGGCGCTCCACCCCGGGCATGGAGTCCACCGGCTCGCGCTGCCCTTCGCCCTCGATGACAAAAACCGGCCAGACCAGATCATTGACGCTCAGATGGGTTTCCGCCACCAGATCGCGCGACCACGCGGCGACCCGCAGGCGCCGGGGCCGGGTCCTCGGGTACCGTCCGAGGCCATTGACGACCGTCAGTCCGCTCATACCTTCTCCAATGCCTGGCTCAAGTCCGCAATAATGTCATCGGGATGCTCGATCCCGATGGACAGTCGGACATAGCCCGGCGAGACCCCGGATGCAAGCTGGTCCTCCACCGACAATTGTGAGTGCGTCGTGGTCGCAGGATGGATGGCCAGACTGCGCGCGTCGCCGATGTTGGCGACGTGGTAGAACAACTCCAGCGCCTCAATGAAGCGCCGGCCGGCCTCGGCGCCGTCCTCCAGTTCGAACCCGACCAGCGCGCCGTACCCACCGCGCAGGGTCGAGTCGGCGCGGCGGCGCGCTTCGCCGTCCTGAAGACTCGGGTGGATGACGCGGGTGACCTTGGGATGGTCGCGCAGGAAGCGCGCCACCAGGATGGCATTCTCGCAGTGCTGGCGCATGCGCAGCGGCAGCGTCTCCACGCCCTGGATGAGCTGGAAGGCGTTGAACGGGCTCAGCGCCGCGCCCAGGTCGCGCAGCAGGATGACGCGCATGCGCAGAATATAGGCGATGGGGCCGAGGGGCTTGACCGCCTCGGTCCAGACCGCGCCGTGGTAGCTCCGGTCCGGGGTGTTCAAGGTGGGGAAGCGGTCGCCCCAGGCTTCCCAGTCGAAGTTGCCGCCGTCCACGACGAGCCCGCCGATGCTGGTGCCGTGGCCGCCCATGTACTTGGTCGCGGAGTACATCACCACGGCCGCGCCCAGCTCCAGCGGTTTGCAGATCACCGGGGCGGCGGTGTTGTCCACGATCAGGGGAATGCCCAGCTCGCGGCCGATCGCGGCCACCTCCGCGATGGGAAAGACGTTCAGCTTCGGGTTCGGCAGGGTCTCGGCGTAGATCAGGCGGGTGCGCTCGTCCACGGCGTTGCGGAACGCTTCCGGATCGCTCGGGTCCACGAAGCGCGCCTCGACGCCCATCTGGCGCAGGGTGTTCGCGAACAGGTTCCAGGTGCCGCCGTACAGGTCGGTGGAGGTGATGAAGTTGTCCCCGGCCTCGCACAGGTTCATCACACAATAGGTGCTCGCCGCTTGCCCCGAGGCGACCGCCAGGGCGGCCACGCCGCCCTCCAGTGCCGCGGCCCGCTGCTCGAACGCATCGTTCGTCGGGTTCATGATGCGGCTGTAGATGTTCCCCAGTTCCTTCAGTGCGAACAGGTTGGCGGCATGCTCCGTGCTTTCGAACTGATAGGACGTGGTTTGATGGATTGGCACCGCCACACTGTGAGTTCCGGCGGCTTCACGGAAGCCGGCATGCACGGCCAGGGTTTCGGGGTGCTTGGACGAAATGGGCACGGGGCGCCTCCTCAGCGGGGAACGGGCGGGGCCGGCAACGGTCGCGCCGCGACGGTCGTCCCCACCGGAGCATTGAGAATTCGCAATACAGCGAGATCCGAGAAAAATGTCAATTAAAACAGAGGTGTTCTGTGTTGTTGAGGGCGGCTATCGATGGCGTCGCCGCCGCCACCGGTTCCACTGAAACAGCAGGGGCGCGAGGATCCCTTCGTACACCGCCACCGCAACGGCATGGAGGCCCGGCAGCGCGATGAGGCGGGCGATCCAGCGGTAGCCGGGCAGGTGGCGCCAGACCGCGATGAAGGCATCGACGCCCGCGTGCAGCTGTCCTTTATCGTCGATGGCGTAGAGGCGCCGGGTGGCGGCGTCGCCCGCGATGCCGAAGATGGCGAGTCCGCCGTTACCCTGGCTGACGTCGTGCCAGCCGAGCCCGACGTCGTGGCGCGCATCCACCTTCTGGTAGTGCTGGATCTCGGTGCGGCAGACCGGACAGGCGCCGTTGTAATAGGTCGTCAGGCCGTGGCCGGTGTCGGTATCGGCGGCGCCGCTGCGACGGGATGGGGAACCGAATGTCGTCATGGCTTGCATATGGGAACGCGGCCCCGACGGCGGTAGGGCCGGGCGCCGTCCCTCCGGTCAGGCGACCAGCCAGACGCCGCCCGCCATCGTGGCCGCACCGGCGATCACGGCGATTAGGATGTTGCGGCCCAGGCCGAAGAACACCGCGACCCCCACCGCCACGCCGGCCAGCCGCGCCGCCATGGGGGTGGTTTCAAGGGGGCCGACCGGCAGCACGATCATGCGGGCGATCAGGGCCGCCAACAGGGCGTGGGCGACGCAGCCGGACCAGGCCATGATGGGGCTGTCGGCGCGCAGTCGCCCGGACAGGGACGTGCCCAGCGCCCGCCATGCGTAGGTGACGACGGCCCCCACAAGGATGGCCACGACGGGGAACCAGGATGTGTCGGCGTTAGACATCGCCCAGAGTCTCCCCGGATGAGGCCGCCCGCGCGCTGTCGCGCGCGGCCGCGCGGCGGTCGAGCGAGAACGCGACCGTGCCCGCGGTCAGGCCGCTGAGCACCAAGCCCCAGTCCGGTGTCAGCAGGTGCAGCGGAGGCCCCACGAGGGCGCCGGCGATCACCGCGTACAGGCGCGCGCGCTGGCGCAGATCCGCCACCATCATCAGTAGGAAATACAGCGGGGTCAGGAACACAAGCCCGAGCGAGACCAGCGGCGGCACCGCCTCGTGCAGCGCGTAGCCGACCCCCGTGGCCGTCAGGGTCGTGCTCCAGATCGCCAGCCCGAACCCGAACACGAACGGGGTCCGCTCGCGCACCGGCATGTCCGGGATGCGCTGCAACGCCACCAGCCAACTCGTGACCGCGATCAGATGCGCTACCGCATAGGGCCACCAGCGCGGCGCCTCCGGGTCGCGGATGCGCCCCATCAGCACCAGCGTCATGGGCATGAGTCGGAAGTTGGTCAGCGCCACGGCGGCGGCGATCAGCAGCAGGGACGCCCCCGTGTGCGTCATTTCCACGACCACGATCTGCCCCGGCAGCGCGAAGGCCACGGCGCTGGACATCAGCCCGAGCGGCAGGCTCCAGTCCACCGAGCGCACCAGGGCGCCGAAGCCGATGTAACTGGCCGCCAGGACCACGGCGGGGGCGCCCACGGCCAGCCGGAGGCCGGCCCGCAGCGCCGCCCCCCGCGACCCGTAGCCATCGGCCGGGCCGCCTGTTGGGGCGGTAGGCTCGCTCGGGCTCGCGGTCATGCGCCGTCCAGAAACGCGCCGTGGCGCGCGACGATCTCGGTGCTGACGGCGTCGATGAACCGGTGGCCGTGCTCCGGCTTCGCCAGCGACGGGTCCGACCCCATGCGGCCGTCCGGGAAGCGGGCCCGGAAATCCCGGCTGTCGTAGAACCGGGGGTCGACCGGGTCGAGCGGCTCCAGCGGCGCCGTCTTGATGTGATCGGGATAGGCCGCCCAGGTCACGGCGACCTCGCTCGGCGTGGCGTGCCAGCCCTCGTGATCGCCGTACAGCTCTTTCGCAAGGGCGCCCACCGACGGCAGGGTGAACCAGTTGCACAGGGCCAGCCGAAGCGCCGGGGCCGCGTCGCCCTGCTGCACGCGCAGGGTTTCATAGACCTCGTAGAACGCGGACTGTACCGAGGGAATGTTGCCGCCGTGTCCGTTGATGAACAGCACGGAGCGGAAGCCATGGGACGACAGCGACACCACATAGTCGCGGATCAGGGCAATCAGCGTGCTCGGCCGAAGGGTCATGCTCCCGGGGAAGGCCATGTGGTGGTGGGCCATGCCGACCGGGATGGTGGGGCCGACCAGGGTCCCCGTGCGGGTGCCGACCTCGCCGGCGATCGTCTCGGCGGTGATGGCGTCGGTGCCGATCAGGCCGCAGGGGCTATGCTGTTCCGTGGATCCGATGGGCAGGATGATCGACTGCCGGTCGGCGAGGTAGGTTTCGACTTCGGGCCAGGTGCTCAGGTGCAGGCGCACGTTGCGATGACTCCCAGTGAGGGGGTAAGGATTCTGAAAGGGTAAGGATCAGGCCTTGATCTAGGGCGAACCCGTCGCTTCGAACAACCCCGCACTGCCGAGGGCCTTCCATGCATCGATTGCCGAGCTTACGCCAGGGTCCGTTCCGCATGCCGGAGGGTCCGGGGCGCGGATCCGATGGCGCCCCCGCCGCGCCGGACGTGCCCGGCGCGCGGGAGCGTGCCGCCTACCGCTACTGGACCCGCGACATCGTGCGGTTCCAGGACCTGGACCGCCTTGGCCACGTCAACAATGTCTCGTTCGCGGTCTATCTTGAGTCGGGGCGGGTGGATTTCCTGGAAACCCTCAATCCGGGATCGACCGCCGGCAGCGGCATCGGCTGGGTCATCGCGCGCCTCGTGCTGGATTTCGTCGCCGAGGCCCGGTACCCGGCCGACGTCGATATCGGCTCGCGCGTGCTGCACATCGGGCGGACCTCCTGCGTCATCGGCCAGGGCCTGTTCATCGGCGACCGCTGTTTCGGTGCGGCCGAAAACGTCTGCGTCTGGGCCGACACCGGCGCCGGCCGATCGAGGCCCATGCCCGAGCCGGTTCGCGCCGCCCTCGCGGACTATCTGGTGCCCGATGCGCCGCGCCTGTGACGGCCCCGGCGCGCCGCGCCTATGATGATCACGTGTGCCTCTTCCATGAGCGCCGAGTGCCGCAAGTTTGGGCTGAATCCCGTGCATGACCGGAGTATGGTTGTGGCCGAGGTGGACACGGCGTGCGGGTCTGGCATGCCGACACGGTGTGGGGCCCCGACAGGCAAGGAGCGGTCATGGTGGACTCTGGGTCGGTGGGCGCGGCGACGGCCGTGTCGGGTTCGGTTCTGGATGGTCGCGGTCCCAAGGCAAAGGGTTCCGAGGTCGATGCCCTGAAGCGCCGGCTGCACCGCCACCTGCGACACTCCCTCGGCAAGGGGCCGGTCGGCAGCACGACGCTCGACTGGTACATGGCGCTGGCCCTGTCGACCCGGGATCTCATGGTCGAGACCTGGATGGACAGCTCCCACCGCGCCTACGCCAATGACGCCAAGCGCGTGTACTACCTTTCCATGGAGTTTCTGGTCGGTCGCTCGCTGACCGCCAGCCTGCTGGCGACCGGGTCGCTCGACTTGGCCCGCCAGACTCTGACCGAGATGGGCCTGGATTTCGACGCCGTGTGCGACCAGGAACCGGAGGCGGCGCTGGGCAACGGCGGCCTCGGGCGGTTGGCGGCCTGCCTGATGGAAAGCATGGCCACCCTGGGGATCCCGGCCCGCGGGTACGGCATCTACTACGACTACGGCATGTTCTCGCAGTACATCGATGCTGGCCAGCAGGTTGAAATGCCGGAACGCTGGCTGCGCTACGGCAATGTGTGGGCGTTCAACCGTCCGGAGGTGCTGACGCCGGTGCGGTTCTACGGCCGGACCGAGGACGGTCTCGACCTGCGCGGCCGCAGGGTGCGGCGCTGGCTGGACGGCGAGGAGGTGCTGGCCGAGGCGCACGATCTGCTGGTGCCGGGGCACGGCTGCTGGACCGTGAACGCGATCCGACTGTGGTCGGCCCAGGCCAGCCGTGCGTTCGACCTGCGTCGATTCAACCAGGGCGACTACATCAACGCGGTGGCGGAGCAAAGCCAATCCGAAAGCCTGTCGCACGTCCTGTACCCGGATGACTCAACCGGGATGGGCAAGGCGCTGCGGTTGAAGCAGGAGTACTTTTTCGTTGCCGCGTCGCTGGCCGACATCGTGCGCCGCTTCCGCACCGCGCACGACGACTTCACCAAATTCCCGCAGAAGGTCGCCATCCAGCTCAACGACACCCACCCCGCCCTGGCCGTGCCGGAGTTGATGCGCCTGCTGATGGATGAGCACGGGCTGGCCTGGGACGAGGCTTGGTCGATCTGCCATGGCACCTTCAGCTACACCAACCACACCTTGCTGCCGGAGGCGCTGGAGACGTGGCCGGTCGATCTGATCGGCTCCATGCTGCCCCGGCATATGGAGATCATCTACGCGATCAACCACCAGTTCCTGGAGGGCGTGCGGAAGAGCGCGCCGAAACCCGACGACGCCTGCGTGGCGCGGCTGTCGATGATCGACGAGGGCGGGGAGCGGCGTGTCCGCATGGCGCACCTCGCCTTCGTGGGCAGCCACAGGGTCAACGGAGTGGCGGCGCTGCACACCGACCTGATGCGCGGCGGCATCTTTGCGGATTTGCACCGGACGTTCCCGGACCGCATCGTCAATAAGACGAACGGCATCACGCCGCGCCGCTGGCTTCAGGGGGCGAACCGGCCGCTGTCGGCGCTGATCACCCGCCACATCGGCGATCGCTGGGTGGCGAACCTGGACGAGTTGCGCGGCCTGGTGCCTCTGGCCGAGGACGCCGCCTTCCGCGAAGAGTTCCGGGCGGTCAAGCGCCTGAACAAAGAGGCGCTGGGCCGCTACGTCGATGCGCGCCTAGGGGTGGAGTTGGATCCAGACACCCTGTTCGACGTGCAGGTGAAACGCATCCACGAGTACAAGCGCCAGCTTCTGAACGTGCTGCACGTCATCACGCTGTACAACCGCATTCGGGCCGGCCGGGCTGAGGACCAGCCGCCGCGCACGGTGCTGCTGGCCGGCAAGGCGGCGCCCGGCTATTACATGGCGAAGCTCATCATCCGGTTGATCCACGACGTGGCCCGCGTCATCAACGCCGATCCGCTGGTGGCGGGGCGGCTGCGGTTGGTGTTCGTGCCGGACTACAATGTATCGGTGGCCGAGCACATCATGCCGGCCGCCGATCTGTCGGAGCAGATCTCCACCGCCGGGACGGAGGCCTCGGGCACCGGCAACATGAAGCTGGCGCTGAACGGGGCCCTGACCATCGGCACCCGCGACGGCGCCAATGTGGAGATCGGCGACGAGGTCGGCGAGGAGAACATCTTTTTCTTCGGGCTGTCGGCCGAACGGGCCAACGCGATGCGCACGCGGGGCGGACATGACCCGTGGCAGTACTACACGGGCGACCCGGACCTGCACATGGTGCTGGACATGATCGGGCAGGGCGCGTTCAGCCCGGACGAGCCGGACCGCTACCGGCCGATCGTGGACTCCCTGACGCGGCACGGCGATTATTACCTGCTGCTCGCCGATTACGCGGACTACGTGGCGTGCCAGGAGCGCGTCGGGCGAGCCTACCAGGATGCCGACACCTGGAGCCGCATGGCCATCCTCAACGTGGCGCGCATCGGCCGCTTCTCCAGCGACGTCACCGTGGCCGACTACGCGGCAGACATCTGGCATGTGCCGGTGCAGACGGAGCCCGGCCGGACGGGCTGATCAGATCAGGGCCACCACCAAAAGCCGGCCGCCGGAGACCAGCAGGCCCGCCATGACGAGGCGCCGGAACACCCGGTCGTCGACCCTCTGCCGCACCCAGCGCCCGACGGGATAACCCGCCAGCAGCACCGGCGCCAGCGGCAGCGAGGCCAGGAACAGCGGCAGGGTCAGCACGGCGGTGGCGCCGAACGCCACCAGCGTCAGCACGTTTGTCAGCGACCACAGCGTGCCGATGGCGGCGACGTAGGTCGCGCGGTCCAGCCGCAGGGCCGTCATGTACATCACGACCGGGGGGCCGAAGATCGTGGTGGTCCCGGCCAGCAGGCCGGTGACGGCACCCACCAGCGCCCCGGCGACCTTTTCCTGACGGGGCCGCAGGTGCAGGCGCGGCAGGCGCTCCCCGAACAGCGAGAACGTGATGACCACCACCCCCAGGACCAGCAGGATGGCCCGGGTGGGGACCGTGGCCAGGATTGCCGCGCCGATGCCCAGGCATATGGCCTTGGCGGTCATCAGGGGCCAGAACCGGGCCAGGATCTCGCGCACCCGGCCGCCCTCGCGCATCATCAGCAGATTGCCGGCGAAGGCGGGGACGACCACCAGCGCAATGGCGTCCTTGACCGGCAGTGCCAGCGTCAGCAGCGAAATCACGACGATGGGAACGCCGAAGCCAATGGCGCCCTTGATGAGGCCGGCCAGCAGGAAGGCCGCGACCACGAGGCTCCATTGCGCCAGCGTGTAGTCGGGGAGGGGGAGGAGGTCGAGCGGGCTCATGCCGCGGTCGCCCGCTCATGGTGGCGCGCGCGCCCGATCAGGACGGTTCCGGCCAGGGCGAACAGGCCGATGGCGGGGAAGGTCGCGGCGTACCCGCCCAGGACGGGCACCAGCGCGGAGAACAGGGCCGGGCCGACGGCGACACCGCCGAACGTGAAGAACAGGGCGCCCCCGGTCGCCAATCCTACCTGGCCTGGCGGACACAGACGGGCGACCTCGGCCAGGAACACGCCGTTCCAGCCGATCGCGGAGATGCCGAAGGCCGTCAGCAGGGCGGCAATGCTCCAGGTCGGCCACGCCGGCGTCATGAATCCGGTCGCCACGGCGCAGACCAGCGAGATAAGGCCGATGATCGCCAGGGTCAGCAGGCCGCCACCGAGCCGGTCCGCCAGCCAGCCCCAGAACACGCGTCCCAGCGCTCCGGCGATCTGGGCCATTGAGGCGACCGCCCCCGCCAGCACCAATGACCGGTCGAGCCCTTCCACCAGGAGGGTGACCATGAAGGTGGTCAGGCAGAGTTGCACGGCGGCGAAGCAGAAGGTCATGAGGGCCACGGCGCGCAAGCCGTCATGACGCCAGATCAGCGCCAGTCCGGACAGAGGGCTCGCGCCGGACCGGGCTCCCGGCCGCCGGTCGTCGTCCCAGGCTGGCCGCGCCGTCTGGAGCAGCGCGGTCATGGTCAGCGCCAGCGCCGCCGAAACCGCAAGCCCGGCCTGCCATCCAAAGGTAAGGCCGACCGCCGGCAGCATCAGGCCGGCCAGCACGCCGCCCAGCGGAACCCCGGTCTGCTTGAGCGAAAAGATCAGGTTGCGCCGTCGGGCCGGCGTGAACCGGAACAGAATGTGCGATGAGGCCGGGTTGGTCATGCCGTAGCCGGTGCCGATCAACGCCGAGGCGGGCACCAAAGCCCATAGCGAGCCGGTCGCCCCCAGGGCGCAGCCGAGTCCCCCCAGCACCAGGGCGATCTGGCTGGTGCGGCCGGCGCCGTGGCGGGTGACCATGCCCCCGGCGAGCACCGCGGAGAACGCACCACAGAAATAGACGAGGCTCATCTGATACCCCACCGTCTCCGGCGGCACGCCCAGGGCGCCCGTGATCTCGGGGCCGAGGGTCGCCACAGTCAGGGTGTTCAGGGTCACCAGCGCCTGGATCAGGGTGGTGGCGCCGACGACGATGAACAGGCTGCGCGCCGCCTCGGGAGCGGCGGGCATCGGACAGGACTCAGGCACGGGAACTCATCCAACTAGGGGCGAGGATCATGTGTCATAAAACAGATGGGTTCGTCTGGCGACGGGGCCAATCCGTCCGCCGCCCCTCCGCCGTTCATTGTCGTTCCCGGCCGCCGTCCTCTCCCAGCGGCCTTTCGAGGGGACACTGCGGGCCGGCGTCAACCTAGCCCTTTGGCCCGTCGGAATCCGTTTCTCCGGTTGCACGACTGTGGTATGGTGCCCTAGTCAATGTGTCGTGGCGGAAGGTCACGCAGTGTTGGGGTGCGAACCGCCACGAAGCGGGCGCCCGGCCAGCAGGGAACCAGCAGGGAAGAAGACCCATGGTGAATGCGCTGACGGCGAATGTGTCATCGCTTCTGTCGACGAGCAATTCGTCGCTGATGATGACCCGTATTGCAGAACGCTTGTATGCCGACATGCGTCAGCGGACGGATGCGATCGACGAGTCGTATCAGGCCCGGATCGATAGTGTATCCGCGCGCAGCGGCACGGTCTCCGGGCGCTTGCGCGACGCGGAAAAGGTCGTGAAGGCGACGGAAAACGCCAAGGAGCAGGTCACCGACATCAAGGGTTTCCTGCGCGACATGAAGCGGATCGTCGCCAAGGCCGAAAACAATCCGGCTGCGTCGGAACTGTACTCCAAGCAATTCAACGAGAAGATTCAAGAGATCAATCAGACGGCCAACCGGTACTCCGGCGATTACAACCTGATTGGCCGTCCGAACGGGGCGACTCTGCTGCCCGAGAAAAAGAGCATTCAGGTCTCGGACAACGGCACCAACTTGACGGTTCAGGCGCTGTACGCCGGCACGTCGTTCAACATCGTCGGGACCGGCGCTGACGAGGGGTTCTACTACAAGAACAACCCGACCGCGAACGTGATGTACAAGGTCGAGAGCTTGAGCGAGGACGACAAGCGTCTGTCGGTTGTGGGGCACGACGGCGGGCGTATCTCCGGTGTCACCGTGGGCAGCGATGACACGATCACCTTCAAGGTGGATGACGGTCCGAGCGGGTCCGGCGGTACGACGTTCACGGGCACCTTGCAAAAGGGCGGTCTCGAACTGATGCCGGCGTGGTACTACGAGGAGCTGTCCACGACCGACGGTATCGCGGCGGCGAAAGAGGCGATCCGGGATGCCGAGGCGAATCTGCGCAAGGTCGAGTTCTCGGTAACAACCGTGAAAGCGCGCGCTCAGCCCAAGCTCCGCTCGTTGCAAACGGAAAAACAGAACCTGTCCGACGAGATTTCCGCCCTGGCCCGGGATCAGTTCACGAAGATCGCCGAGATTGAGGATGCCACCCGCGCTCAGTACAATGCGGTCGAATCCAGCCTGAACAACCAGTCAAAGGCCCTGAGCGGGTATCAGTCGATCCTGCGTGGTGCCGCGTCCGGGACGTTCCTGAACACAATGAGCTGACCCGCGCCGCGCGCGCGCGGATTCTCCGGCACCTGAAGGACGGGCCTGGTCGCGAGACCGGGCCCGGTCTGATTCGGGCCTATAGAGGTCGGCGTTCCAGTGCGGCGGGGCGGTCTTCGTCCATGGGTGCGGGGGCGCCGCGTCCCTCGGCGGCACTCCCGACCGGAGCATCCCCCGCGCTCAGACGTGCGGTGACCTATCGGGGCGGTGGGGCGTCCATCACCCGGGTGTCGCACGCCGAAGGATCGGCAATACCGACGGCGGAAGGCGTCTGAGGGGGACCCCGTCGAGCGGTTCGAACGATGCCAGGCGCTCATGGCCACCGCAGAATTCGATGCGCACGTGCGGGCGCGCGGGGCGATTGAATCCAACGTTCGGACGTAGTTGTGACCGAAAGGTAACGCGGGATGTTACCATGGTGCCTCTTGTGGGCTTGCCGCGGGCGGTGATACCGTCTTGCCCAACCATTGAATGACAAAAAATCCTGACAGGGGAATGGGTTCGGGGCGGCCGGGGGGCGTGCCTGCGGACAGAGCCGATGTCCGGCTCCTGCCGCGCGGATGCGCTGGTCCTTGCGTGTTACGCCCCGGCCTCGATCTGGATCGAACCGCTACGAGGTCACTCTTGCATTCCACATCCATCAAGCCCGGGGACCGGTTCCGAAAGGCCGACTCCGTGTCATCCACGGTATGGGTCGTGACGCGCGTGATCCGCGCGCCCGGTGTCCCGACGCATTTCATGTTGGAGGATACGGACGGTCGGAACGATGTGCGCACCATCTCCGAACCGACGCTCGTGGACCCCAACTACTACAGCCCGGTGCCACCGGACCCGGATGCGACGGCGGGTGGGGCCGGCGGGGAAGGGGTGCGACCGTCGCGCGGGGCCTCGGCGAAGGATCGCAACGAGCGCGCCGCGGTGTCCGAGTCTGGTGAGGTGAACACACGGTCCATACCTCAATGGCTCGACCATCTCGACGTGCCCTGGATTCGCATGCCGCGGCCGTCCCGCGCCCGCTGAGCCGAGCCGCGTGCTACCCCGGCGCCGCCCGTTCCGCGCGGACGTCCCAGGGTGTGCCCTGCCCGAACGGTTCGGAGAGACGCGGGGGCATTGGACCCGAGCGGCCCCTGCGCTATTCTGGCATACGGTGTAGGCTGGTCCTCCAGCGCATCCCCAGCCTTCTGGCCCGTCAGGCGGACGTGAATGATACCCGACGCGCAACGCGACATTTTTGCCTTCCTGGCGCGACCCGAGTCGCATGGGGCCCACGTTGAGCGTGTCGATCAGATTCATACGCATATCTCGGCCGTCTTTTTGGCCGGGGAACGGGCGCTGAAGCTCAAGCGTGCGGTCCGGTTGCCGTTCGTGGACTTCACGCAGCTGGAGGATCGGCAACGCGCCTGCACGGCGGAGGTGGCGCTGAACCGGCGCGGGGCGCGCGACCTGTATCTGGGTGTGGCACCGATCACGCGGGACGACGCTGGCCAGCTTGCCATCGACGGCGACGGCGCGGCGGTGGACTGGGTCGTGCTCATGCGTCGTTTCGACGAGCAGGACCTGTTCAGCCGGCTCCTGGTGCGCGGGGAACTGACCCGGGACCGTGCGACGGCACTGGCGCGCGTGGTGGTCGCCTATCATGCCGAGGCCGAGGTAGTGCCCTGCGAGGACAACGCCGCCCGGATGGTCGCTGTGGCCCGGGGCAACCGCGACAGTATGCTGGCATCGGCCCCGGCGGTGCTGGACCCCGCGACGGTGGAAACGCTGACGGCGCGCACCGTGGCGGCGTTGAACGCGCGGGCGCCGTTGCTTATCCGGCGCGGGCAGCAGGGGCGGGTGCGGCGCTGCCACGGCGACCTTCACCTGCGCAATATCTGCCTGTGGAACGATGCGCCGACGCTGTTCGACTGCATCGAGTTCAACGACACCTTCGCCGTTATCGACACGTTGTATGACCTCGCGTTCCTGCTGATGGACCTGGACCAGCGCGGGTTTCGGCGCTTGGCCTCCATCGTCATGAATCACGCGATGGAGCATGATCCGGATATCGAGGGGCTGGCGGCGCTGCCGGTGTTCCTCGCGATGCGCGCCACCATCCGTGCCCACATCAATGCGACCCTGGCGACCACCAGCGGCGATCCGGCCCACGCGCAGGAGCTTGCCCGCCGTGCCACCGCGTACCTGGATCGCGCGCTCGGTTATCTGGCGCCGCCGCCGCCGTGCCTGATCGCGGTGGGGGGGCTGTCGGGCAGCGGAAAGTCCCGGCTGGCGCGCGAATTGGCGCCGCATGTCGGCGCGGCTCCGGGGGCTTTGGTCAGCCGCACGGACGTGCTGCGCAAGCGCCTGATGGGCAGCGGCCCCTATGATCATTTGGGTCCCGACGGTTACACCGAGGATGTGACCCGGGCGACCTATGCCGCCTTGGGGAACGAGGCCCGGGCCGTTCTGGCACAGGGCCACGCTGTGATCGCCGACGGGGTGTTCGCGACGCCGGAGGAGCGCGTGGGCATCGAGGCCGTGGCCCGGGAAGCCGGTGTGCCGTTCTACGGACTGTGGCTGGAGGCCCCGGACGACGTCGCCATGAAGCGCATCGGCAGCCGGCGCCATAACGCTTCCGACGCTACGCCGGATGTGCTGGCGTTCCAGCGCACCCTGGACCTCGGACCGATGACCTGGGAGCGGATCGACAGTTCCGGCCCCCGGCGCGCGACCTTGGCCCTCGCCCGCGCGTTCCTGGAGATGTAGGACCGCGCGGGTCGCCGGCCGTTGGTTTTACCGCGCCGTCTGGCCGAACAGGATTTTGCGGGCCTCGTCGCTGGTGTTGCTGTGCTCCGCGCGCCACGCCTCGCCGATCCGGCGGCCCTTCTCGACCGTGGGGCGGGCGGCGATAGTGTCGAACCAGCGCTTCAGGTTCGGAAAGGCCTCCTGGTCCTGGCCCTGCTTCTCGTAGGACACCACCCAGGGCCACGCTGCCATATCGGCGATCGAGTAGGACTCGCCCGCCAGGAACGGCACCGTGCCGAGCCGCGTGTTCATCACGCCGTACAGCCGGCCGACTTCCTTGGTGTAGCGGTCCACGGCATAGGGGATCGTTTCCGGCGCGTACTGCCGGAAGTGATGCGCCTGCCCGGCCATCGGCCCCAGGCCGCCCATCTGCCAGAACAGCCATTCGCTGACCGCGATCTTCTCGCGCGGGGTGTTGCCGCCGAACTGGCCGTGCTTGTCCGCCAGATAGGTCAGGATGGCGCCGGATTCGAACACGCTGATCGGGTCGCCGCCGTCGTCTGGTTCATGGTCCACGATGGCCGGCATGCGGTTGTTGGGGGAGATCGCCAGGAACTCCGGCGAGAACTGGTCTCCCTTGGTGATGTTGATCGGGTGCACCGTGTAAGGCACGCCGAGTTCCTCCAGCAGAATGGAGATCTTCAGCCCGTTGGGCGTGGGCCAGAAGTACAGGTCGATCATAAGAGGCCTCCGTCGGGGGCGGATATTTCGGACCGATCGGTCCCGTTCCCTGCGATATGGGGCACGCCCGAAGCCCGGCAAGGGACGTCAGGTCTCCGACCGTGCCGCCGCGTCCAGGTTGTGGATCTGCGCGGACGGGCAGACGGCCTGCGCGATCCGACAGAGATGGCGATGATGGGTGAGGTAGACCACCTGTCCGACCTCCGCCATGCCGGCGAACAGGCGAAAGGCTTCTTCGGCGCGGAAGTCGTCGAACGTTTCCATGATGTCGTCGGCGATGAACGGCACCGGCGCCGCCTGTGCCGCGAACTCGTGGTAACCGGCGACGCGCAGGGCGAGATAGAGCTGGAACCGCGTGCCCTTCGACAGCCCGGACACGGGCTTGGAGCCGCCACCGGCGTCCAGCGCGATCAGTTCCTCGTCGCTGCCGCGCGGTTGTGCGGTGAGGCTGGTGTAGGCGCCCCGGCTGATGGTGGTGAACGCCTCCGCCGCGCGAGCCAGCATCGCGGAGCGGTGCCGCTCCCGGTACAGCGACAGCGCCCGTTTCGCCGCCGCGATGCCCAGGCGTAGGCGAAGGTGCTGCCGGGCCTTGTCCTCGATCGTCAGCAGCACCGTGCGGCGCCGCTCCTCCAGCCGGGCCACGGCGTCGTCGCCTTGCACGGCGGCCAGATCGTCCTCCGCCCGGGTGCGCGCGGCGAACAGCTCCAGCCGGCGGGTTTCCAGGTCGGTCAGGCGGCCGTCGAGATCGGCGGCCTCGGTCGCCAGGGCCTGCGGGTCTACATCGGCCAGGTGAGCGTCTGCCTCCGCCGGGTCGGTGACGCGCAACGCCGTGTGCAGGGCGTCTTCGGTGTCACGCAGGCGGGCGCGCACGCTGTCGCGCTGGGCGACATGACGCAAGGCGGTGGCGACGTCGGTCAAAGTCTCCACATCGAACAGGCCGGTCATGGCGTCGGTTTGGCGGGTCACCTCCGCCAGCGGGCCGTCGAGCGCGGCGCGGTCGGCTTGGGCCGTCTCCAGGCTCCCGGTCCGGTCGGCCCGCCTCTCGACCGCCCGCCGCGCCGCCGCCAGCCTGTGGCGCAGCCCATCGGCGGTTTCCAGAGGGCGCTCCGGTGCCGTGGTGTGGCCCAGGTCGGCGAGAATCGCCGTCAGCGCCTCGGTGTAGGCGGCCTGATCCTGCTCCATGGCCTGGATGCGTCCGTCGAGCGCGTCGCGCGTCTCCAGCAGGGTCGCCAGGGCGCCCCGATCGTCCAGAACCGGCCCCAAGGCGTCCGGGGGGGCGTCCGGGGGGGCGTCCGGGGGGGCGTCCGGGGGGGCGTCCGGTGTGGTCCGCGTGGGATCCGCCTTCAGCCCTCCGCCGGTCAGGGCCTCGGTCCAGGCGGTGCGCCACTCCGTTTCCATGGCGCGCGCCCGGTTGAGCGCCCGGGTCCGCTCCGCCACGTCCTGTTCCGCTGCGCGCAGGGCCTTTTGCGCGGCGTCCAGCCGGGTGGTGCGCTCGGTGTGCCGGGCCAGCGCGCCCTCGGCCGTGTCGAGCAGGGCCGCCAGCGACGCCTCCGCCGGGAGGACGACACCCACGGCGGTCAGGGCGTCGGTGAGCCGGTCGTGGGCGCGGGTGGCGGCGTCTCTCAGGGCGTCGAGGCGCGCGTCGGTTTCGGCCAGCGCCGCGCGGACCTGAAGCGCGCTGTCGCGCCGGGCCAACCACGCCTGAAGGGTCGGCAGCGCCCCGTCCGGGGGCAGGCCCAGGGCGGTTTGCGCGGCCTTGATCTCTTTCGTGGGCGTATCGTGGGCCGCCTGATCCTGGTCGCGGCGGTTGCGGGCCTGGACCAACGTGACCTCGGTCGTCTCCAGGGTGATGGCGGACTCGCGCAATCGCGCCACGTCCGTCGCCTGAAGCAACCGCGACGCCCCGGCGGCGTCGTCGGCGCGCAACGCGGCCTCGAACGCATCGGCGGTCGCGGGGGTCAGCGCGGCCCGGTGCGCGGTCCAGGCGGCGTCGCGCGCGGCGCGGCGCTCGGCCGCCGTCTGGTCGTCCACCACGCCGGTCGCGGTGCGGACCGCCTCCATCTCTCGGACCAAGCGGGCGCGGTCGTCCTCCAGCTGGGCGAGGGTGCGGGCGTGGTCTTTCAGGGCCGCGTCGGCCTCCGTCAAAGCGGCGCGCCATGTGTCGATCTGTTCGGCCGGCGGCACCGGCTGGCGGGCGAGGGCCTCGGCGTCGCCCGTCCAGGGCGCCAGCGCGGCCAGGGCGTCGGTGAGCGCCTGAGCCTGCCGCGCCCGCTCCGGCTCCGCCGCATGCAGCCGGGGCGTTGCGTCGTCGGCACGCACGGCCACGGTGGCGGCCTTCAGGGCGCCCCAGGCCGGTGTGTTCGGGTCCGCGTCCGTCGCGTTATGAGTCCGGAGAAGGTTCAGGTCGGCCTGGGCGTCGCCGAGCCGGCCGGTGGCCTTCTCGTGCTCCACGCGGGCGGACTCAAGCGTCCCCGCGATGCCGGAATGGCGGGCGATCAGCGCGCGGAGGGTACCGACCGTGGCGGCCGGCACCACCAGCGCACGCGGATCCGTGTCTGCCGCATGACCCAGCCGGTGCAGCACGCTGGCGATCTGGCTGTCGAGGTCGCGCCGCTCCAACCGGCGGCGGGGCAGGTCGTCGGCGGCCGTGGTATACCGACCCTCCAGCCCATGCAGACGGTCCAGGCGGTCCGCGACCGCGAGCACGGCCTCATCGACCGTGATCTCCACCAACTCCTCCTCCAGCGTCGTGATCCGCCGGTCGAGGTCGTCGCGGGTCGTGCTGAGGCGGGCCTGACGCTCCATCAGCGGGCCGATGGCGTCGTGCCAGGACGGCGGCGGATCGGGCAGATCCCCGAACGTGGCGATCTCCGCCTGCAGCCGCGTCCGGGTGGCGGCGTGCTCCAGCGCCTGTTGGGTCCGGGCGACGGTGTCGGCGCGGGCGCGGGCAGCAGCCACGGTCTCCGCCGCCGCATCGTAGGCGGCGCCGGCCTGATCGCGGGCTTTGACTCGCCGGGCGTATTCGGAGGCCTGAACGTCGATGTCCCGCCGCTCCTGATCCAGGGCCTCGACCTCGCGTTTCAACTCCGCGAGTTCGGAGGACCGGCTGCGCGCCTTGTGGATCCGCTCGGCGTCGGCGGTCAGGCCGTCCAGCCGTTGCGTCAGGTCCGACAGGCCCGCGCTGGCGGCGAACAGCAACTGGCCCAGGTCGCCCTCGCTGTTCAGGATGGTCTCGCCGCCTTGTTCCAGCGTGTCGTCGTCGAGCGAGAACATGCTGCGGTAGGCGTCGCGGTCGAGGCCGCTGAGCAGGGTGGACAGCGCGGCGTCGGCGACCGGCTGGTTGCGGCCGTCGCGCAGGCTGGCCTTGTTGGCCTTTACCCGGATCCAGTCCGAGCATGCGCCGTCCGCCTCCAGCGTCGCGCCGATCTGCATCGCCTTGTAATCATGAAGAAAATTATAAGGCGTCTGGCCGTGGATGCCGTACAGCAGGTCCAGGAACGCCGACAGGGCGGTGGACTTTCCGGCCTCGTTGGGGCCGTACAGGATGTGCAGGTCCGGGCCGTCGGGGCGCGGGCCGAAGTCCAGCGTGCGGTCGGTGAACTTGCCGTAGCGGGTCAGGTGGAGCCGGCGCAGCCTCATGCGTCGCGCTCCGGTTGGGACTCGGACCCGTGCAGATGGGCCAGGACCTCCTCCGCGCCGCCGTCGATCAGATCCGCCAGGACGGCCGCGAAGGCCGCTTCGTCCGTGCCGAACAGGGCGCGCGCGTCGCGGGGGAGCTGATCGCGGACCTCTTCGGCGATCTCCCGCGCCAGCGTCTGGAAGGAGGCGGAGGGGACCACGTCCTCCGCCACCAGCGCGCGCAACTCCTGCGCCGGGTTGGCCGCGCCGGTCGCGGGCATGGTGGTGCGCGGCGGCCGAACGTCGGTCTCTATGGCCTCGATCCACGTCGCCCCGATCCGGTCCGCGCGCAGGCGGGCCTCCACTTGCAGGAGATCGCCGTCCACGCGGATGCGCCATGCCAGGGGCGTCTCCCCCGTGAGGTGCAGGCGCGCAACCAGATGCTCGCAGGGCGCGGCCACGCGGGCCTGGGACAGCGCGGTCTCGATGCGGTCCAGCAGGGCGCGCCAGTCCTCTACGCCGTCGACCGCGACCGGCACGCGCGCGAACTGCGCCCGGGCGGTGATGCGCTCATCCAGCGCGATGCTGCCGCCGCCGTCGATCGAGACCAGGGTGACGGACTTCGCCCCGGCTTCGTTGATGTCGCGGCCTTGGGGCTGGCCCGGCATGACGATGGCCGGGCCGGCGGCGCGGTGGACCGTCCGGGCGTGGATGTGACCGAGTCCCCAGTAGTCGAATCCGGTCGCCATCAGATCGGTGACGGAGCAGGGCGCGTAGGTATCGTGGCCGGGGGCGCCGCCGAGACTGGTGTGCAGCAGGCCGATGTTGAGGGCGTCCGGGGCCGCCGCCTTGAACTTGGGCAGCAGGCTCTCCGGCGCGTGCGGCTGGGCGAAGCTGATGCCGTGCACCGCGACGTCGCGACCGTCCGCCGCGCCCGGCAGCACATGGCACTCGGCGCGCCCGGTGAACACCCGCACGCTCTCCGGCAGCACCAGTTCCCGCGTGATCTTGGACTCCGCGTCGTGGTTGCCGCGCACGATGAAGGTCTGGATGCCGGCCGTGTGCAGCCGGTGCAGTTCCGCCGCCAGGAACGCGGCGGTCTTCATGGAGGTCTGGCTGCCGTCGTACAGGTCGCCCGCGATCATCAGGGCGTCGACCCGCTCCGACAGGCACACTTCGACGGTGGCCACAAACGCTGCGCGCGTGGCGCCGCCGATCAGATCGGCCAGCGCCGGGTCCCGCAGCGCCAGCGAGCGCAGCGGTGAGTCCAGGTGGATGTCGGCGGTGTGGACGAAACGGAACGGCATGCGGTCAGGGCTCCGGACGCCGCGCGGTCGCGGCGCGGGCCGTCAGTCAAACAGGTTGTCGATATCGCTCTGATCCATGCCGGACGGTCCGCCCTTGTCTTTGTGCGGCGACGGCGTCGCGACGCCCGTCCGTGGCTTCGGTGTCGCTTTGGCCGAGGGTGAAGCGGCCGAGGGCGGTGTGGTGTCGTCCGTGTCCGGCGGCACCTGGGATGCGTCGAGGTCCGGGACCTCGCCGCCCTCGGGCAGGGCGTGGCCCAGAATGGCGTCGACATCGGACTGCGAGACCCCATGGCCGGCCAACTGCGGACCGTTCAGCAGGTGGCTTTCGTCGCCGTCGGGCCGATCCTCGTCGTCGGCGTGCGTTTTGACGTCGGACAGCTCGGACTCGCCCCAGATGTGGATCAGGGCGTTCACGCGCTGTTCAATGTATTGCAGCGTCTTGACGACCTTGGTGATGCGCTGCCCGGTGATGTCCTGGAAGCTGCAGGCCTCGAAGATGCTGCCGATGTGATTGGGGATCGCATCCAGTGCTTCGGTCAGCGCCGGATCCTCGACCGAAGTCCGGGCGGTCCGCACCCGATCATCGATGGCCTCGGCGTTTTCCATGATGGTGTTGGTCGCCGTTTCCGTGGCGTCCACGATGGCGTCCAACTCATCCGACATGGTCGCGAAGCGGTCCCGCTGCTCGCCCGGCCGGCGGATCGACGCGATTTCCTGGCGGATGGTCTGGATCCGATCAAACAGCTCCCGCAACTCCAATCGGAGAATGCGGACATCGTCCGAGTCGCTCATAACGAACCGTTGTTCCTGGTGTGAAGGCGCCCACAGACGTGGACCGACGCGAAGAGCATGTCCCCCTTCACGCGTCAGATCCCGCCCATCTGGCTGAAAACGTGGGCCAGAAGAACCGGGAATGGCGTGCTCAACGCCGGTTCCCCCGTAGGGACGTAGCTTGTGGTCGGCCCGGGGTATCGTCAATAGACGATTGTGCGGCGGACGATTGTGCGGCAGCGGGGTGTGGTGGCGACGCCGGGGACGCGGCCGGATCCGGTTCGGTGGGGGCGCCGTCGCCCTGGGCGCGGTCGGGTGCGTGGGGCACGCCAGAAGAGTCTTTTCGCGCGCGCATCTCAGGCTCGACGACCAGAAGGTGGTGCGCCAGCACCTCCAGTAGGATGCGGTCCTCGTCGCCCAGCGTGTCCAGAATCCCCCGCTTGGCGCGATGCACTCGCATCGCCTCGGCAATCAAGGCCTTGCGGGCCGGCGTGTCTTGCCGGCGCGGCGGGTGTGACGGTGCGGATGTCCCGGGCCGGGACGGCCGTTTGGCGGCTTTGGCCGGACGGCGTCGTTGCGTGGGCTGTTTGGGTGCCGCGCCGAACAGGGCGCGCAGACGATCAAGCCAGCGTTCCAGGGGCCGCTTGGGCGGGGCCCGCCGCGATCGGTGGCGGGTGGGGTCCGTCATGCCGCGCCGTCCTGCCGACCGTAAACCGGAACGTGATCGTGCCCCCACGGCTCGGCGGGCGCGCCGTTCGGAGTCTCCCTCTCCGGCATCACGAGCGGGGAGACCTGCGCCGGCACGTGGGCCGAAACCCGTTCGAACAGCGTGTACAGGCGATCGAGGGGGCCGTCTTCCAGCACCTCGCGCACCAGCTTGTCGGCGTCATACTCCTTCGCCAGGGTCAGAAGGCGCTCGTAGCGGCGCAGGAACCGCTGCAAGCCGGCCGAGGCAATCTCGTCGCTGGCGACGCGCTGCGCCACCAGATCCACGAACTCCGCCTGCCTCTCGGAGCGTTCCAGCAAGGCGTGGCAGAACGCCCAGGGGTCCCCGGCGGCGTTGAGCGCCCACAGGTATTCGGTCTCCTCGGCGCTCAGAACACCAAGCCGGCCGGTGACCATGCCGGCCTGGCTGTTCAAGTCCTTCAGCGCTAGGTCCACGCCATTCAGGAACGACTGTCGGCGGGCCTGCTCCTGCATTTCGATGCTGGTGCGCACCAGGGCTTCGATCTCCTCGGTGGTGCGCGCGGCCTGCCGCTGGGTTGCGCGCACGTCGGCCTGGGTCTGGAACAGGGCCAGGGCCGTCAGGATGAAGGCCGCTACGAGCCAGATCGCGGCCAGGGGCGCGGTGGCGGCGGCCAGGAAGGTGGCGATGTCGGTCGGGGACGCCGTCCGCATTGCGTCCCAGCCGACCTCCTGCCGCCCATAGTCCCAGACCAGCCCGGTCCAGGCAAACGAGATGACGCCGGCGACGATCAGCGTGGCCACGCTGGGCAGACGGCGGATCACGGGGGGCGGGGGCTCTTGGCGTCTCATGGCGCATCCGCTCACGTCTGAGGTCGACCGACGCCGTGCGGCGCCTCGGTGGGGCAGCGGGACACTGATGGGGAACCGCGGTGCTCGAATTCCGTATTCGAGACATAGCACGCGCACCGACGATTGTCGTCCTGCGCGGTGAGCGCCGCCGACTACCTTGGCGTCAACGTCCGCCGGCCTGAGGCGTTCCGTACCCGGCGGTGTTGCCGTGGCGCGGGCGGTCCTGGCGCAGATGCCGGCGGGCGCGGTCCACGATACGGTCGAGTACGGCGAGGCCGAGGCCATGGGGGTCCACCGAAGCGTTGCCGCTCATATCGCTGCGCACGCTTGCCAGCGCCCTCAGGACCCGGCGATCGAAGGTCTTGAACCCGCCGTCCACCGCGCTTTGCCAGATCGCCGCCAGCGCCATCTTTTCCGCGAGATCCACATCGCGGAAGTCGTCGTCCTGCGTCGCTGCGACCTGGGCCGCGACCTGGTCGGCGCTGGATACGCGGGACTGATCGACCTCATCGCGGACGATGGCGACGAGATCCTCGGCGCGCTTGCGCATGGCCGCCTCGCCATGGGCGTGGTGCCGCCAAGCCAGCAGGGCGATGGCGGCGACCGTCGCCAGGGTTAGCCAAGCGGCGCTGAGGCCCAGGACCACATCGCCCTGTTCAATGGTCGTCGTTATGGAGGAGACCGCCAGCGACAGCACGACCAGCCCGGCGATCATCACCAGCTTGGTGCGCAGGGTGCGGGACAGGGTGATGGCGATCGGGGTTGCGAAAACATACAGCATCAAACCCGATACGGGACCGAGGCCGTTCGGACGCAGGCGGTCCCGGGCAGACAGCGCGCCCACTTCCAAGAGGCGCCGGCCTTCCTCGATGTTGTCCAGGACGGGCAGGATCATCGGGACTATCAGGGCGGCACCGATGATGTACGAGATCAGGGTATCGCGAGACGGTCTGTGCACGGGCAGGGCTTCCGGTGAGGCACACACAAGCGCCGCGTCCCTGGCGGACACGGGCTGGATGCAGCGCCCCCGTTCCGCCGATCCTTTCGCACTTCGCGGGGCGTGACAATACCCCCGGATGAGCCACCGGATGGGTACACCCCGACGGTCCTTCTGAATCCTTCCGCTATGGTCGGGTGCCGGGTGGTCGGGTGCCGGGTGGACGGGGCCGGTCGGGCGGGTCATGGTGGACGGGCGGTCCCCATGGCGGCGGCCGCCGCGTTTCCCCAGCCACGGACCCGATGTGCAATGCTGTATATGGATCATATCGACGCTTTGAACACGCACGACATGAGCGGTTTCCGGCCGGTGTTCGTGGCCGGCCGCGAGATTGGATGGATGCGGCACGGCGTGGCCGAACGGCTGGCCCTGATCCCCGGTGGCGTGTTTGAAGTCGGGCCGTTCGGGGTTGCGATCGGCGGCGCTGCGGCGTCACCGGACGCCCGGACGGCGGCGGTGGCCGCCGCCCTGTCACCCTTGATCGACGAGGGGCTGATCCCGCCCCGGCGGGGGGAGTTGTATCCAGTGGTTGAACGGTGGGGCGAGCCGGTTCTGTTTGCGCTCGACCGGGCCCACGTGGCGGCCTTGGGAGTGCGGGCGTTCGGAGTCCATATCAATGGCTTTGTGCGCCGGCCCGACGGTCTGCATATGTGGATCGCCCGGCGTGCGGATGATCGGACGGTGGCGCCGGGACGACTCGACAACATGGTGGCCGGCGGTCAGGCGGTGGGCCTCGGCCTGATGGAGAACGTGCTGAAGGAATGCGCCGAGGAGGCCGGGCTGACGCCCGACGTGGCCGGCGGCGCGCGCCCGGCCGGCCTCGTCTCCTATTGCGTCGAGACGGCCCTGGGGCTGAAGCCGGATACGCTGTTCGTGTTCGACCTGGAATTGCCGGAGTCGATCGTGCCGGACAACCAGGACGGCGAGATCCAGGCCTTCATGCTCTGGCCTATTGAGCGGGTGCTGGAGACGCTGCGGGAGCCCGACGCCTTCAAGTTCAACGTACCGCACGTCATTTTGGACTTCGCCGTGCGGCATGGAGTCCTGACGCCCGACGACACGCCCGAGTATGCGCGGATCGCCACGGGCCTGCGGCGGGTTCCCGTCTGCTTTCACCCATCGCCGGAACGGGCCTGAGGCGGTCCGGCCCGCGGCGCGAACAGCGTCAGCGCCAACAGCGGATAGACCACCAGCATGGTGGTGACGTCGGACCACAGGTTGACGCCGAGGGCGGCCGGGGTCAGGCCCGCCGCCAGTGTGCCCAGGCGCGCGGCGATGCGCCATCGATCGGATGCGTCTTGGCCTGGAGGCCGGGCGGCCAGGGCGAACAGGAGGCCGAAGGCGACCAGCGCCGGTAGGCCGCCCTCGGCCAGCAGCTGCATTGCGGCCGAGTGCGTGTGGTTCGGTCCCACGACCTCGAACTCAAGGGATCCCATGTCCACGGTGGTCTGCGCGGTGGCGTAGCTGTCGAAGCCATGGCCGGTGAGCGGGGCCTGCTCGAACAGGATCAAGGCGCGCTGCCACAGCTCCAGGCGGTAGGTCCAGCTCGGTCGCAGGCCGATCTCCGACCAGTCGGACACCCCGGCGGCTTGGATGCCGACCGAGAGGACCAGCGGCATCAGCACAATGGCGGCGGCGATTCCAACGCCGAACACCGGCCGGATGCGGCCTGCGATCAGGGCGGCGATGCCCAGCGCGAAGCCCAACGTCGCCGTGGACGACTGGCTGCCGACCGCCATGATGGCCATGAAGATCACGAACAGCACGGCCAGCGTCCGGTGCTGAAGGCGCCAGAGCACAAGAAGGGCACCGGGCAGCAGCGCCATCGCGATGAACATCGGTTTCGCCAGCAGGTCCGGCGTGTTCGACAGCGGGGGAATGATGTCCGCATGGAAGATCTGGGCGCGGGCCAGCAACAGCACCGGCAGCAGGACCGCGGCGGCGGCGAAGGCCTGACCGGCGTGTCGCAGGGTCTCGGGCGGCAGCCGCCCGGGAAGCCGTCGCCACGCCAGGGCCGCGATGGCGGTGGTTGCGAACAGAACCCCCTCCGTCGGTTTGCCCCCGACCGTCAGCGCCATCCCGGCGGTGACGGCGAGCAGGACGGCCAGTCCGCCCAACGCGATCCACGCCTGGGTCCGGAGTGCGGTCCAGAGCCCACCCAGCAGAATGACCGCGATGGCGGCGGAGGCGAACGCGCCGGCCACGAACACGGCCAAAAGGGGGATCAGCGCCAATCCGAAAAGGAGGAGGCGGGTCGGTGAGGGAACGGTGCGGATCATGCCAATCCTAGTGTTGGGTGCAAAGACGGGGCGGGGGGTGGAACGGGCTCCGTGAGCCGGGGGCCGTGAGGTCATTCGGCGGGCCCGCTCCGCGCTGACGCGGTGCCCACCGTGTCCAGCGCGCGCAGGCGGATACGCCCCGTGCCATCCTGGCGCATCATCAGCGCATCGCCGTCGCTGCGCCCGGACGGCACGCGGCACGTTACGGTGGTGCCTTGTGCCGGACGCGGGGTGACATCGATACTGCCGCCGTGCATTTCCGAGAAACGGCGGGCGAGCAGCATGGTCAGACTGCTGCCCTGAAGCAGCCCGGCCCCGGACGAGAGCCGGCGGCCGGCGGTCTCCCCGGCTTGATCAGTGACTTGGAGCACGATCCACTCGGCATCGTGTTCGTCGATCTCGCGGCTGGCGGACAACACGACCCGGCTGCCGGCGGGGCTGTCCTTCACCGCGCTGGCGATCAGGTGGAACAGGATCTGCTTGATCCGGGTTTGGTCGCCGACCATCCAGCCGAGGTCGGTGGGGCAGTCCAGCTCCACGGCCACCGCCCGGCGCTGGGTGATGGTCCGGCTCATGTCGCGCACCGCCGACAGCGTCGCGACGAGGTCGAAGGTATCCACTTCCAGGGCCGCGCGCCCAGCCTCTATGGTGACCAGATCGGCGATGTCGTCCAGGACGGAGACCAGTTCGCGGGCGGTCTCGGCGATGGACTGGGCGTAGTCGATCTGCTGAATGTTCAGGCTGCCGTGGTACTCCCCGCACAGCAGCTCCGAGAAGCCCGAGATGGTGGTCAGCGGTGTGCGCAGTTCATAGGACAGACTGGCGATGAAATCGGCGCGCAGCATACTGGCCGCGCTCAGGGACTGCGCGCGCTCGCGGAGCGCCTGCTCAATGCGGGCCGTGTCCGATACGTCGTTGTAGCTGAGCAGCACCCCGCCATCCGGCAGCGGCACGCAGGCGTAATCCAACACCGTGCCGTCGACGACCGTGACCCGGCCCCGGTGCGGTGTGCGCATGGACGGCGGACTGAGGACGGCAAAGCGGTGATGGCGCCAACTGTTCTCGTCGGCGAAGTGGTCGCGCAGCAGGTCCAGGAAGGCGGACAACTGCGGCGGCGTCTCCGGCCCGGCCGTGACCGCCGGGCCCCAGAGGCGCTCGAACGCCGGGTTGGCCAGCTTGAGCCGGCCGTTGGCGCCGAACACGCCGACCGCTTCGTGCAGATGGTCGAGGGTCTCGCGCTGCACGGCCGACAGCGTATTGAAGGACCGCTCCAGCGACAGGGCGTCGGTCACATCCTCGTAGGTGACCAGGAACCCACCCACCGGCTGCGGAGCCACCACACGGCGCAGGGTCGTGCCGTCCGGCACGTGTACCAGATCCTCGATGGGCTCGATCAGGCTCGAAAGCCGCTGAACCTCCGCCGTGCGGAACGCCGGATAGTCGGGGACCTCGGGCAGCGCCCGCCGGTCACGCAGCAGGTCGAGCAGATCCCCATACGCCGGCTGGGCATCCCGCAGCCAATCCGGATCGAGTTGCCACAGGGCGGCAAAGGCTGGGTTGTGATAGGTCAGTTGGGTGGCCGTCCCGAAGATTGCGATGGCCGTGGACAGGCGCTCCAGCACGACAGAGCGACTGGCCTGTTCGCGGGCGAGGCGGGCCTCCAGGTCCTCGACGGCGGACAGATCCTGGGCCAGACCCACCGTGAAGCGGCCGAGTCCGGGATCGGACTCATCGGTGAACGGCGTTTCGACGACTTCCATGAGCCGGCGGGCGCCGCCGATCACCAGATGGAACCGGTCGGACAGTGCGGTTCCGGCGGCCCGGCTGCGCGCGGCGAGGGCGCGCAACTCCCGCCCGGTCTCGCCGGAGGACAGGTCGCAGTTCTCGGTTACCGCCGTGACGACGTCTGGGGCTTCCACAACCCGAGCGTAGGTGTCGTTGCAGAGCGTCAGGCTGAGGTCGCCATCGCGCACCCAAAGCGGCACGGGCAGGGCGTCGAGCGTGGCGCGGAGATGCGCGTGGGCCTGATTGAGGCGCGCGGTCTCCTCGCTGAGGCGGTCCACCGCGCGGCCGTCATCGGTCACGTCGCGCACCCACAGCACGTCGGCAAGGGCCCGATCATCGTCGCAGCTTTGGACCCTTAGGCCCTTGAACTCCAGGCGTCGTCGGGCCGGGCCATGGGGCGCCTCCAGCGTGAACGGCGCGCCCGTGTCGCGCAGCCGGTCGATGGCGCGCTCCAGGCCCGGCCGGCTGTCCTCGTTCACGTCGGCCACGACGTTCGCAAGTGTCGAGGCGGTGCCGTTCGGCAAGTTCAGCAGCACGGACAGGCGCCGCGAGCATAGGGCTTCGGCCGGTCGGTGCAGCCACAGGAAATAGCCATCGCGTCCGGCCCCGAGGGTTTCGCGGAGGGCGGTCACCTGCTCGGCCAGGGATTCGGCCTCCTGCTCCGCCGCGCGGCGGCGGCGCCCTTGCCACCACGTCAGGGCCGCAAATATGGTCCCCAGGATAATAAGCTCGACCACGGCCGCAAACAGCGGGTGGGCCACGAGATCGGCCAGCGGAGGCATGATCGTCGCGGATGGGAGCGTCTCGGATGGCGTCGGTGCGGCGGGCACCGTCTGCGCCCGCCCTATCGTGGGGACCGCGAGGGCGACCATGACCGCCCGGGCGAGGACTGCCAGCAGGGTCCGAGCGCGGGACGCCCACATCCGCGTCGCAGGCCGAGGTGCGCCACACTCCGGGGCTCGGCCGGGCGGAGAGGTGTCCGGACGTTCCGTACGACGCCCTCCACTCCCTTCCACGTGTTCTCGCGGTGCCATCAGGACCAGAGTGGGTACTCCTGTCTCAGGGGGGTGCGCGCGGCAAACCGCGCGCCTCAGGGACCAGAGATCGGACAATGGGACGCAAAACGAGCGCATATAAGGAGTTTGCACGCATAAAGAGGGCGCTGACGCGCCCTTGTGGGATTCACTAGGTCAGCGTAGCACGTCCGCGCGTCGGGTTCGCGTGTCGCCTTCGGTTCGCCGCATTCTTCCGGGTCAGCCCGCAGGTTCGCAAACGAAAAAAGCGGCCGCGCCAGGCGCGACCGCTCTTCCAAAACCGCAGGGCAGGGGATCTGCGACCGGCCGGGCTGGGCGTCCCGGACCGGGCGCGGGCCCGCATCCCCGTTTAGTACATATGCTGACCGCCGTTGATCGACAGCGTGGAGCCGGTGATGAAGCCGGCTTCGTCGGCCGCCAGGAAGGTCACCGCACGGGCGATGTCGTGGACCGAGCCCAGCCGCTTCACCGGAATGCCGGCGACGATCTTCTCCAGCACGTTGGCCGGCACGGCGCGGACCATTTCGGTGTCCGTGTAGCCCGGGGCGATGTTGTTGACGGTGATGTTCTTGCTGGCGCCTTCCAGCGCGACGGACTTGGTGAAGCCCTTCATGCCGGACTTGGCGGCGGCGTAGTTCGCCTGACCGATCTGGCCGCATTGGCCGTTCATTGAGGTGATATTGATGATCCGGCCGAAGTTTCGCTCCCGCATGCCTTCGATCACGCAGCGCGTGGTGTTGAACGCGGAGGACAGGTTGGTCTGAATGACCGCGTTCCACTGGTCAAAGGTCATGCGGTGGAGGGTGCTGTCCCGGGTGATGCCCGCGTTGTTCACCAGGATCTCGATCGGCCCCAGGTCGGCCGTGATCTGATCGATGGCGGCCTTCACCGCCTCATGGTCCGAGACGTCGAACTTGTAGACTGAGATTCCGGTCTCCGCCTTGAATTTCTCGGCGGCGGCATCGTTTCCGCCGTAGTTGGCGGCGACCCGGTACCCCGCGTCCTTGAGTTCAATGCTGATCTGGGCCCCGATCCCACGGGTGCCACCGGTGACGAGTGCAACGCGACCTTCGGACATGGATGTTCCCCGCTCAGTGTTGTGATGGTGATGTTCGTTGATTGGCCCCCGGCTGGGTCCGGCCTCGTTGCGCGAGGCCGAGCGCCGATGGCGTTCCGCACGATAAGGCTCGAACGTGCGACCGAGTTTACGACCTTTACCCGATCGAGGCGTTGCGCTGCAACATTTACGTTCGGAGCGGCACCATCACCGGACACGGTGTCCACCCTTGGCTCAGTCCCGGATCGGTCCTCCTTGGTCCGTCGTCCGACCGCTCGGGCCTGCCTGCAACCTGCCCTGTCGAACCTTATGCCACGTTCAGTTTAGCGGGGAACGTGGGTCCGAGAAAGGGGCGCGTCCACTCATGCGGGCCGTGATCGGCCGATATAGTCATGGATAGAATACTGGATTACTATCCATCATAGCATCCGGCAACGCGAGCGCGCAGTCGGATCAACGACAGCACCGTGTCGATGGTGGGGGTCGGGACCTCCACAAGCTGCCCCATCTCCTGCACCGAGGCGACCAGCGCGTCGATTTCCATGGGACGCCCGCGTTCCAGGTCCTGGAGCATGGAGGTCTTGTGCGCCCCCACTTCCGCGCCGCCCTCGATGCGGCGGTCGACGTCGATGGGGAACTTCACGCCCAGCGTCTCGGCGATGGCCTGGGCCTCCACCATCATGCCCCGGGCGACGGCCCGGGTGCCGGGGTCGGTGCACAGGACATCCAGGGTGGCCCCGGTCAGCGCGCTGATGGGGTTGAACGACAGGTTGCCCCACAGCTTCACCCACATCTCGTTGCGGATGGCCGGGCGCACCGGCGCCTTCAGCCCCACGGCGCCCAGCGCCTTGGAGAGCCGGTTCGCCCGCTCCGACTTGCTGCCGTCGGGTTCACCGAGGCTGAACCGGTTGCCCTCGATGTGCTGAATGACGCCCGGCTCGGCGACCTCGGCGGCGGGGTAGACCACGCAGCCCAGCACCCGAGCCGGTCCGATGCCGGTCCACTGCATGTCGCCCGGGTCGACGCTGGGCAGGCGGTGGTCCTCCCACGGCCCGGGAAGCTTGTAGAAGTACCACCAGGGCACCCCGTTAACGCCCATGACCACCGTGGTGTCCGGCCCCAGCAGCGGCTGCATGCGCTCCACCACGGCCGGCACGGAATGGGCCTTCAGCGTGATGATGACGTAGTCCTGCACGCCGAGATCCGCCGGATCCTCAGACGCTCGCACGGGGACCGTTTCGCGCGTGTCGCCTTCGATCAGGGTCAGGCCGTTGGCGTTCATCGCCGCCAGATGGGGGCCGCGCGCGACCAGACTGACGTCGGCCCCGGCCTTGGCCAGCTTGGCCCCCATGTAGCCGCCGATGGCGCCCGCACCGTAGATGCAAATCTTCATCCGCTCACCCCCAGCTTTTCGGCCAGCCCGATGCGTTGCAGCTTGCCGGTGGCGCCCTTCGGGATTTCGTCGAGGATGATGACCTTGCGCGGCACCTTGAAGTCCGCCAGCCGGTCGGCGGCGAAGTCGCGCAGGTCCCGCTCCCCGGCGGTCTGGCCCTCACGCAGAACGACGGCGGCCGCGACCTCCTCGCCCAGCTTGGGGTGAGGCATGCCGAAGGTGACCACCTGCTGCACGGCCGGATGGTCCATCAGCACGTCGTCGACCTCCAGCGGGCTGATCTTTTCGCCGCCCCGGTTGATGATCTCCTTCAGGCGGCCGGTGATGCGCAGATAGCCGTCCGAATCGAACTGGCCCTGGTCGCCGGTGCGGAACCAGCGCTGCCCTTCGGCCTCGAAGAACGCCTTTTCATTGGCGGCCGGGTTCGATTCGTAGCCGGGCGTCACGTTGGGGCCGCTGATGACCACCTCCCCGATGGCCCCGGGGGCGAGCAGTTCGTTCTCCGTCTCGTGCGCGGTGCGCACCGCCGGTCCGGCGGGCAGCCCCACGGAGCCCGCCTTGTGCTCGGCCGGCGGCAGCGGGTTGGAGGTCATCTGGTGGGTGGCCTCGGTCATGCCGTAGCTTTCGATCACCGGGCAGCCGAAGGTGTCCTCCAGCGCGGTCATGACCTGGGGCGGCAGCGAGGACGACGACGAGCGGATCAGGCGCAGCTTGGCGCGGGCGACACTCTCCTTATTGCGGGGCGCGCGGCTCAGGATCGCCTGATGCATGGTCGGGACGGCCGTGTACCAGGTGGGTTCGGCGGTATCCATCCAGGTGAAGATCTGGAGCGCGTTGAACCCGGGCGAGCACCACACCGACGCCCCCTGCGCCAGCGACGTCGTGACGGCGGCGATCAGGCCGTGAATGTGGAACAGCGGCATGATGTTCAGGCAGCGGTCCGCCGGGGTCAGGTTCAGGATCGCGCCGATGTGGCGGGCGGAGGCCGCGACGTTGCGGTTCAGCAGCGGCACGATCTTCGGCCGCGACGTGGTGCCGGAGGTGTGCAGCACCAGCGCGCCGTCGTCCGGGCCGGACGGTCCCGGATTGGCGGCGGTCCCGCCGGCCCCATCCTCGGCGGCCAGGGTGAACACGCCGGCGGCCGCGCCCTCCGGCACGCTCAGGCGCGCGATGCGGATGCCATGGCGGCGCGCGGCGCTGACGGCGGGACCGTCGTCGCCCTCGGCCACCACCAGCAGCTTGGCGCCCAGGTCGCTCATATAGAAATCGTATTCGTCCTCTTTATAGGACGGATTGAGCGGCGCCGTGTCGCAGCACCCGGCCAGGGTGATGAAGGCCGTGGCCATCTCCGGTCCGTTCGGCAGCACGATGGCGACGCGGTCGCCCCGGCCGACCCCCATGGCGTTCAGGCTGGCCATGGTGGCGTCGGCCAGATCGTTGAGGCCCCCGAACGTGAGCCAAGGCCGGTCGAGCGCGCCGATCGCCAGGGAGTCTGGGTCGTGAGGGCGCAGCAGGTCGCGCACGGTGTCTGACATGTCTTGGTGTCCCTCGTTATCGCGTGTCTTCGGTTTTCGTTGGTGTGGGGCCGGGCGGGGTTACGCGCCGGCCGAGCCGTTAGCCGGCTCCGTGGGCGTTTTGCGGTGCCGGATCGCCTGCGCCAGCGGCAGCAGCAGGAACAGCCCGGCCACGACCAGGAAGGTGGCGGACAGCGGGCGCTCGATGAACGTCATGGCGTCACCCTGGGCCGCGATCAGGGCCTGCCGGAACGCCTTTTCCATCAGCGGGCCAAGCACCAGCGCCAGCACCAGCGGCGCCAGCGGATAGTGCAGCTTGCGCAGCAGATAGCCGCCGATGCCGAAAGCGGCGATCAGCCAGACGTCGTGCAGGCGCTGGTCGGGGGCGTAGCCGCCCACGATGCACAGCACGATCACCATGGCGGCCAGGATCGACAGCGGCATGCGTAGCGCATACACGAACAGCGGAATCAGGGCCAGATTGACGATCACGGCGAAGGCGTTGGCGGTGTACAGGCTGGAAATCAGGCCCCAAACGAAGTCCGGCTCTTCGATGAACAGCATCGGCCCGGGCATCAGGCCCCACATGACCATGCCGCCCAGCAGCAGCGCCGTGGTGGGCGAACCCGGAATGCCGAGGGTCAGCATCGGCATCAGGGAGCCCGTGCTGGCGGCGTTGTTGGCCGTCTCCGGGGCCACCACGCCGTCGATGGCGCCCTTGCCGAACGTCTCCGGCTTTTTCGAGAAGGTCTTGGCCATGCCGTAGGACATCAGCGACGCGGGCGTGGCCCCGGCCGCCGGCAGCAGGCCGACGAAGAACCCGAGCAGCGAGCCCACGGTCATGGTGCGCAGGGAGTGCCGCAGGAGCTTGATGCCGGTCCACAGGTCCTTCACGCCGATGCGGGCGGTCATCACCTGGGCCCTGCCGCGCGTCGTCTCCAGCGTCCACAGGATCTCGCCGATGCCGTAGACGCCGATGGCCAGCACCAGGAAGCTGATGCCGCTGTAGAACCCCGGCAGGTCGAAGAAGATCAGACGGGGCTGGCCGGAGATCAGGTCCAGCCCGACGGTGCTCAGCACCAGCCCGAACGCGATCATGACGATGGTCTTGGCCACATCGTCCCCGCCGAGCCCCACGAAGGTCGTGAAGGCCAGCAGAACCAGCGCGAACTCCTCGGCCGGGCCGAACGCCAGCGCGATGTCGGCCAGCGGCTGGGCGAACAGCGTGAACAGGATCACCGAGATGGTGCCGCCCACGAAGGACCCCACGGCGGCCGCGATCAGCGCCAGCCCGGCCTTGCCTTGCTGGGCCATGGGCCGGCCGTCGAAGGTGGTGGCGACGGCGGTGGAGGCGCCGGGAATGCCGAGCAGGATGGAACTGATCGCGCCGCCGTACATGGCGCCGTAATACAGGGCGCCCAGAAACATGATGGCGGAGGCGGGCGGAACCAGGAAGGTCAGGGGCAGCAGGATGGCCACGCCGTTGACCGATCCCAGGCCGGGCATGGCGCCGACGAACAAGCCGATGGTCACCCCGAGGGTAATGACCATCAGGTTGAGCGGACTGAGCGAGAGCGCGAAGCCGTCGGCCAGATGGGCGAGCATTTCCATGGGGCGACGACTCCTAGAAGAAAAAGGCGTACAGCGGGTAGAACAGCGGCTCCGTGATGCCCTTGGGCAGCAGGATGCGCAGCGTCACTTCGAAGAACAGGAACACGACCACGGGCGTGATCAGCGCGATGGCGGCGGTCAGCAGCCAGCCGTGCTGGCCCATCACGCGCAGATAGAACGCCAGGAACAGCGGCAGCGCGATGTAGGTCCCGACCACGTGCATCAGGCCGATGGTGATCAGCAGGGCGCCGACCACCAGCCCGATGTCGAGCAGGGCGACGCTGTCGATGAAATGGCGCAGGGCCTGTTGCCGGGTGAGCCGCTTGCGCAGCTCCCGGATCAGGATGAACGCTGCGCTGACGAACATGATGGCCGACAGCCAGAACGGGAACGCGCCGCCGCCCGGCCCGGAGCCCCGCACCCACCCGATGGGCAGATCGGTGGCCATGATCATGAACACCGACGACAGCGCCATCAGTGCGATCGCCATGATCATTTCCGCTCTATGCATGGGGACACTCCTGGCTGACGGGGAGGGGGCGCGCGGCCGGCCGGGACGGGGGAGTCTTAGCAGCCCCGCAAAAAGATGAGGGCGGCCATGCGTCAGCCGCAAGGGTTGGTGGAGTGTTCTGCCGCATCGTGGAAACCGTTTCTTGAAATGGGGTCGAGGTGCGGTTTTGTCTCGTTTTCCGCGCAAATGAGCGCACAAAACCGGATACGGGGCGGTGCCGAACCGGCAGCCGCCCCGCGTCGGGTCTGATCCTGCCGCCGGAGTCGTGGATCCGGCGGAGGCACGCTTATCCTTAGTTGATGCCCAGAATCTTCGCGTGGGTCGCGCGTTCCTTGAGGAAGTACTCCTGCAAGGCGTCGCCGGTCAGCAGCTTGGTGTCGAGCGCTTCGCTGGCGGCGTACTCCTGCCACTCCTCGCTCTCTGAGACCTTGGTGAAGAGGTCGATGTAGTACTGCTGGGCGTCGGCGGGCATGCCGGGCGCGCCGACGAAGCTGCGCTGCATGCCGTAAGTCAGGTCATGGCCCAGCTCGGTCATCGTGGGCACGTCCGGCAGCGGCTCCAGCCGCGCCTCGGTGAAGGTCGCGATCGGCCGGGACTTGCCGGCGCGGAAGAACGGGAGCTGCTCCGAGGGGTTGTTGACCGTCGAATCGATGTGTCCGCCGACAAGGTTCTTGGCCACGGTTCCGCCGCCGTCGAACGGCACATAGGTGAATTTGATCCCGAACTCCTGCTCCAGCATGGCGGTGACCAGCGAATCCTCCTGACCGGTGCCGGTGCCGCCCATCTTCCAGGAACCGTCGGCCTCCTTCACCGCCGTCACGAACTCGTCGAGGGTGTGGATGTCCGAATCGGCGTTGACCCAGAGCACGAACGTATCCACGGCCATGCGGGCGATCGGGGTGAAGGTCTCGATATCCACGCCGATGTCCTGGCGCAGCGGCGTGGTGTAATAGCTGTTCAGGGTCGCCATCACCTTGTGGGCGTCGCCGGCGTTGTCCTTCATGTAGCGCAAGGCTTCGGCGCCCGAGCCGCCGCCCTTGTTGACGGGTAGGACCGGCATGTTCGTCAGATCGTGCTTCTGGATCAGGGATTGAAAGAAACGGGCGAGGCGGTCCGCGCCGCCGCCCTGGCCGGCCATGATGACCATTTCGATCGGCTTGTGCGGCTCCCAGTCCGCCGCCTGGGCCGAGGGGGCGGTCACGGCAACGGCGAGCGCGCAGGCGGCGGCCGCGGCCTGGGTCCTGAGTGACGTCAGCACGGTGTGTCCTCCCACATCCTTCTGGTTTTAGGTCTGGGTCCGAATGATGCGCGGAGCCCCGTTCCCTAGAAAATAATGTGTAACGAAAGGACGACAGTTCAATATCATTGTTGCGCAAACTGAACCCTTTGCGGCGAGCGCGGTTGGGTGCGTGGGCGCGCGACCGCTCCAAAGGGTGGCTCGGACGGGCTGGCGAGAGTATTGATTCCACAGGGAAAACGATGATTCTCGCGGGTGCGATGCGGAACGCCCCCTGCCCGAGCGGATAGGGTGATTGAATTCCGCATGGTGGAAACGACGTTCGGGTGACGGTCCTACCCGAGCCGGGATAGCAGACGCACGACACGCCGGGTTCGGTCGGAGAACAGCCGGGACGCATAGTACGCCCCGGCCGTCCGCTTTGCGGTCTCCGAGAGGGTGGGGTAGGGCGCGACCATGGTCGCCAAGGCGCGCACCGGCACGCCCCGGTGCAGGGCCAGGATCCAGGGCGCTAGCAGGTCTCCGGCCTGGGCCCCGACGATGGCCGCGCCGAGGATGCGGCCCTTGCGGTCGGTGACGGCCTTTACGAGTCCGTCGGTCGCCCGCTGGCAGCGGGCCCGGTCGGTGTCCGCGAACGGCCAGTGCAACACCCGGACCGCGTCGCCGTGGCGCGCCCGCGCCTCGGCTTCGCTCAGGCCGATGGCGGCGAGTTCCGGGTCCGTGAAGGTCACGTGGGGAAGGGCGGTCGCCGATGCCTTGATGGGCAGGCGGAACAGCGCCGACTTCAGCACCAGGGCGCCATGGTAGCCCGCCACATGCGTGAATTGCGGGCCGCCGGTGACGTCGCCGATGGCATAGACCCGCCGGTTGGTCGTGCGCAGCCCGTCGTCCACGGTGATGCCGCGGGCCGTGTGGGCGATCCCGGCCACGTCAAGGTTCAGGGCGTCCGCGACGGGTGCGCGCCCCAGAGCCACGAGCAGGTGCGAGCCCTCGAACGACGCCGTTGCGCCGGTCGCATCCGCCGCCCGCACCCGCACGCGGCCGGCTTGCTGGGTGACGGATTCGGCGCACCAGGCCTCGTGGATGCGGACACCCTCCGCCGTCAGCCGGTCGCGCACCACGGCCGTCAGCTCCGGGTCGTCTCGGCCCAGGAGACGCTTGGCCTCGATCAGCGTGACCGCGCTGCCCAGCCGGCGGAAGGCCTGCGCCAGCTCGCAGCCGATGGGGCCGCCGCCGAGAATCACCAAATGCTCCGGCCGGTCCGTCAGGTCGAAGATGGTTTCGTTGGTCAGGAACGGCCCGTCTGCCAGGCCGGGAATCGGCGGCACGACGGGGCGCGATCCGGTGGCGATCACCACCCGGCGCGCCCGGATGCACTGGCCGGTGCCGGTTTCCACCGTGCGGGCGTCCACGAAGCGGGCATGGTCGCGCAGCACGGTGACGCCCAAGCCCTCGAACCGCGCCACTGAATCCATGGGCGCGATCTGGGCGATGACGTCGCGGACGTGGGCCATCACGGCGGGGAAATCGATGGCCGGCTCGGGCAGGCCGATGCCGAACCGTTCGGCGGTGCGGGCGGCCTGGGCCGAGGCGGCGGCGGCCAGCAGCGCCTTGGACGGCACGCAGCCGGTGTTCAGGCAGTCGCCGCCCATCGCGCCGCGCTCGACCAGAACGACCGACGCCCCCATCTGGGCAGCTCCGGCGGCGACGGTCAGCCCGGCCGAGCCGGCGCCGATGACACACAGGTCGGGGCGAAGGAGGCGGGAGGCGCGCTGCGTCATGGCCCGCGACCTTTCCAGAGGCGGTAGGCCGTGGGCAGCATCGCCAGGGCGGCGAGGCCGAGTAGCGGGGCGAACACCGCTGTGTCATAGATCACGCCGAGGTCGGGGACCTCCCCGGCGGCAAAAACGGCATCCAGGCCGTTGCCGACGCCGGCATAGACGGCCGCGCCGGGAATGATCCCGAGCGCGGTGGCCGCGATGAACGTGCCCATAGGCACGCCCACGAACGCGGGCACCAGATTAACCAGCCAGAACGGAAACAGCGGGATCAGCCGCAGCACGAGCAGGCTGGAAAAGGCGTTCTCGCGCAGCCCCTGCTGAAGGCGGGCGATGCTTCCGCGCAGGCTGTCCCGCCAAGCGTCACCGAACACGAAGCGGGCGGCCAGGAAGATCACGGTGGCCCCAAGGGTGGCGCTGACCACGATCAGCGCGGTGGCCGCCACGGTGCCGAAGAGATAGCCGCCGACGATGCTCATCCACACAGCGCCGGGCACACTGAAGGCGACCACCAGGACATAGGCCGTCGCGAAGGCGAGCGCGGCGAGGCCCTTGTGCGTGTCGACCCAGCAGGAGACGGCGGCATGATTCGCGGCCAGGGTCTCGAACGTCTGCGACAGGTCGCCGCCCAGGGCAAGGAACCCGACGAATCCGGCGGCGAAGCCGAGGGCGATCAAAAGGCGCGCAAGGCTCCGACCGCGACCCGTGCCTGTGCCGGCGGGTGCGTCCGGCGGGGCGGTGCCGTCCCGGGGCTCCGTATCGACGGACGTATGGACGGACTCCTGACTCATAGTGGACCATTTGATACAGCGGTGAGGCCAGTTCAATGCTCCCGTTCAGTGCCAGGGTCTGTTCACACGCCGACGGGATTGCGTGCTCGCGCGCATCTCTCGCCGTTGCATGACGTTGACTCCCTTGGAAGGCCCCTATATAAACCGCGCTCCCAAACTTCATTGATGTGTCAGACGGAGTCGCCGCCGTGAAACGCCCCTATCAGCCCTCCAAGCTCGTCCGCAAGCGGCGCCACGGCTTCCGTAGCCGCAGCGCCACCGTTGGCGGTCGCCGTGTGCTCGCCGCTCGTCGCGCCAAGGGCCGCAAGCGTCTGAGCGCGTAACCGGTCGCCCGTACGACGCCGGCCCCGGGCGGGTCGCCGCCGACCCGAACGAACCCGCCGGAGCCGGATGGTCCAGCCCGGATCGGGTCTCTTCCCGGGTGTCCATGATGAACGCGCCCGCGTCCAGCGCCACGGAAACACCGCCGGACACCGAGTCCGGCGAGCGCCCTGATCGCCTCAAGCGACGGGGCGATTTCCTGCGTGTGGCGGGGGGGCGCCGCAAGGTCGTGACGGCCGGCTTTATTCTTCAGGCCGCGCCCAATCCGGCCGTCCGGCGCCTGTCCCCGGACGCGGAGCCGCCGGTCCCTCGTCTCGGCTTTACCTGCAGTCGCAAGGTCGGCAAGGCCGTCGTGCGCAACCGCGCGCGGCGCCGCTTGCGTGCGGCCGCCGACGCGATCTTTCCCGGCCACGCCCGGCCGGGCTGGGATTACGTGCTGATCGGACGGCAGGAGACAAACGCCCAGGCCTTCGCGCGCCTGCTGGACGATTTGGAGCGCGCGTTGCGTCGGGTCGTCGAGGACCGCGCGCGCAGCGGGGGCCGACATGGGGGCGGCGGCGGCCGTCCGCCCAAGGGGGGCGGCAAGCGCTCCGGACCGCCGCGCCGGAGTGCCCCGTGACGTCGGGGGGCGATCGGGCGGGACCCTGGATCACCGCCGCCGGGCACGTTCCGCGCCATCTGCTGCGCGGGCTGATCCGCGTCTATCAGCTCTTTCTGTCGCCGCTTCTCGGTCAGAACTGCCGCTACATGCCGACCTGCTCCGCCTACGCCATGGAGGCGTTGGAGCGGCACGGTGTGGTGCGGGGTGGTTGGCTGGCGGCGCGGCGGATTCTTCGTTGCCATCCTTGGGGCGGCATGGGATACGATCCCGTCCCCGAAGCGCGGGCCCGTCCGAAACGGTCGAACGGCCCCGTATCCACTGCGGATTCCGACGCGACGGGGCCTCTCGACACGGCAGGACCGCGGAGTCCTGGCGGTGGGCGCGAGGCGGACCTTCCGTGATTGGCGGAGGGTCCGCGCCGAAGACGCCCCGCTGTCGCGCACGCTATGCCCGGGTCGCTGTCTGGCGGGTCGGGTCTCCTGACGGACAAAGGACTCATGGTCGAACAGCGTAATCTGATCCTTGCGGTCGTGCTCTCCATCGCGGTCTTGTTCGGGTTCGAAATGGTGTGGCGCGTGATCGTGCCGCCGCCCGAGCCCGTCGAGACGGTGGCCGGCGAGGCCACCACGTCTCCCGCCGAACCGGGCGCGCTGCCCGGGGAGGGATCCGCCGGGGCCCCGGGGGCGCCCGCCGCCGACAGCGGGGGCGCGGTGCCGTCCGCACCGGGGGCCGAGACCGCCTCGATGCCGGCCACGGCCGGTGCGATGTCCCGCGATGAGGCGATTGCCGCCACGGAAGGGGGGCGGGTCGCCATCGACACGCCCCGGGTGCACGGCTCGATCCGCCTGCGGGGCGCGCGTCTGGATGATCTGACCCTGCCGACCTACCGCGAGGAACTCGATCCGAACAGCCCGCCGATCCACCTGTTCTCCCCCGCCGGCTCGGTCGATCCCTATTACGCCGAGTTCGGCTGGGTCGCCGCCGCCACCCCGGCCGGCGTGTCGCAGCCGGTGCCCGGCCCGGAAACGCAATGGCAGGCGTCGGGCGATACGCTGCATGTGAACGAGCCCATCACTCTGACCTGGGACAATGGTCAGGGGCTGCGGTTCGTACGCACCGTGGCGATCGACGAGAACTACATGTTCACGATGACGCAGAGGGTCGAGAACACCGGCGGCGAGCCCGTGACGCTGTACCCCTACGGCCTCGTCTCGCGGACGGACCGGCCGAAGACCACGGGCATCTGGATCCTGCACGAGGGTCCGCTGGGTGTGTTCGACGGCACCCTCAAGGAGGTCAACTACAAGGACCTTGAGGAAGACGAGCCCACGGTCGAGCAGACATCGACTGGCGGCTGGATCGGCATCACCGACAAGTACTGGCTGGCGGCGCTGGCCTATGACCAGCAGGCGGAGGCGACGACCCGGTTCACGCGGCGCATGGTCGAGGGGCGCGAGCGGTTCCAGGTCGACTATCGCCTGCCTGGCGAGACCGTGGCCCCCGGCAGCAGTGTCGAGACTACGAACCGCCTGTTCGCCGGTGCCAAGAAGGTTCAGTTGCTGGATGGCTACGAGGAGAAGTATGGAATCACCAACTTCGACCTCGCCATCGATTTCGGCTGGTTCTATTTCATGACCAAGCCGTTCTTCTATGGCCTGCTGTGGTTGGAGGACGTCCTTGGCAACTTTGGGCTTGCGATCCTGGGCTTCACGGTCTTGATCAAGCTGGCGTTTTTCCCGCTCGCCAACAAGTCCTACAAGTCCATGACCAAGATGAAGATGCTTCAGCCGGAGATGAAAAAGCTCCAGGAGCGATTCAAAGACGACCGTCAGCGCATGAGTCAAGAGCTTATGATGCTGTACAAGCGGGAAAAGGCCAGTCCGGTCTCGGGCTGCCTGCCGATCCTGATCCAAATCCCGGTGTTCTTCTCGCTGTATAAGGTTCTGTTCGTTTCGATCGAAATGCGGCACGCGCCGTTCTACGGCTGGATCCACGATCTGTCCGCGCCCGATCCGACCAACGTGTTCACCCTGTTCGGCCTGATCCCCTGGGATACTCCGGCGTTTCTGGCCATCGGTATCTGGCCCCTCATCATGGGTGTCACGATGTTCCTGCAGCAGAAGCTGAACCCGGCGCCGCCCGATCCCACCCAGGCGCGCATCATGATGTTCCTGCCCATCATGTTCACCTTCATGCTGGCGCACTTCCCGGCCGGTTTGGTGATCTACTGGACCTGGAACAACCTGCTGTCGATGGCGCAACAGTGGTTCATCATGAAGCGCATGGGCGTGTCGGTGAGCGGCGAAAAATGACGCAGACGGGCGTATCGATGAATGGCTGAGGACGACGACAGTTCGGCAGTCCAACCGGAGGACGCCTCGGCGGGACATCCCGCCGAGGCCGTTCGCCTGGAGGCGGGGCGGCTTCTGTTCGCGCAGCCCTGCGTGTTTCTCAAGGGCGTGGTGGACCTGAAGGGATTGCCGGCCTCCGACCTGCCCGAGATCGCGTTCTGCGGTCGTTCGAACGTGGGCAAGTCGAGCCTTGTCAACGCCCTGACCGGCCGCAAGACGTTGGCCCGCACCTCCAACACGCCGGGCCGCACCCAGGAGATCAACCTCTTCGTTCTGGGGCCCGAGGGGCAGCCGCGCCTGATGCTCGCGGATCTGCCGGGCCATGGCTTCGCGCGGGCGCCTAAGACCAAGGTCGACGCTTGGACGCGGCTGGTGAACGCCTATCTGAAGGGCCGCCCGCCGCTCCGTCGCGTGCTGCTGCTGGTGGATTCGCGTCACGGTCTGAAGGCGGTCGACCGCACCGTCATGGCGATGCTGGACGCGGCCGCCGTGAACTATCAGGTGGTGCTGACCAAGGCGGACAAGCCCGCCTCGCAGGCCGTGCAGGCGGTACTGGAGGCGACGCGGGCCGCGCTGGCCACGCATGTCGCGGCGCATCCCGAGATTTTGGTGACGTCATCGCAGACCGGGGCCGGGTTGGCGGAGGTGCGCGCCGCGCTGACCGAGATCGCGCAGCCGGTGGGCTGAGCGGCTTGGGATATGGCGGGGGCGGCGGAAAGAGACGGGGTAGAGAGGATGACCGGATACGATACCACGGCCCAGGACAAGGAAGCCCTGAGGGAAGTCTGGCTGGAGAAGGCTAAGACCCTGTCGGAGGCGTTGCCCTATATGCGGCGCTTTGCTGGGGAGACGGTGGTCATCAAGTACGGCGGTCACGCTATGGGCGACGCCACCCTGTCCGGTTGCTTCGCCCGTGACGTGGTGCTGCTGAAGCAGGTCGGCATCAACCCGGTGGTGGTGCATGGCGGCGGCCCGCAGATCCAGAAGATGCTGGAGCGGCTGAAGATCCAGTCCGAGTTCGTGGACGGACTGCGGGTCACGGACCGCGCGACGGTGGACATCGTCGAGATGGTCCTGTCTGGTTCCATCAACAAGGAGATCGTGTCCGCCATCACCCAAGCGGGCGGCTTCGCCATCGGCCTGTCCGGCAAGGACGGCCACCTGATCCGCGCCACCAAGCTGCGGCGCTCTAAGCGGGATCCGGACAGCAACATCGAGAAGCTGTTGGACCTGGGCTTCGTCGGTGAGCCGACCAAAATCAACCCGCATGTCCTGAACTACTTCCAGGGCTCGGACGTGATTCCCGTCATTGCGCCGATCGGGCAGGGCGAGGACGGCGAAACCTTCAACATCAACGCCGACACGGCGGCCGGAGCGGTCGCGGCGGCGGTGGGCGCGCGCCGGCTGCTGATGCTGACGGACGTGAAGGGCGTGCTGGACCGCGACGGCGTGCTGATCGAGGACATGACGGCCGCCGAGGCGCACACCGGCATCGCCGACGGCACCATTTCCGGCGGCATGATCCCGAAGGTGGAAACCTGCCTGAAGGCGGTCGAGACCGGGGTCGAGGCGGCGGTGATTCTGGACGGCAGGGTGCCGCACGCGGTGCTGCTGGAGCTGTTCACGCCCCATGGTGCCGGCACCCTGATCCGCGCCAGTGCCGGAGCGCGGTGACGCCTATATGAACAAGGGGTCATGAAAAAAGAGTCATGATCAAGAAAGGCGTAAGTCACGTGACCGCGCCTATTCTTAATCCTGAAGAGAGCGTCCCCTTCGCATTCTTCCAATCCCCCAGGCCGGCGACCCGTTCCCCCACGGGTCGCCGGTTTTGTATGTTGGGCCCCGGGCGTCTGGTGGGGCGGGCCGCGTCGCCTGCGATTGAGCCGGCCGATGGGTGTTTTTGGGGATGCCCCACTCCTGCCCCATTCCTTGGGCATCAAGGAGCCCGCTTATTTCCCGCGATTCATCCCGCATCGGTGAACACGAGGCCCGCGCCATGCCTTCCTCTCTGCCCGCTCTGTCCCTGAGCCGCGCGCACATCGGCGCGCTTCTGCTGCTGCCCGTTGTGATCGTCCTGAGTTTGGTGATGGCCAGCGCGCCGGCCGCGGCCCAGGTGCGTATCGACATCACCGGCGGCCGCCAGGATCCGCTTCCGGTGGCCATTCCGGACTTCGCCGGCCCGGATGCGGCCAGCGTTCAGAAGGGGCGGGAGGTCGCGGCCGTCATCGGCAACGATTTGCGCGGATCGGGCCTGTTTCGGATTCTCGACCCGGCGGCCTTCATCCAGACGCTGCCGACGTTGGACACGCGGCCCCGCTTTGAAGACTGGCGCGCGCTGAAGGCGCAGGCGCTGGTTCAGGGCATGGCCCAGCAGCTTCCCGACGGCCGCCTTCAGATCGGGTTCCGTCTGTGGGACGTCTTTGCCGGTCAGCAGCTCGTCGGCTCGCAGATCGTCACGGACCCCGGCAACTGGCGGCGCGCGGCGCACATGGTCGCCGACGAGATCTACAAGGCCCTGACGGGTGAGGAAGGCTACTTCGACACCCGCGTGGTCTACATCGCCGAAACGGGGGCGGCCACGGACCGGGTGAAGCGTCTTGCCATCATGGACCAGGACGGCGCCAATAACCGCTATCTGACCGACGGACAGGCGCTGGTTCTGACGCCGCGCTTCTCGCCCACGGCCCAGGAAATCACCTACATGTCCTATTACCAGGGCGTGCCGCGGGTGTACCTGTTCAACATCGACACCGGCCGCCGGGAGCTTCTCGGCAACTTCCCGGGCATGACCTTCGCGCCGCGCTTCTCGCCGGACGGCAACCGAGTGATCATGAGCATGGCCGAGGCGGGCAACTCCGAACTGTATGTCATGGACCTGCGGACGCGGCAGTCCAACCGTCTGACCAACAACCCGGCCATCGACACCTCGCCGTCGTTCTCGCCGGACGGCAAGCAGGTCACGTTCAACAGCGACCGGGGCGGCTCGCAGCAGCTCTATGTCATGAGCGCCTCCGGCGGTGCGGCCACGCGCATCAGCTTCGGGGATGGCTCGTACGCGACACCGGTGTGGTCGCCGCGCGGCGATCTGATCGCCTTTACCAAGATGAAGGGCGGCCGGTTCTACATCGGCGTCATGAAGCCGGACGGCAGCGGGGAGCGCCTCCTGACCGAGGGCTATCTGGTCGAGGGCCCGACGTGGGCGCCGAACGGTCGCGTCCTGATGTTCTTCCGCGAGCAGCCGGGCGGCGGGGGGGCGCGCCTGTACAGCATCGATCTGACCGGCTTCAATGAGCGCGCCGTGCAGACCCCGACGGCGGCGTCGGACCCGGCGTGGTCGCCGCTGCTGCCGTAAGCCGCTCCTGAGACACGGATCCCCGGCGGGCGCGGGCGGACCGCACCGCCGGGATGTCGTGAAACCGTCATTTGCGATCTGCCGTGCCGGCCTTTACCTAACCTGGCGGAAGGGGCGGGGCCGCCCCGTGTCGCGTGCCGCGGCCGGCGCCTCGTCCGGGGTTCTTGGGGAGAGGTCTGAATCCTGCCGTGATCGCGCTCCTTTGGGACAGCCTCGGCCGCTTGGCCAGCCTGATCGGTGCCGCCCTGCGGCCGCCGCCGGGCCGTCGGATGCCGTCGCCGCGCCGCCTTGCGCTGACGCTGGTGGGGTTGCCCCTTTTCCTGGGGCTCCAAGCCGTCCATTGGGTCTGCCTCGCGCTTGATGACGTGCTGTTCCCGGGGTATCGCCGCGTTGTGGTGCGGGCGCCGCTGTTCGTGCTCGGCGTGCCCCGCAGCGGCACGACGCTGGCTCACCGCACGCTCGCGCAGGACCCGAACCTCACGACCTTCCGGACCTGGGAGTGCCTGCTGGCGCCGTCCATCCTGCAGCGGCGGATCGTGCTTGGTCTGGCCGCTCTCGACCGTCGGATCGGGCGACCGGTCGGGCGGCTGCTGGGGTGGGGCGAGCGGGTGGTGCTCGGCGGCCTCGATGACGTGCACGCGACCGCGCTCGACGCCCCGGAAGAGGACTACCTCGCCCTCCTTCCCGTACTGGCCAGCTTCATCCTGGTGGTGCCGTTCCCCGGCGCCGAAGCGCTCTGGCGTCTGGCGCACGTCGACCGGGACATGCCGCCGGGCGCTCGCGATCGCCTGATGGCGTTCTATCGCGGCCTGCTGCAACGCCATCTGTACGTTCATGGCGCGGACCGGCAACTGCTGAGCAAGAACGCTGCCTTCGCCGGCATGGCGGGGGCGCTGCGCGACACCTTTCCGGACGCGCGCTTCATCCGCTGCCACCGGGAACCGGAGGCCGTCGTGCCGTCGCAACTGTCGGCGATCCAAGGCGGTGCGCGGCTGTTCGATAGCGATCCGGACGGCTGTTTGTTTCCCGCCCGCATGACCGCGATGCTGCGGTTTGCCTACGCCAACCTGGACCGGGTGTTGCCGGGCCCGGGCGGACCGTCCCACGTTGTGATCGATATGGCGGACCTGAAAGGCGACCTGCGTGGGTCGGTGACGCGCGCCTACGCTGCGTTGGACCTGCCCCTGGCCCCGACGTTCGACGCCCGCCTGGAGGTGGAGGCGCGTGCGGCCCGGGCCTATCGCTCTGGTCATCGCTACGATGCGCGCGCCTTTGGTCTGGACCCCGCCACCCTCGCAACGGTGGCGCCTGGAACACGGAGAGTCCCATGATCCCAGACCCGTCCGTGCCCGGCGCGCCGGGGCCCGTGGAAGCATCGCGCGTAGCCATCGTGTCGGACGCGGAGCCGGAGCGGAACGGGGTCGGGGCCTACTACGCCGATCTGGTGGATCATTTGCGGGAGCGGGTGGGGGAGGTGGCGGTGCTGGCGCCGGGCCGGGACGACACCCTGCGCGGGGTTTCGTTTCCACTGCCGGGGGACGCAACCCAGACGCTGACCTTTCCGAACCCGATGGCGGTGCGGCGGCGGCTTCAAGCGTTGCGGCCGCACGCCGTCATCGTGCCGACGCCGGGGCCGTGGGGCCTGCTCGGCGCCCGGCTCGCGGCGGGGCAGGGCGCGCGGCTGGTGGTCGGGTTCCACACCCACTATGAGCGGCTGGCCGATCTGTATTGGCGCACCGCGCTCGGCATGATTCCACGCTCCTACATGCGCATCGCCAACGGCTTCCTGTTCGAGCGCGGGCAGGTGGTGCTGGCGAACTCGCACGCCATGGCCGATGCGGCGCGCGCCCTCGGCGCCCGCGCTGTCCAGCTCATGGGCACGCCGATCCCGCGCGGGTTCCTGGAGACACCGCCCGCGCCGCTGGCGGGGCCGATCCGCCGGGTTCTGTTCGCCGGACGGTTGGCGCCGGAAAAGAACGTCGCGGCGGTGATGGACGCGGCGCGCGCCCGGCCGGACATCGCTTTCACCATTGCCGGCGATGGGCCGGAGCGGGCCGCGCTGGAGGCCCAGGCGGCCGATCTGGCGAACGTCACGCTGCCCGGCTGGACGCCGCGCGCACGCCTGCCGGGTTTGATGGATGCGCACGACGCCCTCGTGTTGCCGTCTCATGTGGAATCGCTGGGTACCATTGCGTTGGAGGCGCTGGCACGCGGGCGAACGGTGTTGGTATCGACGCACTGCGGCATTACGGAGTGGCCTATGCTCGACCGCGCCCTGTTCCGGATCGGTGACGGCGAGACGCTGGCGGAGGCCCTGACCCGCGTCGCCAGCCTGGACGCCGCGATTCGCCGCCGCAAGGCGGAGCTGGGGGCCGAGGGCGCCCGCGAGATGAACGCCGCCGCCATCCGGGGCTGGCTCGACGTTCTGGCCGCGCCCGTTGCCGCCACACAGGCATGACGGGTCCTCTTTCCGCCATGCGCAATGGATCCCTGCGGCCCATCGTCTCCCTTCATGATGTCATGCCGGATCGCTTGGACCCGGTGGCGGATCTGCTCGCGCTGCTGGAGCGGCACGGGGCCGGCCCGGTCGACCTGTTGGTGGTGCCGGGGCTGGACTGGCGCCCGGCGCAGATCGACACGCTGCGCCGATGGCAGCGGGCGGGCCATCGGCTGGCCGGGCATGGCTGGTGCCACCGGGCGGCGCACGTCCGGGGCCTGGGGCACCGTTTGCACAGCCTCCTGATCTCTCGCGATGTGGCGGAGCATCTGGCGCTCGACACCGACGGGATCGCCGACCTGATCGCGCGCTGCCATGCGTGGTTCGGCGCGCACGATCTGCCCGATCCGGCGCTGTACGTGCCGCCGGCCTGGGCGCTTGGCCGCGTGCCGAGGGACCGTCTGGCGGCGCTGCCGTTCGAGAGTTACGAGGTGTTCACGGGCCGCATCGAGGCCCGGACGGGCCGCTTAACCCTGGTGCCCATGGTCGGGTTCGAGGCCGACACGGTGGTGCGCGTTGGCCCGGTGCGGATCTGGAACGCGCTCAATCACGGTCACGCGCGGTTCTGGGGCACGCCGTTGCGGGTCGCCATCCACCCGCACGATCTGTCGCACCGGTTGGCGGGGCACCTGCGCCGCCGGATCGAGACCGGGTTCGCCTGACACGTCTCTCGTCGGCCGTCGCGCCCTATGGCGTAGAACGCACGGCGGCGATGAGGGGGTCTCATCGCCGCCGGCTGTCGCACCTCATCTCTGTGTGAAGACCCAGCGGGTGGAGAGGCGCAGCGGCTGGGCCGGTGACACCAAGGTGGGGGCCGTATTCACCCCATTCGGCGGGCCCGACAAGGGTTCCACACAGGTCGCATCCGGCTGCTTGTCGAAGACCACCATGGTCGACGTCGGGGATGTCATATCCAGCGTCAGCCTATCCGGCCACTCCAGGGTGGCACGCAGGGACCCCTCGAAGCCGAAGCAGTCATCGTAGGGGCCGGGCTGTGGGGCGATGCGGCGACCCGTGTAGAGTTCGGTGTCGTCGGGCTCTTCCTGCCAGTCGGCGGCAAACCGCACCCGCAGCGCCTCGCTCTGCGGTCCCGCCGTCACCGGCGTTGGATCCCCGGGCTGTCCCAACCATTTGCGGAACCAGGGATGCCACCCCGCAGCCGCGGGAAAGGTCTGGCCGTCGCTTTCGATCATCAACTCCACGTCCAGTGTGGTGTTGGTGATCGAAACCCGCTGGAGGACCTGCCCGGGCCACGGCCAGGGCGATGTCAGGCGCAGCCGGAAGAGCGCGGCGGTCCCGGAGGCCTCCAGGCAGTCCCACGGCGCGAAGCAGGCCATGCCATGCATCGCGTGGGGCGGCTTGTTGACCGGCAAGGGGTGATCCTGCCCGGCGTGGTGCAGGATGCCGTTCCGCACCCGCCCGACCCACGGCACCATGGGGAAACACCCGTATTGAAACCCGCGTCGCTCCGGTGTGTAGCTGCGCAGGACCTCGGACCCGAAGGCCGTCAGGGAGGCGATACGGCAGCCGTCCGCGGGATAAAGGGTCGCGCGCAGTTCATCGTGACCGAGCGCGATCCGATCCCCGCGCGGCCCCGGCCAGGGCGCGTCGAATGCTTTTTGGATTGCCTGATAGGCGTCATCAGCCACAGTCATCTCTCATCCCTCTCAGCACCGATCCGCCGCGTCACTCAAACGCTCAACACCGTGGGAGTGACCCCGAGGCGGACCGGCGCGACGTGATCACGAACATCGTCTAATTTGAGCGAACGTCCTCTCCGGCATGGGCAAGGTGGTCATCGACACCCCGCACCGGAGCGGGGTCCACCAGCACCACGGAGATGAACGACAGCAGTGCGATCACGGCGCCATAGCCTGCGACCAGCCACGGCGCGCCACCGCCAACCGCGAGAAGCGTGGCGGCGATCAAGGGGGTCAGCCCCCCAAGAATGGCCGAGAACTGATAGGCGAACGACAGGCCGCTGTATCGGACGCGGGTCCGGAACATGCGGGCGAACATGGTCGGCTGGACCGCGAACATCAGGGTCGGACCCAGGTTGTAGGTCACCAGGAAGGCCAGGCAGACCAGCGTGGCGTTCCCGGAGTTGAGCAGCATGAAGAACGGAAAGATCAGCAGCAGGGTTGCGATCGCGCCCGCCATGTAGACCGCGCGTTGGCCGACCCGGTCGGAGATCCACCCCGCCAGGGGGCACATCCCGATCCCGACGAACGAGGCGATCAGCATCCCCGTCAGCGGCAGTTCACGCCCCAAGGCGAGTTGGGTCGACACATAGGCGATGCCAAACGCGTTGATGATGTTGGACGACACGGTTTCCGCCAGCCGCGCGCCCAGCGCGAGAACGATTTCGCGCGGGTGGCCACGGAACAGCTCGACGATGGGCAGCGCCTCCTTGGGCCGGGTCACTGTGCCGCGCGCTGCGTCGGTCTTGGCCTTCGCGTGCTTGGCCTTCGCCTGGCTGAAATCCAGCGTCTCTTCCACATGCAGCCGGATCAGCAAACCGACAATCAGCATCACAGCCGACAACAGGAAGGGAATGCGCCAGCCCCAGGCCAGCAGTTCCTGTTCGGTAAACACCAGATTGCACAGGGCGAACACACCGGTCGCCAACATAATGCCGGCCGATGCGGCCATCTGCGGCAGTGCGCCCCAGAACCCCCGCTGCTCGTAAGGCGCGGACTCGATGGTCATGAGGGCGGCTCCGCCGTACTCCCCACCCAGGCCGAAGCCCTGCACGAGACGCAGGGTGGCGAGAAGAATCGGCGCCCAGATCCCGATGCTTTGATAGGTCGGCAACAGCCCAATCAGGAAGGTGGCGCCGCCGGTGATGATCAGGGTGGCGATCAGCGTGGATTTGCGCCCGACGCGGTCGCCGAAGTGTCCGAAAACGATACCGCCGAGGGGGCGGGCCAGGAACCCGACGCCGAAGGTCGCAAACGCCGCGATCATCCCCAAAGTCGGGTCCGCGTTGGAAAAAAACAACCGATTAAAGATGAGGCCTGAGGCGGTCCCAAAGATGAAAAAATCGTACCACTCCAGAAGCGCGCCGGCGAAGCTTGCTGCGACCACGCGCCTCAGTTTTTTTTTCTCAAAAGGTGACTGCGGAGCGGATTTATCTTGCTCATTCATCACGTTCCTCCACTTATTCCTTCCTTTCAGGAAGGGTATTATTTTTTTTATAGTGGTATTGTCTTCGGGGTTCCCCGCGCCCGACCCGCGTCGTTGTCGCGCGCGGGGTGTTGCGTCAGGCTCCGCCTTTGTCCTCCGCCGTCGCGCGCTCCGGCGCCAGGGCAGCGATGATGGCGGCGGCATCCAGCCCCCCCTTGCCCGCGGCGTGCGCCAGGGAAAACACCGACAGGGCCGCCGCGCTGACCGGCGTGGCGACGCCGCCGCGTGCCGCGGCATCCACGGACAGCCGCAAATCCTTGGCGGCCAGATCGACGGCAAAGCGCGGCGCGAAATCCTGTTCGATCATCCAGTCCAGCCGGATAACGGCCTGGGATGACCAGCCCCCGGTGGTCTGAAGGGCCGCCGAGAACGTCTTCGGATCGATCCCCACGGCGTCGCTGAGCAGAAGACCTTCAGCGAGAACGGCCAGATTGGTCATGCCCACCAGATTGGAGATGAGCTTGAACATCGTCGCGCCCTCGACCGAGCCCATGTCGAAGACGGCGTTGGAGATATGCTCGAAGACGGGCGTCAGGGCGGCCACGGCCTCCGGCTTGCCGCCGACGAAGACGGGGATCTCGCCTTCCGCTGCCAGGGCCGGCGTTTTGCCCAGGGTGCAGGCCACGAAGCCGGCGGCCTTCGTCGCCTCCACGCTGTCGCACACGCGCCGTGATGTCCCCGGGTCAATGGTCGAGAGGTCGACCGCATAGGCCCCCTCGCTCAGGTGGCCAAGGTGCTCCCGCCAGAACCGCTCCACGATTTCCGGAGTCGGCAGACAGGTCACCACGACATCGGAGGCCTCGAAGACGTCGGCGGCCGTGGCGGCCGCCACCGCTCCGTTGGCCACCGCGGTCGCCACGGCGTCTTCCGAGAGATCAAAGGCCTTGACCGTCCACGGGCCCGAGGCCAGTCGCTTGACGACGGCGCCCCCCATGGCTCCCAGCCCGACAAAACCGATCTGTCGCAGGTCCTGGTTCTCAGACATTGCATGTTCCTTTGCTCGTTCGGCGATCCTCGGTACCGATGCCGGGGTCGCCTTCCAAACAGCAAGGACCGAGCCCCTTGCGAGGCCCGGTCCCACCGATGATCAGCCTTTAGAGATCTGGGCCAGAACGTCCGCGTCCTCGGCATCCACGTCGGCACCGATCGGTTCCCACGGGATCAGGGCGCAGGTCAGGAAGCCCACCAGAGGCACCGCCATCAGCCAGAAGAAGGCGTCCGTTCCCAGGGCCTGCCACAGCATCGGCCAGAAGATCAGGCCGGCGATGGCCCCCGTGCGCATGATCGCCCGGGCGAAGCCGACACCGGCCGGCCGAATGGACGGCGGATAGGACATGGTGGCGATCGTCATCCCAAGCCCGCCCGGGCCGGACGAATGGAAGAAGATGATGGAGCCCAGAAGGCCCAGGGCCAGCCAGGGATTGTCACGGCCAACTAGGCCCAGGATCAGCAGGGCTGCCACCACAAAGCCGAAGCCGATCATCGACTGACGACGCGCGCCGACGCGCTGCACAATGAGCGAGCCGATGGCGCCGCCGGTCACGCCGCACAGCAGATTGACGGCGGCCGATCCCCACAGGGCGCTGGTCAAGCCGCCGGTCAGGATGCCGGCCAGGGTCAGCGGCAGGTACACGCCCACGGCGTTGTACTGCCATGCCTGCATGGTGGCGACGACGCAGCCGAGGATCGTGCGACGACGATAGCGCCCGGACAGCAGGATTCGGTAGGCACCCTTGACCTGGTCCGTCGCGCCCTCAGTCCCGGCCACCGCGTCGGAGGCCGTCTGGGCGTCCACGCCATAGCGCGTCTTCAGAATGCGACAGGACTGGTCGAACCGATTCTTGCGGGCCGCCCACATGGCGGATTCGCCCAGATAGACCCAACGCAGGATCATGACGACCACGGCGAAGCCGGCGCCAATAAAGATGCCGTAGCGCCACAGATCGGGCTCGGCCACACTGCTGGCGGCGAGGGGGACCAGGATCAGATAGACGACCGTGGTCGAAAGGTACCACCCCATCTGCCACAGATTGACGGACGTGCCGGTCTTCTTGGACGACGACCCGCGCAGTTCCGCCACCGCGCTGGTGGCCAGGGGGAAGTCGATCCCCAGACCAATGCCCATGATGATACGGCAGAGCAAAAGCGCGAGCACATTGGGCGCGAACGCGACGGCGGCGGCGCCGACGGTGCACATGCCCATGCCGATGACGAAGGCGGTGCGCTGGCCGAAGCGCTCCACCACCCGGTTAGCCATCAGGCCGCCGAACAGAGCGGCGATCAGAACCGATGCGTTCACCGTCGCGGCCAGTCCCGGCGAAATGCCGAACTCCTGCGCGATGTAGCGGTTGCCGAAGCCGATCATCGCGGCCTGATAGGCGTCGATCAGAATGCCGCCCAGGGCGATCAACGTGATGCCGAGGCCGGACCGGATGGCGGGATGGGTGTTGACGAGGTCAACAACATCCTGCGGACGTCGGATGACGTGCGCGTGAGAAGCCGTGGTGCTCATGACTGTACCCGTTCGAAAGGGTCTCAAAGACGAGATCGTGGGTTGCGCGGCCCTATTTCTCGAAAGAGATCAAAACTTTGATCGAATCTTTCTCTTGCGCGCGCTGATAGGCCGCGGCCACGTCCTCAACGGGGAAGACGTCGGTCACGAGCTTCTGTGTGTCGAACAGGCCTTTTTCGAGCCAGCCGACGACCACATCGAAGTCGCCCGGCACATACATGCCGGAGCTGAGCAGATCGCGTTCGAACCGCTGCATCATCGGCAGGGGAACTTCGCGCGGTCCCGTGGGCACGCCCATGCAGACGACGGTGCCGCCCGCGACCACGCGCGTGCAGGCCTCGGTCATGGTGGCTTGGGACGCCACGACATCGATCACGCCGGTAAACCGGTCGTCTTCCGGCAAATCGCCCGGTGCGACGGTGCGGGCGGCGCCGAATTCGCTGGCCAGTTCGCGCTTTTGGGGATCGGGTTCAATGGCGGTGATGGTGCCCGCCCCCATGATCCGCAGCGCCTGGACGATCGACAGACCGATGGTGCCGCAGCCGATCACCAGGATGTTTTCCAGCGCCGCCTTCGGCATGCGGTTGACGCAGTGATAGGCGCAGGCCGCCGGCTCGGCGAACGCCAGAACCTGCATCGGGACCAAGCGGTCCGCCTTGTGCAGGTTGCGTTCGGGAAGCACCAGCATGGAGCGTCCGAACCCGCGCGCCCGGAACCCGGCCACCTGAGGCGGCTCACACAGGTTGTAGCGACCGGCGCGACAGGCGGGACATTCCATGCAGGCCATGATGGGGTCGGCGACAACGTGGTCGCCGACCGCGACCGTGGTGACCTCGGCGCCGATCTCCACCACTTCCGCCGAAATCTCGTGTCCCGTTATGGTCGGCGGCTTGGCAAACGGATGTCCGCCGGCCAAGACATGCAACTCCGAGCCACAGATCCCCAGGTGCGAGAGTCTGAGACGCACCTCGTTCGGTCCAAGGTCAGGCTGCTCCTCGTTGACTTCGCCGCACCGGACGACGCCAAGTTCGGGGAACTCCACCTGTTGAATCACGGGCATGGTTTCCTCCAGAGTTTGGAAACGGCTTTTTTCTTAAGGTGTTCAGCGCGCCGCCATGCACTCGTCGACGATGTCACCGAGCCGTTGCAGGCGCGGTACGGACACGTCGCGGAGCATGGTGGGCGTGTCTTCGGCCCCGATCACGGACGCCCAGACGGCGCGCCCGGCCAGGAACCCTGAAGCCCCGGCCTGCATGGCCAAGCGAACGGCGCGGCCGAAGATGTCGGCCTGGACGCCCGACGAGAGGATCACCCAGGGCATTTCGATCTGGTCATTCAGACGCTGGCAGGCTTTCAGGACCACATCGGTGCGTCCCTGGCCCGCCATCGGCATTTCGGCCTTGTAGAGATCGGCCCCGGTGCGCCCCAACTCCTTGGCGGCGGCGACAATGGCCTCATCGTGGTCGAAGGCCCATCCGCGACGCGGCGGCCGCACCACCGGCTCGATGATGGACAGCAGGCCCGCGGACCGGCAGCGCCGAACGAAATCGTCCACCATCGCCAGCCGCTGGGCCGGATCCTCGTCGGCGCGCCACAACACCAGCAGCTTCAGGGCCTTCGCCCCGTCCTTGCTGGCCTGCGCGGGATCGACCGCATCATCGATGCGGACGGCGTCCACAGGAATACCGTTGCCCGGCAGGAATTCGTCGGCCGAAACGATGAGCGACGAGGTCGGCGCGACGGCCTTTTCCTTCAGGATCTGGGCCAGTCCAAAGTCCCGATCGACCAGAACCGCCGACGCGTAAGGCGACAAAATCTTGGCCGCCATGACCTTGAAGTCCGTCAGGGCGGAATCCGGCACCGGCACCGCCGCGCCGGCCGCCTGAAACATCAGGCGCATGGCTTCCCGTTGATCAACGGCCAGCATTGCGAAGCCGCCGGATGGTCGCGCGATATCCTTGAGTGAGGACGCCTGTTCTACTGCTTGCAACGGGTTACTCCTTCTAAGATACGGGCGGAGACGGGAACGGTGTCGTCAGGAAGGAGACTCCAGGCTGCGACACCCCCATGCGGCGCGTCGGGCGCGCTCAGGCCCCGAGGAATTGGGTCAGTTCGGCGAGATCGGGCACGGCCGTGCGGCCATCCAATGCGCGACACGACAAGGCCGCAGTGGCGTTGGCCTCCTGGAGCGCGTGTTTCCAATCGCGGCCTCGGCAGATCGCGGACAACAGCGCGCCGTGGAAAACATCCCCGGCCCCGAGCGTGGAGAGGATGGGAACCGTTTTCGTGGCGGGGACATGGGTCCGGCCGGCCGGTTCCGGGGCGGAAAAGCGCGGCCCCCACCAGGCGGTGGAGCCATTGGGGCCATCGGTCGCGACCACGGCGGCGGCCCCTTGCTCCAGGGCCATGCGTGCGGCGGCTTCCAGCCCTTCGGGCGTCTCCGGCTGCGTGAAGTGACGGACGAGCGACGCTGCCGTCGGCACGAACAGGTCGAGAACGGACACATCCAAGTCCGGCATGCTGTTCCCGGCATCCACCGAAAGTCGGGGGCGGCTGGGGCCATCCATGCGGCGCACATAGTCCGCGGCCGGGCGGAATCCCAAATGGTCGGTGTGAATCCATTCGGCCTGGCGGATCAGGGCCTGCGCCGTTTCGCCGAAGGCGTCCACACCGGGAAGGGGCGGCACCTCCAGCGTGGAGATGGCCCGGGTTGCCGTGCTTTCCGCAACGACAATGCAGGAGGCTTGAGTTGGCGCGTTGGGGTCGCGAAGGACGCCGCTGACATCCACACCTTCGTCGGCCAGAAGCCGGACGGCGGTTTCGCCCGGCTGGTCGCAGCCGACCCGGCCAATGAACGCGACGGGCACGCCCTGGCGGGCGAGAACGACCGCGGCATTCGCCGCCGGTCCGCCGCCCGAGATGGCGACTTGGCGGCCGACGATCCGTTCGTCAGCGTTGGGGTACCGGGGGACCAATGCCAGGGCATCGAGTGTGATCACCCCCAGGCAGACGACGCGCGGTGCACGAGACATTCTGTGTTTCCTCCCTCTCCGCCTCAGATCGTGGTACATAGCAAACACATTAATGTCAATAATCCGACACTATTTCCCCACAAATGACAACATTATGTGCGATATCGAACATCTCTTGTCGCGAAAAACAACCTAAAAAGTTTATGTCTTGGGTAAAGACAGCCCTGAGGTGTGCGGCGCGCGTGTTGCGCCATGGGGCGGCACACATTCGCGCGCCGGACTCGAATCGGACCCGCCGGATCGCCTCTGGTCCGGGTGTTCAATTTTGTTAGATTTCTGGACGTCGGCGGAGGCGCGGCATGCGATCCACCGCTGTATGGCCTACGTCTATCCGGTGTTCGGCGCAGTCAATCCAGTCTCTTTTGTGAAAGACATGTCAAAGCGCGGCTCTCTGCCGCCCATACGATTGGCCGCAGTGCCGCCAATCCAACGACGGCATGAAAAAAAAGAAAAGGGAGATCTAGAAATGGAGTCGGAGAGCTTGCGTTATAGTGGAGCGGCACAGCGGCGAATTTATATTTTGGAAAGACTTCACGAGTCGGGATATTTGACGATTTCCGATCTTGCTCGGGATATGGGCGTTTCGGAAATGACGGTGCGCCGCGATGCACGGCGCCTGGATGGCGAGGGGGATGCCATCGCCATTCGCGGTGGATTGCGCCTGCCATCGCCTCGGGCGGATGAGCCGGGGACCGAATATCTGCGCCGGGAGCATGCTGGAGCGGACGCCAAACGTCGTATCGGCGTGGCCGCCGCGGCCGAGATCAACGATGGCGACGTGATCGCCATTGATGCGGGCACGACCGCCTATCAGGTCGCCGAAGCGCTGCCCCAAGGTTTCAGTGGCACCATCGTCACCCACTCCGTCCCAATCATCACCTATCTGCTGGACCGGAAAGCCGCCAAGACCATCGCCTTGGGCGGTGATCTGTACGAACCCAGCCGGGCGCTTGTGGGGTCCATGACCGTCGACAACGCGCGGCGCTTGCGCGTTCGCGCCTTTTTTTTGGGGGCTGCGGCGGTGGATGAGCGCGGAGTCTATGCTTCGGCGGATGTGGAGCGTCACGTAAAAGAGACGTTGATGGATATCTGCGATCAAGTGATTCTTTTGGTCGATCACAGTAAATTCAATAACACCGCGCCGGTCTTTCTGTGCGACTGGAGCAAAGTGAATTTGTTGATATCCGATACACAGCCGGTGCCGGCCGTTTCCGACTACCTGCTGCGAAACGCCGTGACGTTCAAATCGGCAGGCTGATCGCAGCCGGAGCCTTGACGGGGCGGGGTGCGCCGACGAGCGGCGCCTCCGGTTTGTGTGCCGTCCGTTGCGGTCATCCCGGGCCCAAAAAAAACCCCGGAAAGCAAAGGCTTTCCGGGGCAAGTGGAACAGGGAGGTTTCACGTCTGGGAGACGTCGGGAACCTGTCAAAAACAGGACCCGCATCGGATGAGGCACCCGATGTTCCGTGGCCACACCAAATCAAACTCCGATCTCTGCCCGTCACACGGATGATCGCGCGATTTGGTGCGCCGCAACTGATGTCCGGAGAATAGGGGGCACCCGAACGGGAGACCATACGGTTTTCCGTACATTTGCCATGCGATGTCCGCATGGCTTTGCCCGACATTTTTACACGTGAGCCCAGGGGCGGAAAAATGTGTGTGGTTTGCGCGCGCGGATCGCGGGACCGCGGGCTTCTGTCAGCCGGTTTGCGCAGCGCGGAATTTCGCTTTGGGTGGTGGGGGACCATCGCTATACTGTGCGGCCCCGCGTCGGCCCGGCCGTCGCTTCTTCTGTCCAAAAAAGCTGACCCGGCCATGCAGTTGACCATTGAGCGTTCCGCCCTGCTGAAGTCTCTCGGACACATCCAGAGCGTTGTCGAGCGTCGCAACACCATTCCCATCCTGTCCAATGTCAAACTTGATGCGCGCGACGGTGCATTGGGGTTGAACGCGACGGACATGGACCTGGAGATCGCGGAATCGGTGGGCAGTGATATTGCCCACGCCGGGTCTTCGACGGCACCGGCGCACACCCTGTACGACATCGTCCGCAAACTGCCGGATGGCGCCCAGGTCGAGTTGAGTTTGGATGGCGAGGGCAACCACTTGGTTCTGCGCTCCGGCCGATCTCGGTTCAACCTGTCGTGCCTGCCGGTGGACGAATTCCCGGCCATGACCGCCGGCACGTATACGCATTCCTTCTCGCTGTCGGCGGCCGATCTGCGCGGGATGATCGACCGGACGCGCTTCGCGATCTCCACCGAGGAGACGCGCTACTACCTCAACGGCATTCACCTCCACGCGACGACCAGCGACGGCGTGCCGGTGCTGCGCGCGGTGGCGACGGACGGCCACCGGCTCGCCCGGGTCGAGGTGCCGTTGCCCGAGGGCGCGGCCGGCATGCCGGGCATCATCGTGCCGCGCAAGACGGTGGGCGAGCTGCGCAAGCTGATCGACGAGACGGGCATGGACGTGTCGGTCTCGCTGTCGGATGCCAAGATCCGCTTCGCGTTTGACGACTGCGTGATGGTCTCCAAGCTGATCGACGGCACGTTCCCGGACTATGAGCGCGTCATCCCCGTCGACAACGACAAGGTTCTGGAGATCGATTGCGCCACGCTCGGCAAGGCGGTCGACCGCGTCTCGGCCATTTCGGCGGAGAAGTCGCGCGCCGTGAAGATGACGGTCGAGAAGGGCCAGGTGACCCTCTCGGCCAACAGCCCGGACGCGGGCAGCGCGGTCGAGGAGATTGAGGCCAGTTTTGATGCGGCGCCGATCGAGATCGGGTTCAACAGCCGCTACTTGCTCGACATCCTGGCGCAGGTCGAGGGCGACGCGGTGCGCCTGATCATGGCGGACGCTTCGGCGCCCACCGTGATTCGCGATGTCGCGGACGGCTCCGCCATCTATGTGCTGATGCCGATGCGGGTGTAATGGCGCCGGCGGGTTCGGTCCCGACCGGGCGGTCCGTGTCGTCCATGCCGCCAGCGGGGGCTGCCCTGCCGGCGGTGCGCCGTCTGACGCTGACGGACTTCCGGTGTTACGGCCGACTGCGGCTGGAGGTCGCGCCGACGCCGGTGGTCCTGACGGGGCCGAACGGCGCCGGTAAGACCAATGTTCTGGAGGCCCTGTCCCTGCTGACGCCGGGGCGCGGTCTGCGGGCCGCCCGTCTCGCCGAGATCACGCGGCATGGCGCCGAATCGGGGGCCTGGGCGGTGGCCGCCACCCTGGACACGGCGGACGGCCCTGTGACGCTCGGCAGCGGCCTGATCGCGGCCCCGGGCGGGGAGGGGGCGCCGGACCGCCGCGTGGTGCGCATCAATGGCGAGACCGCCCGGGGGCAGACCGCTTTGGGGCGCCACGTCGGCGCTCTTTGGCTGGTGCCCGCCATGGACGGCCTGTTCCGGGACGGCTCCGGCGGGCGGCGGCGGTTTCTCGACCGTCTGGTGCAGGCGCTGGACCCGGATCACGCCGGCCGTTGTGCCGCACATGCCCACGCCCTGCGGGAGCGCGGGCGGTTGCTGCGGGAGGGGCGCGGCGGCGGGCGCGAAGCCACGTGGCTGGATGCGCTGGAGGACACCCTCGCGCGTCATGGGGTCGCGATCGCCGCCGCGCGGCGCGATCTGGTCGCCCGGCTGTCGGCGGCCCTGGGGGAGGCCGATGGGCCCTTTCCGCGCGCCGCCTTGGCCTTGGAGGGCGCGGCGGAGGAGGCCCTGGATCATCAGCCGGCCCTGGCCGTGGAGGACTGGCTGCGCGAGGCCATGGCCACCCGCCGCATGGCGGACGCGGAGGCTGGCGGCTCCACCGGCCTCGGGCCGCACCGCGCGGATCTGCTGGTGCGGCATGTCGGGCGCGACCGGCCGGCCGGGCAGTGCTCGACCGGGGAGCAGAAGGCGGTTCTGATCGCCGTGGTGCTGGCGCAGGCGCGGGTCGTCATGGCGGCGCGCGGCGGGGCGCCGCTGCTGCTGCTGGACGAGGTGGTGGCGCATCTGGACGCCACGCGCCGGGCCGCGCTGGCCGAGACCCTGGCGGGGCTTGGCGCCCAGGCCTGGCTGACCGGCACGGACACGGCGCTGTTCGACGCCTTCGTGGGCCGCGCGCAATTTCTCCGTCTCGATGACGGCAATCTGGTAGACTGAACCACGTTCCTGAGCACGAATGGGATCCCGCATGGCGCAGCACGCATACGACGCCGAATCCATCAAGGTTTTGAAGGGGCTGGAGGCCGTCCGCAAGCGACCGGGCATGTACATCGGAGACACCGATGATGGCTCCGGGCTGCATCACATGGTCTACGAGGTGGTGGATAACGCCATCGACGAGGCGCTGGCCGGCTACTGCGACCGGACCGACGTGATTCTGAACACCGATGGCTCGGTGACCGTTCGCGACAACGGGCGCGGGATTCCGGTCGACCTGCACCGGGGTGAGGGCGTGTCGGCGGCCGAGGTCATCATGACCCAGTTGCACGCTGGCGGAAAATTCAACCAGGACAGCTACAAGGTCTCGGGTGGCCTGCACGGGGTCGGCGTGTCGGTGGTGAACGCGCTTTCCGAGTGGCTGGAGGTGCGAATCTGGCGCGACGGGAACGAGCACCACATGCGCTTCCGCGACGGTAAGGCGGAGTCGCCGCTGGCCGTCGTCGGGCCGTGCGGCGACCGCACCGGCACCGAGATCACGTTCAAGGCGTCGACCGGGATCTTTTCCAATATCGCCTATGATTTCAAAACGCTGGAGCACCGCCTGCGGGAGCTCGCGTTCCTGAACTCCGGGGTGTACCTGAAGCTGACCGATAGCCGTACGGGCAGCCCGGCCTCGGTCGATCTGCATTACGAGGGCGGTATCCAGGCGTTCGTGGCGTACCTCGACACGTCGAAGACGCCGCTGCACACCCCGCCGGTCACCGTGACCGGGGAGCGGGACGGCATCATCGTGGAAGTGTCCATGGAGTGGACCGACAGCTACCACGAGACGATGCTGTGCTTCACCAACAACATCCCCCAGCGCGACGGCGGGACCCATCTCGCGGGCTTCCGGGGCGCGCTGACGCGCACGTTGAACCAGTACGCCCAGGACTCTGGCCTGCTGAAGAAGGAAAAGGTCACGCCCACCGGCGATGACATGCGCGAGGGCCTGACCTGCGTTCTGTCGGTGAAGGTGCCGGATCCGAAGTTCTCCAGTCAGACCAAGGACAAGCTGGTGTCGTCCGAGGTCCGGCCGGTGGTCGAGGGCATCATGTCCGACCGCTTGAGCCAGTGGCTGGAGGAGCATCCGCAGGAAGCCCGCAAGATCGTCGGCAAGATCGTTGAGGCGGCGGCGGCGCGCGAGGCGGCGCGCCGCGCCCGGGAACTGACGCGGCGCAAGGGCGCGCTCGACATCTCCAGTTTGCCGGGCAAGCTGGCGGACTGCCAGAACCGCGATCCCTCCCAGTCCGAACTGTTCATCGTGGAGGGTGATTCGGCTGGTGGCTCCGCCAAGCAGGGGCGGGATCGTGGGTTCCAGGCCATTCTGCCGTTGCGCGGCAAGATCCTGAACGTGGAGCGGGCGCGCTTCGACAAGATGCTGTCGTCGCAGGAAATCGGCACGCTGATCGCCGCACTGGGCACGGGGATCGGCCCCGACGACTTCGACATATCGAAGATCCGCTACCACAAGATCATCATCATGACGGACGCCGATGTGGACGGCAGCCACATCCGCACCCTTCTGCTGACCTTCTTCTTCCGGCAGATGCCGGAGATCATCGAACGCGGTTATCTCTACATCGCGCAGCCGCCACTGTTCCGTGCCAAGCGGGGCAGTTCCGAGGTTTACCTCAAGGACGAGCGCGCGATGGAACGCCACCTCATCGACATTGGTCTGGGCGATCTGCGCCTGACTTTGGGGGATGGCACCGCGGTGATCGGCGAGGATTTGCGCCAGCAGGCCGAACACGCCCGCCTGATGAAAGCGACGCTGTTGCCGATCAGCCATCGGGTGCCGGTGTGGCTGCTGGAGCAGGTGGCCATTGTGGACGGGTTCGATCCGGAGACGCTGGCCGATCCTGCTGCCACCACGGCCCGCGCGACGGAGGTGGCGACCCGCCTGGACACCCTGTCGGCGGAAGGCGAACGCGGCTGGCGCGGCGAGGCGCTGGCGGGCGACGGCAGCATTCTGTTCACCCGCACGCGACGCGGGGTGACGGAACGCTACCATCTGGACGCGGCGCTGCTGCACAGCCCGGAGGCGGTGTACCTGCACGGGCGGGCGGCGGAACTGCGCGAGGTCTACGACCACCCCATGACGCTGACGTCGAGCGCGGGCGAGGTGACGTTGCACGGCCCGGTCGGGCTGGCGGACGCGGTCATGGCCGCCGGTCGCAAGGGCATCAGCCTTTCGCGCTACAAGGGCCTGGGCGAGATGAACCCGGACCAGCTCTGGGAGACCACGCTGGACCCGAACGCGCGCTCGCTGTTGCAGGTGAAGGTCAGCGCCGTCGACGCGGCGGAGGGCATTTTCTCCCGCCTGATGGGCGATCTGGTGGAGCCGCGCCGCGACTTCATCCAGGAAAACGCCCTGAACGTCGTTAACTTGGATGCGTGACGGGCGGAACGCATGAGGGATCACACCCGGCCCCGCCCTGGGGTGGCGCCGGGTGCTGCGTGTCTTGGCTCGGCGAGGACGCTACTGGCTTGCCGCCTCGCTTTCGGCGGCTTGTCGCGCGGCCATGCGGTCGGCGACGAACTGCTGGAAGTGCCTGTCCGTCGCGTAGCCCTTCTGCTTCACCCATTCGAACGCAGACGTGAACGTGCCCTTGCCGAAGGCGCCGTGCATATGGAACACGGCCGCCTCCTTGCCGGTCTGACCCGCGGCGTCGGCGGGGTCCTCGGGTAGGAAGATGAACGTGGGGGTGAACAGCACGCCCCAGCGGCGAGCCAACTGCTTCTCCGGCATCTCCTCGCCGTCCAGATCCGTCACATGGCGCTCGCCGAACAGGTTGAGTTGCAGGACGTTGAAGTGCTCACGCACATAGGCATTGATCGCCGGATCGGCCAAGACCTCGGTGTTGACCTTCTTGCAGTAGATGCAGCCGCGCTGCTCGAACACCACGACCAGCCGCTTGCCCTGCGCGTGGCTGTCGGCGAGATCCTCGCTGATATCTAGGAATGATTGCAGGAAGAAGTCATGGTGATACAGGCCGTCCTCGCCCAGGGTCGGCTCGATAAGGGCGGTGTCGCTGGCGTGGGCGGAGGGGGCGAAAGGCGTCAGCGGGCCGGTGACCAGCGCCGCAAGAAGGCCGAGCGCGAGCGCCCCGGCCGCGATTGCGCGGACGAGTCCGGTCAATCGCCGATCCGAAAAAGACTGCATGGCGTGATCCTCCCTGAGTGATCCGGTTTGGGAACGTCTTTTTAGGTTTTTGTGTTCTTGGATGCGGACAGCTCGGCCGTTCGCGTCGGTCAGCGTCCGCCGTCGGGTGCCGGCAGCTTCTGCAACAGGGCGTCGAGCTGGAACCAGAAAAACTCGTCCCCGGCATAGCCGGTGATGCGACCCACTTCGGCCCCGTTGTCCACAAGAACGAACGTGGGGGTGAACGAGACGGCCCGCAGGTCGCGCAGGTCCGCCGGCCATGGGTCCTGCAGATCGACCCGCCGCAATGGCGCGGTCCGCGACTCGGCTGTCTTCGGATAGATCGGGCCGAGGTCGGTATGCCACTGCGCGCAGTAGTGACAGGTTGCCGATTCGAACATCACCAGTTCGGCGGCCGTCGCCGGAGCCGGGGCCCACGCGACACACGTTCCGAGGACCAGGAATGCCGCCGCCGCCAACCCCGGCCGACCGATTCGGCGGGGCGTTCGGCGCACGTGCATCGAGAGGAAACCGTGGGCTTCGGACATTGGACGGCCTCCCTCTCGCGGGTTCGGAGTGCGATCCAACCCCCGTCGCAGGCGCCGTCGGCCGCTCGGTTTGAGGCGGAAAACGGAGTCTTGCCATCAGAGATCCATTGGATCATGCTTGAATTATAAAAAGCTAATGCGCTACGGTCCAGTAGCGTTCGTCCAAACCGGGCGAACCACATCGGGCACCACCGCGCGCCGGTTTGTCTGGGGGCGCGGTCGGGGTTCGCAAAACAAAAGCGGTTCCGCAACGACGGAACCCGTGTTCAGGGAGGGACGGACCCGCCGTCGGACGGCCCCATGGGGGCCGGCGCCTGAGGCGTGGGCAACGATCCCAAAGGACGAGTCTCTCCCGCTTCGGCGGACGACGCCCTGCGTGGCGTCGTCGCGGCATGGCTGCGGTCGTCTGTCCCGTGGACGGGCGCGGCGCGTCGCCCGATGCCCGGTGTTCGATCGGGTGTCCCGGCGACAGGACCGACGAAGGGAGGATCTGGGGGAATGCACAGCAACGGACGCTCCAAAACACGGGCCGGATGGCCCGGTCTTGGTCTTCTGGCCGAGCTGGGTCTGGCCGGGTCGGGCCTGACCCTGGTCGCGGTGCCGGCCTCGGTCCCGGCCCACGCTGCCGCGCCGCCGTCGTACACCGTCCAGGGCGGTTATACGATTCCGGAGCCGCTAACGGACACACCGGGCGATCCGGCGATGGGCCGCAACTGGGTCATCAACCGCAAGCTCGGCAACTGCCTGAGCTGCCATCAGATGCCCATCCCGGAGGAACAGTTCCACGGCGAGACTGCTCCGGCATTGTACGGGGTCGGCGACCTGTACAGCGCGGGCGAGTTGCGCCTGCGGATTGTAGACCCGAAGGTGCTGAACCCCCAGTCGATGATGCCCGCGTTCTACAAGACCGAGGGCCTGAATCGCGTGCTGAAGGGATTCGAGGGCAGGCCCATCCTGACCGCGCAGCAGGTCGAGGACATCATTGCCTACCTGATGACCCTTAAGGATACGAGCAAGGCGAAGAACTAACGGCGCGCTGGAGTCGGTTCGACCGGGGCGGCGCGAACGGAGAGGAGACAGTTCCTATGCAAGTAAACATAGAGGATGGCGGTATCCGCCGTCGCAGCGTGCTGTTCAGCCTGGGCGGCGGGGCGGCCGTTGTGGCTGGCCTGACCGTGATCCCCGGGCTCGCCAATGCCGATGAGGCGGCGGTGACCGAAGCCATCAAGGGCATGGTCGGCGACGTTCCGGACGAGTCGGGTGTGGCGCTCGACCTGCCGGAAATCGCCGAGAACGGCAACACGGTGCCACTGTCGTTCACGGTCGACGCGCCCATGGGCGAGGACCTGTACGTCAAGGACGTGATGGTGATGGCCGATGGCAATCCATCCCCGGATGTCGCCGTGTTCCACTTCACCCCCATGAGCGGCGTGGCCGCAGGGTCGACCCGCATGCGGCTGGCCGGAACCCAGAATGTTGTGGCGGTCGCCCGCCTCAGCGACGGAACCGCCCTGATGGGCTCGAAGCAGGTCAAGGTGACGATCGGCGGCTGCGGCGGCTGATCGGCCGGCCCCCCCGCATCGTTCCCAAGCCGGGGTGCGCCGTCCCGACGACGGCCGCCGGACAGCGTTCAGGAGCACTCAGACCATGGCGACCATACGACCGCGCGTGAAGGCCCCCAAAAAGGCGGCCGCAGGCGAGATCATCGAGATCAAGACCCTCATCAACCACGACATGGAGTCCGGCCAGCGCAAGGATAAGGATGGCAATCCGATCCCGCGCCAGATCATTCATAAGTTCACGGCCGAGTTCAACGGCACGGAGTTCTTCTCCGTCGATCTGGCGCCTGCGATCTCGGCCAATCCGTACCTGTCCTTCAACGCCAAAGTCGATGAAAGCGGGGAGTTTACCTTCCGCTGGTTCGACGACGACGGGTCGGTCTACGAGGACACCAAGTCCATCGAGGTGACCTGACCGGTACGGCACCTGTGCGCCCGGGGGCGGGCGTCGGATCGGGCGCTGTGGTCGATGCGATCCACGCGCCCGTCAACAGCGCCGCAAAGGCGCGGACCGGCGCATCCGTCCCGTGGGGTGGCTTCACGACCAGGAACGGGGGAGGACACATGACCAGGATGGTGAAGATCCCGGGTGGGGGGCGCCTGTCGCGCCTGATGGCGGGCCTTGTGATCGCGGCGGTGCCGGCGACCGGTGCGGTCGCCGCAGACGGGGACGGCACGCGCATCGACTGGGGGCCGTACAAGGTGGGGGATGTCCGGTCCGGCTACACGTATGCCGGGGCACAGACCCGGGCCATGCAGGACGACGATTTCCAGAACCCCGCGTTCTTGTGGCTGGAGCGCGGCGCGGAACTCTGGGACACCGCCGAGGGCGCGGCCGGCAAGGCCTGCGCCGACTGCCACGGCGATGCCGAGGAGAGCATGGCGGACGTGGCCACGCACTACCCGATCTACTTCGAGGATTGGGGCAAGCTCATGAACATCGAGCAGCGCATCAACTGGTGTCGCGAGACGCAGATGCAGGCCGAACCGTTCGAATGGGAAAGCGACGACCTGCTGGGGATCACCGCCTTCGTCAAGCACCAGTCCAAGGGGCTGCCGGTTGATGTGTCCGTGGACGGTCCCGCCGCGCCGTTCTTCGAGAAGGGCAAAGCATTCTATGAGGAGCGGCGAGGGCAGCTCGACATGGCCTGTACCCACTGCCATGTGGACCATCCGGGTGACCTGATCCGCGCCGAGACCCTCAGCCAAGGGCAGGCCAATGGGTTCCCGACTTATCGTTTGAAATGGCAGACGCTGGGCTCGCTGCACCGCCGCTTCCGGGGCTGCAACCGGAACATCCGGGCGGAGCCGTTCCCCTACGGCTCGGACGAGTACACCAATCTGGAGCTGTATGTGACGTGGCGCGGCAACGGCTTGCCCGTCGAATCGCCCTCCGTGCGTAAGTAGGCCTCCTGTCCCCCTCCGGCGTGGTCCGTGCCGGTGTCCGCCCTGATCGCGGGGCGGACGCTGCGGGCGGCCCATGGCCTGACGCGGCCCTCTATGCGGGTGCGCCAACACGAAAGACACGCTCATGTTCACGCGGCGAGACTTCCTGCGGACCACGGCTGCCACCGCGATTCTGATGGGCAGCCCCCTGGCCCTGCGGCGGGCCGCGGCCCAGCAGACGCTGAGCCAGGATGACCTTTTGCGCTTCGATCCGCTGGGGCAGGTGACCCTGCTGCATGTGACCGATGTGCACGCGCAGCTTCGTCCCCTGTATTTCCGCGAGCCCTCGGTCAATCTCGGGGTCGGCGCGGTGGCGGGCGATCCGCCCCACATCACCGGGCGTGATTTTCTGGCTCGGTATGACATCCCGGCCGATTCGCCCGAATGCTACGCCCTGACCAGTGTGGATTTCACCGCCTTGGCCCGGACGTACGGTCGCGTGGGCGGCCTGGACCGGCTGGCGACTCTGGTCAACGCGATCCGCGCGGAACGGCCGGATCAAACGCTGTTCCTGGACGGTGGTGATACCTGGCAGGGCTCGTATACCTCACTCCAGACCAACGGCGCCGACATGATCCGGGCCTTCAACGCCCTGAAGACCGACGCCATGACCGCGCATTGGGAGTTCACCTACGGCGAGGCGCGCGTGCGCGCGGCCGTCGAGGGCGAACTGGACTTTCCGTTCCTGTGCGGCAACGTGATCGACGCCACCTGGGAAGAACCGGTGTTCGAGTCCACCCAGATGTTCGAACGCGGCGGGGTCGCCGTCGCTGTGATCGGGCAGGCGTTCCCTTACACCCCGATCGCCAACCCGCGCCACCTGATCCCGGAGTGGTCGTTCGGCATCCGGCCGGAGATGGTGCAGGAGCACGTCGACAACGCCCGCGCCAACGGCGCTGAGGTGGTCGTTCTGCTCTCGCACAACGGCTTCGACGTCGACCGCAAGCTGGCGTCACTGGTCAACGGCATCGACGTCATCCTGACCGGGCACACCCATGACGCCCTGCCGCGCGAGGTCACGGTCGGCAAGACGCTGCTGATCGCCTCCGGCTCGCACGGGAAGTTCCTGTCGCGCCTGGACCTGGAGGTGAAGGACGGCCGCGTGACGGACTACCGCTACCGCCTGATCCCGGTGTTCTCGGACGTCATCACGCCGGATCCGGAGATGGCGAAGGTCATCACGGAGGTGAGGGCGCCCTACGAGGCCGAATGCACCCGGGTGCTGGGCCAGACCGACGACCTGCTGTACCGGCGCGGCAACTTCAACGGCAGTTTCGACGACCTGATCTGTCAGGCGTTGCTGGCCGAGCGGGACGCCGAGATCGCGCTGTCCCCCGGCTTCCGTTGGGGGGCGACGCTGCTGCCGGGGCAGGACATCACGGTGGACGACGTCTATTCCATGACCTCGATCACCTATCCCAATGCCTACCGTCAGCCCATGACGGGGGCGATGCTGAAGACGGTCCTGGAGGATGTGGCGGACAACCTCTTCAACACGGATCCGTTCTACCAGCAGGGCGGCGACATGGTGCGGGTCGGCGGTATGGGCTACGCCATCGACATCCACAAGCCGATGGGCGAGCGCATCTCCGACCTGACGCTGTTGGCCACCGGCGATCCCATCGACCCGGCGCGCGAATACATCGTGGCGGGCTGGGCCTCGGTCAACGAGGGCACGGAGGGGCCGCCGATCTACGACATCGTCTCCCAGTACATCGAACGCCAGGGCACGGTCTCGGTGCCGGAGAACACCGCCATCACCATCAAGGCCTGAGGCCGGCCGCCAGAGAGGGACCGACCGCTCATGGACGGATTGAACGTCACCTATATCGGGGCGCTGACGGCCGGCGTGCTCAGCTTTCTGTCGCCCTGCATCCTGCCCATTGTGCCGCCCTACCTGTGCTTCATCGGCGGGGTGAGCCTGGACGATCTGGAGGGCGAGGCTGACGAAGTGCGGGCGGCCCGCCTGCGCGTCATCAGCGCGGCCATCGCCTTCGTGCTCGGGTTCGGGACCGTGTTCGTGCTTCTGGGTGTCGGCGCGGCCATGGCCGGTAATTTCATCACCGAGAACGCCCACATTCTCGGCCCCATCGCCGGCGGGATCATCGTGATTCTCGGATTGCACTTCCTGGGGGTGTTCCGCATCGGCCTGCTGTATCGGGAGGCGCGGTTTCATGTGCAGACCAAGCCGGTCGGGCTGCTGGGGGCCTATGTGGTCGGGCTGGCGTTCGCGTTCGGCTGGACGCCCTGCGTCGGGCCGATTCTGGCGGCGATCCTGTTCGTGGCCGGGTCCGACCCGAACCCCTGGGTCGGGGCCTCGCTGCTGGGGACGTATGCCATCGGAATCGGTGTGCCGTTTATCCTGGCCGCGTTCGCGCTGGGGGCGTTCCTGCGCTTCAAGAACCGGTTCCGCCGCTACATGGGTGCGGTCGAAAAGGCGATCGGCGGCCTTCTGGTCCTGACCGGCATTCTCATCATGACCGGCGGCATGGCCGACGTTGCGCAGTGGATGATCGAGACATTCCCGACCCTGGGCCAGATCGGGTAGCAGCACCCGGTTCGGTCATCCGGTTAGGCGGTCAGGCGGCCGAGACCGGCGGCGGTAACGCAGAGGAAGGCGACGGCGAGCAGGATGCCGCCGCCCAGGGTGCAGCGCGCGTGCAGGCGGTACCCGCCAAGAAGGTCGTCGAGCAGCATGGCGCGCACCGCGTCGACATCGGCCTCCGTCGTCCCCTGGACCGCCCGAAGGCGGTCGAGCCGGTCCCACAGGGCGCGGTGGCGCAGGTCGAGCAGGGCTGGGACCGCCAGAACAATCGACCCCAGAAGACCAGCGATGCCGCCGGTTACCTCGATGGCCGCAAGATCGCTCAAGCGCGCCTAGTCTTCGTCTTTGAGGGCACGTTTAGTGCGCGCACTTGTGTCGACAGAAGGCTACGGAATTTTCGAGACTGCTTCGACGCGACCTTTTCTGAACCCGAAATCCGGTACTGTTTGCCAGGGGATGGAGTGCACACTGCCTCGACCGCGTGGCTGGCCGTGTTCTCCCGCACCTCATTGGGCACGAACACCATGCGCAGGCCCATCGCCTTCGCGATCATACGGAGCTTGCGATAGGTCGGGCCGTCCTTGCCCTCGCCGCGTTCCATGGCGCTGAGGGCGGATTGGTGCAGCCCCGCGGCGGCGGCCAACTCTCGCTGGGACAGCCCGGCGGCCAGACGCAGGGTCTTGATCTGCTCGCCCACCTCCAGGGCGGCGCTGGACACGGGCGCGTCGGCGGCGAGATCGGGATGGTCCCGTTCCAGTTCACGGACCACATCGCCAAGCCGCGCGCCCGACGCCGGGCGGCGGGGCCGTTTGGCGATGAGCGGTGGATGATCGGCCCCGACGGCGTGTGAGGCCGGCCGCATGCCGCGATCCGTCATGATGGTCTCTCCCCGTCGTCGTCACACAAGCCGATGGACACACAGCGCGCCAGAATCCGCTCTTCCCAGGCCTCTCGCTTGTCGGTCTCCGGATCCGCAAGGGTCGCGCCGAGCACGTGGACCCAGATCATGGGATCCCGGTCCTTCCCCTCGGCCTCCCCCTCCACTTCTTCGGCGGCGAACAGCAGGGTGGGGGCGCCCGGTGTCCGGTAGATGTTGAGATCGTCCTCAATCCGCCACCACACGGGGCAGGACGCCAGATGATCCAAGAGCTCAGCCCGCGTCGTGCCTTCCAATGCCGGCATGTCACGCAAGGCCACGGTCAGGATGCGATGGCGATCCTCCGCCGTGCCGGCCCGCGCGATGGCCAGGATCTCATCCATGGCCCGGCCCAGATCGTGCGGGCTGTCCGACGGCGTTTCGTAGAAGGCCAGGGCAATCGGCATTCCCAGTCCCAAAATATAATGAATTCTGTATCAGCCCGCAACGGGGGCTCGGCGGCGAGCCGCTGGGCCGGGATCGCCCTTGCCGTATAGGTGCCATGCGCGAGGACTCCGCACAAGCGCAACCACCCCGCGCCGTTGAGACGGGCGGGGTGGTGTTGTGCGGGCTGCTTTGGTGGAATGCGGGGCCAGCCGTCAGGCCGCGTCGGCGTCCTGGGATTCGGCGGCTTTGGCGGCGGCCTTTCGGTTGACGTGGCTGGCACTGCTGGCGCTGGCACCGGTGCAGGTCTTCCCGCCCGTCGCCTTGGCGGCCTCCTGGGCTGCCTTCGCGGCGTCGGCGCGGCTCATCTGCTGGGTCACGAGCTCGTCGAACACCCATTGCGCCGGGCGCTGGTTTTCGAACGAGACCTCCGGGGCCATCGGTCCCTCGGTCTTGATGCCGGACAGCGCCAGCTTCAGGGCCTTCAGAGGATGCGCCACCGTATCCGCCACCGCCGTCGCCTCATAACCGCAGTGCATCATGCAATTGGCGCACTTCTCGTAGCGTCCGGTGCCGTAGCTGTCCCAGTCGGTCTCGTCCATCAGCTCGCGGAAGGTGCCGACGGTACCCTCGTTCAGCAGGTAGCACGGCCGCTGCCAGCCGAAAACGTTGCGGGTCGGGTTGCCCCAGGGCGTGCAGTCGTAGGTCTGGTTGCCGGCCAGGAAGTCCAGGTACAGGCCGGACTGGTTCCAGCGCCAGTTCTTGCCCTTGCCCTTGGCGAACAGGTCGCGGAAGAGCTGCTTGGTGCGCTGGCGGTTCAGGAATACCTGCTGCGTGGCCGCCCGCTCGTAGGCGAAGCCGGGGGCGATGGTGACACCCTCCACGCCCAGCTCATCGGTGGCATAGCTGACGAAGCTGGCGACGCGCTCCACCTCCACGCCCTCGAACAGCGTGGTGTTGCAGGTCACGCGGAAGCCGCGCCGCCGCGCCTCCTTGATGGCGGCCGTGGCCTTGTCGAACACCCCGTCCTGACACACGGCGGCGTCGTGGTGCTCCCGGTCGCCGTCCAGATGGATCGAGAACGTCAGGTACGGGCTGGGGGTGAAGTCGTCCAGGCGCTTCTGCAGCAGCATGGCGTTCGTGCACAGGTAGACGAATCGCTTGCGCTGAATCAGCCCCTCGACGATCGGCACGATCTGACGGTGCAGCAGGGGCTCCCCGCCGGCGATGGAGACGATGGGGGCACCGCATTCCTCGGCGGCGGCCACACACTCCTCCGCCGACAGGCGCTTGTTCAGGATGCTGTCCGGGTAGTCGATCTTGCCGCAGCCCGTGCAGGACAGATTGCAGCGAAACAGCGGCTCCAGCATCAGGACGAGGGGATAGCGTTTCTGCCCACGCAGGCGCTGCTTCATCAGGTAGGACCCGACGCGAAGCTGTTGAATCAAGGGTACGCCCACGGTGTTACCTCACTCGTCTCGATGGGGGGGTCAGGCCACGTGCAGGTCGTGGCGGTCGCGGGAATCATCCGGTTCGATCCCGCGTTCACGCATGGCGTCGGTCAGCACGCGCGGCAGCTTGAACTGCATGTGCTCCTCGATGCCGCCCAGTTCCTCGGTCTGCGCCGGAGCGACGTGGCCGATCCGGGCCACCAGGTCGCGCACGAGGCGTTCGGGCGCCGAGGCGCCGGCGGTCACGCCGACCACGGAGACCCCTCGGAACCAGTCGTCTTGTACCATGCTGGCGTCGTCGATCAGAAAGCTCGGCACGCCCATGGTGGTGCCGATCTCCGCCAGCCGGTTGGAGTTGGAGGAGTTGCGGGCCCCCACGACCAGCAGCAGATCAACCTGCTCCGCCAGCCGCCGCACCGCCATCTGGCGGTTCTGCGTGGCGTAACAGATGTCCTTGGCGCCCGGACCCTTGATGCCCGGGAATCGCTTCTTCAGCGCCTCGATCACGTCGCGGGTGTCGTCGACGGACAGTGTCGTCTGGGTGACGTAGCCGACCAGGGTCGGGTCGCGCACGTCCAGCCGCTCCACGTCCTCGACCCGGCTCACCAGATGCACGCCGCCGGGAATCTGGCCCCGGGTGCCCTCGACCTCCGGATGGCCCTCGTGGCCGATCATGATGACCTCGCGGCCCTTGCCGACGAGGTTCTGGCCCTCGCGGTGGACCTTGGAGACCAAGGGACAGGTCGCGTCGATGACCGGCAGGGCGCGGCGCCCCGCCTCCTTCACGACAGCCTGGGGCACGCCGTGGGCGCTGAACACGGTCATCGCGCCTTCCGGAATTTCGGTCAGTTCCTCCACGAACACCGCGCCCTTGTTGCGCAGCGTCTCGACGACGTGTTTGTTGTGTACGATCTCGTGGCGCACGTAGACGGGCGGCCCATAGATCTCCAGGGCGCGCTCGACGATTTCGATGGCGCGTTCAACGCCGGCGCAAAACCCGCGCGGGCTGGCCAGGATGACACGAAGCGCCTGCGGCATTTCGCCGGGCGGGGTTTTCACGGGGGCGGACTCGGCCACGTGGCGATCCTCCGACAAGGAGATCAAAAAAGGTGCCCCCTGTGTATAGGGTCGGCACGTCGCGATGCAACATTACGGTCAGACCCTTCGAAATGCGGGGTTTTCCGTGCGACTGGATCGCAACAGTGGGCGGTCTTGTCCGCGGCGCGATCCCGCGCTAGGCATGGCCGTCCCCACGCATCTCTCGTTTCCTCCTGGAGAGCCTCCGTCATGCCCACCCTTGTCACCGGCGGCACCGGATTTGTCGGCACGGCCGTCGTGCGCGCCCTGCTTGCGCGCGGCGAGGCCGTGCGCTGCCTCGCCCGGCCCGGAGGCGACCGTCGCAATCTGGCGGGGCTCGACGTCGAGATCGTCGAGGGCGACCTGACGGACCCGGCCTCTTTGACGCGGGCCGCGCGCGGCGTGGAGGCGCTCTACCATGTCGCCGCCGATTACCGGCTGTGGATTCCCGATCCGGCGGCGATGGAGGCGGCGAACGTTCAGGGCTCCGTCAACGTGATCCGCGCGGCGCTGGACGCGGGGGCACGGCGTGCGGTCTACACCAGCTCCGTCGCCGTGCTGAAGCCCCACGCCGACGGCACGCCCGCCGACGAGGACACGCCGACGACCGAGGCCGACATGATCGGCGCCTACAAGGGCAGCAAGTTCCGCGCGGAACGGGCGGTACGGGCGCTGGTGGCGGACGGCGGCGCGCCGGTGGTGATCGTGAACCCCTCCACGCCGATCGGGCCGCGCGACATCAAGCCGACGCCGACCGGCCGTATCATCGTGGAGGCGGCGGCCGGGCGCATGCCGGCCTACGTCGATACCGGCCTGAACGTAGCGCATGTGGACGATGTCGCCGCCGGTCACCTGCGTGCGTTCGACCACGGAACGCCGGGGGAGCGTTACATCCTGGGCGGGGAGAACCTGACGCTGGCGGACATCCTGGGCGAGGTCGCGCGTCTGTGCGGGCGCCGGCCGCCCCGGGTGCGTTTGCCGCACGATCTGATCCTGCCGTTCGCCTGGGCGGCGGAGGGCGTGGCCCGGATCACGCACAAGGAGCCGTTCGCCACCGTAGACGGCTTGCGGATGGCCAAGAAGCATATGTTCTTCACCTGCGCGAAGGCCGAGCGGGATCTGGGCTACCGCGCTCGGCCCGCTGCCGAGGCGATCGCCGACGCGGTGGCGTGGTTCCGCGCCAACGACGATCTGCGCTGATATCTGCACCGGGGCCGTCATTTTTGCGCCAAGAACCTGCGCGACCCTGATATGGATCGATCCTCCGACTAGGACCTGAACAGGACAGGAGTCAGACACGATGCCCTCCGCCGTTTTCCGGGCCCTCGCGTTCCGTCGCGCTCCGTTGCGGGTGCCCCGTCGCCGCGCCGCCCGGACGGCGGTGCTTCTGGCCGGCGTCGCCCTGATGGCGCTGCCCGCATCCCACGCCGCCGCACAGGACAACCGGGCGCTCATCGCCGACATGCAGGTGCGCATTACGCAGCTTGAGGACATGGTTCGCGACCTGACCGGCAAGCTGGAGGAGGCGGACTACCAGCGCCGGCAACTCGAGCAGCGTATGGAGCGGATGGAGCGTGAAATCGATGTCCGTGTCGGCGCCCTTGAGGGAAGCGGCGCCGGAGGGGCCGGCCTGGGGGGCGCGTCCTCGGGGGCGCCCTCGGCCGCCCCATCGGCGGCACCGGGACAGCCGCTGGCGCCCGACAGCGGCGTGCTGGGCTACATCACGCCCCCCGCCGGCTCCTCGGGCAGCGGAAGCGGCGCGTCGTCCCTGGATTCCGCGGCGGCGCGTGCCGTTCTGCCGTCCGGTCCGCCGGAGGCGCAGTACAATCACGCGTTCTCTCTGTTGCGCCAGGGCGACTACGCGCGCGCCGAGCAGGCGTTTCAGGCGTTCATCGAGGTGAACGGAAGCCATTCCCTGGCCGGCAACGCCCAGTACTGGCTGGGCGAGACCCATTACGCGCGCGGCAATTACGAGGCCGCCGCCGTGGCCTTCGCCAAGGGCTACAAGGAGTATCCCAACAGCTCCAAGACGCCGGACAACCTGTTCAAACTGGGCATGTCGATGTCGGCGCTCGGCAAAAAGCGGGAATCCTGCGCGGCGTTCCAAAAGCTGCGGGCCGACTATCCCAGTTTGGGTGGGACGTTGCAGCGACAGGTCGACGATCAGATGGCCCGGAACGGGTGCTAGGCCACGCGGCGCCGCTCGATACCGCCACCTTTGCGGCGTGTATGCGGCCCTTGGGGCCGTTCGAGCCAGCGCCGCGCCTCGCCGTCGGAGTCTCCGGTGGTCCGGACAGTCTGGCGCTCGTGCTTCTTGCTCACGACTGGGCGGTGGCGCGCGGCGGGTCGGTCACCGCCCTGACGGTGGACCACGGCCTGCGCGCGGAGTCCGCCGTCGAGGCCCGGGCCGTGGCAGCTTGGATGGCGGCCGCCGGCATTCCCCATCACACGCTCGCCTGGCACGGCCCACATCCGGTGCATGGGCTCCAGGCGGCGGCGCGCGCCGCGCGGTTTGATCGGCTGGAAGACTGGTGCCGGCGCCACGGCGTGCTGGACCTCCTCCTTGCCCATCACCGTGACGATCAGGCCGAAACGCTGTTGCAACGCCTGGGGCAGGGGAGCGGCCCGGACGGCTTGGCCGGCATGGCCCCGGTCTCGTACCGCCGTCATGTGCGGGTGGTGCGGCCGCTGCTCGATGTCCCGGGGGCCTGCACCCGGGCCACGCTGACCGCGCGCGGGCAGACCTGGATCGAGGATCCCAGCAACGCAAACAGCCTGTTCCAGCGGGTGCGCGTGCGTGATTTGACGCCTGCCCTCGCGGACGCGGGGGTGGCCGGCCCAGGGCTCGCTCTGGTGGCGGCGCGCGCGGCGGAACGGCGTGAGGAGCATCGCCGGCGCCGCGATGTCCGGCTGGTCGAGGCGGTGGCGCTGGATGCATTCGGGGTGGCGCGGGTCGATATGGCGCGTCTGCTGGCGGGACCGCCGAGCGAGGCGCGCGCCGCGCTCGGTCGTCTGCTGGCCTGCGTGGGGGGCCGGGACCGATCGCCCCGTGTACAGCCGCTGGAGCGCCTGCGCCGCCATCTGTTGGACGGATCGGCGGCGGGGATGACGCTCGGCCGCTGCCATCTGTGGCCAGCGGGTGAGGGCACATGGCGCGTTTGTCGCGAGGGCCGCCACCTCCCGGACCCGATGCCCGTGCCGCGCCCCGGCGACCCCGCCGTGCTGTGGGACGGGCGCTTGAGTGTCCGCGTGCCGGCGAGGGACGGGGGACCGGACGCGGATCCGGGTGGCCGCTGGATTGGGGCGCTGGGGGCTGAAGGCTGGCGGACCGTCGTTCGGGCACTCCGCGAGGCCGGGCGGCCGGTCCCTCCGGTGCCGGCGCCGGCCCGGGCGGTGCTGATGGCGGTCCGGTCGTCGGACGGTCTGGGTGGGGACGGTATGGTTGGTGCCGTGCCGCAGATCGGCTATTCTACCCGGTCCGCAGAGGGCCATGCCGGTCTGGTCGTCCGACCGGCCGCCCGGCTGTCCCTGACCGAGGCCGCCCGCCGCTTGTACGAATCCGCGGACGGCCTATGTGAGTGAGGAACAGTAGGTCAGCCGGAGCGTGCCGGATCGCCAAAAGGTCCCGCCGCCGCCGCGAAACAAAGGGTCCGAACCTTGAATTTCAGCCGCAATCTCTTGATGTGGATCATCATCTCGGTGCTGCTGGTGGCGTTGTTCAACGTCTTCCAGGGGTCCGCCCCGCCTGCTCCCGAGACCCAGGTTCCGTACTCGGAATTCATCGACCGGGTCGAGAGCAGCGACGTCCAGGACGTTACCATCAAGGGCGAGAGCATCACGGGTCACTTCGTCGATGGCCGGTCGTTCTCCACCTTTGCGCCGCCCGACTCGAACGTCGTTCCGACGCTGCGCGAGAACGGCGTGAAGATTACGGCACAACCGTCGGACGGCGATTCGCCGACCTTCTGGAGCGTGCTGATCTCTTGGTTCCCGATGCTGCTGCTGATCGCCGTATGGATCTTTTTCATGCGCCAGATGCAGGGCGGCGGCGGCAAGGCCATGGGCTTCGGCAAATCGCGCGCCAAGCTGCTGACCGAGCGCACCGGGCGGGTGACCTTCGACGACGTGGCCGGTATCGACGAATCCAAGTCGGAGCTTGAAGAGGTCGTCGAGTTCCTGCGCGATCCGCAGCGCTTCCAGCGCCTTGGCGGTAAGATTCCCAAAGGTGTTCTGCTGGTCGGGCCGCCCGGCACCGGTAAGACGCTGCTGGCGCGCGCCATCGCGGGCGAGGCCAACGTGCCGTTCTTTACGATCTCCGGCTCGGACTTCGTCGAGATGTTCGTGGGTGTCGGTGCCAGCCGTGTGCGCGACATGTTCGAGCAGGGCAAGAAGAACGCCCCGTGCCTGATCTTCATCGATGAAATCGACGCGGTCGGACGCCATCGCGGCGCCGGCTTGGGGGGCGGCAACGACGAGCGCGAGCAGACCCTGAACCAGTTGCTGGTCGAGATGGACGGGTTCGAGGCCAACGAGGGCGTGATCCTCATCGCGGCCACCAACCGCCCGGACGTGCTGGACCCGGCGCTGCTGCGTCCCGGCCGCTTCGACCGTCAGGTGGTGGTGCCGAACCCGGACGTGCTCGGCCGCGAGAAGATCGTCAAGGTGCACATGCGCAAGACACCGCTGGGTCCGGATGTGGATCCGAAGGTGATCGCCCGTGGGACCCCGGGCTTCTCGGGCGCTGACCTTGCCAACCTCGTCAACGAAGCCGCGCTGCTGGCCGCGCGCCGGGGCAAACGGGTCGTGGGCATGTCGGAGTTCGAGGCCGCCAAGGACAAGGTCATGATGGGCGCGGAGCGGCGCTCCATGGTGATGACCGACGATGAGAAGAAGCTGACGGCCTACCACGAGGGCGGCCACGCCATCTGCGGTCTACACATGAAGGAATCGGACCCCATCCACAAGGCGACCATCATCCCGCGCGGTCGCGCGCTGGGCATGGTCATGCGCCTGCCCGAGGGGGACCGGATCAGCATGTCGCGCGCCAAGCTGGAGGCCGATCTGGTGGTCGCCATGGGCGGGCGTGTGGCGGAAGAACTGATCTTCGGCCACGGCAAGGTCACCACGGGCGCGTCGAGCGACATCAAGATGGCCACCAACATGGCCCGCAAGATGGTCACCGAGTGGGGCATGTCGGACAAGCTCGGCCCGCTGATGTACGCCGAGGACCAGGAGGAGGTGTTCCTGGGCCATTCGGTGGCGCGCCACAAGAACATGTCCGATGAAACCGCCCGGATGGTGGACGAGGAAATCCGCCGCATCGTCGATACGGCCTATGAAACGGCCCAGCGGCTCCTGACCGAGCATCGCGACGAACTGGAGACGCTGGCCCAGGGGCTGCTGGAGTACGAGACCCTCAACGGGGACGAGATCCAGACCCTGTTGCGCGGTGAGGGGATTGACCGGGACGAGCCCGAGGATACCGGGCCGACCAAGCCGCCACGTGGCGGACGGCGTGCCTCGGTGCCGACCACGAGCGGCGACCGGTCGCGCGGCCGGCCGTCGATCGGTCCGGAGCCTCAGCCGGGTGCGTAGGGCGGTGATGGCTCCGGAGAGTGGAGGGGACGCGGCGGCGTTTCCGTCCGTGGCCCCGATCAGTCGGTCGTATGTCCGGGATCCGGCCCTGCCCTGGGACTTGTTCCAGGGTGGGGCCTTGGTGAATCCCCTGAAGGGGCTCCAATTCGCACCCACCGGTCTTCTGCGCGGTCCGGCGGCGCAGCAGGCCCGGGCGGTGCGGCGCGCGCGGGCGCTGGCGGGGCGGGACGATGTGGCCTTTTCCGCTGTGACTTTGTTTCTGCGGCCCGACGATCAGGGCCCGTGGCATGTCCACGGTTGCGATCTGCCGACGCTGGCGCTGTGGGCCGAGGCGCACGGGCCGACCATGCAGGCCATCGTCGCGGCCGGGCTGAACCGCCTGACCGCGCCACGCGCGCCTTTTGCGGGCCTGAGCTTGGATCGTCCCCGCATCATGGGCATCGTCAACTGTACGCCGGATTCGTTCAGTGACGGTGGCGACTACGCCAGCGCCGAGGCGGCCGTCGCGCGCGGTCTGGCGATGCTGGAGGCGGGCGCGGACGTGCTGGATATCGGCGGGGAAAGCACTCGTCCCGGCTCGGACACGGTGGAGGTCGACGAGGAAATCCGCCGCATCGTGCCGGTGGTGAAGGGGCTCGCGGAGCGGGGGGCCCTGATCTCCATCGACACGCGCCGGGCGGCGGTCATGGAGGCCGCCCTGGCGCATGGTGCGCGCATTATCAACGACATCACGGCCCTGGCCGGAGACCCGGACTCGTTGGGCGTCGCCGTCCGGGCGGGTGTGCCGGTGATCCTCATGCATATGCAGGGGGAGCCGCGCACCATGCAGGCAAACCCGACGTACGGTCGGGCGCCGGCCGACGTCTATGCGTGGCTGGCGCGCCGTGTGACGATCTGTGTGTCGGCCGGCATGCCGGTCGGGCGAATTTGCGTCGATCCGGGCATTGGTTTTGGCAAGACGCTGGACCACAATCTCGATCTTCTGGCGCATATCGGCCTGTTTCACGGTCTGGGCTGCGCCGTGCTGGTGGGGGCGTCGCGCAAGAGCCTCATCGCCCGGGCGTCAGGGGCGGTGGATGGAGAGGGGCGCCCGACGGATCGGGCCAAGGACCGGATGCCGGGATCTTTGGCGATCGCCCTGGGCGCCGCCGAGCAGGCCATCCAGTTCATGCGCGTTCATGACGTGGAGGAAACGGTACAGGCCGTGCGGGTCGCGGAAGGGATCCGCCGGTTTCAGGCGGGCGCATAAGGCGCGTGTGGCCCCTTCGGTCTCTTGACCGCGCGGCTGTGCGGGGGCCATAAGTCCAGTATGTTTGGATTGAGTCTCTCAAAGGTGCTGTTCACGGTCCTTGTCGTGGTCGTGGTGTGGGGCGCCTTCAAATACTACAGCCGGGCCATGAGCGGTGGCTCCCCTGGTGATCGCCCCAGCCTGCGCGAGAAGGTCGAGCGTGCGGCCCAGGACGCCGTGCGCAAGCGCATGGGCGAGCAGGACGCCCGCGCCGCCTCGTCCGCGCAGGCCACCGAGGATTTGGTGCGCTGCCCGAAGTGCGGCGCCTACCACCCGGCGGGCATCCCGTGTGACTGCGGCTACGGCCGGTAGCGACGGTTTCCTTGCATTTGGCGCGTCGGTGACTGCAAAACAGGGGACGCGACGATGTCCCTGTTCTGACGCGCTTTTGAGCGATACCGCACCGTCACCGCGCTGCTCATGAGATCCCTCCGCCCTAAACAGGGCATTCGGGGTGCAGTAACATATTTTTTTACCAGTAAAAAACCTCATCCCGAACGCCCTGATAGGGGCGGCGGGATCTCGAGAGGGGGCAAACCGGCCGCGTTGCCAAGATCAACGGCTTGGCATCGTCTTTGACGCAGATTTGCTTTACGCGGCCTAAAAACCCACATCCTTGCGGCTCGGCCACAGGGCCAGCAGCGCCGGCAACACACCCAGCGTGCACACCAGCGTCAGCCCGATGGCGATGGTCAGCAGCACGCCCATGCTCGCTGTGCCGGGGTGGCTCGACGCGGCGATGGAGCCGAACGATCCGATCGTCGTCAGGGCGCTGAACACCACCGCGCGGGGTGTGCTGCTGGTCATGGCGTGGCTCACGTCGGCCTCGGCGCGCTCCCGGTGCACCAGATGGATCGCGCTCGCCACGCCCAGGCCGAACAGCAGCGGCAGCACGATCACGTTGGCGAAGTTGAACGGCAGGTCGAACAGCGCCGCCGTGGCGACGGTCAGCAGCGCGGCCAGCGTCAGCGGGGCGTAGACCAGCAGAATATCGCGCAGCCGGCGCAGCGTGACCGCCAGGACCAGGGTGATTCCGACCAGGGCGAGTCCGGCGGCCTCTGCGAAGGCACGCATGACGGTGCGGCCGGATTCTCGGATCAGCACGGGGGAGCCGGTGGCGGTCGGCACTTCGGCGCGGACGGCGTCGACGAACTGGGCGAGCTGGCCAGGGTCGCGCGGGTCGCGCGCGGGCCGGACTTCCACCCGGGCGCGTCCATCGGCGGCGAGATAGCGGCCACGGAGTGCCTCCGGAAGGTCGTCCAGCGTGACCGGACCGGCGGCCAGGGTCTCCCGCAGGCGGGTCAGCATGGGCGGCAGATCGCCGGTCAGGGCCTCCGCCACCCGGGCCAGGGTGTCCGGCTCCAGCTGGTTCAGGGCGTTCGTGAGGCGGCCGGCGGCGGCTTGCGTGACCGGATCGGCCTCGGATGCCGCCGCGATGCGGGCCAGCGCCGTCGTCAGCGCGTCGCGCGCCTGCCGGCGTTCGGCCGCGTCGGGGGCGGGCCGGGGCTCTTGCGCCAGGGCCGGGCCGAGGAACAGGGCCATGTCCTGTATGACCATCAGCTTCTCGTCCTGGTCCGCCGGCACCAGATCGCGCGCCGTGATGGCACTGGAGACCTCGGGCAGGGCGGCGACCCGGTCCGCCAGGGCGTCGGCCGCGTCCAGATCGTCTGCCAGGATGTCCATGGTGTAGGGGGTGACGCGGGGGTCCTTCAGCAGGTCGAACAGCGTGGCGACGGACTCGGTGCCGCGATCGCGCAGGTTCAGCGGATCGAAGTCGAAGCGGGCCCCCGGGGCCAACGCCACCGCGCCGATCCCCAGCGCCAGGGCCACCAGCGCGACCGTGCGGGCGTGGCGGCGCAAGGCGCCTTCCAGGCGGCCGGCCCAGCGTCCGGCGGGATCGCCGCCCGTCCCGGCGTTGCGGGCGGGGCGCACCGGCCATTGCCCCAGCAGCGCCGGGGGCACGGTCAGGTTGGCGATGAAGGCGACAATCATGCCCATGCCGGAGATGAGGCCGAGCTGCGCCAAGCCGCGGTAATCCGTCGGAAGGAACGACAGGAAGGCAATGGCGGCGGCGACGGCGCACAGGGCGAGCCCCGGTCCCACGCCGCGCGCGGCTGCCCGCAGGGCGGCACGGTTGTCGGCGGGCGTCGGTCCCGGATTCCGGTCCCGCTCCTCCTTGTAGCGCAGGCCGAAGTGAATGCCGAAATCCACCGACAGGCCGATGAACAGCACGGCGAAGGCGACCGAGATCATGTTCAGCGTGCCCACGGCCAGGGCCGCCAGCCCGGCCGTCCAGCACAGGCCGACGATCAGCGTGACCACGGTGGCCAGGATCAGGCGGGGCGAGCGCAGCCCGAGGACCAGCAACGAGACGACCGCGACGAAGGTGATGGCGCCGGCGACGTCCATGCCGGTCTGCACGCTGCCCAGCTCCTCGCTTTCCATGGCCGCCGAGCCGGTCAGCCGGACCCGTACCCCATTCTCCGGCGTCAGACCGAGGTCCTGGGCGGTGGCGCGGATGGCCCGCATCGCGTCGCCGGCCGGCGTCAGGCTGCCAAACGATCGTTTGGGCTTGGCGAGGATCAGGTGCCGGGCCGCCGCCACGCCGCCCGCGTCCCCCTGGATGAGGGCGCGCCAATCGAGGCGGGCGGCGGTGTCGCCTTCGCTCTGCGCGGTCGTGACCGCTGCCATGCGGTCAAGCACGGGGCCGAGGGGCAGGGCCACGCCGTCCAGGCCACCCGCCGTGATCTGGTCGGCGGCGTCGCCCATCAGGTCGGCGAGGCCGCGCAACGACGGGTCGCGCCACAGCGTGCCCAGGAACGGCTGCGCCTCCGCCAGCGTGTCGGACAGGGCATAGACTTCGTCCAGCGACAGGAACAGCAGGCCGTTGCGGCGGAAGAACGGGTCTCCGGCCAGATCGGACACGAAGGCGAACAGGCCGTCGCGCTGCGCCAGGGCCTCTGTCAGGCGCGCGGCGGCCTGATCGGCCTGGGTGGCGGTGGCGGCGTCGATCACGATCACCAACTCGCCGCCGAGCTGGGGGAAGGCGTCCTTCATCGCGCGGTTCTGCTGCTGGAACGGCAGGTCGGGGTCCAGCATGGTCGAGGTGTCGGTCGACACGCCGATGCGCGTCGTGACGGCCCACAGGGACAGCGCGGTCAGCAGGGCGACCAGGGCCAACACGCCCCAGCGGTAGCGGCGGGCCGTGTCGACCCAGGCGGCCAGGGCGGCGGCGATCATGGTGGCGAGTCCTGTTGGTGCGGGTTAGCTGGGCTCGCGGTCGGGCGAGTGAGCGTCCATTAGGGCATTGAAGCGGGCGACGGCGGCCTTGGGGCCCTCCGGATGGTCCCAGACCCCGGCGCAGACCGCCAGGAAGTCGGCGCCGGCCTCGATCAGCGGCTGGGCGTTGTCCACCAAAATGCCGCCGATGGCGACGGACGGGACCAGCATGTCCTGCGCCCACCACTGCAACAGCTCAATGTCCGCGCGGGTTTTGGTGTCCTTGGTCTCGGTCGGGAAGAAGGCCCCGAAGGCGACGTAGTCGGCGCCGCCTTCGCCGGCCTCCATGGCCAGATGGCGGGAGTCGTGGCAGGTCACGCCCACGACACCGTCGGCGCCCACAACGGCGCGGGCGTCGTCGAGGGAGGCGTCCTCCTGCCCCACATGCACGCCGTCGCAGCCGGTCTCCACCGCCAGATCCGGGCGGTCGTTCAGGATGACCGCGACGTCGCGCGCCTGGGCCAAGGGGACCAGCACGGCGGCCACGCGGCGCACGGTGTCGTCGTCTACCTCCTTCAGGCGGATCTGAAGGCATGCGACATCGCCGCCGTCCAGGGCGTCGGACAGTTGGGTGGCGAAGGCCTCCACGTCGTCGATGCGGGGCGGGGTGATGAGGTACAGGCGGCAGCGGTCTTCGGGGGTGCGGGCGGCCATGCCGGGAAAGCCTTTTCGGGATGATGAGACGGCGCGAAAAACGTTGAGACGGCGCGGAGATTAGCGGTCCCGCTCCATCTGGTCCAGAAACGCGCGGTAGCGGGCGATCACCGACGCCTGGGAGAATTCGGCCGCGACCCGCTCGGCGCCACGCCCGACCAGATGGGCCGCCAAATCGGGGCTGTCGAGCACCCGCCGCAGCGCGCGGGCGAGGGCGTCGGCATCGTCCTTCGGCACCAGCAGGGCGTCCTCGCCGTTGCGGACCATCTCCGCCGGGCCGGCGGCGTCGGCGACGACCAGGGGCTTGTCATGCGCCCAGGCCTCGACCGTGACCGTCCCGTTGGGTTCGTAGCGGGAGGGGAACACGACCACATCAGCGGCGCGCATCAGCGCCGTGCGGTCGCTGCGCCAGCCGAGGAAGCGCACCCGATCCGCGACGCCCAGCGCGGCGGCCAGGGCCTCCAGGTCCGCGCGGTCCGGCCCCTCGCCGGCGATCCAGAGGTGCGCGCCCGGCACGTCGGCCACGGCCTGCAGCAACACGTCCAGCCCCTTGGCGGGGTGCAGCCGGCCCAGCGCCAGCAGAAGGGGCGCGTCCGCCGGGGTGCCGAGGTCGGCGCGGGACACTGGCGCGGCGGTCTCGTCCACGACACAGAAGTTCGGGATGTAGTGCACGCGGCGCTCCGGCCAGCCGCCGTCCAGGATATGGCGACGAATGCCGGGGATGATGGCGATCAGGTGATCGAAGCCCTTGTAGTACTTCAGATCATAGTACCCGCCCAGACGCGCGGTGCGCAGCCAGGGGCCCCGCGGAAGCTTGGCGGCGGCCCGGTTCATCCAGGCCATGGCGACCGTGGTTCGGCTGGCCATCATGGACCGCCGGAGCATCTGGGGCGTCCACAGGTCCAGGCGGCCGCCGAACGGCGCCGTGTCGACCCGGCAGCCGGCGGCGCGCAGGGTGGCGACCCGGTCCGGATGGTTGCGGAGGATGAAGGATTGCGTCACGCCGTCCGCCTCCAGGGCGACCGCCAGCGTGGTGAAGAACGTCTCGGCGCCGCCGTGGGCCGCGCCGGCCATGACCTGGGTAAGATGCATCGAAGCGGCGGGGTCCTCTCGACCGGATCGGGGCTCGGACGGGGCGGTATACCGCGTCCGGGCCCTCCGGGTCACGCCGCTTTCGTGTCGAACGCGAGACCGCCTTACGCCGCGCGCTGCTGGTCGGGATCGATGATGGTCACGATGTCGTCCATGATGGCGGTGACGTCGTAGTCCTTCGGGGTGTAGATGCGCGCCACCCCGGCGGCGAGCAGGGTGCGCTCGTCTTCCGGCGGGATGATGCCGCCCGCGACCACCGGAATGTCGCCCAGCCCGGCGGCCCGCATGCGGGTCAGCACGTCGGTGATGAGCGGCACGTGCGAGCCCGACAGGATCGACAGTCCGACGACGTGCACGCTTTCCTCCAGCGCTGCGTTGACGATCTGCGCCGGGGTTAGGCGGATGCCCTCGTAGACCACCTCCATGCCGGCGTCACGGGCGCGCACGGCGATCTGTTCGGCGCCGTTGGAGTGCCCGTCGAGGCCCGGCTTGCCGACCAGGATCTTGACCCGGCGGCCCAGGCGGGCCGAGACGTCCTCGACCCGGGCGCGGACGGCCGTCATGCGCTCTCCGGCCGTGGCTTCCCCGGCGGAGCGGGCCACGCCCGTGGGGGCCCGGTACTCGCCGAAGATGTCGCGCAGCGTCTGGCCCCATTCCCCGGTCGTCACCCCGGCGTGGGCGCAGGCGATGGACGGTTCCATGATGTTGCGGCCCTCGCGCGCCGCCGCCGACAGGTCGGCGAGCGCCGCCTGCACCGCCGCGTCGTCGCGCTGGGCGCGCCAGGCCTTCAGGGACTCGATCTGCTCCCGCTCCGCGTCCGGATCGACCGCCATGATGGCGCCCTCGCCGGCGGACAGGGGGCTGGGCGCGGCCTCAGTATACTTGTTCACGCCCACCACGGTCATGTCACCGTTCTCAATGGCGGCGAGGCGCTGGGTGTTCGATTCGACCAGCTTCTGCTTCATGTAGCTGGATTCGACCGCTGGGACGGCGCCGCCCATGGCCTCGATCCGGTCCAGTTCGGCGCGGGCCTGCTCCTTCAGCGCCTCGACCTTGCGGGTGATCTCGGCGGAGCCGTCGAAGATGTCGCCGTACTCCAGCAGGTCGGTCTCGAAGGCGACGATCTGTTGCAGGCGCAGCGACCACTGCTGGTCCCAGGGGCGGGGCAGGCCCAGCGCCTCGTTCCAGGCCGGCAACTGCACGGCGCGGGCGCGGGCGTTCTTGGACAGCACGACCGCCAGCATTTCCAGGAGAATACGATAGACGTTGTTCTCCGGCTGCTGCTCCGTCAGGCCCAGGCTGTTGACCTGCACGCCGTAGCGGAAGCGGCGGTATTTTTCGTTCTCGACCCCATAGCGCTCCCGGCACATCTCGTCCCACAGTTCGGCGAACGCGCGCATCTTGCACAACTCGGTGACGAAGCGGATGCCGGCGTTCACGAAGAAGCTGATACGCCCGACCACGACCGGGAAGTCCTCCGACGGGACCTGTCCGGAATCCCGCACCGTGTCCAGCACGGCGCGCGCGGTCGCCAGGGCGTAGGCCAGCTCCTGCTCCGGAGTCGCGCCCGCCTCCTGCAGGTGATACGAGCAGACGTTGGTCGGGTTCCACTTGGGGACCTGCTTATAGGTAAAGGCGATGACGTCGTTGATCAGCCGCATCGAGGGTTCGGGCGGGAAGATGTAGGTCCCGCGCGACAGGTATTCCTTGATGATGTCGTTCTGCACCGTGCCCTGAAGCTGGTCGCGCGCTGCGCCCTGCTTCTCCGCCGCCGCGATGTACAGCGACAGCAGCCACGCCGCCGGCGCGTTGATGGTCATCGACGTGTTCATCTTGGCCAGCGGGATGCCGTCGAACAGCGTCATCATGTCGCCCAGGTGGCAGATCGGCACGCCCACCTTGCCGACCTCGCCCGTCGCCAACACATGATCGGAGTCATAGCCCGTCTGGGTCGGCAGGTCGAACGCCACCGACAGCCCGGTCTGCCCGCGCGCAAGATTCGTTCGATAGAGTTCGTTCGACGCCTTGGCCGAGGAATGGCCCGAATAGGTCCGGAACAGCCAGGGTTTATCGCGCTGCGGTGCAGCAGACGGGGTGCGGGGCGCGGGCGTGCCGGTCATACGTGTCTCCATCCCTGCGGGTATAATGTCTGTATGTTCGCGTTTTTGGGCGGTGTTTCTGGAACGAAAATTACTCGATCCCTTTGTTAAGCGAAATTATTTACCACTTTGTGCATTGCGATGGAAGCCTGAAGTCGGTATAGCCTGAATCCGACGAAAACGCTGGGCACACGCTGTTCGCAGGTGCCGCATGACCCGGCGAAGGGGCCGGCGGCCCGCACGATCAGTGTCAACAGGGAGTGTCGAACCATGTCCACCGCCACCGCGGATATCGTCGAGCTGCGACCGGATCGAGAGACCAAGGATCTGTACGAACTGGGCGAAATCCCGCCCCTCGGCCATGTGCCCAAGCAGATGTACGCCTGGGCCATCCGCCGGGATCGGCACGGTCCCCCGGACACCGCGATGCAGGTCGAAGTCGTTGACGTTCCGACTCTGGAATCGCACGACGTTCTGGTGATGGTGATGGCGGCCGGCGTCAATTACAACGGCATTTGGGCCGCCCTGGGCGAGCCGGTGTCGGTGTTCGACGTCCACAAGCAGGAGTACCACATCGCGGGTTCCGACTGCGCCGGCATCATCTGGGCCGTGGGCTCGCAGGTGAAGCGCTGGAAGGTCGGCGACGAGGTCGTGGTGCACTGCAACCAGGACGACGGCGACGACGAGGAGTGCAACGGCGGTGACCCGATGTTCTCCGCCAGTCAGCGCATCTGGGGCTACGAGACGCCGGACGGCTCCTTCTGCCAGTTCACCCGCGTGCAGGCGCAGCAGCTCATGAAGCGGCCGCAGCACCTGACCTGGGAGGAAAGTGCGTGCTACACGCTGACGCTGGCGACCGCCTACCGAATGCTGTTCGGCCACCGCCCGCACGTGCTGCGGCCGGGCCAGAACGTGCTGGTCTGGGGCGCGTCGGGCGGCCTGGGCGCGATGGCGGTGCAGCTTTGCGCGGTGTCGGGTGCGAACGCCATCGGCGTCATCTCCGACGAATCCAAGCGGGACTTCGTCATGTCGCTGGGCGCCAAGGGCGTCATCAACCGCAAGGACTTCAACTGCTGGGGCCGGCTGCCGGACGTCAACGGACCGGAGTTCAAGGCCTATATGAAGGAGTCCTATAAGTTCGGCCGCGCCATCTGGGAGTACACCGGCAAGGGCAACGACGTCGACATGGTGTTCGAGCACCCGGGCGAGCAGACCTTCCCAGTTTCCACCCTGGTGGTGAAGCGCGGCGGCATGGTGGTGTTCTGCGCTGGCACGACCGGCTTCAACATCACCTTCGACGCCCGCTTCGTCTGGATGCGGCAAAAGCGCATCCAGGGCAGCCACTTCGCGAACCTGATGCAGGCCTCGCAGGCCAACCAGCTTGTCATCGAGCGGCGCCTGGATCCCTGCATGTCCGAGGTGTTCTCCTGGGAGCAAATCCCCTATGCCCACATGAAGATGTGGAAGAATGAGCATAAGCCGGGGAACATGGCTGTGATGGTGCAGGCCGTGAAGCCGGGCCGCCGCACCGTTGAAGAGTGCCTGGAGGGCTGAGGCCGCTCTTTATTCCTTTCGCTTTGGGAGGCCGCCCGGGAGGACCGAGTCCGGGTGGCCATTTCAGGGGACGACCATGTCTGGACCACTCATTATTCAGGACCTTCTGCACACCTGCGAGCGCTCGTACGAGACCGCGCGGCAGGTCCTTGGCGCCATCCGCGATCATCTGGCCAAGAAGGTCAGCGGCGAGGACGGCAAGCTCGACCCCGGCATCCTGGAGCGCGAGCAGCACGCGACCCATGGCTTCGCGTGGTTTGCGACCTATGTCACCGCGCTGGGGGAAATGCTGGCCTGGGCCAAGCGCCTGGAGGCGGAGGACAAACTGGGCGAGCTGGAGCAACTCATCCTTCAGGCCGCGTTCTCCGAGTACCTGCATCAGATCTTCGGCGGCGTGCCGATGAGCCAAGGTGAGTTCATCCGGCTCGCTGACTTCGGCATCGAGGTGCGCGAGCGCAAGGCGCTGCAGACGCCCTACACGACCCTGCTGCGGGAGCATGGGTTCACCGCCGCGTGCAAGGCGCGCATCGCGGAACTGACCCAGGACGGCAACTTCGGCGCCCTTGCCATGGAGGACGAGACCCTCGATCTCGTGCGCGACCAGTTCCGCCGCTTCGTTGACGAGCAGGTGCAGCCGCACGCCCATGGCTGGCATGAGAAGGACGAACTGATCCCGATGGAGGTCATCGACCAGATGGCCGAGATGGGCGTGTTCGGCCTGACGGTGCCGGAGGAGTACGGCGGCCACGGCATGGGCAAGATGGCCATGTGCGTGGTGACCGAGGAGCTGTCGCGCGGTTACATCGGGGTGGGGTCGCTGGGTACCCGCTCGGAGATCGCGGCCGAGCTGATCCGCCTGGGCGGCACCGAGGAGCAGAAGCAGCACTATCTGCCCAAGATCTCCAGCGGCGAGATCCTGCCGACGGCCGTGTTCACGGAACCCAACACCGGCTCCGACCTGGGCAGCGCGCGCACGCGCGCCACGCTGGATGGCGACGAGTGGGTGGTGAATGGCAACAAGACGTGGATCACCCACGCCTCGCGCACCGACCTGATGACCCTGATGGCGCGGACCAACCCGGACGAGCCCGGCTACAAGGGGTTGTCCATGTTCCTGGCGCCGAAGCCGCGCGGCACGGCGGACGATCCGTTCCCGGCGGCGGGCATGAGCGGTGGCGAAATCGAGGTGCTCGGCTACCGTGGCATGAAGGAATACGAGCTGTCGTTCGATGGCTTTCGCATGCCCAAGGACGCGCTGCTGGGCGGCGTGGAAGGGCAGGGCTTCAAGCAGCTTATGGAGACCTTCGAATCCGCCCGCATTCAGACGGCGGCCCGCGCCGTCGGCGTGGCCCAGTGCGCGCTGGAGGAGGGCCTGAAGTACGCCCAGGAGCGCGTGCAGTTCGGCAAGCCGCTGTTCGCCTTCCCGCGCGTGCACGGCAAGCTGGCCTGGATGGTGGTGGAGACCATGGTGGCGCGCCAGCTCACCTACATGTCGGCGCGCGAGAAAGACAACGATATCCGCTGCGATATCGAGGCCGGCATGGCCAAGCTGCTCGGCGCCCGCGTGGCGTGGTCGAACGCCGACAATGCGTTGCAGATCCACGGCGGAAATGGCTATGCGCTGGAATACCCGGTCAGCCGCATCCTGTGCGACGCGCGCATCCTGAATATCTTCGAGGGTGCGGCCGAGATTCAGGCGCAGGTGGTGGCGCGCGGTCTGTTGAGCGGGCGCGGCAGTGTTCAGTCCGGCAAGAAGCGGGCGGCGTAGTCGTGCGGATTCGTAAGGATATGGCCGGCCACGGATAAAATACGCCGTGTCGCGGCGCGGCTCCCGAGATCCCTCCACCCCTACCGGGGTGTTCGGGATGAGGTTTTGTTTTTTAAAACAAAACGTTACTTCATTCCGACCGAGCGAAGCGAGTGGAGGGATCTCGCGGGGGGCAGACCGTTGGGCAGCGGAGTTCATGAGGACTCCGGTCTGAACCGGATGCGTCCGTGTCACGATCGACGCGGGTGCGCGGTGCCTGCCCCATCGAAACAGGACAGTGGGGGAATCACCGCAGCGGCAGCGTCGGCGGCTCGTACCCATATTCGGCCATGATCTCCCGCGCCGGGGGCTCCCGCAGAAAGCTCAGGAACGCGCGGGCGGCGGCGTTGCGCATGCCGCTGGCCATCAGCACGGCCTGATGGCGGATCGGGGCATGCAGATCGCCCGGCACCAGCCAGCGCGACCCGGCGTCGGACTTCGCCACCAGGGACTGCGGCACGAATCCGGCGGCGGCATCCCCGTCCGTGAGAATGTCGAGCACCGCCAGCGAGTCGGCGGCGGTCACCGTTACGGGCCGCAGACGGCCGTACAGGCCCAGCGTCTCCAGAACCTCGACGGCGGCGGCGCCATGGCGCGAGGTCACCGGGTTGGCGATCGCCAGCGAGGGCAGGGCATCCGGCCGGTTCAGGATGGCCCCGGTCCCGTCGATCAGGGCCGGATCGGGCGACCACAACACCAGACGTCCAAGGGCATAGGTGAACCGGCTGTCCGGCGCGGTCAGGCCGGCGGCTTCGGCGCGCGCCGGGCGTTCCGCGTCGGCGGACAGAAACACATGCACGCCGGAGCCGCCCACGATCTGGGCGTAGAGCTTGCCGGAGGCCGCCACCTCGAACGTGACCGGCTGGCCGGTTTGCGCCGTGAACCGTCGGGCGATCTGGCGGGCGGCCGGCGCGAAGCCGGAGGCGACGGCCACGCGGATCGGGGCCGGCTGGGCGATGGCGACTCCAGACCCCGTGAGGACCAGACCGGCTGTTGCGGCCACCACGCCCGCAGCCAGCACGGCCCGGCGAGAGACGGGACGAGGGCGGTGGGGGCGATGGTCGTTCGGGGTCATGGTGTCCTCGTGGGCCGGGAGCGGAGGCGTGGTGGAAAGGCTCGGGGCGGATGACCGTGTCAGACCGGAAGCTGCACGGGCACCGGTTTCGCCCTCTCGGGGTGACAGCCGAGATCGGTATCGAGCGCGGGGTCGGTCACTTCCGGGGCCATGCGCGATCGCAGGTAGGCAACGACTCCGTCGCGCTTGTCCGCCCGGATGTAGGCCCAGGTCATGAACAGCCCCCCCCGCCGCTCCAGGTCCGAAATTTCACGGTGGGACTGCAGGCGATCGATGGCGGTGTCGAGGTCGCCGGTGGCGCCCACGTACACCCAGCCGGGCCGCACGCCCTTGTGGAACAGCACGAACACGCCGCTGTGCCCCTTCAGGTTCGGTTTTCCGGGGCGCATCGCTAAAAGGCGATAGAACCGGTTCGCGGAATCCCGCTGCCACATGGGGTCGGGGATCGGCTTGTCGTCGTCCCCGAACAGGTAGGACAAGATGGACATGGTGCCGTTTCCTTTCCGGTAACCCTAGTCTTACGGCACTTGCGGGGGCCGCGCAAATATCCCAGAAGGGAAGTCGGGGCGGAACCGATTTTCTGCCGTATGGAAGGACCGTGAGGGCGACGCATGACGGCTGATCTATCCCGGACCGGCCTTTCGGCGGAGGCGGTCATAGCGCACCTGGGCCTGAGTCCGCACCCGGCCGAAGGCGGCTATTTCCGCGAAACGTGGCGGGCGGATGAGGGCGTCGCCGGGGCGACCCTGCCGGACCGTTACGCGGGCGCGGATCGGTGTTTCGGCACGGCGATCTACTATCTTCTGACCCCGGACACGCTATCGGCCCTTCACCGCCTGCGCAGCGACGAGGTGTTTCACCACTACGCCGGCGACGCGGTCGAGCAGCTGCGTCTGCATCCGGACGGGTGCAGCGAGCGCGTCGTCATCGGGGCCGACCTGCTGAATGGGCATGTGCCGCAAACGGTGGTACCCCGTGGCGTGTGGCAGGGCGCGCGGCTGGTCGCGGGCGGGGCCTGGGCGTTGCTCGGCTGCACCGTGTCGCCCGGGTTCGACTTCGCCGACTATGAGCACGGCGACCGGGCCGCGCTGACGGAAGGCTGGCCGGACGCGGCCGCCATCATCGCCGCGCTGACATCACCCAACGCGGTAATATCCGAGAGCGGGAGTGCGTGACCATGCTGGCCTACGACATGCCGCTGTACCGACCGCCGTCGGAGGGCCGCAACCTCATCATCCAGGCGACGCTGGGGTGCAGCTTCAACCGCTGCGCCTTCTGTTCCATGTACCGGTCGAAGACCTACCGGGTGCGTCCGTTGGACGACGTCCGGCGGGACATCGACGCGGCCGCCCGCGTCTGGCCGGCGGCGGATCGGGTGTTCCTGGCGGATGGCGATGCGCTGGTTCTGCCGACGGCGCATCTGCACGCGATTCTCGATCACCTGCGCGCTCGCTTCCCGGCGCTGACGCGGGTCTCGGCCTACGCGACACCGGCCAACCTGCTCAAGAAAACACCGGAGGACCTGGCGAGCCTGAAGGCCGCGCGGCTGTCGCTGGTCTATCTGGGGGTGGAGTCGGGCTCCGCCGATGTCCTGCGCCGCATCACCAAGGGTGCCTCGCCCCAAGGGCACGCCACCGCGATCGACAAGGCCCGCGCCGCCGGCCTGAAGGTCTCGGCGACCGTCATTCTAGGGCTGGCGGGGGCGGAAGGGTGGGAGGAGCATGCGACGGCGACCGCCGCCCTCATCAACCAGGCGCCGCCGACGTACCTGTCGACGCTGCAACTCTATCTGGAGGAGGAGCGTCTGGGCCCCTTCGTGGAGCAGATGACGCGCGACGGCCGTACGTTCACCTTCCAGGACGACGCCGCCGTGTTGGCGGAACAACGGATGTTCCTGGAGACTCTGAACCCGCCCCGGCCGGTGATCTTCCGCTCCAACCATGCGTCGAACGCCCTGGCGCTGGCCGGAACTCTGCCCCGCGACAAGGACCGGCTGTTGGCGGAGGTCACGGCGGTGCAAGGGGCTCTGAGCGGTCCCGGCTGGCGACCAAGCCATCGCCGGGCGCTGTAGGGGGGGGGGCGCACTGACCACGCGCGACCCATCACGACCTGCCGATCAGGGGGGGGGCGGCGAGCGACAGAGCGTCGGCGACAGAGCGTTCGCTGAGGGGCGCCGGATCCGGGCGTGGGCGCGGACGCCGCGCCTATTCGTGTGTCCTCTGGGCCTCCTGTGCTTGCCGTCGCGCGACGTCCCACGTATACACCCGCCCGTCGGGTGCGAACGACCCCTTGGCGGGGCGGGATGCAAAGCCTCCTGTGGTGCCCGACTCGTGATGGGGGGTAGCACCCGGAAAGGTTGATCGATGTGGGGCAAGGGGGCCGGGAGCGGTCGTTGTGTCTCACACGGTGGGCAATTGGCCTGGGTGACGCCCGACCGTGGCCCCAAAGGGGCCAAAGACGGTGGATGTGAGCACGTTTCCGCGATCCCGTGGTTTACGGTGCGGTTGCGAAAAGGCATGATGCCGCCCGCCCTCTCCGCTCCGGAGGGTTTTTTCGTCGTGTGGTGTGGAGCTGGCCCATGAAACAGTCCGTGCAACGGGTCGTTCCCCATGAACGGGAGCGGGTCTTCGACCTGGTGGCGGATGTGGAAGCGTACCCGTCCTTCCTGCCCTTGTGGAAGTCCGCGCGCGTCCTTGACCGGGATCCGACCGGTTATCGGACGCGGCAGTTGCTCGGCATCGGACCGGCCACGCTCGAATTCATCTCCCGCACTGATCTCGCCTTCCCGGATCGGATCACCGTGACCGCCACGGGCGGACCGGTGCGTCGGCTATACATGCTGTGGGCGTTCGAAGCGATGGACGGCGGACGGTGCAGGGTTGGGTTGGACTTGGCAGTTGAAGTGCACTCCAAGATGCTTCAGAAGCTGCTGCAGGCGACGTATGGCGAAATGGCGCCGCGTCTGATTACGGCGTTCGAGGGGCGTGCGCGCGCGGTGGAGCGCGGGGCCGCTCAGGCGCCACCCCCGGCGGCCCGTCCAGGGCCGCCCGCAGGCTCATCCCCGGGGGTGGTGTCATGACCGCTGACCCCGCTTTCTGTCTCTCATCGGGAAACCGGTGACCGTTCGTTTGCGTCAACACTCTTAGGATAGTTCGATGAACAAACCCCACGCGGCCGCGTCCGACTTTCGCCTCGATTCGCTGGCGGAGGAGGACCTGTCCTTGCCTGCGTCGCGCGAGACGGCCGTTCTGGCCGGACGTGCTCGGCCGACCCCGGTCGAGGTTCCCCCCGTCGAGGTTTCGTTGAACAGTGCAGCGGCGCGTTCGGCGGGATCCGTGGCCCGCCCGGCGATCCCGGAATACCTAAGCAAGGTGTACACGTGGGCCTATCTGACGCCGGCCTACAGCCGGTATCTCGATACCTCCTTCGTCGTCTCCGCGATTCTGTGGGGCAACGCCAATCGGCTGATGCGCGCCGGCTTTTCGGAGTTCGAGGCGGGTCAGGAGGTTCTTCAGCCGGCCTGCGTGTACGGCAGTTTCTCCAGCAAGCTTGCGGCCGTTCTGGGGCCGAAGGGTGCGCTGCACGTCACCGACGTCGCGACCAACCAGATCGACGCCTGCCGCACGAAGCTGGCCGCCTTCCCGTCGGCGACCCTGGATCTGGCCGACGCCGCCGATCCGCGTGACCGGTCGTATGACGGTGTGTGCTGCTTCTTCCTGCTGCATGAGGTGCCGGAAGACTATAAGCACCGCATCGTCAAAAGCCTTCTCGACGCGACGCGCCCGGGCGGCAAGGCTGTGTTCGTGGATTACCACGGGCCGAGCCTGCTGCATCCGCTGCGGCCGATCATGATCGTGGTCTGGCGCCTTCTGGAGCCGTACGCCCTCGCGCTCAGCGATAACGAAATCCGCTCCTACGCGCCGCCGTCTCTCGCCGAAGAGTTTACGTGGCACAAGGAGACCTATTTCGGCGGGCTGTACCAGAAAGTGGTCGCAACCCGAAAGGGGGAAGGGGCCTGACACCGGCGGCTATCGGACAGCCTTTGACTTGAGACTCAAGACTCCGCAATAAGCTGTTGGAATCTTGACTCAAACGAAGTACCCTGATGTCAATGCGCCGTTGACAGCAGGGGCGAGTCGTTATGGCAACCCGAGAAATCGACCCGGATGACGCGACGGACCGGCCGGAGACTGCCGCAGCGGCGGGTCGGCGCGAGGGTCTGAAACGCGCCCCCCATCTGGTGGCGGACAACGTCGAGGGCGCCGAGGCGCCCGTGCGAGACCGGTCCGGTGTACCGGGTGAGACCGGGCGTGAGCCGGACTCGGCCCGTGATGGCGCGGGGGAGGCTGGCAGAACCGCCCGGGCTCGTGACGGGGGGGATGGGCCCGCCGACTCCCATGACGCCCTTCCGGCCACGCCACTGCCCGCGACGTCCCGTGCGGCCGGCGCCGATGCCGGCGACACCGACGAGCCGGGCCCCTTGCCCAGTCTGTTCCGGCGCCCGCGTACCGAGTCCGGCGAACGCGTCTCGGTGTTGAGCCGGCGTGTGCGCCCGCTCCGGGTGGGGAACGATGCCGAGGACGCGGCGCCCGCCGAGACGCGCGCGCCGCGCGGCACGGCCGCCGCCTATGGGGTCGGGACCGGCGACGCGGAGTCGCGTCATGCGCTGCCCCCGCTGCCCGAGGATCCGCCGCCGCCCATGCCGCGTGGCCTGGAATGGCCGTCGTGGGTGGCTGGTGCGGTCTCGCTGTTCTGGCTCGCCTTTTTCGCGTTCTACATCCAGCAGAGCGTGGGCTGGAACAATCTGTTCATGCTCCTGCCGCACGAGTTCGCGGGATTCGCCGCCGGTGCGCTGATCCCGGTCGCGCTGGCCTGGGCGCTGGTGGCCGTGTTCACCCGCGATGGTCGCTATGGCCGTGAGGCGCTGATTCTGCGCGACCAGCTCCGCAAGCTCGCCTACCCGACCGACACCGCGCGCGGTCAGATGAGTGACGTGGCCCGCTCCCTGACCGAGCAGGCGCGCATGCTGACCGACGCCTCCCGGCACGCCCTGTCCGAGGCCCGGCAGGTGCGCGACGGTCTGCACACCGAGGTGGTCGCGCTGTCGAGCCTGGCGGAGAAGTTCCGTGAGGACATCGCCCAGGTGATCCGCGACGCCGAGGGGCAGGTCTATGGTCTGGAGGATGCGACCGAGCGGGCCGTGAGCCGCGCCCGTGACGCGGGTCAGACCCTGGAGCGGCAGAGCAGCACCCTGACCGAAGCCGCCGACAAGATGATGGCGCAGACTCGCACCCTCGACGACAGCCTGCGCAAACATGTGCAGGACCTGACGCTCGCCGGCCAGCAGGCCCGGGAGCAGGGCAACGGCATCCGCGCGATCAACGAGAGCATCGCCAAGTCCGTCCGCGAGGGCCGGGGGCTGGGCGATGAGCTCTCGAAGCTGTTGGGCGAGGTCGACGAGCACCTCGGCGGCCAGCAGTCGCGTCTGGACGACCTGCGGGAACGCTGGGAACGGGCTGCCGAGGGCGTGTCGACGCTCATGGCCAGTCGGGCCGAATCCATCGAAACCGTCAGTGACCGCCTGTTGAGCCGCACCCAGGTGATCGAAACGACCATCGGCCGCCAAACCGACGCCCTAATGAGCGCGTCGGACCAGTCCATGGCGCGACTGAAGGAGATGGAAGGCGTCTTCACCCGCCGGGTGCAGACCATGAACGTGACGGTGGACGAGGCGACGAACCGGCTGTCCGACGCATCGCTGATGGTCGCGCAGCGTGGCCAGGAGGCCATGTCCGCGACCGCTGAGGCTACGGGCACCTTGGAGCGCGCCGCCAGCACGCTCGACGATATGCTGCGCACCCTTGGTGTCGCGGTGCAGCGCGCCGAACAGCGGGCGCGGGATGCCGGGGCCGCCGTCAAGGAGCAGGCGCAGGCGCTGGAAGGCCATACGGTCGAGGCCAATCGCCACGCCAACGATATCCGTGAGGCGATCACGGCCCAGAGCAAGGAACTGGCGGACGGCGCCAAGCTGATCGGCCACCAGCTCGAATTGGTGCAAAGCGGATTGCAGCAGCAGGCCCGCTATTTGGGCGACGCGGCGGGCACGGCGGCGAACCGGATCGAAGACACCGTCGACTCGCTGCGCCAGCAGCTCACCGAATTGTCCACGATCTCCAGTCAGGTCAATCAGGAGCTGGAATGCATCGGCCTCAGCCTCGCCGACCACGCCGAGACCCTGGAGGCCACGGGCGAGCGGACCGTCAGTCACACCCACACCGCCGCCGCGGCTGTGCGCAGCGAGACCGAAAATCTTCAGCGTATGGTGTCGGAGGTCCACAAGGCGTTGGAAGGGCTGGAGGAAAGCCTTGCCGCGCGCAATCTGGCCATCAGCCGGGCCGCCGAAAGCGCCGACGGTAAGCTGGCCGAGACCGCGCAGATCATCGAAGGCAAGGTCCGCGTCATCTCGGAATGCACGGCGCAGGCGAACGAATCCCTGGAGTCGACGGCCCTGGCGCTCGATGGCCGCGTGAACGATGTCGACGGTATCGTGAACCGCTCCATCGGTCGCATGGGCGACATGGGCACGACTCTGGAGCAGCACGCCCGCCTGTTCGAGGAGGTGACCGGGCGCGGTCTGTCGCAGGCCACGGTCGCCGGCAACCGTCTGCGGCAGTCCACGGACGGCATCCAGGCGGCGGCGGAAAAGGCGGCCGAGACGGTGCGCGGGGCCGCGTCGTTGCTGGGTGGTTCGCTGGAAGAGGCCGACGAGCGCGCCCGGGCGCTGATCCCGCTGCTGGAGCGCGCGGTGGACGGCATCCGCCAGGAGGTCGACGGCATGGCGCTGTCGGGCGAGAAGATGACCGAGACCACGCGGCGCATCAGTGCGGAGTTCGGCCGCCAGACCAAGGCGCTGGTCGATGCCGCCGGTCAGGCGGAGGAGCGCGCCGGGACGTTGCGTCTGGAGATGGAGCGGGCGGAGGTCACCACCTTCCTGCATCAGGCCAGCTTTGTGATCGAGCGCCTGGAAAGTGTTGCGGTGGACATCGCGCGCATCTTCAATCCGGTCCGCGACGAGGAGCTGTGGCGCCGCTACCAGAAGGGCGATCACGGCGTGTTCCTGCGCCATCTGGCCCGGGTCATGACCGTGCGTCAGCACGGGGCGGTGCGCGAGATCTTTGACAGCGACCGAGAGTTCCGGGGCTACGTCACCCAGTTCGTGACCGATTACGAGAGCCTTCTGGAACAGACGCGCCAGACCGCGCGTGCGGACATCCTGACCGCGCTGTTCATCGGCTCCGACCTGGGCAAGGTCTATCTCGTGTTGGCGAAGGCGCTGGGCCGCCTGGAGGAGTAGCGCGGCGAGCGCCCGGGTCCAACGCGGCGCGCTGCCCGAGAGCGGTGCGTCTCGATCCGTTCCGGTTCGCTCCGGGATCAGATCGTGAAGTCCAGCGCCTCGTCGCGCGCGCCTGGCACACCCTGTTCCCGGCCCCGCCGACACAGATCCTCAATCGTCAGCGCGTCGAGGTGATCTTGCAGCGCCTGCTCGGCCGTGCGCGCCATCGGGATGACGACGGCCTTGCCGAGGGCGGAGATCGTGTTTTGGGATTGGCCGTTCACGGGCCGATCGTCCCGCGGCGCGTCGTCCTCGCCTTCCAGCGCCCGAACGATCTCGCCGACCGTGATGCGGCGTCGTTCCCGCGCCAGCCGGTATCCGCCGCGCGGGCCGCGCTGGGCCAGCAGGATTCCGGCGCGGGCCAGCGTCTGCAGGCTCTGTTCCAGGTATCGGCGGGGCAGGCCCAGACGATCGGCAATCTCCGCCCCACGCACGGGAACCGGTCCGCCGTGGTAGGCGATGTCGAGGACCGCTTCGATCGCGGCCAGATGACGCCGGGGAATCCGGATCATGCACGCCTCTTGTCAGGGACACGCGCTGCACCGACCTCAGCCTTGCGCGTGTCAGGGGTGTCAGGGGATCTAGGGCCGAAGCCGCCAACCGTCAATTGCCAGCCCCATCCATTCGGCGCGGCATTCCGACCACATGCACAGGCTGGCACCATTAAGGCAGTTCTGATGTTGCAAGCGCACGAAAAACGGGCGTAAACGGTGTGCGTTTTTCCACCACCGTGAAAATGGCTTTTCCCGCTCCGGCTCGGCTTCCATAGTATCGGAAGCGGCACCGCTCCGGGCCGGGGCCCGGACTCGCCGCGACGGCTTAGCGCAGAGGACCATGACATGCCCGGCATCAAAACCATTCTCGCCATTGTCAGCAGCGCCGACAGCGGGCGGGCCCCGATGGACACCGCGTTCCTGACCGGTGCGGCCCTGGGGGCTCACGTCGAGGTGTTTCATGTGCGGCCGGATCCCGCCAGCGCCGTGCCCTACGTCGGCGAGGCTATGGCGGGGGCCTTGGTCGAGGAGATGATGGCGGCGGCGGAGCGTGACGCGAAGGCCCGGGCGGACGCCCTGAAGGCGATGTTCGACGAGATCGTGCAGGCGCGCGCGGTGGAGCTGCGCGATGGGCCGCCCCCGCTCGACGTTCTGACCGCACATTGGATCGTAATGGACGGCAACGAGCCGGAGGAGGTGGCCGCAAGGGGCCGCGTCTCGGATCTGATCGTGGCGGGCCGGCCAGGTCCGAACCGCGAACTGCCGTCGCTCATCACGCTCAACGCGGCTTTGATGGAGGCCGGTCGGGCCGTTCTGGTGGCGCCCCCGTCACCGCCGACATCGGTTGGAACCCGGGTGGCGATCGCCTGGAACGGCTCGCCTGAGGCGGGGCGTGCGGTGCAGGCCGCCATGCCCCTGATTGCGCGGGCCGAGGGTGTGACCATCCTGGCCGCCGGGGACTCCGAGGCTCTGTGCGGCCCCGAAGACCTGTCGCGGCATCTGGCGTGGCACGGTGTATCCCCGGAGATCCGAACCGTGAAGGGGCACCACGGCGAGGACGTCGGGCGGACACTGCTGGGCCACTGCGCCGACACCGGCACGGATCTGTTGGTGATGGGCGCGTATACGCACAGCCGCTTGCGTCAGCTCATCATGGGTGGCGTGACGCGGTACATTCTGGATCACGCCGATATTCCGGTTCTGCTGACGCATTGAGGCGGGCGCCGGAGGGCGGAAGCAGCTCCGACACGAAACAGGACCACGGACGGGTACGATGACGGACGACGGGTCCCCGAGCGCCGGCGGCACACCGCCGCTGGAGGCCGTACGGGCGGCAATGGCGAGGCTGGACGAGGCCGAAAGCTGGCCCGCCCTGCGCGAAGCCCTGGAGGCGGACGGTCTGGACCGCCGCCTCGGGGCCGACGGCATGCAGCGGCTGGCCGACGTGTGGCGCGAGCGGGCGGTGCGCGCGCTGGACGACGCGGCGCTGGCGGCCGAGGTGCGGTTCTGGGCGGAGGGGGGCGACCTGCCACTGCACCCGGAGGGGTTCCGGGCGCCGCTGCCGGGCGATCTGGCGGCGGAGGCGAAGCGGCGCGGCTGGTTCGTGCGGCCGCTTGGCACGGGCGGCTGGGTCGTGAACGCGCCGGATGAGGCGCCAAAGACCCTGCCGGCCCGTCGCTGACGGGCGGGTGACGGGCCCAAAGGTCGACACCACCGCTGGTCCGGCGCCGTAGCCCGTGCTGTCAGGGGCGTGGACGAGGCCTTGACCCCCCTCGGGGAGACCTCTACAGGGGCGGTGCGTCGGTGCGCTGCCGGCCGCGATCTCTCTCGTTCCCCGCTCGTGTGCCAAAGGAGTCCGCCCTCGATGGCCCCGCCCGCGCCCCTTCTGACGCTTCAGGACATCACGCTCGGCTTCGGGGGCAACCCGCTTCTGAACGGGCTGTCGCTGACCGTGGGCCGGGGCGAGCGCCTGTGCCTCGTGGGGCGTAACGGCTCGGGCAAGTCCACCCTTCTGAAGGTGATCGCCGGGCTGCTGGAGCCGGACGCCGGCACCCGGTCGGTGCAGCCGGACGTCGCGGTGGCCTATCTGCCGCAGGACCCGGACCTGAGCGGCTTCGCGACCGCGTTGGAGTGCGTGGCGGATGCCTTGCCGGCGGCGCATGCGGGGGAGGTCCACCGGGCGGAGATCCTGCTGGATGACGTGCGGTTGCCCTACGACCGCGACCCCGCGACACTGTCGGGCGGGGAGGCGCGCCGGCTTGCCCTGGCCCGCGCCCTCGTGGCAGCGCCGGACATCCTGTTGCTCGACGAGCCGACCAACCACCTCGATCTGCCGACCATCGGCTGGCTGGAGGAGACGCTGGCCGCGTTTCGCGGCGCCGTCGTCACCATCAGTCACGACCGGGCCTTTCTGCGCCGGCTGACTCAGGCGACCTTGTGGCTTGATCGGGGCCGGTTGCGGCGGCTGGACGAGGGCTTCGCGGCCTTCGACGCCTGGGCCGACGCCATCCAGGCCCAGGAAGAGATCGAGTGGGCCAAGCGCGACAAGCTGATCGCGCAGGAAACCACCTGGTCCCGCCAGGGCATTTCGGCCCGCCGCAAGCGCAACCAGGGCCGCCTGCGCCGGCTGTATGCCATGCGGGACGAGCGCGCCCAGCGCATCCAGCGCACCGGCGGCGTGAAGCTGGAAGCGGACACCGGCGAGACCTCCGGTAAGCTGGTGATCGAAGCCGAGGGCATCGCCAAGGCCTACGACGGGCGGACGGTGCTCATGCCGTTTTCCGCTCGGATTCAGCGCGGCGACCGCGTTGGGATCGTCGGTCCCAACGGCGCGGGCAAGACCACGCTGTTGCGGCTGCTGACGGGCGCGCAGGCGCCGGACAGCGGCTCCGTGCGGCTGGGCACCAACCTCACGCCGACCACGCTCGACCAGCACCGCTCCATCCTCGACGGCGACAAGACCGTCTGGGATCTGCTCGCCGACACCGGCGCCGATCGCATCAACGTGCGCGGGCAGTCCCGCCACGTGGTCAGTTATATGCGGGACTTCCTGTTCGACGACAGCCAGGCCCGCAGCCCCCTCAAGAGCCTGTCGGGCGGAGAGCGCAACCGGCTGGTGCTGGCCAAGGCGCTGGCGCAGCCCACGAACTTTCTGATCCTGGACGAGCCGACCAACGACCTGGATATGGAGACGCTGGATCTTCTGGAGGAACTGCTCGCGGACTTCGACGGCACGCTGCTATTGGTCAGCCACGATCGCGACTTCCTCGACCGGGTCGTGACCTCGACCATCGTGCTGCCCGGGGATGGACGGGCCGTTGAGTATGCCGGGGGCTTCTCCGATGCCCTGGCGCAGGCTGGTGGCGCCCTGTCGGCGCTCTTCCCGGCCATGTTGGGCGCGTCGTCGTCTGATCGAGGCCCCAACTCGCCGAAGCCGGGCGCGGCGAAGGCGGAAACCGCACCCGCCGGGGCCAAGGGGAAGCCAAAGCCGGGCAAGCTGTCGTACAAGCAGCAACGGGCGTTGGAGCAGTTGCCGGGGCAGATTGACGCTCTGCACGCGGAGGTCGGCCGTCTGGAGCGCGAGCTGGCCGACGCCTCCTTGTTCACCCGGGATCCCAAGGGCTTTCAGGCCCGGACCGCACGGCTGGAAGCGGCGAGGGCCGAGGTGGCGGAGGCGGAGGACACGTATCTTGAACTGGAGATCTTGCGGGAGGATCTGGCGGGCTGATCCTCCCGGCGGTTAAGAGGCCGAACAGGGCTTCGAGGTGCCCGGGTCCGTAATGATCTCGGCGCTGGCCGTCAGCCAGGCCATGGGGTCGCGGATCACGGAGCCGGGCGTGCGCGTCATGCCCTGGATCAGGCAGGCGAGGGCGCCGAGGCGCGTTTGCCCATGATGCCGGGCCTGCACCGCCAGCGCCCGGCGATGCTCTGCCCGGGCTGTCTGTCGAGATCGGGTCAGGGCCGGGTCCAAGGCGACGCCGCGCGCCCACAGCTCTTCCCAGACCGTCACGGTCGGCAGACAGGCTGGACGGGCCGTGCCGCCCACCGCGGTCCCCAGCACCATCAGGTCCTGCGCCATGGCGCGAAGAGCCCAGCCGACCGCCTGCGTTCCGGTCCAGGTGATGTCGAAGGGGCCGACCGTCTCCCAGGCCGTGCGCCGTATGGCGATGAAGCCCACCGGTCGCGTGGCGCGGCCTGGCAGCAGGTCGCCCGGGTGCAGCGGCTGCGGCCCTGTGGCCCCCGCGCCGACAAAACCCAGGATGGCCGCCGCATCCGCGGCAAACGCGGCGGCAATGGCCTCCATGGTGGCGGCGTCGGGTTCCGCACCCGGCCGGACGAACATCAGAACGTCGGCCCGGGCGACCGAGGCCCCGACGTTGTACTGCGCGGACAGCGGCACGTCGTCCGACGGGATCGGGCGCAGGTTGGGGTCGGCGTCGATGTGAAGCGTCAGCAGGGCTTGACTGGCCGACGCCGCCCGGCGGCTGGGCACGATCACTTCGCGCCGTGGCCGGGGGCCCAGCGCCTCGAACGCATCCAGCGTGCGGGCCAGGGCTGGCGCGGAGTGATCCGCGCCGAGGATGACGCTCATCTCGGGCGTCAACTCGACACGCGAGTCCAGGGCAAATCGGGTCCAGGGCGCGATAGTCATCCGATGATCCTCCCGGCGATGACATTGGCGAACAAACGAACCGTTCGCCGTGAGCGCCACATGGCAACCACCGTGCCAGGGCATGGGCGGACCGCCGGGTATGTCTTTGGTCTGGCTTGGATATGCCCTTGGCGCTAGGCGGCGGGCGGCGGAGACGGGCGTCGGGTCAAACTGACCGGCCCCGGATCTCGGGCCGTGAAAACCTGACAAGCAGCGTCGGACATCCGGTCAGAATGACAGGCCGTCGGGCCGTTGATCGCGCGGATGTCATGGGCGACGGAGCCAGACGGGGGATTCAGATCGCGGCCCATCTGCTCTAGACTCAGCCTTTGCCCCATTGAGGCCCGCCCCATCGACCCGAGGAGTCCGCCATGCCTATCCCCTTCCGTGCGACCGTCCGTCTGGCGGCCGCGATGCTGCTGATCGGCGGCCTGGCCGCCTGTGCCAGCGACGAGGGCCGGGGCTGGACCAAGGCCGGGATCGACCCGGGCCAACGGGCGGCCGACAGCCGCCAGTGCAAGCGCGACGCGGACGACTATGCCCTGCGGCGCACGCATCAGCCCGATCGTCTCGATGGAGGCGCCGCGGACGCCATGGCGACCAACCCGATGGCGCAGGTGGATCGGGCGGAGGCGCGTGAGGCATATCGCCAGTACTTTGCCGAATGCATGCGGGCGCATGGGTACGCGCGCGGTGGGTCCTGACCGGAGCAGGGGCGGCCGGCGTCCGGTGGCGTCCGGTCGTCGATCAGGCTAGGGGTGAGGGCAGAGGCAAGGCCTAAACCCAGCTAGGGCTCCCCCTAAGGATTTTCGTCTTGTGGTCGGGGCGACCCGCCCTTTATGTGGCATGTGTCCCGATCCCATGCCCGTGTGCGCTTACGGTCCTGGCGGCCGGGGGCGTGAGCTTCCGTTTTCTGCTTGTTTCGGAGAAGTCCCATGAGCGCACCCCCGCGCGAGCCGTCGTCCGGCACGTCGTCCTCCGGGGCGGCCCTTGGTCGAGGACGGACGATGCTCGCGGGTGTGCGCGCGATCCTGCCGCTGATGCCCGGCGTCGTGCCGTTCGCGTTGGTGTCGGCCTACGCTTGCAAGGAGGCGGGGCTGTCGCTGGCCGAAGCCCTCGGCATGTCGGTGCTAATCTTCGCGGGCGCCGCGCAGATGGCGTTCGTCGCCGTTTTCGCGGCAGGTGCGATTGCGCCGGTCATCCTGGCCACGGTCGTGATCATCAACATGCGCATGGTGATGTACAGCGCCTCCCTGGCGCCGCACCTGAGCGGTGCGCCCTGGTGGGCGCGGGCGTTGATGAGCTATATGCTTACCGATCAGGCCTATGCCGTGTCGATCACGCGGTTCGGCGAGCGGCCGGACCAGCCGCACAAGGGCTGGTTCTTCCTGGGCGCCGCGTTGCCGTTGTGGGTGAGCTGGCAGCTCTTCACCGTGGTGGGGATGGTGCTGGGGGCCGAGATCCCGCCCGAATGGGGCCTTGAGTTCACCGTGCCCCTGGTCTTTCTGGTGCTGCTGGTGCCGGCGGTCCGCGACCGTCCCAGCGCGGAGGCGGCGCTGGTGGGCGGTGGCATGGCCGTGATGCTGGCCGGGCTGCCGTTCAACCTGGGCCTTTTGATCGGCGCGGGGTCGGGCATCGCCTGGGGAGTGTGGGCCGAGGACCGCAACAACCGCCGCCGCCGTCGCGGCCCGCCGGAGGCGGCGGAAGGTGAGGACGGGCCGTCCAGCCCCTCCATGGAATCGCATCTTCGCGGGCAGGAGACCGGAGCATGACCCTGAGCGATTGGATTCAGCCGCCGTTCACGGCGCAGCAGTTCTGGGGTCTGGTGATCCTGTGCGGGGTGGGGACGTGGTTGCTGCGTGCCTCGTTCATCCAGTTGGCCGGCGCATTCCCGGTGCCGCGATGGCTGACGCGGGCGCTGCGCTATGTGCCACCCTCCGTTCTCGCCGCCCTGGTGGTGCCCGCGCTGGTGCAGGCGGACACGGTGTTCACGTCGGCCTGGGATTGGACCCGGCCGGCCGCGGGCATGGTTGCGGTCGCGGTGGCGGCGATCACCCGGCGCGTGATTCTGACCCTGGTGGTCGGTATGGGAGCCTTGTGGACGTTCATGGCCCTGGGGTGACAAGGCTTGGGTGATACGGATGGGATGCTCTGTCCATACGGCGCCGTAGGGTTCGATGCGCGATCCGTCTTTTGTCGTTGAGGATACCGCCGTCGCTGTTGATGGGCGGCGTCTGTCGGTGCGGCGGGTGACTCCGTCGACCGTGGCGCCGGGCGCCCCGACGCTGGTCTTCCTGCACGAGGGCCTGGGCAGCATCGGCCTGTGGAAGGACGTGCCGGAGGCCCTATGCCGCGCTACCGGCCTCCCGGCGGTGGTCTACGATCGTCTCGGTCACGGTGGCTCCGACCCTTTGCGCGCATGGCCGCGCCCGGTGGGCTATCTGGAGCACGAGGCCGAGCACGTTCTGCCCCGCGTTCTGGACGCCCTGGGGCTCGACCGGATCGTGCTGGTGGGGCACTCGGACGGCGGCTCCATCGCGCTGCTGTACGCGGCGCTGCGTCCGGCGGGCTTGCTGGGTGCCGTGACCGAGGCCGCCCATGTGTTCGTCGAGCCGGTCACGCTGGCGGGCATCCGGGCCGCCCGCACCGCGTTCCTGCGCGGCGATCTGCGGGCCAAGCTGGCGCGCTGGCACGGCCGCAACACCGAGGGCGTGTTCTGGGGGTGGAACGCGACCTGGCTGACAGCGCCGTTCCCGGGCTGGTGCATGACCGACCGGTTGCCGTCCATCCGGTGCCCGCTGCTCGTGATCCAGGGCGAGGCCGACGAGTACGGCACTATCGCCCAGGTCGAAGCCATCGTCGTTGGGGTCTGCGGTCCCGTCACGCCGTTCATGGTGCCGGACTGCGGCCATGTGCCGCACCATCAGGCCCGCGCCCCGGTGCTCGCCGCGATGGCGGACACGGTGGGGCGCTGGACGGGTACGGCCGATGCGCGCCGCGCGCCGTGATTTTGGGGTACACGGACGGAGCCGGGTCACGGTATGGTACGCACGGCGTGGTTCAGGCCCCGCCAAAGACCCATCCTCAAACACCCATCCTCAAGCGCCCGTAGCTCAACTGGATAGAGCATCCGCCTTCTAAGCGGACGGTTGCAGGTTCAAGTCCTGCCGGGCGCGCCAGGTTTTAGACCCAGCGCCGCACCCGCGTGGTGTAGGCGCTCCAGTCGGGGCCGAAGTGGGCGGCCAGCACCGCCTCCTCGCGCGGCACGAACACCCTGTCGAACCACAGGAACAGGAGCACCGGCCCCGCATAGGGCAGCACGTGCCCCATGACCGTGGCCGCGCCGGCCAGGGTCACGATCAGGCTCAGGTACATCGGATTGCGCGTCCGGCTGAAGGGACCGTGCGAGACGACCTGCGGCCCGCCCTCAAACAGACGGGGCGACACGCCGGCCCGCCGGAACGCCATCACGGCACCGACCGCCAGCACCAACCCGGCCAGCATCAGAACGGCACCCGCCAGATTGGTCGGCCACGCCCACAGCAATGGGCCCGGCAGAAACCGGGCCACGGCGATGGTGCCTGCCAGCATGAGGGTGAACATCACCGGCGGCGGAATGCGCGACAGCAGGGGGCGGCGCGGGCGGGGTCGGGCGGCAGGCGTGGCGGTCATGGAGCCTCTTTCGACAGGAGCACGGGTCGATGCGCGAGCCGGGCGTGCGGCGGGGATCGCCGCACGCGGCCCGCGTGCGCGTATTTCGAGACTCCACCCTACGCCGTTTGCCGCGCATCCCCAAGGCTTGCCCGCGCTACGCCGTCTTCGCCCCCAGTGTTGCCCCCTGTGCTGGTCGTGATCGGCGCGGCCAGCCGGGTCAGGCGCGCCGGATCGGGGGCGCGCTCGGCCACGGCGGCGATTCGTGCCCAGGCCGCCCGGTAGGCCAAGGCGCTGGTGTGCTCCATGAAGCGGTGCGCCTCCGCCGCCGGATCGTTGCTGGCGGCCACTTGCCGGGCCTCGTCCTCCCAGGCCGTCGCCGCCGCCGCCAGGTCGGCGCCGCTCTCGCGCACGAACGCCGCGAACGCGCGCACGCCGGCGCCACCGTTCATCGCCAGCGACCGTGTTGCCGTGGTGCGGGCCTGGATGCCGTTGGTGCCCTCGTAGATCGCGCAAATCCGGCTGTCGCGCCAGTTCTGCTCGGCCCCGTATTCCCGCAGATAGCCGTAACCGCCCATGACCTGAATGGCCAGATCGGCGGCGCGCGTGCCGGCCTCGGTGCAAAAATACTTACAGACCGGCGTCATGAACGCGACGAAGTCCGGATCCGTCCCGCGTTCCTGCGCCACCATGGTGATGTGACACAGCGCCCGTCCGCCCAACGCCAGGGCGTCGCAGGTGTCGATCATGCGCGCCACGTCGGCGTGCAGGTCGATGGTGACCACGGTCCCGGTCGCGTCGCGGCCCTGCTTGCGCTCCTCGGCGTAGCGGCGCGCCAGATCGGCGGCGCGGGCGGCGTGGGCCACGCCCTGCAACGCGACGTCCAGGCGGGCGTGGTTCATCATGGCGAACATGGCCTTGAGGCCGTTCCCTTCCTCGCCCACCAACTCGCCCTCGGCGCCATCGAACGCAAGCTGGCAGGTCGGTGAGGCATGCAGGCCCATGGCCAATGGGACGAAGCTGATCGCGACCATGTAGTAGCGGCTGACCAGCTCCCCGGTGGCGGGGAACCCGGCGCCCAGGACGCCGCGGATGATTACGTCGACGACGATCTGCAGCATCATGGCCAGCAGCACGAGCGACACGACACCCGCGCTGATCCGGCCGATCCATGTTTCAAGGCGGTGCATGGTGCTCTCCCAAAAAACGGGCAGCCGAAGGCGACGACGCGAACGGTCCTTCGCGAGGCCGGTGGGGCCCTATCCCGAAGCGGGGCAGGGTTGGGCTGGACGGGGTTGGGGAGGGGAGCGGTCAGAGACCGTAGGCGGCCATGTCGCGCTTTGCGAAGATCTCGGCGTAGCGAAGCTCCGCCAGATCCTCGTAGGTCATGTCGTCCGTGATCAGGCCTTCCCACTTCTCCACGAGCGCGATGTAGCGGTCGATCTTGGCCTGGGCGTCCTTGACACCGCGATCCGCAAGGATGCCGGCGGCGGCGGCCAGACGCTCCGCGTTGTAGGCCTCCTTGGCCGCCGCGAGCGTCTCGTCCATGGGAATGAATTCGATGTCCGCGATGTCCCGCGCGGCGGCCGCATCGTCGCGATAGCCGAACAGACCCTTGGCGATGCCGTATTGCGCCGCGCGGGCCAGGGCCGCCCGCTCCTCGGGCGTCATGCGCAGCCACAGGATCTGGCTGGTCGTGGCGGCGGCCGAGCCGTTGAACACGCCTTCCTCCATCTCGGTGACAGAGGTGATGATGTCACCGAGCCGGTTGGCGATGATCTCGTGATTGCCGCTGAAGGTGCCGTCGATAACGCCCTGGCTGAGCGATTCGAACAGCTCGGAGGAGGGGATCTGTGTCGCCTCACCGCCCATGGCATCGACGAGGCCGGCGTACAGCGGCGCCCCGGTGCGAATGCGCAGGCCCTGGAGATCCGTGACACGTCGCACGGGTGACGTGGTCAGCAGGTTGTAGGGCGGGGTGGCGTCGGTGCCGAGGTAGACTTGGCCATTGCGCACGAACTCGGCCTGACACGGGGCGCAGGTGGCCACGTATTCGGTCACCGCCGACGAGATGGCGAGGTTGCGCCGGCCGACGATCGACAGCTCGGACGGCAAGGCCGCGTCGGGAAACTCAGCCGGGAAATAGGGCATCAGCAGCGTGCCCATCTCGGTGACGCCGTCGCGTAGCCCGGCGCTCATCTCATTCGGCGCCACGAGGCCCGAGGGGGTGTCCCGCAGCGTCCAGGCGCTGTCCGTGAACGCCTCGAGACGGCTGGCGATCTCGGGGTAGATGTCGGTGGCCAGCACATGCGCCGGGCCGAAGCCGCTGGTCGCGCGGATGGTCTCAGCCTGGGCCGCGGGGCCCGCCGCCCATAACGCGCTCGCCAGCGCCAGTGTCGCAAGTTTTCCCGTCATGTTTTCCTCCCTGTCGCCGCTTTTTTTGTGTGTCTCGCGGCTGTGTCGTCCGTGCCGGGGCGTGCTACGGCGGCGGCGGGCCGGTGTGTTCGGCGGCCGATACCGGGGCCTCGGTCATCGCGTTTTCGATTTTGTTCAACAGATCGATCAGGCGGGCCTGATCCTCGGCGCCGAGCCCCTGAAGACACTGCGCCTCGGCGTCGCGGATGGCCTCGGCGGCCTGGTCGTGCAGCCGCCGGCCCCGCACCGTCACGGTGAGCTCGTAGCGGCGGCGGTCGGTTTTCATCTGCGTCCGGCGGATCAGCTCGCGCGTTTCCAGCTCGTCCACGATGACGACGAGGTTGGGGCGCTCGATCTTCAGGTGCTCGGCCAGGGCGGACGGCGTGATGCCGGGATTGCGTACGATCACGGACAGGCAACTGAACGTCGGAACGCGCAGGCCGAAGTCCTCCGCCGCCGCCCGCGCCGCGGCGTGCAGTACGATGTAGGCGCGCTTGAGGTTGTAGCCGACCATCCCACGGATCGCGCCCTCGAACACCGTGTCTGGAGACGAAGCCGAGGGGGTGGGGGCGGTCGAGTTCGATCGGGCGCGTGGCATGCTGAGTCTCCTTGTCCCGAGTCATGGTACGGAAATCTTGGTTATGTTCAATAATTATTATGTCTCATAAATATATGCGCAGTGCAGCGAATATGCTGTGGCGCAGCATGGCGGTGCGGGCCGGACGTGGCGTGATAGGACGGGACCGCCGCGGCCGGTCGGCCGGAACGAGTCGCCGCGGATGGATCGGAATGGCCGCCCGGAATGCTTCCAAGGAAAGGCCGGTGGGGAATGGTTCGGGTCCGCCGTGCGCGGCTGGTGCGTGCGGGCGACCGCAGACCAGGAGGGCGACGGTCAAGAAACGTTTGCCGTTCCCGCCAGGGTGCTTCGCCCCGGTATCAGCAATCCGTGCGCGCGGTTCCCATGGCGGGTTTCGCCGATGCTCTACAGCGTGGTGTCTTTTTCGCGGTCACCCGTGGGTGACGCCGCCATATCCAGGGGTGCGATCGGCGAATAAACACAAGGACACACCGCAATTTTATTCGATATGGAACGACATTTTGAACGTCATAGCCGGATATCGCGCTATATCCCATAAGTATACGACGGAAGCCGCATCCATTTTGTGTTGACGTCGTATTGCGTGTGGCCTAGTCGTTTTTAGGTCCGGCGAACATGTGCGCCGGACCTTTTGGAAATGTAAGGAATCCTCTCATGAACATCAGTGCTCGCAATGCCCTGAAGGGGACCGTGACCGACATCGCCAAGGGTCAGATCGTCGCCAAGGTCAAGGTCGACGTCGGTGGTCAGACCGTGTGCTCCATCGTGTCCGTGGAAGCCGTCGACGATCTCGGTCTGAAGGTGGGCGACGAAATTTCGGCCATCGTGAAGGCCACCGAGGTCATGCTGGCGAAGTAAACCCAGGCCATGGACCGGATGAGTTCGGTCCATTGCGTATCGGTAAACAGCGCTGAACCGGCCGGTTCCCATGCACGGAATGGGGACCGGCCGCACGGTACGTCCTTTGATGTCCGCGCTCGGGTCAGGCGGTCAGGCCGACGGCGCGGCGAATCGCCTCCGACCGCAGCGAGACGTCGGTACCGGCATGGGCGGCGCCTTCCGGACCGCACAAATACACGATTGTGCGCGCCACCCAGTCGGGCGGAATGTGCACGTTCGGGTCCAATTCGCTCACTGGGTTGATGCCCGACGCCTTGATGGCGACCTGCATGCCGGTGGCGACCGTCCCGGGGCTGAGGCCCACGACGCGGATACCGGCATCCCGGTATTCCAGATCGGTGCATTTTGTCAGGGCGAGCACGGCGGCCTTGGAGGCGCAGTAGTGGCTCCAGCCCTCGAACGGCAGGGTCGCGGCGCCGGAACTCAGGTTGATGATCGTGCCGCCGCCGGTGGCCTGCATCACCGGAAGGGCGTACCGCAGGCCGTAATAGACACCCTTGACATTGACGTCGAGGACCTCGGCCCAGGCCGCCGGATCGTTGTCGGTCAGGCGGGCGATGGGCTCGATCAGGCCGGCGTTGTTGACCAGGATATCCAGCCGGCCAGCCTCCGCGCGGGCGGCCTCGACCAGCGCCTGGACGTCCTCCGGCTTGGCCACGTCGCAGGCGACGGCGAGGGCCCGGCCGCCGGCCGCACGGATCTCGCCGGCAATGCGCTCGATCTCCCCCGTGCTGCGCGCGGCGAGCACGACGGTGGCACCCGCTTCGGCCAGCCGGCGCGCCGTGGCCTCGCCGATGCCCTTGCTTGCGCCGGTGACGATGGCGCCGGCCCCGGTCAGGCCGGTCATGCCAGTCAGGTCGGTCATAATAGGAGTCTCCAGAAACGTGTCTGTCATTAACGGGTTCGGGCGTCGGCCAGGACCATGTCGCTGCCCTTTTCCGCGATCATGAACACGGCGGCCTGGGTGTTGCCGGAGACCATGGCGGGCATAACCGAGGCATCGATGACGCGGAGGTTCTCGACTCCGCGCACCCGCAGGCGATGATCCACCACGGCCCCGGGGTCGGTGCCCATGCGGCAGGTCCCGGCGGAGTGGTAGATGGTCTGGCCGGTCTCGCGGGCAAAGGCGAGCCAGTCCGCGTCCGTCTGGCAGGCGTCGCCCGGGCTCATCTCGTAAGCGCGGAAGGGGGTCAGCGGCGCCTGCTCCATGACCGTGCGGCCGAGGCGCATGGCGTCGATCATGCAGCGCTGGTCTTCCTCTGCGTCCAGCATGTTGGGGCGGATGGCCGGGGCGTCCAGGGGATCGGGCGAGCGCGCGTGCACGCTGCCGCGCGATGTCGGGCGCAACTGGGTCACGCCCAGCGTCATGCCCGGGTGCGGTTCCAGTTTGCGCTCGGCGGCGTTGGCGTAGCTGGCGTGCATGAAGAAGAACTGGGCGTCCGGTCCGTCCAGATCCGCCCGTGTGCGCACGAAGCCATAGCCCAACCCGGTCCCGAACGTCAGGATGCCGCGCCGGGCCAGAAGGTAGCGCAGCACGTGCCCGACCAGACGCAGGCCGCGCGTGTCCTCGTTGAGCGTCATCGGCCGGGTGACGCGCCAGTTCAGCCGGGTGCAGAAGTGATCCAGGTAGTTGGCGCCGACCCCTGGGGCCGCAACCCGCACCGGCAGTCCCAGCGGCCCAAGGATCGCCGGATCGCCGATGCCGGACAGTTCCAGGATCTGGGGCGACTGGATGGCGCCAGCGGCCAGGATCACCTCGCTGGTTGCTTTGAATGCGACGGTGCGGCCGTCCTGCCGCGCGGTGACGCCCGTGGCGCGCCCGTTCTCCAGGGTCAGGCCGGTGACGTGAACCCCAGTTCGGACGGTGAGGTTGGGCCGTGTGCGCGCGGGGGCCAGATAGGCGCGGGCCGCGTCGGCGCGCCGGCCGCCACGTTGGTTGACCTGATAGTATCCGAAGCCGTCCTGACGGGCGCCGTTGTAGTCCGGGTTGAGCGGATGGCCGGCGGCCGCGGCGGCCTCCAGGAACGCCGTGCCGATGGCCGGGCGCTCCACCACCTCGCGGATGTCCACCGGTCCGTGCCGGCCGCGCGGGGTTGCGCCCGCCGGTCCCACATACCGTTCCAGGCGGCGGAAGATCGGCGCCACGTCGTCGAAGCGCCAGCCCGGGCAGCCTTGCTGCGCCCAGCCGTCGTAGTCTCCGGGCTGGCCCTGCACCCAGATCATGCCGTTGATCAGGGTGGATCCGCCCAGCCCCTTGCCGCGCGGAATGGCGATGGCGCGGTTCATGGTTCCGGGCTCGGGCTCGGTCTGGAAGTTCCAGTTGTAGCGGGGATTGGTCAGCAGCTTGTAGAACCCCGCCGGAATGGCGATCCAGGGACTGCTGGCCTCCCCGCCGGCCTCCAGCAGCAGGACCGAATGACGCCCGCTGGCGCTCAGTCGGTTGGCCAGCACGCAGCCCGCCGTTCCTCCCCCCACAATGATGTAGTCGAACGAGCCTAGCGCATCGGCGGTCACGGTGTGCGGCCTCCTGCTCCGGTCAAGCGATCGCGCCCATGTGGCGCGCCATCAGGACGATCTGGGACTCCAGCATCGGCAGCCCGGGCTGGATCCGGCAGCCCCGCGCCTGGGCGGCGGTCAGCAGTGGTGTCATGACCGGCTGCATGATGGCCTCGGCCACCACCATGTTCGGCTGAAGCTGATCGGTGTCCAACGGGGCGCCGTCGCCCTCCGCCATGCCGACGGAGGTGCCGTTGACCACCAGATCATGCCCGGCCACGGTCCCCGCATCCGTCGAAAGCGTCAGGGCCGGATAGGTCTCGGCCACCCGCTCGGCGAGGGCGCGGGCCTTCGCTTCGGTGCGATTGGCGATGGTCAGATGGCTCACGCCCGCCTCGGCCAGGGCGAAGGCCATCGCGCTGGCGGCCCCGCCGGCCCCGGCCACATAGGCGCGCCAACCTTTGGGGTCGATCCCGGCGCTGCGCAGGCCTTCGACGAAGCCGATGCCGTCCAGCATGGCCCCGACCATGCGGCCGTCGGCCTCGCGCCGCACGCAGTTGACCGCGCCGATCCGGCGGGCGGCCTCGGTGACATCGTCGCACAGGTCCAGCATGGCGGGTTTGTGCGGCACGGTGGCGATGAAGCCACCGACGTTGGCGAGGGCGCGCAGGCCGTCCAGCGCCCGCGCCAATCCGTCCGGCCGGACGTGCAGGGGCACGAGCACGCCGTTTACCCCGTGACGCTCGAACAGCGCGTTCATCACCTGCGGGGTTTTAACGTGATGGATCGGGTCCGCGAGGACGCCGTAAACGCGCGTGGTTCCGGTGATCATGATCGGGCGGGTCTTCATCTGTGGGGCATCTGTGGGGCGGGTCAGGGCTGGGTGTAGGCGGTCTTCACCACGGTGTAGAACTCGCGGGCGTAGGCCCCCTGTTCGCGCGGGCCGTAGCTGGAGCCCTTCCGGCCACCGAACGGCACGTGATAGTCCACGCCTGCCGTCGGCAGGTTGACCATGACCATGCCAGCCTCGGCGTTGCGCTTGAAATCGCTGGCGTATTTCAGGCTGGTGGTGGCGATCCCGGCGGACAGGCCGAAGTCGGTGTCGTTGGCGACGGCCAGTGCCGCGTCGTAGTCCTTGACGCGGATCACGGCGGCGACCGGACCGAAGATCTCCTCCCGGGCGATGCGCATGCCGTTGTCGACCTCGGTGAACAGGGCCGGGCACTGATAGAACCCCGGGGTCGGGCGGTTCAGGCGCTCCCCACCCCAGAGCAGGCGCGCCCCCTCGCTCCGGCCGATGTCCAGGTAGCGTTCGTTGCTGGCAAGCTGGCGTTCGTCCACCACCGGGCCGATCTGGCTGTCCGGCTCCAGGGCGTGGCCCACCGTGACGGCCTTCAGGCGCTCGGATAGCGCCGCCACGAAGGCGTCGTGGATGCCCTCGGTCACGATCAGGCGCGACGACGCGGTGCACCGCTGCCCGGTGGAGAAAAAGGCGCCGTTCAGGGCGCAGGAGACGGCGGTCTCAAGGTCGGCGTCGTCCAAAACAACGAACGGGTTCTTGCCGCCCATCTCAAGCTGGACCTTCTTCATCGGCTGCGCCGCCACGCATCCGGCGGCGACCCGCCGGCCGGTGGTCACGGAGCCCGTGAAGGTGATCGCGGCGACGTCGGGATGCGCCACCAGACGGTCCCCGACCACGGCGCCGGGCCCCATGACGAGGTTCAGCACGCCCGCCGGCAGCCCGGCCCGGTGCAGGATGTCGGTCAGCATCCAGGCCGAATGCGGCACCAGCTCCGCCGGCTTGAACACCACCGTGTTGCCCCAGGCCAGGGCGGGGGCGATCTTCCAGGCCGGAATGGCGATGGGGAAGTTCCAGGGCGTGATCAGTCCCACGACACCTAGGGGCTCCCGCGTGATCTCCACACCGACCCCCGGCCGGATCGAGGGCACGGTCTCGCCGCCGCAACGCAGAGCCTCGCCGGCAAAGAACGCCAGCACCTGCCCGGCGCGGGTGGCTTCACCGATGCCCTCGGCCAGCGTCTTGCCTTCTTCGCGCGACAGGATGCGGCCCAGCTCCTCGGCCCGCGCCAGCACCTCGTCGGCGGCGCGCCGCAGGATATCGTGGCGGACCTGCGGCGTGGTGCGCGCCCAGGCCGGGAAGGCCGCGCGGGCGGCGTCCACCGCCCGGTCGACGGCGGCCGCGTCGGCGTGGGCGAACGCACCAATGACGTCGTGGGTGTCCGACGGGTTGACGTTCTCCGTGGCGTCCGGGGCGTCCACCCACTCGCCGCCGATCAGGTTCTGGAACATGGGGCTCTCTTCATTGTTTTCAGGCAGGGCGGGGTTTTCAGGCAGGGCGGGGTTTTCGGGCCGGGCGGGCGTCCAATCCGGCCCGATCACGTCATGTACAGGCCGCCGGCCACGTCGATGGTCTGGCCGGTGACGAAGCTGGCTTCCGGGCTGGTGAGCCAGAGCGCGACATCGGCCACCTCCTCCGGCTGGCCCAGGCGGGCCAGGGGGGTCATGGCCACTTGCTCGGCGTTGATCTCGGGGGCGACGCCCCGCACCATCGGCGTTTCGATCCGCCCCGGTGCCAGCGCGTTGACCCGCACCCCGAACGGCCCGAGTTCGGCCGCCAGATGCTTGGTGAAGCCGAGAATGGCGGACTTGGTCGCGGCGTAGTGGCAGGCGACGATGGGGGAGTACGTCTTGCCCGCCACCGATGACATGTTGACGATCCAGCCGCGCCGGGCCTCCCGCATGGACGGGGTCAGCGCCCGGATGGTGTGGAACGTGCCGGTCAGGTTCACGTCGACCACCCGGCGCCACTCCAACGGGTCCATCTCCCACACCTTGTGCGCCACGCCGTCGTGCTTGGGTGAGATGCCGGCGTTGTTGATGACGGTGTCGAACGGCCCGCCCATGTCGCGGGCCGTCTGCTGAACGGCCGCCTCCAGCGCCGCATAGTCCGCCACGTCCACGGGCAGGCCGACCGCGCGGCCGCGTCCGCCGGCCGTGATCGCGGCCACCGCGTCGGCGACCTCGTCGGTCTTCAGGTCCAGCACGCCCACGGTGGCGCCCCGGGCGGCGAAGCCCTGGGCGATTGCGTGCCCGATGCCCTTGGCCGCGCCGGTCACCAGCACCCGCCGGCCGGCGTGGCTGTCGCGCCGGGCGAACGCCTCCGGATTGATTTCCCTCTCGCTCATCGGCTCAGATTCCCAGATAGGCTTGGCGGATATGGTCGTTCGTCAGCAGGGCCTCGGCGTCGTCGGACAGCACGATCTCGCCGTTCTCCAGCACATAGCCCCGGTTGGCCGCCTTCAGGGTGTGAAAGACGTTCTGCTCGACGATCAGCACCGTGGCGCCCGAGGCCTCGATCTGCTCGATCACCTGGAACACCTGCGAGACGATCTTGGGTGCGAGGCCCAGCGACGGCTCGTCGAACATCAGCAGCTTCGGCCGGGCCATCATGCCGCGCGCAATGGCCACCATCTGCTGTTCGCCGCCGGACAGGTGAGAGGCGCGTTGGTCGATCCGCTCCCGCACGCGGGGGAACAGGGTCAGAACCTCCTCCAGCGTGTCGGCGCGGGCGGCGCGCGCCGCGGGACGATAAGCTCCCATCAGCAGGTTCTCGCGCACCGTCATGTCGGGGAACAACTGGCGCCCCTCCGGGATCATGGTGATCCCCAGATCGACGATGTCGTGCGGGGACAGTGTGCTGATGTCCTCGCCCTCGAACAGGATCTGACCGGCCGTGGTGGACACCACCCCGGCGATGGCGCGCAGGGTGGTGGTCTTGCCGGCGCCGTTGCCGCCGACGATGGTGACGACCTCCCCGGCCTGCACGGTCAGCGACACGCCGTGCAGGATGGTGGTCGGGCCGTAGCCGGCGTGGACATCCCTCAGCTCAAGCATGGGCGAACTCTTTCCCAAGGTAGGCTTCGATCACCTCCGGGTCCTGGACCACCTCGCGCGGCGGCCCCTCGGTGATGATGTGGCCGGAGTTGAGAACGATGACCCGGTCGGACAGCGACATCACCGCCTGCATCACATGCTCGATGGCGATGATGCTCACCCCGCCGTCGCGGATGGACAGCATCAGGTCGATGGCGCGGCGGACGTCGGTCTGGTTGATGCCGGCCATGACCTCGTCGAGCAGCAGGACGCGCGGCTCCATGGCCATGACCCGGGCGACCTCCAGCCGCTTCAGCCCGCCGATGGTCAGGCCCCGCGCCTCGGCGTCCAGATAGGGGCCGAGGCCCATCTTGTGCGCCGTCTCCCGCGCCACCGCGCGGGCGTCCCCGACATGGCCGTGGCGGTGGAAGGCGCCGACCATGATGTTCTCTTCCACCGTCATGGCGGCGAAGGGCTGCACGATCTGGAACGTTCGTCCGATGCCGAGCGCGGCGTATTCCATGGGGCTTTTCGGCCGCACCCAGTCGCCGGCCCGGTCGCGCACCGCGACGTCGCCCTGATCCGGCTCCATGAAGCCCGAGATCATGTTGAACAGGGTGGTCTTGCCGGCGCCGTTGGGGCCGATCAGGCCGAGGATTTCACCCTCGCGCAGGGTGAAGCTGGCGTGCTCGATCACGCGCAGACCCCCGAAGCTCTTGCTCAGGCCGTCGACGCGCATGATCTCCGCGCCCGTGGCGGGTTGCGGGGTGGGTTCGGTGGTGTCCGCCGGTTGCCTGGGTTCGGCCGCGATCGCTTCGGCCTGGGGGGCGGTGCTGTCGTCCGGGCGCCCTTCTGTGCCCTTGAACCGGGCGACCAGACCCATGATGCCGTCCGGCATGAACAGGGCCGCCAGCACCAGGACGGTGCCGTAGACGAAGCCGTGCAGGCCGAGCGCCTGGGCGCCGAGCCAGCCGCGCACCAGCTCCGTCAGCGGCACCAGCAGGAGGGCGCCCAGGAACGGGCCGAACACGGTGCCGATGCCGCCGATCAGGGCGAACATGGCGATCTGGATCGACATGGTGAGCGAGAAGACGGCACCGGGCTCGATGAACGTCAGGTACATGGCGTGGTAGGTGCCGATCATGGCCGTCAGCGCGGCCGACGCGGCGACCGCGACCAGGCGCACCCGCACCGTCGGCACCCCGGCGGCGCGCGCGGCGGATTCACGCTCCCGCGTGGCGACCAGATAGAACCCCAGGCGACGGGACCGGATCAGCCATCCGACGAACAGGCAGACCAGCATCAGGCCGAAGGCGATCACCAGCGCCGGCAGCCGGTCGCGGAACACCATCCACTCCCAGCCCAGCCGAAGCTGGATCATCAGGCCGGTGGCCCCGCCCGTGACATCGCGGAAGTGCAAGGCGAGGACGCGGAACACCTCCAGCAGGGCGATGGTCGCCAACGCGAAGAACGGGCCGCGCAGAATGAAGCAGGGGTAGCTGACGATCACCGCCACGACGACGGCGACGGCGGCGCCGACCAGCATGCCGATCCACGGTGAGACGCCCGTGTTCATCAGGATCACGCCGGCGTAGGCCCCGATGCCGTAGAACATCATGTGCCCCAGCGAGAGCTGCCCGGCATAGCCGCCGACAAGGTTCCAGGCGGTCGAGAGGCCCGCGAAAATGCAGATGGTGATGAAGACGTGATAGACGAACGGGTTGTCGATCACCGTCGGGATGATGAAGACGGCGGCCACCAGCGCGGCCAGGACCATCGGGGCCAGGGCCGGGCGGCGGCGCTTCGCGCCGGTCCCGACCTCTTTCGATGCGGCGCGGCCGATCATGGCGACACGTGCGACAGGGTGGACCGGGAGCCCAGCAGCCCGGAGGGCCGCAGGATCAGGATCACCAGGAACATGCCGAACACCACCGCCTCGCGCAGGTCGGACCCGATGTAGAAGCCGGACATAGCGTCGACGACGCCGATGACCATGGCCCCCAGCAGGGCGCCCGGGATCGACCCCAGCCCGCCCAGCACCACCACCACGAAGGCAGTAAGCACGAAATAGGTGCCGATGTTCGGGCTGGTCGGGTACAGCGGCGCCACCAGCGCGGCGGCCACGCCGACGCAGGCGGTGCCGATGCCGAAGGTGAGGATATGCATCCGGTTGGCGTTGATGCCCATCAACTGGGCCGCCGTCCGGTTCTGCGCCACGGCGCGGATGGCGCGCCCGGTGTTGGTGCGGCCGAGGAAGAGCTGAAGGCCGATCACCGCCACGACGGCCGTCACCAGAATGCAGATCTGCCCGATCAGAACGCGGACCGGCCCGATCTCCAGGGGCGTGCGCAGCCCGCTGGACGGCGTGTTGACGATATCGGCGCCGAACACCATCAGGGCGAGGTTGATGAGGGCCGTCGACAGACCGACCGTGGCGAAGATCTGCACGTGCTCGTCACGCGCCGCCAGCAGCGGCTGAATGATGAACCGCTGGGCGAGGGCACCCAGGACGAACAGGGCGGGCGCCAGCGCGACCACGGTCACATAGGGATGCACGCCCAGCCCGACCGTCAGCAGGTAGGCTAGGTACATGCCCACCATCAGGAATTCGCCGTGGGCGAAGTTGATGACTTTCACGATGCCGAAAATAAGGGTCAGGCCAATGGCAACAATGGTGAACAGACCACCGAGCATGATGCCGTTGACCAAGACCTGAAGAAACGTATCCATGCGGTCCCTCGACGTCCTGAGGGCGTGAGGCGGCCCGCCGTGGCCGGCCGCCCCAGACCATTGCCGTTACTGCGTGATCGCCATCTCCGCCACGGCGGCGTCATCCGGATACACCGTGACCAGCTTGCCGCCCTGCCACTGCATGCCCATCATGAAGGCGCGTTCGTTCTGGTTGCCGTCGCCGAACTTGATGCCGTAGCCGGCGGCTGTGGTGCCGTTTTCGATGTCGATGGCGTTCACGGCCTTCAGGATGGCGTCGGGGTCCAACCCGTCGGCCTCGTCCAGGGCCTGAAGGATCGCCATGGCGCCGACATAGTTGTTCAGCGAGTGCCCCGACCGCGGATCGCTGCCGTACTTGTCCCGATAGGCGGCCACGAAATCCTCGAGCCCCGGCGTGAAGTCGGTGTTGACTGCGTACTGGGTGAAGTCGGCGTCCAGCACGCCCTCAATCAGGTCGGTGCCCACGGCCTCGGCGGTCGGCATCATGGAGTAGCCGCCGCCCCCGCCGACGATCGCGGCGGGCTTCAGCCCGGCCTCGTTGGCCTGCTGGAGGAACAGCACGGAGTCGTTCTGATAGGAGGTCTGAAGGACGACGTCGACGTTGGCTTCCTTCAGGCTCAGCACGATGGAGGACATATCCACGATCGAGGCCGGATACCCCTGCACGCTGACGATGTTCAGGCCGGCCTCTTCGCCGTAGTCTTCCTGGTGTCCGGCGACCGAGGTGCCGTAGTTGGAATCCTCGTGGATGATCCCGATGCGCAGATCGCCGGGCTCTTTGCCGAGCGCGGGGGCGACCTTGTCCACCAGCATCTTGACGATCAGCTTGGCCATGCTGTCGGCGGTCGGGTTGGTGCGGTACACATAGGTGAAGCCGCGCTCGGTGATGTCGTCGGCCACCGCGCCAAGCTCGAAGTACGGAATGCCGGACAGCTCCGCGACCTGGCTGGCCGCCATGGAGCGGGAGGACGAGTAGGTGCCGAAGACGGCCTTGACGTTCTCCAGCGAGATCAGGCGGCGGGCCTCGCCGATCGCCTGGTTCGGGTCGACAGCGTCGCCACGGGCCAGCACGACCTGTTCGCCTTGAACGCCGCCGGCGGCGTTGATCTCATCGACCGCGATTTCCAGGCCGCGCGCGCTTTCCTCGCCCAACAGGGCGAGCGGACCGCTGAAGGGGTACAGGGCGCCGAATTTGACTTCGGCCATGGCCTGGGGCGCCATGATCGTCAGGGCAAGGACGGATGTCGCTGCAAGGGCTCGGATCCTCATCGTTTCCTCCATCTGTGGTCGGACTTTTTTGGTTGGAACGCGTGCCGGGTCAGTATTGAAGGGCCTCCTTGCCTTGGAACGAGGTGATCGGCGGATGGGCCCGTTCATCGGTCACGACGTCCAGAACGGTGACCTCTCCGCTGGCCAGCGCGGCGGACAGCGCCGGGGCGAAGTCCTCCGGCTGCGCGACCGTGACCCCCTGGCACCCGCAGGCGCGGGCCAGGGCGGCGTGGTCGACCGGCTGGAAATGCACGACGTCGGTGTGGGCGCCGAAGAGGCTGAGTTCGGCGTGTTTCTGGTAGCCGAGGATCTGGTTGTTGAGCACCACGATCACGACCGGCAGATTCATGCGGCGCGCGGTCTCCAGTTCGCCCCACACATGGGCGAAGCCGCCGTCGCCGGTCACGCAGACCACGGGCGCGTCCGGCCGGGCGGTCTTGGCGCCGAGCGCGAACGGCAGCCCCCAGCCCAGGCCCGCAAGCCCGCGCGGGGTCAGGAACCGCTGTCCGGCCGTGCGCGCGGTCAGGTAATTGGCCACCCAGATCGAGGCGTAACTGGCGTCGGCCACCACGATCATGTCGTTGGTCAGGATGGCGTCGAGGTCGGCCATCAGGCGCTCAGGGCGGATCGGCGTGGCGTTCATGTCGACCAGCCGGGCCATGTCGTCCTGATGCGCGCGCCGTCCCTCGGCGATGCGGGCTTCCAGGGCCGGGCGGCGGGCCGCCATGGCGGACAGATCATGCGCCGACAGGGCCGTCGTCAGTGCGGCGAGGGTCCGCTTGGCGTCGCCTTGCAGGCGCAGTGCCTCGTAGGTCCGGCCGATCTCGGCGGGATCGATGTCGAGGTGGATATAGCGCGCGCCCTCGGGATACAGGCTCCAACTGTCGGTGCCGTTCTGGTTGGTGCGGTTGCCCACCAGAAGGACCACATCGGCGCCCGTAATCAGCTCGCGCATGTGCGATGCGCGGCCGCCCGGCGCCATGAAGTAGCCCGCGACGCCCAGGGACAGCGGATGCGTCTCGGCCACGGCGCCCTTGCCCATGACGGTGGTCGCGACCGGCAGGCCCAGATCCTGAAGCGCCACAAGTTCCGCCTGGGCGTTGGCGCTGTTGACGCCGCCGCCGGCGATCACCATCGGGGCCTTGGCCGAGGCCAGCAGGTCGGCGGCCTCCGCGATCCGGGCTGGGTCCGCTACGGAGCGGTCGAGCGGGTAGTGGCCCAGCGCGGCCCGCCGGTCGGACACCGTCTTCGGCGCCTCGTCGAGCACGTCCAGCGGCACCAGGAGCACCGCCGGACCGCAGCGGCCGGACGCGGCGGCGGTGAACGCCATGTCCACGTAGTCGTCGATCCGGTCCACGTCGGCCACGCGCCGGATCCACTTGGCCGCGCCTCGGAACAGGTCCATGTGGTCCAGTTCCTGGAAGGCGTTGCGGTCGGTGAAGCTTCGGTGCACGTCCTGAACGATGGCGACCACGGGGATGGAGGCCTTGAGCGCCTCGGCCAGACCGGGCACCAGCAGCGTGGCCGCCGGACCGTTCTGCGCCGTCACCACGGACACCCGGCCGGAGACGCGAGCGAATGCGTCGGCCATGGCCGCGCCCGCGTTTTCGGTCCGGTACCCGATCTGGCGCATGCCGAACTGCGGTGCGGCCAGGAACAGGGCCGAGGGGATGGACTGCCCGAAGATCTCCCGTACGCCGTGACGGTGGAGCGCGGCGGCCAGGACATGAGCCCCGGTCGCGTTGGCGGAACGATCGGCGAGCGGCGAGGGCGCGACGGCGGTCATCGTGGGGGAACCCTTTCGTTCAGACAGACTCGTGGAGCGAGGGGGAGACGCGGCGTTCACGCCGCCGGTGCCATGGTCAGGACGATCTTGCCGACGTGCGTTCCGCTATCCATGCGGGCGTGCGCGTCGGCGACCGTCTCCAGTGGGAAGGTGGAATCGATCCGGGGCTTGGCCTGTCCGCGTGCCAGCAGGGGCAGGACCCATTCGGCCAGGGCCTGGGCGAGCTTCGCCTTCATCGGCACGGGGCGGGCGCGCAGGGTGGAGCCGACCAGGGTCAGGCGCTTGACGAGCAGCGGCTGAAGGTCGAGGTCGGCGCGGGATCCGTGCTGAAAGGCGATCTGGGAGATCCGGCCATCGACCGCCGCGAGGTCCAGATTGCGCTGGACGTAGTCGCCCCCGACCATGTCCAGGATGACGTCCGGTCCCCGATCGTCGGTTAGGGCGCGGGCCTCCGTCACGAAATCCGTGGCGGTGTAGTCGATGGCATGGTCGGCCCCGACCTGCGTGGCGGCCTCGCACTTTTCCGGACTGCCGGCGGTGACCAGCACGCGGGCGCCAAAGGCCTTGGCGAGCTGGATGGCGGTGGTCCCGATGCCCGAGGTGCCGCCGTGGATCAGCACCGTTTCCCCGGCCGTCAGGCGGGCGCGTTCGAACAGGTTGCTCCAGACCGTGAAGTAGGTTTCCGGGATGGCGCCGGCCTCGGTCAGCGACACCCCCTCCGGCACCGGAAGGGTCACCGGTGCGTCCACCACGGCCCAGTCGGCGTAGGCGCCGCTGTGCACCAGCGCCATCACGCGGTCGCCGGGCGCGAAGTCGGTCACGCCGGGGCCCAGGGTCTCGACCGTGCCGGCCAGTTCGAGCCCGAACACATCGGAGGCGCCGGGCGGCGGCGGGTAGTTGCCCTGGCGTTGCATGACGTCGGGGCGGTTGACCCCGGCGGCCTGGACGCGCACCAGCATCTGCCCCTCACCCGGCACCGGGCGGGGGCGTTCCACCACCCGCAGCACCTCCGGTCCGCCGGCTCCGTCCGCGACTACAGCGCGGGTCATCTCGGTCATACGTCGGCTCCCTGCGTTTCGTCCTGCTGTGTCTCATCGTGCGGGAGCAGCAGGACCTTGACGGCCTGTCCCCCACTGGCGCAGGCCATCGCATCCACGCCACGCGCCAGCGGCTCCCGGTGCGTGATGAGACGCGACAGCACCTCGGTGTTGGCCTGCAGCAGCCGGAGGGCCTCGGCGAAGCCGTCCGGCGTGGAATCGTGGGCGGCGCGGAGCTGCTTTTTCTCACGCACGAACCGCGTCAGATCGAGGTTGTAGGACCCCTTGTGGATGCCCGAGACGACGAACAGCCCCCCGGGCCGCAGCAGGGGTACGCCTTGGTCCAGCGAGGCGGCGGCGCCCGAGGCCTCGATCATGCGGTCGGGCCGGCGGCCGAACACCCGGCCGATGGCGGCCTCCAGGGTCTCGTTCGCGAGGTCGGCGAGGTTGGTCAGGCCCATGTCGCGGGCGCGGGTGAGCCGGACGGGGTCGTTCAGCCCGACCAGAAGGACACGGGCGCCGCGATGGTGCGCGACCCAGGCCGCGCCCATGCCGATGGGCCCCGGTCCCATGACCACGACCGCGTCGCCCGGTTCGACCTCGGCCAGATTGACGGCGTTGATGCCGACGGCCAGCGGCTCGGCGAGGGCGGCGGCTTCGAACGGCAATCCGTCGGGAAGGCGCAGGCAATTGGCCGCGGGCAGCGACACGGACCCGGCGAACGCGCCGTCACGGTGCAGGCCGACGATGCTGCGGGCGTCGCATTCGAGCGGACGGCCGGCGCGGCAGCCCGCGCAGGTGCCGCAGGTGATGGTGGGCATGCAGACCACGCGGTCCCCGACCGCAAGGCCGGTGACGGACGGGCCAACGGCGCGCACGGTTCCCGCGAATTCGTGGCCGATGGTGACGGGCAGCAGGTCAGCCATAAAGGCGTAGCTGTCCGTCCAGGCGTAGGCGTGGAGATCACTGCCGCAGATTCCGGCCGCCGCGATCTCGATCAGGGCGTCCCCATCGTGGGCGGGCGCGGCGGGCGTCGGCACGTCGGCCAATTCCACGCCGAACGCCGCGCGCGTTTTGCGCAGCGCGAGCATCGTCGTATCCTCCCTGGCTCGCTCTTCGAGCGAAACGGCCGCCTCTTGCGCTCTGGGCTGTGGGCGGCTTACGTTATTTTTAATTACGTAATTACATAAGACGGTCAGGTCGGGATATGTCAAGCGTCATGCGAAACGATTCGAAAAATGCAGGGATCCCTGAGAATTGGGTCCGACCGATCGCGAAGGAGAACCTGTCCGACCAGGCCTATATGGAGCTGCGCGGCGCCTTGATGCGCGGCCAGTTGAAGCCGGGGGAGCGCTTGCGACTCCGTCCGATGTCGGCGCGATTCGGCATCAGCCCGACACCCATGCGGGAGGCCTTGCTCCGCCTCGTGTTCGAGCGCGCCCTGGTTCTGGACGCGCGCGGCACGGTGACCGTGCCGCATCTGACGGCGGAACAGCTTCTCGAAATCCGCGCGATCCGGGTGGATCTGGAGGGCAATACGGCGGCGGCGGCGGCGGGCCGCGCGACCCCGCAGGCGATCGACGCCCTGGAGCAGATCCACGCGCGGATCACAGACTGCCACGAGACCGGCGCGTTCGATCAGGCCATCGACCTGAACACGCAGTTCCACCTGGAGCTGTGCAAGCTGGGCAACCTGCCCATCACCTATGATCTAGTGGAGAACCTGTGGGTCCGCTGTGGTCCGATCCTGTCGCATCTGTACGACGCCGGGGTGCCCGCGCACTGGTCACCACACCCCCACCGTCGCATCCTGAAGGCCCTGCGGGACCGGGACGATACCGCCGCGCGCGACGGCATCCGGCAGGACATCCTGGAGGGCGGAACGGGCCTGCTGGACCACGTCCGGCAGGGGTAGACCATCGCCGCCTATACGATTGAGTTGCAGCGCCTGCAACTGTACTATCAAGAGATGGAGGCGAGCGCTCCGTTATCCCTGCGAGCTGTCTCGTCGGATGCAGATGCAGATGCGGAGGCGTGGCGCGCATGGCGACGGTCTTCCTCACCTTCGACGACGGCCCCCTGGCGGGCACCGACGACGTTATCGCCGTTCTGAACGCCGAACAGGTCAAGGGAACCTTGTTCATGGTGGGCGACCACGTCTCGTCGGCGTGGCGGCGCGGTGTGCTGACCGCGGCCCACAGCAGCCCTTTCGTTCAGGTCGCCAACCACAGTTCGACCCATGCGGGTGGTCGCTATCAGGCCTATTATGGCGGCAGCGCTCAAGACGTTCTGAGCGGATTCAACCGGGCCACGACGACGCTTCGGATCTCCAGCCGCCCCGTCGACGCCCGATTGCCGGGCCGTAACACCTGGCGTGCGGGGGCGATTGTCCGCACCGATCCGGCCAATGGGGCGGACAGCGGGGCGGCGGCCACTCTGCTTGCGCGAAACGGCTATCGGGTGTTCGGGTGGGATGTCGAGTGGCGTCGCACATCCGGATCGGCCTCGGGCGACGCCGGTCACCCTGATCAGCGCGCGGACAATCTGGTCCGCCAGATCGCGGCGAGTCTGGGCCGAACCGGCGGCACCATGAAACCGGACAAATGCATTGTTCTGATGCACGACACCATGTTTCGTGCGTCGCGAAGCGAAGGCGGCGGGGTCTCGGATCGGCAGCAACTGGTCCAGTTCGTCCAGGCCCTGAAGCGGGCCGGGCATCAGTTCGACATCATGTCCAACTATCTGTGACCGCGATCATGGAAACACTCGCTGGAAACGTCCGACAGATCTTGGCGATGATCGCCCTGCTTTGTGCTCCGCTCGGCCCCCTGGCGTTGGCGATCCCGGCGCAGGGCGCGCCGTGCCAACCCCTCGCAACGGTCGCTGACACCTCACCGCTTCTCACACCAGACCCTGCGGGGGAGATCCGGCTGGCGCTGGACGAGATGACCGCGCTGCCGCCCCGGACGGTGATCCTTGCGGGCGCCTTTTACGATCCAGCCGGCGCCGTGCAGCCGGCCCTTCTGACGTCGTCGGACGGCGGGGCGAGTTGGACGACGCACCCCGTGCGGATTCCCGGTGCCGCGTTGCGCTTCCTCGCGGTGGACCGCGCGGCTTCCGCCTGGGGCATCGTCAGCGGCACGCAGGAAGGGACGGATTCCCCGCTTTATCTGCTGCGCAGTCGCGACGGTGCGGAGACCTGGTGCGCGATCTCGCTGGCCGGCCTCGAAACCCTGCATGGCGTCGACATGTTCCGGATGTTCGACGACCGCCATGGCCTTCTGGTGATGTCCGAGGCCCCCTTTGGCGGGGACGTCCAGACCTATGAGACCCGGAACGGCGGCGAGGACTGGGCGCTGCTCTGGCGGGCGCACGGGCCGTCTCCGGACGCCATTGATGCGCCGGCCGACGATCCCGACCGGCCCCTGCCGAGCCCACCCCACGCGACTCTTTGGCGGGCGGACGCGGACCGGCTGGCCGCGCACGCGCTGTTACGCCTGCAGCCGGACGACGACGGATACACGATCGAACGCCGCGAGATTCTCGGCGATGGGCGCTGGCATCCGGTGTCGCGGATTCCGGCCTGGTATCGGGGCGGAGACGACGCCTTGCGCCCGCGGCCGTAGGAGGGCGCCGGCTCTCTCTATGCCCCGGTCGCATCCTCCCGCCGTCGCACCGCGCGGCCGGCCTCGTACCAGCCTTCCGTCCGGTTGACGATGGCCACGACCGACAGCATCACCGGCACCTCGATCAGCACGCCGACGACCGTCGCCAGGGCGGCGCCGGACTGCAACCCGAACAGGCTGATGGCGGCCGCCACGGCCAGCTCGAAGAAGTTGGACGCTCCGATCAGGGCGGATGGGCCGGCGACGCAATGCGCCTCCCCGCTGGCTCGGTTGAGCAGATAGGCCAGCCCCGAATTCAGGTAGACCTGAATCAGGATCGGTACGGCCAGCATGAGGATGACCAGGGGCTGCGCCAGGATCGCGTCGCCCTGAAAGCCGAACAGCAGCACCAGCGTCGCCAGCAGCGCCACCAGCGAGACGGGCTGCAGCCATTTCAAGGTCCGCTCAAGGGCTTCTGGGCCGCCGGATGCCAACAGGCGCCGCCGCAGCGCCTGGGCCAGCCCGACCGGCACCGCGATGTACAGGATCACCGAAAGGACCAGCGTGTTCCACGGCACCGTGATCGCCGACAGCCCCAGCAACAGGCCGACGATGGGCGCGAAGGCCACAACCATGATGGCGTCGTTCAGGGCCACCTGGGTGAGGGTGAAATGCGGCTCGCCCCGGCACAGGTTGGACCAGACGAACACCATGGCGGTGCAGGGTGCCGCCGCCAGCAGGATCAGCCCGGCGATATAACTCTCGATCTGGTCGGCCGGCAGCCAGGGCGCGAACAGGCCGCCGATGAACAGCCAGCCCAGCAGCGCCATGGAGAATGGCTTGACGGCCCAGTTGACCAGCAGAGTCACCCCGATCCCGCGCCAATGGGCTGCGACGCCGGCCAACGCGCCGAAGTCGATCTTCACCAGCATCGGGATGATCATTAGCCAGACCAGCAGGGCCACCGGCAGGTTGACGTTGGCCACCTCGATGGCGCCGACGACCTGGAACAGGCCGGGCACCCAATGCCCCAGGGCGATGCCGGCGACGATGCACAGCGCGACCCACAGGGTCAGGAAGCGTTCAAAGATCGGCATGGCGTAGACGGTCCGTTTTTTGCCGGGTGGCGGCCCATGCTCCGGTTACGCGGGCACGGACGAGTCGGTGGGTTCGGCGGGGGCGGTGGCCTCGGGGTCCCGGGGCAGGGCGCCGATGGCGTCGACCCGCCGCCGCAGGGTGAGCCGGTCCAGGGACGCCAGGGGTAGGTTCACGAACAGGGCGATGCGGTTGTACAGCATGCGGAAGGTGTCGTTGAACACGGCGGCCGTGGCGGCGTCCGTTCCCGCGAAGGCGGCGGGATCGGGCACACCCCAGTGGGCCGTGATGGGTTGGCCCGGCCACACCGGACAGGGCTCGCCGGCCGCGTCGTCGCAGACGGTGAACACGAAATCCATCGCCGGCGCGTCCGGCTGGCCGAACACGTCCCAGCTCTTCGGGTGCAGGGCGTCCACCGGCAGGTTGGCGCGGCGCAGCACCGACAGGGCGTGTGGATGGACGGTGTCGCGCGGGTGGGAGCCGGCGGAGAACGCGCGGAATTGGCCCTTGCCCTCGCGGCTCAAAATGGCCTCGGCCATCTGGCTGCGGGCCGAATTGCCGCGGCACAGGAACAGGACGGTCAGGGGGGGCTCTCGGTCCGGTGCGCGCATGGTGGTCTCTCCCGTAGTGGAGGGGACGAACGGGTTGGGGGCGAACGGGGAAGGCGCGGGCGGATGGGCGCCCGGCATCGCGGCCGGACAGAACCCCGTCATGACACCGTGCCCGAGGGCTTCCAGAGCCGGGAGACTGGCCACGTAGAACAGCGTGCGGCCTTCGCGGCGGCTTTCGACCAGCCCCGCCGTGCGCATCTGGGTCAGGTGAAAGGACATGGTCGAGGGCGCCACGTCGCACCGGCGGGCCAGGTCGCCGGCCGGCACACCCTTGGCCCCGGCCCGCACCAGCGCCTGAAGAGCGCGGATGCGGGGTTCGGCGGCCAGGGCGGCCATCATATCGGCCATCAGCGTCGGGTTCATGTTTCGACTATGATCGAAACGACCGGCGCCGTCCACTCTATTTCTATGAAACTCGAAATATGAAGCGCGCGGTGCCGGCGCCGAGGTGCCGGCGACCAAAATCAGGCGGTTCGGGTCAGGCGGCCAGGGAGAGGGCCCTGGGGCCCGCCGTCTCGGCGACGGTGGCCATGGTCTTCGTCAGGGTCGCGCGCTCGGTCTCGGTCAGCGGCAGCAGCGGCGCGCGCACCGGGCCACCGACCCAACCGCGCAGGTCCATCATGGCCTTGGTGGTCTGCGGCTGTCCGAAGGCGCGGCACAGCTCGCGCAGCGGGAACCACACCTGGTTCAGGGACCGGGCGGTGTCGAACTGCCCCGACACCAGCGCCTTGTAAGTCCCTTGGATGATCTCGGGCAGGGCGCAGCTGTTGGTCGAGCTGAAGCCGTCGAAGCCGGTAGCGATGGGGCCGAGCATGGCCAGATCGGACGCCGCCAGAACGCGGATCTTGCCGCCCACGCGGCCGACGATGCGGTCCACCGTCGTGGGGTTCAGGTCGCCCTGCTTCAGCGCGACCACGCCGGGGATGTCGGACAGCGCCTCGATCAGCGACGGCGACAGGGTGATCCCGATCCCAGGCGCGTTGTAGATCATGATGCCGATCTTGGAGTGCGTGGCCATCTGCTTGAAATACGCCTGGATGTGGCCTTCGGTCACTTCGGAGACATAGGGCGCCGTGACCATCGGCAGCCCGCCCAGATCGGAGGCCAGGGTGGTCAAGTCGCGGCAGACGCGGGGATCGGAGGCGGCGGAGCAGAGCAGCAGTGGCACCCGGTCTCCGGCGATGTCCACGGCCGTGCGGAACAGGTCCGCGCGCTCCTCGGTGGTCATGGCGGGGAATTCGCCGTAGGTGCCGCCGATCAGCACGCCATCGAAGCCCATGCCGATGACGCGCTCCATGTTGGTCGCCAGGGCCTCCTTGTTCAGCGCGCCGTCGGCGGTGAAGGGCGTCACGCAGATGTTGAACAGGCCCTTGGAGCGCTCAAAGGCTTCGTCGGTGGTCTTCATGGCACATCAGTCCTTGCGAGAGGGGGAAGGGGAGGCCGCCGCGAGGTCGGCGCGCCGTTGGGCGCGGACGCGGGCGGCCTGAAGTAGGGTCGTGAAGGCGGGATGGGGGCGGTGTGGCGACCCGGTCAGTTCCGGGTGGCCCTGGATGCCCAGGAAGAAGGGATGGCCCGGCCGGTCCACCACATCGACGACGGTGCTGTCTTCGCCCAGCGCGGACAGGGCCAGCCCCGCCGCCCGCAACGGGTCCCACAGCGCCGGCGCGAGGTGGTAGCGATGGTGCATGCGTTCGGCCCCCTGGGCGTCCTGGTAGACCCGTTCGGTCAGGCCGCCCGGCTGGACGCGGAAGGTGCGCCGCCCCAGGCGGTGCCACGGGTGCTTCTGCGCGTTCCGCAAGGTGACGAAGGTCCGGGGGTCGGCGTCGGGAGCGACCTCCTCCAGGTGCGCGCCGGGGTAGCCCAAGCGCGCGCGGACAAAGGCCGTGACCATGGTCTGCATGCCGAAGCAACAGCCCAGGATCGGGGTTCCGGTGGCCAGGGCCGCGCCCGCGAGGGCGATCTGGCCGTCGACCTGGCTGTTGTCGCAGCCACCGGGCAGTACGATGGCGTCGGCGGTGCGGGCCAGCGCCTCGGCGTCGGGGACCGTCAGCCCCCGCGGCGAGGCGATCCACGGTTCCAGCGCGAGGCCGAGCCGGTCGCCGGCATCGCCCAGGCTGGCGGTCACCGCGGGATAGACGGTGGTCAGGTGCGGGGCCTCGCCGACCACCAGCACACGCGGCGGCGGTGACGCCGGAGCGGGCGGCCGGGCGGGGACCTCGGGCCGGCCCAGCGGCCCCAGGTCCCCGATGGCGGCGTCGGTGTCCGCCTCGATCCGATGGAAGCGTCCGAAGCCGTCGCGCCGCCAGGTTCCCAGGCGCGGGGCGCCCTTCGGTGGCAGGGCGGCCGGCACGCGGGCAGGGTCCAGCCGGACGGCGTCCAGGTGGTCCTCATGCACCACGACCCGCACATGGATGGCCGGGCCGTTCCACCGCGCGGCAAGACGGCTTCGCAGGTCGGGCGGGATCGGGCCGGTGGGCTGGAAGACCACCGCCGGGCCGACCGGGATGGTGTCCGGATCGCCGATGTCCAGGGCGGGGTGGGCGGTCAGGCCGGCCAGACGCTCCGGCCAGAGCCACAGCGCGTCCATCAACCGCTCACCGGTGATGGGAACGTGCTGGCATCCGCCCGGTCCGGGCCCCGGGCCCGACCGAAGGCGCCGGATCGGCAGCGGGACCGTCATCCAGGCCTGAACGAACGCATGCAGCGCGGCGGCAACCACGCCGCCATCCGCGCGCTCCGACAGCGCGCGGGCAGGGAGGCCGGGACCCGGGACATGGTCCAGCAGGATCAAGGGCGGTGTCATCATGGGACGATCCGGTCAGATCACCCGCAGATCGCGGGGGATGGTGCCCAGGGCGCGGTAACCGTCCTCGGTCACCACAACGGTTTCGCTGACGCCGACCGTATAGGCGCCGTACAGCCGCAGGGCGGGTGGAACATGGAAGACCATGCCGGGCTTCAGCTCGGTCTTGATGCCCGTAAACAGGCTGGCCACCTGCCACTCGCCCCAATCGGGGGCGAAGGAGATGCCGACGCTGTAGCCCGTGCGCTTGCGGTAGGCGTCGGTGTAGCCCGCCGCGTCGATCACCGCCTGCGCGGCCTCGTGCACCTGTTCGCAGGTGTTGCCCGGCTTCATGGCGCCCAGGGCGGCGTCGAGCGCGCGCTGGCAGGCGTCCATCATGCGCAGGGCGTCGTCCGGCGGGGTGCCCAGCCAGGCGGAACGCATCAGAACGGCATGATAGCGATCGTGGCAGGCGGCCATTTCCAAGAACACCGGATCCCCGGCCTCGAACCGGCGCCGCTTCCAGGTGCCATGCGGCACGCCGCTGCGCGGGCCGCTGGAGGCCAGAGGCTCCATGCCCAGGTATTCCGAACCGGCACGCACGGCCGCTTCCAGCATGGCGGCGACCATGTCGTTTTCCGTCGCGCCCGCCGTGATGGCGTCGTAGCCCGCCGCGATGCCCGCGTCCACATAGCGGGCGGCCTGGGCGATCTTCGCCACCTCTTCCGGGGATTTCACCGCGCGCAGGCTTTCGATCACGCCGGCCGCGTCCACCATGTCCCCGAGCGTGCCCTGAAGGGTCTCGTAGACGCCGATCGGCAGGAACCAGCCCCGTTTGTCGATGCCGACCTTGCCGGTGGGGCCGGCGGCCTTCCGGGTGATGTCGCTCAGCAGGGCCAGCGGATCGTCGCCGTCGCCATAGGCCACGAGATCGTCGAGGTAGGTGTTGGCGCGACAGTTCATCGATTCCAACTGGCGGACGATGAACCGGGGCTCGCCGCTCACCGGCAGCACCAGGGCCTGGAAGGTGTAGTAGCCCGGGGTCTGCTGGCCCGTCAGATAGAAGATGTTCTCCGGTCCGGTCACGACCATCACATCAATACCGCGCGCCGCCAGGGCGGCACGGGCGGCGGTGACGCGGCCGTCGAACACGGCGCGGGAAAAGGCGGCTTCCTGACCCAGGTGGACAGCGGGGGCGCCGGTCATGGTGTAACCTCCAGAATGGGAGTGAGGGCGGGCAGGGACAGCGTCAGGCCGAGGCCAGGGCCGGACGGCAGGCGGACGCGGCCGTCGCCGCCGTCGTAATCCAGGCCGTCTGGGCCGTCGTCGTTCGGGCCGTCGTCGTTCGCGGTGTGGGCGGGGTCGTCGATCAGGCCGTCGGCGCCGTAGAGTTCGTTGCCGTGGGTGCCCAGGGCCACGGCGCAGTGGGCGATGGCGGCGGTGGCGAGGGCGCCCTCGTTCATCTGACCGACCATGACCCGGATTCCGGCGGCTTTCAGGGCGCGGGCGGCGGCGATCAGGGGCCGGATGCCGCCGGTCTTCACCAGCTTCAGGTGACCGGCCAGACCGGTTTCGCCCTCGTCTCCCAGGGCGGCGAGTCGCTCGACGTCCGGCCACGATCCGAGGGATTCGTCCAGCATGATCGGGAGCGAATGGGGCTTGGCGCGTTCGGCGAGGGTCCGCAGCCCGGCCCAGTCGTTCGCGGGCAGGGGCTGTTCCAGATAGTCCAGCCCCACTTCGCCCAGGGCGGGAAGGGCCGCGGTGGCCGTCTCCCGGTTCCATTGGCCGTTGGCATCGGCGGAGAGGGCGACGCGCGGGCCGAAGGCCTCCCGTAGCGCGCGCAGGCGGGCCAGATCGTGCGCCAGCGGGGCGACGCCCACGCGCAGCTTCAGTGTGGTGAACCCGCGCGCCACATAGGCGCTGGCCCGCTCCATCAGCGTGGCGTCGTCGCACCAGAACAGAGTCTGATTGGTCTCGGCGGCGGCCCGCCCGGTTGGAGCGTCAGCCGGGTCTTTTACGCCGGCCAGCAGGGCATGCAGGGGCACGCCGGCGCGCCGGGCCACCCAGTCATGCAGGGTCTGGTCCAGCAGGGCGCGAACCAGCGCCGGCGCGGTGGTGTCGGCGTGGACGTGGTCGAGCAGAGCCTCGGGCGGCGCGGACCAGTCGAGGGCCGGGAGGAACGCGCCCACCTCCGCCATCACCCGCGCGGGATCAAGGCCGCTCAGGTACGCGATGTTGATCCGAATTCCGCCCACGCCAAGGGGCTCGCCGCGCCGCTCCAGCACCAAGTACAGCTCCTCCAGCCCCGTGACGGGGCCGGAGGACGCGGTGTGCAGAACCCGGTCGGGCGCGTAATGCAGGCATGCCTTGAACACGCGAACGCGGGTGGGCGTCATGCCCCGACGCTCCGCATCATGCGCAAGGCCACGTCCCGATAGATCAGGCTGGCGGACACGAACTCGTTGATGGGCACGTACTCGTTCGGCTTGTGCGCGATGGCGAGCGACCCGGGCCCGATGACGGTGCCCTGCGCGCCCAGGGAGCGGAAGTGGACCAGATCGCAGCCGCCCTGGAAGCCGCCGGGCTCGTTGTTCGTCACGCCGTGGGCGTGGCCCGCGTCCAGCGAGGCCTGGACGATGGGATGGGACCGGTCGGTCTCGGTGGCGGCGCCGGTGGTGGGCTGATAGCCGACGATCTCCGCCCGCACGCCGAATTCGGCGCGGGCGGTGTCGAGCAGCGCCTGGAACTCGCGCTTGACGGCCTCTTCGTCCTCGCCAGGAACCATGCGGCGATCGAGCATGAACTCGCAGGCGTCCGGGACGATGTTGTCGGCCAGGCCGCCCTTGACCCGCACGATGGTCAGGCTGGCGTTGCCGACCAGCGGGTGGCAGCGCTTGCAGATGTGGGTGTGGTGGTGATCCTCCAGCAGGCCCATCAGCCGGGCCGCCTTGAAGATGGCGTTCTCGCCCAGATCGGGTGTGCCGGAGTGGGCGGTCTCGCCATGCACCCGGACGATCGGGCGCAAACTGCCCTTATGCGCGGTCACGGTGCCGTTGGAGGTCGGCTCCCCGATCACCACCAGATCGACCGGCGGCTTGTCTTTGGCCACCAGGTGCTTGGCGCCCCGGCTTTCGGTTTCCTCGTCGGCGACGAAGGCGGCCATCAGCGTGCCCGACCAGGACGCGCGATCGGCGGCCAGCATGTGCATGGCCTCGATCATGGCGACGATCGGCCCCTTGGCGTCGCAGGCGCCGCGGCCGTACAGGCGGCCGTCGCGCTCGTGCAGGCGGAACGGGTCGGTGGTCCATTGTCCCCCCGCCGGCACCACGTCGATGTGCGAGTTGAAGGCGAAGGTGGGACCGGACCCGTTCGACAGGGTGGCGATCACGTTACTCCGCCCCGGCATGAACTCGTCGCGCCGCGTTTCAAAACCGGCCTCGGCCAGCAGCGTATCGAGATAGGCTGCCGCCTCCACCTCGCGTCCGGGCGGGTTCTCGGTATTGAACGACACCAGGGTTTCCAGGGAAGACGTCATGCGGTCCGGATTGGGCGTGGTCGACATGGGGGCTGCCTTAACGGGAGGGAGGTGGGGACGGGGGCCGGCCGTCATGGACCGACGGCCTGGGGCGGTCAGTGCAGAATCTGGTCCAGGAACGCGCGCGTGCGGGGGCTGCCCGTGCCGGAGAAGAACTGTTCGGTGGGCCGTGCCTCGACGACCTCGCCCTGCTCCATGAACACGATCTGATCGGCGGCGCGCCGGGCGAAGGCCAACTCGTGGGTGACGCAGATCGAGGTCATGCCGCCCTGGCTGAGCTCGGTCATGACGTCCAGCACCTCGCGGATCATTTCCGGGTCCAGGGCGGAGGTCGGCTCGTCGTACAGCATCGCCATGGGGTCCATGGCCAGGGCGCGGGCGATGGCTACCCGCTGCTGCTGGCCGCCGGACAACTCGTCCGGATAGGAGTCTGCCTTGTCGGGAATGCGCACCTTTTCCAGCAGCGCGAGGGCGCGGTCGTGGGCCTCCAGGCGCGGTACGCCCTTCACCTTCATGGGCGCCAGCATGATGTTCTCGACGGCGGACAGGTGCTGGAACAGCTCGAAGTTCTGGAACACCATCGCGACCTGCCGGCGAATACGGTAGGCGTCGCGAACGACCGTGCCGATTTCCTGATTGTTGAACAGGATGGAGCCCTCGTTGATCGGCTCCAGCAGGTTCAGGCAGCGCAGCAGGGTGGATTTGCCCGATCCAGACGGCCCGATGAGAACGGTGGTCGAGCCGGTCGGCACCGTCAGGTCGATGCTCTTGAGGGCCTGAAACGTCCCGAAGGACTTGTACAGGCTTCGCACCTGATACAGCAGCGGCGCGCTGGCCTTGGCCGATCCGGGGGGCACGGTGGTCGCGGGCGCGGTGGCGGCATGGGTCATGGCGGGTCTCCCCTCAGGCGCCGGTGTTGGCGGTCATGCCCAGCAGCCGCTGGGTCAGGCTTTTGCCCTTGGTCGCGCCGGCGTTGCCCCGGCGCGGATTCACCTTTCGCTCCAGCCAAGACTGGCCGAACATGAACAGGGTGGTCATGGCCAGGTAGAACACCCCGGCGGCGGTCAGCGCCTCGAAATAGCGGAAGTTGGCGCTGGCGGTCTGGTTGGCGGTCAGCAGCAGATCCTCGACGCCGATCACGGAGACCAGGGCGGACAGCTTCAGCATGCCCAGGAACTGGTTGCCGATCGGCGGAATGACCGTGCGCAGGGCCTGGGGCAGCACGATATGGCGCATCACCTGCCAGTTCTTCATGCCGAGCGACCGTCCGGCGGTGCGCTGCCCCTTGCCTACGGCTTCGATGCCCGAGCGGAAGATTTCGGCAATGTAGGCCGCTTCGTTCAGGGCCAGCGCCAGAACGGCGCTGGTGAACCCGGAAAACAGGATGCCCATGGCGGGCAGAACGTTGAAAATAAAGATGATCTGGAACAGGACCGGCGTTCCCCGAAACAGCCACAGATAGGCCACGATGAGAACGTTGAGCCCGGGGCGGTTCCATTCCTGGCCCAGGGCGATGAGCAAGCCGATCAGCATGCCCCACGCCATGGACACCAGGGTAATCATCAAGGTCATGCCCGCCGCGTGCAGGAAGGACGCGGAAACCAGGTAGTCAAGTATGAGGTCCGGGGAGTCGAACATGGTGGCGCTCTCCTTGGCATCCCGGTGGGCGTCGCGCGACGGGACCGGAGCGGACCGGGCCGATGGGCCGAGTCCGTCCGGCGTGACCCGGCCGGTCTACTTCAGCAGCAGCGCTGCGCTGTCCGGCAGCATGTACCTGTCGAGCAGGGCGGCGTAGGAGCCGTCGGCGACGAGGGCGTCGAGCGCCGCCTGAATGGCGGTCGCGGTATCGGTCTCGCCCTTGCGCACGGCGATGCCGACGCGGGTGTTGGCCTCGAAGCTCTCGCCCACGCGCTCGAAGACGCCGGGCAGCTCGGCCATCAGCTTCGCCGTGCCGGGGGTGGAGTTGTAGAACACGTCGGCGCGGCCGGAACGGACGGACAGGGCCGAGTCCTGGGCGGTCGGCAGCGTGATCACGGTGACCTCGTCCCGGCCTTCCTCGGCGCAGCGCGCGGCGTCGGCGCGGGCGTAGGATTCCTGAATGCCGCCCAGGGTCACGGCGATGCGCGACCCGCAGACATCCTCACGGCCGGTAACCCCCGTGGGGTTGCCGGCGCGCACCACGACCTCGTTGCCGACGGTGAGGTAGGGCACGAAGTCGACCTGCTCGGCCCGCTCTTCGTTCATGTACATCGCGGAGTTGATGATATCGATCCGCTTGCCCTGAAGTGCGGGGATCAGGCCCTGGAACTCCATGTTCAGGGGCTCCGTGACCAGGCCCATCTTGGCCGCCAGCAACTCGCCGAGTTCAATGTCCAGACCAACCAGTTTGGTGCCATCCTTGTACTCGAAGGGGGCGAAGGTGGCGGCGACGCCGTAGGTCAACGTGCCGTCCTGGGCCAGGGAGGCGGGGGGCGGAACCTCTGCCGCATGCGCGACCGCGGTGGAGCACAGAAGGGCGAAACCCAGGGGCGCGAAGGCTTTGATCATGTCGCGTCGTCTCCAACAATCGAGGGGAGGGGGGGACATCGTGTCCGGTACGGTCCGCGAAAAACCTGATCAGCGTTGTTTTTTATGCTACGGTTCGTACAAACAGGGTGTCAATAGGCTTGCCGTCCCCCACCAAACCCGACGTATTCGCTAGGACAATGAGGATGAGACGAGGTCCGTCTGAGAAAACAACCGCAAAACAACGCGGCGAGACGACCGGGCCGCCGACACCCGAGCGTGGGCACGGCCGACGTCAGGTTGATATGGCGCAACGTATTCTCGCCTTCATTCGTCAGGAATCCCTTGAGCAGGGCGCGCCATTGCGGGAGCTGAAACTCGCCGAACACTTTGGCGTGTCGCGCACGCCGATTCGCAACGCGCTGAAGCTGCTTGAGGAAGAAGGCGTGGTGCGAATCGAGCCGAACGTCGGGACCTTCGTGGCGCTGTCGGCCGATGACCTGCGCGGGGTCTCCCTGGTGTTGCCGCCGTCGGAAGACGACCAGCTCTATCTGCGCATTTCCGAGGATCGCCTGTCCGGCCGCCTGCCGGAGCGGGTGACGCAGGTGGAGATCCAGCGGCTGTACGACCTCGACCGCTTGACCACTGAACGGGTGCTCGGCCGCATGGCCGAGGAAGGGCTCATGGTGCGCAACACCGGGCAGGGGTGGTCGTTCCTGCCCACCCTGGACAGCCACCGCGCCCGCCGGGCGAGTTACCAGTTGCGCCGCGCCATCGAGCCGGCGGCTATCCTGGTGCCGGAGTTCAAGCCCGATCGGCAGGCCCTGGCCGGACTCCGGCGCGAGCACGAGGCCCTGTTGGAGTGCGAGCGGCGGGGGGAGCGAATCTCCGGCCCCGAGCTGTACCGCATTGACGCCCTGTTCCACGAAACCATCGTCGAGTTCTCGGGCAATCCCTTGTTCGTGCAGGCGATCCAGCAGCAGAACCGCATGCGGCGTATGCTGGAACACCGGGGCAACGAGAACCGCCGCCGGGTCAGTTCCTGGTGTCAGGAGCATCTCGGGATCATCGCGGCGCTGGAGCACGGGTTTGTTCAGGAGGCCTCGTTCCTTCTGACCATCCATCTCGACCGCGCCAACTCGGCGGCGGCGGAGATCCCGGCGTCGGACTCGGATTCGGACTCCGGCGCCGCAGCCTGACGGGGCCGCGGCGCCGGGGCTTCGCTCGGGCGGATCGACGGTGTTACGCGGCGTCGGCTCGGGCGATCCGGGTGCAGGCCGCCGTGATGCGCGTGCAGGCCTCGTCCAGAAGGGCGTCGTCGACCGCGTAGGCGATCCGCAGGTAGGGCCCGAGGCCGAAGGCCGAGCCAGGCACCACACCCACCTTGGCCTCCCGCGCCAGATAGGCCGCGAGGTCCGTGTCCGTTTCCAGCGTGTGGCCGTCGGGCGTCGTGCCGCCCATCAGGCCGGCGCAGTTGACGTAGACATAGAAGGCGCCGTCCGGAACCGGGCAGCGCAGGCCGGGACAAACGTTCAGGGCGGTCAGCACGTGGTCCCGGCGGCGCCGCAGGATGGTCAGGCGCTCCTCCAGGAAATCGAGCGATCCGGTCAGGGCGACGCGGGCGGCCTCCTGGCTCATGGCCGCGGGGTTGGAGGTGCTTTGCGACTGGATGACCCGCATGGCGTCGATCAGCCAGCGCGGTCCGGCGGCGTAGCCGATGCGCCAGCCGGTCATCGAATAGGCCTTGGACACGCCGTTCACGGTCAGGATCCGGTCGGCCAAATCGGGGCGCACCGCCGCCGGCGTGGCGAAGGTGCCCGCGAACACCATGTGCTCGTAGATGTCATCGGCCATGATCATCACCTTCGGCCAGGGTGCGATGACCGCCAGCAGGGCGGCGAGCTCCTCGGCCGAATAGACGGCGCCGGTGGGGTTGTTGGGCGAATTGAGGATGATCCAGCGGGTCCGCTCGGTCAGGGCGGAGGCCAGGGCGTCCGGGGTCAGCTTGAAGCCGGTGTCCTCGGTCGCCGGCAGGATGACCGGCGTGCCTTCCGCCAGATGCACCATGTCGGGGTAGGAGACCCAGTAAGGGGCTGGGACAATCACCTCGTCGCCCACGCCCACCGTCGCCAGCAGGGCGTTGAACAGGATCTGCTTGCCGCCCACGCCAGCCAGCACCTGTTCAAGGCCGAAGGTCAGGCCGTTCTCCCGCTGGAACTTTGCAACGATCGCGCCGCGCAGCCGTTCGGTGCCGCCAACGGCGGTGTAGCGGGTGTCGCCACGTTCGATGGCGGCGATGCCCGCGGCCTTGGCGTGGTCCGGGGTTTCGAAGTCCAGTTCGCCTTCGCCCAGATTGATGACGGACTCGCCGCGGGCGACCATCTGCCGCATGAGGTCGGACACGGCGGCGGTTGGCGATTCACGCAGCTTGCCCATACGGGGCGCGAGGCGGGGGGCCAAGTGGGCGGTCGGGGCCATGGGGCACTCCTCAGACTGTCAGGGAGAACGTCGGGACCTCCTAGTGTATTTTTTTCATCCGAAAAAACAATAGAATCCCGCCGTTCTGCCCCAGGACCGATGCCGTTCTCGGGCGGTTCAGGCATAGGTGCACCCCTGGCGCGCCCTGCTGTGCCGCGCGCCGCCCCGTGATGTGTTGGCGATGTCGTGATGTGTTGGGGAAGGGGCAGTGGTGCGGAGGCCGCGCCATCCCCTCCGTGGGATCACGTCCTTGCGACCGGCCCGCGCCGCGGCGGCCGCCCAGGGCAGGCGCTGCCACGCACGGCCCGCCCCGGGGATCTCGATCCCGCCAAACGCTCTCTGTCTTTGCTCGTCGAGCACACCGCCCCCCTTTTGGGGGCGATGCGTTTCCGATTCCTCGGGATTTGGATTAGGCGTCGCCCATCAGTCGCGGCAGCCAGCCCTCGTGGGCGTCGCACAGGGTGGCGAGCGGAACCGAAACCCCGCCCAGCGTAAGAGCGTTCCCGCCCGTGGACCCTATCCGGCGGGCCACGGAGCCCAGATCCGAAAGCACGGCCGCCGCGTCCGCCTCGGGAACGGCCACGATATAGCGCCCCTGATCCTCGCCGAACAGGGCGGCAGGCGTGTCGGTCACGCCGTCCAGGGTGGCGCCGATGCCACCGGCCAGCGCCATTTCGGCGATCGCGACCAACAGGCCGCCGTCCGAGACGTCGTGGCAGGTGGTCACACGGCCGCTCTGGATCAGGCCGCGCACGGTATCGCCGACGCGACGCTCCTCGGCCAGATCGACGGGCGGCGGCGCGCCGTCTTCACGGCCGGCGATCTCGCGCAGGTACAGGGTCCGGCCGAGGCACTCGGCATCGCCCGCCGGACCGCCGATCAAGAGGATCGCGTCGCCTTCGGCCTTGAAGGCCACCGTCGCCATGCGGTCGAGGTCGTCGAGCACGCCGACGCCCCCGATGGTGGGGGTGGGCGGGATGGCCTGCCCCTCGGTCTCGTTGTAGAGGCTGACGTTGCCGGACACGACCGGGAAATCGAGCGCGAGACAGGCTGCGGAGATGCCCTGACAGGCGCCCACGAACTGGCCCATGATGCGCGGCTTCTCGGGGTTGCCGAAGTTCATGTTGTCGGTGATGGCCAACGGCCGGGCGCCGACGGCGGTCAGGTTGCGCCACGCCTCCACCACGGCCTGGGTGCCGCCGAGCACGGGGTCGGCGCTGCCGTAGCGCGGGGTGCAGTCGGTGGTCATGGCGAGGCCGCGGTCTGTCAGGCCTGCGGGCCCATGGATGCGCACCACGGCCGCGTCACCACCGGGGCGCTGCACGGTGTCGCCCATGACCATGTGGTCGTACTGCTCCCAGATCCAGCGCCGGCTGGCCAGATCGGGCGAGCCCATCAGGGTCACCAGCGCTTCGGTCCAAGGTACGGTCGGCACGCTGGCGGGGTCCACGGGCGCTGGGGCCGGGGAGGGCTCCCACGGGCGGTCGTACTCGGGCGCCGCCTCGGCCAGCGGGTCGATGGGCAGGTCGGCGACGGTGTCGCCGTGCCATGTCAGCACCATGCGGCCGGTGTCGGTCAGGCGACCGATCACGGCGAAATCGAGGCCCCATTTGCGGAAGATGGCTTCGGCCACCGGCTCCTTGCCGGGCTCCAGCACCATCAGCATGCGCTCCTGGCTTTCGGAGAGCATGAGTTCATAGGGCGTCATGCCCTCTTCGCGCATCGGCACGGTGTCCAGCGCCAGCTCGACGCCCAGCCCGCCCTTCGACGCCATTTCGAACGACGACGAGGTCAGGCCCGCCGCGCCCATGTCCTGGATGGCGACGATGACGTCGGTGTCCATCAGCTCCAGGCAGGCCTCGATCAGCAGCTTTTCGGTGAACGGGTCGCCGACCTGGACGGTGGGGCGTTTTTCCTCGGAGTCGGCGTTGAACTCGGCGGAGGCCATGGTCGCGCCGTGGATGCCGTCGCGTCCGGTCTTGGAGCCGACATAGACCACCGGGTTTCCGATGCCGCTGGCCTTGGAATAGAAAATCCGGTCCGCCGGGGCGATGCCCACGGTCATGGCGTTGACCAGGATGTTGCCGTTGTAGCCGGGGTGGAAGTTCACCTCGCCGCCCACGGTCGGCACGCCCACGCAGTTGCCGTAGCCGCCGATGCCCGACACCACGCCCGCGATCAGGTGGCGCGTCTTCGGGTGGTCCGGCGCACCGAAGCGCAGCGCGTTCAGGTTGGCCACCGGCCGCGCGCCCATGGTGAACACGTCGCGCAAGATGCCCCCGACCCCGGTCGCGGCCCCCTGATAGGGCTCGATGAAGCTGGGGTGGTTGTGGCTTTCCATCTTGAAGACAGCGGTCAGGCCGTCGCCGATGTCGACGATGCCGGCGTTCTCGCCCGGGCCCTGGATCACCCAGGGCGCCGTGGTCGGCAGCGTCTTCAGCCACTTCTTGGAGGATTTGTAGGAGCAGTGCTCCGACCACATGACCGAGAAGATGCCCAACTCGGTGATGTTCGGCTCCCGGCCGAGGATCTCCAGGACGCGGGCGTATTCCTCGGCGTTCAGGCCATGCTCGGCGATGACGGCGGGGGTGATCTCGACGGCGGTCACGAGAGCGCCTCCATCAGCGAGGCAAAGATGGGCTGGCCGTCGGTGCCGCCCAGGCGGGGATCGGCCAGCCGTTCGGGGTGGGGCATCAGGCCCAGCACGTTGCGCTCCTCCGACAGAATGCCGGCGATGTTGTCCAGCGAGCCGTTCGGGTTGGCGTCGTCCGTCACTTTGCCGGCCGGGGTGCAGTAGCGGAAGGCGATACGGTCCTCGTCCTCCAGCGCGCAGTGCGTGGCTAGATCGGCCACGTAGTTGCCGTCGTGGTGCGCGATGGGAATGCGCGCCACCTGGGCCGGAGCGTAATGCCCGGTGAAGATCGAATCCGTGGTTTCGACCCGCAGATAGACGTCCCGGCAGATGTAGTGCAGAGAGCGATTGCGCATCAGCGCGCCGGGCAGCAGGCCGGCCTCGCACAGCACCTGGAAGCCGTTGCAAATGCCCAGGACCGCGCGGCCCTTGGCGGCGGCGGTGCGCACGCCGGCCATGGCGGCGGAGCGGGCGGCCATGGCGCCGCTGCGCAGGTAGTCGCCGTAGGAGAACCCACCCGGAATGACGATCAGGTCCAGGTCCTCGGGCAGATCGGCGTCCGCGTGCCAGTGCATCAGCGGCGGGCGTCCGGTGGTACGCTCCAGGCTGACGGCCACGTCGCGGTCGCAGTTGGAGCCAGGGAAGACGATGACGGCGGCTTTCACGGTGGGTTCCCTTGCGACGGAAGGCCTGACTGCCGTCCGGGCGAGGCCCCTCCCCGGAGGAGGGTGGGGGCGTGGCGCGCGACGCGCGGACGACGCTGGGGGCGGGAGCGGTGGGCGGCACGGACGTCCGGGCGTCGAACGTCCGGGGCAGGCCTACCCTTCCAGTTCGACGCGGTAGGTTTCGATGACCGAATTGACCAGCAACTGGCGGCACATCTCGTCGACGCGGGCCTGGGCGGCGCTGGTGTCGCCGTCCTCCAGGTCCAACTCGATGACCTTGCCTTGTCGGGCGTCCTTCACGCCGTCGAAGCCAAGGGCCTGGAGCGCCTGGGCGATCGCCTTGCCCTGGGGGTCGAGCACGCCGGATTTCAGAGTGACATGAACGCGCGCCTTCACGGGGCGGATCCTCCTTGTTCGACGCCCGGGGTTCGATCCCCGGGGGCGGGCTGCGGCGGAGAGGCCGGCGGGGCCGGGTCTGCCCAGCGCAACAGTCGCGGTGAAACGGTCGCGGTGAAACGGTCGGGCGAGGCGGACCCACCGGCCAGGTCGGTCCGCTGGCCGGGTTACTGAACGGTCGAGGGACCGGGCATGTCGCGCGGCCCACCCTCGGGCAGGATGCCGAGTCGGCGGGCGACCTCCTGGTAGGCTTCCTCGACGCCGCCCATGTCGCGGCGGAACCGGTCCTTGTCCAGGCGGTCGTTGGTTTTGACGTCCCACAGGCGGCAGTTGTCGGGGCTGATCTCGTCGGCGAGGACCAGAGTCATCTCGTCGGTCTGGTCGTCGTAGACGCGGCCGAACTCCAGCTTGAAGTCGACGAGCTTGAGGCCGATCCCGAGGAACAGGCCCGACAGATAGTCGTTGACCCGCAGAGACAGGCTCATGATCTCGTCCAGGTCCTGGATCGAGGCCCAGCCGAAGGCGGTGATGTGCTCCTCGGTGACCATCGGGTCGCCCAGTTCGTCGCTCTTATAATAGTACTCGACGATGGAGCGGGGCAGCACCGTCCCGTCCTGGATGCCGAATCGCTTCGACAGCGAGCCGGCGGCGATGTTGCGAACCACCACCTCGATCGGGATGATCTCAACCTCGCGCACCAACTGTTCCCGCATGTTCAGCCGGCGGATGAAGTGCGTCGGCACACCGATCTCCGCCAACCGCAGCATCAGATACTCGCTGATGCGGTTGTTCAGGACCCCCTTGCCGGTAATGGTGCCCTTCTTCTGATTGTTGAAGGCGGTGGCGTCATCCTTGAAATACTGAACAAGGGTACCGGGTTCCGGTCCTTCGAACAGGACCTTGGCCTTGCCTTCATAGATTTGTCTGCGTCGGGCCATCGGCTTCGTCTTGAGGGTTGAGGATCGGGCGGGCGAAAAAATTGAAACCACGCCCGTCGCGAGAGGCGGGGTGCGCGGCCGGCGCACCATAGCGCGGGCCGCTCGCCGGTGAAAGGTGGATTGTGCCCCGCTTCAGGATCCGGGTGCTGTGTCCCGGAGCGGGATGGGATCCTGGCGGGCCGGCCGGGTCCCCGTCGCGGCCTCCATCGGCCCGAACGATCCGACTCCGCGTCGTTTCGATCAAGCACCCGAGAGGTCCCCGCCGGGCCGGATACGCCGCGGCGGTGCGTGGGTTACGCCTTCGCGGGGGCGGTCTTAGTGGTCTTTGGTTTCTTCGGGGTCTTGGAGCCCGTCACCGCATCCGGGGCCGGCCGCGTTCCGGCCGCCGGGTCGGGCAACACGCCCTGAACACCGGTTCCCGGCCCGAAGTAGTCCGTCACGCCCTGCGCCAACGCGAAGCAGGCCAGCCGGACGGTTTTCGGGATGTCGATGCTGTCGCCATCGCGCTCGCCCTTTTCGTAGTACTGGACCACGCGGCGCTTCAGGCCAAGCGCCTCGGCGGCCTCCTTCTGGGACATGCGCATGACGCCCTTGCGCCAGTGCTTGAAGTCCTTCGGGGTCACGACGTGGCGTCTCCTCAATGGTGGTAGGCGCCGACCGTTTTGCGGTACGGCAGTGTATGACAGTATTATGATGCTGTCATGACGCCCAACATTTTGCGTCATACCAGCCGGCGCGGCGGTTCGGCAATCCTGACGGAAGGGATCCCGAACAGAAGGCATACGTCCGTCGTGCGTGCGCTGCGGTCCAGGACCCAGCCGGAGGCCGTTCGAAAGAATGAGGCGCCTAGTTCGTTCGCGCACAATGTGTCAACAAAGCATGACGGTCCGATGCGCGCCTTCTGCCAACCCGTTTTGCTGGTAATCTGGGACTGTCAGTGGGGTGCGCTTCCGCTCTGGCGCTGGACCGGTTGGTGACCGTTCCGATGGGGCCGTACAGGCTTGGTCGGCATGGGGCCGCCGTCCTGGGGCAGGGTGAGGGAGCGTATCGTGGTGGCCCCGATGGTGGTTGGACCGGGACGGGGGGACGGTGACAAGACGGCCCCCGGTGACCACCCGGCAGCGGGTGGTGTCCTCTGCATCCCTGACCTGGACAGACTTTTCAGGGCGTTCGGCTTTGGCGGAGCGCCCTTTTTTTGCTCTCGGATCGCCGTCTCAGCGGCGCGTCCGACCGGGTGTCGAGACAGTTTCATCCCATCCCTCCATCGGCTAAGGTCTCGCCGGGCGCGCGCCGGGGGCTTTGGCAGCGCGTCCGCGCCTCAGATCGATCCGGCGCACAAAAAACGATGTCAGCACGCATGACACAACAAAGACGGATATCAGGGGAGGGCACATTCATGGTCAAGCGCTTGTCCCACGCCTTAATGGTGGCCGGCGTGGTCGGCGCCGCGGTTGGGCTGGCCGCGTCGGCGGACGCACAGGAGGATCCCATCCGCGTCGGCTCGTTCCTGGCGGTGACCGGCCCGGCGTCGTTCCTGGGCGATCCCGAACTGAAGACGCTGGAGATGTACATTGACCGCATCAACGGCGCCGGCGGCCTGCTCGGCCGTCCGCTGGAGCTGATCCACTACGACACCGGCGCGGACGCCAACACGGCGCGCACCTTCGTCAAGCGCCTGCTGGACGAGGACGAGGTGGACGTCATCCTGGGCGGCTCCGCGACCGGCACCACGATGGCGGTGATTCCGCTGGTGGAACGGGCCGAAATTCCCTTTGTGTCCTTCTCGGGCGGGGTGGTCGTCATCGACCCCGTCAAGCCGTGGGTGTTCAAAACCCCGCACACCGACCGCATGGCCTGCGGCAAGATTTTCGAGGATCTGCAAAAGCGCGGTTTGACCAAGGTCGGCCTGATCTCCGGCACCGGGGGCTTTGGCAAATCCATGCACGAACAGTGCGTTGATGTGGCGCCCGACTACGCGATCGAGATTGTCGCCGACGAAACCTACGCGCCTTCGGACACCGACATGGTCGCCCAGCTCACCAAGATCAAAAACACCGAGGGGCTGCAGGCCGTGGTGAACCCGGGGTTCGGCCAGGGTCCGGCGATCGTCACCAAGAATTTCACCCAGCTTGGCTTTGACGTGCCGCTGTATGAGTCGCACGGTGTCGCCTCGAAGAAGTACATTGAACTGGCCGGCGAGGCCGCCGAGGGCGTTCGCCTTCCCGCGTCCGCGCTGCTCGTGGCCGAGAGGCTGCCCCTGGACGACCCGCAGCGGCCGGTCGTGGTGGGCTACAAGACCACCTACGAGGCCGTGCACGGTCCGGGATCGGTCTCCACCTTCGGCGGCCATGCCTACGACGGCCTGATGATGTACAAGGCGGCGGTCGAGGCCGCCGGTACCACCGAGCCCGCCGCCGTGCGCGACGCGCTGGAGTCGCTGAGCGGCTTCATGGGCACGGCCGGCCGCGTCACCATGAGCGCCGATGATCACATGGGCCTGGATCTGACCGCCTTCCGGATGCTGGAAATCCGGGACGGCGATTGGGTCCTGGTGGAGTAACGGGGCGACCGGCGGCGCCCGGGGGATCTCCTCCGCGCCGCCGGTCGGTCCGTATCCCGTCGCGGGGGACCCGTCGTCCGCCCTGTCGACGCCGCCACCCACGCGAAGACGGAACCCGTCCATGCCCCCCGTCCTAGTCGAGTTGCTTCAGTTTCTGTTCTCCGGCCTGGCCAGTGGCGCGATCTACGCCCTCGTGGCGCTCGGGTTCGCGCTGATCTACAACGCCAGCCACATCATCAACTTCGCTCAGGGCGAGTTCGTCATGCTGGGCGGCATGGTCACCTGGGTCCTGCTGAGCCAGGGGATCGACCTACCCCTGGCGATCCTAGGCGCGGTCGCAGTGACCATGGTGGCGGGATTGGCGCTGGAGAAGCTGGCGATCGAGCGCGCCCGCGACGCGAACGTGGTGACGCTCATCATCATCACCGTCGGCGCCGGCATCTTCTTGCGCGGGCTGACGAGCGTGACGCTGGGCAAGGATCTGCACGCCCTGCCGGCGTTCTCCGGCAACGCCCCGATCGATATCGCCGGGGCGACGCTGATGCCGCAAAGCCTGTGGATCCTTGGGGTGACGGCGGCCATCGTCGTGGCGCTGCACGTCTTCTTTCATTACACCGTGGTGGGCAAGGCGATCCTGGCGGCCAGCCATAACCCGCTGGCGGCCCGGCTCGTCGGCATCAACGTGAACGTCGTCCTGCTGCTCAGCTTCGGCCTGTCGGCGCTGCTGGGCGCGGTGGCGGGCATTCTGATCGCGCCGATCACGGCGACCCACTTCGAGGTCGGCATCATGCTGGGCCTGAAGGGCTTTGCCGCCGCCATCCTGGGCGGGTTGGGCAGCGGCCCCGGTGCCATCGTCGGCGGGCTGCTTCTGGGCGTGATCGAAAGCCTGGGCGCGGGTTACATCTCCTCCGATTACAAGGACGCGATCGCCTTCGTCGTCATCCTGGGTGTGCTGTTCCTGATGCCGCGCGGTCTGTTCGGCAAACGGGGCACAGAGCGGGTATAGACGGGGCGGGACCGAACGACATGGCCACTATCAAACCTTCGGGCTACAGCAAGCACCGCAAGAAGCAGACCTACACGCGCCGCCTGGGCACCCGGGCGACCCCGATGCAGATGCTGTTTTCGGAGCGTGTCGGGGGCATGGGCGCGCTGATCCTGGTGATCGCATGCCTGCCGCTGCTGCTGTCCAACAACTATCAGTACGACGTCGCCATCACCATGGGCATCAACGCCATCGTGGTGGTGGGGCTGAACCTGCTCGTCGGTTACGCCGGGCAGGTCAGCCTCGGGCACGCCGGGTTCTTCGCGCTCGGGGCCTATGCCTCGGCGATCCTGACCACGCGCTACGGCTTGCACGGCGCGCTGGCTCTGCCGGCGGGCGCGCTGGGGGTGGGCGTGTTGGCCTACCTGATCGCGCGGCCGATCCTGCGCCTGTCCGGGCATTATCTCGCCATGGCGACGCTCGGCGTCGGGGTCATCATCCACATCGTCCTCGACCGGGAGGCTTGGCTGACCGGCGGCCCGGACGGCATGTACGTGCCGACCATCGAGGTCGCGGGTGTGCCGCTGTACGGTGGCGCGATCTGGTACTGGATCGTGGCCGCCGTGCTGATCCTGACGGTCTGGCTGGCGCTGAACCTGATCGACAGCCCCATCGGCCGGGCGCTGCGCGGGCTGCACGGCGCCGAGGTGGCCGCCGAGGTCGCGGGCGTCGACACCACGCACTACAAGGTGATGGTGTTCGTGATCTCCGCCGTCCTGGCGTCGGTGGCGGGCAGCCTGTCGGCGCACTTCTCGGAGTTCGTGACGCCCGATTCCGCGAGCTTTTTCCACTCGATCCTGTTCGTCACCATGGTGGTGTTTGGCGGCATGGCCTCGACCTTCGGGGCGCTGATCGGCGCGGCCCTGCTGACGCTGCTGCCCCAGCTTCTGGCGGATTTTTCCGGGTATGAACAGATGATCCTCGGCCTCATCATGATGCTGGTCATGATCGTCATGCCGCGCGGGCTGCTGCCGACGCTGGTCGGGCTGGCGCGACGCCGCCAGCGGGAGGCGCGGTCATGAGCCTGCTGCGCGTGGAGGGGCTGGGCATCCACTTCGGGGGTGTTCAGGCCATTGAGGATCTCGATTTCACCATCGAGGCCGGAACGATCCATTCCATCATCGGCCCCAACGGAGCCGGCAAGACCACGCTGTTCAACCTGATCACCGGGGTCTACCGGCCCAGCGCCGGCACGATCCTGCTGGACGACACGCCGATCGCCGGCCGCAAGCCGCACGATTTGGCGCGCATGGGCCTGTCCCGCACGTTCCAGAACCTGCGCATCATGATGAACATGAGCGCGCTGGACAACGTGATGGTGGGCCGGCACCTGCACCTGAACCGCAATCTGCTGGCCTGCCTGCTGCGGCTGCCGCCCGTCACACGCGGGGATCGGGCAGCCCGCAAGCTGTGCACGGAGCTGATGGACCTCGTGGGGCTGTCGGCCTATCGCGACGCGGACGCCGGGTCGCTGCCGTACGGGGCCCTGAAGCGGCTGGAGATCGCCCGCGCGCTGGCCGCCGAGCCGCGCCTGCTGCTGCTGGACGAACCGGCCGCCGGCCTGAACGCCCAGGAGACCCGCGAGATCGACGAGGTCATCGTGAAGGTGGCGCGCTCAGGCGTGACCGTGGTTTTGGTCGAGCACGACATGAAGCTGGTGATGGGCCTGTCCGATCACATCCTCGTGCTGGATCACGGCCGCACGCTGGCCGAGGGCACGCCGGAGGCGGTGCGCAACAATCCCGCCGTGGTCGCCGCCTATCTGGGCACGGTGTAAGGGGGACGCCATGCTCGATATCGAAGGACTTACCAGCCACTACGGCCGTATCCAGGCGCTCGACGGGGTCGACCTGACGGTGGGGGAGGGCGAACTGGTCGCCCTGGTCGGCGCCAACGGGGCCGGCAAGACCACGTTGCTCCGCTGCGTCTCCGGCGTGCAGCCGGTCACCGGCGGGCGCGTGCTGTTCGAGGGCAAGGACATCACCCGGGCCTCCCCGCACACGCGCGTGGCGCTCGGCATCGCGCAGGTGCCGGAGGGCCGACAGATGTTCGGCCCGCTGTCGGTGGAGGACAACCTGCGGCTTGGCGCCGTGCGGCGCAAGGGGCCGAAGGTCGCCGATGACCTGGAGCGGATGTACGAGCGCTTCCCGATCCTGAAGGAGAAGCGGCGCCAGCCGGCCGGCACGCTCTCCGGCGGGCAGCAGCAGATGCTGGCGATCTGCCGGGCGCTGATGTCGCATCCGCGCCTGCTGCTGCTGGACGAGCCGTCGATGGGGCTGGCGCCTCTGCTGGTGCGGGAGATCTTCGACACCGTGGCACGGCTCAAGGAGCAGCGCACCACGCTGCTGCTTGTGGAGCAGAACGCCCATGCGGCGTTGGGGATCGCCGATCGCGGCTATGTGCTGGAGACGGGCCGCATGGTCCTGACCGACACCGGCCCGCGCCTGCTGTCCAACGACCGCGTCAAAGAGGCTTATTTGGGACTCTGACGGGGCGGGGCGGGTAGTTGGGCCACCGGGCGCGGGCCCGGCGCGCCAGCAGGCCAAGCGCGATATCCACGTTGATGTCGATCATGGCGGCGATGTCGTCCGCGTCCAGGTCCTCCGGCGCGGACCGTGTGGCGTGGGTCATGTACGCGCAGACCTGCAGCAGGTCGTCGCGCGTGCCATCGGGTGCCTTCGTCGGGTCCGGCGGCGCGGGGGACCGGGCCTGCGCCTGGATGCGATCCCATAGCCGGCGGTTCAGCGCCAGCGCGACCTCAAGATCGTCGGGATCGCCAGACTCGCGTGCGCCAGTCAGGGCAATCGCCGCCTGGGCCAGGGCGGTGACATCGTCCCCAGCCGTGGACGGTGACCGATCAAAAGACATCGTGGCAGGACTCCTCGCGCGGCGGTCCCGGTGGGGACCGAGGCCTCGCTTTTTTCGGGCCGGGCTTTGATTGGGGGCGGGCTTTGATTGGGGGCGGGGCTGGCCGCTGCCGGTCGCCTCCCGTGGTGACGCGCGCATGGTACGGGGTGCCCGTGTCACGGCCTATCCTGGCAAAGGGAGGACAGGCGTAGGGCATAGGCGAACGGTCTGCGCGAGGGGCGGCCTATGCCGGTCGTTATAGCGCGCCATGCGTGTCGTCGCGCCAACGGGCGGTGTGCGGTGCAGCGGGGCGGGGTTGATTTGCGGCCCGCCGCTCCCCATTCCAGAAGTCTGACCCTCCGACTCTCAGGAGCCCCCCATGACCACGACGTCTCTATTCGAGCCGTATCGGCTCGGACCCCTTCCCCTGTCCAATCGCATCGCCATGGCGCCGCTGACCCGCAACCGGGCGCAGGCGGGCCTGGTGCCCGGTCCGCTCACGGCGACGTACTACGCGCAGCGCGCGACGGCCGGCCTGCTCATTGCCGAGGCCACGCAGGTCTCGCCGCAGGGCCAGGGGTACCAAGACACCCCGGGGCTGTACACCGACGCCCAGGTCGCCGGCTGGCGCGTCGTGACCGACGCCGTGCACGCGGCCGGCGGGCGCATTTTCGTGCAGCTCTGGCACGTCGGCCGCATCTCGCACGTCAGCCTGCAGCCGGGCGGCGCCGCGCCGGTGGCGCCGTCGGCCATCCGTGCCGAGGCCAAGACCTTCGCCGGCGGCGCATTCGTCGACGTGTCGGAGCCGCGCGCGCTGGAGGCGGAGGAGATCCCCGGCATTGTCGCCGACTTCCGTCAGGCCGCCGCCAACGCCATCGCCGCCGGCTTCGACGGGGTGGAGATCCACGCCGCCAACGGCTATCTGTTGGACCAGTTCCTCAAGGACGGCGCCAACCAGCGCACGGATGCGTACGGCGGGTCGATCGCCAACCGCACGCGCCTGACCCTGGAGGTCGCCGAGGCCGTGTCCGCAGAGATCGGCGCGGAGCGGACGGGTATCCGGATTGCGCCGGTCACCCCCGCGAACGGGATTTCGGACAGCGACCCGCAGCCGCTGTTCGAGCACCTCGTAGAGGGGCTGGATGCCCTGAACCTCGTCTATCTGCATGTGATCGAGGGGGCGACCGGCGGGGCGCGCGACATTGCGCCGTTCGACTACGCGGCCCTGCGCCGCCGGTTCCGGAACACCTACATCGGCAACAACGGCTACGACGGGGCGATGGCGCAGGAGGCCGTGGCGGACGGGCGCGTCGACATGGTGGCGTTCGGCCGGCCGTTCATCGCCAACCCCGATCTGGTCACCCGCTTGCAGACGGGCGCATCGCTGGCCGCGCTGGACCGGGATACGCTGTACGGCGGCGGGGCCAAGGGCTACACGGACTATCCAGCCCTGGCCGACGATGGGGATTGCGTGCCGGCTTGATGACGTCCGGATGCCGTCGGGCGGGCCGCAGCCCCCCCCCCCCCCCCCGACGGGGGGAGGAGGCCGGCGGGGTCCAATCCGGATACATAGGTAACAGAACAGACCGGAGACATGGGTAACAGGTCGTCAAGATGGTCGCGGAGGTGCGGCCATGGTTTGGAAAGA
>NZ_JACIGJ010000006.1 GCF_014197855.1 Roseospira marina
CCGGAAGATCCGGGAAAAAGTGTCGTGGCTGGGTATCCCGTGTTTCAACGTCAGAAACTCGCGGAACAGGCCTTCGCGGTCGCCCGCGAAATCCGCGAAATCCGAGCAGTCCTCCGCCCCGCAGATCGACGCCACCAAGGCGATCGTCAGAACCTCAAGAAGGTCGTGCCGGGCATTGGGCGCCCGAGGTTCGGGAACATCGGCAAATGCGTCCAGCAACCAGGACATGGAGCCTCCCGCTTAATCCAAGGGAGTCCCCTACAGAATCCATTTCAAGCCCGACCGCTACCCCGATTTCTCAAATGCGATTCCCCTGCAACCGTACCCGTTTTCAGGCTTTTAGCCTGCGTTTAATTCGTTTTTCGGAACCCTCGGACACGGCTAGACTGACGCAAACGCGAGGGGGACGACGCCATGCACACAGAGCCACCGACCGGTTTCATTGGCCTTGGCACGATGGGCACGCCGATGGCACAGAACCTTGTCCGCTCCGGCCATCCGCTGGTGGTCTGGAACCGGACCGCGGCGCGCTGCGCGCCGCTGGCGGAATGCGGCGCCACCGTGGCCGCCGACGCCGACGACCTGTTCGCGCGCTGCGGCACCGTGCTCCTGATGCTCGAGAACGAGGCCGCGACCGACGCCGTGCTCGGGCGCGGAACGGAGGCGTTTTCCCGGCGCGTCGCCGGGCATTGCATCGTGGCGATGGGCACGACCTCGGCCACGTACTCCCACGCCCTGTCCCACGACATCACCGCCGCCGGCGGACGCTATGTCGAGGCCCCCGTCTCGGGTTCGCGCAAACCCGCCGAGGCCGGGCAGCTCGTCGGCATGGTGGCGGGCGCGCCGGACGACGTCGACCGAATGCACGCCCTGCTCGCGCCGATCTGCAAGCAGGTCTTCGAGTGCGGCGCGGTACCCGCCGCTCTGCAGATGAAGCTCGCGGTCAACACCTTCCTGATCACCATGGTCACCGGCCTTGCCGAAGCCGGGCATTTCGCGGCACGCCACGGGCTCGACATGGACCGCTTCGCCGATATCCTCAACGCTGGCCCGATGGCCAGTGACGTGTCGCGGGTGAAGGTCGACAAGCTTCGGACCCGCGACTTCAGCCGTCAGGCCGGCATCTCGGACGTGCTGAAGAACAGCCGGCTCGTCGTCGAGGCCGCACGGGCCGCCGGCACCGCCCATCCGCTGATGGCGCTCTGCGCCGGACTGTACGAAGCCACGGAGGCGATGGGCGCCCACGAGCAGGACATGATCGCCGTGATCCGCGCCTTCGAGGCCCAGGCAGCTAGCGCGTCACCGCCATCACCGCACTGCCGCCGATCATGAAACCGCCGCCGGCGTAGCCCATGCGACGGCGCGCGCGCCGGCTGTCGAAGAGCCGCCCCGCCCGCTCGGCAATCACGGCGTAGCCGGCAAGCAGCACCACGACGACAAGGCTGGATGTGACCGTCAGCACCGCAAGCTGAAACGCCAGATCGCCGTGTGGTTCGATGAACTGCGCAAGAAAAGCCATGTAGAACACGATCGCCTTGGGGTTCAGCACCGCCGTCACGGTTCCGGCCCAGAAGCTGCCCCAGGACGAGGCGTGCCCCGCGTGGCGGGCCATGTCTGGCGCGTCGTGCCGCGCCGCCCGGATCTGGCGGATCCCAAGCCATGCCAGGTAGAGAACGCCGGCCCACTTGACGACCTGGAACAGGAGGGCGGAGGCCGCGAGGATGGCGCCGACGCCGGCAAAAGACAGGCCCATCAGCACAATGCTGCCAACGACGTCGCCGAGGATGCACATCACGGCGGCCGTCCGACCCCGCGTCAGCGCCTGCGCGATCACCAGCATGACGCTCGGGCCGGGGATCACCGTCAGGACCACGCAGGCGATGGTAAAGGCGATCCACGTGTCCAGCGCCATGATCCGTCCTCTTCGTGTCCGCGCGGATCGCGCAGTGTATCAGCCGGCGGCATGAACAGACGACGCGAGATGCGGCATCGTACCTCGGCGGGGGGCCGTCCAGGGGCAACGACGGTTTCGTGCCCCTGGAGACCGGGTCCAGCCGTTCTGCGCTACGCCAACAGCAGATCGGTGTCGAGCACGATGCCGGCCCGCCCCTCGCCCGCACCATGCAGGATGAAGTGCTCCAGCGCGGAGAAGTCCGACGTCGCCACGTCCGTGTTGGCGTCCATGTAGGCGGAGGCATCGAACCACGCCCCCGGATCGCGACCCTCCTGCCCCCCGAACAGCGCATAGTGCTGGTCGGGCGAGGCGAACACCCCCGCCGCGACCGCGTCGGCCACGTCGGTGTAGGTGGACAGATACCACGCACCATCGAACACCGGGTTGCCGGCCCGGCCCTCGGCCAGACCGAAGGCCGCGAAGTGCTCGGCCGCGTCGGCGAACACACCCGCCTCGACCGCCGCCGCCACATCCGCGTTCTGCGCGAGGTAGAACGCCGCGTCGAAGCCCACGCCCGCGACGGAGGCATGGCCGTCGGTGTGGACCAGGGTCATCTCCTGATCCGCGGTGAAGGCCAGAATCTCCACGTCGTCGCCGATGAGGTCCGTACCGCCCCCGTCCGTGGCGGAGTCGGTCACCGTGACGGTCTCGCCGCGTCCGATGGCCGCCGCCGCGAACGATCCGGCGAACTCGGCCGTATCCGAGCCGGTGCCGCCGGTGATGGTGTCGTCACCAAACCCACCGATCAGAATGTCGTCACCGCCTTCGGAGCCCACCTCATCGTCGCCCCCGCCACCGTCGAGGGTGTCATCGCCTTCCCCCAGTTTAATAAATTGCACCGCGTCGTCGGCGGTCGCGTAATTGTCCCCCGCGCCACCCGTGAGCGTGGCCTGGCCCGTGACGGCGATGAAATCGATGTCGTCGGCCTGGAAGTGCGCTCCTCCCGAGGGGACCCCGGTCGTGTCTAGGACAACGGCCTCTTTCGAGGACGACCCGCCCCTAAGGTGGATCGTTGCGTCCGACGGCGCCGAGCCGGGGCTCGTCGGCACCATCGTCCTGATGACAAGGTCGATCGTATCATCCAGGCCATCCAAGAAGTGGCCGACCGCACGAACACTATTATTTTGGGTTGAGGGTCCTGGGTCGGTTACCGCCTCGATCTGGCCGACAAGCTCGCCTTGCGCCTCGGTGCCCGTCCGCGCCTAGACCGCCCTGAAGGCTGTCGTTACCGGCTCCGCCGCTCAGCGTGTCGGCGCCGGCGCCGCCGCTCAGGCTGTCGGCGTTGTCCGAGCCGACCATGGAATCGCCGGCATCACCGCCGGTCGCGGTCAGCGTGCCGCTAAAAGCGTCGCTGTAGTCCAGGTACAAGCCGTCACTGGTCGACAGTTCCAGGGCACCGCCGCTCCGGTACAGAATCTGCCCTGATTCGGTCTCGGAAAACGTGCCGCTCGACCGCGCAATCACGACATCCAACGTATCGTCCGCGGCCTCGAAGGGGGCACCGCCGGTCACGGCGATAACGTCCGCGCTCACGTCGGTCCAGTCGGTTCCGTTGCTGTATTTCCAGGTGCCTGCCATGGTGGTCCCCTCTCCGATACGGCGTGGGGCGACGCGGCCCATGCCCGGCTCGATCGCCCTGCATGCAGTGGTAAAACAGAGGGTGGCGCAGATACGCCCAGGCGAACACGGCCGCCAATTAAACCACTACTAATTCAAAAGTGCACCCAGGTTAGACTCCCATGTATTAACGAAGTTTTAAGGCTGCAATTTGTCTGTTTTTGTTTGCACGATAGGTACATATAAAAATATTATGCCTTCTTTACTGGCGCGAAACGTCAGACTGGCGGTGGCAGCCGCGTGCGCGTGTGCTTTCGGATCACGCGCCGCGACCACCGGCGTCCAGCCTTCGGACCGAAGGCCGCGCGCAACGGCGAGCCGGCGCGGACCGTCCGGCCCCAAGATGGCAGGGTTTGCCGCCTCTGGTTAGGTCATCAGTGCGCGCGTGTGGGCGGCGATCATGGCCTCTTCGTTGGTGGGAATGACGTACACCCCGACCTTGGAGGTCTCGGCCGACACGCAGGTCTCGCGCGCCCCGTTGCGCAGCGGATCAAGGATCAGGCCCATCCACTCGAAGTTCTCGCACACCCGAGCGCGCAGGGTGACGTCGTTCTCCCCGATGCCGCCCGCGAACACCAGCGCGTCGAGCCCGCCCAACAGCGCCGCCATGGCCCCGATCTCGCGCCGGATCCGGTTGACGAAGTAGGCGATGGCGCCCTGGGCCTCCGGCGTGCCGACCTCTTCCAGGGTGCGCATGTCGTGGCTCAGCCCCGACAGGCCCTTGAGGCCGGACTGCTTGTACAGCAGATCGCTGATGCCCTTGGCGTTCATCCCCTTTTCCTCGATCAGGTAGAGGACGACACCGGGATCAAGCTGGCCGCAGCGGGTGCCCATGGCTAGCCCGTCGAGGGCCGTAAAGCCCAGGGTGCAGTCGATGCTGCGGCCGTTCTCCATGGCGCACAGACTGGCACCGTTGCCGAGGTGGGCGATGACGACGCGCCCCTTCAGAGTCTCCGGCGCCAAGTGTCGCAGTTCCCCGGCCACATACTCATACGACAGGCCGTGGAACCCGTAGCGGCGCACGCCCTCCCGGTACAACTCGCGCGGCAGCGCATAGGTGTCGTTGACCCACGGATGGCGGCGGTGAAACGCGGTGTCGAAGCATGCGACCTGAAGCGCGTCCGGAAACGCATGCTGCGCCGCCTGGATACCCCGAATGTTGTGCGGCTGGTGCAAGGGCGCGAGCGGAACATAGGTCTCCAGCCGCGTCAGGATCTCGTCGTCCAGCACGGTCGGTTCCGTGATGTACGGTCCACCATGCACCACGCGGTGGCCGATGGCGGCGATCTCCAGAGCGCCCACATGGTCGCGCTTCCAATCGAGGATCAGGTCCAGCGCCTGCTTGTGCGTGCCCGGCCCCTGCCCCGCCGGCCAGCTGTTTTCCGCCAGCAGGGTCCCATCCGGTTTTTTGAGCACGAAATGCGGCGCGTCGCCCACGCCCTCGATCTGGCCGCGGGCCAATTCCTCCAGGGCGTCGGGCGTCTCGCCCAGATGCCAGAGCGACACCTTCAGGCTCGAAGACCCAGCGTTCAGCGTCAGGATATGGCGGGGATCGGTCATGGGGCGTCCTGCGATCCAGGAGTGATCGGGGGGGGGCGCGGCCCGTGCGCGTGCGCCCCGAGAGCACGGGCGCGCGTCACGGCCGCCGCACCCGGGGTGAGCGGCGGGGGTGGCCGGGAGTGCGGGGGGCGGGCTACTGCGCCGCCCGCATCGGCCGCGCGGGCGTCTCGGCGTCCTCGTCCAGACGGGACGAGCCCGTGGAGGCCCAGTATTGGTACAGCAGCGCGACGGCGCAGGAGATCAGCCGGGCGCGGTCGTTGTCGGCGCGACTGGTGACCATCAGCGGAACCTTGGCACCCAGCACCAGACCGGCGCTTTCGGCGTGCGCGACGAACGCCAGTTCCTTCGCCAGCATGTTGCCGGATTCCAGGTTCGGGACGATCAGCACCTCGGCGCGGCCGGCGACCAGCGAGGTGATGCCCTTGGTCTCGGCGGCGTGGATGTCGATGGCGTTGTCCATCGCCAGCGGGCCGTCGACGATGCCACCCTTGATTTGCCCGCGCTCGGCCATTTTGGAGAGGATGGCGGCGTCGAGCGTGGAGGGGATCTTCGGGTTGACCGTCTCCACCGCCGACAGCACACCCACGCGCGGCGTGCCCAGGCCGAGGGCGCGGCCGACGTCGATGGCGTTCTGGGTGATGTCCACCTTGGCGTCGAGGTCGGGCGCGATGTTGATCGCGGAATCCGAGATCAGCAGCAGGTGGTCCAGCCCCGGCACATCCATGACGAACACATGGCTGATGCGCCGTCCGGTGCGCAGCCCGCCGTCGCGCTTCGTCACCTGCCCCAGCAGGATGTCGGTGTGCAGGTGGCCCTTCATCAGCGCCTTGGCGCGCCCCTCGTGCACCAGGGCGACGGCGCGCGCGGCGGCCGCCAGATGGTCGGGCACGTCAATCACCTCGTAGCCGTCCAGCGTCCGGCCCATCGTCGCCGCGACCTCGGCCATCCGGGCGGCATCACCGACCAGAACCGGCGCGATCAGGTCCTGATCGGCAGCCAGGAACGCCCCGGCGAGCGCCGATTCCTCCTCGGGCGCCACCACCGCCGTCGGCAGCGGGGGCAACCCCTCGCAGGCGTGCATCAGGGCGTCGAAGTGGCGATGGCTTTCCACCAACAGGTCCGGCAGGGCATCGGCGGCGATGTGCTGAGCCTCCGTCGGAGCGACCACCTCGGCCAGCCCCTCGCACAGCAAGGTTTCGCCGGCGCCGTTCTCGTCCGGGTCGCGGACCACGATGCACGACAGCACGACGATGTTATCCGGCCGCTTGTCCACCACGGTGACCCGCACGCTCAGGTGATCGCCGACATGGGCGCGGCCGTGGAACTTCAGCGTCTGGCCCAGGTAAAGCGTCCCGAACCCCGGCAGCAGGTTCCCCAGCACCGCCGAAAACAGCGAGCCGACCCACATGCTGGGGGCCACGACCCCGTGTTCGCCGTCGCGGTTGGCATGCGGCAGATGGAGGGGGTTGTAGTTCCCCGAGGCATGGGCGAACACGATCATATCGCGCCCCGTGCACACACGACGCACCGTCGCCTCATCCCCGATGGCGATCTCGTCGTAGGTACGGTTGGCGCGGGTTTGGTTGGCCGTCATGGGACCCCCTTTGGCGTGATCCGGTGGCGCGGCCGGTGCGACGTTCTGCCGCGACGCACACAGAAAAATTCGCGAACGCGAACGAAATTGGCCCAGACTGTTTGCTCTCGGGTGCCGATCGTCAAGGGGCCGAGTCACGCTCGGGCGTTATGTCCGGCGTGCCGTGTGTGCGATACGCAACAGGATCGCACAGGGCGGTCCATGAACCCGCGCGCATCGCGGGTCAGCACCCTTCATGACGGTCCGGTCATTCCCTTCCTCCGTGCCGACCGCACGCCCCGGATCGGATAGGTCCCGCGCGGCGGCGGGAGTGGGGGCCATCCTGCCGTACCCGCCGAGCCCCCGCACAATGGGTCCTACGGGCTGCCAGGGCACCCGCGCATCTCTCTTTGGTAATCGAATGCGCCACCCTTGCGATCCCCGAGGAGACCACCCCCGCCGACTCGAGAGCGAGGCGCGGCCGACATCCAGGACGACCTGGCGCTGAAGAAGGTCGGGCTGGAGAAGACTGGAGGGTTTTGGGCTTCGGGCGGAACTTTGGATGGAGCCCGGCTTGGCGCTCCCGGCCCTAAGCCGCGCCCGGTCCGAGGACGGTACCATGGGGGTCTCCCGACGCCACAGGTGAGCCTGAGGCGCTCCCGAAAGCTCCCGACACATGGACGTCCCGGTCCAATCCCCGGACGGAGTCCTGTGGCGGCTGGGGTCCGCCTCGCGAAACATTCCCGCGCCGCCGGACAGTCTAGGCGAAGCGCCGACCCGCGCAACCGAAATATTACGCCTGCGAAATAGGCGGGCGTTCTCGCCTGCCTTGCACCCTTACCGTAATGGTTCTACCGTGTGCTCTGGTTGCACGCTGGCACACGGGGACGCTCCATGGACAGTCCGGTACACACGTATTTCGAGGATTTGGCGGTCGGACAGACGGCCTCCATGGGCAAGACCATCACGGAGGCGGATATCCTGCTGTTCGCGGGTGTGTCCGGCGACACCAACCCCGCCCATATGGACGAGGAATACGCCGCCACCACCCTGTTCAAGGGCCGCATCGCCCACGGCATGCTCAGCGGTGCCGTCATCTCGGCCCTGTTCGGCACCCGCTTTCCAGGGCCGGGCTCTATCTATGTGTCGCAGTCCCTGACGTTCAAGGCGCCGGTGCGCATCGGCGATACCCTGCGCGCGCATGTGGAGCTGACCGCGCTGGTGCCGAAGAAGAAATTCGCCACGTTCCACACCTGGGGGACCGTGGGCGGCACGGTGGTGGTGGACGGCGAGGCCACGCTGATGGTGCCCTCGCGCGACGCCGACGGCGCGGTCAAGGCGCCGTCACGCGCCTGATCGCACGCACATCACGGGATAGGGAAGGTCGGACACCATGCCCATCGATACCGACGATCTGGAGCCGCGCCCGGTGCTGGCCCAGCCGCCGAACCTGGAGGTGATGTCGGTCGGCGACCTGGAGCACTACATCACCCAGCTTGAGGCCGAAATCACGCGGGCGCGCGCCACCATCGACGCCAAGGGTGGCGCCAAGGCCGCCGCTGAATCCGTGTTCAAGACGCGGTAAGACCGGCCCGGATCAGGGTATCTGAAGCACGGCGCCCGAAAACCCGGCGTTGGCGACCGCGGCACACAGGTCGCTCCAGTCGCAGCCCGAACAGGCGCCGCGCAGCGGCCCCGCCGCATAGGCGTTCCGCAACTGCCGGAGCCGTTCCGCCGTCAGCACCAGGCGAGCCCCGGGCTGGATAGGGGTCTGCAACAGGCGTGCGACATCGGCGGCCGCCCGGTCGTCCCGGGCGGTCACGCTCTCGCGGTGGCAATGCGGCTGCTCCTGCTCCACGAGCAGGGGGGCGCAGATATCGTCCGGCCCCGTGACCACCTCGATCTCGGCACCCGCGGCCAGCCGCCGCACCACCGCGTTCATGTTGACCGTAAAGCCCGGGGTGTAGCCCTTGCCCAGAAAGGTCAGGATGCACAGAACGTGGTGCGGACGAAGCCGGATGGGCGCCCCCGGCCCGGGGATGGGGTCCGTCGGCGCGGGAGCGGGGGCGGCGACGGGAGCGGCGGTCGTCACGGAATGATCCTTTTTGGAACGGGCCTTTTCGGAGGGAAGCATGCCCCGCGCATAGGAGGGTCAAAGCAGATCGCGCCGGATCCCAACGGATCGGTCCCCGGCGCGGTCAGTCTTACAAATGCAGCGGACGGCCGTGGACGGCCAGCGCGGCCTCCTTGATGGACTCGCCAAGCTGCGGGTGGGCATGGCTGGCGCGGAAGATGTCTTCGGCGGAGGCGCCGAACTCCATGCCGACCACGACCTCCTGGATCAGGTCACCGGCCGATGGCCCAATGATATGGCAGCCGAGCACCCGATCGGTGCGGGCGTCCGCCAGGATCTTCACGAAACCGTCGGTGTCGTTGTTGGCGCGCGCCCGGCCGTTCGCGGTGAACGGGAACGATCCAACCTTGTAGTCGGTGCCGGCGGACTTGAGCTGCTCCTCGGTCTTGCCGACGGCGGCGATCTCCGGCCATGTGTAGACCACGGACGGAATGGCGTCGTAGTTCACATGCCCCGCCTGCCCGGCCAGGATTTCGGCGACCGCGACACCCTCTTCCTCCGCCTTGTGGGCCAACATCATCCCGCCGATGACATCGCCGATGGCGTAGATGCCCTTGGCGGTGGTCTGGTAGCGCTCATCGACCTTGATGAACCCACGCTCCGTCCGCTCGATGCCGTTCTTGTCCAGGCCGAGGCCCAGGCTGTGCGGCGCGCGCCCGATGGCCACCAGCACGACGTCGGAGACGAGGGTTTCCGGCTCGCCGCCCGCCGCCGGTTCGACGGTCAGGGAGACGCCCTTGCTGGTCTTCTTGGCCTCGGTCACCTTGGTGGATAGGCGGAAGGTGAGGCCCTGTTTCTTGAGGATGCGCTGGGTGTGCTTGCGCACCTCGGCGTCCATGTTGGGCAGAACGTGATCCAGGTACTCGATCACCGTCACCTCGGCACCGAGACGGCTCCAGACCGAGCCCAGCTCCAGGCCGATGACGCCGGCGCCGATCACGGTCATGCGCTTGGGCACCTTCGGCAGCGCGAGCGCGCCGGCGGAATCGACGATCATGCGCCCGTCCAGTTCCACGCCCGGCAGAGCCGCGACCTCGGAGCCGGTGGCCAGCACGATGGCATCCGTCACAAGCGTCATGTCGCCGCCGTCGTGCAGGGCCACACCCACTTCACCGGCGGCGTCGATGCGGCCCATGCCGCTGATCCAGTCGATCTTGTGCTTCTTGAACAGGTAGGCGATGCCGTCCACGTTGGCCTTCACCACGCTGTCCTTGCGCGCCATCATCGCAGCGAGGTCCGCCTTCACGGTTCCGGTGATCTTGATGCCGTGATCGGCCGCGCCGTGCTTGGCCTCCGCGAACAGGTGCGAGCTGTGCAGCAGCGCCTTGGACGGGATGCAGCCGACGTTCAGGCAGGTGCCGCCCAGCGTCTTGCGCATGTCCACGCACGCGACCTTCATGCCCAACTGGGCCGCGCGGATGGCGCAGACGTACCCCCCCGGGCCGCCGCCGATCACGACCAGATCATACGGATTGTCACTCATCGGATAGGTCCTTCCTCTTGCGACTTCTTTGTCCGGATCGGCCCGGCGCCCCCGCGCCCGGCCGGTCCGCCTCGTGTCCCCGTTCCCGGCCCCCCATGAACCAACGGGGCGCCCGTTTCCGGACGCCCCGTCGGCGGGCGGCTCGTTACATGTCGAGGAGAATCCGTTGCGGATCCTCCAGGCATTCCTTCATGCGCACCAGGCTGGTGACCGCCTCCTTGCCGTCGATGATGCGGTGATCGTAGCTCATGGCCAGATACATCATCGGTCGCGCCTGAATGGAGCCGTCCGGCATGACCATCGGCCGCTGCTGGGTCTTGTGCATGCCCAGGATGGCGGACTGCGGCGGATTCAGGATCGGCGTGGACATCAACGATCCGTACACCCCACCGTTGGAGATGGTGAAGGTACCGCCCGTCATCTCCTCCATGGTCAGGCTGCCGTCGCGGGCCTTCTTGCCGTAGCCGGCGATGTCGGCCTCGATCTCGGCGAAGCTCTTGGTGTCGCAGTCGCGCACCACCGGCACGACCAGACCCTGCGGTCCGCCCACGGCCACGCCGATGTCGTAGTAGTTCTTGTAGACGATGTCGGTGCCGTCGATCTCGGCGTTGACCGCCGGAACCTCGCGCAGGGCGACCACCGCCGCCTTGATGAAGAACGACATGAAGCCCAGGCGGACGCCGTGCTTCTTTTCGAAGGCGTCCTTGTACTGCTCGCGCACCTTCAGGATGGCCGTCATGTCCACCTCGTTGAAGGTGGTCAGCATGGCGGCGTTGTTCTGGGCCTCCTTCAGGCGCTCCGCGATACGGCGGCGCAGGCGGCTCATGGGCACGCGCTCCTCGCGCGGATCGTCCGCGCGCGGCGCCTTGGCGGCAGCCGGAGCTTTTTTCGCGGGCTCGGCGGCCTTGGCCGGCTGGCCGCGTTCCAGGAAGGTGACGACGTCGTCCTTGGTCAGGCGACCGTCCTTGCCGGTCGCGGGGATTGCGGACGGATCCAGACTCCGCTCCTCCACCAGACGGCGCACGGCCGGCGACAGCGGATGGTCCAGATTGGCGGTGCCACCGGACGCGGCGGGCTGCGCCTTTTCTTTGGGCTCGGCTTTCGGGTCGGGCTTGCTTTCGGCCTTTTTGTCGCCTTTGGGCTCCGGCTTGCTTCCGGCCTTCGGCGCGGCCTTGGCCCCGGAAGCGCCGGCCTCGATGCGGCCAAGCAGCGCACCGACCTCGACCTCGGCGCCCTCGGCGGCGACGATCTCGGACAGCGCGCCCGCCTCCGGCGCGTTCACCTCAACGGTGACCTTGTCGGTTTCCAGCTCCACAAGGGGTTCGTCGGCGGCGACCGCGTCCCCTTCCTTCTTCAGCCACTTGGCCACGGTGGCCTCGCTGACGGATTCGCCCAGGGCGGGGACGGTGATCTCGGTGGCCATCGATGTTCCTTCCATCCTTCTTCGCGTTCCGGGGCCCGGTGTGGCGGTGCGTCCCGTGCCGATGGATCGGCGGTGTTTGTCCTGTGCCGCTCGGCGGCACCCCTATACGAGGCGCCCCAACGCCGACGGTGCTGTGAAATGGAGACGCGCCCCGACGGCAGCCGGCCGACGGGCCACCCGGCCCGCCCCCTGCGGCCAGGGTGGGGCGCCCGGTCGTCGCGCGTCTGGTGGTCGCGCGTCCGGTGCCGGACCGCCCGTGGCGGCGGTCCCCGGCCATGGATCGTGAAACGGGTGCGCATCGAACATCGGAAAGGAACCCCGAGGGTTTCTGGTCCGGGCGGCGGACGCCCTCAGTTCACTTGCGACAGGCCGGTGGGCCGCACGAACGGTTGCGGAAGCGCATCCAGCGACCAGGTCAGCGCCTGTTCGATCAACTGGGCCTGCTCCCGGGTGTGGTTGCGGGCGACACCGGCGGCGGTCGAGGCCGACGCCTTGCGTCCCGCATAGTGCGCCCGCCGCGCCGTGTTGCGCAACTCCTCCAGCGCGTACTGAAGGCGGCGGTCGACGAACACCCAGGCGCCCATGTTGGCCGGCTCTTCCTGGCACCACACGACCTCGGCCTTCGGATACCGGCTAAGCTGGCGCTGCACGCTGTCCTTGGGCCAGGGATAGAGTTGCTCGACCCGCACCAGGGCGACGTCTTTGATCTCCTGGTCGCGGCGGGCCTGAAGCAGGTCGTAATACACCTTGCCGGTGCACAGCACGACGCGGCGGATATCCTCATCCGGCACCAGATCGTCCGTCTCGGGCAGCACGCGATAGAACCGGCCGCCCTCGCTCAGCGCGTCCAGCGGGCTGACGCACAGCTTGTGACGCAGCAGCGACTTGGGCGACATGATGATCAGCGGCTTGCGGAAGTTCCGCCGGATCTGGCGGCGCAGGGCGTGGAAGTAGTTCGCCGGCGTGGTCAGGTTGCAGACCTGCATGTTGTCTTCAGCGCACAACTGCAGATACCGCTCCAGGCGCGCCGAGGAATGCTCCGGCCCCTGGCCTTCGTAGCCATGGGGCAGCAGCACGACCAGCCCGGACATGCGCAGCCACTTGTATTCGGCGGCGGCGATGAACTGGTCAAAGATCACCTGGGCGCCGTTGGCGAAGTCGCCGAACTGGGCCTCCCACAGCACCAACGCCATGGGGTCCTGCGCGGAGTAGCCGTATTCGAACCCAAGCACCGCGTATTCGGACAGCGGGCTGTCGAACACGTTGAATTCGGCCTGCCCCTCGCGGATGGAGTTGAGGGGGAAGTACTTGGTCTCGTCCGTCTGGTCCACCAGCACGGCGTGCCGTTGCGAGAACGTGCCGCGCCCGACGTCCTGGCCGGACAGGCGAACCGGGTGGCCCTCCAACACCAGGGTGCCGAAGGCCAGCGCCTCCGCCGTGGCCCAATCGATGCCCTCACCGGTCTTGCCCATCTTGGCCTTGGCCTTGAGCTGGCGGGCGATCTTCGGGTTCAGGTCGAAGTTTTCGGGCGGCGAGGAGATGGCCTTGAACACGGTCTCCAGCGCCGGTCGCTTGGCAGCCGTGACGTATTGCTTGTATTCCTCCTCGCCGAACGCGGCCTCGAGCCCTTCCCAGCTTCCCGTGAGCCAGTCGGCCCGGTTGGGGCGATAGGTCTCTCCCACCTTGAACGCGGCATCCAGGCGGTCCGTGTAGTCCTTCAGCATGCCGTCCACGTCCTCCTGCGTCAGCAGGCCGGAGTCGATCACGTGCCGGGCATAGATTTCCCGCGTCGTCGGATGCTCGCCGATGCGCTTGTACATGCGCGGCTGGGTGAAGGCCGGCTCGTCGCTTTCATTGTGGCCGTGGCGACGGTAGCAGACGATGTCCAGCACCACGTCGCAATGGAACTCCTGACGGAATTCGATGGCCACGCGCGCGGCGTGCACGACGGCCTCGGGATTGTCGCCGTTCACATGCAGGATCGGCGCCTGGATCATCTTGGCGATGTCGGTGCAGTACTGGCCGGAGCGGGCGTACTTCGGGTTGGTGGTAAAGCCGATCTGGTTGTTGACCACGATATGGATGGTGCCGCCGGTGCGGTATCCGATGAGCTGCGACAGCGCGAAGCACTCCGCCACCACGCCCTGCCCCGCCATGGCGGCGTCGCCGTGGAGCAGGAGGCCCATGGCCTGGCTCCGCCCCTCCGGCCCGATCTGGGTCTGCCGGGCGCGGACCTTGCCGAGCACGACGGGGTCCACGGCCTCCAGGTGCGACGGGTTGGCGTTCAGCGACACATGGATGGTCTTGCCGTCGAAATCGCGATCCGCCGAGGTACCGAGGTGGTATTTCACGTCGCCGGAGCCTTGGACGTCCTCCGGGTTGGCGGCGTTGCCCTCGAACTCGCTGAAGATGGCCTCCAGCGGCTTGTGCATGACGTTGGTCAGGATGTTCAGGCGACCCCGGTGGGCCATGCCGATGACCACATGCTCAAGGCCCAGTTGGCTGCCGCGCTTCAGGATCTGCTCGATGGCGGGGATGGTGCTTTCCGCACCTTCCAGCCCGAAGCGCTTGGTGCCGATGTACTTGCGGTGCAGGTAGGTCTCGAAGGTCTCCGCCTCGATGATCCGCTGCATGATGGTCTTACGGCCGAGGTCGGTGAAGGCGGTGCGGTTCAACTCGCTCTCGACCCGGCGTTGGATCCAGGCCTTCTGATCCGGGTACTGGATGTGCATGAACTCGACGCCGATGTGGCCGCAATAGGTTTCGCGCACCACCTCGACGATCCGGCGCAGGGTCGCGGATTCCAGCCCCAGCACGTTGTCGATGAAGATTTCTCGATCCAGATCGGCGTCCGTGAAGCCGTAGCTGCGGTAGTCCAGCTCCGGGTGCGGTTCCGGTTCGTTCAGGCCCAGGGGGTCGAGCTGCGCTTCCAGATGGCCCCGCACGCGATAGGCGCGGATCATCATCAGCGCGCGGATGGAGTCGAGCGTGTGGGCGCGCATCGCCTCGGTCGACGGGGCGGCCTCGGCCGGCGCGGCCGTGCCCTTACCTTTCCCCTTGGCGCCGCCCTTGAGGGCCTCCTTGGCCGGCTCCGCGTCCGGGTCCAGCGTGCCGATAACGGCGCGGTCCTGCCGGTTCCAGGACGGCCCGCGCAGCTCGGCCCGGATGTCGTCGGCCCCGTCGCTCAGCTCCGCGAAGAAGGACCGCCACGCCGTATCCACGCTGTCGGGATCAGCGAGGTATCGCTCGTACAACTCAGCGATGTAGGTCGCGTTGGCGCCGGAGAGGAAGGACGACGGAAGGCCGGAGTCAAAGAGTGTATCCATGGGGCGCGCTCGAACGCGGACGGGACGCCGCGTTTCCTCCTGGTCTTGGGCCGGCTCCGGATCTGGGCCGGGCGGCGGCGCGTCGGGTCGGATGACGCCGTCCCGGCCTTGAACCGGGGCGGTTTTCGGGGTCCAGCCCCTGGCAACCGAACCGCCGCTGGACGGGGGACCGATAGGCCGTCGACGCAACCCGTCAACGTCCCCCTGTTTCAGTTATTCTACATTAGGCAACCCGGGCGCGTTGTTCCACACCCTTCTGACGACTCAGGCCGCCGTCCGCACGGACGATGCGTATGTGCAGGTCCCGCGCCCAAGATCATACCTATTCCGTGTTCTCGAACGACGGGTCCGGCAGCGGGTCCCGCATGGTCACGAACTCCTCGGCCGCCGTCGGGTGGATTCCGATGGTGGCGTCGAAGTGGGCCTTCGTCGCGCCCGCCTTCATCGCGATTCCGATCCCCTGGATGATCTCCGGCGCGTCCACGCCGACCATGTGGGCGCCGAGCACGCGGTCGGTCTCGCGCGAGACGATCAGCTTCATCATCGTCTTCTCGTCGCGGCCGGACAGCGTGAACCGCATGGGGCGGAAGCGCGAGACGTACACATCGACGGCCTCCTGCTTGCGGGCCTCCGCCTCCGTCAGGCCCACGGTGCCCACCGGCGGCTGGCTGAACACAGCCGAGGGAACGGCGCCGTAGTCCACCGGGGTCGGTGTGTTGCCGAACACAGTGGCGACGAAGGCCATGCCCTCGCGAATCGCCACCGGGGTCAGGTTCACCCGGTCGGTGACGTCGCCGATAGCGTAGATGCTGTCGACGGACGAGCGGTTCCATTCGTCCACCACGACCGCGCCGCCCTTGCCCAGGGTCACCCCGATCTCCTCCAGCCCCAGGTTCGCCGTGTTCGGGGCCCGGCCGGTGGCGTACATCACCGCATCGGCCTCCATCTCCTCGCCGCAGTCGGACAGCAGGGACAGGGTGCCATCGGCGCGCTTTTCGATCGAGCGGACCTGGCATTCGCGGCGGATGCGGATGCCCTTCTTCTCCATCTCGCTCGCCAGCGAGGCCCGCAGATCCTCGTCAAAGCCGCGCAGGATCTGGCCGGCACGGATGACCTCCGTCACGCGCGAGCCGAGGGCGTTGAAGATGCCGGCGAACTCGACCGCGATGAAGCCGCCGCCGACGATGACGATGCGTTCCGGCCGCGTCGGCAGGTCCAGCGCCTCGTTCGAGGTGATCGCGTGCTCGATGCCCGGGATATCGGGCAGGGTCGGCCAGCCGCCCACGGCGATCAGGATTCTCTCCGCCGTCACGCGACGGCCGTCGACCTCCACGGTGTGCGGATCGACCACGCGACCGCGCCCCTCCAGCAGGGTCACGCCGGCGTCGCGCAGCAGGCGGTGATAGACGCCTTCCAGCCGCGTCAATTCCTGCTGCTTGTGGTCGATCAGAGCGCCCCAGTCGTGGCGGGCCCCCTCCAGCGTCCAGCCGTAGCCGGCCGCATCCTCGAAGTCCTCGGCGAAGTGGGCGCCGTAGACCAGCAGCTTCTTGGGCACGCAGCCGCGCATGACGCAGGTGCCGCCGACCCGGCTGTTCTCGACGATGGCGACCCTGGCGCCGTGGCGGCTGGCCGCAAGCCGGCTGGCGCGAACGCCGCCGGATCCGGCGCCGATGGTCACAAGGTCGTAGTCGTAGGTCGCCATGGTCGTGCTGCTCCTGTCGCGGCGGAAGGGTGGATACAAGGACGTGGGACGGGGACACCACGTCGCCCTCACTTGGCGCTCAACAGCCCGCACGGCAACCCCGGACGCGCACGGGTGTCGCGATGACCGTCCTCTGGTGCCGCCCTCTGGTGCCGCCCTCTGGGGCCGTCCTCTGGCACGACGCGCCGGAACCACTCTATAGTGCCCGCGCCATGATACACTCGCATCCTATCGCCCCGCCCGCGCCCGAATCCGCCCCGGCCCCGACGGTGCTGGCTCTCCTGGACGGGCTCGCCGGGTCGAACAGCCAGACCCGCGGCGTGGTTCAGGCGCTCGGCCTGCCCGCGCGCGACGTTGCGGTGACCTATGCCCGGGAGTGGCCGTGGGCGCGGCTGGTCGGGCACGTCCGGCCGACTCCGCCGACGGCGGCGGCGCTGCTGGACGGGCCGGCGCCCGCCCTGGTGGTCAGCACCGGCCGGCGAGCTGGCGCGGCCGCGCGCTGGCTGAAGGACACGCTCCGACGACGGGACGGCGGGGCCGGACCGCGCCTGCTGCACATCCAGGATCCGCGCTTCGCCCACGACGCCTTTGACCTGATCGCGGTCCCGGCGCACGACCGGTCGCTGGAGACCTTGCGCCAGCGCGACAACGTCCTGGTGGTCACCGGCGCGCCGCATCCCCTCACCGCCGCCCGGCTGGCCGAGGCGGCGGAGGCCTGGCGCCCCACGGTCTCTGCCCTGCCCCGCCCGTGGATCACCGTTCTGGTGGGGGGCGATTCGGGCCGGCGGCGGCTCGACGCGGCGGTCGCGACCCAGCTCGCCGCGCAGGCCTCCGCCCTGGCGGCGCGGGCCGGCGGGTCGCTGCTGGTCACCACGAGCCGGCGCACGCGCCCGGACGCCGTCGCCGCGTTGCGTGCCGAGCTAAGCGCAGGACCGGCACCGCATACCCTGTACGCCTGGACACCGGACCCGGCCGGCAACCCCTACCTCGGGTTCCTGGGGTTGGCTGACGCCAGCGTGGTGACGGGCGATTCGATCTCCATGCTGACGGAGGCGACCACCACCGCCCGGCCGCTGTTCATCTTCGCCCCGGCGGGCTGGGCGCGCGGGCCGCACGCCCGCTACCACACCGCCCTGATCGAGGCCGGGGTGGCCCGGCCCCTGGCGGATGACACGGCCTGGGCGACCTGGCAGGGGGCGGCGATCAACCCGGCGGAGACGATCGCGCAGACCGCCCGCGCGCGCCTCAAACTCTCCGAAACCGCCGGCTGACCCGCCCGAAATCCGAGCTTTTTCCTCGAAATTGTCGAACCCGACGCCATATCATCCTCGGAGCGGGCGCGCCCAAAACGACCGCCCGCCGTCGCGAGACAGACAACCGCACGACCGACTTACGGGGAGGATGTACGCATGCCCAGCACGTTCGGGACCCGCTTGACCGCTCTTGGCGCAGCCGCCCTTCTGGCCGCCGGCCTTGGGACGGGCGCGGCCACCACCCAGGCGCAGGAGACCACCAGCTACACCCTGGCGACCGCCACAACGGGCGGCACCTACTATCCGGTGGGCGTGGCCCTCGCCACGCTGACCAAGGTCAAGCTGGAACCGAAAACCGGGGTGTCCATGTCGGCGATCACCTCCGCGGGCTCGGGCGAGAACGTCAAGCTGCTGCGCGAGGATCAGGCCCAGTTCGCCATTCTCCAGGGTCTCTATGGCAAGTGGGCCTGGAACGGCACGGGCGCGATGGAGAGCGAAGGCCCGCAGGAGTGGCTGCGCTCCGTCACCATGCTGTGGCAGAACGTCGAGCACTTCGGCATCCGCAGCGGCATGGCCTCGACCGGCACCGTCGCCGACCTCGCCAACCTGAAGGGGCGTGGCTTCTCCATCGGCAAGAAGAACTCGGGCACCGAGGGATCGGGCCGGGAGATCCTGACCAACCTGGGCTATGACGTGGACGATCTGTTCGACGTCGCCTATCTGGGCTACGGCCCCAGCGCCGAGGCCTTCGTCAACGGCACCATAGACGGCTTCAACATCCCCGCCGGGCCGCCGGTCGGCGCCATCACCCAGGCCTTCGCGGGCGCGGGCGACGACCTGACCATCCTGGACTTCACCGACGAGGACATAGCCAAGGCAAACGGCGAGGGCGAGTTGTGGACGCGCTTCGTGATCCCGGCCGGCACCTATCCGGGTCAGGGCAAGGACATCAACACCATCGCCCAGCCGAACATTCTGGCGGTGCATCAGGACGTGGACGAGGAGTCCGTCTACCAGATCACCAAAGCGATCTATGAGAACCTGCCGTTCCTGAACAACATTCACCCAGCGACCAAGGCCATGGCGCTGGACAAGGCCATTGCCGGCCTGCCCGCGCCGCTGCACCCGGGCGCCGCCCGCTACTTCGAGGAGCAGGGCGTGACCATCCCGGACCAGCTCAAGCCGGAGTGATCCACGCGCCAGGAGGCGGGTCGTGGGGTTCGCGGCCCGCCCTTCAGCGTCCCTGTCTGTGATCCAGCCGGCGCGCCCAGAAGGCCATGGGCTTCGGGCTTTCCGCCGTCTCGTCGAGATCCCGCCACGAGAACGTGCAGCGCGCCCCCGGCAGCGGCGCATAGCCCCGGTGGCACCAGAACGCATCCAGCGGCACATAGTCGGCCGGCCGGCGCGGATGGTCCGCCGGACGCTGCACCGCGCAGAACACCGCATGGGTCATCCCGCCCAGGGCACGGGCGTGCGACTCCCGCGCCTCGAAGAATCCGACCCCGATGCCCCGGCCGCGCCACGCCGGCATCAGCACCGACTCCCCGAAATAGAACGTCGTCGCGACGTCGAGCCCCCCCGCCGTGACCGCCTCCCGCACCTCCGGCGGTTCGGCGACCAACGGCACACCCGTGGCCGCACCCACGACCGTGTCGCCGTCCAGCGCCGCGACCAGCACGCCGCCGTGGGCGTCCGCATACGTGCGCAGATAGCGCCGCTCGTAAGCCTCATCGCCGTCGTACAGATAGGGAAAGGCGCGGAACACCGCGATCCGCAGCCGCGCAAGGGCATCCAGGTGGGCGTCGAGATCGGCGCCGGTCAGCGCGCGCAGAGTGATGGGCATGGGCACGGGTCTCGGGATGGATGTGAACAGAGCGACGGGCCGGCGTCGCGCGCACGGCTCCCGGGATGCTACAGTGCCAGGGTGCCCGTGTCAGGGTGCCCTCGCCCACCCCGCTCCAGGATGGTCCGTGACCCAGCCCCAGGCCCCGTCATCGTCTTCGTCTTCACCGCCAGGATCGCGCTCGTCGGCGCCCGTCGCCGCCCCGCCGGATCCCGCCGCCGAACTGCGCGCCCTGGCCGAGCAAGGGCGGTTCGCCACCCTGCTGGCCGATCCACCGTGGCGGTTCACCAACCGCACCGGCAAGATGGCGCCGGAGCATCGGCGATTGACCCGCTATGGCACGCTCGACACGCCCGCGATCGCCGCCCTGCCGGTGGCGGATCTGACGGTCGAGCCCGCACACTGCTACCTTTGGGTGCCGAACGCGCTGTTGCCGGATGGTCTGGCCGTGCTGGCCGCCTGGGGCTTCACGTACAAGACCAACCTGATCTGGCACAAGGTCCGCCGCGACGGCGGCAGTGACGGGCGCGGCGTCGGGTTCTACTTCCGCAATGTGACGGAGATGGTGCTGTTCGGCGTGCGCGGCCGCCATGCCCGCACGCTCGCGCCCGCCCGGCGGCAGGTCAACCTGTTCGCCAGCCTGAAGCAGGAGCACTCCCGCAAGCCGGACGCCCTGTATGAGCTGATCGAGGCCTGCTCACCCGGCCCGCGGCTGGAGCTGTTCGCGCGCGGCGTGCGCCCCGGGTGGGTCAGTTGGGGCAACCAGGCGCACGACGCCTACCGCCCCGACTGGGCCACCTACGCGAATCACAGCGGGGCCGCCCCCAGTGACGCCTCCCAGAAGGGGGCGCCCCAGAAGGCCCCCCCCCATAATGGAGCCAACGCGAGCGAAGGACCGGGGACGGCGCTCACACACGACAACGCCGTCCGCCCGGATCCCTGACCCGGACGGGGATGGCGTCGCGTCGCCCGTGAACGGTTTGAGATTAACGAGTTTTCTGGCCCGCGTAGCAGCCGTCGCGCGCGCAGACCTTAAGCTGCCCCGGTCGGTTGATCCAGAGGGCCGTCACATTATCGAGCTGGCGATGGTCCATCGGAAGGACCCGGGCGGCGTGGGAATCGTTGCGCCAGATCCAGGCGTTGCAGATATTGCGCACGGCAATCGGCTTGCAGGCTTCCTGTCCCGCCGCGATGAACGCCGCGTCGGTTTTCGCATCGGGGCAGACCACCAGGGCAATGGTGCCGTACACGCCGACCACGTTGCACGTGTCGGTTTCCGGCGTGGCTTGGGCGGGCGCGGACATCGCAAGCCCAGTTGTCATCAGACCGGCCAAAAGGACTACCCACTTCAGATTTCGCATCGCTTGCCACCTGTCGTCGTTACGCGGTCTGCCCCGGCACGTCCGCCGGTCCACCCGGACCCTGCCAACCCAATCACGCGAGCCAGGGCACGCAAGCCAGGGCACGCGGACCCAAGCACGCGGGTGACGCCCGCCGAACGGTGGCGGAAGAGCCACCCTGGGGCGCACGGGCCGGGGTTCAGACGCGCGAGATGCGGGCACCCTGCTTTTTTGTGACGCGCGCGTCAACCACCTCGATGGTCTAGGGTAGGGATAGGGTGAAGGCTAGGGTGATGCCGGGCCGATGGGCCCGGCTATCAGCCGGCGCGGCCCATGGTTCCGGTGCCGCGGCCATGGGATCCCGCGCGACGTGACACCGACCGCTCCGCCGGTGTCACGCCGACTCGACACGGACGCGCAACAGCACGGGTGCGGGAGGCAACGCCGCCAGAATCGCCAGCAGATCGGCCCGAGGCAGGGCGATACAGCCGGCGGTCGGATGCAGGCCATGGCGGCCGGCGGAATCGGCGCGGGCGCAATGCAGGAAAATGGCGCTGCCCTGGCCGGGGACCGGCGGGGCGTCGTTGTGCCCGAGCACGACCACGACGTCGTAAAGCGGATCGTCCCGCCACAGCGTCTCGTGCCCGGCGGGGTGCGGCAAGGTCACGAGCCGGTTGTAGTCCGCGTGCCCGGGGTCGTCACACCAGGCCATCGTCGGCGTGAGAGGGGCGACCGAAAGTCCGGACCGGCCCACATCCGGCGATGCCGGCACGCGGTCGGCCCGGTGGAACACGCGCCGCAGCGGCCATGTGCCCAAGGGCGTCGCGCCATCGCCCTCCCGCTTCGCGGCAGTCACCCCGGCGCGACCGAGCGCACAGGGCCAGCGCCGCCCGTCCGGCCCGCGCAGCCAGCCGTTCGCGCCCACGTCAAGCGCGACGGCCGACGGATCGCCCGCCACGCCGACGGTCAGACTGTCGGGCGTCACGACGTCGGCGTCTCGGCGTCGCGCAGCGCGTCATAGCGGCGCATGGCGTCCATCACCCGGTCGGAGAACCAGGGCTGCATGGCCACGGGCGCGCTCGCCTCGATCGCGCGGGTGGGGGCCGCGCGAGTGTGGGCCGCGCGGTCGGGTGTCGTGGACGCAGACGCCGTGTCGGTCAGAGGCATGGCGCGGAAGTCGAGGTCTCCGGCACCGTGAACCGGCGGCGTCACGGCCTGCGCGGCCTCCTGGGCGACCCGTTCCCCCTGGCGCGCCGCGACGGTCGCAAGCGTTTCGCCACGCTCCATCAGCCCGGCCATGGTCGCCGCATCGGGCAACACACCGGCCAGGGCCCGGCCACCGCCCGCGCCGACCGTTCCGTGGGACCGCTCCGCACTCGCGCGGGTCCGGGCGGTCTCCACCTGCCGGTTGGGCCGCGCGCGGTAGTCGGCCAGCGTCATCCCGGTCGGCCGGTTGTCGGGGGTGGTGGACCCGCTGGCCGGACCGGCCGGAACCTGCGCCAGAGCCTCCGCCTGGGATTGGCCCTGACTTTGGGCGGCCTGCGCGGCGGCGAGGGCCTGGGCCTGGGCTTGCGCTTGGGCGAGACGAAGGCGCTGCGCCTCCCGTCCCCGGCGGATGGACTCCGGCATGGCCGGTTCGGAGGATTGGCGGCCGCTGTCCCGGTCGGACGCGCCACCGGAAAAGTTCTGATTCGGGGTCTGGGTCATGTCCTCGCTCTGTGTGTCCGGGCTGCTCGGCGCGGCGGCCGGAATCGCGGATCGGCCGGCGCCATCCGCCGCCGCGAGCGCGACCGAGCCGGCCGCCGTCCGCCCAGCCGGGTCGCCACCGCCGCGCGGCGCGCCCCCGTTCTGGGACACGAACGCAGCCAGGGCAGCGGACTGGGCGCTGTTCAGGGTCAGTATATCGCCCGTCGACCCGGCCGGCGCATCGGCGCGACCCGCGAGCCCCGACGCGAAGGCGTCGGCCAGCAGTTGCCCGCCGAGCGGCGCCCCGGCACCGGATGGGGTACCGGCAAGGGCCACGGTCCCGGTTGGGGGCGGCGACGCGGCGGCAAGCATGGCCGCCGACGATGGGGCCGAAGAGCGCGCGAACACGCTGGTATGGGCGCCGTCGCGGTCCAGCGAGGAAATGAACGGGCCGCGTGCCGCTCCGGATCCGGCGGAGGCCAGTTGCGTCGCGTCCGCCTCCCCCGTCAACAGGGTGCCGCCGAGCGGCGCGGACGCTACGTTGGCGTCGCCTCCGGCCACGGCCGGATCGTCCCCGAAGAGGGACCCCACCGCCCCCATGGCGATCTGCGTGGCGTCGCCGCCGGCCGTCTCGCTCAGCGCCATGCTGACGACACCGACCCCGGCGCCGATCGGGCCGCCGAACAGGGCCCCCCCGGCGACCTGGGCGAACCCGGTGATGGTATCGCCCGTCAGCTCGCGATAGATCGACCCGACCAGCGGAATGTGCTGGAGCGGGTTGAAGATGTCGAGGACGTCCCAGAAGCTGAAACTGTTCACGACATCGTCGAAGCTGTAGTACGGCTGCCCCTCGTACACGGGACGAGGCGCCACGCGCGAACCCGGAGCCACTGTATCGGATGCGACGGCATCAACGGCCATAGGGCGATCCTCCTTGCGCAGGCTCAGGCAACCGCCGTGCCAACGCGGAACGCCCCGGCCCCAAAGGGGTGCGGGACGCGCCATTCCCGTCCCACGACAGGATTCGGGCAGAAAAGGGGCCATTCGATGGCGGAGCCTCGGCAGAAGTTGCCGGGCGCTCCGCCCCTTTTTCACGCCATAATCCGGCGCTAGGGTTGCGCCCCTGTCCGGATAAGACCGGTTGCCGCCCCCGTTTATCCCGTGAGGAGCCGCCATGTCCCGCCCGACCCGCCGCGCCTGCCTGTCCGCCGCCGCCACCCTGGTCGCCGGTCTCGCGGTCGCGGGCGGCCCGTTCGTCCCCGCCGCCCAGGCCCAGAGCAGCCGGGCCCAGCCCTACCTGATGACCACGCAGGAGGCCGTCCGCCTGAAGCAGGCGGCCGCGTATCTGAACACCGTCCAGTCGATGCGCGCGCGCTTCGCCCAGACCTCGTCGCGCGGCAACTACGTCGAGGGGACGGTCTACATGCGGCGCCCGGGCCGGCTGCGCATCGAATACGATCCGCCGGCGCAGATCCTGGTCGTCGCCAACGGCTCCTACGTCATCTACGAGGACGGGGAACTGGAACAGGTCAACTACATCGGCCTGGGCGACACGCCGCTCGGCATCCTGTTGCGCGAGGAGGTCGAGTTCACGGACCCGGACATCACCGTGACCGGCATGCGCCACGGCGGCGGTCTGCTTGAGATCGATCTGGTCGAGACCGAGGATCCGGGTCAGGGCGTGCTGACGCTGGTGTTCGCCGACAGCCCGATGGAACTGCGCCAATGGCGGGTGCGGGATGCCCAGAACATCGAGGTGACGGTGACCCTGTTCGCGCCCCGATTCGGGGTGGACCTGGACTCTGACCTGTTCAAATATCAGGAAAAGGCCGGCTTCCAACGGCAATAGGCAGCACGCGGCGGATCGCGGGTGGCGCGCGCCACCCGCCCGACCACGGCCGTCAGCCGAGCTTTTCCGGTCAGCCCGCCTTGCCGGTCAGTACGCCGCCGCGTACCGGTCGCAGATCGCCTCCTTCGACAGACCGTCCATGAGCCCGATCTCGGTCCGCTTGTGGATCTCGAACGCGGTCAGCAGATCATCGCCGAACGCCGCATGCGCCCAGGTGCTGTCCATCAGCCGGGACAGCGCCGCGTCGAGGCTTTGCGGCAGCCGCTCCACACCAAGATAGGACAGCGCGGCGGTGTCCAGCTCCGCCAGATCGCGGTCCGTCACCGCCGGCGCCGACAGGCCGTCGTCCAGGCCCGACAGGCCGGCGTTCAGCAGCGCCGCCAGCACCAGATAGGGACTCGCGGCCCCGTCGGCGGCGCGAAACTCGAAGTGGAACTTGCGCGCCATGTCCACCGCGTCGGTGGCGCCGAACACCGGGCAGATGCGCACCCCGGCCTCGCGGTCCTGGCTGCCGAGATTGTTGAACGCGGCGCTCCAACGGTGCGGCGTCAGCCGGTAGTACGACGGCACCGACGCGGCGGTCAGCGCCAGATAATCCGGCATGTGCTTCAGCAGGCCGGCGACGAACGCGCCCGCCGTCGCGGACATGGCATTGGGCCGCGCCGGATCGTAGGACACCGGCTGGCCGTCCGCATCCAACAGGCTGAAGTGGATGTGCACACCATTGCCGACGCTGGCCGGATCCAGGATGGGCGCGAAGCTGGCCCGCGCGCCCAGGCCGCGCGCGGTGGCGCGCACCAGCTCGCGCAGGATCACGGCCTCATCGGCGGCGCGCAGCGCAGGCTTCGGCCCGACCGTGACCTCGCACTGCCCGGGCCCGTACTCCGGCATGAAGGTGTCAATGGACAGACCGGCCGCGTCGAGCACCGCCATCACCCGGTTGCCGAACGGACCGAGCCGGCGGTACGCCCGCAGGCCATAGCCCAGGCCGGGCTGGGCCTCCGTCCCGAAGTAGTGGAACTCGTGCTCGAACGTGGCCTGGATGGTCAGGCCGTGGCGCTCCCACAAGCGGTCGGCGGCGGCGGCCAACTGCCCGCGCAGGCAACAGGACCACGGCGTCCCGTCGAGCTGGCAGACGGTGCCCAGCACGAACGACTCGTCCACGCCGAACGCCGGCAGATCGAGGTCCACCTGCGTCCGCCAGTCGGGCCGGATGTACAGATCGCCGAACGCCCCCCAGGGCGACGGGGCGATGGGGCCGAACGCCGTGATGAACACATTGGTCGGCGTCCAGCCGACGCCGGTGTCGCGGCGCGCGTCCATGGCCGAGCGGGGCATCGCCTTGCCGCGCACCTGACCGGCAATGTCGTTGGTGCACACCATGATGAGGTCGGTCTCGGCACGCGCCATGCTTACTCCTCCTGCTTGCCGGTACCCGGCCAGGCCCGGCGAAGATCGGTTTCGATGCAGTCCATCGCCTCGCACTCCGCGAGGCGGGCTTTCAGCGCCGGCCCGAGGCGCTCCGCCAGGGCGCCGACCAGCGCCTCGACGAACACGAGCGGCACCGCGTAGCTGTCCATCAGAGACGGCGAGGCCGTCGGCAGCCGGAACAGATGCTCCGCCCCGAAGTCGCCGGGCTCCGCCCAGGGGTCGGACAGCGCCACCACGCTGGCCCCCCGCTCGGCGGCGAGGCGGCAGAACCGCTGCACGGTGCGCTGGTAACGGCGGATATCGGCCACGATCACCACGGAGCGGGCGTCGACCTCCAGCAGATAGCGCGACCAGACGTCCGGCTGCCCGCTGACCATCTGCACGCCGTCGCGCAAAACGCCCAGGTAGTCCACCAGAAGCCCGATGATGTGGTGCGAGTAGCGCCCGCCGATGCAGTAGATGCGGCGCTTCGGATCAGCCAGCGTCTCCACGACCTGGCGGAAATCGGCGTCCACCACGCCGTCGAAGCTGCGGGTCAGGTTGCCGGCGGAGCGCTCCAGCATGCGCTGCAGGAAAGGAGACGCCTTATCCTCGGTCGCCTGGAACGCAGACAGGCGGTCGGACGGCGAGTGCAGCAAGCGGTTCAGATCGCCTTTGATGGCCTCCTGAAACTCGCCGTAGCCCTCCAGGCCCAGGCGCTGCACCAGGCGCAGCACGGTTGCCGTGCTGACGCCGGAGCGGTCGGCGAGGCTGGCCACGGTGGTCAGGGCTGAAATCGGGTAGTCGCGCAGAATCTCCCGGGCGACATCCTTTTCCCGCCGTCCCAGGGTTTCGAACATCTGCTGAAGCCGCGTGGCCACGCTGTCCAGGCCGTCGGCGCGAGGGTCGGGTCGCACGATCCTTTGATCCTCCACAGAACACACTATTCATACATTTCAAGATGGCCAAGGCCAGCATGAAAAATATAATTGACATCGGTCGGTAGTCACCTATGCTTGCGTTTCAACCTTTTGCTCATGCGGCGACCGTGAGGCCGGCACGGTTTCGGTTCCCCAGGTCGTGCCGTTTCCGTCGCCGTTTCCGCTCAACGGAGGTCCCGCGCATGAACCCCTTCTCCGTCTTCAAGACCGCCCTCGCGACGACGGCCCTAGCCGGGGCCCTCACCGGCACCGTCCTTGCGGGCCCGGCGCTGGCCGAAGACCCGATCAAGATTGGCGCGCTCTACAACGTCACCGGCGGCATGTCCTCTCTGGACGGCCCGTCGCTGAAGGGCGCCGAACTCGCGGCCAAGCAGGTCAATGAGGCGGGGGGCGTGCTGGGCCGCGAGATCGAGCTGATCGCTATCGATACCCGCACCGACCAGCAGGAAACGGCCAAGGCGGCGCAACGCGCCCTATCCGAGGGCGTCGTGGCCGGCATCGGCCAGTCCGACACCACCTTCGTGATGGCGGCCGCGCCGCTGTTCCAGGAGGAAGGCGTGCCGTTCGTGACCTCCGGCGCCACCCATCCCGAACTGCCGCAATGGGTCGGCGACTACTTTTTCATGACGCCGTTCGGCGATGACGACCAGTCCTACGCCATCGCCGACTATGTCGTCGATACCTTGGACGCCAAAACAGCCGTGGTCTGGACCGACCAGTCCATGGACTTCACCAAGGCGCTCAGCACGTTCTTTATCGAACGCCTGAAGGCGCGCGGCGGAACGGTCCTCGCCGAGGACTCGTTCATGATGGGCGACACCGATTTCTCCGCCCAGATCGCGCGTCTGAAAGCGGTGGATCCGGCCCCGGATGTGGTGTTTGTCTCCGCTATCCCCACCGAGGCGGGGCTGTCCGTCAAACAGATCCGCGAAGCCGGCCTGACACTTCCCGTCGTCTCCGGGGACGGCTTCGACACCGATCTGGTTGCCACCACCCCGGGGCCGGAGCTGGCCAACGATGTGTATTTCTCGACCCACACCTACCGCGGCGACGACCGGCCGGAGGTCACCGCGTTCATCGAAGCGTACAAGGATGAATACGGCATCGAACCGGAGAACGCGTTCGCACCGCTGGGCTATGACGCCCTGATGCTGGTGGTCGAGGCGATCAAGCGCGCGGGCGTGGCCGAACCCGACGCCATTCGCGACGAGTTGGCGAAGACCATGGGGCACAAGGGGGTGACGGGCGAAATCTCCTACACCCGTGACTCGATGGTGCCGCCGAAGCCGATTTCGGTCATTTCGGTGCAGGGTGGCGAATTCAACGTGGAGACGATCTGGCGGCCGTAAGACGGCGCGGAACCAACCGGACCCCACACAGGCGAAGGCCCCGGAGTGTCCCTCCGGGGCCTTTGTCGTCGCAAGGATCCCTCTGGCGCCAAGGATCAGACGCTATGGATCAATCAGGCGCTATGGATCAGGCGGGGACCACCTCGACACGGGAGGCCTCGGCGCGGCGCAGCGTGATAAAGGTTTCGTCGGCCCGCACCTGAATCGGATCCCCTAGCGGCGCGCGGCGCACCACGGTCACGGACATGTTCGGCACGAGGCCCAGGTCCATCAGCCGCTGACGGATGGCGCCCCGCCCGTGCAGGGCAACGATCTGGCAGTCCCCGCCCGGCGCGATATCGCCCAGCGACGCGCCCGCGAAATGGGGTCCCGGCCCCCGGCCGCGCCCCGCACCCAGGCCATGACCATGCCCCCCGGCGCGCGGACCGAACCCGCCGCGCAGACGGTCCCGCCACCCCCATCCCCGCCGGGCACGGCGCCCCGTCTCGCCGGGGGTTACAGGGCCGGACCATGAGTCCTCGGAGGGAGCCGGGGTGTCGTCGGGTCGATCGGTCATCGAACACCTATTTCGGAAGGATGGGCCGGGCTCACGATGCGCGCATCCCGGCACACGACGTATGGACTGTGGAGCACTGTAATTGCGACCCATTCGCACGTCCAGAAAAATCGCTGCGCCTCCCTCACGCCCGCCACACCCGCGCCCGATGACAACCCGGGGGGCCGTCGCGTATCCTTCCCCTTCCGATCGCCCATCCCCGCCGGGACCGCCGTGTCCCCTCCGGCCGCGAGTCGACACCGATGCGCGCGTTGCCCACGCCCCGCCAACTCCTGTATCTCGTGACCGTGGCCGAAACGCTGCACTTCGGGCGCGCGGCCGAGCGGTGCCACGTGACCCAATCCACCCTGTCGGCCGGCCTGCGCGAGTTGGAGACCCTGCTGGGCGTCACCCTGGTCGAACGCCAGACCCGCCGACGCGTCATCCTGACCCCAGTCGGGCAGGAGGTGGTGGCCCGGGCCCAGCGCCTGCTCGCGGACGCCGAAGCCCTCGTGGACACGGCCGCCGCCCGCGCCGCGCCCTTAAGCGGCCTGCTGCGGCTCGGTGTCATTCCCACCATCGGCCCTTACCTCCTGCCGGGCGTGCTGCCGGGCCTGCGCCGGACCTATCCGGACCTGAGGCTGTACCTCCGCGAGGACCTGACCGACGCCCTGCTGTCCGCGCTCGCGGCCGGCGTACTCGATGTCGCGCTGGTGGCCATGCCGTTCGACCTCCGCGGCATGGTGTCCGTCCCGATCGGCGCCGAGGATATCGTGGTGGCCCTGCCCGCCGACCACGCCCTGGCGGCGCAAAAAACCCTGCGCGAGGCGGACCTGACCGACCAGCCCCTGCTGATGCTGGAAGACGGGCATTGCCTGCGCGACCACGCCCTGACCGCCTGCCACATGTCGCGCGCCCGCGCCAACGAGGCCTTTCAGGCCACCAGCCTGACCATGCTGACCCAGATGGTGGCCGCCGGCCTGGGGCTCACCCTGTTGCCGCGCATGGCGGTGGACCGGGAAATCACGCCCGGTGGCGGCGTCGTAACCCGTGACCTGACTGGCGCCGGCACCGCACGCACACTGGTCCTCGCCTGGCGACCGGGCGCGGCGCGGGACGCGGACTACCGCCTGCTCGCCGATGCGCTGCGGGCCAGCCTGGACGGAACGCCAGCACCAGCGTGTTGACACCGGCCGGCCCACCGTCCACATCGGTGGCATCGGAGTCAGCCACATCCCGCACGGATGCCAAACGATGCATGGCGGTCGTTGACGCCCGGTGCCCCGGGCGTGTAAAAGGCCCGTCATCAAAGCCGGTCGCCCCGTCGAAGGCGGAACACCGGTCGCCCTGCGGAGGGCGGGCAGGACGGTAATGCAGCGGATTGCTAATCCGTACACCTGGGAAACTGGGTGACAGGGTTCGACTCCCTGGCCCTCCGCCAATCATGCGGCGCCTCGCACTCCGGGGCGCCGCATTTTCTTTGAGAATCCGCCAAAAACTGACGTTTGCACCGTCGCACACTGTTGCCGCTGATGCCCCCAATCGCGCGTCCTTGGATGGGCTGATGGATGGGCTAGCGCCGCCAGTTGGCGCGCCGGAGCAGAGCCGCTATCCTAGCCCATCCACCAAGGCGGAGCGTGGCTGTGGCAGCGCGACTCAGCGCGCGTCGCGTGGCGACGTTATCCGAGCCGGGGCTGTATGCCGACGGCGACGGGCTTTATCTCAAGATTGGAGCATTCGGGGTCGGACGCTGGATTTTTCGCTACCGTCTCGGTGGACGCCGCCGGGACATGGGCCGCGGGCGATAGTCCGACGTGGGGCGGACGGATGCCAGACCCCTGGCGACCGCGGTGCGTGCCCAGGGGCACGCCCGTGCCGATCCGGTCAACGCCCGTGACCATGCCAAGACCACGATGGTGGAGCCCCCTCCGGCTTGCCAGCCCGACGGTGGCCGATGCCACGGAGGCCGGGCGGGAAGCCCGCTGGCCCCCTGGTTTTCCCGCACGTCCGCGCACGCGTGGGACTCGACCCGATCCACCTATGTTTTGCCTACCCTCGGCACGCGGCCGGCGGGCTCCATTACGACCGAGGACGTTCTGGCCGTTCTTGCCCCGGTCTGGCGCACCCATCCGGAGACCGCATCGCGTTTGCGCGCGCGGATCGAGACCGTGCTGGACTATGCCAGGGTTCGCGGGTGGGCAAGCGGTGGCAGTCCGGCCCGCTGGAGCGGACACCTTGAACATCTCTTGCCGCATCCGCGCGATCTGGCGCCGGGCCAGCATCATCGCGCCGTCCCACGGCGGGAGGCGCCCATCGCATGACCGGCGTTTCGCGCGGCGGACGGTCTGGACGCGCGGGGCTTGGAATTGCTCGGGCTGATACCGCGTGCTCTGATCGGGCGAGGTGCGTCACGCCCGCTTGGAGGCGCTCGACGGGGCCTCGCCGGTCTGGACACGCCCAGCCAGCCGGATGACGGTGCGGCGCCACCGGATACCAGTGCCGGCCGCCAGCCGTCTGCATCCCGTCGCCGGTCCGGCCGAGCGCCAGACCCCGCCGTTTTTCATCGTACGGCCTCGGGCCGGCGGGTTTGCGCGGCGGGCCCCGGGTCAGTCGCCCGCGAAGCCCGCCACCGGACCGACCCGCGCCGCAGCCGATCCCGCCTAATGCAAGCGACGCGGCAGATCGTCGATGGCGGCATCCACCAGGGTGGCCTGATGGCGCTCGTCCATCCGCTCGGCGATGACACGCTCGGCGGCGGCCACCGCGACATCGACCACATGCGCCCGGACCTCGCGCACCGCCTGGGCCTCGGCCTGGGCGATCCGCTCCTCCGCCTGCCGCTCGCGGCGGGCGATCGCATCTTCGAGATCGTCGGCCGCTTGCTTGCGCATGCGCTCGGTCTCGGATCGGGCGTGTTCGACGATCTCCTTGGCGGTGTTCAGGGCCTCGCGCTGCTTCAGCTCATACTCGGCCAACAGCGCCTGAGCCTCCTCGCGCAGCGTACGGGCCTCGTCCAACTTACCGCGAATGCGCGCGGCGCGCCCGTCGAGGGCGTCCAGAACGCGCGTGCGGGCCTTGACGATGACGAAGGCCACCACGAGCACGAAGGCGACCAGCACCCACGATTCCGCTTCGGCGAAGAACCCGCCCGCATGCTCCGCCCCGTGGGCAGCGGCTTCCGCACCGTGCGCGGCGGTTTCGGCGGCAATGGCTTGGAACATCAGCGGGCCTCCCGCATCACGGCGTCAACGGACTCGCGGGTGGTCCGCTCATCGGGGCCGTCGCCGATAAGCTTCGCGGTGAGGGCGGCGGCGACATCGGTGGCAGCCTCGCGCACGCCGTCCAGGGCCTCGGCCCGAGCGGCGGCGATGCGGGCCTCACCTTCCTCAATGCGACGGCCCAGCGCCTCGGCCACCTCACGGTTGCGCGCCTCGGCGGCGCGGGCCAGCTCTTCGTTGGTTTCACGCAGAAGCGCCTGGGCCTTGCCCCGGGCTTCGGCGAGCGCCGCCTCATAGCTTTCGATGGCGGCGTCGGTGCGCGCCTTCAGGTCGGCGGCCTTGGCCAGGTCCTCGTCGATGGTGCGCTGGCGGCTTTCCATGACGCCGCCCAGGCTGGGCATCACCAGCTTCACCACGAGCTGGTAGAGGACGAAAAACGCCACCACCAGCCAGAAGATCTGGGACGGGAAACTGGACGGATCGAACTGCGGCATCCTGCAGGACTCCGGTCGGTCGGGGGTCCACGGGGTCAGCGGGGAACACATCCCGGAAAAGGGGGCCACGCGGCATCAGGCCATGCGGCGGTGGGGACAGCCGGGGCCCACGCGAGGGCGAGCCCCGGTCCCCGCGTCCGGGATCGGCGGTGGCGGAAGGAACGGACCCCGTTCCACCCGCACACCGGCGCGGGTCCTAGCTGAACAGGACGATCAGCGCCACCACTAGGGCGAACAGCGCAATGGCCTCGGTCACAGCGAAGCCGATCCAGCCGTACAGCTCGACGTTCGCCTTGGCGGCCGGGTTCCGGCCCACGGTGGCGATCAGGTTGGCCCAGATGTTGCCCACACCGATACCGGACCCAATCATGCCGATGGCGGCCAGACCGGCACCAATCATCTTCGCGGCTTCAGCTTCCATGTTCCCAGGTTCCCTTGGTTGACGCGGATCAGGTGTTCACAAAAAAGGAGAAGGAGACGAACGATACCGTCCCCGGACCGGGCCGCGCACGACCCGGTCGTGATCCGAGCAGGTGGTCAGTGCATGTGGATGGCGTCGTTGAGATAGATGCAGGTCAGGATCACGAAGACATAGGCCTGCAAGGCGGCAATAAAGAACTCCAGCACGGTGATTCCGACCACGGCGGCGAGCGGCACGATACCACCCAGCAGGCCCAGCGAAATCACGAAGCCGGCCAGCACCTTCAGCATGATGTGACCGACCGTCATGTTGGCGAACAGTCGGACGGACAGGCTGAAGGGGCGGGACAGGTAGGAGATGATCTCGATCGGGATCAGGATCGGCGCGGTCAAGATCGGCGCCCCGTGCGGGAAAAACATGCGCAGGTACCCGAGACCGTGGCGCATAAAGCCGATGATGGTGACCGCAATGAAAATCGCCACGGCAAGCGCCCCCGTCACCACGATGTGCGAGGTGAAGGTGAAGTTGCCGGGGACCATCCCCAAAAGATTACCGAAAAACACGAACAGGAACAGTGTCAGGATAAGGGGGAAGTACTTCATACCCTCCTTACCGACGTTGTCCCGGACCATGTTGGCGACGAACTCATACATCAACTCGGCGACGCACTGCATCCGCCCCGGCACCAGCGACAGGCGCCGCGTGCCCGCGTAGAACAGCAGGGCCGACACGCCGACGGCGAAGGCCATGGCCAGGGACGAGTTCGTGAAAGACAGATCGATCGGCCCCACATTGATGGGCACAATGGGCTCGATCTGGAACTGCTGGACCGGATTCGCCACGTGTCTGTTTCCCTACCCGTCTTGTCCCAGCCCGGCATCCGCCGGGCGCGTGTCCGTCCTCAGGGGCCGTTTTGACCCGTTTTCGGCGCGGGCCGCCCCCTCAGGAGCCGTTCCGACCGTGTTCGCCCCGACCGTGTTCGGCCTGACCGTGTTCGGCCTGACCGTGTTCGGCCTGACCTTGTTCGGCCTGACCTTGTTCGGCGTCGTGCCGCTTCTTCGCCTCGATGGCGCGGCCGAGCCCAACCCCTTCGTCCAGGCCCTTGACGACCCGGTAGACGTTACTGACCCCGGCGGCGCCGCCGAGAAACAGAAACACAACCATGAACAGCGGCGCCGTCCCGGCCCAGGCGTCGATCATGTACCCGATCCCGCCGCCGACCGCCAGTGTGGCCACCAGCTCGACCCCGATGCGCATGCCGAGCCCAAGGCCCGCACCGCGCCCCGGCCCGGCGTCCGGTTCGCCGGGACCGTCCAATCCGTTGGCCGCCCCGGGCTTTCCGCCGCCGGCGGCACGAATCCGCGCCCCCAGGTCGTCCAGGGCCTCGCGCTGATCGCGGTCGTCGCTCACCGAAACCGCCCCTCGCAAAAAAAACCAACCCTCGCCGCGCCGATCAGGCGCTCGGCGGGGCCGGAAGCGCGGGCACCATAGTGAGCACGTAATTTCCTGTCAAGCATGCCTCACAGGCCCGGAAACACGCGCCGGTGACTGCCGCCGCGCACGCCAGCGTGGTCCCGCGCCCGGGTCTCCCTTGACGCTGAGGGGTCATCACGGTAAAGCCTCGACCGAAATGAGGGCGATCCGGGATCGGGCCGGATCGCTCAACCGTCGCCCGGCCCGGCGCAACCATCACCAGCACAGGCGGTCGCGGCGCGTGATGGGGGAGGCCGATACCATGAACGCCCTGACCGACGTCTCGGCCGGCAGCCGCGCGCTGCTGTCCGGCAACGATGCCGTGGCCCGCGCCGTGTGGGAGGCCGGCGCGCGGGTCGCCAGCGCCTACCCCGGAACACCCTCGACCGAGATTCTGGAGACGCTGGCGCGCTATCCGGATGTGAACGCCCAGTGGGGCGTGAATGAAAAGGTCGCGCTGGAAGTCGCCATCGGCGCCGCGCTGGCCGGGTCCCGCGCCTTCTGCGCCATGAAGCATGTCGGCATGAACGTCGCCGCCGACGCCCTGATGAGTCAGGCGCTGGCCGGCATCAACGCCGGCCTGGTGATCGCCGTGGCCGACGACGTCGGCCTGTCCTCCAGCCAGAACGAGCAGGACAGCCGCTACTGGGGCCGCTTCGCCCACCTGCCGATCCTGGAGCCCGCCGACGCCCAGGAAGCGCACGCCTTTACCCTGGCGGCCTATGCGCTGTCCGAACAGGCGGCCTGCCCGGTGATCCTGCGCCTGACCACCCGCGTGTGCCACGTCAAGACCGTGGTGGCCGTGGGCGAACGCCAGACTCCAGCGCACAAGGGCTTCATCCGCGACGCCCGCCGCTGGGTCATGCTGCCCGCGAACGCCAAAGCCATGCTGCCCAAGCAGGACGCGCGCGATGCCGCACTGTCACGGGAATCGGACACCACCGACCTGACCACGATCCTGGACGGCCCCGACCGCTCGCTCGGCCTGATCGCCAGCGGGCCGGCGGCGCTGTCCGCGCGCGAGGCGCTGCCGGACGCGCCCATTCTTAAGATGGGTCAGACGTGGCCGCTGCCGCTGGAGCGCATCCGGGCCTTTGCCGCCGGTGTCGACCGCGTGCTGGTGGTCGAGGAGACCGAGCCCCTGGTGGAGACCGAATTGAAGGCCGCCGGCCTCGACGTGCTCGGCAAGGACACCCTGCCCCGTCACGGCGAGCTGTCGGTGGGCGTACTGCGCGCCGCAGCTGCCCGCCTGCGCGGCACGGCGGACGCCGCCGCGCCGGCTCCGGCCGCCGGGCCGGACCCGGACGTGTTCCCGCGCCCGCCGACCATGTGCCCGGGCTGCCCGCACCTGAGTCCCTTCTATTGTCTGTCGAAGCTGCGCCGCGCGGTGCTGATCGCCGGGGATATCGGCTGCTACACCCTGGGCGCCGGCCACCCCTGGCAGGCCATGGACACCTGCACCTGCATGGGCGCCTCGGTCACCATGGCGCACGGGCTGGCCATCGGGAAGGACGGCGACGACGCCGCCAAGGGCGTGGTTGCGGTGATCGGCGATTCGACCTTCCTGCACATGGGCATGCAGGGGCTGCTCAATCTGGTCTACAACCGGGCCAACGTAACGGTGATGCTGCTGGACAACCGCACCGTCGGCATGACCGGCGGGCAGGAGCACCCGGGCACCGGCTTCGGCATCCATGGGGAGGAGGCGCCGCGCGTCGACTTCGTCGCCCTGGTCAAGGCCATGGGTGTGAAGCCGGAGCGGGTGCACTCGGTCAATCCCTACGCCCTGCCCGACCTGTTCAAGCTGATTCGCACGGAGACCCAGGTCCCCGAGGTTTCGGTCATCATCACCAACCAGCCGTGTGTGCTGACCGACCGCCATGTGCCGCATCCGGCCCTGACGGTGGTCGAGGAAGACTGCACCGGCTGCGGCGGCTGCATCGCCATCGGCTGCCCGGCCATCCAGGTCGCCCGGCGCGAGACCACGACGACCAAGAGCGGCAAGCCCAAGGAACTGACCTTCGCCCGCATCGACAGCGCCTTCTGCACCGGCTGCAACGCCTGCGTGGAAACCTGCGCGCCCAACGCCATCGTGCCGCTCGACCCGGCGGCCCATCCGCGCCTGGAAAGGGTGTAGCCTCATGTCCGTGGATCGTGTCACCAACGTGCTGCTGTGCGGGATCGGCGGCCAGGGCGTTCTCACCGCCGCCGAGCTTCTGGCCCGCGCCGCCATCGCCGCCGGCCACGACGTCAAGAAAACCGAGGTCGCCGGCATGGCCCAGCGCGGCGGGGTGGTGACCTCGCACCTGCGATTCGGGCCACGCGTGCTGGCCCCGGCGATTCCCGACGGCGAGACCGACCTGCTGATCGGGTTCGAGGCCGCCGAGGCCCTGCGCTGGATCGGGCAGGTGCGCGCGGGCGGGCGCATCGTCGCCAACGCCCTGCGGGTTAAGCCGCCGGTGGTGCACCAGGGCCTGTTCGCCTACCCGGACGACCCGATCGGCGCCGCCCGGGCCAAGGGCGCGGACCGGGGCATCGACGTACGCAGCCTGGACGCGCGCGCCATCGCCGACGACCTGGGCAACATGAAGCTCATCAACACGGCGATGCTGGGCGCGGTCGCGGACCTGCTGCCGCTGTCGCCGGATGCGCTGCGCGCGCTTGTGGTGGACGTGTTCCGCGCCCGCAAGCCGGCGCTGGCCGATCTGAACGCACAGGCCTTCGATGCCGGCCGCGCGGCGGTCGCGGCCGAAGCCGAGAGCGCCCCGGCCGCGGCCGCGTCTTAAGAGTCATGCGGCTCCGCTACGTCGCCGAGGTGTCGGCCCCGGCAGCGCGGATCCGCTCCAGGGCCTCGTCGACCGTGGGTGTCCAGTGCACAAGCGGTTGGCGGAGCCCGTGGGTCAGCAGGTCGCGCCGCACGCCGGACGAGGCTCCGGCCAGATAGACCGTGACCTCACTGCGCTGCGCTTTGCGCGCCAGACCGTAAATGGTGTTCGCCGCCGACGAGTCGATGAACGGCACGGCGGCGAAGTCCAACACCAGCACGTTGTGCGCGGCCGCGATGCGGTCCAGCACCGAGCCGACCGTGGACACCGCCCCGAAGAAGAACGCGCCGCTGATGCGGTAGACCACCACGCCGGGATCGGTCGTGACCCGCGGGCGGTAGGGCGCGCGCTCGGCCGGCGTGCCGTCCGCCTTGTCCACGCCGACCGGGGGCACATGGGCCTCGACCGACACCGCGTGCGACATGCGGTGGATGAACAGCAGCGCCCCAAGGGCAAATCCGACGATGATGGCCTCGGTCAAGTCGCGGAACACGGTCAGCAGGAAGGTGACCAGCAGCACCGCCGCGTCCCCCCGGCTGGCCCGCAGCAGGGTCCATACCGCCTCCTTCTCCACCATGTTCCAGGCGATGATGGTCAGCACTCCGGCCAGCGCGGCCAGCGGGATGAAGGCCGCCAGGGGCGCCGCCACCAGCACGAACACCAGCAGCGCCACGGCGTGGATCATGCCGGCCACCGGCCCATGCGCCCCGGCGCGGATGTTGGTGGCGGTGCGGGCAATGGCCCCGGTCACGCACAGGCCGCCGAACAGCGCCGAGCCGATGTTGGCCGTGCCCTGGGCCAACAACTCGCAGTTGGAGCGGTGGCGGCGGCCCGTCATGCCGTCGGCCACCACCGCCGACAGCAGCGACTCGATCGAGCCCAGCAGGGCGAAGGCGACCGCGCTGGGCAGCACCGCCTGCATTTTCGCCCAGTCCAGGGCCGGCAGCGACGGCAGCGGCAACCCCTGAGGAATGCCGCCGAAATGGCTGCCGATGGTCGCCACCGGCAGGTCCGCAAGGGCGGTGATGCCGGCCGCCAGCGCCACCGCGATCAGCAGGTTGGGCCAGCCCGGCCGCAACCGCTTCACGCCCACGATGACCACGATGGTGCCAAGGGCAACCGCCACCGCCTCCGGCGTCACCGTCGGCAAGCTGTGCCAGAGCACCGGCATCTTGGCGAACAGCGGCCCCGGTTCGGGCGCCTGGAGGCTGAGCCCCAGCAGATCCTTGATCTGGCTGGCGAAAATAATCACCGCAATGCCAGACGTGAAGCCTACCGTCACCGGGTACGGAATGAATTGGATGTACGACCCCAGGCGCAGCGCGCCCATCCCCAGCAGGATCACCCCGGCCATCATGGTCGCCAGCAGCATGCCGTCCACCCCGTGCTGCGCAACCGTGGCGGACACCAGCACGATGAAAGCACCGGCCGGGCCGCCGATCTGGAACCGGCTACCGCCGACCAGCGAGATGATGAAGCCGCCGACGATGGCGGCATACAGCCCCCGGTCCGGCGAGACGCCCGAGGCGATGGCGATGGCCATGGACAGCGGCAGCGCCACCACCGCAACGGTCAAGCCGGCGACGGCGTCGGCGCGCAGCTCGCGCAGGCCGTAGCCTTCACGGAGCACGGTGACAAGCTTGGGGGTGAACAGCACCGACAGACGGCGATCCGGGTCCGTCGGCCCGGAGGAAACGGGGCGGGTAGACACAGCGATCCTTGAAGACGAGAGGGGGATGCTTCAAACACTAGGCCCCACGGCGAACCGGGGCAATGCCCGTGCGCACAGGGGGTGCTCACCGCCCGCACGCACCGATTGGGTGCGCGCCTTCACACCGACCCGGTGAGCCCCATATGGTGGGAACACGGGACTGGATCGGAGACCCGGAGACATGCAACCCAAGGACAGCACGACGAACGAGGGCTTCAAGGGCTTCACCAACACGCGGTGCCCCTTCCTGCCCTGTCACGAGGGCGTGCGGGGCGCGTTCAACTGCCTGTTCTGCTATTGCCCGCTGATCGCGTTCGAGTGCCCCGGTCCCTACGAGGTGTTCACCGACAAGAACGGCGTCACGCGCAAGGACTGCTCGGCCTGCACCCTGCCGCACAACGGCTATCAAGGGTCCTGGAACTTCATCCAGAAGTGGCTGGAACGGCCCGTGGTCTGGAACGGCCAGCCGCAGACCCGCCGCTACCGGCAAAAGCCGGTGAAGCCGAAAACCGAGTAAGACGTCCTCCCAAAACGAGAGGCGACGTGACCGGTCGAGGACCTCTGACGCCCAACTTGACCGCCAGAATGACACATGTCCCGCCGGACGGCCCGTCTTCGTGGCGGAAGGATCACCACAGCGAGTACGTCCAGCACGCCGCACGTGGCACAGCGCTTGATGTGAGGAGGGCCACGGCCGGGCCTGAGGGTCCCGCCACCCCTGGACCGCTGTAACGGACGTCCCCGTCATGAATGCCATTCCGTACCCCGCCCACGACACCGAGAACCTGGATTCCGTGTGGGTCCCGGAGCGCGCGCCCGATTCGGCCCCTCGGATCTGCGAGGACCACGTTCTGGTGCGTCTGGCCCTCGACACCGACGTGGACCTTCTGCCGGACCTGGTGGCCGGGTTCCTGGACGACATCGGCCAGCAGATGCGGCGCATCGACGCGGCCGTAAGCCGGAGCGATATCGTGGCCCTCGAGCTTCAGGCCCATGCGTTGGCGGGATGCGCGAGCACCTTTGGCGCCGAGCCGCTGCACCGCCAGGCCTGCCGCGTGATCGAGATGTGCCGCACCGGCTCCACCGAGGCCGCGCTGACGTCGGCGACGCCGCTCGCCGGGCTGGTCGCGCGGGTGATGACGGACATGCCGGACACTGTCGCCCGCGTCCAGGCCACCGTCGAGCTTGACCCCGCGCCGCCTTCGGCCTGACGGCGCGGAACGCGCCCATCGGAACGCGCCCATCGGAACGCGCCCATCGGGGCGGGCGAGCATCAAGACCCACGGTCCCGGGACGCCGACTGTCGGCTTGCGCCACCGCACGCGCGGTGCGAGAGTGCGAGTCTGTCGCGTTTTCCTACAGGACCACACGCCATGACCCCCGTGCACATGAGCCCCGTGCAGGCCCGCACGGCGCTGGGCTTTTCCTGCGTCGGCCATTCGATCAGCCATATCTTCGAGCCGATCTTCTACGTCGTTGCCCTGGTGCTGCCGGCCCAGTTCGGCATTTCGTACGAGGCCGCGCTGGCCCTGATCCTGGGCGGCAAGCTCATGTTCGGCATCGTGGCACCGCTGGCCGGCTGGCTGGGCGACCGGTGGAGCGCCACCGGCATGATGGCCGTGTACTTCCTGGGTATCGGGGCGGGCGCGGTCTGGGCCGGGCTGGCGCAAAGCCCGCTGGAGATGGCCCTGGCGCTCGGACTGCTCGGCGTGTTCGGCTCCATCTACCACCCGGTGGGCATCGCGTGGCTGGTCCGCACCGCCGTCAATCGCGGCAAGGCGCTGGGTATCAACGGGGCGTTCGGCGGCTTCGGCCCGGCGCTGGGCGGGGTCATGGCCGGCGTGCTGATCGACACGTTCGGGTGGCGCTCCGCCTTCCTGATTCCGGGCGGCGTAACCCTGCTGTTGGGCGTGGCCTTCATCTGGATGGTGGCGCGCGGCGTCATCATCGAGACCAAGGTGGACGCCCGCAGCGACCCGCCGCCGGACCGGCGCGACACCGCGCGGGTCTACGCCATCGTCGCCATGACCATGCTGGTGGGCGGCATCATCTATCAGGCCACCCAGGCCAGCATGCCGAAGGTGTTCGAGGAACGGCTGGGCGGCCTGCTGGGCGACGGCGCCAGCGGCGTCGGCCTGGGCGTCATGATCGTCTACGGGCTGGCCGGGCTGTTCCAGATCTGGACCGGGCATCTGGCCGACCGCTTCCCGCTGAAGACCGTCTACGTCTCCATGTATCTGCTGCAGGTGCCGGTTCTGGCGCTGGCGGCGACCGCCACAGGGCTGCCGCTGCTGATGGTCATGCTGATGATGGTGTCGTTCAACATCGGCGCGCTGCCGGCGGAGAACAGCCTGCTGGCCCGCTACACCCCGCCCTCGTGGCGCTCGACCGCCTACGGCATGAAGTTCGTGCTGTCGTTCGGGATCAGTGGGTTGGCGGTGCCCCTGGTGGCGTGGCTGCGCGCGACCACGGGCGACTTCATGGTGCTGTACCTGGTGCTGGCGACGCTGGCCGGCCTGGTGCTGATCGCCGGCGTGCGGCTGCCCCGGGAACGCCCCGCGCCGGAGCCGACGGCGGCCGCCCCCGCGGAGTAACCACAATCCGGCGCGGGCCCAGGCCAGCGCCTTGCCGGGCCGCCCGTGGTGGCCCATATGCCCTATCGCGGGTGAATCCTGCTCCTGTAGGGGCGAGGGCTGAGCCTGCCGTTGCGGAGGCGTCACGCGCATCCGCCCCTGGTCCTTTAGGGAGGGCAAGACCCCATGAGCACACGAGTCGCAACCTTCGGCGCCGGCTGTTTCTGGGGGGTCGAACTGGCCTTTCGCAACACGGACGGCGTGATCGGCACTACGGTCGGCTATGCCGGCGGCCATGTCGACGACCCCACCTACAAGATGGTGTGTTCGGGCACGACCGGGCACGCCGAGGTCGTGCGGGTGGAGTACGATCCCGCCGTCGTGCCCTATGAAAGCCTGCTGGTCGTCTTCTGGGACTGCCACGACCCGACCCAGGTGGACCGCCAGGGGCCGGACATCGGCACCCAGTACCGCAGCGTGATCTTCACCCACGACTCCGCGCAGGCGGCGGCGGCGGAGGCCAGCCGGGCCACCCTGGCCGCCTCGGGCCGGTTCCGGCGCCCCATCGCCACCCGGATCGAGCCCGCCGGACCGTTCTGGGCGGCCGAGGACTATCACCAGCAGTACCTGGAGAAGCGTGGCTATCAGGCCTGCGGCGCCAGCCTGCGGGCGTAAGTCCAGACACGTTGTGAGGGGCGGCGGGCTCGGGTATATCCCGGGCCATGATGCCGTCTCCGTTTCCCCCCCTGCCCGCCCTGATTCTGGCCGGTCTCCTGGCCCTGATCGCCGCCGTGCTGAGCGCGGGCGCGGTCTGGGCCGTGGAGCGTGTCCTGCGCGCGCGCGCCCTGCTCGACCACCCGAACGAGCGTTCCAGCCATGCCGTGCCGACGCCGCGCGGCGGCGGCCTGGGCGTGCTGGCGGCCGCGCTGCCCCTGCTCGCCTGGGACGCGCTCATGCGGCCAGAGGGCGCAGCAGACGGCGGCGTGCCCTGGGCCATGCTCGCGGCCGGCACGGCGCTTGCCGCGCTGTCGTGGCGGGACGACCTGCGCCCCCTGCCCGCCGGACCGCGTCTGGCGGGGCACCTGCTGGCCTGTGCCGGCGTGTGGCTCCTTCTGGACCTCCCTGGGCCGGTGTTCCAGGGCCTGGTGCCGGGGCCCCTCGACAGCGTGGCGGCGGTTCTGCTCTGGGGCTGGTTCGTCAATCTCTACAACTTCATGGACGGCATCGACGGAATCACGGGCGTGGAAACCGGGACCGTCGGCGTCGGTCTGGCGCTGGTCACGGTCGCGGGCGGCCTCGCCCTGCCCATCGCCGCCCCTCTGATCCTGGCCGGCGCGGCCGCCGGATTCCTGGTGTGGAACTGGCACCCGGCGCGCATCTTCCTGGGCGACGTGGGCAGCGTCACCCTGGGCTACCTGCTGGGCGGGCTGCTGCTGATGCTGGCGGCGCAGGGCGCGTGGGCCCCGGCCCTGATCCTGCCGTTGTATCACCTCGCCGACGCCAGCCTGACCCTGCTCGGCCGGTTGGCGCGCGGGCACGCCCCGTTCCGCGCCCACCGGGAGCACGCGTATCAGGTCGCCGTCCAGGCCGGTCTCTCCCACGCCCGGGTGAGCGGCATCGTGGCCGCCGTGAACGTCCTGCTGATCGGGCTCGCACTGCTGGCCACGGTCTGGACACGCTGGCCGCCCGTCATAGGTGCCGTGGCGCTGGTGCTGGCGCTGCTCGGCGTGCTGCGATGGCGGCCGGCGTGGCTGGCGGCACGGCCGGCGGGGTAACCCATCCCGCGCCATCTCGCCTTCCCTCACACGGTCTGCTACATCCCGCCCCATCGTTCTCCAAAAGCGCCCCGGACGCTGCCCCCATGCCCCCCGCCCCGTCTCCGTCTCCGTCTCCCGTGGAAGCGCCCTCCGGCAAGACCGCGGGCACGGAGAACTTTCCCGTCGGCTCGATCCTGATCGCCAAGCGGCTGCGCCCGCATGTGGCGACGTTCTACGCCTTCGCCCGCGCCATCGACGACATCGGCGACGCGCCCGAGTTGTCCGCCGACGAGAAGATCGCCCGCCTGGACGGGTTCGAGGCCGCGCTCACCGGGCGCGACACCACGACTCCGGGTTACGCCAAGGCCCATGCGATGCGGGACAGCCTGCGCGCCACCGGGGTGCCCGACCAGCACGGCGTGGAGTTGATCGCCGCCTTCAAGCAGGACGCGGTCCAGAGCCGTTACGCCGACTGGGACGACCTGATGGGCTATTGCCGGCTGTCGGCGGCACCGGTGGGGCGCTACCTGATCGACCTGCATGGCGGCTCCCGCGACGGTTACGGCCCCTCGGACGCCCTGTGCGCCGCCCTTCAGGTCATCAATCACCTGCAGGACTGCCAGGACGACTACCGCACCCTCGACCGCGTCTATCTACCGCAGGACTGGATGGGCGCGGCGGGGGCGCGGGTCGCGGACTTGGACGCGCCGGCCGCGACGCCGGCCCTCCGGCGTGTGCTCGACCAGTGCCTGGACGGATGCCGCACCCTGATGCGCGAGGCGGACGCCCTGCCCGCCGGCTGCCTGGACCGGCGGCTCGGCCTGGAAAGCGCGGTGATCGTGGACGTGGCCCACACCCTTATCGGGCACCTGTCCCGGCAGGACCCTCTATCCGGGCGAGTCAAGCTGTCGAAGGGACAGGCCGCCGTCTGCGCGCTGCGCGGGGTGGCGCGCGGCTTGATCCGGCGCTAGAACAGTCCGGAACGCCGGGTCGGGCACATCCGGCGACCGATGAATCGCGCCGCTGAATCACGCCGCACGAGAGGGGAGGCTCACAACGTCATGGGTGTCGCCGAGGTGATGGGAACCGTCGCCGCTGTATCCTCGACCGCCTGGATCGCCCTCGTGGCCGTGGCGGTGTGGCTCGGCCTGCTGTTCGGGCGCGGCGGGTTCTGGCGCGCCGACCAGAAGCTGGAAAGCGCCGGCATCACGCACACCGAGGCCGATCCCGTGATTGCGGTGATCCCGGCCCGGGACGAGGTCTACACCATCGGCCGCGCTGTCAAATCGCTGCTGCGCCAGGATTATCCGGGGCCGCTGACGGTCGTCGTGGTGGACGACAACAGCGGCGACGGCACCGCCGAAGCGGCCCGCGCCGTCGCCGAGCGCCCGGACGAAAAGGCCTGCCTGCACGTCATCCAGGGCAAGGCGCTGCCGCCCGGGTGGTCCGGCAAGATGTGGGCCGTGCACCAGGGCCTGAAGCATGCGCGGGCCGTCGCACCCGACGCCCGCTATGTGCTGCTGACCGACGCCGAGATCGAGCACAACCCCGGCAACCTGAGCCGCCTGATGGCGCGCGCCGTGCGCGAGACTCGGGTGCTGGTCTCGCTGATGGTGCGGCTGCGCTGCGTGTCGGCCTGGGAAAAGATCCTGATTCCAGCGTTCGTATTCTTCTTCCAGAAGCTCTATCCGTTCCCGCGCGTCAACGACCCGTCGTCGCCGGTGGCGGGCGCGGCCGGCGGCTGCATGCTGGTGCGGCTGGACGCGCTGGACGCGGCCGGCGGGATCGAGGCGATCCGCAGTGAGCTGATCGACGACTGCGCGCTGGCCCGCAAAATCAAGAAGCAGGGCTCGATCTGGCTGGGGCTGGCGACCCGCACGCGGTCCCTGCGGCGCTACGAAGACCAGGGCGAGATCTGGCGCATCGTGACCCGCACGGCCTTTACGCAGCTCGGCTACTCCGCGGTCTATCTGATGCTGATGATCCTGTTCATGATCCTGGCCTACCTGTGGCCGCCGGTCGCCGTCGTCTGGGGCGTCCTGGCCGGGGACTGGCTGGCGGCCGGCTTCGGTCTGGTGGGCTGGCTGATGATGGCGGTGGCGTACTGGCCGACGCTGAAGGTCTATCACATGCCGATGTGGCGCAGCCTGACCCTGCCCCTGGCCGCCCTGCTGTACGGGGGAATGACGCTGGATTCGGCGCGGCGCCACTGGATGGGCCATGGGCGCGTCTGGAAGGGGCGGACCTACCAATGACCGTACGGCCGATCGATCGCGCGGCCGACAGCGGGGCGCCGGCCGCGCCGGCCGTTGTGCGGCCCGTTCTGGACGACGACGCGCGCGAGACAGCGACCCGCATCATGGCCGCGTCCGGCACGTCGTTCGGCGGCGCCATGCGGCTCCTGCCGGCGGAGCGCCGCCACGGCATGTTCGCGGTCTATGCCTTCTGCCGGGTGGTGGACGACATCGCCGACGAGCCGGCCCCGCTGGACGAGAAGCGCGCCCGCCTTGCCGACTGGCGTGTCCGCGTCGCCCTGATCTGCGACGGCCGGCCGCGCGCCGACGAACCGCTCGACCGGGCGCTGGCGTGGGTCGTGTCCCGCTTCGGCTGCCAGGAGGCGGATTTCCTGGCCGTGCTGGACGGCATGGATACCGACGCCGAGGCCCGGGTGCGCCTGCCCGACCTGCCCAGCCTGATGCGCTATTGCGATCAGGTGGCCTGCGCGGTCGGGCGCCTGTCCAACCCGGTGTTCGGCATCGCGCCCGCCGACAGTGCGCCGCTGGCCAGCGCCGTCGGCGGCGCGCTCCAGTTGACCAACATCCTGCGCGACGTGGCGGAGGATGCCGAGCGCGACCGCGTTTATCTGCCGGCCGACCGCCTCGCCGCGCACGGGCTGGCCCTGCACGCCCACGCGCCGGCCACCGCGATCCTGGATCACCCGGCGGTGCCCGCCGTGCGCGCCGAGCTGGCCGCGCTGGCGGCCGCACGCTTCGCCGAGGCGGACGCGCTGTTCGCCCGCCTGCCCCGGGGTCCAGCCCGTCCGGCGCGGGTGATGAAAGAGGTCTACCACGCCCTGTTCCGCCGCCTGTCGGCGCAGGGCTGGGATGCGGTCCGCCACCCGCCGCGGGTGCCGAAAGCGGTCAAGGCGTGGCTGGCGCTGCGCCACGGGGTGCTGTGATGGTGCCGGACGGATCGCGGGTCCATGTGATCGGCGCCGGCCTCGCGGGGCTGGCCTGTGCCGTCGCGCTGGCCGAGACCGGGCAGGCGGTGCGGCTGTATGAAGCGGCGGGCCAGGCCGGCGGGCGTGCGCGCTCGTTTTACGACGCGACCTTCGACCGCGTGATCGACAACGGCAACCACCTGCTGCTGTCCGGCAACCGCTCCGTCTTCCGCTTTCTCGACCGAATCGGCACCCGCGACCGACTCGTCGGGCCGCCGAGCACGCGCTACCCCTTCCTCGACCTGACAACCGGGGAACACTGGGTGGTGCGGATCGGCGCCGGCCTGTGGCCCGGCTGGGTGCTGGACCCGACGCGCCGGGTGCCGGGCACACGCGCCCACGACTACCTCTCCGGCCTGAAGCTGGCGCGGGCGCGGCCCGACGCCACGGTCTCGGACGTGCTGGGCGGCGCGGGAGCGCTGTACGCGCGCTTCTGGCATCCGCTGGCCGTCTCCGCGCTCAACACGGAGGCGGAGCGCGCCCAAGCCCGGCTGCTGTGGCCCGTGCTGCTGGAGACCTTCGGGCGCGGCGGACGCGCCTGCCGGCCGCTGTGGGCGCGCGATGGCCTGAGCGAGACCTTCGTCACCCCCGCCCTGGACTGGCTGGCCCGCAATGGGGCGCCGACGGTGTTCGGCCGCCGCCTGAAGGCGCTGGACTGCACGGACGGCCGGGTGACGCGGCTGGTGTTCCCGGACGACACCGTGGACGTTCCGCCGGGCGACCAGGTGGTGCTGGCGGTGCCGCCCTGGACGGCCAACCTGCTGATACCGGACCTACGGGTCCCCACCCAGTTCCGGCCGATCGTTAATCTGCATTTCCGCCTGCCGACACCCCCGGCGCGGGTGGCGCAGCCGTTGGGCCTACTGGGCGGCACGGCGGAGTGGCTGTTCGTGCGGGGCGATGTGGCGTCCGTCACCATCAGCGCGGCCTCGCCCATCGTCGATCTGCCGCCCGAGACCATCGCCGAGCCGGTCTGGCCCGAGGTCGCGCGTGCCCTGGGCCTGCCGCCCGAGACCCCCATGCCGCCGTTCAAGGTCATCAAGGAAAAGCGGGCCACCTTCGCCCAGACGCCGGAGCAGGTGGTGCGTCGCCCGGGACCGCGCGCCCCCCGGCATAACGTCGTGCTGGCCGGCGACTGGACCGATACCGGGTTGCCAGCGACCATCGAAGGCGCGGTGCGTTCGGGCCACAGGGCGGCCGAAACCGTCACTGCATTGCAACGCACGTCTTGACGAAAACGCCTCCGACAGTTCAGAACCCCTTAAGGTATGGGTGAAACGCGCCGATTCCAGGTCTTAACGACCGGGGTCAAAGGTTCGTAATCGCACGCCAAAAGGAAAAACCCTGAAACATTTGGGGTCAATAAGAACAGGCTGCCAAAGTCGAGGTCCGTCCGTATCGGCGCCATGCTGATGCCGGGTGGGTGCGCCATCGCCACCGGGACCACGACACCGCGCGTCCGCCGGACGCTGGAGGGTCCGGGGAGCGGCCTTGCCGCCACCGGGATGGCGCCGAAAGGGAGGGCGGCGGCCTTCGTCCGCCGCGATCGTCCAGGGGCGGGACCGACGGGGGACCGACGGACGGGCACACGGCTAGGATTGCCATAATCCTGTCATGGGTCTGTGGTCGGGATGACCCCCAATTCGTTTCTCCCGGATCGCCGCCGTCGCGGTCCGAGCCATAGCGTTGCGCCAGCCAGGGAATGCCGTGTCCGATGAATCAAGCGTTGCACAAGACACCGGTCATCGATCTCGACTCCCAGACCTCTTTTTCTTCGTCCGGTAGCCCCCCCTTCGACCGGCGGACGTCCGTGGACACCGACGCGGCCAACGATGGTGGCGCGGACCCAGCCGAAGCTGCCGCCCCCCCAGACGGCGCACCTCACGGCGCACCGGACAAATCCGTCGACGCCACGCCGGACGGCGCCGTGGATCCGGCGGCCGTCGACCGCGTGATCGACGAGGCCTCCGACTGGCTGCGCACGCACCAGAAGGGCGACGGCCACTGGGTGTTCGAACTGGAAGCGGACGCAACCATTCCGTCCGAGTACATTCTGCTTAATCATTTCCTGGACGAAATAAACGACCCCTTGGAGCGGCGCATCGCCGTCTACCTGCGCCGCATCCAGGCCGCGCATGGCGGCTGGCCGCTGTTCCATGACGGCGACTTCGACATGAGCGCGTCGGTCAAGGCGTACTTCGCACTCAAGCTCGTCGGCGACGCGCCGGACGAGCCGCACATGGTCCGCGCCCGCGAGGCCATCCTGAAGCGGGGCGGCGCGGCGCGCTGCAACGTCTTCACCCGCTACACCCTGGCCATGTTCGGACAGGTGCCATGGCGGGCCTGCCCGGTCGCCCGGGTGGAGGCCGCGCTGCTGCCGCGCTGGTTCCCGTTCCACATGGACAAGGTCTCGTACTGGGCGCGCACGGTGATGATGCCGCTGTTCGTGCTGTACTCGCGCCGCGCGCGCGCCGAGAACCCGCGCGGTGTGGACATTCGCGAGCTGTTCGTGACCCCGCCCGAGAAGGAGCGGCGCTACCACAGCAACCCGACCGGGCACTGGATCGGCTCCGCCTTCCTCCGCGTGGACGCCGTGGCCCGCCTGCTGGAGCCGCTGTTCCCGGCGGCGGTCGAGCGCCGCGCCACCGAGCGCGTGCTGCGATTCGTCACCGAACGCCTGAACGGCGTGGATGGCTTGGGCGCGATTTTCCCGGCGATGGCCAACACGCTGATGATGTTCCACATCCTCGGCTACGAGAAGAGCCACCCGCAGGTGCGGATGGCGCGCAAGGCCATGGACGGGCTGGTGATCGAAAAGGGCGATCACGCCTATGTGCAGCCCTGCCTGTCGCCGGTTTGGGATACGGGCCTCGCCTCCATGGCGCTGACCGAGGTCGACGCCCAGGCTCACGGGGACGGTGCCACCTCCGGCAGCCGGGAATCCGCCGTCGCCGGCGCCTGCGCCTGGCTGCGCGACAAGCAGGTGCTGGATGTGGAGGGCGACTACGCCGCCACCCGTCCCGGCGTGCGACCCGGCGGGTGGGCGTTCCAGTACAACAACGATTTCTATCCCGACGTGGACGACACGGCGGTGATCGGCATGCTGCTGGACCGCGCCCGTCTGCCCCAGAACAAGGAAGCCATTGAGCGCGCCGCCGAGTGGATCCTGGGCCTGCAGTCCAAGAACGGCGGCTGGGGCGCGTTCGACGCCGATAACGAGTACTATATCCTCAACAACATTCCGTTCGCCGACCATGGCGCTCTGCTCGACCCGCCGACGGTGGACGTCTCCGCCCGCTGCATCGGGTTCCTGGCGCAGATCGGCTATGACCGCGATCATCCGGCCATCGCGCGCGGTCTGGCCTACCTGAAGAAGGAGCAGGAGCCGGACGGGTCGTGGTTCGGCCGCTGGGGCACGAACTACATCTACGGCACATGGTCGGCCCTGGCGGCGTTCAACGCCACCGGCGAGGACCCGCAGGCGCCGCACATCCGCGCCGCCGTGGCGTGGCTGCACCGCCGCCAGCAGGCGGATGGTGGCTGGGGCGAAGGCTGCGAAAGCTACTGGACCGACAAGCGCGACTTCGTGAAGGCGTCCACGCCAACCCAAACCGCCTGGGCCGTTCTGGCGCTGATGGCCGCCGGCGAGGTGGACAGCCCCGAAGTCCGGCGCGGCATCGCCTATCTGTCCAAGGCGCCACGCACTGGCGGATTGTGGGACGAGAAGCTGTACAACGCCGTCGGCTTCCCGCGCGTGTTCTATCTGAAGTACCACGGCTACCCGGCGTTCTTCCCGCTGTGGGCCATGGCCCGCTACCGCAACCTGACGCGGGGCAACTCGGGTCAGGTGTCGTGGGGTCTGTGACCGACGCCGGCCGGCCCATGCCCGCCGCACCCGCCACCTCCCGCCCCTCCGCCATCGGCGTCGGCGTCGGCGTCGTAACCGGCCTCGCCAGTGAGGCGCACGTGCTTGCGGGCCGCGACGGGCTCACCGTCCTGTGCCACGGTCCCGGTCCCGAGCGCGCCACCGCTGCCGCCCGCGCGCTGCTGGACGGCGGCGCCCGCGCGCTGGTCAGCGCCGGTATCTGCGGCGGGCTCGACCCCGCCCTGGTCCCGGGGTCTCTCGTGGTGCCCGCCCGGGTGGTGAGCCGCCATGCCGAGGGCGAGTCCTGGGTGGTCGATCCGGCGTGGCACGCGGCCGTTGTGGCCGCCCTCCCCCCCGTTCTCCGGCCGAACACCGGCACGCTGTTGGGCTCGGACCGCGCCGTGGCCTCGCGTGACGGCAAGCAGGCCCTGGCCGCCCGCAGCGGGGCCGTCGCCGTCGACATGGAAAGCCACGCTGTCGCGCGCGTCGCGGCCGAGGCCGGAGTGCCGTTCCTGGCGTTGCGCACCGTTGCCGACACCGCCAGCGACGTGCTGCCGCCCTGGCTTGCCGGCGTGCTGAACCGCGACGGCACACCCAACGCCGGCATGGCAATCCGGCGCCTCCTCACCGGCCCCTGGCGTGTGGCGACCCTGATCGCCCTCGCCCGCCGCAGCGCCGCCGCCGAAGCCGCGCTGGGCACAGCCGCAAGCGCCTTGGGCGCGCCGGCCACGACCGCCTGATCCACGATTCCGCCATTGCCGTCCTTCCCTGGCCCGGCGCCCTCGCGCCGGCCAACGGCGCACGTGCAACTTTATCGGACATTCTCTCTCTTGATCGCCTCTCGCCTGTCGTTTACACAGGTTGAACGCGCTTACTATCGTATATGCGCTCTGGGCGTGTGACTAGGGAGGGGATGGGTGACCCAAGGCAGGAACGGGCGCGGCGTCCGCGGGCGGCGCAACATCACCTTGGAACGGACCATCGGCCACGCGGTGCGGGAGGCGAGGCTCCGCGCGGGTCTGTCGCGCGACGACTTGGCGGCGCGCATGGGTCTGCGTCCGGCTCAACTCCGTCGGCTGGAAAACGCCACCGTGATCATCCGGATCGACCATCTGGCGGCGGCGGCTCGCTGCCTTGACGTGCCGGTGTCCGCGTTCTACGGCCCCTATGCCCCCCTGAGCGCCGACGAGGCGTCAAACGCACCGCCCCACCCGATGCCCCCACAGCTTTACGACACGGAGGAGACCCGCGCCCTGCTGGAGGCCTATCGGACCTCACCGCCGGACGTCCGCCAGAGCTTCCTGGCTCTGCTGAGGTCCCTAGCCGAGCCCTGACATCCGGCGGGGATCACCTTGCGGTCCGCGCGCCCGCCGGGCACTGTATCCGGCATGAAGAGCCCCCCTGCCCCACCACCGACCGACGTCCCCACCATCTTCGCCCTGTCGAGCGCTCCCGGGCGCGCCGGGGTCGCGGTGACGCGGGTCTCCGGTCCCCATGCCGAGGCGGCGCTGTGCGCCCTCACCGGCCGGACCACGCCACCGGCCCCGCGCCGGGCGGTTCGGGCGCGTTTTCGCGACCCGGCGACCGGCGAGGTCCTCGACGACGGTCTGGTGCTGTTCTTCCCCGGTCCCGACAGCTTCACCGGCGAGGATGTGGCGGAGTTCCAGGGCCACGGCGGCCGGGCCACGACCCGGGCGCTGCTGGACGCCCTGGCCGGCGTGCCGGGCCTGGAGCCGGCGGAACCCGGCGCCTTCACGCGGCGGGCGTTCGACGCCGGCAAGCTCGACCTGACCGCGGTCGAAGGACTGGCGGACCTGATCGACGCCGAGACGGCGGCCCAGCGTCGTCAGGCGTTGCGCCAGATGGGCGGCGCGCTGGCGCGGCTGACGGAGGGCTGGCGGGACCGGCTGGTCCGCGCGCTGGCGCACCTTGAGGCCACCATCGACTTTTCCGACGAGGATCTGCCGGAGGCGCTGCTGCCCGCGCTGCAAGCCGACGTGGCCGCCCTGGTGGCGGAGATCACCGCGCACCTCGCCGCCCCGCCCCGGGGGGAGCGGCTGCGCGACGGGGTGCACGTCGCCATCCTGGGGCCGCCGAACGCGGGCAAGTCCAGTCTGGTCAACGCGCTGGCGCGGCGGGAGGCCGCCATCGTCTCCGCCATCGCCGGCACCACCCGCGATGTGGTCGAGGTGCATCTGGATTTGGACGGGTTTCCCGTGGTGCTGGCGGATACGGCCGGCCTGCGGGAGTCGGCGGATGTGATCGAACAGGAGGGCGTGCGCCGCGCCCACGCGCGGGCGGCGGCGGCCGATGTCCGGCTGGTGCTGCTCGACGGCGGGGCTGGCGATCCGCTGGATCCGGCAGTGGCGGCGCTGACGGCCGATCCCGAGGCGCTGGTGGTCCTCAACAAGACCGACCTGCGGCCCGACGGCGCGCAGCACGCGCTGGCCCTGCCGGACGGTCGGGCCCCGCTCGGCCTGTCGCTGACCACCGGGGCGGGGTTCGAGGCGCTTCTGGCCGCCGTGACCGATCGCGTCCGCGCCCTGGCGGAAGCCGGAGCCGGCGCGCCGCCCCCGCTGACCCGCGCGCGCCATCGTCACGCGCTGGCGGAGACCCGGGACGCGCTCACGCGCGCCCTTGACGCGCCACTGCCCGAACTGGTGGCGGAAGATCTGCGCCTTGCGGTCCGGGCGCTGGGGCGGATCACCGGCCGCGTCGACGTCGAGGATCTCCTGGACGTCATCTTCCGCGATTTCTGCATCGGAAAGTAACCGCCTGCGGGCCCGGCGGGCGAGACAGCAGCCCGGGGGTCAGCCCGACGACGCGCGGCCGCGCGGGGCCGCCGCCGGCGCGTCGGCCGGACGGTCCGGGGGGTACAGCTCGGCCATCAGGCGCTGTTTCAGCCGGTCAACGGTCAGATCGTCCGGCAGCGGTCGATAGGCGCTCAGGCCGCTGGCGATGCGGGTCTCGGCCACTTCGCACACGGTTTCGAACGTCACCGACTCCTTGTCGTCGCTGAACGCATAGACCAGCGAGAAATCGCAGAGCTGGTTGATGAGGCGCGGCGTCCCGCTCGAAAAAAAGTGAACGGCCGCGCAGGCCAGATCGTTGAACAGGTCGCGGGTCGCACCGGCCAGACGCAGGCGATGACGGATGTAGGCCAGCGTTTCCTGCTGGTCGAGCCGGTCGAGATGGTGGCTGATGCCGATGCGCTGCACCAACTGCACCAACTCCGGCCGCTTCAAAAGCTCCAGAAGCTCGGGCTGGCCCACCAGCACGATCTGCAACATAAAGTGCTCGCCGGTGTTGATGTTCAGCAGCATCCGCATTTCCTCGAGCGTGTCGAGGGACAGGTTCTGCGCCTCATCGATCACCAGCACCGCCCGCTTGCCGCTGGCATAGACGTCGCGGATATGCGCCACGAACGCCTCGTACAGGCCGTGATTGTCGGCGTCGGCGCTCTTGATCCCGAACGCCCCGGCAATCGATCGCATGATGTGCCCGAAGTTGGAATGCGTGTGGGTGATGACGCCGACCTCGACCTCATCCAGAATGTTTTCCATCACATACTGGATCAGGGTGGTCTTCCCCGCGCCGATCTCGCCGGTGATAACCGTCAGCGCCGTTTCTTCCAGCAGACCATACTGCAACAGATGAAACGCCAGCTTGTGCCGCCGCCCCAGGAAGATAAACGAGGCGTCGGGCTGCAAAGAAAACGGCTTCCGTTGCAGTCCGAAATACGAAGCGTACATTCGGCGACCTTTCTGCTTCTCCGATGGTCACGTCCGATGGTCACGCGGCGGGCGCGTCCTGGCGCACGGTGAACCGCTAGAGCACTTTGCTCGACATGTGAGTCATGCAAAATGCTCTAGGCTTTTGATATTGAAGCAAATCGTCGCCGCGATCTGTTCCAGATCGCTCGGGATTTGCTCTAGCCCGTCGCCCCAACTCTCGGATACGGGCCGGCCCTGTCGTCATGCGTCACCTCCTGATTCGCCAACGCGGCGGGCTCACGGGCGGTTTTGGCGCGTCATGCGGCTCTTCTTCACGTGCTTCGACGTCTCGGACGACCGGTTCATGACCGTGCCGATCAGGGGATAGCCCTTCATGAGGCTGACCGCCTGCTTGAGCTCATGCTCCTTGGTGTGGCCCTCGCTCGTGACCAGCAGGAAACAGTCGATGTGTTGCATGAAGGCGAGGGCGTCGTCGGTATGCAACAGCGGCGGCAGGTCATAGATGATGATCCGGTCCGCGTAGGTTTCGCGCAGTTCCTTGGACAGACCCAACATGCGCGGCATGGTCAGAAGCTCCGCCGAGGAGCGCACGGGGCGTCCGTTGGGCAGCAGTACGAGACGGTTGATACCGGGATTGACGAGGCAGGACGACAGCGCCCGGCCGTCCCGCAAGTACCCCAGCAAACCCGGCTCGGGGTCTATCCCGAAATAGGTGTGAACGCTGGGCGCCCGCAGGTCCAGATCCACCAGAAGAACCGTTTTGGTCAGGATACTCGCCAGGCTGAGCGCCAGATTGCTGGCAACCAGGCTCTTGCCCTCCTGCCCGACCGAACTCACGATCCCGAGCGTTCGGTATCCCTTCTCCTCCATCCGGTTCAGAACGCGGGTGCGCAGGATACGGAAGGTGTCGCTCTGGTCGTGCGTCGAGAGGCCCGCGACCAGTCGCCTTTTCTCCATCTCCTTGTCGGACACCGGGGCTACGCGCGTGCGGGTGTAGGCGATGGCGGAGCTCTCCGTGTCCGCGATCGCCGGCCGGTCCGCGGGTCGCCGCGGCGCCACCGGCACAGGCCGCACGGACGGGGGCTGCTGGCCGCGGCTGAGCAGCGATTTCTCCAAAGCCTTTTGAATTTTTTCCATGGTGTCTTTCCGGGCCTACCACCCGAGCAAGTTGATCTGTGCCTCGATCTTGCGCTGGAGCACAAGGTAGAGAACATCCAGCGGCATAATCTGGGAGTCGACGTACCACACACCGCCGGCGACGACCGCAAGCGTCGCCGCCGCGACCAGAAGGCGGACCCCCCATCGCAACAGGCGCTCGCGCCGGGTGCTGATTTCTGGAATCACCACCAGGGGCGCCGCGCCCACCAGTTGCTCGACCTTGCGCGCACTGCGCAGCCGCGTATCGAAGAATTCCGCCCCGGCCATGGCAACCACACCCAGCCCCCCGGACGCCACGATTCCGCCGAGGGCGATCAGCATCGGAGGCAGGCCTTCCCGGTCCACCGGCACCTGCGGCGGATCAACAAGCGTAAAACGCTCCGATTTTTGGCTGATCTCCAGAGAGGCGCCCATTTCCGCCTCAAGCAACTTACGCCGCAGCAGATTGAAGTCTTCGACCGCGTTGTCGCGCTCGCGCACCAGGGCCTGATACTTGTCGCTGATCTCGGCAGACTCCGAGAGATCGTCCTCCAAGGCTTTGATGTCGTCGTCCAGCGCCGCCATGGCCCGTTTCGAGGCGGCGATCTCGCGATCCAGCTGATCCAGGCGGAGGGACAGCTCCTGCTCCACCGCCGGATCGTAGGCGCTGGCCGTGCCGGAGGCGGCCGGCAACCCAGCGAGTTGGGCTTCCACATCGGCAATCTGCCGGTTCAACCGCGCCATGTCGGGGTGCCGCTCGGTCACGACCGTGGACAGCGATGCCCGCTCGTTGCGAAGCGACTGCAACAGGTCCAGGAGCCGGGCGCGGTCCGGGGAGGCCACGCTGCCGCTCCCGCCTCCGCTGTTGCGCAGGCTGCTAAGACGGGCCGCCAGGCTGGACCGTTCACTCTCCTGCACTTCCAGGCGCAGCGTCATGTCGCGGCGCCGCTGCCGCGCCTCATCCAGCCGCTGCTGCATCAGCGACTGCTGCGCCGGAAGGCGACCGCTGTATGTGTTGGTCCACTCGGCCAGTTCGGCTTCCAGGCGGTTGACCTCCGTTTCGGCGGCCTTGGTCTCCTGTTCCAGGAATACGGCTGTTTCCTGGGCGCGCTCCTGCCGGTTTCGTGCGTTCTCGCTCAGGTACCACGACGCTAGAGCATCGGCGATGACGCGCGCCTTCTCCGGCTCTCGGTATGTGAACCCGACCTGGAACGCGACAGTATAGGTCTGACGGCCGTAGTTCTGGTTGTAGACGTTCACCAGAATATCCTTGCGCATCGCGCTTGCGACCTGTGTGAGCGTCTGGCTCTGGCGCAGCCAAGGATAGAGGTTATGCTCGCGGATAAGCGAGATCAGGTTGTCGGTCGCGATGAAGCGCTGCTTAATCACTTCGATGCGCTCGGCCGCGAGGCTCGTCACTGTCGAATCCACGAGATCCGGCGGCACATTCGGCTGCTCGATGACGATCATGCCGGACGACCGGTAGACGGGCGGGACGAGCTTGGCGATCAGGACGGACAGGCTGCCAAACACGAGGACCGGCAGAACGAACAGCCAGAACCGCCGCTTGACCGCGCGCCAGATCGCGGCCACGTCGATATCCAGCGATTCGGTGTCGTCGTCATAGGCACTGGTGCTCATCTTCACCCCGATCTAAGGGAACCCGTCGTGACGCACGGCCACGCCACCAGACGCGCGCGTCTGCCTGGGGTACCGGGAAACGCTGCGGTGCCGGTGTTACAGAATGTTCCGAAGAACCATAGCGACGAGGGAGTGGGGTGCAGACAACCTACCAAAGCACTCCCAGACAAATTGAGCTCATTCGTCGTTGCTCACCCTCGCCATCAGTATGAAGGACCCAGAACCGTTCCGCAATCGACATCCGGGCCGCGCGCGGACCTTTGCCCACACCCTAATCCTATAATTGCTCGCCCGCCCTCCACGGCGTTTTCCATTGCGCTCCCAGACAATTGGGAGCCGGTCCCGAAAAACCAAGACGCCGCGTCCGCCCGCCTGTGCGCTGCGGCAAAAAAAAGCGGCGATCTGTGGCTCAAACGCACCGATCGAGCGGGTGATGTGAACGCGCAGACGCGACGATGACAGAAGGTCATCGCCGCGTCTGCAGTGTCGGAGGTCGATCAACGGTTAGGCAATGGCCAGATCCGCGTGATCGGCGTTGAAGAGGACGTCGGCGGTCGCGGCGTCGATGAACGTGTCGTAGACGGCCAGATTATCGAAGCCGGCGTCGACGCGGTCACCCCAGGGCGAGCCACCCAGCCAGAGGCCCCAGTCGGAAGCGTCGGGCACGGCGACGTCGATGGTTTCGCTGGCGACAAGCTGCCCATCGACGTAGGCGTTGAAGCGATCCGCCTCGGTGTCGATCGCAAAGCCCACGTTGTGCCACGCGCCGGCGTCGATGCCGGCGTCGCCGACACGAACGTTGGTCCGCCCGCCGGCCTCGTCGTAAACCTGGAAGGTCAGCCCGCCATCGTCATCCGCAGACACCGTCACCATGTCCTTCTGCCACAGAACACGGGTGCGCCCGTCGGGCATGTCGTCGAGCCGCATGTCAACGAACAGGCTGACCTGATCGCGACCAAACAGCATGGCGGGGTCCTGGACGTCCAGGTAACCACCGTTGCCGTCGACGTAGACGTTGCCGTCCGCCTCGGTTGCGAACGCCATGTCACCCTGGAACACGGCGTCGGGAGCACTGTCGCCGTCGACGTCGAGGGTTTCGTTGAGATGCCACACCGGGGTCGGCGCGCTCGGCGCCGCGTCGACCGGAGAGTCGGCCTCGCCCGCCGTGAAGGCCTTCATGGCGTCGAGCGAGCCGCCGGAGCGGATCATGCCCTCGAACCCGGTATCCAGCGCGGCCGCGTCGTCGGCGTCAAGGGCGGTGCTGGACATCGTGACATGCGAGACGTTGCCTTCGAAGCTGCGGCCCCACAGGCGGCCCATGGTCGGCACCCAGGACAGCTCCGTCAGTGACGCGCCGGAGGCTTCGGCCTGCCCGAGCAAGGCACCGTCGACGAAGACGAGCAGGTCGCCTTGCGCGGCATCGTAGCTGACCGCGAGGTGGTGCCACGCGGTATCGGTGATGCCGGCGCCGTGGGTCGTGAGCGAGACCGCGTCCCCATTGAGGGTTTTAAAGTCGACCGAGACTTCGCCGGTGTCGGTGACGGACACCGTGGTGGCCCCGTGCATGTTGAACAGAACGCCGGCGCCGCCGTCGGCGCGGTCCCGCTGGAGGCCCATTTCCAGGGTGAAGGCGTTGAGACTGTAGAGTTCGTCGTTGGCGCCGCGGTCGCCGAGGGTCAGGGAGCTGTCGGCGGTGAGATGCAGGGCGGTGCGGCCGTCGACGGACACCAGAGCGGCGCCATTGTTCAACGTGGCGGCACCGCCGTAGCTGGAGCCGTCGCGCAGGGACCCGCCGGAGAAGTCGTGCGCCATCAGTCGACTGTCGGCGACGCTGACCTGCGTGGTGTTGGTGGCGACGGTGCCATCCGCCTGGGTGACGATAAGCTGGGCGGTGTACTCGCCGACCGCATCCGGACGGAAGGCGAAGCTGGAGCCCTCGCCCGCCTGGACACGGGCGCCGGTGTCGGTATCGGTGACGGTCCAGACGAAGTGAGCGCCGTCGCCCACCAGACCGGCCGCGTCCCGGGTCAGGCCGGCGTCGAGAGCGATCGCCTCGCCGGCGAACAGGGTCCCGCCCTGCACCTGAATGGCAGCGGTCAGCGTGTCGGGCGTGGTGTCGAAGGCGCTCAGCGAGGCCCCGAGGCCCGCGGCGACGCTGTCGGGCAGCACCTGAAGGTCGGTCAGCAGATCGGTGGTGGCCCCGCCGAACGCATCGGCGAAGACCTTGCCGAGATACGTCGGCGCGGACGGGTCGTCGGTCTGGGTGATGATGTTGTTCCAGGCGGCGCTGGCGCCGTCCGTGGCGGCGAGGGTCAGCGTGCCCGGCAGGATGTTGTTGTAAATCTGGACGTTCGTGGATTCGGGGTTGGTCACGATACTGGGCACGGAGGAGGCGGTGGCATCGACGTCCGTGTTGTGGACCAGGGTGTTGTTGCGGATGATGGCGCCGTCCGTGCGCTCTTCCGCGATGGCGTTCTTAAGGGCGTTGTGGATGAGGTTATCCTCGATGAGGATGTTGGAGTAGTGGAAGTCGGGGTCGCTGCCGGGCTCGTAGCCGCCGCCGACGCCGACAAAAATGCTCTGGGTGGCGACGCCGGACCCGTTGTCGAGAACGTTGCCGCGGATCGTCACGTCGGACGACGGCGCGATGCCACCATTGTAGTTGGCGAAGATCTGGATGAGGTCGAAGTGCCAGTCGTCGCCGGGGGCGGTGACAAAGTCGTGGACGTAGTTGCCCTCGATCAGCGCGGTCTGCAGTTCCGAGCCCTTGATACCGTCACCGGACATGGCGACGATCTCGTTGCCGAGCACCCGCGTGTCCTCAGAGTCGGCCACGACGATGCCCTGCCGGAACATGGAGAAGTGGCTGTTCTCCACGGTGACGCCGGTGGAGCCCTTGACGTAGAGACCGAACCCCGTGCCGTAGCCGTCGAGGATCGAGTGGGTGCCCTCGGCCACGTCACCGTCGAAGATGGCATCGCGAATGGTGATGTTCGACGAGCCATTGACTTGGAACGGCTTGTCCCACCAGGCGGAACCCGGCGCGGCGTCGTAATCGAAGGTGACACCGTCGAAGGTCAGGTTAGCGGCGTCGCTGACGTTCAGGCCGGAAAAGGTCGCCGGATGACCGGGGTCGGCCGACGTGATGGTCACGGGAGCGCTCAGGCCCTGGAGGTTGGGCAGCGAGCCGCCATCGATAGTCAGGCCGCCATAGTTCCCGGCGGCCAGCGCGATCGTTTCCCCACCCTTGACGGAGTTCAGGGTCGCAACAAGGTCCTGAAGCGAGGTCACAAGGATCGCCGCCATGTATGTTACTCCCGCGCTATCGGGCTGAACCATTCTGTCGCCCGTGGTTGATTTCCATGAGTTGGAGAGTAGACGGCGCGGGGCTTTTAAGAAGTGACCTTCGATACAAACGCGATCGCAGTGCTTCTCCGAGGTCCAAATGACTCTTCACGACATTTTATAGAAAATTGGATCGGGTCTCTTCTCTCTGTTCTCTACAAAAAAGCATCAAGTTTTCGATATCTTGTCTTCACATCGCACACGCCGCCTCGCGCGCGCGCATAGCTCGAAAGGGGCCAAGGCACACCAAGGCCCCTGCACGTCCGGCAAACGCGGACCGACACGGGACGTGGACGGGAAAACCAGGGAGGGCCGCGTTCAGGGCGCGTTTGGCCGGCTTTGATGCGGCCCCGGAGCGCCTCAGCGACCCGGGTGCCTCACGGCTTTGCATGCCTCAGGGCCATGCGCACCGGTGCGGCGCCGGCGCTCTCACGCCAGCCGCCGGACAGACAGGGGGGAAGTCCATGCCGGGGACCGCGATGCTCAGCGGCCGGTGGGCCGCGGCCAGGCGGGCAGCGCCAGGCGGCGCGTTTGGCAAGGCCCTACGGCGGCGGCAGGGCCTCACCGCCGCATGGGATCAGCCGCGCCCTTCCTCCACGGCGTGGCAGGCGACGAGCGTGCCGTCCGCCTGACATTGGGCCCGCGGCACCTCGGCCGAACAACGGGCGTTGGCCAGCGGACAGCGGTCGTGGAACACGCAGCCCGAGGGCAGGTTCATGGCCGAGGGCACCTCGCCGGGCAGACCGGGCGGCTTCATCTCCTCCGTGGAGATGCGCGGGATCGCCGACAGCAGGATCCGCGTGTAAGGATGGCGCGGATTTTCGAACAGCGTCGCGGTGTCCGCCAGTTCGCACAGCGTGCCCAGGTACATCACCCCCACCCGGGTGCCGAAGTGGCGCACCACGGACAGGTCGTGGGTGATGAACAGATAGGTCAGGTCGCGTGCCTCTTGCGTGTCCATCATCACGTTCAGGACCTGCGCCTGAATGGAGACGTCCAGCGCCGAGATCGGCTCGTCGGCCACCACGAAATCCGGGTCCACCATCAGCGCGCGGGCGATGGAAATCCGTTGGCGCTGGCCGCCGGAGAACTCGTGCGGATAGCGCGTGCCCCAGCTCGGATCGTTGCCGACCGAGACCATGACCTGCTCGACCTTGGTCTTGACATCGGCGTCGGACAGATTCGGGAAGTGAAACCGCAACGGTTCTTCCAACGTCTTCTGCACGGTCCGGCGCGGATTGAGCGAGGCATAGGGATTCTGGAAAATCATCTGCATGCGGCGGTGAAACGGCTTGCGCGCCGTGTGCTTCAGGCCGTCGATGCGGGTGCCGTCGAATCGGATCGCCCCGCCCGTCGGGTCCAACAGGCCCATGACGATGCGGGCCAGCGTGGACTTGCCGCAGCCCGATTCGCCCACCAGACAGAACGCCTCGCCCCGGCGAATGCCCAGCGAGACATCGTTGATGGCCTTGACCGTGGGCCGCTCGCGCTGGAGGAAGTGCCCCCCCAGATCGAAGTGCTTGATCAGACCGTCCACCTCGACCAGGGGGCGGTCGGCGACGGCGGCTGGAGCCGTCGTCCCGGACGCGGCGGGGGCGGCGGCGGTCTGGGTGTGTCCACTCATGCCGCGACTCCCCTTATCAGTTCCCGCGCCCGCGTGCAGCGGACGTTATGATCCTCGATCACATCCAGAGGCGGCACGCCCACCCGGCAGCGCTCCTCGGCGTAATCGCAGCGCGGATGGAAGGCGCAGCCCGGCGGAATGGCCGTCAGCGGCGGCATGGAGCCGCGGATCTGGTTCAGGCGCGCGCCCGGCTCCCCTTCGCCCGGCAGGGCCGACAGCAGGCCCCGGGTGTAGGGATGCACGGGGTTCTGGACGACCCGGGCGGTCTGGCCCGACTCCACCACGCGGCCGGCGTACAGCACCACCACGCGCTGGGTCACCTGCGACACCACGGCGAGGTCGTGTGTGATCAGAATCAGCCCGACCCCATGCGTGCGACACAGATCCAGCATGAGGCTCATAATTTCCGCCTGGATGGTGACGTCCAGTGCCGTGGTCGGCTCGTCGGCGATGATCAGCGCCGGCTCGGTCAGCAGGGCGATGGCGATGACGACCCGCTGGCGCATGCCGCCGGACAGTTCGTGCGGATAGGACGCCATCCGCTTCTCCGGCGAGGGGATCTTGACCTCGCCCAGGCGCTGGATGGCGATGCGCCGCGCCTCCGCGTCGGAGATGTCGCGGTGCGCCTTCAGCGTTTCCACCATCTGGGTCCCAATGGTCAGCACCGGGTTCAGCGTCATCATGGGATCCTGGAAGATCATGCTGATGCGGTCGCCCCGGATGGCGCGCATGTCCGCCCGCGACAGCGTGGCCAGGTCGCGGTCCTCGAACAGGATCCGCCCCCCGGTGATGCGGCCGGGGCGGCTGAGCAGGTTCAGGATGGCGAAGGCGGCCACGGACTTGCCGGCCCCGGATTCACCGACGATCCCCAGGCGCTCGCCCTTGTCCACCGAAAAACTGACGTCGTGCAGCGCGGTCAGCACCCCGTGGCGTGTGGGAAACTCCACCCGGAGGTCGCGAACATCAAGAAGGGGCATCGGATCAGCCCTTGTACAGACGGGGATTGAGAACGTCGCGCAGCCAGTCGCCGAGCAGGTTGATCGACAAGATCAGCACGATCAGCACGATTGATGGGATGGTTGTGATCCACCACGATCCGCTGAAGATGTAGGCGAAGCCTGCGCTGATGAGAGAGCCGAGCGACGGCATCGTGACCGGCATGCCAAGCCCCAGAAAGGACAGCGCGGCCTCGCTGATGATGGCGTTGGCGACCTGCACCGTGGAGATCACCAGCAGCGGCGACAGCGTGTTCGGAAGGATGTGGCGGCGCATGATGGTGGGCGCCGACAGGCCGATGACGCGGGCCGCGTCGACGTATTCCTTTTTGCGCTCCGCCAGCACCGACGCGCGGATGGTGCGTGCGTACTGGGGCCACTCGGCGATGCCGATGACCAGCACCAGCATGATGATGGCCATGTCCGAGAACAACTCGGCGCCGAACGCCGCCTTGAACACGGCCAGGGCCACGATCGCCAGCATCAGCGTGGACATGGCAAGCTGGATGTCCGCCAGCCGCATGAAGAAGGCGTCCACCTTGCCACCGAGATACCCGGACATCAGGCCGATGACGATGCCCAGCGCCATCTGCACCATCACCGCGAAAATCCCAATGGTGATGGAGATGCGCAGGCCGTACAGGATCGCGCTCAGCATGTCGCGGCCCTGGTCGTCCGTGCCCAGCAGAAAGGCGGGATCGCCGCCGCTCTGCCACACCGGCGGGATCTCGGAGTTCATGATGTCGAGCTGCGCCGGATCGTGCGGGTTCATCGGCGACAGCACGGGGGCCAGAAGGGCCGCCAGCATGAACGCGGCCGTCACCGCGAAGGCGACGATGGCGATCGGATCGCGGCGGAATCGATATACGAAGTCCGATCCGAGGACGGCGGAAAGGCGGCTCATCGGGCGGCCCCCATCAGGCGGACGGTCGGGTTGACCATCGTGTAAATCAGATCGACCACCGTGTTGGTCACAACGAAAATCAGGCCGACAACGATGATGTAGCCGATGATCAGGGGGGTATCGACGCGGGTCACGGCCTCAATGAACATGAAGCCCAGGCCGGGCCACTGGAACACGGATTCGGTCAGGATGGTGTAGGCCAGCATGGTGCCGATCTGCACACCGCCGACCGTGATGACCGGCAGCAGCGTGTTCTTGAAGGCATGCAGGAACCACACACGACGCGCCGCCAGTCCCTTGGCCCAGGCGAACTTGATGTAGTCCTGCTCCAGGATCTCCATCATCTCGGAGCGGATGAGCCGGATGAACAGCGGCATCATGATCGAGGACAACGCGATACTGGGCAGTATCAGATGGGACAGCCCATCCAGCGTCAGGAAGCCGGTCGTCCAGCCGGGAGCGATCTCCACCAGATGCTCGCCGCGCCCGAACGAGGCCAGCCAGCCCAGATTCACCGAGAACAGGTAGATCAGGAAGATCGCGGTCAGGAACACCGGGATCGAAATGCCGATGATGCTGGCCCCCATGGCGATCCTGGACAGCCAGTGGCGCGGCCGGATGGCGCACCAACAGCCCAGCGGCACGGAGACCAGCACGATGATCAGCGTGGCACCGAGCACTAGGTCCGCGGTCGCCGGAAACTTGTCCCCGATCACGTCCAGCACGGGGCGCTTGAAAAAATACGACCGCCCCAGGTCGCCCTGAACCGCCTTGCCAAGAAACCGGCCGTATTGCACCAGGAAGGGATCATTGAGCCCCAACTCGTCGCGCATCGCCTCGCGCTGGGCCTCGGAGACGGATTGGCCCACCAGCTCGCGCAGCGGGTCTCCGAGATTGTCCTGAATGGAAAAGCCGATGAGGCTGATGACGAACATCACCAAGACGGCCTGAAGCAGGCGCTTGATGAGGAAGGCTACGAACGCCATGGGGGACCCTAACGAACAAAGGCCGGCGTGGGTTGGACTCCGCCCGGCACCAAGGATGCGCCGTGCCAAGGCGAGCCCCCGTCCCGAAAGACGGGGGCGAACGGAACCCGGGTCGACGGCACGGCGGACGACCCGGGCGGTGTTCGGCGCGACGCGCCCCGCGATGGCGATGACAGCGCCCGAACCGAGCGGATCAGTCGTCGATGACGAGATCGCCCAGGTACGGGAAGTCCATCACATTGACGATGTCCTCGATGTGGACACCCTTGCGGGCGGCCCAGGACAGGTTCTGCCAGTGCAACGGCACGAACGCGGCGTCGTCATACAGGATGCGCTCGACGTCCTGCAAGAGTGCGGCGCGCGCCTCCAGATCCACCATGGTCTGAGACTGGAGAATCATCTCGTCGACCTTGGGGTTGGAGTAGTTGCCGGCGTTGTACTGACCGAAGCCGGTGTCGGCATTCGGGGTCATCGTCAGGAACTCGGTGTAGTTGGCCGAGTCCTCCGTGTCGGCATGCCAGCCGATCATCATGATATCGGCGGCGCGCACATCGAATTCGGGCCAGTACTGCGCCTTCGGAAGCGTGGTCAGGTCGACCTTGATATTGATCCGGGCCAGCATAGCCGCGACGGCTTCCGCGATCTTGGCGTCGTTCACATAGCGGTTGTTCGGCGTCATCATGGTGACGGAGAAGCCGTCCTCGTAGCCGGCCTCCTTCATCAGGGCCTTGGCCTTGGCGAGATCATAGCGCGGCGTCAGGTCCGGATTGTAGCCGACCATACCGGGGGCGCTCTGCTGGCCCGCCACGGTGCCGAAGCCCTTCATGATCTTGTCGACGATGCCCGCGTTGTTGATCGCGTAGACAATGGCCTGACGGACGCGCGGGTCCTTGAACGCCTCGACCCGCTTCTGATTCATCTGCAAGGTGATGATGCGGGTGCCGCCCATGGTGACCAGATTGACGTTCGGGTCATTGCCCAGGCGTTCCAGGTCGTTCGGGGGCACAGGCTTGATGTAGTCCACACCACCGGACAGCAACGAGGCCACGCGGGTCGGATCTTCCTTGATCGGGGTGAAGATGATCTCGGTGACGTTCCCCGGGGATTCGGTGTCCCAGTAGTCGGCGAAGCGCGTGAACTCCACGCGCACGCCCTGCTCGCGGGCGGTCACGACGAACGGACCGGTGCCCGACTCATGGCTGGTGGCGAAGGCGTCGCCGTGCTTGATGATGATGTCCTTCGGCTTCCCGTTCTCATCCGTCCCGGTGTAGAATTCCTTGTCCATCGGGAAGATGTAGGTGGCCATGTTCAAGACCAGCGGGTAAGGCTCCGTGGTGATCAGGTCGACGGTATAGTCGTCGATCGCCTTGGCGGCCTCAAACGGCTCGAACAGACCCTTGAAATCTGGACTTTTCTTCATGCGATTGAAGGTGAAGACCACATCCTCGGCCGTGAACGGGTTGCCGGAGTGGAACGTCACGCCCTCACGCAGGTGGAACCGCATGGTGGTGTCGTCGATGCGTTCCCAGCTTTCGGCCAGACGCGGCTCGAACGCCATGTCCTGGGTGAATCGCACCAGCGGGTCGAACACCATATGCGCCATTTCAAGGGTGCCGCCGGACAGCTGCTCCTGCGGGTCCAGCGACACCGGATCCGCGTCGTAGGCCATGCGTAGCGTCTTGGCATCGGCCGGCGCCACGCCCGCGACATCGGCGCCGACGGCCACCGCGCAGGCCATCAGCGCGCCGGTGGCGGCGCTCTTCAAGGTAAACGTCATGCCTGTCTCTCCCTCGTGGTGTTGGTCGGGGCACCGGAGTGGCACAACGCCGGGCCACCGGGCCGCCCGATCCACGGGTCGGTGGTACACCAGGGCGTAAAGGCATGGAAGGGGGCGCCGGGCCACCCGGCCCCGATTCGTCGGGCCGGCGCGACTCCGGCCGGGTGAAGCGCGCGAGCGCTCGGCACCCGGACCGCTGCGGATCAGGCGACCGGAACGGTGGCGTCGAGCGCGTAGCCGGCCGCCCGCACCGTGCGGATCAGGTCGGTTTCGCCCGGTCCGTTCAAGGCCTTGCGCAGGCGTCGGATATGCACGTCCACGGTGCGCGGTTCCACGTAGATGTCGGGTCCCCACACCGCGTTCAGCAGCGCCTCGCGCGAGAACACGCTGCCCGGGTTCTGCATCAGGAAGCGCAGCAAACGAAACTCGGTGGGGCCGAGATGAACGTGCCGGCCGCTGCGGGTCACCCGGTGCGCGCCCAGGTCCATCGCCACGGTGTCGTACTCCAGCACCCCTTTGGGCTGGGCCGGCTGCACCCGGCGGAGCTGCGCCTTGACGCGCGCCAGCAGCTCCGGAACCGAAAACGGCTTGGTGATGTAGTCATCGGCGCCGGTGTTGAGGCCGCGCACCTTGTCCGCCTCCTCGCCGCGCGCCGTCAGCATGACGATGGGCACCGCGCGGTCCGAGGACTTACGCCGGATCTGGCGGCAGACCTCGATCCCCGACAACGCGGGCAGCATCCAGTCCAGCAGCACGAGGTCCGGGTCCGACTCGGCGAAGACCGTCAGGGCCTCCTCGCCGTCCATCGCCTCGCACACCCGATAGCCTTCCTTCTCCAGATTGTACCGGAGCATGGTGACGAGCGCGGCTTCGTCCTCCACCACCATCACCAGGGGCTTCATCGCTTCCATGGTCCCTCATGCCTCCAGCGGCTGTCTGGCTTACGCGGAACGCGCGCCATCGGGTTCCGCGCGGCCCGCGCGTCAGGTCGGACTCTCCGGTCCCGACGAGGGCTCTGTCGGCACCTCGGCGCCTTTCGGCCGCGCGGCGCGCAACGGACGGCCCAGCGCCAAATAGTGAACGGTCTCGGCAATATTGGTGGCGTGGTCGCCGATTCGTTCGAGGTTCTTGGCGATGAACATCAGATGCGAGCAGGCGGTGATGTTGCGCGAATCCTCCATCATGTAGCTCACCAGTTCCTGGAACAGGCTGGTGTGCAGGGCGTCCAGCTCCTCATCGCGCCGCCACACCACGATCGCGCGGTCTACGTCGCGCTCGACGTAGGCGTCGAGGACGTCCTTCACGATCTCCTGCGCCAGCCGCGCCATCCGCGCCAGGGCCGTGATGGCCTTGACCGGCGGCGACTGGTTCACCACCAGCGACCGGCGCGCCACGTTGGCCGCATAGTCCCCGATGCGCTCCAGATCGCCCGCGATGCGCAGTGCACCCACGATGTGGCGCAGATCCTCCGCCACCGGCTGGCGCAACGCCAGCAGGCGCACCGCGTGGTCCTGGATCTCCTGGTCCAGGGCGTCGACCTCGTTATCCTTGGCCGACACCTCGGCGGCCAGCGCGGCGTCGCGCTTGACCAGCGCCTGTAGCGCGGCGGCAAGCTGGGCTTCCACCAGCCCACCGGCCCGCACAACGGTATTGGACAGGCGGTCCAGCTCCGCGTCGAAGGAGCGCACCGTGTGATCGTTCGCGTGTGTTTCCGCCGTCGGGGCCATCGCTTCTTCCCTTCGGGAGTGCTGTATCCGGCCTAGCCGAACCGGCCCGTGATATATCCCTGGGTCAGTTTGTGTTCCGGATTGGTGAAGATGGTCTCGGTATCGCCCATTTCGACCAGATTGCCCAGATGAAAGAACGCCGTACGCTGCGAGACCCGGGCCGCCTGCTGCATCGAGTGGGTCACAATCACGATGGTGTAGTTCTCGCGCAGTTCGTCAATCAACTCTTCGATCTTCGCGGTCGCGATCGGATCCAGCGCGGAGCACGGCTCGTCCATCAGGATCACCTCCGGGCTGACCGCGATGGCGCGCGCGATGCACAGGCGCTGCTGCTGGCCACCGGACAGCCCGGTGCCCGGCGTGTCCAGCCGGTCCTTGACCTCGCCCAGCAGGCCGGCGCGCTCCAGGCTGGTGTGGACGATCTCGTCCAGCTCGCTCTTGTGCGCCACCAGCCCGTGAATACGCGGGCCATAGGCCACGTTCTCGAAGATCGACTTGGGGAACGGGTTCGGCTTTTGGAACACCATGCCGACGCGCGCGCGCAACTGCACCACGTCCACCTTGCGGTCGTAGATATCCTCGCCGTCCAGCCGGAAGTCCCCCGTCACCCGGCAGATGTCGATTGTGTCGTTCATCCGGTTGAGCGCGCGCAGGAACGTCGACTTTCCGCAGCCCGACGGCCCGATGAACGCCGTGACCTCGTGCGCGCCCACATCCAGACTCACATTCTTAATGGCCTGCTTCTCGCCATAGTACACGTTGGCGCCGCGCGCGGAGACCTTGGCGTTGTCCTCCACCGTCGGCTTGCCGGCGGTTGTTTCCGGGTACGCGTGCTCCTGCGCGGACTCGGAATGCTGCTCATCTTTCATGGCTCTTACCACTTTCTCTCGAAACGTTTGCGCAGCAGGACCGCCGCCGCGTTCATCAGGATCAGGAAGCCCAGCAGGCACATGATGGCGGCCGATGTCCGCTCGGTGAAGCCGCGCTCCGGGCTGTCCGACCACAGGAAGATTTGCACCGGCAGCACGGTGGACGGGTCCATCGGCGTGGCCGGAATGTCCACCACGAAAGCCACCATGCCGATCATCAGCAGCGGCGCGGTCTCGCCCAGGGCCTGCGCCATGCCGATGATGGTGCCGGTCAGCATGCCGGGCATCGCCAGCGGCAGCACATGATGAAAGATGGTCTGAAGCTTCGATGCGCCAACACCCAGCGCGGCCTCTCGAATCGACGGCGGCACCGACTTCAACGCCGCGCGGCTGGCGATGATGATGGTCGGCAGCGTCATCAGGGTCAGCACCAGACCGCCGACCACGGGGGCGGAACGGGGCATGCCGAAGAATTGGAGGAACACGGCGAGACCCAGCAGGCCGAACACGATCGATGGCACGGCGGCGAGGTTGTTGATGTTGACCTCAATGACGTCGGTCCACCGGTTCTTCGGCGCGAACTCCTCCAGGTAGACCGCCGCCGCGACCCCGATGGGGAACGACAGCGCCAGCGTCACCAGGAGGGTGAAGAACGACCCAACGGCCGCGCCCCAGATGCCGGCGAGTTCCGGCTGGCGGCTATCACCATTGGTGAAGAACCACCGGTTAAAGGAACCCTCGACCTCGCCCTGACGCACGAGCTGTTGCAGGTAACGCCCCTGGTTTTCGCTGATCAGCCGCTCTCCGGGCGGCAGCGACCAGGGAATCCCGGTGCTGGCCTCCCGGATGGTCCGCATGGTCACGGCCGGATCGATATTGCCCTTCAGGATCTGGTCGAACTCGGTCGCCAGCGGCACGTACACACTGATCCGCTGCCCCACCAGGGTCGGATCGTCCAACACCATGTCGCGGATGACGAAGTTGGCCCCGGGGCTCACCAGGGCGCGCACATCGCGGCGCGCGCTCCGCCCACTCGCGTCGGGAAACAGGGAGTACATCGCGTCGTTGATGGCACCCTGGTAGTCGGCCCGCGCCAGCACCTCGGGGTCGCGCGTTCCCTGAGGGTCGATGTCCTGCGGGTACAGCGTGACGTCCAGGCGGACGGTGTACTGCACGAACGCGGTGTAGCCGGAGCCGATGATGGTCACGAACAGGGTGACCAGCATGGCCAGCGCAAGGATGATGGCGCCGATGCCATAGGCCTGAAAGCGCTTCTCGGCCGCGTAGCGCCGGGCCAGCGAGGCCTGCATCTTCTCCTTCGCGGACGCGGTGGAGCCCGAGGAGGGACCCGATGGGGACCTCGGGTCGGTGGGCGCGGTGGATTCGGTCATGATGTGTCTCGCTCGGTCGGGCTCGAACTCGGGTCGCGGTGGGGGCACGGCAACCGGCCCGTCAGTCGTACTGCTCGCGGTATTTGCGGACCACGTGCAGGGCGATGATGTTCAGGCACAGCGTCATGATGAACAGCACAAGGCCAAGGGCGAAGGCCGCCAGCGTCTTGGGGCTGTCGAACTCCTGGTCGCCCACCAGCAGGGTGACGATCTGCACCGTGACGGTGGTGACCGCTTCCAGCGGGTTGGCGGTCAGGTTCGATCCCAGGCCCGCGGCCATGACCACGATCATGGTCTCGCCGATGGCCCGGCTGACGGCCAGCAGGATGCCGCCCACGATGCCGGGCAGCGCGGCCGGCAGGATGACCCGGCGGACGGTCTCGGACTTGGTGGCGCCCAGGCCGTACGACCCCTCGCGCATCGACTGCGGCACGGCCGTGATGACGTCGTCCGACAGCGAACTGACGAACGGGATGATCATGATCCCCATGACCATGCCGGCGGCCAGCGCGCTCTCCGAGGAGACGTCCAGGCCGATGCTTTCGCCGACGTCGCGGAAGAACGGCGCCACGGTCAGCGCGGCGAAGAAGCCGTAGACCACGGTCGGAATGCCAGCCAGGATCTCCAGCAGCGGCTTGACGACCGCGCGCACTTTGCTGTGCGCGTATTCCGCCATGTAGATCGCCGACAGCAGGCCGATCGGCACCGCCACGCACATGGCGATGAAGGAGATCAACAGCGTGCCGGCGAACAGCGGCACCGCGCCGAACGACCCGGTGGACCCGACCTGATCCGCCCGGATGGCGGTCTGCGGGCTCCAATGCAGGCCGAACAGGAATTCGGTGAGCGGGATCTGCGCGAAGAAGCGGATCGCCTCGAACAGCAGCGACAGCACGATGCCCAGCGTCGTCAGGATCGCCACGGTCGAGCACAGGATCATGAAGGCCGTGACGGCCTGTTCGACCCGGTTGCGCGCCCGCATCTCGGGGGCGATCCACCGCCAGGCCACACCGGCGCCGGCGCCGGCCACCGCGACGCACGCGGCGACCATCAGAAGGAAACTGGTGTCCCGGTAGCCCTGGTAGTAGTCCGCGACCTCCTGCATGAAGGCCGCATGGCCCGTCGAGGCCGTGCCCGCCGCCATGTTGCGGATTTCGGTCTGGAGCAGGTTGTACTGGTCGGCGCGCAGCGCGGACAGGTCAATCGTGGTGGCGTTTGGCTCCAGGCTGAGCAGCAGGGCCAGCTTGGACTGGCGCACGCTCTCCATATGGGCCGGATCGGCGATGTGGGCCTGGAAGTAGTCCAGGGCGGCGCTCATGGCCAGCATCGGCTCCAGCGGCACCCAGATCACCAGCAGGATCAGGGCCGGCACCGCGCACCACAGCGCGACGAAATGCCCGTGGTAATTGGGCAGGGAATGCAGCGCGCGCGGTTGGCCCTCGCTGCGGGCGACGGCCCGTTGGCGGCCCATCGCAAAACTGATCAACGTCAGACCCAGAATGGCGGCGATGACGTAGAGGGTTTCCATGGATGACGTCCAGTACTGCTACATGCGGCTGTCTGTCCGAGCGACCGGCCACGTCTGGCGGTGTTCACCGGAAGGACCGCCCTCGACGGCACCAGCGACCGGCCCGGGAGCCGGTCGCTGGCACGCGTCGCGGTCTTCACGTCCGCCATGACGGCCGCGAGGCGCGGCGCCCGTTACATGTTGACGTTGTCAACCTTGTTCATGGCCGCTTCACGGTACTTGGCGCGCTCCTCATCCGGCATCGGGATCAGGCCCTTGTCGGCGAGGTAGCCTTCCGGACCCCAGGCGGCGTCCGAGGTGTACTCGGCCAGGAACTCTTCCATGCCCGGGATCACGCCCATGTGCGCCGTCTTGACGTAGACGAACAGCGGACGGGAGACCGGGTAGGCGCCGGAGGCGATGTTCTCGAAGGTCGGGGCTTCGCCCTCGACCACGGCACCCTGGATCTTGTCGTGGTTCTGGTCGAGGTAGGAGAAGCCGAAGATGCCCAGCGCGGCCGGGTTGGCTTCCAGCTTCTGAACGATCAGGTTGTCGTTCTCACCGGCCTCGATGAAGCCGCCATCCTCACGCATGGTGAAGGCGCGGGCCTTGAACTCGTCCTTGGACAAGCCCTGACATTCGGCCAGCTCTTCACAGCCCGGCTCCATGACCAGTTCCAGGAACGCGTCGCGGGTGCCGGAGGTCGGGGGCGGACCCAGGACTTCGATGGGCTCATCGGGCAGCGACGAGTCGATGTCGCTCCAGTTCTTGTTCGGGTTGGCCACCCAGGCGCCGTCCACGGGCACGTCCTTGGCCAGGGCCAGATAAATCTGTTCCTTGGTCAGGGTGAAGGCCGGGGCGCTCTTGGCATTGGCCAGGACGATGCCGTCGTAGCCGACCTTCATCTCGGTGATCGCGGTCACGCCGTTCTTGGCGCAGGTCTCGATCTCGGATTTCTTGATAGCGCGCGAGGCGTTGGAGAAATCCGGGTGCTCGACACCCAGGCCCGCGCAGAACAGCTTGAAGCCGCCGCCGGACCCGGTCGACTCGACAACCGGGGTCGGCATGCCGGTCTTCTTGCCGAAGGTCTCGGCAACGACAGTCGTGAACGGGTAGACGGTGGACGATCCGACGATGCGGATCTGGTCGCGGGCCTCGGCCACGCCGGTCAGGCCGACGGTCGCCACGGCGGCCAGCAGAATGCTCTTCTTGATCACGAGGACCTCCAAATCTGGATGGGCACGTCTGGATGGGAGCGTTCGGCCGGGGAGGATCCCCCGAGCCGCCCCGCCCCGGCGCGCGTGGCTGAGACGCACCGATGCGGACACGCACCGAATGCCCAACGCGGGGCATCCGGATTTGGCGTGACCCTACTCAGGGACGGCGACTCCCTTGTGACACAACGGTGAAAGTTTGGTTACAGCGACTGAGAGGGGGGGAAACGGGGGCGGGCGGGACGCGCCCTATTCCTCCGCGCGGCGCAGCACCGCAGCGAAAAACCCGTCGGTCGCGTGGACCGACGGCACCAGGCGCAGGGACAGGGCGTCCCCGGCGGCGGGGCAGGTGTCCGGCGGTAGCCCGGCCTCGGCCCAGGCCTCCACCACCGGCACGGGCGCGAACCCGGCCCCGGCGGGACCGGTGAGGAAGGCCGCCACGCGGTCCTCGTTCTCCGCCGTGAGCACCGAACATGTCACATAGATCAGCCGGCCCCCGGGCCGCACCAGCCGGGCGGCCCGCACCAGAATGGCGTCCTGCTCCGCCGCCAGGTTGACCAGATCCTCCGGATCGAGCCGCCAGCGGGCATCGGGGTTGCGGCGCCACGCGCCGGTGCCGCTGCACGGGGCGTCCACCAGCACGCGGTCGAAGGCGCCGGCCTGCCGCTTCAGCCACTTGCGGCCCGACTCGTCGAGCACATGAAGGGTCGCGTTGTGCACACCCGCCCGGCGCAGGCGGACCTTGGCGCGGTCCAGGCGCGGCGCGGACACGTCGCAGGCCAGCAGCCGGCCCTTGCCGGCCATGGCGGCGGCCAGCGCCAGGGTCTTGCCGCCGGCCCCGGCGCACAGATCGCACACCGCCATCCCGGGCGTGGCGCCGACCAGCGCGGCGGCGACCTGGGAGCCCGCGTCCTGCACCTCCACCAGTCCGTCGCGGAACGGCGCGGTCGCGGCCAGATTCACCCGTCCCTCGACCCGCAAGGCCAGGGGTGCCAGCGGCCCATCCACGGCCGTGATATCCGCCTCGGCCAGGGCGGCGCGGGCGCCCTCCCGGTCCGCCTTCAGCGTGTTGACGCGCAGGTCCAGCGGCGCCTCGCCGTTCAGCGCGGCGAGCGCGGCCCGCCAGTCCGGTCCCACAGTCGCGGACAGGCTGGCCGACAGGGGCTCCAGCAGCCACTCGGGCAGTTCCAACCGGTCGGCCTCCGGCATTTCCGGCGGTTCCAGCGGCTGGCCCTGAAGGCGCTCCGCCAGCGTGCGCTCCGGCCCGGTCAACGGCTCCGGCTCGTGCCCCTGCCCTGAGAACAGCGCCTTGATCGCCTTCACGGTCAGACCGTCCGTCAGGACCAGATCGGCGATCAGGCGGTCGCGCGGGGTGCCATGCCCGGTCCACCAGCCCAGCCGGGCGTGACGGCGAAGCAGACCATAGACCCGCTCCGTCACGGCGCGGCGGTCGCCCGCGCCGATGTAGCGACGCGCGCGCAGGAAGGTCTGCGCCACGGCGTCGGCGGGGCGCGGATCGCCCGCGATCGCAGTCAGCAGATCGAGGCTTGCGGCCAAACGAGCACCGGGAGTCATGGGCAGTCCTGTCGTCCGGAAGAGAGAAAGGCGCGACGCCCCGCCCCTCTACCGCGTCCGGACGTCCACCGCCAGCCTTTCCGCCGGAACCGTCTCGTCGATCATGCCCCGCGCCTTCAAGAAGGCCCCGAACGCCGTGTAGCGCGGCGCGTCCACCACCGCCGGGCGCAGCGCGAAGCGCGGCAGCGTGTCGGCCCAGGCGCGCCGGTTCAGGGCGTCGTCCACATCGGGGTAGGCGGCCACGAACAGGTCCCAGCATTCATCCGGATGGTTGATGAGGTAGCGTGTCGCGGACTCCAGCGCGCGCATCACGCGCGGCAGGCGCGGATCATCCACAGCGTCGGTGTTCGCCACCAGGATCAGCTCGTCATAGACCGGCACGCCGTGTTCCTCGGGATAGAACGCACGGCCGGGCCGGCCGACCAGCTCCATCTGGTTCAGCTCGAAATTGCGGAACGCGCCGACGACGGCGTCGACCTGCCCGGACAGGATGGACGGCGACAGACTGAAGTTGACGTTGACCAGGGTGACGTCGTCCAGGCTTAGGCTGGCGTCCTCCAGCATGGCGCCGAGCAGCACGTCCTCGAACCCGCCGACCGAGAAGCCGACGGTGCGCCCCTTCAAGTCCGCCAGGGACTCCACCGGCCCGTCCGCGACCGTCACGACGGAATTCAGCGGCGTCGCCACCACGGTACCCACGCGGATCAGCGGCAGGCCCTTGTCCACCTGGATATGAAGCTGCGGCTGGTAGGACACCGCCAGCGCGGCCTGACCGGCGGCGACCAGCTTGGGCGGATCGTTCGGGTCGGCCGGCGCGACCAGGGTCACATCGAGCCCCTCGTCGGCGAAGAACCCCTTCTCTTTCGCCACCACCAGCGTCGCGTGGTCGGGGTTCACGAACCAGTCGAGCAGGATCGTCAGAGGCTCGCCCTCCGCGGCGCGGGCCACGGGCGCCGAAGCCAGGACCAGACCGCACAAAAGCAGGCCGGACAGCGCGCGGATCGCCCCCCGGCGCCGGCCACCAAACATCGTCATGATCGAACAATCCCCTCTTTTGCGTTCGAACACACCAACGGCGGATGAGACGGACTCACCCGCCGAGGCGGCACCGGCCCGTGTCAACGGCCGTTGGTACAATCCGGGGCCAGTCTACGAAACGCGCGGCGCGGGTTCCACGACTTCCGTCGGCGGGTCCTCGCCCCACAGCGCGCCGCCGTCCCACGTCCGGGCCAAGAGGAGACCAAACACGCTCGCCCCCGCGCACAGGCCCGTCCCCAGAAAGAAGGCGAGCCCGCCGACCCGGGCATACAGCCAGCCCGACAGGATCATCGACAGCCCCAGCACGGCCCCCATGGCGAGGGCGGAGTACAGACCCTGCGCGCGCACGGCGTGACTGTGCGGCACGGCGCGGGCAATGAAGTGCATCGCGCCCAGGTGACCGGCGGCATAGGTCAGAGCGTGCAGCCCCTGCACGGCGAACAGGGCCACGGGATGGACCGTCACCGCCAGCACGGACCAGCGGACCAGGCCGCCCGCGGCCGCCGCCAGCAGCAGGCCGAGCGGCCCCAGACGCGCCACCATCCGGTTGCCGAAGGCGAACAACGCGACCTCGACGACGACACCGAACGCCCACAGGACGCCGATGGTCGTGTCCGACAGCCCGGCGGCGCGCCAGTGCAGGGTGGAAAAGCCGTAATAGGGCGCGTGGCTGCCCTGCGACAGACCGACACAGCCCAGGAAGAGCAGGAACCGGCGATCCCGCAGCAGCCGCAACACCCCGTCCCCGCCGAAGACCGGGCGACGGGCGCCGCGGGGAGCGCCCACGCGCATCTCGTCCGGCGGCAGAGCGGCGGCGCTCAGAACGGTGAGCGAGAGCGCGCTCAGGATGGCCGTCGGCACCACCACCGTCACCGGCAGCACGTCCAGCAGCGCGCCCGCCGCCACGGCGGCCACCATGAAGGTGATCGACCCCCACAGCCGCATGCGGCCGTAGTCCGCGCCGGTCGCCCGCACCACCCCCATGGCCACGGACTCGGCCAGCGGCATCAGGCCCGCCATGCAGGCCGTCGCCGGCACCGCCATCAGGAGGATCGGCCAGAAGCCCATCAGCGGCTGCAACAGGGCGAAACAGAGCAGACTGACCAGCGCCAGCCCGACCATGGTCGCGCGGCGCGCCCCGGTGCGGTCCACATGGCTGGCCACAACCGGATTGACCAACACCTTGGACCACTGTGCCGCCGCCATGACCAAGCCGATCTCAACCGCGCCCAGCCCGCGCGTTTCCAGCCACGCCGGCCAGAACGGCTGCATAACCCCGATGCCGGTGAACATCAGACCGTAAAACAGGCCCACCCGCGTGGCCGCGCGCAGGCCCAAGACACGCCGGGACACGAAGGAGCGAGCGGTCATGGCGCCGACGCCGGCCCTAGCTCGGAACGCGCAGGGGCAGCGACCGGAGGCGTCGCCCGGTGGCGGCGAAGACGGCATTGGCCACGGCGGGCGCCACCGGCGGCACGGCGGGCTCGCCGATCCCGCTCGGCGGATCCGTCGAGGGCACGATGTGCACCGCGATCTCGGGCGTCGAGGCCTGTCGCAAGACCTCGAAATCGTGGAAGTTGGATTGCCGCACCAGACCGGTCTCATCCAGGGTCAGGCGGCTGCGCAGGGTGGCCGACAGGCCGAACACCGTACCGCCCTCCACCTGGGCGCGGATGATGTCCGGATTGACCGGCAGGCCGCAGTCCACCGCGCAGACCATGCGGTCCACCCGGATCGTCTGCTCGCGCACCGTGACCTCGGCGACCGTGGCCACGACCGAGCCATAGGACTCATGCACCGCGAGGCCCCGGCCTCGCCCGCCCTCCATCGGCGCGTGCCACCCGGCCTGCTCCGCCACCAGCATCAGCACCCCCAGGGCGCGCGGATGGTCCCGCAGCAGATCGAGCCGCAGCACCAGCGGATCCACGTGGGCGGCGTGGGCCATCTCATCCATAAAGCTCTCGACCGCGAAGGCCGTGTGCGAATGCCCGATGGAGCGCCACCAGAGCACCGGCACGCCCGTCTCGGGCATGTGCAGGTCGGCGTGCACGTTCGGCACCGCGTAGGGCAGATCCTTCACCCCCTCCACCGCCATGGGATCGATCCCCGGCGCCCCCAGGATGGGCGCGAACGGGGTGTCCTTCAGCACCGACTGACACACCACCCGCTGGCGCCAGGCCACCGGGCGCCCGTTCGGGTCCAGCGCCCCGGACACCCGGTGCAGCGCCATCGGGCGGTAGAAGCCGCCGCGGATGTCGTCCTCGCGCGTCCAGGCCAGTTGGACCGGCGCGACGATGCCCCGGTCCAGCAGGCCACGCGCGATGCCGGCCGCCTCGGCCACACAATCCCCGGCGGGATTGGCACGCCGGCCGAAACTGCCCCCGGCGAGGGTGACATGCAGCGTCACTGCCTCCGGCTTGACCCGGGCCGCTTCCGCGATCGTCAGCACGTCCATGGTCGGAACCTGCGAGCCGGTCCAGACCTCGATGCCCGCGTCGGTCAGGTGGGCCACAGCGCTCGGCGGCTCCATCGGCGCGTGGGCCAGATAGGGCACCTCGTAGGTCGCCTCCAGCGTGCGCCCCTCGGGATCGGACAGCGCGGCGGCCGCGTCCCCGTCGTTGCGGACCACCGTGCCCGGCTGCTCGGCCAACTCCCGGTATTGCTTTCGGATCGCATCGGTGCCGACCGTCAAGGCGGCGCTGTCGTCCCAGGTGATGTTGAGGGCGGCGCGCGCCTGATCCGCCTGCCAGCTCTTTTCCGCCACCACCGCGACACCGCGCGGAAGGACAAGCACGGCCTTGACCCCGGGCACACTCTTGGCGGCGTCCTCATCCAGCGTCTTGAGCACGGCGCCGAATCGCGGCGGCCGACGCACACGCGCGACCAGCATGCCGGGCCGGCGGATGTCGCTGGCGAAGATCGCCGTCCCGTTGATCCGGGCCTCGGCATCCGGCCGGCGCAAATCACCCTTGCCGATCAGGCGGAACTGCTCCGGTGCCTTCAGCGCCACGGAGTCCGGGTCGGGCACCGTCAGGCCGGCGGCGCGCTCGACCATCGCGCCATAGGGCGCGGACCGGTCGCTGGCCGGATGCCGCAGCACGCCCTCGGCGGTCTCGATCTCCGCCGGAGCCACGCCCCACTCTTGGGCCGCCGCCGTCACCAGCATGGCCCGCGCCACCGCCCCCGCGCGCCGCATCTGCTCGAACGCGTTGGCCAGCGACGTGCTGCCCCCGGTGCCCTGCAACGGCCCCCAGAATAGATTGTTGTACCGGGCCGCATCGGCGGGGGCGGGCTCCGGCCGCACCTGGGACCACGCGGCGTCCAATTCCTCCGCCACCAGCGTGCACAGGCCGGTGTACACTCCCTGCCCCATCTCCAGGTGCTTGCAGATCACGGTCACGGTGCCGTCCGGCGCCAGGCGAACGAAGGCGTTGGGAGCGAACGGTTCGCCGTCCCGCGCATCCGCCGGCCCCTCACCGGCATCGGCGGCGGCCTCGGCGCCTCTGCTCGGCAGCAGAAGTCCGAGCGTCAGCCCCGCGCCGGCACCGGCCACGCTCCGCAGCAGGGTCCGTCGACTGAACCGCGGCGACTCGATACCGCCGGACCGAGCGGCCCGGCGCTCGATGAACGCGGTCATGGCTCGGCCCCTTCCGTCGCCAGGGAGAGCATCCGCGCGGCCGAACGGATGGCCGCCCGGATCCGCCCATACGTGCCACAGCGGCACAGATTGCCGTTCATCGCGGCGGTGATGGCGGCGTCGTCCGGGTTCGGCTGCCGAGTGAGCAGGGCGATCGCCTGCATGATCTGGCCCGGCTGACAGTAGCCGCATTGCGCCACATCGTGCTCCAGCCACGCCGCGCGGACGGCATCCGCCACCGGACCGGACACACCCTCAATAGTCGTGACCCTGGCGTCGCCGAGATCGCGCACATAGGTCTGACAGGCACGCACGGCGTCGCCATTCACATGGACCGTACAGGCGCCGCATTGCGACAGGCCACAGCCGTACTTCGTGCCCGTGAGACCGAGTTCGTCGCGCAACGCATTGAGCAGAGAGGTTTCGGGGGGAACGTCGAGGGTTTGAACCGTACCGTTGATGGTCAGGCGCGCCATGAAGTGGTCTCTATTTGGAAGACACAAAGAAAAAAGGGGCGAAGCCCGGTCCTTCTGGCCCGGACTGCCCGCTCACATAGGGAGTCATGTCTCTGGCAAAAAGAAGGCGACGACCGACCGGACACCCCGGACCGACCGCGGCGCGACACTACTCCGACCGCGGCGCCGCCGGCCCGGGTGCCCCGCCCATGGCCTCCGGCACCGAGACCACGACCTCGCGGCCAGCCACCGTCGTCCCGAGCGTATCCATCAGCGGCTCGGCCACCAACTCCGCCGCCTGCACCCGGGACAGGCCGTGCAGGGGTGTGTCGACCCAGCCGCGCCACAGCACGTCGCCGGAGGCCGGATCCCGCACCGACACCTGAAGACGCATCACGGCCGAAAACGAGTCCTGCCGCCGATGAAACACGTTGCCCTCGACGCCCGCCGTGCGCCCCTGAAGGTCCGTGACGTCGATCCCGTTGGCGGGCGCATCGTCGCCCGCGCCGTCGCGACGGCGCACGTCCTCGGTCTCCAGAATCCCCTTGGCCATCTCCGGCACACCCGAGCGGATGACGTAGTACTCGAACTCCATCTCCAGAAGTGGCCCCGCCGCCGTCCCGGCCGCCGGATGGGTCCGCGCCAGGGCATCCTCCAGCGCCTGCTGGATGGCATCGGTCTCGCGGGAGTCGTCGTACCGCTGGAACACGTAGCGGGCCGCGTCGGTCGGCATCGGGCCATAGGCGGCCGCATTCACGGTCGCCGACAGCGGCGCCACGGTCACAACCCCGGCGGACTCCGCCCGGGCCGGATCCAGCCCAGCGGCGCCGACCGCCAAGAGCCCAACGATCACCACAACGGCCGCAGACCGCCGCCGCCGTACCAACGCCCATGTCCAGGCCCAAGACTGCTTCATATCCGGTGGTGTCCTTTTTCGCCGAGCCTCTCTGCCGGGCTTCTATGCGGGGCGGCGCCAGGGCGCACTCTAGTCCCGTCCGCGCCCCGCTCCAACCTCTTGGCCGGTGCGGGACCCATTGCGCGGGCCTGTTTCGGAGCCGTTCGGACAGGCCTCGGCGACCGGTCACGCCACCCGCAGCCGATCGCGCCCGTGCGGCCGGGCGAAATCCAGGGCCGGTCCCACCGGCACGATCCCCGTCGGGTTGATGGTCGCATGACTGCCGTAGTAGTGCCGCTTGATGTGATCCAGGTTGACCGTATCGGCCACGCCCGGGACCTGATACAGCTCGCGCACATAGCCGGACAGATTGTCATAATCCGAAAGCGGGCGGATGTTGCACTTGAAGTGCCCGTGATAGACGGCGTCGAAGCGGATCAGCGTGGTGAAGGCGCGCCAATCGGCCTCGGTAATCTGGTCGCCCGCGAGATACCGCTGGTCGCCCAGCCGCGCCTCCAGACGGTCCAGCGTATCAAACACGGCCACCACCGCTTCGGTGTAGGCGTCCTGCTGGGTCGCGAACCCGGCCTTGTAGACCCCGTTGTTGAGCGTGTCGTACACCCACGCATTGACCGCGTCGATCGACCGGTGCAGGCGCGCCGGATACAGATCCGGCCCGGACGCCAGGTCGCCGAAGCCCTGATTAAACATACGCAGGATATCGGCGCTCTCGTTGCTGACGATGGTCCCGGTCTTCGTGTCCCACAGCACCGGCACCGTCACCCGGCCGGTGTAATCCGACTGGGCTGCCGTGTAGACCTGATAGAGGAAGCGCGCGCCCAGGATGGGATCGGCGCCCTCCGGCAGCTCCCAGCCGTGTTCCAGCATCAGCGGATCGACCACGGACACCGACACCACATCCTCCAGGCCCTTCAGGACACGGGCGATGAGCGTCCGATGCGCCCAGGGGCAGGCTAGCGATACATAAAGATGATACCGCCCCTTCTCGGCCGGATACGGCGTGGAGCCATCCGCACTCACCCACGCCCGAAACGCGCTGTCTTGGCGCTGGAATCGCCCTCCGGTGCTCTTGGTGTCATACCACTGGTCATGCCAGTGTCCCTCGATCAACAGGCCCATCGCACGGCTCCCTTGTCGCTTCGCGTGACACGCCACCGGCCGGCGACGCTGGTGTTCACATGGAGGTTGCGCGCGCCCAATCAACGGGCCGCCCTGTTGCCGATTGGGCAACAGTCTGGTTCCCGCCCGGCGGGCCGAACCGTCCTCGGTCCGTCTCTTTGTCAAACGCACGGTGCCGGGGTAGCGTTGCATCGTCACCGCCATCATGAGGACACGCCATGCCGGGTCTCGACGAATCCCTGCCGTTCCTGCCGGTTCGCATCGCCATCCTGACCGTCTCCGACAGCCGCACCCGGACCGATGACCGCAGCGGCGACACCCTGGTCGCGCGGCTGGAGGCCGCCGGGCACACGCTGGCCGACCGCGCCATCGTGCGCGACGAGGCCGCCGTCATCGTGGAACGCCTGCGGGCCTGGATCGCCGATCCGGGCGTGGACGCGGTGATCTCCACCGGCGGCACCGGCGTGACCGGCCGCGACGTCACGCCGGAGGCGATGGCCCAGGTGTTGGAAAAAGAGATTCCGGGTTTCGGCGAACTGTTCCGGATGCTGAGCTACCAGACCATCGGCACCTCGACCGTGCAGTCGCGGGCGATCGCGGGGGTGGCCGACGGCACCTATTTGTTCGCGCTGCCCGGCTCTACGGGGGCGTGCAAGGACGCCTGGGACGGCATCCTGGCCACCCAGCTCGACAGCCGCTACCGGCCCTGCAATTTCGTGGAGCTCATGCCCCGCCTGCGGGAGCATCGGACGGGCGAGTGACGCGGCAAACGCGACCGCGCCGACACACGCCCCCTTCGTGTTCAGTGGGGCGTGTTCGGTGGGGGCGTGTTCGGTGGGGGCGTGTTCGGTTTGATGTTTAAGCACATCGTCGTCGCAATCTGTTCCAGATTGCTCGGGATTTGCTCTAATTCGCCCCCAGATGGTCCGCCAGCGCGGGCAGGGTGCGGGCCGTGCCATCGGCGAGCCAACAGGCCCCGCCCAACATGCGCCCGGAGAAGCGGTCCACCACGGCCGTGGGCTGGCCGCCCTCGCTCACGCAGGCATCCGCCTCGACGCGCGCGGCGAGTGGCAACGCGGCGGTCACGGGAACCGGTAGGCCGATCTGGGGCGCGGACCGGCCGCCCTTGGGCGGCACACGCTGGTAGGCGGCGGGCAGGCCTCGGGGTTCCTCCTCCTCCTCGCCCTCAACCACGACCTCCGGCGCGGGGGGCGGTGCCGTCTCCTCGGCGGGCGGAGCGTCGGGCTGCGGCGGCGGCGCATCCCCGGCGGCAGCGACCAGCTCCATGACCAGCGCGCGGGCGTCCACGGACAGGAACGGCACTCCCGCAATCGCCGCCAGGGTGGTCACGCACCAGGGGTGCATGGGCGCCCCCGGACGGGCCGCGCGCGGCGCCCAGACCTGAATTCCGGTCTCGCCCATACGGCGCAGATACATCGCCTCGGTGGGGTCCTCGTAGCTCGCCAGCATCGGCTCCAGCCGCGCGGCGCAGGTCCTGGCCTCCGCTTCGCTGACGACGATCGGCGGCGGGGGTTCGGCTTCGGTGGCATCGGCGTCCGCCCCAGCTTCGGCCGTGTCGCCGGCACCATCGGCGGCCCCGCGCGTGGCATCCCCCGGAGCCGTCTCTGGGGCATCATCGGAGGGTGCTCCCAGGACGCTGTCGGTCACACCGTCTTCCTGCATGCCGGCGCCCATTTGGGCCTTGGCCATGTGGAGGGACACGCCCTGCATCAGAAGACCCGCCGCCAGCGCCGCCGCGAAGCGGACGCCGCGTGTGTCGCCGAAGCCGATGGAGCCCATCGCGGATCCTCTCTGCGCCCTATCCGATGCACCAGGGCCGCGCACGCGCGACCCCCCGTTCACCGTGTCTAGCGAACCGACGGAGCCCTGTCGAGCCTGTCGCGTCCGAGGATCAGAGCGTGGAGGGATGCGGTCGGGCCTCGCTGCCCGCACCGGGCGATGACGGCCGCTGACCGTACAACTGTTCCGCCCGGCGCTCGAACGCCGCGACCATGCGCCGCACCGCCTCGTTGAACAGCGCGCCCATGATTTTCTGCAGGAAGGCCGAGCGGAACTCGAAATCGACATAGAAGTCGATCATGGTGCCGCCCTCGGCGGGCTCGAAAATCCAGTGGTTGTTCAGGTACTGGAACGGCCCTTCGGTGTACGACACATCAATACGCTTGCCGCTGGTCAACTGAACCCGCGACGTGAACCGCTCGCGCACCATTTTGAAGCCGATGACCAAATCCGCGTAAAAGACATCGCCTTCACGCTTTTTGATCCGTGACGCCAGACACCACGGCAGGAACTTCGGGTACTTCTCAACGTCCGCGACGAGGTCGTACAGCTCCGAGGGCTGGTAGGGCAGAAATCGCTTTTCGCCATGTGTCGGCATTGGATCAGGTGGTCCTCAGGCGGTCCAGACGGGCGCGGCGCAGAGCCTCGAAGTCCCGGTCGGCGTGATAGGACGAGCGGGTCAGCGGCGTGGCCGAGACCAGCAGGAAGCCCTTGGCACGCGCCGCGCGCGCATAGTCCTCGAACTCCTCCGGGGTCACGAAGCGGCTCACCGGCGCGTGCTTGCGGGTGGGCTGTAGATACTGGCCGATGGTCAGAAAGTCCACGTCGGCGGACCGCAGATCGTCCATGACCTGCCAGACTTCCTCGCGGCTCTCGCCCAACCCGACCATGATGCCGGACTTGGTGAACACCTCTGGGGCCTGTTCCTTGGCCCGTTGCAGCAGACGCAGACTGTTGAAGTAGCGCGCGCCGGGGCGGATAGAGGTATACAGGCGCGGCACGGTCTCCAGGTTGTGGTTGAAGACCTCCGGCGGGCTTTCCAGCACGATGTCCAGCGCGCCCGGCTTGTCGCGGAAATCGGGCGTCAGGATCTCCACCGTCGTTTCGGGCGCGGCAGCGTGAATGCCGGCGACGCAGCGCTGGAACTGGCGCGCCCCGCCGTCCGGCAGGTCGTCGCGGTCCACCGAGGTGATGACGACATGCTTCAGGCTCATCGCGGCCACGGACTCGATCACACGATCCGGCTCGCCCTCGTCCAGCGCGTCCGGCCGGCCGGTGCGCACGTTGCAGAACGCGCACGCCCGGGTGCACGTCTCGCCCAGGATCATGAAGGTGGCGTGGCGGCGCTTCCAGCACTCCCCGATGTTCGGGCAGGCCGCCTCCTCGCACACGGTCGCAAGCTTCTTGTCGCGCATCAGGCGGCGCACCTCGGCGGCCTCCTGCGAGGTCGGCGCCTTGGCGCGGATCCAGTGCGGCTTGCGCGGCGAGGCTTGATCCGGCCGCTTGGCCTTCTCAGGGTGGCGCGGCCGCCCGGCGCGCGCCTCCACGGCCGGGGCTTCGTCCGGGTCGTCCACGGCCGTCGATGTCATGGTGATGTCATCCATACGCCTAGAAATGGAGGGCCCGCCCGTAAGCGTCAAGCACGGACTCGTGCATCATTTCGGAGAGTGTGGGATGCGGGAAGACCGTGTGCATCAACTCCGCCTCGGTCGTTTCCAGGGTCATGCCCACGGCGTAGCCCTGGATCAGTTCCGTGACCTCGGCGCCGATCATGTGCGCGCCCAGCATCTCGCCGGTGTCGGCGTCGAACACGGTCTTGATGAAGCCCTCGGTCTCGCCCAGCGCAATCGCCTTGCCGTTGCCGATGAACGGGAAGCGCCCGACCCGAACCTTGTGGCCCTGCTCCTTGGCCTTTTCCTCGGTCAGGCCGACGCTAGCCACCTGCGGATGGCAGTAGGTGCAGCCGGGGATTCGCCGTGTGTCCAGCGGGTGCACACCCTCGACGCCCGCGATCCTCTCGACGCACAGCACGCCCTCGTGGCTGGCCTTGTGGGCGAGCCAGGGCGGTCCGGTCAGATCGCCGATGGCATACACGCCGGGCTCGTCGGTGCGGCACCATTCGTCCGTGACCACGTGGCTGCGGTCGACCTTGACCTTGGTGGCGTCCAGGCCGATGTCCTCGACGTTGCCGACGATGCCGACGGCCAGGATGACCCGATCCACGGTGATGTCCTGGGGTGTGCCGTCCTTGCCCTCCAGCGTCGCGGTGACCGAGTCGGCGCCGGTCTTAAGCGCCTTGACGGTGGTGGCGGTGTGGATCGTCATCCCCTGCTTCTCGAACGCCTTGCGGGCGAAGGCGGAGATCTCCGGGTCCTCGACCGGCAGGATGCGATCCATGACCTCGACCACCGTGGTCTTCGCGCCCAGTTCGTGGAAGAAACTGGCGAACTCGATGCCGATGGCGCCGGAGCCGACGACCAGCAGCGACTTGGGCATGGTCTCGGGGACCATGGCCTCCTTGTAGGTCCAGATGCGCTGTCCGTCCGGCTCCAGGCCGGGCAGGCTGCGAGCGCGGGCGCCGGTGGCCAGAATGATGTGCTTCGCGCTCAGTTCGGCGACCGGCTTGCCGTCCTTGGTGACCGCCACGCCGCCCTGTCCGGTCAGACGCCCGTGGCCGTCGATGACCGTGACCTTGTTCTTCTTCAGCAGGTGGGTGACACCCCGGGTGAGCTGGGCCGCGACGGCCCGCGACCGCTTGACCACTGCCGCCATGTCCACACGCAGGTTGTCCGCCGCTAGCCCGAAGTCCCCGGCGTGACGGATGATCCGATGCGCCTCCGCCGAGCGCAGCAGCGCCTTGGTCGGGATGCAGCCCCAGTTGAGGCAGATGCCCCCCAGGTGCTCGCGCTCCACCACGGCCGTCTCGAGGCCAAGCTGGGCGGCGCGGATCGCGGCAACGTAGCCGCCGGGGCCACCGCCAACGACGATCAGGTCGTAGGATGTGTCACTCACGAATCGGATCTCCCGGATCAGGGACAACGGTGTGGGACGGAGGGCACGCGGACGCGCGAAACCCACGGGGCGCGGGACCCGGCCCCTGGCACAGATTGGCACCCGGACACCCAACGTCCAGGGGCAACGTCCAGGGGCAACGTCCAGAGCCCCCGTCGAGGGCGGGGCCGCTCAGGGCAGCCGGAAGCGCTCCAGGCCGAAGCCCCTAAGGTCGATGGCCGGGGTTCGGCCCGCAATCAAATCGGCCGTCACCTGCGCCGAACCGGCCGCCATGGCCCAGCCCATGGTGCCATGCCCGGTGTTCAGGAACAGGTTGTCCAGGCGGGGCGACGGTCCCAGCAGCGGCACCGAGTCGGGTGTCGCCGGACGCAAGCCGCACCAGGGGTCTGGCGCGTCGTAGTTCCCGCCCTCCGGGAACAGGGCGCGGGCGTTGCGGAGTGTCAGGGCGACGCGGGCCGGGTTGAGCGTGGTGTTCCAGCCCTCGAACGCGGCCGTGCCGGCGCAACGCAGGCGGTCCCCCAGCCGGGAATACACCATCCGCACCTCGTCGTCGGTCACGCTGACCGAGGGCACGCCGGTGGCGCCCTGTGTGTCCAGGGTGATCGAATAGCCCTTCGCCGGATAGATCGGCAGGTTCATGTCGATGCTCCGCGCCACCTGCGGCGAGAAGCTGCCCAGGGCCAGCACGACCGCATCCGCCGGCATGGGGCCGAGGCTGGTGGTCGCCCCGCCCACGGTCCGCCGCACGCGCAGAGCGCGGTACAGGCCGTGCACCTCGACCCCATAGTGGAAGGTGGCGCCGTGGCGCGCCGCCGCCTCCGCCATCGCGACGGTGAACTTGTGCGCATCGCCGTTCTCGTCGCCCGGGCTGAAGAACGCGCCCGAAAGACTGGGCGCCGCATGCGCCAGGGCCGGCTCCAGCGCCACGGCCTCCTCAATGGAAATCGGGCGCCGCTCCAGCCCCGCCGCAGTCATCAGGTCGGCGATGGCGCGGGCGCGCTCGAACCCCTTGGGGTCGCGGTGGATATGGATAATGCCCTCGGTGCGGGCGTCGTAGTCGGGCGCCATCGTCTCGCGGATGACCCGCAGGCGGTCGCGGCTGTACAGCGCGAGCCGCACGGCCCGGTCCACGTTGCGCGCCCGTGCCCCCGCACTGCAATTGAGCAGGAAGCGCAGGCCCCACGACCACAGGGCCGGGTCCGCCCGCAGCCAGCGGAATTGCAGTGGCGCGTCGTCCCGCGCCAGCCAGCGGAGCAGCAGGCCCGGAATCTGCGGGCCCGCCCAGGGCTCCGAATGGCTGGCGGCGATCTGGCCGCCGTTGGCGAAGCTGGTCTCCAGCCCCGGGCCGGGCTGTCGGTCGACGACCGTGACCCGGTGCCCGTCGCGGGCCAGCAAGCAAGCCGTGGTGGCGCCGATCACACCGGCGCCAAGGACCAGAACGTTCAACAGGGGTCTCCGGCTCGCGGTCTGCCGTGCCCCGCCGGGGCCAAAGGCACCCGTCCGCCGGCACGCGAGCCGCGCGCGTCCCCGATCCGGTGCGAGCCGGGCGGGGGACGCATCCGCCCGGCCTCGCCGCGACACATGGCGCCGGGAACCGACGGTCGGCCCTGTTCCGGCGGGTTCCGGTTCGGGCCGCCCGCCTCAGTCCTTCAGCGCGGCGACGCCCGGCAGGACCTTGCCTTCCAGCCACTCCAGGAAGGCGCCGCCGGCCGTGGAGACATACGAGAACTGATCCACGACGCCCGCGTTGGCCAGGGCCGACACGGTGTCACCGCCGCCGGCCACGGTCAGCAGGGTGCCCTCGTTGGTCATCTTGGCCGCCGCCTGGGCCACCGCGTTGGTCGCGGCGTCGAACGGCTTGATCTCAAACGCGCCCATCGGGCCGTTCCAGACCAGCGTCTTGCAGCCGGCGAGCTTCTGGATGACCGTCTGCGCGGACATGGAGCCCACGTCCAGGATCATCTTGTCGGCCGGCACGGCGTTGATATCGACCGTCTCGTTGGCCGCGCCGTCCTTGAACTCAGAGGCCACCACAGCGTCGACCGGCAGGATGATCTCGCAGTTCTCCACCTTGGCCTTTTCCAGGATAGCGCGGGCGGTGTCGGCCATGTCCTTCTCGCACAGACTGGCGCCGATCTCGACACCCTGGGCGAACAGGAAGGTGTTGGCCATGCCGCCGCCGATCACCAGCATGTCGACCTTGGCCACCATGTTGCCGAGCAGGTCCAGCTTCGACGAGACCTTGGCGCCGCCGACGATGGCGGCCAGCGGGCGGGCCGGGCTTTCCAGCGCCTTGCCCAGGGCCTCAAGTTCCGCCTCCATCAGCCGGCCGGCGGCCGACGGCAGCACCTGGGCCAGATACTCGGTCGAGGCGTGCGCGCGGTGCGCGGAGGAAAAGGCATCGTTGACGTAGACGTCGCCCAGCTCCGCCAGCTTGCGGGCGAAATCGGGGTCGTTCTTCTCTTCGCCGGCATGGAAGCGCACGTTTTCCAGCAACGCCACATCGCCCGGGGCGAGCCCGTTCACCAGCGTCTCGGCGCCGGCGCCGATGCAGTCGTCGGCGAACGCCACCGGCACGCCGCCCAGCGCCTTCGACAGCGGCTCCAGCACCGGCTGAAGCGACATGTCGGGCACGCGCTGGCCCTTGGGCCGGCCAAAGTGGGACATAATGACGACGCACGCGCCCTTCTCCATCAGGTCCTTGATGGTCTGGGCCGAGCGGTCGATTCGGGTGGTGTCGGTGACGACGCCATTGCGCACCGGCACGTTGAGATCGGCGCGCACCAGCACGCGCTTGCCGTTCACATCCAGGTCGTCGATGGTCTTGAAGTCGGGCATGGGGCTCTCTCCGGATGGATGCGGGGCCGTCCGTTCCGGACGCCCTCCCGGCGCGCCACGCCCGCGCATCGGCGGGGATGCGCGGGCGGGCCGGTTCGGGTCTTCCCTTTAGATGGTCGCGGCCATCGCAATGGCCGTGTCGGCCATCCGGGTGGAGAAGCCCCACTCGTTGTCGTACCAGCTCACGACGCGGGCGAAGTTGCCGTCGATCACCTTGGTGCCGGTGGCATCGAACACCGAGCTGTCCTTGCTGTGGTTGAAGTCGCTGGAGACCAGCGGCGCCGTGTTGACGGCCAGCACACCCTTCAGCGGGCCCGTGGCGGCGGCGGTCATGGCGGCGTTGATCTCCTCGGCGGTGGCCGTCTTGGACAGCTCACACTTCAGGTCCACCAGGGAGACGTTCGGGGTCGGCACGCGGATGGCGACACCGTCCAGCTTGCCGGCCAGCTCGGGCAGCACCAGACCGACGGCCTTCGCGGCACCGGTCGAAGTCGGGATGATGTTGGCGGCGGCGGCGCGGGCGCGGCGCAGATCCTTATGCAGGGTGTCCACGGTGCGCTGGTCGCCGGTGTAGCTGTGGATGGTGGTCATGAATCCGCGCACCAGACCGAAGGTGTCGTTCAGCACCTTGGCGACCGGGGCGAGGCAGTTCGTGGTGCACGAGGCGTTGGAGACCACGATGTGCTCGGCGGTGAGCTGGTCGTGGTTCACGCCGTAGACCACGGTCAGATCGGCGCCGGAGGCCGGGGCGGAGACCAGAACGCGCTTGGCGCCGGCCTCAAGGTGTAGGGCGGCCTTGTCGCGGGCGGTGAAGATGCCGGTGCATTCCATGACCAGATCGACGCCCAGCTCACCCCAGGGCAGCTTGGCCGGGTCGCGCTCGGCCAGAACCTTGATGGGCGTGCCGTCCACGACGATGGCGTCGGCGGTCGCTGACACGTCCATCGGCAGCACGCCATGGACGGTATCGTACTTCAGCAGGTGGGCGTTGGCTTCCGCGGACCCGAGGTCGTTGATGGCCACCACCTCGATGTCGGTCCGGCCGTACTCCAGCAGGGAGCGCAGCACAAGACGACCAATGCGGCCGAAGCCGTTGATTCCAACACGAACAGCCATTCAGGTTTCCTCCTCGAAGACGCGGTCCGGGGGACGGTCAGACAGTGTGTATGACGATTGAGCATGGCTTCCGCGCACAAGCGGTCACACCGGTCGTCGGGAACCACCGATGTCTCTCCCTCCGTCGTTGTGACCGATCGGCATCGTCACACGGTGGCGACGACGCCCGGCCCCGGGGAAGCCAGCCCTCCAGGATGGCCACACCCTAGCAGAGGCCTTGGCGTTTTCCCACCCCCAAGCGCACGGCGCAAGAGTCCTGCGCGCCCCTGCGCCCACCGCGATGGGCGGCCCATGACAAGCCCGGCCTCACGGCGCTACGCTACGGAGGCGCACTGAAGGAGATCGTTATGTTCCGCACCGCCGAACTCGGACGCAAGGTCAGTAAGGAGGAGTTCGACCGGCAGGCCGAGCCGCTACGCATCGAACTGCTGGAGTTGCAGCAGAAACTGCGCGCGGCCGACGTCCCGGTGATCCTGGTGTTCGCCGGGGTCGACGGCGCCGGCAAGAGCGAGAGCATGAACCTGCTGAACGAGTGGCTCGATCCCCGCTGGATCGTCACCTGCGCCTACGGCCCCCCCTCCGACGAGGAACGCGAGCGGCCCGAGTTCTGGCGGTTCTGGCGCGATCTGCCGCCGAAGGGCCGCATCGGGCAGTTCCTCTCGGCGTGGTATTCGCGGCCGTTTCGGGATTTCGCTACGGGCGCCATCGACGAAGCGGCGTTCGACGAGGAGCTGAAGCGCATCCAGGCGTTCGAGACCACGCTGGCCGACGACGGTGCCCTGATCCTCAAATTCTGGATGCACCTGGGCAAGGAGGCCCAGAAGAAACGGCTGAAATCGCTGGAGAAGGATCCGCAGCAAAGCTGGCGGGTGACGGCCCAGGACTGGAAAAACTGGGAGATGTACGACGCCTTCATCCGGGCCGCCGAGCATCTGATCGCGCGCACCTCGGTGGCGGCCGCCCGCTGGACGATCGTCGAAGGTCAGGATCACCGCTACCGGGCGCTGACCGTGCTGTGCAGCGTGCGCGACGCTCTGCTGCATCATCTGGAGCGCCGCCGACGGCAGCGGCAAGTTCAGGCGGAGGCCGCCGCGTGGCCCGGCACGCCCTCGGGCACCGGGGACGCGGTGCTGCCCGATCTGGTGGCGGGCCTGCCCACGGTGCTCGACACCCTCGACATGACCCGGACGCTGCCGAAGGAAGACTACCGGGCGGCCCTGTCCAAACAGCAGGGGCGTGTCGCGGTGCTCCAGCGTCAGGCGCGGGAGCAGGGCATCTCCACCGTGCTGGTGTTCGAAGGGTGGGACGCCGCCGGCAAGGGCGGCGCGATTCGGCGCCTGACCCGGGCCCTCGACGCCCGCCAATTGCAGGTGATCCCCGTGGCGGCCCCCACCGACGAGGAACAGGCGCAGCACTACCTATGGCGGTTCTGGCGCCAGTTGGGGCGGGCCGGCCGGGTCACGGTGTTCGACCGCTCCTGGTACGGCCGCGTCCTGGTCGAGCGCGTCGAGGGCTATGCGTCGCAGGACGAATGGGCCCGCGCCTTCGCGGAAATTCGCGATTTCGAGGAGCAGATCGTCCAACACGGGATGGTGTTGTGCAAATTCTGGCTGCACATCACCAAGGATGAGCAGTTCGCGCGGTTCAAGGACCGCGAGGAGACGCCGTACAAGCGCTGGAAGCTGACGGAGGAAGACTGGCGCAACCGCGACAAGTGGGACGCCTACGAGCAGGCCATCAACGAAATGGTGGAGCGCACCAGCACACATTCGGCGCCCTGGACGCTGGTCGAGGCCAACGACAAGCGCCACGCCCGCGTGAAAGTCATCCGAACCGTTGCCGAGGCCATGGAACGGGTGATGACCAAAAGCTGAGCCGCCCGCCACCCCTCCTCCTTTCGGTGGATCCGCCATACGCGAGACCCGGGCCGACGGCCAGGATGGTTGACCGGCATGGACGGCGAGTCCTGCCGGCCGGCCCCGGCCTCGCCCTCTTCCCCGGCGGCGCATCGCGGCCGGGCCCTGGCGTCTTTTCTCGGTGCGGGCCCTAAACAAGACGGTTTCGGTCTGAATTGTACGGAATGCGAGCCGATCGAGCTTAGTTGCCCGTCTTCCATGTCCACCGAAAGATGGAGTGAAGTGACCCCACGCGCGTCGCGCCCGCGGCCGACCCCACCGAATAGGGGGGGGCACCATGCAGCGGATAGCATTGGCCGGGCCGCCGGGAGATACTCACCGTGTCGAAAAAAACGGATGGCCTTTGGCATTCGAGACGCCGCAGTCGCCGCATCGGACATTCCGGTCGAATGTTCACGTCAGACCGGATGCTCAGGAGCGCGCCGCAGCGCCGCTCCACGGGAACAGCCGCGGCTCGGAGGGATACCAAACGAGGGGCCAAACGAGGGATATAACGCATGGGTTTACCGTGCGCTCCGCGACGGGGCGCAAGATTCCCCGGGCTCCGAGGCTGCGGAGTCCATCACGATAGAACCATCGGCTGAAGGAGTCCTCTTCGGTCGATACGCAGGATCAAACGGGTTCACCACGCAGCGGGACCCAAACACCGCGAACGAAGAGGAAAGCACCATGAAGACCATTGCCACCATCGCCGGCGCCGCCGCCGTGTTCGGCGCCCTGAGTTTCGCCCCGGCCCAGGCCGCGTACCTCCAGCTGACGCCCGGCACCGGGGCCGCCGTTCCGACATCGCCGGATAACAAGAACCAGGTCATCCCCGGCAGCACGCTCGGGTTCTTCGAGCAGACTGTGGAAGCGGACTTCGACGCGATTGGCGGCCGACAGCTTCGGTTGACCTATGTCGGGATGAGCGCGGGCTGGTACAACACGTTCCAGATGGACACCAACGCGGACGGCATTTGGGAGACGATTTTCTCGACCGAGAGCACCGAAGGTGAAACCACCCTGGTCACGCTGACCGGCTACTCCGGCCAGGGCGCCCTGGCGTTCCGCTTCGAGGTCAACGACGGCGCCGACAAGGTGACCAACGGTGTGGACAACACGCGGGTCAACGGCGCGCCGAACTTCTTCAGCTCCTTCGCGCCGGACGGCGACGGCACCGCGACCTCAGGCCGATCCCTGTGGCTGGCGCTGGACGACAGCGGGAAGGACTGGGACGACAACCACGATGACCTCGTGGTCGGCATGAGCGTGACCCCGCTGCCGGCCGCCGTGTGGTTCCTGATCACGGCCGTGGGCGGCCTGTTCGGCACCCGGTGGCTGCGCAAGGATGCTTCGGCGGCTGCGTAAGCGCCCTACCGCTCCGCCGGCCCGGCCGGCCGACGGCCGCCTCGCGGGGCCTGGCGCCGGACGGAATGAACGAAAACCCGGCCCCTCCCAAGGGGCCGGGTTTTCGCGGTTTCAGACAGTCGGGATGGCGTAGGACGCCGCACGCGGGCCCAGGCTCGAGCTCAGCGAGGGCGGGGCAGCTCAGCGAGGACGGGGCGAGGACCAAACACAGTCGAGGCGGCCCCATATCCTGGGACCGCCTCGCGTCGCATTCCACGCAGGGAATGTATCCTGTCAGTCCCGCTACGCGGGCGGTTCGGTGCTTGGACCGAGACCGGTGGACGGCGTCATGCGCGTCCGTCAGAGGGCATTCGCGTCGGCAGCGGGGACAGGCCGTCTGTCGCTATCGATGTGAACAGTCCCCTTCCTTTGGAGTTCCAGTCGCGAGCCATCTCGCGACCGGCCGGGCTCCCCCAATCCGACGGAGCCCGCGTCAAGGCCAATGTCCAGCAACGCTCTCCCTTGCAACGATGAACCTTCGAGAAGACGAACAGTGGGCCGCAACCGTCAGGACGGGTGCGCCATACGTGCCATTTCGTCCTTAATGGCCAGTTTCTGGCGTTTCAGCGTCGCGATCAGACTGGTATCAGGCTGCGGTCGAGACGATTCGGAGTCCAGGCGAGCCTCAAGTTCGGTATGGCGCGTGTTCAGCGCATCCATCCTTGCATCACGACCCATGACATGATCCTCCTCATCTGGTCTAACAACCCGACCAGCTTATCCAAACCCTCCCCGCCCGCAAAGTGAATCCGACGACAGGTTCATGAAATGTGGGATTTTGGTCTTGATCCGTGAAAACGGATCCGTATTGTAAGGGATTTTTTTGAAATGACCCCTCCGCACCCACTCGTCGTTGGCATCAGCGGCGCCTCTGGAATCGCTTATGGTGTGCGGATGCTGGAGGTGCTGCGGCGACTCGGCATCCCCAGCCATCTCGTGATGACCCGGACGGCCGAGATCACGCTCGCCTATGAAATGGACCGGAAGGTGTCCGAGGTCCGGGCCCTGGCGGACACGTGGCACCGGGTGGACGACCTCACCGCCGCGCCGTCCTCCGGCTCGTTCCGCACCCGGGGCATGGTCGTGGCGCCCTGCTCCGCCCGCACGCTGGGCGCCATCGCCGCCGGCGCGGGCGAGAACCTGCTGACCCGGGCGGCCGATGTCACGCTGAAGGAACGGCGGCGGCTGGTGTTGATGGTGCGGGAAACGCCGCTGCATCTGGGCCACATCCGGTCCATGGCGGCCGTGACCGAGATGGGGGCGGTGGTCGCGCCCCCCATGCCGGCCTTCTATACCCGGCCCCGCACGCTCGACGACGTGGTGGACCACGGCGTCGGTCGCGTGCTGGACCTGTTCGATATCGACGCCGGACTCGTCGCCCGCTGGCGGTCGGAGGACGACGAGACCCACTGACGCCGGTCGCTGAGGATGGTCGCCCCGATCAGGACATCCCGATCAGGCGCCCTCCTCACCGACGTAGATGCCAAGGCCCCGCGCCGCCGTGACCAGGGCGTCGTCGGGCGACAGCGTGCGCGGCCCGATACAGACATCCTCCAACGGAACCTCGACCAGGGCGTTGTCGCGCCAGGCCACCATATGCCCGGACTGCCCCTGGGCCACCATGTCCACGGCGTGCACCCCGAACGCCGAGGCCAGCAACCGGTCCCGGGTGGAGGGCGTGCCCCCGCGCTGCACGTGCCCCAGGGTGGTCACGCGGGTTTCCAGCTCGGTCTTAGCCGCCAGATGCTCCGACAGGTACTGGCCGATGCCACCGTAGCGCATCTGGCCATGGGACTGCGCCTTGGTGGCCGGTGTGCCGTCTTCGGTCTTGACGCCCTCGGCGACGACGACGAGGGCGTGGTTCCGGCCCTCGCGGATCACCTCCTCGATTTTGCGGGCGATGCTGTCCAGCTTGTACGGAATCTCCGGCACCAGGGCGACGTCGGCGCCGCCGGAGATGGCCGCATTGATGGCGATGTGGCCCGCGTCGCGCCCCATGACCTCCAGGATCATGACGCGATGATGGCTCGCGGCGGTCGGCTGTAGGCGGTCCAGTGCCTCCGTCACCACGTTGACCGCGGTCGTGAAGCCAACGGCGAAGTCGGTGCCATGCACATCGTTGTCGATGGTCTTCGGCACGCCGACCATATTGATGCTGCCCCGGTCGCAGAGCTGCTTCAGAATCTTCATCGAGCCGTCGCCGCCGATCACCACCAGCGCATCAAGCGACAGCTTGTTGAAGCCGTCCACGAAGTCGAGCGAGCGGTCCTTGGTGGAGCCATCCGGCATCGGGAAGTTGAACGGATCGCCCCGGTTCACCGTGCCCAGGAACGTGCCGGCCTCGCGCAGCATGTTGCCGGAGAACATGTCCAGGTCGAGCTCGCGGTAGCGCAGCGGACGCTCCATCAGGCCCATGGAGCCGTCGATAATGCCGAAAACCTTCCACCCATAGGTGCGGACGGCGCGATACGTCACCGCGCGGATGACGGCGTTCAGCCCGGCGCAGTCACCGCCGCTGGTCAGGACGCCAAGACGTCGTACTTTCCCCATGCGTTCTCTCCATCGTCATCAGCAGGCTTGAAGGGTGGGGGTCGGCCCGGCGTCGCGACCGCCCCCGAAAAGCGGACCGACAACCGCAGCGGTCAGGCGGGAGGGGCGGGTAAACGCCGGGACAGAGAATGGGTTGGACGGGCCGGCGCAGGCGGTGCGCCGTGTCACGGTTGGCAGGGTGCGCCAAGAGACGTATTGCCGTCACGGCTTTTCTGCTAGAATGCGGTCATTCGGTCCCGAACGCCGGGTTCACCGTGGCTTCCATGGCTCCTTGGGCCGTGGTTGCTACGGCATCCAACGCTCCCCGGACCCTGCCCCGCCCCGCCCCGCGTACCGCACCTTATCCAGTCTTGACCGCGCATGATTGACGACGATGAAACCAATGCCCTGCGCCACAAGCTCGAGGGGCTATTGCTTGAACACAGGGATCTGGACGAGGTGATCGCCCGCCTGATGGACACAGCGCCCTACGATATGCTTCAGCTTCAGCGCCTGAAAAAGCGCAAGCTGGCGCTGAAGGACGATATCGCGCGGCTGCAAAACCGGCTGACTCCCGACATCATCGCCTGACAGGCGGCGAGGGCCGCCCGTCAGGCCCCATCCGCGTCCGGATCGTCGGGGCGCGGATCCGTCTCCGCGCGCGGGCGCACCACCCGGCGCCGCATCTGTTCGGCCAGCGCCACCGCCTCGGCCGGATCGTCGCCGCGGCGGCAGACATGCACCCCCAGACGGACATAGGTGCGCAGGGTGTCGGCGTGCCACGCCACCTCGACCTCTCCACCCTGCGCCAGGGCCCGCACCCGCGACCACAGGTGATCCATCTGGCCATCGAACGGTAGCACCACGGCCAGACTGCCCCCGCGCGTCCAGCCGAGAATTTCGTCCGGCGCCCGAATGGCCGCGATGGCCTCCGCCAGCGCGCTGGTGGCATGGCGCAGGGCGGCGGGGCCATAACGGGCGCGCAGGTCTTCGCCGTTCGCCAGCGACAGCACGGCGATGGCGGGGGCCGCCCCGCCCGCCGCCAACACGTCCAGGCGGGCGCGCAGGGCCTCGTCCAGAGCCTCCGGCGTGCAGAGCGCCACCGACTCCGCCTCGGACGCCGTCACCTCAGGGGGAGCCGTCGCCTCGGCCCCCTCCGACTCGAAAGGGTGCGGTGCCGGCAGCGGTCCGCTCGGCCGCGCGTCAAGCTCCTGACGCAGGCGATCCACCTCGGCGACCAGGCGGCCGATCGCACGCCGCACGGCCGGCGTCAGCTCTGCGGGCGGGATGCCGAACATGGTTACGGTATCGTCCACGTCGCGGCCATCATCATCAGCGAGGCGGCCGTAGGCGTCGGCGGCGCGGGCATACTCCCAATCCCCCGACTCGGCGCCGCCGCCCTGGCGACGGTCGCGGCGCCAGAACACCGGCTGGGGTGGCGGCGATCGCCCGATATCGTCGGTCATGGTCCTGCCCTCCTCCCGCCGGCCCGGTGAGTCGCCGGGAACGCCCCACGCACCCAAGCTCGTCGCGGCGCCCTTGATGTTAGCACACGGCCGGCACGCATTGCGTCGTTTTCGAGGCCCCGCACCAACCGCCGCCGCTTCCGGAGACAGGCGCACACCGTGCGCATGAAAAAACGGTCTGCGAGATGGAATTTCACTTGATTCAGGGCCAAACATGCGTATGGTCCGCCGGATTGCGGACGCACCCGGCCCCCTTCGTGGACCCGCCCGGTGCGTCTGCTTTTTTTCAATCCAATGATGAGGCTTGTTCCACGAAACAAGACCCTTCGGGTTCAACGCTGGTTAGAGGGATCAGGAAACATGCGTTACGCATCCCCCCAATTGGCGGTGAATACTGAAGCGGAGGCCCGCGAAGCCCGAGCAGAGGTAAGATCCGTTCCGTCCGTCCACCTGAAGGCCGTGCCCAGCACACCGCCGATGGGCGACGACCGACTTGACCACTTCATCACCGAAAATGGGCTCACATTTGCGGGTCGCCACCTGATCCTCGACCTTTGGGATGCCAAGGGGATCGACGATCTGGAGCGTGTCGAACACGCCATGAGGGAGGCCGTCCGCGTCGCCGGCGCCACCCTGCTGCACATCCACCTGCATCACTTCACGCCCAACGGCGGGGTGTCCGGGGTGGCCGTGCTGGCCGAGTCCCACATCAGCATTCACACGTGGCCGGAGTGCGGCTACGCGGCGCTCGACATCTTCATGTGCGGCGATGCCCAGCCGCTCAAGGCGGTGCCGGTGTTCCGCGAAGCGTTCGAGACCGACCGCACGCATCTGGCGGAGCACAAGCGCGGCGTCGTCTGATCGTCGCCCCGTCCTGCCCCGTTCAGCGCTGCCCCGTTAAGCGCTGACCCGACACACGATTGCAGACCGGCGACGGTCGCGGCACCGCCCGTGACCGCGCGCCCGCGTGGAGAGAGGCCATGATTCCCGTTGCCCTGCGCGCGGATGTCCCGGGCGTTGCGCCCGGCGCCGCAACCCTGCCCGCGTGCCGCTTGGATGCGTCGGCCCACACCGCGCTGTCGAATCCGATGTTGAGCCCCCCGCTCAGCCTCGTTGCCCAACCGCCCGAGTGGGTGGCCCCCGGCCTGACCCGCAAGATGGCGGCCTTCCTGGCCACCCGTCCGGCCACGCCCTGCCTGGTCGTCGATGTGGACGTGGTGGAGGCGAACTACCACGCGCTCCGCGCCGCCCTGCCCGAGGCCGAGGTCTATTACGCCGTCAAGGCCAACCCGGCGCCGCCGCTGGTCGCGCGTCTGGTCGGGCTGGGCGCGCGCTTCGACACCGCCAGCCTGCCCGAAATCGACCTGTGCCTGGGGCTCGGCGCCGACCCCGCACACATCTCATTCGGCAACACGATCAAGAAGGCGCGCGACATCGCGGCCGCGTACGAGCGCGGCATCCGCCTGTTCGCCTTCGACGCCGAGGAAGAACTGCGCAAGATCGCCGAGAACGCCCCCGGCGCCCGCGTGTTCTGCCGCATTCTGACCGACAACGCCGGCGCCGAATGGCCGCTGTCGCGCAAGTTCGGCTGCGCGCCCACCATGGCGCGCGACCTAATGCGGCTGGCGGCGGACCTGGGGTTGGACCCCGTCGGCCTGTCGTTCCACGTCGGCTCGCAGCAGACCGACCTGACGCAGTGGGATCACGCCCTCGCGCTGGTCGCCGACCTGTTCCGCGGCCTGCGCGCGGACGGCCTGACCCCGACGCTGGTCAACCTGGGCGGCGGTCTGCCGACGCGCTACGGCCGGCCGGTGCCCGAGGTCGACGCCTACGGCGCCAGCCTGCGCGCGGCACTGGAGCGCCTGTTCGACGGCGATGTGCCGGCGCTGATCGTCGAGCCCGGGCGCGGCCTGGTCGGCAATGCCGGCGTGCTGGAAAGCGAGGTGGTGCTGGTGTCCCGCAAGGACGACACCGAGGACCGCCGCTGGGTCTACATCGACGCCGGCCGGTTCAACGGCCTCGCCGAGACCGAGGGCGAGGCCATCCGCTACCCCATCGTCACCGGACGCGACGGCGATGACGCCGGAACCGGACCGGTGGTGTTGGCGGGGCCGACCTGCGACAGCGTGGACGTGCTGTACGACCGCGCCGACCTGCGGCTGCCCCTGGCGCTGCGGGCCGGGGACCGCCTTCGCCTGTTGTCGACGGGGGCGTACACGACCACCTATGCCTCGATCGGGTTCAACGGCTTCGCGCCGCTGGCCGCGCATTACGTATAATATTACGTATAATATATGGTGTGTGACGGATCGGCCCTGAACCGGACACGTCGGGTTCAGGGCCTCCGCGGCCTCACGGTTAGGCGATCGGGGCCACCGTCGCCCGGCTGGCCGCGCGCAGCGCGTCGGGCGTGATCGGAAACACGGTTTTCGGCGTGCCGGCCGCCACCCAGACCGGATCGAACACCAGCAGGTCCGGATCCAGAATCGTGCGCAGGTCCGTGGGATGCCCGAACGGCGGCACCCCCCCGATGGCATGACCGGTGCCCGCGCGCACTTCGTCGGCGGAGGCCTTGCGGATCGGCTCCCCGATGAGGGCCGCGACCCGGGCCTCGTCGACCCGGTTGGCCCCACTGGCGATCACCACCACGGGCGTGCCGCTCTCCGCCCCCATGAACACCAGCGACTTGCCGATGGCCGCCACCGGGCAGCCGATCGCCGCCGCGGCATCAGCGGCGGTGCGTGTCGAGCCCGGATAGGCATACACGGTGGGGGGCAGGCCATGCGCCGACAGGACCGTGGCAAGGCGGGGCGGGGCATCCGTAGGGGTCATAAGAAAGTCCTTTGGTATGGGTCTTCGGCTGGCCCCCGGACGTTTTCCGCTTTGGGGATCCGGGGTTCGGGCCCTATCGTGCCGTGCAGACCGACAACGCGGACGGCCCGCTCCGGCCCGGGCCGCCCCGAGAGGGAGGCGCGACACCATGGCCTATGATCCGGACAACATCTTCGCCAAGATCCTGCGGGGCGAGATCCCCTGCTCCAAGGTGTACGAGGACGAGCATACCCTGGCGTTCCACGACATCAACCCGCAGGCGCCCACGCACATCCTGGTGATCCCCAAGGGAGCGTACGTGAGCTGGACCGACTTCAGCGACACCGCCAGCGACGCCGAGATCGCGGCCCTGGTGCGGGCGGTCGGCACGGTCGCCAAGCAGGCCGGCGTCACCGAGGACGGCTACCGCACCCTGTCGAACACCGGCCCCGACGCCAACCAGGAGGTTCCCCACCTGCACATTCATGTGTTCGCCGGCCGCAAACTGGGACGCATGGTGCCGAAGGAGTGACGGCGCCCGGCACGGCGACCTCCCTCCGGGGGGCGCCGCCGGTCGAGGCCCGGCGCGGCGCGGACCGGCCATCGCCGCCCGGCACCCAAGCACGGCCGGGCGTGCAGAACGCGGAGGGCCCCGACCGGCCGGCGCTGCTCTGCCGAGCCTGCGGGGCTCTGGTGACCTGGCCGGCCGAAGCCATCGTGGTGCGCGGCGCCCACGATCACCGCGTCTTCAACCCAGCCGGCGTCGTGTTCCATATTGGATGCTTCGAACGCGCCCCCGGCGCGCATCCCTTGGGGCCGCACAGCACGGTCTTCAGTTGGTTCCCCAGTTACGCCTGGACCGTCGCCCTCTGCGCCCGCTGCCGCGCGCACCTGGGATGGCGGTTCACGGGCGCGGGCGCGCCCTCCGTGTTTCACGCCCTCATCCTGGATCGCTTGGTCGCCGGCCCGGATCCCGCCGACACGGGCCCCCCCGACGCATAACGTCGACGCGCGACACCGATTTTTCTTGCGCGCGCGAAGGACCACGCGTATAGTTTCATTCGTTCGGGGGCTCGTGCGCCCGGACCTCCTTCTCCATGAAACGTCCGTCCCACCCTTGTGAACCGTCGTCGCGTCTGGCGAAGCGGGGTGGAATCGTATCTTTCGTTTCGGGGATTGGGTGACCGACCCGCCGTGTCCGGACGGACCTCCCGGCCAATCCGAGACCGAGACCCTCCCGACAGGCGCGGCCTCAGGCACTCTCCACTTCCCCTTTTGCCCGCCTCACCACCAAGCGCGGACCGTCCCACGGTCCCCGTGCCCGGCCCCGGATATCGCCGCGTACCGTCGGTCCATCGTCCGCCGGCCGGAAGAACGGTCCACTCGCTCGGCACGCGGCTGGCGTGGACTCCCGTTTCCCGCCCGCGTCCCTCCCCATTCCTTCCCCGCTCGATTGTCGAGACCACCATGCATCTTCAGGATCTGAAAAAGAAGACACCCAAGGACCTTCTGGCTTTTGCCGAGGAACTTGAGATTGAAAACGCCAGCACGCTGCGACGTCAGGAAATGATGTTCGCCATCCTCAAGCAGTTGGCTGATAACGACACGGCGATCTTCGGCGAAGGCGTTTTGGAGATCCTGCAAGACGGGTTCGGTTTCCTCCGGTCTCCGGAAGCGAATTACCTGCCCGGCCCCGACGATATTTATGTGTCGCCCAGCCAGATCCGCCGCTTCTCGCTGCGAACCGGCGACACGGTGGAAGGCCAGATCCGGGCCCCAAAGGATGGGGAGCGCTATTTCGCGCTTCTGAAGGTCAACACGATCAACTTCGAGGAACCGGATCAGGTCCGTCACCGCATCAACTTCGATAACCTGACCCCGCTCTACCCGGACGAAAAGCTCAAGCTTGAGATCGACAACCCGACGCGACGCGAATACACGACGCGGGTCATTGATCTGGTCACGCCGCTCGGCAAGGGGCAGCGCGCGCTCATCACCGCGCCGCCGCGCACCGGCAAGACCATGATGCTCCAGAACATCGCCCACGCCATTGCCGCAAACCATCCCGAAGTCTACCTCATGGTGCTGCTCATCGACGAGCGCCCGGAGGAAGTCACGGACATGGACCGTTCGGTGCGGGGCGAGGTGGTCAGTTCCACCTTTGATGAGCCGGCGAGCCGGCACGTTCAGGTCGCCGAAATGGTGATCGAAAAGGCCAAGCGGCTGGTCGAGCACAAGCGCGACGTCGTGATCCTGCTCGACTCCATCACCCGTCTCGCGCGCGCCTACAACACCGTGGTGCCCAGCTCGGGCAAGGTGCTGACCGGCGGTGTGGACGCCAACGCCCTGCAACGGCCGAAGCGGTTCTTCGGCGCCGCCCGGAACATCGAGGAAGGCGGCTCGCTCACCGTGATCGCCACCGCGCTGATCGACACCGGATCGCGCATGGACGAGGTGATTTTCGAAGAGTTCAAGGGCACCGGTAACTCGGAAATCATTCTCGACCGCAAGTTGGCCGACCGCCGCGTGTTCCCCAGCATCGACATCACCCGCTCCGGCACCCGTAAGGAAGAGCTGCTGGTGCCGAAGGGAACGCTGTCGAAGATGTGGGTGCTGCGCCGTATCCTGATGCCGATGGGCGTGCAGGACGCGATGGAGTTCCTGATCGGCAAGCTGAAGGACACGAAGAACAACGACGACTTCTTCGACTCCATGAACAGCTAAGTCCCGAGCGATCTGGCGGCCGGCTACACCGGCCCGCTATGACACCGGTCCACGGCTACAGGGTGCGATCCAGGGCGCGGCCGGTCAGATCGACCGGATGGCGCCCCGCGATCGCCTGGATCGCCTGATCGTAGACGCCGGTGACGCGGTCGAACGTGCCAGGCACCAGGACGCGGGGCGCCCCGGAGACCACCGCATTCACGGCCTTGATCGCCATATCCACCATAAAGGGTGTGACCGCGCGCCGGGCCGGCCCACCATCGGCCTCGCCCGCCACCGCATGGGGCGCGAGCGATCGCGCGGCGCGGCGCTGAAGGCCATCGCCGCGGCCATCCGCATCGGCGAAGGCCCGGTCGTCGTCCGTGGTGCGCGCGCGTGGCGCGCCAGCCCCGGCGACGGCCTCGATCATCTCCGCCAGACCGCCCGCCCCGGTCCCGCCGGCCCGTGGCGCCGACACCGGCCGCGACGCGGACGGCGCGGAAACCGGCCCCGCTGCGGGCCCAACCATCGGCGTTGTTAGCGCGGCCATCCTGGCCTCCCAGACATGTCAGAACACGCGGCCCATCCTGGCGGTCCGGCACCCCACACACCTCGATACAGGATGAGCCCTGGTGGTCATCCCGCCCTGTCCCGCGCGCCGCTAACCCGGCCGGACGTCGTGACGCAGCCTAGAGCCGCGCGCACCATGGCACGCCGTCGGGAACGGCAGGGTCGGGCCGGACCGGCGGCGAACTCCGACCGGGGTCCAGCCTTGTCAAAGCTTGTCCCAGCCTGAAGGCTACCCGATGGCGCACGGAGCGTCAATCAAAACAGGCAAACGCCCCGCCATGATGCGGTCCGGCGGTTTTTTCCGCGCGGGGGACGGATCGGCGGCGCGGCGTGACCGCGAGAGGCACCGGCGTGCCCCGCCGCCGGGCCGGTCATGGCCCCCGAGGCGCCCCGGTCGCCAGCGGACGCAGGGCCTCGGACACCACAAACCCGCGCACCCCGCGCGCGGACAGGATCCGGCTCCATCCGCCATCGGCAGAGACCGACAAAACCGTCACCACCGTGGCGCGCGGCAGCGTCGCGACCACCGGAGCGTTGCGCGACGGCGCCTGCCGCACGGTCACGGATTCGACCTGCACGGCATGAAGCACCCCCGCCCCCAGCACCTCCGGCCGGCTCCCCCCACCGCGTCCGCCGGTCTCCGGCAGCGCCTCCGTCTGGCCGGTGAACGGCCCCTGGGTCGTTGGGGCGGGCTGCGTCCGGCCACTCACCGGGCCCTGGTCGCGCACGATGGGGGTGGGATCGGCCGCGCGGTTCAGCAGCGGTGCGATAAGACGGCCCGGCCCCACGATGTATACCGCCAGCGTCACCATCAGCAGCAGCGGCGCGATCTGTGCCATCTGCGCCGGGCCGAACCAGCGGACGCGATCAGGACGGCGGGGCGCGGGCTGTTCGGCCAGCGTCTCCAGAAGCTGCGCGATGTGGGCGCGCTCGGCTGGCGTCCGCGCGAAGCGGCGCGCCTGCTCCACCAGACGGCGGGCAATCGGCAGGTTCCCGCGCGCCAGGAATGCGCGCGCCTGCGCGGTCAGAAGCTGATAGTTCTCGGTCGGCGGAAGATCGCCCCCGGGCAGATTCCGGGCCAGCGCCGCTACTGTGGCAACCGGTCCCCACGGCAGCGCCCACCAGCCCAGCGCCCAGCAATACAGGCTGGCGGCCACCACCGTGCGCTCGCCATGCAGCCGGCAGAACACGCCCGCGATGGGGGCGCGCACGACCTTGAAGCCCTGCCCCCGCACTCGGTGCAGGACGCGATAGCGCAGGTCGAGCGTGGTCCGCCCGCAGACCTCGCAGGTGCGCAGACCGAGGGGCGTGGGGTTGGCAGCCCTGCCCCCCCGGGCCGTCCCACCGGTGGAACCGCCCGGCCCACGTGCCCCGAGGCGGCCGCTGTCGTAGGCCCGCCGGGTCTCCGCATCCCGCAGCACGCCGTAGGCCTCGGCCAGGGCGTGAAACTCCTCGGCGGCGCGCGGCGACGGGTTGCGGTCCGGATGCAGCACCTTGGCGCGCGTCCGGTAGGCGCGCTTGACCGCCGCCGTGTCCGCCGCCGGGGTCAGGCCGAGAACCGCATAGTAGCCTTTGGGATCGAGGCTGGGCCGCGCCATGCGTCGCTCAGCCTCCGTCCCCGGAGCCGAACGCCGGTTCGGGGGCGCCCGTCGGATCCCTCAGGGCCCCGTCCGTCAGGCCCCCATCGGTGAGACCAAGCGCGTCGCCCCACCCCGGTTGCCGGTCCATCAGCCATACCCTGTGTCGGCCGCGCCGCACCACGACTCGCAGCCAGCGCGGCACGGCCTCGTTGTTCACATCGTCCAGGATGGCCACCCCAAGCGCCTCCAGTCCCGGCCACGTCATGGCCCCCAGGGCGGCGGCATAGCGGGAAAACGCCACCGGGTCGAGCACCACGCGGTCGGGCACATAGTCCACCACCAGCACAGCGGGCCCCGCACGGGCAGGGACCCCAGCGGAGTCCACCGGAATCGGCTGGGTCAACGTGACGCGATAGTCCAGGCGCTCGGCCGGGTTCGCCTGGACGGCCAGGCGGCTCCGGCGCGCATCTGTCTCATCGCGCGGCGCAGCCGGGTCGGACGACGGTGCCATGATCCCCCTTTCGCACGCAGGACCGCTCCCGCATCGGATCACACAGCACCCGGATGACCGACGCGCTCCGATCCGAGAACGCGCACCGGTCCCGAGCGCCGCGTCCACAGCCCGCCCTCGACGGGGGCGGGATGGGTGGAGCCGACGCAAAAACCGGCGCGGTCTCGACCGCCGGGCTCCGGATCATACAGTAGCGCAGGTCGGACCCGCCGTCAGTCCTCTCCCCGGTCGACGTCGCCCCGACCGTCCCGCGCGCTCAGAGCCTCGGCCAGGACGTCGGGGTCTGCGGGCTCATGCCCCGGGACCACATAACCGCCACCAAGCCAGCGCGACAGGTCCACATGCGCACACTGTTTTGAGCAGAAGGGGCGATAGCGCGCCGTTGTCGGCTTGCCGCAGACCGGACACGCGGCGGTGTTCAGGCGGGCCGGAACCGGTTTGGCGACACCCTTCGTGTCATCGTTCGCATCATCAACCGGAGCCATGCGGCGCCTCCTTGGGGACGGATCGAATACGAAACGGGCTCACGGTGGGGCGACGCGGGGCGCCCCGTCAAGGCCCGGCGCCGCCTCCCGCACGCTCAGACGAACCGCCCGGCGGGCGCTCAGATCGCGCAGGGCCGCCGCCAGCGGCCCCCGCAGCAGGGCGGCCGCCTCCGGGTCCACGTGTATCATAAGGGCGATCGGGGGCGGGGTGGCCCGCGCCGCCCGATCAGCATCGCGCAAGGCGGCCAGGGCCCGCCCGGCAGGGCCGGACACGGTGTCCGCCAGGGTCGGCCCGCGCCGTTCGCGCGACACCTCCAGCAGGCCGAGCCGCGAGATCCCCGCCAGCCGCGCCGGCCAGGGATCGGCGGCGAGCGCCGCTTCCAAGGCCGCCCGGTCCGCCGTTGTCAGACGCGGGCCGCCGGGAATGAGGTCCATCAGGATGGATCCAGCCAACCCCCGCAGGCGCAGTTCTCCGGGCAGAGCCGCCAGCGCCTGGGCGTTCGCGGCGCGCGCATCGCCCGCACCGGCATCCACGTCCGCCGCGACCAGCGCCGCCGTGGGTTCGATCACCAGCCGGCCGCCCCCCGGCAGCGGCACCACGGGATCGAGGGCCGCGTCCAGCGCCTCCGCCACCCCCGCCGCCTCGAACAGGTCGTCGGCACCGGACCAGGGGATGATGGGCGGCGGATCATCCGACCACATGGCCAAGTCCGCCTCCAGCGCGCTCCGCGCCGAGGTGTCGTCCAGCACCGCCAGGGCCGGCGCTGAATCCCGCGGGCCCAGCACCACCCCCCAATCCACCGGGGCAGGCGACAGCAGGGCCGGGGGACTCGCGCTCTCCACCCGGGCCATCAAGTCCTCCCAGGCCCCGCGCAGCCGCGCCAGATCGGCCATCAGGGTGTCCGGGTCCACGCCCGCGGCGCCGGCCCGCACCACAAGGGACTCGCCCGTCGCCACGCAGGCCCGGGCCACGTGCAGCAGCCGCGCCTTTTCCGTCGTGTCAGCGAACCGCTTGGAGGCCGCCACGCCGGGACGCCGCCCGCCCAACGCCAACCGCCGCGAGGTCAGGGCCACCGCCCGGGTCAAGCGGGCCGCCTTGGTGCCGCCATGGGACTCGACGCGGGCCGTCTGGCGCACCTGCACCAGCAGCGCGGTGCCCTCCGGCAGCGGCGCGCCCGTCATCTCGCGGGCGTCCAGAATGCCGTCGCCCCACGGCCCCAGATCGACGAACCACGCCCGGCCGTCCGGCGCCCGCCGCCCGAGGCGCCCCAGCAGCACGGCGCCCGGTCCCGCCGCCCAGGAGCGGTGATGCAGCACGCCGGTGACCGCGCCATGGTCCAGCCGCGCCACCCGGACCTCGCCGGGGGTCCGAGAAACAACCAGGGCGGCCTCAGCCCCCTCGGCCGCCGCAAGTGGGTCGCGCCGGGCGGCCCCGCTCATGGCGCGGGGTACCCCCGGCCGCGCAGCAGCGCGCGCGTCTCGAACAGGGGCAACCCCACGACGTTGGAATGGGAGCCGACAAGCTGGCGCACAAACACTTCGGCGCGGCCCTGGATAGCGTAGCCACCGGCCTTGCCGTGCCACTCTCCCCCATCCAGATAGCCGGCGAGTTCCCCGGCATCGAGGCTCTTGAACACCACCCGCGTTTCGGCCAGGCGCTCCGACACATGGCCGTCCGGCCCGATCAGCACCACGCCACCATAGACGCGGTGCCCCTCCCCCGACAGCAGGGTCAGGCAGCGGCGGGCGGTCTCGCGGTCCTCGGCCTTGGGTAGGATGCGGCGTCCGCGCGCGACCACCGTGTCGGCGGCCAGCACGAAGGCGCCGGGATGGCGCGCGGCCACCGCCTCGGCCTTCGCCCGGGCCAAACGGCGGGCGTGGTCGCGGGGCAGTTCACGCGGCAGGGGGGATTCGTCGAGGTCGGCGGGGTCCACACGGTCCGGCACCACACCCATGCGGGCCAGAAGGTCAAGCCGACGCGGTGACGCCGAGGCCAGAACCAGGACCGCGCCCGTCCGGTGTGTCGTGTCGGCCCGCCGATCGGGTGTCGCGGACGTCCCGTCCGGGTCGTCACCCCTCGGTGAACCCAACTCGGGGCCGGTCACGAAGGCCGCCTACTTGTAGCGGAAGGTAATGCGACCCTTGGTCAGGTCGTAGGGGGTCATTTCCACGTTCACACGGTCTCCGGCCAGCACGCGAATACGGTTCTTGCGCATCTTGCCGCTGGTGTGGGCCAGAACCTCGTGTTCGTTGTCGAGCTTCACGCGGAACATCGCGTTCGGCAGCAGTTCCGTCACGGTACCGTTAAACTCGATGGCGTCTTCCTTGGCCATGCCTGCTCCTGGTGTGGTTGCGCTGCGCCCCGGGGTTGGGCGCCCATGACATGAACCCGATTCGGATCGGGGTCAAGTGCCGGAGCAATTGAGTGATGCATCCGCGCCACGCTCCCTGATATAGAACGGGCCACGCTCCTCCCCTGTTCCCGTCGCCGGAGTCCGCCCGTCCATGGACCGCATCCTCATCATCGATTTTGGCAGCCAAGTTACCCAGCTCATCGCCCGCCGGGTGCGGGAATCCGGGGTCTACTGCGAGATCCAGCCGTTCAACGCCGTCACAGAGTCCAGCATCCGCGCGTTCGATCCCAAGGGCGTGATCCTGTCCGGCGGTCCGGCGTCGGTGACCGAGATGGGGACCCCGCGCGCGCCGCAAGAGCTGTTCGGGATGGGCTTGCCGGTTCTGGGCATCTGCTATGGCCAGCAGACGATGGTGGAGCAGTTGGGCGGACGGGTCGCGGCCTCCGACCATCGGGAGTTCGGCCGCGCCTTCCTGGATGTGACGGACGACTGCGCCCTGTTCCAGGACGTCTGGGCCGCGGGCAACCGCGAGCAGGTGTGGATGAGCCACGGCGACCGCGTGGACACGCTGGCGCCCGGCTTCCGGATCGTCGGCACCAGCGACGGCGCGCCCTTCGCCGCCATCGCCGACGACGCCCGCCGATTCTACGGCGTGCAGTTCCACCCGGAGGTTACGCACACCCCGCACGGCGCCGCGCTGCTGCGGGCCTTCACCCACGATGTGTGCGGCTGCAGCGGTGACTGGACCATGGCGGCGTTCAAGGATCAGGCCATCGCCCGCATCCGCGCGCAGGTCGGCGGCGGTCGCGTTCTGTGCGGCCTGTCGGGCGGGGTCGACAGCGCGGTGGCCGCCGCCCTGGTGCACGAGGCGATCGGCGATCAGTTGGTCTGCGTCTACGTGGACCATGGCCTGATGCGCCAGGGCGAGACCGAGCAGGTGGAGAGCGTATTCCGGGACCGCTTCAACATCCAGCTTGTGGTGCGCCACGCCGACGACCTGTTCCTGGACGCGCTGGAGGGCGAGACCGACCCGGAGGTCAAGCGCAAGACCATCGGCAAGCTGTTCATCGACGTGTTCGAGGAAGAGGCGAAGAAGATCGGCGGCGCCGACTTCCTGGCCCAGGGCACGCTGTATCCGGACGTGATCGAGAGTGTGTCGTTCGCAGGCGGCCCCTCCGTGACCATCAAGTCACACCACAACGTCGGCGGCCTGCCCGAACGCATGAACATGAAGCTCGTGGAACCGCTGCGGGAGCTGTTCAAGGACGAGGTGCGCGACCTGGGCCGCGAGTTGGGGCTGCCCGAGAGCATGGTCGGCCGCCATCCCTTCCCCGGGCCGGGGCTGGCCATCCGCCTGCCCGACCAGCCGGTGACGCGCGAGAAGCTGGCCATCCTGCGCAAGGCCGACGTCATCTATCTGGAGGAAATCGCCAACGCCGGCCTGTACGACGCCATCTGGCAGGCCTTCGCCGTGCTGCTGCCGGTGCGCAGCGTCGGCGTGATGGGCGATGGCCGCACCCATGATTATGTGTTGGCGCTGCGGGCCGTGACCGCGACGGACGGCATGACGGCGGACTACTTCCCGTTCGACCACGCCTTCCTGGGGCGCGTGGCCAACCGCATCATCAACGAGGTCAAGGGCGTCAACCGCGTCGTCTATGACGTCACGTCCAAGCCCCCCGGCACCATCGAGTGGGAATAGACAAGACGACGGGGCCGATCCGCCGACGAATGATGTCTGGTCGTTCGTCGGCCGGACTTATTCCGATCCGCCGGCGCCGAAATCCATCCCATCGGGACCATGCGAGAGCGGCAGATCGATCATGCCGGACTCGATCTTCCCCGCCTGAAAGGCATCCCACGCCGCGCGCAGGGCCTCGTCGGGGAGGGGCGTCGCGTACATGGTGATATGAGAGATGTCCCCGATGAACCCGTCCTTCCAGGGGTTGCCCAGCGTCGGGGCCCAGGCTCCGGGCCCCAGAGTCTTGCCTGTGATGTCGCCGGTCCCCCGCAACGCGCCATCCACAAAGACGTCCAACTGCCCCCGCGCCGCCTCGTAGCGGACGGCGACGAGGTGCCAATCGGTATCCCTCAGGCCGGCCCCCCAGGTCGTGACCTGGACCTCCTCGCCCGCCTGCGTGGCCAACGAGACCCCGATCTCGGCCTGCCGCGTGACGCCGATTTCGGTCGACGTGTGCATACGGAAGATATCGCCCCACCCGCCGGCCAGATAGTCCCGTCGCATACCGAACTCGATCGTGAAGGCGTCGAGACCATACAGCTCATCGCAGTCGCCGCGCTGGTCCAACGCGACCGTGGCGTGTTTCGACAGATGCAGGCTGGTGCGGCCGTCGGCCTCTTCGAACCGGGCGCCCCGTTCGATGGTCGCGTCCCCGCCGTAGCCCGACATGTCCACCAGGCGGCCCGACGTGAAATCATGGGCCATCAACCGTGGATCGAGAACCTCCAGCCGGGTCGCATTGGTCGCGACCGTTCCGTCCGCGGCGCGTGCCGTCAGGTGGACCGTATACGAACCGAAATCCCGCGGGGTGACCTCGACGGCGGCCCCCTTCATGTCGGCCACAACGGCCCCGGTGGCGTCGTCCACGATCGTCCAGGCATAGGCGGCGCCAGGCGCGGTCGAAGGTCCACCCTCCAACCCGGCCAGGCTGGCATCAAGCGTGATGGGGTCGCCCATGTAGGCGCGGGCGGCGCTCAGTTCGATGCGGGGCGCCAGATCGCCGCTCGGAACGGCGTCGACCCGATCCAAGCTCGCGCCGAGGCCCGCGGCCACGCTGTCGGGTCGGAGTTGCAGATCCGTCAGGACCTGGGTCTTGCCCCCGCCCAGCGCATCCGAAAAGACGTTCTGAACATAGGTCGGCTGGCTGGGGTCCTTATCCTGCGTGACGAAATTGTTCCACGCGCCGCTACCCGGATCGGTCGCGGAAAAGGCCACCGATCCGGGCAAAATATTGTCGTAGATTTGAACGTTGGTGGAGTCGGCCGATGACACGATGCGCGGAATCGACACCCGCCCGTGATTGATGTCCGCGTTATGCACAAGGGTGTTGTTGCGAATGACCAGTCCGTCCGTGGTGGCGGCGGCGATCGCGTTGAGGTGGGCATTGTGAATGAGGTTGTTCTCGATCAAAATATCCTGGAAGTGAAAATCTCGATCCAGTCTGCGGCCGTGGGCGCCCCCAATGCCGATGAAGATACTCTGTGTGGCGATGCCGTCGCCACTGTCGAGGACATTCCCGCGAATGGTCACGTCCGAGGAGGGGCGAATATTGCGCCCGACATTGGAAAAAATTTGAATCAAATCAAAATGCCAATTGTCCTTGGGGGACGCATGAAAATCGTGAACGTAATTTCCTTCAATAAGGCTTTTATTTAATTCAGAAGCTTTTATCCCGTCGCCCGACATATTGAATATCGCGTTGCCGGTCACCCTGGAATTCTCGACATTACTAAGAACGATCCCTTGACGGAAGGTCGCGAACACACTGGATTCGACCGTGATATTCTCGCTGTCCGCAATTCGAAGGCCGAAGCCCGTCCCATAGCCGTCCACGGGCGTGCCCGTTCGTTCGGCGAGATCGCCGAGAAACGTGGAATGGCGGAACGTGACGCTGTCGACGTCCACGACCTGAAACGGGCGCTCAAACCATTTCGCCCCGGGCGCCGCGTCGTAGGAAAACTGGAGGTGATCGAAGGTAAGATTGTCGGCGCCGGTGACCTCCAAGCCCGTAAACAGCGCCGGCGCCCGTGGATCTTTCGACGTGATCGTCACGGTGGTGTCCAGATCCCGCAGACTGGGGACGTCCTCGGCATTCAGGTGGAGGTCGCCGTAGTCGCCCGCCTCAAGAACGATCGTCTCCCCCCCCTGCACACTTTGGAGCGCGGCCATCAACTCGGCGTGATCCGTGACGTCGATCGTGAACATGCAGAGGTCTCCCGCCTATGACAGGGTTCGGACTGGAACGCCGTGCGCCAGAACGCCGGCCCACGGCCCGTATTTCAAGTGACTCAAGGGCTCAGACAGAACGGCATGGGGTGGCAGGGGTGGTTCAAAACGCGCGCCCTTTATACAGGGCTTCGGCCCCGAGAGCCATTCCGGTCGCGGCATGACATGCCCCCCCCTGCTGCGCGCCACCCCCAAAAGCGCCGCACTACCGCGACCGGGGGCATCCGTCCAGAGCGGCTTCAATCGCATCGACGGCGTCGTCCGGACCGCTGGGGCGCGGCGGCGGCCCCGGAACCGGTTGGGCGAGCACCGCCGCCAGATCCGCCTGGATGTCACCCGTTTGCAGGCGCACCGGGTCCACGGCCCGCAGCGACGCATAGCGCCCCAGCCAGGCCCGCAGGTACGGCTCCTCGATCCAGCCGTCGGTGCGGGGCCAGTACAGCGTGGGACGCTGGCTCAGACCGCACTCCATCGTCATGCCGTAGCCCAGCTTGGTCAGGACCGCGTCGCAGGACGCCAGCAGGTCCTGGAACGTCCAGTCGGCCAGGGCTTCCGTATCGCGGACGTCCGGATGGTCCGCCGCCAGACCGCCGCGGACCAACCAGAGCCAGCCGGTGTCGCGCGGCCAGCGGTTCAGGCTGAGCCCGGCCCCGACACCGCCGAAGGTGACCAGAGCGAGCCGGATATCCGACCCGATTCCCAAGGCGGTACGCAGCGCGTCCGGCCGCGCGCGCGCCAACCGCCCCACGGGACCGACCGGGCGGGCGTTCGGCAGGGTTTCGAAGGGAAGGCCGCCCTCCGCCGCCAGCACGGCGTACGCCCCGCGATAGGCGCGCTCCATGGCGTCCAGGATGGCCGATGCCTCGGGATCGGCAGCGGGCTGGGCGGGGAGGATATGCGCCCGATAGATGTGAGCCCAGGTGAACGGCCCCAGGGCCAGCGCGGGAATCCCCAGCCGGGCCGCCGCCGCGAGCGCGATGTACCCGACGTTGGACAGCACCAGATCGGGCGCATGCGCCGCCATGCGCGCCGCGGCCCGGTTCACGACCGCGTCCCAGTCCGCGTGCAGCGCCTGATACCGCGCGGCGCTGGCCCCCGGATCGAAGGTGGTGGCGTTCACCATGGCGAGGCCGAAGTCCTCGGTCTCCGCCACCCGGGTGACGGGCCCCGGCACCCGCGCCCGCACAATGGACTCGGGCAGGGTGGTTTCGAGCGTCACGGCGATATCCGGCCGCCGGTCGCGGAGCGCGGCCAACACGGATCCGGTCATCGCCAGATGGCCATAGCCGTGCGGGGTGACGGCCACATACAGGCGCGGCGGCGCGGCGGAGGACATGACGGCATCCGACAGAGGCGGCCCGCACAGGCGGTCCGAAAAGACGGGACCGCGGATCGGGCGCGGCACGCCCGATCCGGCTTAACCGCCCTTAGGCGAAATCGGACGACTGGATCCGGCGAACCCCGGCGGCCTCCATCGCCTCCCAGGCGGCGGCGACCGAACCGTTGAGGTCGATGCCCCGGCAAGCGTCCTCGACCACCGCCACTTTCAGATCGGCGGCCCGGGCGTCTTGCGCCGACCACGAGACACAGAAATCGGTCGCGAGACCGACCACATAAACGTCGGTCAGGCCGCGTTCGATCAGATAGCCGGCCAGCCCCGTGCGAGTCTCGCGATCCGCTTCCAGGAAGGCTGAATAGCTGTCGATGTTCGGGTGATAGCCCTTGCGGATAATGAGCTGGGCGTAGCCGACGTTCAGATCAGCGGCCAGCTTGGCGTCGTCGGTGCCCTGCACGCAGTGGTCCGGCCACAGCACCTGGGGGCCATAGGGCAACTCGACGGTGTCAAACGGCTGCTTGCCGGCGTGGCTGGAGGCGAACGAGATGTGCCCCGGCGTGTGCCAGTCCTGCGTCATGACCACGTTCTGGAACTTGGCGGCCAGGGTGTTGATGAGCGGAATGATCTCGTCGCCGTGCTCCACCGGCAGGGTCCCGCCGGGCAGGAAGCAGTTCTGCATGTCGATCACCAGCAGCACCGCGTTGGCGCCCGGCGTGATCGCGTCTTGTGCCCGGGCGGGGCGGACCCAGGGCAGGCCCGCCAGCCCCCCGGGGGCTCCCGTGGCGGTCCCAAGGGCGGCCCCAACGGCGGCCATACCGGTCAGGACCCGGCGGCGGCTCAAAGGCAATGGACCCGTCTGCATCATGTGTCCCTCAACACGGATGGTGAAGGCGCGGCGGGCGGCGTATGCCGCGCCGAGCCGGTCGGATCTCGGCGTAGCACCCCTGGAGAGGGCCGTCTACTGGACGCGGCAACGCCGGCCCGTCGCGTCACGCGTTGCGGACGTCGGACAGGAAGCGGTTGACCTCGCGGCGCAGGGTCTCGGCCTCCTCCGTCAGGCTTTGCGCGGCCTGCCGGATGCCGTCGGCGGCCCGCCCGGTGTCGTCGGCGGCATCCTTCACCCCGGTGATATTCTCCGACACCTCGCGCGTGCCGTGCGAGGCCTGCTCCACATTGCGCGCAATCTCCTGAGTCGCCGCCGTCTGCTCCTCGATCGCGGCGGCGATGGAAGCGGCGATTTCATCGACGTCGGCGATGGTCTTGGTGATGATCTCAATCGCCGTCACGGCGTCCTTGGTGGAGGTCTGCACCCCGCCGATCTGCGCGGCGATGCTGTCGGTCGCCCGCGAGGTCTGGTTAGCGAGGTTCTTGACCTCGGACGCGACGACGGCGAAGCCCTTGCCGGCTTCCCCGGCGCGCGCCGCTTCGATGGTGGCATTCAGGGCGAGCAGGTTGGTCTGGGCCGCGATATCGGTGATGAGGCTCACCACGTCGCCGATCTTCTGCGCGGCATCGGCCAGCCCCTTGATCTTCTGGTTTGTCTCGTTGGCCTGTGCGACGGCGGTGGAGGCGACCTGCGACGCCTGGGTGACCTGACGGCCGATCTCCTCGATCGACGCGGTCAGTTCCTCGGTCGCGACCGCGACGGTGCCGACGTTGGTGGACGCCTCCTCCGAGCCGGCCGCGACCATGGTCGCCTGACGCGAGGTTTCCTCGGCGGTGGCGCTCATCCCCTCGGAGTTGGTGTGCAGATCGCCCGCCGCCTTGGCGACGGCGTTGACCGTGCGCGAGGACGAGGCGTCGAAACCGGAGCACAGGGTGTCGATGCGGTGCGCGCGCTCGGTCTGGGCCTCGGCGTCGCGCTTCTGAGCCTCGGTCAGGCGGTCGGCCTCGGCCAGACCGTCCTTGAACACGGCGATGGTCTGGGCCATCTGCCCGATCTCGTCGCGGCGCCCGAGGCCGGTCACAGCGACCCCGTAGTCGCGGTTCGACAGCCGCTTCATAACCCCGGTCATGCTGGAAATCGGGCGGGCAATGGTCTGGGTCAGGAGAAGCAGGGCCACGACGGCGATCACGGCGGAAAGCACGGGACCAGCCACGCTCGCCATCAGGGTGACAGTGAAGGCGGTATCGGTATCGGCCAGTGTTTGGGTGTTGAGGGATTGGGCCAGGTCCTGGAAGGCCTCGTAGTCCCGCTTCAAGTCCGCGAAAAAGACATCGCCGCGGCCAATGTATTCCAGTACCTTCGCTTCCGGCACGGTCAGAGGTTGACGCATCAGGCGAATCTGGTGTTCGGCCACAGTGCTGCGCCACGTTTCGACCGTCTCCTGAATTGCGTCGGCCAGGGCCCTGGTGCGCGGAGTCATGAGCTTCGACTTCAGATCGACAAGCGTCTCGTCGAACACCTTACCGCTGGCGGTGTAATGTTCGATCATCCTGCGATCGCCGGTGATCAGAAGGCCACGGATGGCCAGAAGCTGCTCCGTCGCCGCGCCGAAGACTTCGTTCAAGTCGACAGCCATACTAGAGATGCGCTGAGAATCGTGAACCTTGCTGCGCGCGTTCGAAACTTCATATCCGATGGCAAGGCCACTTCCCACAATAACCAGAAAAATGATCGCAAACACCAGAATGAACTTGCGTGATATAGGCTGAGAATTAAGCCAGGACATCATCCGATTCGTCCCCCGTCTCAACGAGTCATTTTCTACGACTCAGTTCGGTCAAATTAATCTCGACCGTCGCGACCCCGCTTTTGCGCCCCAGGTCATCGTTGATCGTCAGGCTGAGCTGCGCGCGCCACGTCTGCGTGCCTTCATGGAATTCCGGCGCGTCAATGAACACGGCATCCGGGCCAACATCATAGGTCTTCTGAAACTTGGCCTCATCGCCCTGCCAGTAGTCGGACGTGATGGCGCTTTGACCGACATTGAGACCCACGTTGTTGATGACAAAAATCTCCGCATACAGGCCCAGCGATCCGGCCTGAATTTGCAGCAGATAATTCGAGAGCGGACTGGACAGGATTTCCGTAATCAGGGGTTGGTCGTCGGTCTCCACCTCGGCACGCCATTGCCGGTCGAGCCTATCGACGTCGGATTGGCGGAGATCCGCGGTTGCCTCGTTCTTGGCCGCAATGGACAGGTCCACGACCGGCGTGTCGAGCCAGCCCCGGATCTCATTCACCAAATCGTCCGAGATGAGGGACGTCGGGGGGGGAGCCGCGGCGCCCGCTGGCCCTGCGCCGGTGATCAGGCCCGCCGCGAGCCCGACGACGGCCCCCCGCAACAGGAGACAGGAAAACCACGGTGTCAACATGGCGCCATCCTATAGTGCTTATAGAACGTTTATCGCCCATTGCGTAGAATGCGCACGTCGCACCGACGATTGAATACGCTAACGCGTTTCAACGTCGGTCACTCCGAAAAACCCCTACACGCAGGCGCGCCACTGATACGCGCCGCACACTCGGTTTGGATTAGCGCGTTTTGAGCGAATCGTGGGTGCACGCATGCCCGGCGTGCGCGCACACGCCGACGGGGCGCACAGCGCGGAGTCGCACGCGATGCGCCCCGTCGGACCGGGACACTTTTGCCGGAACGTAGGTCAGATGTGCCGGGTGACCCGGCCGGGGGCGCTACCCCGTGGGCAGGCCGCGCCCGCGCGCCCGGCTGTCGCGGACGTCCGTGAGGCCGGCCTTGGTGTCGTCGTCCGCCTGCTGAAGCGTCAGCAGCATGTCCCGCCCCAGGCGGCTCTGTGTTCCGGGAAGCCCCTGAGTCGGGTCGCCGAGCGCGGCCCTGTCACCCAATGGGATGGACGCGCCGGTGAAGGCGCCGCCCACCCCCTGCAACACCTGCAACGCCTCCTGGATCACGGCGTCCTGACCGTCCTTGCCCTCCGCGTTCATCAGCGAGGCGGCGGCGAGACGCTTTTGGATTTGCTGTGAAATCCGAGCTTCCAGGGCGCCCCGCGCGGCGGGATCCATCTCCTCCAGGTCTTCTTCGGTGACACCCAACGTGCGCAGCAGCTCCGCGCGCAGCTTTTCCAGTTTTTCCTTCTCCAGATCCTCGACGAAGGCGGAAAAGCCCTTTTCCTTGATGGTCGCCCAGGTGTCGGCCCAGGCCTCATCCGCGGCGGCCGCCCGTTGCGCGGCCTTGGAGGCAGGGTCCGACGCACCGGTCAGGCTTGCAAGCGTGGCGGCGGCGGAAACGGCGGCGGTATCCTGGGTCATGGCGGGCGTTCCCTGGAAGCGTGGACACAGAAAGCGGGAATATCCCAAGCAAACCCCGCGCCAACGGGATCGGCAGTGGCTACCCCCGTCCGCGATAGGGTGGCACGCCCGGATCCGGGATCCACACGCCCTCCGGCGGGGCGGCGGTCTGCCAAAAGACGTCGATGGGAATGCCGCCGCGCGGATACCAGTAGCCGCCGATGCGCAGCCACGCCGGCTCCAGCAGCGCGACCAGCCGGCGGCCGATGGACACGGTGCAGTCCTCGTGAAAGGCCCCGTGGTTGCGAAACGAACCCAGGTAGAGCTTCAAGGACTTGCTTTCAACCAACCAGCCGCCCGGCACGTAGTCGATCACCAGATGCGCGAAGTCGGGCTGACCGGTCAGTGGACACAGCGAGGTGAACTCGGGCGCCGTGAACCGGACGCAATAGGCCACGTCCGCCTGCGGGTTCGGGACCCGCTCCAGGGTCGCCTCGTCCGGGCTGGCGGGCATTCGGGTGGCCTGCCCAAGTTGCTGAAGGCCGCTGTAGATGCTGTCGGACACGGGGCTGCTCCGGGAGTGCTGGGGGCGCCGCCCCGTGATAGCGCGGCGGGAGAGGGGACGAAAGCCCGCGTGTGGCGCCCGCCCGCGCACACATACCGTTAGTTTACGGCCCAATGTCCGCTATGCAATTCTGGGCGCGGCCCTGCTATAAGTGCCACCTCGTGAGTCACGACATAGGCCATACGGGATGAGACCCCAGGAGCGGCAGGACGGTCGGGGATACCTGACCGAAGTGGATGGTTTGCGCGCCTTGGCCGTGCTGTCGGTGATGGCGTTCCATCTCAAGGACAGTCTGCTGCCGGGCGGGTTCACCGGCGTCGACGTCTTTTTCGTGATCTCCGGGTACGTGGTCACAAAATCGCTGTTCGACACCAGCCACCTCAACCTCTGGCGCTTTATTACAAACTTCTATGCGCGTCGCATCGTCCGCATCATTCCGGCGCTGCTGCTCTGCCTGCTGGTGGTGACGCTGCTGACCGTTCTGTTCATCCCCCGGTCCTGGCTGAGCGGCGCCACCGAAAACACCGGGCTGGCGGCCTTCTTCGGTTTCAGCAACGTTGCGCTCGTTCTTTTCAACGATGGGTATTTCGCGCCGCGCGTCGAGTTCAATCCGTTTGTCCATACGTGGTCGTTGGGCGTCGAAGAACAGTTCTATCTGGTGTTCCCGGCGATCTTCTTCTTGTGGGCCCGCATGCGCGATACGGGGGATCTCCGCTCCCTGCTGGCGCGGGCCACGCTGCCCGCGCTGGCCATCGCCTCGTTAGGCGCCGCCTGGTGGATGGGGCGAACCATGCCGGAGGCCGCCTACTACCTGCTGTTCAGCCGGTTCTGGGAGTTGGCCGCCGGGGCCTTGCTGTTCAAGGCGCACGCCCAGGGCCGGATGCTCCCGACCTCCCCCCGGACCGCGACCCTCGTGCTCGGGGCCGGGATGGCCGTCGCGGCCGCCGGTTTTGTCTTCTCCGCCGAGGACACCTTCCCCTGGCCCTGGGCGTTCCTGCCGGTGGTGGGCACCGGCCTGATGATCGCCGCCGTGGCGCGCCCGGAATGCAACGGCTCACCGCTGCACGGGCTGCTGCGTCATCCGGTGGCGGTCTACCTGGGCAAGACCTCCTACTCCCTCTACCTGTGGCATTGGCCGGTTTACGTGCTGTTCCGCTGGACGGTGGGCCTGGACACCGTCCCCAAAATGGCCGCGGCCGTGGCCGTGACCCTGGCCAGCGCCTTCGCCTCGTACCATCTGGTCGAGAACGCGCTGCGGCGCAGCCCGGTGGTGACCCGTCGCCCGCCGCTCCTGCGCATTGCCGGCGGGCTTGTCTGTATCGGGCTGGTGTATGGGGCCGCGAACCACCTGTTCCGCGGGCAAATGGACTACAGCCTGTCGGTGACCCGTGATATCGCGACGTGGCACGTGATCCCGGCCCTCCCGTCGAGGCCGGAAGACCGCGCGGGCAAGCCATTTGCGGACCGGAGTCTGTTCGCCGTCGGCGACTCCCACGCCCTGGCTTACGGGACACTGTTTTCCGACCTTCAGGAGCAGCTCGGCGTCAAGACCGTGACGTTCCACAACGCCCGCTGCCGCATCGTCAGCCTGATGGTCAAGATGGTGACGGACCCGGAGTGCCAGCAGACGCTGGAGCACATCCTCAGCACCATCGAGGCTCAGGCCACACCGGGCGATGTGGTCTTTTTCGCGTCCCTGCGGGTGTTTCGGCTCGCCGATCAATGGGCGACCTTCGATCAGGCGCCGGTGCGGCACTGGATGGAGGCCGGCCAGGCCGAACGCGACGGCGCCGTCGATCAGGCGTCCGCCATTATCGAGCGCCTGAACCGCCACGGCCTGCATGTGATCGTGGACGCGCCGAAACCGATCCTGCCGTCGCCGCCGTTCCGATGTTCCGATTGGTTCAACCGGAGCAATCCGATCTGCAAGGGCGGGCTCAGCATCGACCGGGCCTTTCTGGAGGAGTGGCGCGCGCCCATCGTCGCCTCCCTGGCCACGTTGCAGGAGCGCTTTCCCGACGGCCTGACGGTGTGGGATCCGTTCCCCGTGCTGTGCCCGGGCGAGGTCTGCCACGCTTTCGACGGAGAGACGCCGCTGTTCTTTGACGGCGACCACCTGAGTCCGCACGGCAACCAGGTGCTCTATCCGGCCTTCGTCTCGGTGCTGGAGGGCCTGTGGGCCCCGGAGGACACCCGCGTCAGCGGCACCCCCGTCGACACCGGAGACACGGCCCGCCCCTGACCGTGGAAGGGGGCGGTGTCGGGACGGCGCTGGGGGTGACGGGAAAACAAGCGGCATAGCCGACACACCTTCGGGTTCCGGATCACCGGTTACCGAAGACGCCCGACGTTGCGGTCGCTCCAGTCCAGAAACGCCTGGATATCGGCTTCGCGGTAGCCCAGCAGGCGCCCGAGGTCCGCACAGGCGGCGGCGGCCTCCGGCCCCCAGGAGTCGAACGACGCCGTGACCAGGGCGTGGGCGCGTTCGATGCGCCACGCCTCGTCCGGCTGCGCATAGTACAGGTGCCGGACCCGGTGGGCGTCGTCCGGGCCGTCTGTCCAGAATTCGCGCGCGACGATCCGGCCGGCGGCCACATGCGGCGCGAACTGGGCGTCAGGCCAGTCGAATGCGGACGGCACGACATCGCAGAACAGCGCCAGCGGCTTCTCGCCGGACAGCATCAGGTCGAGTTCGCGCCCCTCGTGGGGGCCGATACCCGGTGGCAGCGTGGGCCGATCCGTCATCCCACTCTGCTCCCGTCCGCGCGCGCCTACTCCACCTCGGCCAGCTTCGCCGCTTGGTCTTCGGCGATCAGGGCGTCGATCACGTCGTCCAGCGCCTCACCGGTGATGACCTTGTCGAGGTTGTAGAGCGTCAGGTTGATGCGGTGGTCGGTCACACGGCCCTGGGGGAAGTTGTAGGTGCGGATGCGCTCCGACCGGTCGCCGCTGCCCACCTGGCTCTTGCGCGAGGCGGCGCGGGCCTCGTCGGCGGCGCGACGCTGTTCGTCGTACATCTTGGCGAGCAGCATCCGCATGGCCTTCTCGCGGTTCTTGTGCTGGCTTTTCTCTTCCTGGCACGCGGCGACGATGCCGGTGGGGATATGGGTGATGCGCACCGCCGAGTCCGTGGTGTTGACGTGCTGGCCGCCGGCGCCCTGGGAGCGGTAGGTGTCCACGCGCAGGTCCTTGTCCTCCACATGCACGTCGACGGCCTGGGCCTCCGGCAGCACCGCCACGGTCGCGGCGGAGGTGTGGATGCGCCCGCCGGCCTCCGTCGCCGGCACGCGCTGCACCCGGTGGACGCCGGACTCGAACTTCAGGCGCGCGAACACGTCCCGGCCGGAGATGGTCGCCACCGCCTCCTTGATGCCGCCGATGGGGGTGTCGCTGGCCTCCATGATCTCGACCCGCCAGCCCTGCGCGGCGGCGTAGCGTTCGTACATGCGCAGAAGCTCGCTCGCGAACAGGGCCGCCTCGTCGCCGCCGGTGCCGGCGCGGACCTCAAGGATGGCGTTGCGCTCGTCGGCCTCGTCCTTCGGCAGCAGCAGGACGCGCACGGCCTGCTCCATCTCCGGCACGGCCTTGCGCAGGCGGCCGACCTCTTCCTCGGCCAGCTCACGCATGTCCGGGTCCGCCAGCATGGCCTCGGCATCCGCCAGTTCGGCACGGGCGGCACGCAGGGCTTCGATAGCCTCGACGATCGGCGTCAGCTCCGACAGCTCCCGCGACAGGCGCGGGATGTCGGCGGCGTCCAGGTCCGGACCGGACAGCAGCGCGCCGAGTTCCTCGTGGCGCGAGACGACGCGGGTGAGTTTTTCGTCCAGACTCATGGTCGGCGGTCGCTTTCGTGATCGGGGACGGTCGGGCCGTTGGTGTTACGGCGGGCGGACGGGACGCGCAAGAGGCCGAAGTCCGCTAAGGTGGCGCGGAGGACCCGCCGGTTCCCCCTGTGTCCCTGGGCGCCCCGTCATCCGACGCCCCCGTCGCGTCCGCCTCCGTCAGCCGGAACAGCCGCCGCGTGACGTTCTCGGCGTGGCGCAGGTTCTCAGTCGGACCGACCGCCAGACGGCGCAGTTCCTCTGACGGGGTATGCAACAACCGCCCGACCAGTAGGCGGGTGGCCTTGTCGGCATCGCCATGGGCCTCCGCCAGGGCACGGGCGCGCTCCGCTTCGAAGCGGGCGTGCAGCAGGGTGATGACCGGGGCGGCCGCGCGCTCGATCCGACCCTTCTGGAAGCGGCAGACTTCCTCGCGGACGATCCGCCATGCGGCCTCGGCCTCGCCCTCGCGGTGGGCGCGCCCCTGCATCGCCACCCCCTCCAGGTCGTTCAGATCGTAGAGAAAGGCGTTGTCCACGGTGTTGACCGCAGGCTCCACGTCCCCCGGCACGGCGACATCCGCGATGAACACGGGGCGCTGGCGGCGCCGCTTGGCGGCTTGCCGGGCGGTGTCCACGCCCACGATGTGCTCCCGCCCGCCGGTGCAGCAGATGATGATGTCGGCGGCCACGATGTCGTCGATCAAGGCCTCGTGCGCGCTGACGTGCGCCCCCAGGCGCCGCGCCACCGCCTCGGCCCGGAAGCGGCGGCGCGCCCGCACGATGAGCCGGTCGAGCCCGTGGGCCTGGAACGCCTCCGCCAGCAGTTCGCCCATCTCGCCGGTGCCCAGCAGCAAGGCCGAACAGCCGTCCAGGTCCCCGTGCAGGTCGCGCGCCACCTGCACGGCGGCGGAGGCGACGGAGACCGGACCCTCGGCGATGCGGGTTTCGCTGCGCACGCGCTTGGCGCAGGCGAAGGCGGACTGCATCACGCGTTCCAGTTCAGCCCCCACCAGCCCGGCCGCCCGCGCGGCGGCGTAGCCGGCCTTGACCTGACGCAGCACATGGGGTTCGCCGATCACCTGGCTGTCCAGCGAGGACGCCACCGCGAAGGCATGGCGCACAGCATCGCCCCCACGCAGCACGTAGCACGCGGCCCGCAACGCGCAGGGACTGACATGCCCTTTCTCGGCCAGGATCCACAGCGCGACCTCGGCCGTGGTCTCGGCCACGTCGGCGTTGGCAGCAACACAGATGATCTCGACCCGGTCGCAGGTGGACAGCACCAGTGCCTGCGTCAGGCCGTTGGCCCGCAGGCGGCCGAGGAAGCCCGGGATGGCATCGTCCTCCAGCGCCACCTGATCGCGCAGCGCCATGGAACTGGTATGGTGGTTCACGCCCACCACCACCATTCGGTCGAGCCCGTCCCCGTGGCCGCCGGGGCTGTCGCCCGCCGAAGCGTCCGTCACCGGAAGCGGTCCAGGGCTCCCTCAAGGGCGTCGAACGGCACGGCCTCCTGGTCGCCGCTGTCCAGGTCCCGCACGGTGGCGGCGCCGGCCGCGATCTCGTCCGGCCCCAGGATGACGGCGGCACGGGCGGCGATCTTGTTGGCGCGCTTCATGCGCTTGCCCATGTTGCCGGAATAGCCCAGGTCGACGGCGTAGCCGGCCCGGCGCAGCCGGTCGGTGACGGTCAGCGCCAGGGTGTCGGCCTCGGCCCCGGCCGGGATGACCGCCAGGGGGCGCGGCGCCGGCGGCGGATCGGCCAGCAGCATGGCGAGGCGCTCAACGCCCGCCGCCCAGCCCACGCCCGGGGTCGGCGGACCGCCCATCTGCTTGACCAGCCCATCATAGCGCCCACCCGCGAGGACGGTGCCCTGCGCGCCCAGCTTGGTCGTGGTGAACTCGAACGCCGTGTGGGTGTAGTAGTCCAGGCCGCGCACCAGCCGGGGGCTGATCTCGATCGGCACGTTCAGGGCGGCGAGCCCCTCCTGGACGCGGGCGAAGAAATCGCGCGAGGCGTCGTTCAGGCTGTCGGCCAGGATCGGCGCCTCGGCCACCACGGCGCGATCGCCCTCGTCCTTGGAGTCGAGAATACGTAGCGGGTTCTTCTCCAGGCGGGTCAGGCTGTCCTCGGACAGTTCGCCCTTGCGGCCCTGGAGGTAGGCGACCAGCGTCTCGCGATAGGCGGCGCGGCTTTCCACATCGCCCAGGGTGTTCAGCTCCACGGTGACGGTGCCACCGAGGCCCAGCGCCTCCAGGATATGCGCGCCGCAGGCGATGACCTCGATGTCGGCGGCGGGGCCTTCGACGCCCAGGATCTCGATGCCCACCTGATGGAACTGGCGCTGGCGGCCCTTCTGCGGGCGTTCGTAGCGGAACATGGGGCCGCGATAGAACGCCTTGACCGGCACCTGCTGGGCCAGCCCGCCGGAGATGAAGGCGCGCACGATGGCGGCCGTGCCCTCGGGCCGCAGGGTCAGGCTTTCGCCGCCCCGGTCCTCGAAGGTGTACATCTCCTTGGTGACGATGTCCGAGGTGTCGCCCAGGGTGCGCTTGAACACCTCGGTGAACTCGAAGATCGGCGTCATGATCTCGCCGAAGCCGAAGCGGCTGGCGACCTCGAAGGCGCGGGCCTCGACGGCACGGTGGGCGCGGGCGGCGTCGGGGAGAAGATCGTGGGTCCCGCGCACGGGTTGCAGGGCGGCCATGGGAAGGGGTCCTTTGGGACTCGAACGACGGGGGTCCGGCGGGGCCGCCAGCGCGGTCCCGTCCTGTGTGGTCCCGTCTTATTCAGAGCGCCCGCGTTTTGCAACGGTGCGCGGACCGATCCGGGGACAAACCGGGCGCCGGCAGGGCCGTTTACCGGTCCGCCAGCGCCAGCCGGAGCCCCAGCAGGCCGAAGGTGCCCGCGACTCCACGCCGCACCCAGCGCAGGACGTCCGGCCGGCTGAGCACACGGCGGCGCGCCGTGGCCGCGAACACGCCGTAGCCGACGAACACCACGAACGTCAGCGCCATGAAAACGCCGGCCAGCGGCAACATGGCCAGCGTGGGATGGGCCGCCGAGGCCGGCACGAACTGCGGCAGGAAGGCCAGGAAAAACAGTGACAGCTTCGGGTTCAGGATGTTCAGCAGGATTCCGTCGCGCACGATGCGCCACGCGGGCACGGCGGGCGCGGCGCGATCCTCCGTGACCGACAGGGCGCCGCCCTCACGCACGATGCTCCAGGCCATATAGAGCAGGTAGAGCACGCCCAGGATCTTGATGACCTGGAACGCAAGGGCGCTGGTGTGCAGCACCGCCGCCAGACCGGCGATGCTGGCCGCGATTTGGGGCAGGATACCGAGCGTGCAGCCGAACGCCGCGAACACGCTGGCGCGGGCGCCGCGCCCCAGCCCCTGGGCCAAGGTGTACAGAACGCCCGTGCCCGGCACCAGGACGACCACCAAGGCCGTCAACAGAAACTCAGGGGTCATCGCGCATCCCTCGTGGTCGGATCGGACGGACGAGGGTGCGCCGCGCGCGCTCTGTTCCGCCGCCCGCTTTATTCGGCCGCCGCCGTGCCGGCCGACTCGGTAGCAGCGGACTCGGCGGCCGCCTTGGCGGCCTCGATCTCGGCGGCCTTTTTCTCGACCAGATCGACGATGTGGTCGATCATCTCGGCGTTGCCGACGTTGTGGTGCGCCAGCCCGGAGATATAAACCTTGTTGGCCGAGCCTTCGTTGGCGAGCGTGCCGCCGCCGGTGATGCCGATATCGGTCTCGCGCGCCTCACCCGGGCCGTTCACCACGCAGCCCAGGATGGACAGCGACACCGGCGTGCCGATGTGCGCCAGCCGCTCCTCCAGGATCTCGACGGTCTTGATGACGTCGAAGCCCTGGCGGGCGCAGGACGGGCAGGCGACGATGCGCACGCCCCGGTGGCGCAGGTCGAGGCTCTTCAGGATATCGAAGCCGACCTTGACCTCCTCGACCGGATCGGCCGAGAGCGAGACGCGGATGGTGTCGCCGATGCCCTTTTTGAGCAGCCAGCCCATGCCGATGGAGGACTTCACGGTGCCGACGCGGGTGCCGCCGGCCTCGGTGATGCCGAGGTGCAGGGGGTAGTCACAGGCCTCCGCCAGCGCCTCGTAGGCCGCGACGGCCAGATAGACATCGGACGCCTTGACCGAAATCTTGAACTCGCGGAAGTCGTTGTCTTCCAGGATCTTGGCGTGTTCCAGGGCGCTTTCGACCATCGCCTCCGGGTTGGGCTCGCCGTACTTCTCCAGCAGGTGCTTGTCCAGCGATCCGGCGTTGACGCCGATCCGCATGGAGCAGCCGTGGTCCTTGGCGGCCCGCACCACCTCGCGCACACGCTCCGCCGAGCCGATGTTGCCCGGGTTGATGCGCAGGCAGGCGGCGCCGGCCTCGGCGGCCTCGATGGCGCGTTTGTAGTGGAAGTGGATGTCCGCGATGATCGGCACCGAAACCTGCTTGACGATATCGCGCAGCCCCTCGGTCGCGGCCTCGTCCGGGCAGGAGACGCGGACGATATCCACCCCCGCCTCTTCCATCCGCCGGATCTGGGCCACCGTGGCGGCGACATCGGCGGTAATGGTGTTCGTCATCGTCTGGACCGTCACCGGCGCGTCACCGCCAACCGGCACCGGGCCGACATGGATCTGACGGCTGCGGCGGCGGGCAATCTCGCGATAGGGTCGGACTGACATGGAACCCCTCTCTGGCGTCTGACGGCTGGGCACGCGGTATGGGCACCCCGCCGGGCGCGGCGCACGGCGCGCACGGTCCCTGGTATAAGGCGACGGCCGGGGTCAGTTCAAGGCGGACGGCGACAGACGGACGCCGTTGCGCGGTGCGCCGACGGGACCGATGTTGCGCACGCGCCGTCCGTCCACATAGACCTCAAGCCCCCCCGCGTTGCTGGTGTTGAGGGCGTAGGTACCGTCGCCGGGCACCGCATAGACGTCGCCCCGCCGCAGCAGGCGGCGCACCACCAGCTCGCCGCCCTGCCGCAACTGGATCCAGGAATCCTGGTTGGCGCGCAGAACGATGCGCGAGGCGCCAGCGGCCTGGGCCACGTCCGACGGCGCGGCGCGCCCGACGTAGGCCGGCGGCGGGTCCTCGGCGGCCGGCTCTTCGGCGGCTTCGGTCGCCTCGGGCGTCGGCACCTCGGGCGGCTCCGTCGTCGCCGTGTCGGGGGTTTCAGGCTCCGGAAGGGTCGGCACGGCGTCAGCCGTCGCCTCGGCCGGCTCGGCTGGTGTCTCAGCCGGTGTCTCGGGAGCGACCGCGTCCGCCGCCTCAACGGGCGCATCCGCCGAGTCGCTTGGAGACTCGGCGCCCCCCGAAGGCGCAGGCTCCTCGGCCGTATCGGTCATCGGATCCGCAGACGCATCGGGCCCCGCGTCGCTGACCGCCGGTTCGGGGGGCGCGGGCGGAACCGGTCGGCCGTTGTCCGTCACCGCACGGCCCGGGACCTCGCCGCCCCGGCCATCACCAACGGGGCCTTCACCAACGGCGCCCTCCCCGTCTTGGACCGCATCGGGGACCGCATCGGGGACAGGGTCGATCGTCGCATCGTCGCCGTCCTCGGTGGCATCCTCAGCGGCGTCGGGCGTGGTCGGGCTCAAGGCGGCAAGCCCGCCGGTCGGCGCGTCCGCTGCCGGTGGGGTGGTAGTCTGCCCCTGGGGCGTGCCGGGCGCCTGCTGCGTGCCATCGGCGCCCCGCGTGCTCTCGCCTGGGATGGTCTGCCCCGCCGGATCCGTGCCGGGTGTGGCGTCGGGTGCCGTCTCCGGCGCGGGCGCCTCGGGCCCCGACGTGGTGTCGTCGTCGCTGCCGATCAGTTCGGCGAGTTGCGCCGGGATCTCGGGAATCAGCTCCGCGATCGACGTGTTGCTGGACGACATCCAGTACCACACGCCATACGCGCATCCGGCCAGTATCAAGGCGACGAGCAGAAGCGCCCCGGCGGGCACGCCGCTGTCATTGGCGGGGGACGGGAAGTCCAAGTGCGGGGCGGCGCTTCGGGGGGCGGGACCGTCCTTGTGGCGACGCACGATCTCTTCGGCGTCGAGCCCGAGGTATTCCGCGTAGGCCCGGATGAAGCCGACAACGTACGTGGATCCCGGCAGGTCTTCGAAATGGCCGGCCTCTATCGCCAAAAGATGGTGATACTTGATCCGCAAGTCGTCAGCGACAATGCGTAGATCCTGACCCGATCGGAGCCTGGCTTCCTGGAGCAGGACTCCCACATGATCGGTCGGGATGAACTCAGAGTTCGGATTCAGCCTTTCCGCCGAGTTGGCCAAAGTCGGTTTCCTCGTCAGCTTGTCGCGCGGGGCGGTCCTGGGGGCGGCGTTCTGGTGCGACAGCCGCCGAACCGCCTCAGCCTATCTGAGGTATACCGTACCAGCCCGGAAGACGAAAAGCCTTTCCGTTTGGGCCGGAATTCCGCCAGACGCCGCGGGGTGTCCGCGCGACCTAGTCGATTTTGATGCCATGGTCGCGCGCGAAGGCCCGCAGCGCCCGGCGCGGGTTCGGATCCGAGGACTCGACCAGTGCGTTGACGTAGCGCTTGACCTCGCCGAAATCCATGGAGCGCAGCATGTGCTTCACCGGCCCGATGCCCGGCGCGGCCATCGACAGGCTTCGGAATCCCAGTCCGATCAAGGTCATCGCCTCCAGCGGTCGCCCCGCCATTTCGCCGCATACGGTCACCGGCTTGCCGGCCGCGTCGCACTGCTCGCGCACCTGCCGGAGCAGGCGCAACACCGGCACCGACACCGTGTCGTAGCGCGAGGAAACGCGGGGATTGCCGCGATCCGTGGCGAACAGGAACTGAAGCAGGTCGTTGCTGCCGACCGACACAAAGTCCACCTTCCGCAACAATTCCGGGAACTGATACAGCAGCGCCGGCACCTCCAGCATGGTTCCCACCCGAATGGCGCTGGGCAAGGCCCCGCCGCGCGCGCGCTCGCGGGCCACCTCGACGTCCAGCAGCCGCCGCGCCTGTTCGAACTCCGCCACCGTGGCGATCATCGGAAACATCATGTCCAGATCCGCGCCCGCGCTGGCGCGCAGCAGCGCGCGCACCTGGGCACGCAGCACCGCCGGGCGGTCCAGCGTGATCCGGATGGAGCGCCAGCCCATCGCCGGATTGTCCTCGCCGTCGCTGCTCCAGTACGGCAGCAGCTTGTCCCCGCCCACGTCCAGGGTACGGAACACCACCGGCCGGCCGGCCGCCTGGTCCCGGATCTTCTGGTACAGAACCGTCTGCGTCGCGACGTCGGGCAGGCTGGGCCGGGCCATGAACGGCAGTTCGGTCCGGTACAAGCCAACGCCCATGGCGCCGGTATCCTCCAGATGGCCCATGTCCATCAGCAGGCCGGCGTTCATCAGGATCCGAACCGGCACACCGTCCCGGGTCTCGAACGGCCGGTCCCGCTCCGCCAGATAGGCCTGGCGGCGGGCCTGCCGCGAGGCGACGCTCTCGCTGAAGGTCTCGCGCAGATCGTCGCTCGGCCGGACGAAAATCTGCCCGTTGCCGGCGTCCAGCGCCACGGTGTCGAAGGGCGCGATGCGGCTGAACACGCCGTCAAGCCGGCCGATGACCGGTATATCGAGCGCCCGCGCCACGATCACGGCGTGCATGGTGGGCGCGCCTTCCTCCATCAGCACGCCGCGCACAAAGCCCCGGGGGTAGTCCAGAAGCTCCGCCGGTCCGAGCGACCGGCAGATCAGGATCGTGTCCTCGGGCAACTCACCCTGGGCCGAGGTCATGCCCTGCCCCGTCAGGTGCAACAACAGCCGGTTCGCCAAATCCTCCAGGTCGTGCAACCGCTCGCGGATATAGGGATCGCTAGCCTGGGCCAAGCGCACCTTCATGTCGTCGTCCACCTTGCGGACGGCGGCCTCGGCCGTCAGGCCGGAGCGGATGGCGTCGGAGATGCGCGACACCCACCCGGCGTCGTCGGCGAACATCCGGTAGGCTTCCAGAACCTCGCGGTAGTCGCCACTCAGGTCGACATGGGTCTGAATCAACTCGTCCAGGGACTGGCGCAACGCCTTCAGCGCCTCGCGCAGACGGCGGAGCTCCTCCTCCGGATCGTCGCTGATCAGGCGCTCGATATGCACCTTAGGCCGGTGATAGACGGCGGTGCCGATGACCGCGCCCGGGTTCAGCGCCAGCCCCTCCATCCGGAACGGCAGCACCGCGTTGCCGGTAACAGGCCCCAGTTCGTCGCGCGGAATCAGGTCGGTGCCGGCCAGCAGCTCGGCCAGCACCATGGCCACCGTCTCCAGCGTCTCGACCTCGATGTCCTGATAGGCACGCCGGTCGCGGTTCTGCACCACGAGCACACCGATCACCTGCCCGCCCCGGATCATCGGCACGCCCATGAGCGAGGCGTAGACGTCCTCGCCGGTTTCCGGGCGGTAGGCGAAGCTGGGATGGTCCCACGCATTGGGGGCGTTCAGCGGGCGGGCGCGGGCGGCGATCTCGCCCACCAAGCCCTCACTGACCCGCAGACGGGTGACGTGAACGGCGGTCTGCGACAGGCCCTCGGTCGCGAACAGCTCCAGGACCTCGCCCGCGCGCATCACGTAGCATGAGCACACGTCAGAGCGGAGTTCCTCGGCGATCAGACGGACCGTGCGGTCAAGACGCTCCTGCACCGTGCCGCCGCCGGCCATGTATTCCCGCAGGCGCCCCAGCAGGCGCCGGCCCGTGGCGTCCGAGAAGGGCATCAGGGAACGGGATCGGCAAGCGGACGGTCGGGGGCCGGCGCCGCCGTGACGCCGGTCGATCGCTGGGCCAGCGCGGCTTCGGCCTGGGTCACCAACGTCTCGATGATGACCCGGGTGGGCAGTTCCTCCTTCACAAGGCCGACACTCTGGCCCGCCATGAGGGATCCGTTCTCCACGTCGCCGTCGATCACGGCGCGGCGCAGCGCGCCGGCCCAGAAGTGCTCGATTTCAAGCTGGGCGGTCTTCTGGTCCATCTCGCCGGCCTGGAAGCGGCCAATCACATCGCGCTGGGTCTGCATGAACAGATCCGTGCCCTTGTTGCGCAGCGCGCGCACCGGAATCACCGGGAATCGCGGATCGACCTGCACCGTCGGCATGGCGTCGCGGGCGTTCGCCTTGATGAAGGCGGCCTTGAACTTCGGATGCGCGATGCTTTCGGTCGCGCAAACGAAATGGGTGCCGAGTTGCACACCGGCCGCGCCCATCTCCAGATAGGACACGATGGCCTCGCCCCGGCCGATGCCGCCGGCCACGAACACGGGTACGATCTCGCCGACCGCGGGCAGGATCTCCTGGGCCAGCACGCTGGTCGAAACCGGACCGATGTGGCCGCCGGCCTCCGTGCCCTCAATGATGAGGCCGTCGACACCCGACTTGATCAGCTTGCGCGCCAGGGCCGTGGCGGGCGCGAAGCACAGCACCTTGGTCCCGCCGTCCTTCAGCGTGCGGATCGACGGCCCCGACGGCAGACCACCGGCGAGCACAACATGGCCGACCTCCAGCCGCAGGCAGACGTTGATCAGGGCGTCGAGCTGCGGGTGCATCGTGATCAGGTTGACGCCGAAGGGCTTGCTGGTCAGGGCTTGCGTCGCCTCGATCTCCGCCGTCAGAAGCTCGGGCGTCATGGACCCACAGGCCAGCACACCGAACCCGCCGGCGTTGGAGATGGCCGCCACCAAATTGCGCTCCGACACCCAGGACATGGCCCCGCCCATGATGGCGGTCTCGGTGCCGAGAAGGGATCGGCCGCGCGCCCAGAGGCGGTCAAGGTGCTGACGCGGGGTCTCGGTGGCGATCATGGCGGTGGGTCCGGCAGTGGGGTCAGCAGACGGAGAAGAGAGGGCGGCGCGGCCGCCCCGCAACGTCGGATACCAAGCGTCGGCCGCGCGGCGTTAAGCGGCGTCCAGCCCGTAGGCGGTGTGCAGCGCGCGCACGGCCAGCTCGGTGTACTCCTCGGAGATCAGAACGCTGATCTTGATTTCCGAGGTCGTGATGACCTGGATGTTGATGCCCCGGTCGGCCAGCGCCTTGAACATGGTCTGGGCGACGCCGGCGTGGCTGCGCATGCCGACGCCGATGACCGAGACCTTGACGACCCCGCTGTTGGAGGCGAGGGCCTGATAGCCCAGTTCGTCGCGCCGGTCTTCCAGCAGCTTGACGGCCTTGTCCACGTCCCCCGTGGGCACGGTAAACGTCAGGTCCGTCGACTTGCCGTCGTCCGACACGTTCTGGACGATCATGTCCACGTTGATGTTGCCCTCGGCCAGCGGGCCGAAGATGCGCGCCGCCACGCCGGGCAGGTCCGACACCTTGGTCAGGGTGACCTTGGCTTCGTCCCGGCTGTAGGTGATCCCGCTGACAAGTTCCTTTTCCACGATCTCGTCCTCGCCGCAAACCAGGGTTCCGGGCACGGTCCAGTATTCGGGCCAGCTGTGGCGCACCTGAACCCGCACGCCGTGCTTCATTGCCATTTCCACCGAGCGCGTCTGAAGCACCTTGGCCCCCTGGGAGGCCATCTCCAGCATCTCCTCATAGGTGACGCGGTTCAGCTTGCGCGCTTTCGGCACGATGCGCGGATCGGTCGTGTAGACCCCGTCCACGTCGGTGTAGATGTCGCAGCGCTCGGCCCCCAGCGCGGCCGCCAGGGCCACCGCGGAGGTGTCGGAGCCGCCGCGCCCCAATGTCGTGACGCGGCCGTCGGCATCGCCGATCCCCTGGAAGCCGGCCACCACCGCGACCTGCCCCTGTCCCATCCGCTGGATCAGATCCTCGGTCTGGATGTCCAGGATGCGGGCGCGGCCGTGCGCCACGTCGGTGCGCACCGGAATCTGCCAGCCCATCCAGGAGCGCGCCTCCACCCCCAGGTCCTGCAACGCCATCGCCAGAAGCCCGATGGTCACCTGCTCGCCGGTGGAGACGACCACGTCGTATTCGCGCGCGTCATACAGGGGCGCGACCTCGCGACACAAACCGACCAGCCGGTTGGTGTCGCCGGACATGGCCGAGACCACCACCGCGACCTCGTTTCCGGACTCCACCTCGTCCGCGACCCGTCGGGCCACGGATTTGATGCGCTGGATGTCGCCGACCGAGGTGCCGCCGAACTTCATCACAATACGCGCCATGGCCGGCCTGATCCCTGTCTGTCCGTTCTGCAATGGAGCCCGCGCGGGCCGGCGGAGCGCCGGGCCCGGCGCCGTTGCGGGCGATCCGGTTGCCGCCGCTCGCGTATCCCTGTACATCGGCCTGTACAGCGGAGCGCGGGTCGGGGCCGTCGGGCGGCCTCTTCATACCCGCTCCCCCGACCGGAGGCAAGGCCGCCCGCCGCCTCCGCACCGCAGCCCCTTGCCCGGAGACCGCCGCCGCCATGACCGACGCCGCCCCCGCCCCCGCCCCCGCTCCGTCCACCTCCGCTCCCGCAAGCTCCGCGGTCGAGGCAGAACTGGCGAAGTTCGCCGCCATGGCCGATACGTGGTGGGATCCGGAGGGCCTGTTCAAGCCGCTGCATGTCTTCAATCCGACGCGGCTGGCCTATATTCGCGACCATGCCGCCGCGCGGTTCGGCCGCGACGTCACCGGGCGCCAGCCGTTCGCGGGGCTCCGCCTGCTCGACATCGGGTGTGGCGGCGGCCTGCTGTGCGAGCCCATGGCGCGCCTCGGCTTTGAGGTGACCGGCATCGACGCGACCGAGAAGAACACCAAGATCGCCGCCGTGCACGCGGAGTCGAGCGGTGTCGACGTGACCTACCGCTGCGCCACACCCGAAGCGCTGCTGGGCGAGGGCAAGATGTATGACGTCGTCCTGACCATGGAGGTCGTGGAGCACGTCGCCGACGTCGACGCCTTTCTCGCAAGCTGCGGCGCGCTGGTGAAGCCGGGCGGCCTGCTGATCGGGGCCACGCTGAACCGGACCGTAAAGGCGCTGGCGCTGGCCAAGTTCGGCGCCGAGTACGTGCTGCGCTGGCTGCCCAAGGGCACCCACGACTGGAAGAAGTTCGTCAAGCCGTCGGAGTTCGCCGCCGGCCTGCGCGCGGGCGGCCTGACCGTGGACGACCTGTCGGGTATGACCTTCAACCCGCTGGCCGGCACCTGGTCCATCACGCGCGATCTGGACGTGAACTACCTGGTCGCTGCCCATAAGGCCGCCTGATCCGGATCGGCACGCGCCCGATGGCCCCGATCCGGCCCGTTCGGGATCGGGGTCAGGGTCGCGCGGCGTTACCGTCGCGACGTGCCCATGACGTCCGACATGGTCTGGACGATGGGCCCCCAGGTGAAAGCATCCCACTGAGACTCCGCGCGCTGGCGCAGGTCCCGCAGCGCGGCCGGATCGTGCAGGAACGCGCGCAGGCGCTCCGCGACGCGCGCGCCATCAATGGGCAGCGGCTCGGAGACGACGCCGGGATGCGCCCGCAGAGCCTCCGTATGCGGCAGGTCCGACATCCAGCACGGCGTTCCCAGAGTCAGGAACTCGTACACCGACCCGGGCAGGCCTTCCCACTCCGACAGAAGAACCCCGAGATCCGCCCGGCGCATCCGGGTCAGGAGCGCCCGCCGTCCTTCGCCCGTCACAAAGCCGAGCGGCTCGACGAACGCCCGGGCCGGCAGCGCAGACCGGTCCGGGCCGGCGACCACATAGCGTATCCGGCGGCGCTCCGCCTCCGGAAGGCGATCGATCGCCTCAATAACCTTGAACACGCCTTTGCGGGCGGCGTCCTTGCCGACGGTCATGAGCGTCAGGGTCTGATCCGAAGCGGGACGCGGCTCTTGGTGCCCCTCTTGGCGCACCGCCGCAATGTGGTCCGGGCGGATGGTCACACCACGACCAATGACGGCAATCTTATCGCGTGGGACGCCATAATCATCCCGAAGCGCTGCCGCCACCCCTTCATGATATACGAAGAACCCGGCGGCCTCCTTAAAACTCAAACGCTCGCTCTCAAGCAACCGACGCAGGTGATCGGCACCCTTTGTGCCGACGACGGCGCCCCAGTACTGACGCAGTGTGGCATCCAGATAAAAGTAAAGCTTTACGCCCTTATCCCGAACAAGCGTCCGCCCCACATCGCCGACATTCTGCGCAGAGCTTATCACGAGGCTCCCGTCGGGAACGGACGCCGGCGCATCGCGCAAACACCGGTTATGGTAGGCGTCCGAAAACAGGAACCCGGCCCGTCCGCCTCGGTTCTCCACGAGATACCGCAGCACCGTGACGGGCATGTAGCGCGTGCGGATGTAGTTCAGCGGCAGAACCCGCGTATCGGGATCCACATGGTCGCTCGCCGCAAAAGACGCGAGCAGCGCGGAGGCCCGCCCCGAATGAAAGTGCGGATCGTTGCCCCCGTACACATACACCGTTTTCGGCCTCGGCCTGGGCCTCGCCTGCATGACCGTGTCATCCCCTCTCGAACGGACCGCCCCAGACCACCGCGATGCCGGGCCGGCCAGGCCCCGGACTGGACCGGCGTGAGCGCACGGCACCCAGCCCACGGTACCGCACGGATCAACGGCGGGTCATGGATGTTCTGCGCCACACGGCGTACCAGAGGACCATGCAGGTCAGGCCGTAGCTCAAGACCGTCGCCGTCGCCGCGCCCAAGGGCCCCTGCACCTCGCACAAAAGGACGCTGAGGCCGACGTTGCTGACGGCCCCCACCAGGCCGGAGATCATGCCCGGCAGGGTCGCACCCTGTGCCACGTTCAGGCGCGACCCGAAGGTGCTGTACACCGTCAGGCCGGTGGACAGCACATACACGGCCAGGATCAGCCCGCCGGCCGCATAGGCCGGCCCGAAGATCCCCGCCAGCAGGGTGTCGCCCCACAGGGCGCCCACCCCGGAGACGCCCACGGTGCCGACACCGATCAGCACCAGGACCGCCTTCGTGTCCCCCGCGAGCCGGCCCGCCCGCCATTCCCGGATGATGCGGGGGCAGAGAAACGCGGCGAGGACACCGTAGGCCATATTTCCCGCCTCCGCGATCCGCGCGGCCGCCGCATAGGCGCTGAGATCGGCGGCGCCAAAGCGCCAGCCCACGTAGATCTGGTCAAAGCGCATATAGATCGCGATACAGATCGCCTGGACGAGCAGCGGCGCGGCCTTGACCATCACCGGCCCCACACGCGGGTGGCGAACCGGCGGACAGATGCCCCGTCGCAGGCTCGCCCCCAACAGCACAGCGGCGAACAGCAGCCATTCCAGCCCCCAGATGGCCGCGTACCAGACGACATCGGCCTGGAGGACGAACGCAAAGGCCGCCACCAGCGCCGCCACCGCCACGGTGCCGATCCGGATCGGAACATAGGCATCGGGTCGCGAGCGGGCCTGATAGATCGCCCGCAGTGGCTCCGCCGCGGCGCCCAGGACGCGAAGGCCCGCCAGGGCGTACAGATGAAGCAGCAGGGGCCCCGCCAGGACCCACAGGACGGCCAGCGTCGCCATATACAGGCCGGCCCCCGACCCCAACACCACCACGACGCCGGGCCAGTAGAGCCGATTGGAGGCCGAGGGCCGCGAGGCCGCCCGGCCATAGAACAGGCCGGCCAGACCGAGCACGGCCACCGGCGTCTGGACGCCCGCGATGGCGAGCACCAGGGCAAACGCACCGAACGCCTCCACCGACGCGCCGCGCGCCACAGCGATCATGAGGCAGAGCCCGAACACGGCGGGCAAACCCGCGTCGAGGGCGTAGGCCGCCAAGCGCACCAGCGCCGTCGGTGTCACGCGACCGCGGGGAAGTGGGGGGACCGCCATGCGCTTCCTTTTGTATCGCGACCCTTTTTATCGGGGCCCTTTGTATCGCGACCGCCGTCCTCGTGGACGCATGGACGATGAACGCGGCGGAACGCGCGTGCACGCCCGGCCCGACTATAAACCGAACATCCGCCGACGAAAGACGCCGCGGCCCGCGCCGGTAGCCCCCGCTTGGTTAGGACCGGCGGGGTTGGGACCGGCGGGGTTGGGACCGGCACCGCGATGGCGCCAAACCGCGGCGCCGGGCGCCCTGTCAAATAGCGGAACACGACCTTAAAGAGAAAACCCATTCGCATTATAAAGAAAAACCCGAGAAGACGCACCACTTAACAAAAAATGAAGGTTTTTGCCTTTATAATTTATCAAAATCTTTGCGTGCGGCACGCATTCGACACCCATGATATCTTGGGCTTAAGACATGAATGCCTCCTCAGAATCCGCATCGAAGCTTGCACTGTATTCGCGTATTTTTCGCCATCTTTTTGCCGGTAGCTTCATCCTCTCCATCGCCACCTGGGCAGTCATCTGCTGGGTTATCTATTCCCTGGCCGTCGATCGTCATGAATTGGAGCTCAACCTCGCCGTTTCGTTCGCCGACGAGCACTTGGAACGATCGCTGGATGGCCCCATTCTGATTTTGGAGCAAGTCGCGGACCTCGTTCTTCGCTACGGAAGCATTGAGAATATAATAAAAACGCCGCGTGTCTTTGAGAATTACGACGGCATGATGGCGTCGCTTCCGCAGGTATCCTCTGGCCTTGTGCTTATCGATTCGGACGGTCGTATGCACTATGCCTCGGGCGATGTTGTCCCGGACGGCCCTGATTTTTCAGGGCGAGCGTATTTCAAGGCTCATAAATACGAGGGTGTCGACATCTATATCGGGGAAGCGATTTTCTCACGCTTGATAAATGACGAAGTCTTCACAATATCAAAAGAGATTGTTAATGAGCAGGGCCTCTTCCTCGGCCTCGTCGGCGTTGCTGTCGACAGTCATTACTTTATAGGGACCTTCAATCGGTCTCTATCGGATATTATTGGGAACATCGCCCTTATCACAAACCGAGGCGACCTTCTTGTCAACAACTACGGGCGATCCTCCATTAGTGTTCATTTTCCGAAGCCTGCCCCATTTTATGAATTTGTTCCAACAGAAAGCACACGTCAGTACAGCTCGTCTTTTCTAACGGGCGAACAAAGCATTGTACTTTCACGACTAGGCGACCGCTACGACGTATACTCCATTGCAGCCATACCATATTCCCTGATCTTCAAGGAGGTTTTGCCTTCGTTCGCCATCGCAACGGCCATCCTGATCCTTGCGCTTATTTTCATCGGGACCACAGAGCGCTTCGTCTCGCGCGGCCTTCAACGTGAAAAAGCCCTCGACGCCGAATCCCGCCAACTGTCGTCGTTCCGCGAGGCGGTCCTTGAAAACGCCGGCCTGCCGATCATCGTCTGCGACCACGCCGCCGGTATCGTGTTCTTCAATCAGGCTGCGGAACGGCTTCTCGGCTATCCCGTTGCGGACGTGGTCGGTCGCATGAGCCTGTGGGCCATCCTGACTCTCGATCCGCGCCACTACGACCCGGACAGCCATGCGGCGGCGTCTCGATCGACCGACGTCCGGGCGGACGACAACGTACCCTCGGACCTGCGCATGCTCAGCGAAAGCCGACGCGCCCTGGAGGGAGTCTACATCCGCAAGGACGGCTCCACCCTTCCCGTGGTTCTCTCGGTCTCCACGTTGCACCGGGACGAGGGCCGCCCCGGCGGCTATGTGGTGATCGCGCAGGACCGCTCCGGCGAACACAGCGCGGAACGGGCGCTGCGGTTCAGCGAACAGCGGCAACGCGCCATCCTGGACAACATCCTCGACGGCATTTTCACCATCAACGTCAGCGGCGTCGTCTCGTCCATGAACCCCGCCGGGGAACGGATTTTCGGGTACACGCGCGAGGAGGTCCTTGGGCGCAACATCAGCATCCTGATGGACAACACCCACCGCAACAAACACGACGACTACATCCGGCGTTACATGCAAACCGGCGAAGAGCGCATCATCGGGCGGGGACGCGAGGTGCCCGCCCGACGCAAGGACGGCACGGTGTTCCCGGTGGAGCTGTCCGTCTCCCGCGTCGAGTTCGCCGGTCGGGTTATGTTCGTCGGCGTCGTGCGGGATCTGAGCGAAATCAAAAAGGTAGAGCGCCTGAAAGCCGAGTTTGTATCCATCGTCAGCCATGAGCTGAGGACCCCCCTGACCGCCATGCGCGGATCCCTCAACATGGTCAACAGCGAGATGCTCGGGCCGCTGGATCCCGACGTCAAGGAACTGACCGAAATCGCCGAGCAGAGCACCGACCGCCTCATCCGGCTCATCAACGACATCCTCGACGTCGAAAAGATCGGGGCGGGTAAGCTGCAACTGCACTGCGACCTCGTGTCGATCGAGGAGTCGCTGAAACGCGCCCACAAGGACATCGAACCCTACGCGGCGCAGTATGATGTCGCGGTGATCGTGGACATGGCGAGCGACGCGACCGTTTGGGCGGATTTCGACCGGCTTCAGCAGATCATCCTCAACCTCGCCTCCAACGCCGTGAAGTTCTCGCCCCGTGGCGGCACCGTCCGCATGGCGAGCTGGGTCGAGACCCCGGGTTGGATCCGCGTGTCGGTCGAGGACAAGGGACCGGGCATCGCCTTGGAATTCCAGGACCGGATTTTCGAAAAGTTCGCGCAGGCGGATTCGTCGGACCGGCGCGCCAAGGGCGGCACGGGTTTGGGCCTGAACATCACCAAGGCCCTGACCGAACAAATGGGCGGCCACATCGGGTTCGAGAGCGTCCCAGGCGAGGGTGCCACCTTCTACGTCGACTTCCCCCTGCGCGAGGAGCGGCGCGGTCCCACGACGATCCACGCCTTCCACCTGGAGGACAATGAGGCCATCCGCCTGATCGTGGCCCATATGCTGTCGGAACGCGCCCGCATCACCAGCGCCGGCAGCCTGGAGGAGGGCCTGCGCCTTGCCGAGCAGCACACCTATGACGTGGCCATCCTCGACCTCGGGCTGCACGACGGCAACGGCCTGGAGCTTGTGAGCGTCCTTCACGACGGCCAGGGCGGCACCCCGCCGCTCATCATCCTGACCGGCCAGGACGACCTCCCCCCCGACATGCCCCCTACCGCCGCCGTGCTGACGAAGGGCCGGGAAAGCGAACGCGCCATCGTGGAGCGCATCCGGGATGTGATCGACCGCCTGTTCCCGGAGGCGGCCACTCTGAGCAAGGACACCGCGCATGAGTCGTGAACTGCGTCGCATCCTCTATGTCGACGATGAGGTTATGCTCCAGAAGGTCGGCCGCATCGCCCTGGAAAAGTTCGGCGGCTTCGAGGTCCATGTGGCCGGCTCCGGCGAGGAGGCGCTGACCCTGGCACCGGAGTGCGCGCCCGACCTGATCCTTCTCGACGTCATGATGCCGGGGCTCGACGGGCCGGAGACCTTCGCCCGCCTGCGCGCGTTGCCCGCCACGCGGGAGACGCCCGTGGTCTTCATCACCGCCAAGGCCCAACCCGAGGAGGTCGCGCGCTTCAAGGCTCTCGGCGCCCTGGGCGTGATGACCAAGCCCTACGAGCCGCGCGAGTTGGGCAATCACCTCCGCGCCCTGTGGTCCGAGGAGTCCCCGTGATGGACGACGACGACGATCTTCTGGCGGAGTTCCAGCGCGAGTTCGCCGACCGCCTGGATCAGGATGGCGCGGCCATCGCGATGTTGCGACACAGTCTTGGTGGCGCGCCCGACCCGGCGGCCCCGGCCTGGGTCGCACTGGCCTCGATCGCGCACCGCCTGACCGGACGGGGCCAGACCCTGGGGCACGAGACCATCTCGACCGTGGCCCGCCGGGTGGAGACGCTGGCCAACGGAACCGCGCCGGAAGGACTGGCGGACGCCGCCACGCTCGATCCGGCGGTTCAGACGCTCCTGAACGCCATGGCGGCGGTGTCCGCCGAAATTCGCGGAGCGTAAGATTACGGGGCCTTGGGCCGGGGGTGGGCCGCGCGCTACGCCTCGTCCCCGAGAACCGGGACCGGGATCGAGGCCGGCGGAAGCCGGTACGAGGCGATCACCCGCTTGATGGCCCGCCACCGCCGATAGGCCACGGCGTCACGTCCGTCGCGTCGTTCGGGGGCGGCGTTAGGGTCACCTGAACGCGGGACGAGATCTGCACCAGGGTCTGGCTCTGCGCCAGAAAGCGCCCGACGATCAGCGTGCAGGCCGACAGGGCCCCCACCGAGATGGCGCCGCTCAGCACCAGGGTGCTGCCGAAGCCGATGGTCGCGATGGTGGCAAGCTGCACCACCAGGCGGCCGAATTCCGAAAACCGCTAACCGGCCATATAGGCCGTGCCCTGCGCCGCCAGGCGGCGCCGCTGCAGCGCCTCGTACCGGCGCAGCAAAAGCCGCTCGGCGGCCATGATCTTCAGCGCCTGCAACCCGGTCAGGGTCGCGATCAGAAAGTCATAGCGGACATCGTCGGTGTCGGCGGCGGCCTGCAGGGCCCGACGCGACTGCACCCCGGCCGGTAGGGCCGCCACGGCCAGCACCAGAAACCCGACCATCGGCACCACGACCAGCACGCCGCCGAGCACCCAGATCAGGGCCAGGAACGCGAACAGAAACGGAATGTCGTAGACCGGCAGCAGCGCCTGCCCTGAGCCATGGTCGCGCAGGCGGGGGATCGCCGACAGGCGCTCCAGATGACGACCGGGAGAAACCCGCTCGAACGCGGCGAGGTTGGCGGCCAGCAGGTGGCGCGCCGCCGCAACGGTCGTCACGGCCTCGTAGCGCGACGCCACCGGCCCCAGGATTTGGGCGCGGCCGACCTTCAGCAGCGTTTCCAAAGCGAGGGCGGTCCCGACGCCCGACGCCAGAAGCAGCGCGGTCGTCTCCGCCTGATTGGGAATGATTCGGTCGTACACTTTACGGATGAATATTGGCAGCGAGAGCGATAAAATGTTGATCGACAGCGAGGCCACGGCGGCGCGTGAGACATAAGCGGCGCCTCGCATCCGGGAGCGCAAAACGGCCTGCATCGCCCGACTCCTGACCGACCCGAAGTGTATGCCTGGCGCAGAAGAACCCGCATATAGAGCGGACCCTGTCCGCAACCGGCCCCGGATCACGGCACCCCTGGGCTGTGGTGTCACAGGCCCCCGGTGTCATGGTCCCGGCATCCCGCCTGGGAGCCCAACCGACTGAGTGATGGTTTTGCGCGCGTGTGTGCAATCTTTAATGGCTGGAACTGGCAGCCGACGCCACCCGTATACCCATTTCGGGTAAAGTAATCGTATATGATACGCTAACTGCGATAGTACGATGCGATCCTTTGGACCCAGGGCGGCGGTCGTCCGTGCGGGCAAACGCCGCGACGATTGGGCGCATCAGGACGCCCCCGGGACCGCCCGCCCCACGCTCGCCGCATGCCCGGGGCGGTTCACAGAAACTTCTTTTGCCCCCTTTCCCGATCGTTGCCACCCTTTCGCCGGACCGGGGATTACACAGAAAATCCTTCAAGACTCAGGCAGACCACAGTGTCTCGGCACCCGCCTATGGCGCGGAACCGGAAGCATTGTGGGTGCCATGGGGTTATATTGATTTAGGAAGAACGTGGCCCTTGGACTCTCTGTGCAGATCTCTAAAGGAGTACCGCGCATATTGGGGACGTTTATTTCTGTAATACACGTGACGTTTCCTCGGAACGAACACGAGAACCAATCCATCACCTTTCGGACCCATCACATCAGAGGACGAGACGGGTATGTTCCATCGCCTTAGTGTATCCCTGCTCGCGACGGTCGCTATCAGCGGCACGGCGTTCGCTCAGGATGTCGCGCAGTCGGGCAGCCAAATGTACACCGACGCCGAGGCCGCGCTGCAGCAGCGCCTGGGCGAGACGCCCAACACCCACCGCGCCCGGAACGTCATCCTGTTCATCGGCGACGGCAACGGTGTCGCGTCGAACTACATGAACCGCCTGTGGGCGGGCCAGCAGGCGGGCGGCCTGGGCGACGACTACGTGCAGCCGCAGGAAGCCTTCCCCGAGCTGGCGCTGGTGAAGACCTACAACATCAACGCCCAGACCCCGGACTCCGCCCCGACCGCCGGCTCAATGAACACCGGCGTCAAGCAGCGCTTCAACCTGATCAACCTGGGTGAGAACGCCATCACCGAGGATTGCACCACCGAGGCCGACAACGCGCTGACGCTGTTCTCTGAGTTGGTGACCGACGCCGGCAAGTCGGTCGGCATCGCCACCACCGCGCGCCTGACCCACGCCACCCCGGCGGCGGTGTACGCAAAGACCGCGTACCGCAACTGGGAAGGCGACGTGCCGGCCGAGTGCACCAATTCGAAGGACATCGCGACCCAGCTCATCGACGCCATGGAGGCCGGCACGGTCGACGTCGCGCTGGGCGGCGGCGCGCGCTACTTCGTGCCGAAGGGCGTCGAAACCCCGAACGGCGGGTCGGGCCGCCGCGAGAACGACGTCAATCTGATCGAACGCGCCCAGGCGGACGGCATTCAGGTGGTGGCGGATATGGCCGGCCTCGCGGCCGCCGGCACCGACGCGCCGATCCTGGGTCTGTGGAGCGATAGCCACGCCTCCTACGAGGCGGACCGTCCGGAGAGCGAGCCTTCGCTGGCCGACATGACCCAGAAGGCCATCGAGGTCCTCAGCCAGAACGAGAACGGCTTTTACCTTGAGGTTGAGGCGGGCCGCATCGACCACGCCAACCACGCCACCAACGCCAAGCGCGCCATGATCGACGGCAAGGCCTTCGCCGACGCCATCGCCCTGGCCGACGAGATGACGGACGACGCGGACACCCTGATCATCGTCACCGCCGACCATGAGCACGCCATCGCCATGAACGGCTACTGCGGGCGCGGCACCCCGATCGACGGCCTGTGCTACGACGTCGCCAACGAAGGCATCATGCACGCCGATGAGCCGGTGCTGGCCTCCGACGGCAAGCCGTACACCGTGGTGGGCTACCTGAACGGCGCCTCCTCCGTGATGATCGAGCAGGCGGACGGCACCTACACCGCCCCCGAGGGTCGCCCGGAGATCACGCAGGATGAGGCGCAGGACCTGGACTACACCCAGCAGGTCCTGATCCCGAAGAGCTCCGAATCGCATTCGGGCGTGGACGTGGCCCTGTACGCCAAGGGCCCGTGGGCGCACCTGTTCGACGGCACCATCGAGCAGAACTACATCTTCCACGTCATGAACTACGCCGTGAACAACGGCGAATAAGCGCACCCGCATACCTCAGACCGCGGAGGGCTCCCGGGCCCTCCGCACCCGTTTGACGCCGTGTGTTGTTGGACGCTGTTTGACGGAGGCCGCCATGCTCACCCGCCGCGTCTTTCTCGTCGGCACCAGCGCGCTCGTTGGCGCCTGCGCCCTGCCCTGGCAGGCCTCGCGCGCTGCCGAAGCGCCCATCAAGCTGCGCGAGCTGTACAACAAGGACCGCTCGTTCTCCGACCTCGCCCTGGCGAACGAGGGCCGGAGGATCACGGTCGAGGGCTACATGGCGCCGCCCCTGAAGGCCGACGCACGCTTTTTCGTCCTGACCAAGATGCCCATGGCCACCTGCCCGTTCTGCGAGCCGGGCGTCGAATGGCCCCGCACCATCCTGCCGGTCTACACGCGGCGTACCGTCGACGTGGTGCCCTTCAACGTGCCGATCACGGCCACGGGCACGCTGGATCTGGGCGAGTTCACAGACCCCGATACCGGGTTCTGGTCCAAGGTGCGCCTGGGCAACGCCCGCTACGAAAGGACCTGAGGCATGGGATTGTCGCTGCGCGTCGAGGGGCTGGAGGTGCCCGGCCCCGACGGCCGCGTTCTTCTCCGCCTCGACACCCTGTCGCTGCCGGCCGGCGCCCGCCTTGGGGTGCGCGGCCCGTCGGGCGCGGGCAAGTCGACCTTTCTCTACGCCATCGCGGGCCTCATGCACGGCGCCCGGGGCCGCGTCGCGTGGGAGGACACCGATCTGCTGAGCCTGCGGACGGAAGCCCGCACCCGCTTCCGCGCCGAGACCATCGGCATGATCTTTCAGGATTTCCTGCTGTTCGACGAATTGGGCCCGATGGCCAATGCGACGCTGACGGCCATGTTCCATCCCCGCCGCCGCCGCGCGCCGCTGCGCGCCCGGGCCGCGTCCCTGCTCGAGCAACTCGGCCTGCCCGAGACCCCGCGCCCCGTCGCCACGTTTTCCGGCGGGGAGCGCCAGCGCGTGGCCGTGGCCCGGGCGCTGGCGGCGGACGCGCCGGTCCTGCTGGCCGACGAGCCGACCGCCAGCCTGCACCGCGAAGCCGCCGACCGCCTGATCGACGATCTGGCGGAGTTGGCCCGCGCGCGCGGCACCACGCTGGTCGCGGTCAGTCATGACCCGGCGCTGCTGGAGCGGATGGATCAGGTCATCACCCTCCAGGACGGCGGTCTGGTCCCCGAGGACACCGTCGGCGCGGCGAGGACGGCGAGGGAGACCGCGTGATGGAAGACCTCTGGTACCAACTGCCCCCGCTGGCGCAGGACGCGCTCCTCCTCGTGGGCCTTCTGCTGCCGGTGCTGCTGATCGCCGCCATTGTCCTGCGGGGGTACGCACCCGGCCCGTTGATCGGCGCCCTGCTGCGCCGCTTCCGCTGGGCCAACCTCGTCTTCGTGCTGTTGATCGCGCTGTCCGTCGGCATGAGCATCGGCCTGATCGCGCAGGAGCGCGGCTTGCGCATCGGCATGGCGCAGGCCGCCGACAAGTTCGATCTGGTGGTGGCCGCCCCGGGCTCGGAGATGACGATGCTGTTGGCGGCGGTGTTCCTGCAACCGTCCGACGTGCCGCTGCTGTCGGGGGCGACCTACACCGCCATCGCCACCCACGAGAACGTCGAGATCGCCGCGCCGCTGGCCTTCGGCGACAGCTACAAGGGATCGTCGGTGGTCGGAACCATCGCCGATTTCGCGACCTATCTCAGCGACGACCGCATCACCGGCCACCTGTGGACCGACCCGTTCGAGGCGGTGGCCGGCGCCGCCGCGCCGGTGGCGCTTGGGGACACGTTCACGCCCGCCCATGGACACGGCGCCGCCGCCGAACAGGGGGCGCACGAGGGCGTGCGCTTCACCGTGGTCGGCAAAATGGCCCGCACCGGCACGCCGTGGGACACCGCCATCCTGATCCCGATCGAGGCCGTGTGGATGGTCCACGGGCTGGCCAACGGGCATCCGCTGAGCGCGGGCGACCAGATCGGCCCGCCGTTCGATCCCGACCTGTTCCCCGGCACGCCCGCCATCGTGGTCCATACCTCGGCGCTGTGGGCCAACTACGCCCTGAAGTCCGAGTTCAGCCGCGACAACGAGACCATGGCCTTCTTCCCCGGCACCGTGCTCGCCAACCTGTACCGGATCATGGGTGACGTGCGTCAGGCCATGTCGGTGATGTCGGGCCTGACGCAGGTCCTGGTTGCGGCGTCGGTTCTGCTTGGCCTGTCCATCCTGACCCGGTTGTTCCAGCGTCAGACCGCCATGCTGCGGGCCCTGGGGGCGCCGCGCCGCTTCGTCATCGCCGTGATATGGAGCTATGGCGTCACGCTGCTGGCCGCCGGCACCGCGCTCGGTCTTGGGCTGGGCCTGGGTGCCGCCACCCTGCTGTCGTGGCTGGTCACGCACCGCACCGATGTTCTGGTGCAGGCCTCGCTCGGCTGGAACGAGGTCCACCTCGCCGCCGCCTTCCTGGCGATCACCAGCCTGCTGTCCCTGCTGCCCGCGCTGGTCCTGCTGCGCCAGCCGATCACCAACGGGCTGCGCGCCTGAGCCGTCCCGCGCACACCCCGCCCCGCCCTCCTCACAATGAAAGGGTTGTCCGATGCTGTCCCGCATGTCCCGCGCTCTGGCAATCGTGATGCTGACCACGGCGCCCGCTCTGGCCGCCGAGGATCATCACGATCCCGCCGGGTCTGCCTCCGACGATCACGGCGTCCATGCCCACGACCATGAGACCGGCGTGGCCCATGCCTTCGCGCTGGGACCGCTGCGGGTCGTCCACCCCTGGACGCGCGCGACCCAAGGCCCCGACGCCGTCGTGTTCATGGACCTGGACAACACGGGCGACGCCCCGATCACCCTGACCGGCGCCGCGGCCGACTGGGCGGCCTCGGCAGCGATCGTCGGGTTCACGCTGAAGGACGGCGAGGGCCGCTACACCCCGTTGCCGTCCATCCCGATCGCGCCCGGCCATGATCTGGTGCTGCGCCCGGACGAGGTCGCCCTGCGGTTCACCGGCATCACCGCCCCCCTGCCCCACGGCGGCCACGTCCACCTGACGCTGCACACCAGCCTGGGCGCCCTGGAGATCGCCGCGATGGTCGAGGCCGCGGACGCCCTGCAGCACAGCCACGCCGGCCACTCCCACATGGAACACGGGGACTAAACATCGAGGGAAGCACACCAATGGTCGCGATTCCTGGAACCTTCGGTCGCCATCCTGCGTTCCTGCGATAGCTCTGCGCCTCCCGGGCCTTGGATCGAGGCCGGGATGCCGGAGTGTCTGTGTCTCGCAAAAACGAGGATGACCATGCTGACCACGACAATGCCCAAGTGGGCCGCGCCCACGTGTGCCGCCGGGCTGGCGGCCCTCTTCGTCGTCGCCTCCAGTCCCGCCCTGGCCGCGGACGCCGCGGCCTCGAGCACCGAGGAGGTCATGCAGGGCAAGGCCGAGGCCACGGCCGAACTCCGCACCCCGGAGGGACAGGTGCTGGGCACGGTGTCGTTCCACGAAACGCCGTCCGGCATGCTCTGGGTGGCTGCGCACGCCACGGACGTGCCGCCCGGACGCCATGGCTTCCATATCCATGAGACGGGCACCTGCGATGCGGACACCGACTTCAAGTCGGCCGGCGGGCATTTGGCCGGCGGCCATGCGCACGGGGTCTTGGACGCGCGCGGCCCGCATCCCGGGGATCTGCCCAACGTGACGGTGCACGACGACGGCCGGCTCGACGCGGAGTTCTTCCTCCAGCGGCTGTCGGTGGACGAGGGCCTTTGGCTCGGGGACGCCGCGTTGTTCGATTCCGATGGCGCGGCCGTCGTGCTGCATGACGGCGCCGACGACTATGAAAGCCAGCCCTCGGGTGCCGCCGGACCGCGCATCGCCTGCGGCGTGATTGAGCGGGTCGGCGAGCCCTGATCGGCCTCCCCCGTACGAGGGGAGCGCGCCCCAAGCACGGCGCGTGATCCACATATCACGCGCCGTGCTCTAAAACCGTACAGTGTCGTCAGCCGGTCCGTTTCGGCTGGCGGCGCTGGACCGCAGTGTCCCGGCGAACGGCCGCTGCCCGACGATCCAGACCGCCATGTCGAGCTGAGCCTCGATTCCAGCCTGACGCCGAGCCCGCCGGAGGGGCGCCACGGGCGCACCGTGCGTGCTATCCGTGGTGCGGACCCGTAAGGTGCGGCGGTGTTTGGCCCGGATGCCAGGGCGGCGCATCGGGCGGGCCACTCGCCCCCGAAACAGCGCGCGCGACGGAGTGCAGGTGCACGACGCCCTCCGGCGCCTGCAAGGTCGTCAGGTCGAGGGCCGACAGCGTCCGGCCAACCGTGGTCCGGTCGTCGAGGCAGCGCTCGATCAGTGCCGCCAGATCGGCCCGCGCGATGCGGCCGTGCACCCGCGGGTCCTCGAACAGCGCGCCGTCCCCCGTGGCCGGCGTGGACAGAAGGCCGCCGGGCCGCAGGATGGTCAGGTCAAGGTCGGCGGCCCGTGCGTGGGCCTCCGCCCGGGATTTCTCTTCCAGCACCGCACCGATCGCGGCCAGCAGCCGCTCCGACGCGAACGCGCGACTGTCCCCCGCGCCCAGGGACGAGACCAGAACCAGCCGGCGCAACCCGGTCGCCACCATGCCGTCGACGATGTTGACCACCCCCTGAAAGTCGGCCGAGGCCCCCAGCGGACCGCCGCCGAGGGTACAGACGACGGCCGCGCCCCGACCGTGCACACGCATCATGCCGTGGACATGCGACGGCTCCAGCGCATCGCCGATGACCACCGTGCAGCCCAACGCCGTCAACGGCTCGAAGGCGGCCGAGGCGCGCGCCAGCGCCACCACCTCCCAGTCGCGGGCGCGGGCCAAGCCGGCGACCTCCCGCCCGGTGCCGCGCGTGCCGCCGAACAGCAGCAGACGCGGCGGCCCAAAGGCCTCACGACGCCACATGCGCGGCCTCCTCCCGGCTCAGACGATCCCGCAGGGCCAGAAACCGCTCGACCTGATCGGCCTTCAGGGCGTGGTGGTCGTCGCGACCGACGAACAGCTTGAACATCACGCCCCCCTCCGCGTTGAAGAACACGATGGCGTGGCTCATGCGGCCCATGACCGGCCGGCTCATGAACTGGATGGCGGCGCAGCGCCCGTGCCGGAGGTGGCCGCCGATCGGACCGTCGCCGAACAGATTGAAGTAGCCTTGCGCGACCACGCCCTTCGGCACCGCCCCCGAACACTCCAGGATCAGATCCGGCGTGTGCACCAGGAACAGGACCACGCCCCACTCTGCGACGTCATGCAGGATGGCCTCGAACAGGGCACCGGAGACGGTTGGTCCGACCTCCGGCGGCAGGCAGGCGGCCACCTCGCGGGGCGTCAGGCCGTAGTCTGCGGCGATCTGTTCCAACACGCCGTCGGTGGAGGCCGCGAACCGCGCGGTGACGGCGGCCAGCGCGGCGGCGCGGGCCTCATCCGGGATGGGGACGTCGGGCATGGGACGGGGTCTCCTGTTGCGGGGGGAGTGGGGCGCCCTGGCCGTCGCGGTGCTGCGACATGACCGCGTGCAGGCCGGCGATCAGATTGGCCTGCCAGAACCAGCCGGCCGGGGTGAGGGCATAGCCGCCCGGCATGGGCGCCAGAAGCCCGGCCTGGGCCCAGTGGGCGAGCACGGGTGCGAGGCGGTCCGCGAACCCGGGACCGACCCGGGCCTCCAGGTGTTCCGCCGAGACGCGCCCGGTTTCCAGGCTGGCGGCGACCGCGCCGCGCGCCGAGAGATCGGGCATCGGCGCGAACATCATGGACAGCGGCTTTTCGCCCGCCGCCACCCGCTGGCGGTAGGCCGCCTCATCGCTGTCCAGCACATAACGGTGGCCGGCCAACAGACCGCCCGCACCCGCCCCGTAGGCCAGACAGGTGGCCTGCTCCTTGACGAGTTGGTTGTACAGATTGCGCTCGCGGGTGGTGCGCGCCCAATGGGCCTGGGTCAGATGGTGCCAGCCGGCGGCGTCCAAGGTTTCCAGCCCCGCGGCGTAGAACCGCGCCTGGGCGGGCAGGTCGGCGGCGGGCGGCAGCGCGCCCTTTTCGATGGAGCGGGCCAATGGGCTGCTCGGGTTCAGGGTCAGCGCGTACAGGTCCACGCCGTCGAGCCCCAAGTCGACCACCAAGCGGAGGTCCCGGCGCCACATCTCCAGCGTCTGGTTCGGCAGGCCGTAGATCAGGTCGCAGACCACCGCCGCCTGATCGCGCGCCCGCAAGGCGGCCAGCATCCCCTCCGCGCCGGCCCGGTCGGCCTTGCGACCCAACCGATGCCGCAAGGCGGTGTCGAAGGTCTGGATGCCGATGGAAAAGCGGTTCGCGCCCGCCTCCAGGCAGGCCGCGATGCGCGCGTCGTCGAAGCCGTGAACCCTGCCCTCCACGGTGATCTCGCAATCCGGCGCCAGCGGCAGGTTGGCGCGCACGGCCGCGATAACCCGGTGCAGATCCGCCTCGTCGAGTGCGGTCGGCGTGCCGCCGCCGAAGTAGACGGCATGCACCGGGCCCGACCGAACCGCCGGATGGTCGGCGCTCGCCTCCAACTCCTGGATCAGGGCGCGGCTGTACGGCCCCGAAAACGGATCGCGGGTCGGGTTGCGGTAGAACCCGCAGAACAGACAGTGGTTGGCGCAGAAGGGCACGTGGATGTAGGCCACGGTCTTACCGGACCGGGGCATGGCCATCAGGGCCTCCCACGCCGTCGCGGGATGCTCTACGGGCGTCGGGCGGCCCGCGAACCAGTGCGACGAGCGGCGCGCCGTAAACGCGCCGGTCAGCGGATCGCCCCCGAGGATCGCGCGCGCCGCCTCCGGGACCGGCGACGCCAAGGTCGCCGCGTCGTCAGCCATCTCCACCCTTTACCTCCTGGATCACCTCGAAACCTTCGAACCGGGGCCCCCCGCTGTACATGTGCTTGGTCCGGCCCCCATCCTTGTGGGCGTCGCGGAACGATTGCGACTGGGTCCAGGCCTCGAAATCCGCCTTGGTGCGCCACAGCGTGTGGCTGGCGTACAGGATGATCTCCTCCTCCTCCGGCCCCTTGAGCATGTGGAAGGCGACGAAGCCCGGCTGGTCGGTCAGCCGGCTTTCGCGGGTCTTCCACACCGCCTCGAACTCGGTGGCGTGCGCCTTGAGGACCGAAAAGCGGTTCATGGCGATAAACATGCAGCGTTCTCCCTGACTGAGCGGTGTTTCGGGCCGGCCCGCTGCCCGACTTAGGACGGCACCAACTGCGGGGTGCCCCGACCCGGATGGCGCTGGATGGTCACCGGCAGGCCAAAGGTCCGGGTCAGAACGGTCTCGGTCATGACGGCCTCGACCGGCCCCTCGGCGGCCACGCACCCGTCCGCCAGCACCACCATCCGATCGGCGTAGAGCGCGGCGAGGTTCGGGTCGTGCAGCACCGCCAGCACCGCGACGCCCTCGTCGGCGAGCCGGCGCGCGAAGCGCATCAACTGATGCTGATGAGTCAGATCGAGATTGTTGGTCGGTTCGTCCAGGAGCAGCGCGCGCCCGGCGCCCTCCGGCTCCGGCCTTGCGGGATCGGTCCAGATCTGGGCCAGCACGCGGGCGAGCTGGACCCGCTGGCGCTCGCCCCCGGACAGCGTGGGATAGACGCGGTCGGCGAGGGCAAGGCCGTCGACGGCCTCCAGGGCCGCGACCGCCACGGCGGCATCGTGGTCGCGCCCCGAACGGCCGGCGTGGACGGCCCGCCCCATCCGCACCACGTCGAGCGCGCGGAACGGAAACGACAGCTCGGAGGCCTGGGGCAGCACCGCGCGATGGCGGGCCAGGGCGGCGCGCGACCACTGGGCCAGCGGGCGCCCGGCGAAGGTCACGGTGCCGGCCTGCGGCGCCAACGCCCCGGACAGCAGGTGCAGCAGGGTGGACTTTCCGGCACCGTTGGGACCGATCAGCGCGGTCACCGTGGCGGCCGGAACGTCCAGGGTGACGTCGTCCACGATGCGACGGCCCCGGCGGATGACGGTCAGATCGCGACCCTCGAGCACGCCCCCCTCCCCTACCACAGGCCCAGGGCGCGCCGCCGCAGCAGCAGCCACAGGAAGAACGGCCCCCCGACACAACTGGTCACGATGCCGATCGGCAGTTCGGCGGGCAGCACGATGGTGCGCGCCACGAGGTCGGCAAGCAGCATCAGCGCCCCGCCCCCCATCAGCGCGGCCGGCAACAGGACGCGGTGATCCGGCCCGAGGACCATCCGCACCAGATGCGGCACCATCAGGCCGACGAACCCGATCACGCCGCTCAGGGCCACCGCCGCGCCCACGGCCAGGGCCGTCACCAGCACCGCGATCCGCTTGGTCCGCTCCACGTCGAAGCCCATGTGGAGCGCCTCGGTCTCGCCGAACAGCAACCCGTTCAGGGGGCGCGCCAGGGCAAGCGCCGCCAGTCCGGCGCCCAGCATCAGGGGGCCCGCGATCATCAGCCGCTCCCAGTTGGCGCCCCCCAGACTGCCGAGCAGCCAGAAGTTCAGATCCCGCAAGGCCTGATCGTCGCTCATGAAGACCAGAGTGCCGATGCCCGCGCCGGCCATGGCGGTCAGCGCGACCCCAGCCAGCAGCATGGTGGCGATATCGGCGCGACCGTCGTGGCTGGCGATGCGATAGACCAGCGCGATCGCCACCAGCGCCCCGGCGAAGGCCGAGACCGGCAGGGCGACGTCGCGGCCGATGCCGGCGGTCGCGAACGGCAGCACGCCCCACAACACGATGACCACGGCGGCGGCGAGCGCCGCTCCATTGGAAATGCCGATCAGCACGGGATCGGCCAGGGGGTTGCGGAACAGCCCCTGCAAGACGGCCCCGGAGACCGCCAGGACGCCACCGACCAGAAGCCCCAGAACGGTGCGCGGCAGACGGATCGACCACAGGACCAGCTCCTGCACCGGCGTGTGGCCGGTCAGGGGCTCGAACCCGAGCGGGGTCGCCAGGATCGACAGCGCCTCCAGCGGCGTGATCGGGACCGCCCCGATGCCGATGGACAGCACGACGCAGCCGACCAGCGTCACCGCCAGCACCCCAAGACCGGCACCGGCGCGCCGGCGCCTCCGGCCGGCGGTGTCCGTCGTGATCTGGCGTACGGTCGCGACGCGGGGATCGGGGATCGGTCCGTGCATCGCCGTCACCGCGCCGCCATGCGGTCGGGATGCAGCTCCGTCGCCAGATCGGCCACGGCCTCCGGCAGGCGGGGACCGAAGCCGAGCAGCAGCATGATGTCCATGCTGACCAGCCGACCGGTGCGCCCGGCCGGCGTGGCCGCCAGCTCGGGCCGCGCCAGGATGGCCTCGGCGCCGCCGAGGGCCTCAACGGTCCGGTCCGGCACGAGAATGACGTCCGGCGCGGCGGCCGCCGCCGCTTCCGGCGACAGGGGCTTGAAGCCGGTCATCTCCGGCACGGCGGGCTGCCCCCCGGCCATCGCGATCACCGCCGCGGCCGGGGTATCGGCGCCGGCGGCCATCGGGGCGCCGCCGCCCATCGCCATCAGGAACAGAACGCGCGGCCGGTGGGTCACCCCCTCCAGGCGATCCACGACGGCGGTATAGGCGCGCTCCACCTCGGCGGCCAGGGCGGCCCCCTCTTCCGGCCGGTCCAGGGCGTCCGCCACCCGCCGGATCTTGTCGCGTACGCCGGCGATGGTCGGCGTGTCGGGGATGGGCGCGATGGGAAGGCCGGCGGCCTCAAGCTGGGCGAGCGTCTCGGGCGGCCCCGAGTCCTCGATCATCAACACGAGGTCAGGATCCAACGCCAGGATGGGCTCCGCCGCCAACTGTCGCATGTAGCCGACATCCGGCAGATCCTCGGCCGCCGGCGGATAGATGCTGGTGGCGTCCACGGCGACCAGCCGGTCCTGCATCCCCAGGGCGTAAACGATCTCGGTGACGGCGCCCCCCACGGACACCACGCGGACGGGCGGTTCGGCCGACGCGGGGACGATCCCAAGGGCAACCAGCAGCAGCGCGGCTGCAAACGGACGGAAAAAACGGGTCATCATCGCGGCCTCACCACGCCATGCTGTAACTGACGAGGGCCTTGAAATTGCGGCCCGATTCCGACGCGCCGGTGTAGACGCGCGAGTAGTCCTCGTCGAAGGCGTTATCGATCCCAAGGTCGACGCGCAGGCCCTTCAACACGCCGTCCGACGGTTGATAGACGGCGTAGACGTCGTGGACGTCGTAGGCGTCCCGCTTCTCCGCCGGATCGTTCACCTTGTCGAAGCGCCCGGCCACGGTCATGCGCCAGCCGATCAGCGAATCGATCTCCGGCACCTTCAGACCGGTGTCGAGGGTGACCCGCGTCGGCGTCAGCATGCCGAGCTTTTCGCCGGTGTCGGTGTTCTCACCGTCGATGGAGGAGAAGCCGAGACCGAGGCGGATCCGGTCGTTTTCGTAGTTGCCTTCGATCTCTGTGCCCCACAACTCCGCGTTCGGCACGTTGGTCGATGTCGTGGTGCCGTCGCAGGCGCCCGGTCGAAACGGGTTGCAGTCTGCGAACGGCGCCGGCTGGTTCACAGCGAGGTCGATGAAGTCATCGCCCCACATGTGGAAGTGCGAGACCTTGACGTCGAAGCGATCGCGCTCGAACAGAATGTCCTTGAAATCGAGCCCGGCGCCGAACTCCACGGTCCGCGTCGTCTGCGGCTTCAGATCCGGGTTGGGCACGAAGCGGTTCACGATGCCCAGGCCCGCCATTTCGAAGTGGGTGCCGGTCAGGTACATCTCGTTGAACGTCGGCGCCCGGAAGGCCTCGGCGTAGTTGCCGAACACCATGAACCACGGCACCGGCTTGTAGGTCAGGCCGATGCGCGGCGACAGCCGGTTCTCCGTCGTATCGGTCGACGCGACGTCGCTGGAAAAGTCGTAGTGGTCGAAGCGCAGCCCCGGGATGACGTGGACCTCACCGGGCAGGCTCAGCGGCTCGACCAGCACGACCTGCGCCTGCCCATAGAGGCCCGCGAAGGTGCCGTCGGCGTTGGGCACACCCTCGCGGTCGCCGGAGGCGCTCTCGCCCTCCTGTTCGTCGCGGTAGGCCTCGGCCCCGTAGGTCAGGATCACCCGGGACTGCTCCGCCAGACGGAACCGGGTGCGGTTGTCGATCCGCGCGCCGATGGTCTCCACATCGCGGGTCAGGCGCTCACCCTCGGGCCCCGCGCCCAGATCGTCCAGCCGCAGCTCGTCGGCCTTGAAGCGCGTGTAGTAGGCGACGACGTCCAGATCGACCCAGTCGTTATCGGGATTCCGATAGGAATAGGCGACGCGAGCGTTGTCGGTGGCGATTTCCTTGTCGACGAGATCCTCGCCGCCGCGCCCCTGGGCGTTGTTCGGCTCCTCGGCGTCGTTCGAGAAGTGGCTGAACGACACCTCCAGGCGGTGATGGTCGGTCAGGTCGACCCCGCCCTTGACCAGCCCCGAAACGATGGAGTCGTCGCTGTCGGTCAACGTACTGCCGTCGCCCAGCTCGATTTCGCCCGACCGCCGGCGGGCGACGCTGCCCAACAGATCCACGCCGTCCATCGGGCGGCCATAGGCGGTGGTGGTCACCAGCCATTCATCGTTCACGGTCTGGCCGCCGAGCGAGCTGGTGAACCCGAACGTCTGGCCGGGTTCCAGGAAGTCGTCGACCTCCACGGTGCGGAACTCGATGACGCCGCCGGTGCCGCCGCTGCCGTAGAGGGACGACGCCGGGCCGCGCAGCACCTCGACGCCCTTCAGAAGGGCCGGATCGAGGAAGAACCGGCCGTCGTGACCGGAGCCGAAGTTCTGCCGGGCCCCGTCGATAAGAATGACGATATCGTCCCCGGAAAAGCCGCGAATCGAGGGCACCTCGCCCGTCCGGCGCGGTCCGCCGGAGAACTGCACGTTGGGCACCATCTTGAGCAGGTCGTCCGGCGTCGAGGCATTCAGATCCTGGACCCTCTGGCGGTCGATCACCGTGACCATGCCGGGGTAGGTGAAGGGGTCGATCTCGGTTCGCGTGGCGGTCACGGAGACCGGATCGAGCCGGATCGGCCCCGTTGAGAGGTGCCCTGTTGAGAGGTGCCCCGGGGACGATTGCCCAGAAGACGACCGACCGGCGGCCGACGTCTCGGATGTCTCGGTCGCCTGCGCCCACACGGCGGGCGCCGCCAACACGGTCCCAAGCAGTCCTCCGGCAAAAAGCGCGGCATGCCGGCCCGTCCGGTCACTTCGGATCATTGCGAGTCCCCCAGGGTTCTTGCTCCATCAGGCGGGGTATCGGTAATGCAACTCAGTCGCAAAATCAACGTGGATTCAAGTGAAGTATCCCGTTTGAGAGACAAAACTTGAGCGCAAACGTCTTCTTATGAAACGCTCGGTGCGCGGTACGCGCCGAAGGCCAGGCACACCGGATTGACAACTCGGGTCATTAAGGACCCGTCTTTATGCACTCTGCGAACCCAGCCTTCGAACGGGTCTTTACTCACCCCATTTCTTCTGAGCCGGACCGGCAGCCCGCCAATAAAGGGCGCGCTTGTCTTGACGATTCGCATTGCGTATGCGTCGCATTCGCGTTAGCTCAAGGGTCGCACACCCTGGGCGGAGTCACCCGCCTGTCCCCTCACACCACCGCGAGGCCCCACCATGAGCGTGAACGTCATTTTCGGTTCCGACGCGGGCGCAACCCGCGCCGTCGCCAACCGCATCGCCAAACGGCTTCAAGGCCGCGCCGTCGATGTCGCCGCGGCAACCGTGGCGGATTTCGAAAGCCCCCGCCTGCTGGTGCTGGGCGCGCCGACCTACGGAATGGGCGACCTGCAGTCCGACTGGGAGGCCAACTATCACCTCCTGGAGGAGGCGAATCTGGCCAGCAAGCGCGTCGCCCTGTTCGGCACCGGCGACCAGTTCACCTACCCCGACACCTTCGTCGACGCCATGGGCGTGCTCTATGACACGGCGGTGGCGCGCGGCGCCGAGGTGATCGGGTTCACGGACGTGGCCGGCTATGACTTCACGGCCTCGTTCGCCGAACGGGGCGGCCAGTTCGTCGGACTCGCCCTCGACGAGGATCAGGAGCCGAACAAGACCGGCGACCGCATCACGGCCTGGGTCGAGCAACTTCGAAACGGCCACGGCCTGTAATATCCGTCGCGGTAGGCCGACTCGTCCGAGTGACCGTGCCCCGTGCCGCAGTCACTCGGACGGATGGCCCTTTGGCGGGCGGGCCGCGAGCGCCCCGAGCAACCGGTCCAGCGCGACCGGGTCGGACCAGGTTACCGTGACATCGATGATATCGACTTGCTGGCGCTGGTCGGGGGTCAGACGCGCGGCGTCCTTGGCCGTGGTGACCGGCAGCGCCCCCAACGCAAAGGCCTCGTCCAGGATCGGCTGAATGTCGGTCGGCTGGTAGGGATGATGATCGGCGAACGGGTGCGTCGCGACCACCCGGCAGCCGACGTCCCGCAGCAGGCGGAACACCTTGTCCGGATCGCCGATGCCGGCGAAGGCGACCACCCGCTGCCCGTCCCAGGAGCGCACGCGCGGTCCTGGTTCGATGCGGGCGGCCAGGACGGGCACACCCCGGGGGACATGGCGGGCGACGCGGGCCGTGTCCTCGCCCATCACCACCACGGCGCCGGCGCGAGCCAGACCGACCGGCACCGGCTCGCGCAGGGGACCGGCGGGCACGAGGCGGCCGTTGCCGAAGCCGCGCGCTCCATCCACCACCACCAGCGGCAGATCCTGGACCAACGCCGGGTTCTGAAAGCCGTCATCCATCACCACGGCCCCGGCCCCCTCCGCCACAGCGGCCCGGCCCCCATCGGCGCGGTCGCGGGCGATCCACACCGGGAGGCCGGCGCGCGCCATCATCAGCGGCTCGTCGCCCACGTCGGCAGCCGTGTGAAGCCCGGGATCGACCCGCAGCGGTCCAGCCTCCCGCCCGCCGTGGCCGCGCGACAGGACCACCGCGTTCAGGCCGAGGTCCCGGCGTAATCGTGTTATGATGTCCAGTACGACCGGAGTCTTGCCTGCGCCACCGGCGACCAGATTGCCGACGCAGATCACCGGCACCGGCAGGCGCGCCGGTTGGCCCCGCGCCAGCCGCCGCGCGGTCGCCCACCCATAGAGCAAGCCGGCCGGCTCCAGCAGGCGGCCCGGCAGCCCGCCGCCGTCGCGTCGCCACCAGAACTCAGGCGCCCGCACGGCTGGTCGTCTCCTCTGGGCAAGCCGCCTGGGGCGCGATGGGATCAAGCAGCGGCGCCAGCGCGTCCAGCACGCGCGGCAACACCCCCTGTTCGCCATCCGCGAAGGCCGCGCCATGCCGCCCCAGATCCTCGCGCGCGGCGGCATCGGTCAGGAGTTCGGCCACCGCGTCGACCAGACCGGCCTCGTCGGGGACCGTACGCGCCGCCCCGGCGGCCAGCATGCGCGCGCTGATGTCGCGGAAGTTCTCCATGCGCGGGCCGAACAACACCGCCGCACCCAGGCGCGCCGGCTCCAGCGGGTTCTGGCCGCCGCCCTCGCCGATCAGGCTCTTGCCCATGAACACCACCGGGGCCAGCCGCGCGGCCAACCCCACCTCGCCCATGGTGTCCATCAAATAGACGTCGGTGTCCGCCGTCACCGCCTCGCCCCGGGAGCGCTGCGCCACGCGCACGCCGATCTCCTCCATAGCCGCGCGCCCCGCGTCGCCGCGCGCCGCATGGCGGGGCATGACCAGGGTCAGCACATCCGGCACGCGCGCCGCAAGGGCCTGATGCACGCGGGCGGTCAGGGCCTCCTCGCCATCGTGGGTCGACAACGCGAGCCAGCAGGGCCGGCCGCCCAGGGCTTCACGCAACCGTGCCACCTCCGCCGGATCGGCGGGCGCGGGCGCGGCGGCGAACTTCAAGTTGCCGACGCAGGCCACCGGATCGGCCCCCAGCGCCCGCAAGCGTTCGGCGTCGGCCTCGCTTTGCGCCAGGGCCAGGCGGAACGGCGACAGCAACCCCCGCGCGGCGCCGGCCGCGTAGCGCCGCCAGCGCCGGAACGAGCCGTCCGACATCCGCCCATTGAGCAGCGCCATCGGCACGCCACGGGCGGCGGTTTCCAGCACCAGCGTCGGCCACAGCTCGCTTTCCGCCAGCAACAACAGGTCCGGCCGCCAGTGATCGAGGAAACGCCGGATGTAAGGCGTGCGGTCGACCGGAATGAACTGGTGCACGGCACCGGGGGGCAGCCGCTCGGCCATCAACGCGGCCGACGTCACTGTGCCGGTGGTGCACAGCATGGTCAGGGCGGGCCGCTCCGCCCGCAGGCGCTCAATCAGGGGGAGCAGCGACAGCGACTCGCCCACGCTGGCGCCGTGCAACCACACGAGCGGTCCCTCGGGGCGCGGGCGGCCGGCCTCTCCGAGGCGTTCGCCGAACCGCTCGGCGTCCTCCTTGCCGCGCATCCGGCGATACCACAGGGTCGCGCGCACGGCGGGGGCCGACATATCGATCAGGCCCCGGTACAGAGTCAGCAAGGGCATCCGATTGCCAGGCTCAAGGGTGGATCCGCCGGGCGAGGCTTACGAGCCGGAACGAGCCGGGTCAAGCGCCACCCGCGCCCGCGCCGGCTTCCGCGTTCGCCCCCGCCCCCTCCGCCGCCAGGGCCTCGGCGTCGAACGGGCAGATGTTGGATAGAAACTGGTCCACGCTGGCCCCCCAGGAGCGGGCCTCGGCGAAGGCGCGGCAGACCATCGGGTCGGCCTTCAGCGCCCCCAGTGCCGCTGCGCGCAGGTCTTCGTCCAGTCGGCCCACCGGGGCGTCGCCGATCACGTCCAGCGGTCCCGCCACCGGGAAGGCGGCCACGGGCACGCCGCTGGCCAGCGCCTCCAGCAGTACGAGCCCGAAGGTATCGGTCAGGCTGGGGAAGACGAAGGCATCGGCGACCGCGTAGTGCAGCGCCAGTTCCTCGCCCCGCTTCTCGCCCGGGAACACCACGTCCGGGAAGCGGGCGCGCAGGTCGTCAAGCTGGGGGCCGCCGCCGACGACGATCTTGGTGCCAGGCAGGTCGAGGGACAGGAAGGCCTCGATATTCTTTTCGATCGCCACCCGGCCGACGTAGACGAACCACGGGCGCGGCCCCTGAATGGCGGCGTCCAGCGCGGTCTTGTCGCGCGGCCGAAACAGGGTGGTATCCACACCCCGGCCCCAGCGCCGGATGTTGTGGAACCCCCAGCCGGTCAGTTCGTCCTCGATCGACGGCGTGGCGACCATGATGGCCTTGGACCGGCCATGGAAGTGCCGCAGCAACGCATAGCTCCAGTCCACCGGCACCCAGAAGCGGGCCTGGACGTACTCGGGAAAGCGGGTGTGGAAGGCGGTGGTGAACGGCCAGCCCCGGTCGATGCACAGGCCGCGCGCGGCCCAGCCCAGTGGGCCCTCCGTCGCGATGTGCACCACGGTCGGGCGCCAGTCGTCCATGGCGGCGGCGATCTTCTGGCGCGGCACCAGGGCCAGCCGGATCTGGGGATAGGTGGGGCAGGGCACGGTGTCGAACTGGTCGGGGGTGACCATGCGCACGGCATGACCACGTCGCTCCAGATGATCGCGGAGCGTATCCAGGGTTCGCACGACGCCGTTGACCTGGGGCAGCCAGGCGTCGGTGACGATCATGATGCGCTCCGCTCCCCGGGACCCGAGCGATTCCGAAGCGGCGGACGAGGATGGCGGGAACGAAACGGTCATGGTGGGGTGCCGGTCAGAAGGAGGCCCGTGCCCGGCGGCGCGCCGGCGGGGGCGTGGCCCCGGTCTCGGTCTCCGCTTCGGTCTCGGTTTGGTTCGGGTCCTGGTGTGCGTTCGGGTCCGCCTCGGGGTGCGTGGAGACAAGGCCGGGCGCCGGGCGCGACACCAGCCCCTCGTCCACCTGCGCCATCACCTCCGCCGGGGTCGGAGCCTTGGCCGTGCCGCGCCCGCCCTTGGTGCGCTTCGGCCGGCGGCGGTACTCCTCGACCATCGAGACGTCGCGGACCTTCGTCCAGTCCAGGATCTCCATGCGGCCGTCGGGGTGCTCCACCAGGGCGGTGCAGCTTTCCACCCAGTCGCCGTCATTGCAGTACAGCACCTCGCCAACCTGACGGATCTCGGCATGGTGGATATGGCCGCAGATGATGCCGTCGACGCCGCGCTTGCTGGCGAGGTCGGCCATGCCTTCCTCGAACTTGGTGATGAACTGGACGGCGTTCTTGACCTTGTGCTTCAGGTACTGCGAGACCGACCAGTAAGGGAGGCCCAGCCGCCGCCGGAGCAGGTTGAACCAGTGATTCACCTCCAGCACGATCACGTAGGCCCAGTCGCCCAGCACCGCGAGCCAGCGGGCGTACATCACGACGCCGTCGAACTCGTCGCCATGGATGACGAGATAGCGCCGGCCGTCCCCGCCTTCGTGGATCAGCTCTCGCTTCAGCTCGATATCACCGAACTGGGTGTCGCAGTAATCGCGGGCGAATTCGTCATGGTTGCCGGGGATAAAAACGACGCGGGTGCCCTTGCGGGCCTTGCGCAGCAGCTTCTGGATCACGTCGTTGTGGGCCTGCGGCCAGTGCCAGTGCTTTTTCAGGCGCCAGCCGTCGACGATATCCCCGACGAGATACAGGGTCTCGGACTCGGTCGCCTTGAGGAAGTCGAGCAGCATCTCGGCCTTGCAGCCGCGCGTTCCCAGGTGAATGTCGGACAGAAAGATGGTCTTGTAGACCCTTGGCGTCGGTGCCTGTGCTGTCATGTCTTGGGTCTGCGTTCCTGACGTCGTGCGCGGTCGGGCGTCACCGCCCGGGGCCTGTTGCCGTGGCTGCATCGTCCCACCACCTGCCGCCGTTGCACCGGCGCGGCCGGTCGCTCGACAGGCGCCCCGGTCGCGGTCACTCTTCCGGAAGATCGGTCCCCGAGCCTCCAGCCGATGGGGACCGTCTACGCAGTCACACGCCGCATCGCAAGGGAAACGACACCCGTTCGCAGATTTCATTTCGGCCGCGGTTGCGCCGCAGCACAAAGGATAGTGTAGAAGCCTGATGAGTACACCGCATTTTGATCCTGAAATAAATAATTCATTCCATGGATCGTCGATGGCGCGCCGCAGCGCACTGGTTGTGATCGCCAACCCCACCGCCGGGGGCGGCTCCGCCCGGCAGTTGGCCCGCGCCCTGGCGGCGTTGCGCGCCCTGGGGTGTGCGCCTGCGCTGTGGCACACCGAGGGGCCCGGCGACGCGATTCCCCTCGCCGCGCGCGCCGCACGGGAGGGCGCCGGTGTGGTCGTCGCGGCCGGTGGCGACGGCACGGTCGCCGAGGTGGCGGCCGGCCTGCTGGATGCGCGCCGGGCTACGGGAGCGCCCGGTCCCGCCCTTGGGCTGCTGCCGTCCGGCACCGTCAACGTGCTGGCGCGCGATATCGGTTTGCCGCCGCGTGCCCCTGAAGCGGCCGCGCGGGTGCTGCACGCCGGGCACCGGCGGGTGTTGCGGCCGGGGCGCCTGAACGGGCGACCGTTCGTGGCGGTGGCCAGTGTTGGGATCGATTCGCAGGTGGTCCGCCGGATCAATGGCGCGCTCAAGAAACACACCGGCGTGCTGGCCTATCTGTGGGCGCTGGTCCGCGAGATGCCCGCCTACACCTTTCCGTCCATCACGGTGGAGATGGAGGGCCTCGCCGATGAAAGAGAAACCCTCGTTGGGTCGCTGGTCGTCGTTGCACGCTCCCGCTTGTACGGCGGCCCGCTGACCGCATTGCCGGGCGCGGACGTCGGGGATGATTGCCTGCATGTGCTGGTGCTGCGCCGGGGCGGGAGGCCGGCGCTGGCGCGCTATGGCCTCGGGCTGCTGACGGGACGGCTGGCCGGGATGGAGGGTGTCGAGCGACGCGCTGCCCGCCGTGTCACGCTGCACGCGGCCGATCCGCTGCCGCTTCAGGCGGACGGCGATCTGGCGGGCACGCTGCCGGCCGTCGCGCATGTGGACACCGGCGATACGCTGGACCTGATCGTTCCGGCGTCGCCGCGTGGTCAACACCCGCACCCCTCGTAGGGATGAATCCTTGCGGGTCGGCCCCGTCCTCCGGTAGGGTGAGTCGCTGCCATCGGGTCCGGCGTGCCGGCGGACGCCTGCGCGCGCCGTACCCCTTTCCGCAAACCTCTCGACACACACCATCATCGCACAGCCGTGACGCGCCGCGCGGGCACGACAGGGGCGGGTGCGTGTGTCGCTCCCGGGACGGATAGAGACATGACCACACTCGCCGCCCTGCGCCGCGACTGGCTCGCCAACCCACGCGGCGACATCCTCGCCGGACTCGTCGTGGCGCTGGCCCTGATCCCCGAAGCCATCGGGTTTTCGATCATCGCCGGCGTAGACCCGAAAGTCGGGCTGTACGCCTCGTTCTCCATCGCCGTCATCATCGCCCTGGTCGGCGGGCGGCCCGGCATGATCTCGGCCGCCACGGCGGCGGTGGCCGTGCTGGTGGTGCCGCTGGTCCGCGATCACGGCGTCGAGTACCTGTTCGCCGCCACCATCCTGATGGGCGTGCTGCAAGGCGTCGCCGGGTTGCTGCGGCTCGACCTGCTGATGCAGTACGTCTCGCGGTCGGTGGTCACAGGCTTCGTCAACGCGCTGGCGATCCTGATTTTTCTGGCGCAGATCCCGCAGCTCACCGGGGTGACCTGGGTGACCTATGCGATGGTCGCGGGCGGCTTGGCGATCATTTACCTGTTCCCGCGCCTGACCCGGGCGGTGCCCTCGCCGCTGGTGGCGATCCTGGTGCTCTCGGCGATCTCCATCTTCGGCGGACTGGACGTCAACACGGTGGGCGACATGGGGCGCCTGCCATCGGCGCTGCCGTCGTTCCTGATCCCGGACGTGCCGCTGACGCTGGAGACGCTGCAGATCATCCTGCCCTACTCCCTGACCATGGCGGCGGTGGGCCTGCTGGAATCCATGATGACGGCGCAGATCGTGGACGACCTCACGGACACGCCCAGCAACAAGCGCCGGGAGTGCCAGGGCCAGGGCTTCGCCAACTTTGTGACCGGATTCCTGGGCGGCATGGGCGGCTGCGCCATGATCGGCCAGTCGGTCATCAACGTGAAGTCGGGCGGCAGTGGGCGGCTGTCCACCTTCGTCGCCGGCAGCGTGCTGCTGTTCCTGATCGTGGTTCTGGGGCCGTTCGTCAGCCAGATCCCCATGCCGTCGCTGGTCGCCGTGATGATCATGGTGTCCATCGGCACGTTCAGTTGGCGCTCGATCCGCGACCTGCGCCACCACCCCTGGCCGTCGTCGGTCGTCATGGTGGTGACGGTGGTGGTCGTGGTCTGGACCCATGATCTCGCGCAGGGCGTGGTGGCCGGCGTGGTGCTGAGCGGCCTGTTCTTCGCCAGCAAGGTGCGCCGCCTGTTCACCGTGACGTCGGACCTGTCGGCGGACGGCCGGTGCCGAACCTATCGCCTGTCCGGTCAGGTGTTCTTTGCCTCCACCGAGCGCTTCACCGAGGCCTTCGACTTCAAGGAGGTGCTCGACCGCGTGATCATCGACGTCTCGGACGCGCATTTTTGGGACATTTCGGCCGTCGACACACTCGACAAGGCTGTGCTCAAGTTCCGCCGCGAGGGCGCCAGCGTCGAGATCGTCGGCCTGAACCCTGAAAGTGCCGCGATGGTCGACCGTTTCGCCGTTCATGACAAACCCGATGCGGCCTCGGCCGGCCCCGGGCATTGAGGACCCTGCCATGACCCGCATTCTTGCCTGCATCGACGGCTCCGCCTACGCCACCAGCGTGTGCGACCTGACCGCATGGGCCGCCCCGCGCCTGGACGCCAGCGTGGAGATTCTTCAGGTGGTCCAGCGGTCGGACGCGGTGGCCGCGCGCCACGACCTCAGCGGGGCCATCGGCCTGGGGGTGAAGAGCGAACTGCTGGAGGAACTGACCCGGATCGACCAGGAGCAGGGCCGCCTCGCGATCGAGCGCGGCCGCGTCCTGCTGGCCGCCGCCGAACAGCGCCTGACCGAGGCCGGGGTTCGCGAGGTGACCCCGCTGCATCGCCACGGCGACATCGTCGAGACCATCGTGGAGCGCGAGGCCGATGCCGATCTGGTCGTGGTCGGCAAGCGCGGTGTGTCCAGCGCGGGCGATACCGAGCACATCGGCGCCCTGATCGAGCAGGTGGTGCGCGCCAGCGTGAAACCGGTGCTGATCGCCTCCAGCCGGATCACGACCCCGCGCGTGGCCGTGGTCGCTTTCGACGGCAGCGCGGCCGCAACCCGTGCCCTGGACGTTGTCGCGACGTCGCCGCTGTTCGCGGGGCTGGACGTCCATGTGATCGTCGCCGGGGCCGACGACACCACGCATCGCCGGTGCCTCGATACGGCGGTGATTCGGCTGTCGGAGCGCCGGCCCGAGGGCGGCGCCGCCCCGGTGGCGACCCTGCTGTCGGGCGCAGCCGACAAGGCCCTCAGCGGCTATATGACGGACCAGCCGGACGCCTTGCTGGTCATGGGCGCCTATGGGCATTCGCCATTGCGGTCGTTCTTCCTGGGCAGCACGACGACCAGCACGATCCGCACGGTCCACAGTCCGGTGCTGCTGGTCCGCTAGCGCGCGCAGGAAGCGCGGGCGGCACACGCCGCCCTCACCGGAACACGGGCTGCCGGCCCCCACCCCAGGTGCCGGGACGGACCGCGACCGAGACGCCTTGTGATTTCAGGCTCTCCAGCAGGGATCGCGTCGGATGGCCCGGTGTGATGGCCTCTTTGTAGGTGTCCGTATCGATCAGACGAAACGTCTTCAGGCTGGGAAGCTCAAGGAGCGCATCAAGGCCGACGAAGTCCGTCGAAATCGACAGTGATTCCAAATGAGGGAGAGACGTGAGCTGACGAATGTCGATTTCGTCAATCATGGCGATCGCGTCAATATCCGTCACGTTTGGACAGTGCTCAATGCCTTGCAGGCTGGAGACCTCAAACTCGTAAGACTCGCCATCCCAGAAATACCATGGGTATACGTATATATTTTCTCCCCCATCGAAATATAGAGATCGCACTTTGGCCAGAAGCGTATCGGTCAAGGGGTAGCGTCTGAGATACTCCAGCACCTCCGGTATGAGATCGTATCCCTCATCCTCCAGATCGACGGGCCGGCCCAGAACATGCGTGGCCAGCATTTCCGGCGTTCCCAGGTCCAACTCTTTTTCCCTCAGCAGCGACGACAGAACGACGAGCTTGAAGTTGGGGTCGGCGAACGGGGCCCCTGGCTCACCGGCGGGCTCTGGGTAGGGCGGCGCGGTGGGGTCGCGAGAGGTGGCGGAGTGGTCGGTGAACCGGATGCTCCGCAGCGACTCGCGTGTGAACCGCAGGCGCATCTCCACGCCCGTCGGCAGACGGCGCCGTCCCTCCCGCACGCCCCGCATCCGCGGCAGATCGTCTCCAACCGTCACGTCCGGGTCCAAGGCCTGAACGTCCGCCAGCGTCATGCCGATCCGAAAGCCGTCCACCGCCGCCTTGGTGAACCGCCAACCGAACTCAATCGAGGCGATCACGTCATCCTGGTCGAGGCGAACGACCACCCCATGACTGTGTTCCAGACCATCGATGACACCGCCCGTGTGGTCCGGCGGGGCCCGCCACGCCGAGCCCATGGCCTCGGCGACACGGGAGATGGGCATGCCTGGTCGCAGGGCCGCCAGGGCTTCGGGATCGGGAGCGTTCGTACCATCCATCACGAAAGAACCGTCCATCGCCATCAATCCGAGACCGAGAGCCGTCGTGTGCAGGACGTCACGCCGGGTCAAACGTCGTACACAGGCCATCGTCTTGGTCGTCATGGATGACGGGTGCCTGTCGCCTTCACTCGCCGGCTTACGCATAACGGCCTCGTTGCGGACGGAGGCGGTTGTCCCGCCTCCTTGACCGCCCCCACCCCCGGATCGTGTCACCTTTACACGGCGTTTTGATCCACCGCCACGTAAAGATCACCACCATCGCGGTAGCGCGCCGCCATCTGCTCCATGCCTTCGGTGCGGGCGCCTTCCTCCCGGGCGGCGTCCCGAATATCGTGGCTGATTTTCATGGAGCAGAACTTCGGCCCGCACATGGAGCAGAAGTGCGCCACCTTGTGCGCCGCCGCCGGCAGGGTCTCGTCGTGGAAGCGGTGCGCCGTCTCGGTGTCGAGCGCCAGATTGAACTGATCCTCCCAGCGGAACTCGAACCGGGCGCGGCTCATGGCGTCGTCGTGCGCCTGGGCCGCCGGATGCCCTTTGGCGAGATCGGCGGCGTGGGCGGCGATCTTGTAGGTCACCACCCCGGTTTTCACGTCGTCGCGGTCGGGCAGACCCAGATGCTCCTTCGGCGTGACGTAGCAGAGCATGGCGGTGCCGAACCACCCGATCATGGCCGCGCCGATGCCGGAGGTGATGTGGTCGTACCCCGGCGCGATGTCGGTGGTGAGCGGCCCCAGGGTGTAGAACGGGGCCTCGCCGCAGACGGCGAGTTGTTTGGTCATGTTGGCCTGGATCTTGTGCATGGGCACATGGCCCGGCCCCTCGATCATCACCTGACAGTCCTTGTCCCAGGCGATGCGGGCCAACTCGCCCAGCGTCTCCAACTCGGCGAACTGGGCGCGGTCGTTGGCATCGGCGATGGAGCCGGGGCGCAGGCCGTCGCCCAGCGAGAACGCGACGTCGTACGCCCGGCAGATGTCGCAGATCTCGGCGAAGTGCTCGTACAGGAAGCTCTCGCGGTGGTGATGCAGGCACCACTTGGCCATGATGGAGCCGCCCCGGCTGACGATGCCCGTCACCCGGTCCACGGTCAGCGGGATGTGCGGCAGCCGCAATCCGGCGTGGATGGTGAAGTAGTCCACACCCTGCTCGGCCTGTTCGATCAGGGTGTCGCGGTAGACCTCCCAGCTCAGGTCCTCGGCCACGCCGCCCACCTTCTCCAGCGCCTGATACAGCGGCACGGTGCCGATGGGCACGGCAGCGTTGCGCAGGATCCACTCGCGGATGGTGTGGATGTTGCGGCCCGTCGACAGGTCCATGACGGTGTCGGCGCCCCAGCGGGTGGCCCAGACCATCTTTTCGACCTCCTCCGCCATGGAGGACGTGACGGCCGAGTTGCCGATGTTGGCGTTCACCTTCACCAGGAAATTTCGGCCGATGATCATCGGCTCGCTTTCCGGATGGTTGATGTTGGCCGGCAGGATGGCGCGGCCCCGGGCGATCTCGTCGCGCACGAACTCCGGCGTGACGTAGTCTGGGAGGGATGCGCCCCAATCCTCGCCGTCCCGTTCGGCCGTTGCCCGGGCGGCGTCCCGGCCCATGTTTTCGCGGATCGCCACGAACTCCATCTCCGGCGTGACGATGCCCCGGCGGGCGTAGGCGAACTGGGTTACCGCCCCGCCGTCCTTGGCCCGCAGGGGCGCATGCGCGGTCGGGAACGGCGGCAGGGGGTGGGCGTTGCCGGTGCCGCCGTCGTCCTCGGGCCGGATCGTCCGGCCCTCATAGGCTTCGGTGTCGCCGCGCGCGGCGATCCAGCCCGCCCGCAAGCGCGGCAGGCCCTGGTCGATGGCAATCGTGGCGGCCGGATCGGTGTAGGGGCCGGAGCTGTCGTACACCATCACCGGCGGCTCCCCCGCCGAGGGGTGCAGATCGATGGCGCGCGTCGGTACGCGGACGTCGGGGTACAGCGTTCCGGCCTGGAACACCTTGCGCGCGGCCGGCAGGGGACCGGTGGTGACGGTGGGCGGGGTCGGCGTGGTCTTGGTCGGAGTCATCGGTGTGAGCCTCCTCGCTCGGTGAAGCATGGAGACCCAGTTCTGCGTGGAAGAATGGAGGGGGCTTCGTGTCGGAGGTCGGGGTGTGTGCGGCGCTGTCGCCGAAGGACCCTGTGAGACCCGAGAAGCCGGGGCACCATCCCTACGCCAGTGTGAACTGGATCAGGTTCTTCGGGTCACTGCGCTGCACGGAAGCCCTACGGCCCCGGCCATCAGTATCTCAGCCTCTTGTCGAGACTCCCCGGGTGAGCCACCTCACCGTGCCGGTTCCGCGCGCACCCGTCAAGCGAGTCCCGTCCGTACAAGCCTTGGGACCGGCCGGGTTCGGGAGTATACTCGCGCCGAAGCTGTTGATCGCCAGCAAGGAAAGTCCGGGTCATGACGCACGCCGCCGCGCCCGCCACCATCCGGCCGCCCGCCGTCGCCGGCACCTTTTACGCGGACGATCCCGACGCGCTCCGCCAGTCCGTCACCGCTCTTGTGGACGCCGCGCGGCGGGGGCGCGCCCACAACGCCCCGGTGCCGAAGGCCATCATCGCGCCGCACGCCGGCCATGTGTATTCGGGCGCCGTCGCCGCGCAGGCCTATGTCCGGCTGGAACCGGCGCGGGACCGGCTGCGGCGTATCGTGCTCGTCGGCCCGACCCATCGGGTGCCGGTCGCGGGCCTCGCGCTGTCGGGGGCTGCGGCGTGGCACACCCCCTTGGGCGATATCCGGCTGGATCAGGCCTGGGCGCGCGCGCGCCTGGAGAGGCTCGCCGACGTTACCGTCTACGACAAGGCGCACGCGGCCGAGCACAGCCTGGAGGTCCATCTGCCCTTCCTCCAATGCGTGCTGGACGCCGTGGCGCTGGTGCCGCTGGTCATCGGGCGCTGCGACCCGGCGCAGGCGGCGCGGGCGCTGGACGCTCTGTGGGGCGGGCCGGAGACGGCGGTGGTCATCAGCTCGGACCTGAGCCATTTCCTGGACTACGAGACCTGCCAACGGAAGGACGCGGGCACCGCCGCCGCCATCGAATCCCTGGACCCCACCGCCATCGGCCCGCACGAGGCCTGCGGCTGCGCCGCCGTCAACGGTCTGCTCGCCCTGGCGCGGCAGCGCGGCCTGCGGGTGGACCGGCTGGACGTGCGCAACAGCGGCGACACGGCCGGTTCGCGGGACCGCGTGGTCGGCTACGGCGCCTGGGCGTTCCATGAGACGGACCCGCCCAAACAGGGGGCCGGGCATATCGCCGCCGGTGCAGCTTCGGGTGAGGTCGCCGCCAATGCGGACGACCCGGTCGCGGCCACCGAAGCCCTGGTGCGCGAGCACGGCGCCGAACTGCTCCGGCTGGCCGCCACAAGCCTGGAGCATGGCACGCTGTACGGTCGGCCCCGGCCGGTCGATCTGACGCACGAGCCGCCGCCCCTACAAGCGCCGGGGGCCGCGTTCGTCACCCTGACGCGCGCCCAGGACGACGCCCTGCGCGGCTGCATCGGCTCGGTTGAGGCACGGCGCCCGCTGGCCCGCGATGTGGCCGAGCACGGGTTCAACGCCGGCTTCCGGGATTCCCGGTTTCCGCCGGTGGATCATGATGAACTGGCCGGGTTGCGGCTGTCGGTCTCGGTGCTGACGCCGCCGATGCCGATGCCGGTCACCGATCGCGACGATCTGCTGGCGCGGATGCAGCCCGGTGTGGACGGCCTGATCCTGGAGGACCAGGGCCGGCGCGGGGTCTTCCTGCCCCAGGTCTGGGAGCAACTGCCGACGCCGGAGGCGTTTTTGACCCATTTGATGCGCAAGGCCGGACTGCCAGACACCCACTGGTCCACTACGATCCGGATCGCCCGGTTCGAGACGCGCGGCATCAAAGCCGTTCCCTGGGCGACGGCGGGGGCGGCCTGATGTCCCAGCCGGATCCGAATCCGAACGCCCCGCCCCTGTGGAAAATGATCGTCGGCACCGTGGTGGCCCTAGGGGCCTCGGCGGCCATCGTCATCTATCTGGACAGCATTTCGGAGAAGACCGGCACGGCGCCCGACGAGGCGGCGGGGCCGGTCGACGGCTGGACCACCGAACTGCCGGAGCAGTTCGCCGGAACCTGGGTGGTCGGCGGCGCCTGCGACAGCGACAGCGCGCCCCTCATCGTGCTGTCCAACGGCGGTTACCGCTGGCGCGATGGTCCGACCAACTGGGGGTTCGCCCGGGGGCGCTACCGCTATGAAAGCCCCGTAACCAACCGGATCGAATTCCGCCTGAACAAGCTGAACAGCCCGCACAGCGGCACCACCGACTACACCATCACCGTCTCCGGGATCGAGCTGAAGAAGTACAATCTGAAAAGCGGCACGATCACGGAGTACGAAAAGTGCGAGTGATGACGGCCGCCCGACGAACAGGCTCTGCGGCCGGCCGTCGGGCGGCACCCCATGGCGGCGGCCGAGTCCCAGGCGCTTAAGAACCACCAGGGCAATGCGGCCACCCACAGCGTGGCGAGCACAAGGGCCCACAGCACCACGGAGCCCTCGTGGTTCCCCCCAGACACCCGAGATTGTGGACAGCAGCGGCGTCGCCGTGTGCCGGGCTCCCGGCCGGATCGGCGTGGCGCCGGTCGCGGCCGGGGAGATGACCGCCGCGCTCACCGCGAGCCTCCCCTCTCGTCCACGGCAGCAACGGCAGACACCGGCGCGGGCGTCGTCACGGGGGCGCCTGAGGGACGGCGTGGCGCTTCCGTCGTTGACGCGCGGACGGGTGCGGCGAGACTGATGCGGCGAGACTGGGGCGCACCATGGCGCCCCGGCGGGCCGCGACTGGATTGAGAAGGAACGCCCTTATATGCGTGATGCGGTCATCTGCGAGCCGATCCGGACCCCCGTCGGGGGCTATGGCGGAGCCCTCCGCGACGTGCCCGCGGCCGATCTGGCCGCCACGGTGGTGAAAGAGCTGGTGCGCCGGACCGGGGTGACGAGTGAGGCGATCGACGACGTCATCTTCGGGCAGGTCTATCCGAACAGCGAGGCCCCGGCGATCGGGCGCATCGCGGCGCTGGACGCCGGCCTCGACATCTCGGTGCCGGGCACGCAGATCGACCGCCGGTGCGGATCGGGCCTTCAGGCCGTCATCACCGCGGCGATGTGCGTCCAGACCGGGGCGGCGGATCTGATCATCGCCGGCGGTGCCGAATCGATGAGCCAAGCCGAGTACTACACCATGGGCATGCGCTGGGGTCTGCGCGGCCGGGATGCGGCCCTGCATTGTCGCATCGGGCGCGGGCGCGTGACCTCCGGTGGGCGGTTCCACCCCGTGCCGGGCGGCATGCTGGAGACCGCCGAGACCCTGCGTCGCGAGTTCGCCATCTCCCGCGACGCCCAGGACGCCTTCGCGGTGGGGTCGCACGCCAAGGCGGTCGCGGCCCAGGCAGCGGGCCGGTTCGCCGACGAACGGGTGCCCGTGACCCTGAAGACGCGCAAGGGCGAACAGATCTTCGACACCGATGAGCATCCGCGCGCCGACGCCACCCGCGACTCCCTGGGGGCGCTGCGCCCGATCCTGGCCGAATCCGACCCGGAGGCGACCGTGACGGCAGGCAACGCCAGCGGCCAGAACGACGCCGCCGCCGCCTGCCTCGTTACGACGCGGGAAAAGGCCGAAGCCCTCGGGCTGAAGCCGCTCGGCCGGCTGGTCAGTTGGGGTGTCGCGGGCGTCGGACCGGAGCGCATGGGCATCGGCCCCGTCCCGGCGGTCGAGAAGGCGCTGGGACGCGCCGGGCTGACGCTGGCCGACATGGACCTCATCGAGCTGAACGAGGCCTTCGCCGCCCAGGTCCTGGCCTGCACGACGGTCTGGGGCTTTGGGCCGGACGACTTTGCCCGGCTGAACGTCAACGGCTCCGGCATCTCGCTCGGACACCCGGTGGGCGCCACGGGGGTGCGCATCCTGGCCACGATGCTGCGTGAGATGGAGCGCCGCACGGCGCGCTACGGACTCGAAACGATGTGCATCGGGGGCGGCCAGGGGCTCGCCGCCGTGTTCGAACGGCTTGCATGAGGAGGACTCGGGGCGGCGCGGTCGCGGTAGGGTGACGTGTCCAAGCCGGCACGGCCCGAGGGAGAGACCCCGACCGCAGTGCCCGCCTCTCCGGGGGACGCGGTGGACGAGCGGCGTGCGGGCTGAACCCGGGTCACCACCGGTCCTCGGCGGGAACACCGTTACCGGGGGCGCCGTTTCGAGGCGGGCACGTCGCGGATGCGGCCCAACAGGTGGTCGAGAAACGCCTGCTCGGCCGGCAGCAGCCGCGCCGACGGGTTCCACGCCACGTGGATGTCGACCGGCGCCACCCCTTCTTCCGGGGGCAACGGCCACAACCGTCCGGCCGCGACGTCGGGCGCGGCGATGTGTTCCGGCAGGGGGCCGATGCCCAGCCCGCAGACGATCATGCGGCGCACCTCGTCCAGGTTGGAGGACGCCCCGATCACGCGGCCGGCGAATCCCTCCTTGGCGCGGAACACGGCCAGGGGCGACAGCATGCCGTCGATCTGGTCGGACACGAAGGAGACGAAATTCTCCTGGCGCAGGTCCCGCACCGTCATGGCGCCCTGGCGGAAGAACCGGTGGGACGCACCGCAATACAGGCGGTAGGTCTGGCGGGCCAGGATCTCGGAGTCCAGCCCCGGCATCGGCTCGCGCATCAGGCAGATCCCGATGGCACCCGTCTTCTGCAACAGCCCCTGGTGCACCTCCACCGCCGACTGCACATCGACGCGGAAGGTGACCAGGGGGTGGCGCTGGTGGAAGCTCTGAAGCGCATCGTCCAGCAGGGCGGTCTGCACCCGGCTGATCATCAACATGCGCACATGACCGGAAATCTCGTCGCTCACATCCTGCATCAACAGGTCGAACCGGGAGATGTTGCCGTAGATCTCCACCACTTCACGGTAGATGCGCTCGCCGGCTTTCGTGACCTGGAAGCGCCCCCCACCGCGCTCGATAAGCTGGCGGCCGAGGTTCTGCTCCAGCCGCTTCAGGGCCTGACTGACGGCCGGCTGGGTCAGGTACAGGCGGGAGGCGGCGCTGGTGATGCCGCCCTCCTGCACCACAACCATAAAGGTGCGCAGCAGGTTCCAGTCCAACGCCCGGGTAAAGCGGTCGGGATCGGCGTGACCGGGAGACTCCATGGCGGGCTTCCCCATAAATTTGGTTTAAGACCGGAACCCGAGAACGCCGAAACACGTGCCCCCAAATACGGCATTGGGCTTTTATCGGCGGAAATCCTGCCTGAAAAACCGGCTGCCATCGGGCAAAAAGCCCGTGGAGATCCGATGGTTCCGCACCTCACATAAATCAAACGAATGTCATAAATCAACAATCGCAATTTGCCGGATCCGCCCGGCGCGGGCTCTGCTGATGGGGTCGAAGACGCGACAGGTCGAGTCGGGAGGACGGTCATGGCGGACGGGACGAGCCTTGCAACGGAATTCGACGCTCTGGATGCGGCCCTTCGAACCGCCATCGGTGCGGCGGTCGACGGGCTTCAGGACGACGCCATCGCCCTCTTGTCCGCGCTGGTGCGCGAGGACTCCCAGATGGGGCAGGAGGCCGGCGCCCAGGTCCTCATGGCCGAGACCTTCGCCGGGCTCGGCCTGGAGGTCGATGCCTTCGAGATCGACGAGGCGGCCATCCGGACCCATCCGGGCTATTCGCCCTCGCTGATCTCCTACGCCGGCCGGCGGAACGTGGTGGGCTGCCACCGCCCGGCACAGACGACCGGCAAATCGCTGATCCTGAACGGCCACATCGACGTGGTGCCCCCGGGCGACGCCAGCCGTTGGACCCATCCGCCGTTCGAGCCGGTGGTGCGCGACGGCCGCCTGTACGGCCGGGGCTCCGGCGACATGAAGGCCGGCATCGTGGCCTACACCCTGGCGTTCAAGGCGCTTCAATCGCTGGGCTACGCCCCGGCCGCGCCGGTGTTTCTCCAATCCGTGGTGGAGGAGGAATGCACCGGCAACGGCGCGCTCGCCTGTCTGGTGCGGGGATACCGCGCCGACGCGGCGATTATCCCCGAGCCCTTCGCGCAGACCCTGATGACCGCACAGATCGGCGTGCTGTGGTGCTCGATCACGGTAACCGGGCTGGCCGCGCACATGATCGACCGCACCAAGGGCACCAGCGCCATCGACGCGGCCCTGCTTCTGGCCGAGCACATGAAGACGCTGGAGGCCGAATGGAACGCGGCCCCCCATCCGGCCTATGCCGACGTGCCGCACCCCATCAACTTCAACCTCGGGCGCATCGAGGGCGGCGAGTGGACTTCGTCCGTCCCGGAGACCTGCACGACCCATTGGCGCCTGAGCTTCTACCCCGGCATGACCGCCGCCGAGGCCAGCGCCACCGTCGAGCAGCGCATCCGCAAGGCCCTTGAGACCGACCCGCGTCTGGCCGGCTGCGCCGCCACGGTGACGTGGCAGGGGTTCCAGGCGCCCGGGTTCGAGATCGCGGCCAACCATCCCATGCTGCGCCTGCTGGACGACGCGCACCGGTCCGTGGCCGGGCGGCCGGCCGGAACCATCGCCTGCACCTGCACCACGGACGCCCGCTTCTTCAACCTGTACGGCGACACCCCGGCGACCTGCTACGGCCCGGAGGCCACCGCCATTCACACCATCGACGAGTCCGTATCGCTGCAAAGCCTGCGGGACGTGACGGCTGTTCTGGCGCTGTTCATGGCAGCGTGGTGCGGCCTGTCTCGCCAGGGGGGAGCGTGAGGGTCGGTGCCCTATGCGCCGGCTGAGCCGACCGGAGGGCCCACACGGTCCGACGGTCGGATGACCACAGGAGGGATTCAGATATGAAACACCCGATCCGTTTCCTGCGCAGTCTGGCGGTCGCCACGGCGCTGGCCTGCACCGGGACGTCTCTGATGGCGCCGCCACAGGCCGTGGCCGCTGAGGAGACCCCGGTACATGGGGGGACCTTGACGGCGATCATCCAGCCCGAACCGCCGATGTTGATCCTGGGCCTGAACCAGCAGGCGCCGACGCAGACGGTCGCCGGCAAGATCTATGAAAGCCTGCTGACCTACAACTTCGACCTGTCGCCCCGCCCCAGCCTCGCCAAGAGCTGGGAGGTCTCCGACGACGGCCTGACCTACACCTTCCATTTGCAAGAGGGTGTGACGTGGCATGACGGCGAGCCGTTCACGTCCAAGGATGTGCTGTTCTCGTTCACCAAGTTCCTGCCCGACACCCACCCGCGCGCCCGCGCCCTGATGTCGCGCGCCGAGAGCATCACAGCGCCGGACGATCGGACGGTGGTCATCACCCTGAAGGAGCCGTTCCCGGCGTTCCTGCAAGGCTTCGAGATGTCCACCACGCCGATCATGCCGGCGCACATCTACGAGGGCACCGACTACCAGAACAACCCGAACAACAACACGCCCATCGGCACCGGGCCGTTCATGTTCGACGAGTGGGTCAAGGGCAGCTACATCCACCTGGTCAAGAACCCGAACTACTGGCAGGAGGGCAAGCCCTACCTGGATGACATCTACTTCAAGGTCATTCCGGACGCCGCGTCGCGCGCCCTGGCCCTCGAAAACGGCGAGGTCATGCAGTCCCAGTACAACGACATCGAGCCGTTCGACGTCCAGCGCCTCGCCGCCCTGCCGCACCTTCAGGTCATCCGCAAAGGCTATGAGTTCGTGGCCCCGCTGATGTGGCTGGAGATCAACCACCGTGTCGAGCCGCTGGGCGACAAGCGCTTCCGTCAGGCGATCCTGTACGCCCTGGACCGGGAGTTCATCCGCGACCGCATCTGGTTCGGCCTCGGCCGTGTCGCCACCGGGCCGATCAATTCGGTCACCAAGTATTACGACCCGAACGTGCCCCGGTATGACTACGATCCCGACAAGGCCATCGCCCTGCTGGACGAGATGGGTCTGGAGCCCGACGGCGACGGCGTGCGCGCCACGGTGAAGTTCCTGCCCCTGGCCTACGGCGAGACGTGGCAGCGGCTGGCCGAATACGTCAAACAGGCCCTGGGCAAGGTCGGGGTCAAGGTGGTTCTGGAAAGCACCGATGCCGCCGGTTGGGGCAAGCGGGTCGCCAACTGGGATTACGAGATCACCACCGATTTCCTGTACCAGTACGCCGATCCCTCTATCGGGGTCAGCCGCACCTATCTGTCTTCGAACATCCGCCAGGGTGTGCTGTTCACCAACACGATGGGCTACAAAAACCCCGAGGTGGATCGGCTGTTCGAAGAGGCGGCAAAGGAAGTCGATCCCGAAAAGCGTCAGGACGACTACTCCCAGCTCCAGAGGCTGATTGTCGAGGACGTGCCGGTGGCGTGGCTGCTGGAGATGGAGTTCCCGAACATCCTCAACACCCGCGTTCATGACGCGATCACCACGGCCATCGGCGTCAACGAGACCTACGCCGACACGTGGATCTCCCCCGAGTAGGGACCGCTCACCCGAGGCGCCGGCACACGGACCCCGGTCCGCGTGCCGGCCGCCCCCCGGACCGGAGGATCTGCCCTCGTGCCGCCCATGCTGCAATTTCTGCTCAGTCGTCTGGTCAAGGCGGTCCTGGTCCTCGGGGTCGTCGTCATCCTCAACTTCCTGCTGATCCACGCCGCACCGGGCGATCCAGCCACGGTGATGGCCGGCGAGGCGGGCGCGGCCGACCAGGCCTTCGTCGACCAGCTCCGCACCCAGTTCGGCCTCGATCAGCCGCTCTACGTTCAGCTCGGCACCTATGTCGGCCACATCGTTCAGGGGGACCTCGGGTTCTCCTTCCGCCAGCAACGGCCGGTCGCCGATCTGCTGCTGGAACGGCTGCCGGCCACGGTGGTGCTGACCTTGTCGGCCTTCGTGCTGGCGCTAGTGGGTGGCGTTGCCCTGGGCCTTCTGGCGGCCCTGAACGTGGGCAAATGGGCCGATTCCGCCATCACGGTCGTGGCCCTGCTGTCCTATGCCACGCCCATTTATTGGGTCGGCCTGATGCTGGTCCTGGTGTTTTCGGTCAACCTCGGCTGGTTGCCGGCGTTCGGCTACGAGACCATCGGCGCCGGCTACTCCGGCGTGGAGAAGCTGGCGGACATCGGGTCCCATATGTTCCTGCCGGTGGTGACCCTCGGCCTGTTCTACATGGCCGTCTACACCCGGATGATGCGGGCCTCGGCGCTTGAGGTCGCCTCGATGGACTTCGTCAAGACCGCCCGCGCCAAGGGCCAGACCGAGTGGAACATCGTCACCCGCCATGTCCTGCGCAACGCCATCCTCCCGATCCTGACAGTCGCGGGCATCCAGGCGGGCCAGCTCATTGGCGGTTCGATCCTGGTGGAGAGCGTGTTCGCGTGGCCCGGCCTCGGCCGGCTGACCTTCGATGCCGTGCTGCAGCGGGACTATCAAGTGCTGCTGGGTGTGTTCTTCGTCACCTCGGTGCTGGTCATCGCCTTCAATATCCTGACCGATCTGCTGTACGTGCTGATCGATCCGCGGGTGGAGATCACGACATGACCCGCGATTTCCTCCTTGCCTTCGCCCGCAACAAGGGCGCCGTGATCGGGCTCGCCATCGTCGCAGTCATCATCCTGATGGCGGTGTTCGCCGATGTCCTGTACCCGCAGGACCCTTGGGACATGGTCGGCCTGCCGTTCGCCCCGCCCATGACCGACGGCATGCTGATGGGCAGCGACATGCTGGGCCGCGACATCGCCGCCGGCATCGTCCACGGCGCCCGGGTCTCCCTGCTGATCGGGCTGACCTCGACCCTCGCGGCGGTCTTCATCGGGGTGCTGATCGGGGCCATCGCCGGCTATTACGGCGGCTGGCTGGGCGATCTGCTGATGCGCTTCACCGAGCTGTTCCAGACCATCCCGAACTTCGTGCTGGTGGTGGTGATCGTCGCGATCTTCACGCCCAGTCTGACCAGCATCGTGACGGCCATCGCCCTGGTGAGCTGGGCGCCGCTGGCCCGGCTGGTGCGGGGCGAGGTCTTGTCCCTGCGCTCGCGCGAGTTCGTGCAGGCCGCCGTCACCTGCGGCCAGTCCAACGGCACCATCATCGTCAAGCAGATCCTGCCCAACTGCCTGTCACCGATCATCGTTTCGGCCTCGCTGATGGTGGCGACGGCGATTCTGCTGGAAAGCTCGCTGTCCTTCCTGGGCCTGGGCGATCCGAACGCGATGAGCTGGGGCTTCATGGTCGGCAGCGCCCGCACGGTGCTGCGCCAAGCCTGGTGGATGAGCTTCTTCCCGGGCGTCGCCATTCTGGTGACGGTGCTGGGCCTCAACCTCATCGGCGAGGGGCTGAACGATGCCTTCAACCCGCGCCTGCGCCGCAAGAGGACGGCCTGACCCATGCCCCAGACAGAGACAGAGACCCAGGCCCCCGGCGTCGCGCCGCCGCTGCTCGAGATCAAGAACCTGACCGTCGCCCTGCCGGACGAGGCGGAACGCCCGTTCGCCGTGGAGAAGGTCCGCTACACCCTCAACCCCGACGAAATCCTGTGCGTCGTCGGCGAGTCTGGCTCGGGCAAGTCGGTCACGGCCCACGCCATCATGGGGCTGTTGCCGAAACCCGACCTGCGCATCGCCGCCGGGCGCATCCTGTATCGCGGCCAGAACATCGTGGCCATGAGCGAGGCGGAGCAGCGGGCGCTGCGCGGGCACCGCATCGCCATGATCTTCCAGGAGCCCATGACCGCCCTGAACCCGCTGATGCGCGTGGGCGACCAGATCGAGGAAGCCCTGATCATCCACACCGACCTGGACCGCAAGGCCCGCAAGGCCCGGGTCGTGGAGATGCTGGACGCGGTCGGGCTGCCGTCGCCGGAGACCCTGCGCAAGAGCTATCCGTTCCGGCTGTCCGGCGGCCAGCGGCAGCGCGTCATGATCGCCATGGCCCTGGCGCTCAAGCCCGACATCCTGATCGCCGACGAGCCGACCACCGCCCTCGACGTCACCACGCAAAAGCAGATCCTCGATCTGATCAAGACCATCCAGCGCGAGCACAAGATGGCCGTGCTGTTCATCACCCACGACTTCGGCGTGGTGGCGGAGATCGCCGACCGGGTCGCGGTCATGCGGCACGGGCGGGTGGTGGAACTGGGGCCCGCCCAGGAGGTTCTGACGGCGCCCAAGGCGGAGTACACCCGCGCGCTGATCGACTCCCTGCCGCACGGGCGGCCGACGGACGCGACGGTGGCGCGCGGCGGTCCGGCGCTGCTGGCGGCCGAGGGTGTGACCAAGGTCTACCGGTCGGGCGGCACCCGAGTCAGCAAACGCACGGAACTGGTCGTCTCCGACAACATTTATCTGACCATCCATCCGGGCGAGACGGTCGGTCTGGTGGGCGAGTCCGGCTCCGGGAAGTCCACCCTGGCGCGGGCCATCGTCGGCCTGCTGAAGCCGGACGGCGGGCGCATCCTGTTCCAGGGTACCGATCTACTGTCGCTGGACCGCGCCGGGTTCCGACCGTTCCGGCGCCATGTGCAGATGGTGTTTCAGGACCCCTATGCCTCGCTGAATCCCCGCCACAAGGTCGCGGAGATCATCGCCCAGGGGCCGATCGCCTTCGGCACCCCCCGGGCGGAGGCGTTGGCCCGGGCGCGCGAGTTGCTCGGCGTCGTCGGGCTGGACGCCAGCGCGGGCGGCCGCTATCCGCACGAGTTCTCCGGCGGTCAGCGCCAGCGCATCTCCATCGCCCGCGCCCTGGCCATGGAGCCCCAACTGCTGATCGCGGACGAGCCGGTCTCGGCCCTGGATGCCTCGGTGCAGGCCCAGGTGCTGGACCTGCTGGCGGACATCAAGGCGAAGCTCAACCTCGCCATGCTGTTCATCACCCACGATCTGCGGGTCGCGGCCCAGATCTGCGACACCGTCGGTGTGATGCAGCATGGCCGCATCGTGGAGTACGGGGCAGCCACCGAGGTCTTCGGACACCCCACCGATCCCTATACGCGGGCCCTTCTGGACGCCATTCCGGGTCAGGCGTGGCATGCGTCCCATCCGCCGTCGGGAGGCCCCCCCTCGTGAGGATCGCCGTCATCGGGGGCGGGGCGGTCGGATGCCTCGTCGCCGCCCGTCTCGCCGCCGTCGCGCCCGAGACGGCCCTGGTGGTGCGGCGCCCCGCCGCCGCCGCCGCGATCCGACGGGGCGGCCTCAGCCTGACCACCCCGAACGGGCGCGTCGTGCGCACCCCCCTGACCGTAACCGACGATCCGGTCGCTCTGGGACCGCGGGACGCGGTGCTGCTCTGCGTCAAGGCGCACGACCTGCCCGGTGTGTTGCACCACCTGTCCCCGCTGACGGGCCCGGACACGGTCGTGGTGCCCATCCTCAACGGCATTCCGTGGTGGTACCCGGTCGATCAGCCGGCGCCCCTCAGCGGTCGGACCCTGACGTCGGTCGATCCGGGCGGCGTGCTGTCGGCGGCGATCGATCCGGACCGGGTGATCGGGGCGGTGACCCATGTGGCGGTGGAGCGTCACGGCGACGACGCCATTCGCCACGTCAAGGGCGAGCGCTTCGTGTTCGGGGACCCCGCCGGGCGGTCCACGCCGGCGCTGAGCGCGCTGGTCGATGTCTTCGGCCGCGCCGGGTTCGACGCCCAGGCCACCCCGGTCATCCGCCAGGCGATCTGGATCAAGCTGTGGGGCAACCTGTGCTTCAACCCGATCAGCGTGCTGACCGGGGCGCGGATGGACGCGCTCTGCCACGACCCCGGCACTCGGCAGGTGGCCGCGCGGATGATGACCGAATCCCGCGCCGTCGCCGAACGGCTGGGGATCACCCTCAGTGCCAGCATCGATGAGCGCATCGCGATGGCGGCGGAGATCGGCGCGTTCAAGACCTCCATGCTTCAGGACTATGAGGCGGGCCGCCGTCTGGAACTGGACGCCATCCTCGGCGCGGTCCTCGAACTGGCGGATAGGGTGGGGGTGGAGGTGCCGACGCTGCGCACCATCCACGCCCTGACGGAGTTGCGCGCCCGCAGCCGGGCCGCATCATGACAACGCAGGCGGTTCCCCCCATGACGGCACCGACGGCACCGACGATCACCCCGGATGGCAACCGGCTCTGGCGGTCGCTGATGGAGATGGCTGAAATCGGTCCGATCCCCGGCGGCGGCAGCGGCCGCCAGGCGCTGACCGACCTGGACGCCGCCGGCCGCGCCCTGTTCAGCGGGTGGTGCCGTGAGTCCGGGTTGACCCTGGAGACCGACGCCATCGGCAACCTGTTCGCCCGCCGTCCGGGCACGGATCCCACCCTGCCTCCGGTGATGATGGGCAGTCACCTGGACACCCAGCCCACGGGCGGACGCTTCGACGGGGTGTATGGCGTGCTCGCCGCGCTGGAGGTGGTGCGCAGCCTGAACGACGCCGGCAGACACACCCGCCATCCGCTGGAAATCGCGGTCTGGATGAACGAGGAGGGCGCGCGGTACGCCCCCCCGATGATGGGCTCCGGCGTGTTCACCGGCCGGTTCACCGAGGCGGAGATTCTCGACAAAGTCGCCCAGGACGGCGCGCGTCTCGGCGATGATCTGGAACGGCTGGGCTGGCGCGGTACGCGGCCCGCATCGCTGGCGGCGCATCCGGTCGCGGCCTATTTCGAGGCGCATATTGAACAGGGCCCGGTGCTTGAAGCCGACGGCCTGGAGGTCGGCGTGGTCACCGGGGCGCGCGGCCAACGGTGGTACGATGCCGTCGTCACCGGGCGGGAGGCGCACGCCGGACCGACGCCGATGCGCCTGCGCCAGGATGCGCTGGTCACGGCCGCGACGCTGGTGTTGGCCGTGGAGGCGATCGGCGCGGCGCACGGCGAGGAGGCCTCCGCCACCGTGGGGATCCTGGACGTCCATCCCCATTCGCGCAACGTCATCCCCGGCCGTTGCACCCTGACCATCGACCTGCGCCACGCGGACACGGCGGTGCTGGACACCATGGAGGCGGAGCTGAAGGCCGCCGTCGCCGGCCTGACCGACGCTGGCCGCACCGTCGAGCTTCGCGACTTCTGGAGCTTCCCGGTGTTGCCCTTCGACCCGGGGCTGGTCGAACGGGTCCGCGCCGCCGCCGCCGCGCGCGGCCTTCGCCACCGCGACATTGTCTCCGGCGCCGGCCATGACGCCGTCTACATGTCCATGGTCGTGCCCACCGCGATGGTCTTCATCCCCTGCGTCGACGGCATCAGCCACAACCCGGCCGAAGCCATCGACCCCGCCCAGGCCGCGACCGGCTGCGCCGTGCTGTGCGACGCCGTGCTCGCCACCGCCGAACGTGATCCCCTTTCTCTGCCTTAGGAGCGGAACCCATGACCACCAATGTGTCCCTTCAGGCGCGGCGCGAAGCCGCTGTCCCCCGGGGCCTGTTCACCAATCAGCCGGTCTATGCCGCCCGGGCCGAAAACAGCGAGATCTGGGACGTCGAGGGCAAGCGCTACATCGACTTCGCCAGCGGCATCGCCGTGCTGGCCACCGGCCACCGTCACCCCAAGGTGATGGCGGCGGCCAAGGCCCAGCTTGACGACTACGCGCACGTCTGCGTCCAGGTGAACCCGTACGAGCCCTATGTGGCGTTGGCCGAGCGTCTGAACGCGCTGATGCCCGGGCCGGGGCCGAAGCGGTCGCTGTTCCTGAACAGCGGCGCCGAGGCGGTGGAGAACGCGGTGAAGATCGCCCGCATCGCCACCGGCCGCCCGGCGGTGGTGGCCTTCACCGGCGCCTTCCACGGCCGCACCCTGCTGACCGTGGCGCTGACCGGCAAGGTCGTGCCCTACAAGGTCGGCGTGGCCCCTCTGCCGGCCGATATCTTCCACGTGCCGTTTCCGGATCCGTACCACGGGGTTTCCGAGGCCGACGCGCTGGCCGCCATCGACACCCTGTTCCGCGCCCAGGTCGAGCCCAGCCGCGTCTGCGCCTTCATTATCGAGCCGGTGCGCGGCGAAGGCGGCTTCAACCCGGTGCCGCCGACCTTTCTGCGCGCCCTGCGCCAGATCTGCGACACGCACGGCATTCTGTTGATCATGGACGAGATCCAGACCGGGTTCGGCCGCACCGGCAAGCTGTTCGCGACCGAACACGCGGACGTCGCCCCGGACATGATGACGGTGGCCAAGTCGCTCGGCGGCGGTTTCCCGATCTCCGGTGTGGTCGGCAAGGCCGAGGTCATGGATCATCCCCAGGTCGGGGCCATCGGCGGCACCTACGGCGGTCACCCCATGTCGTGCGCCGCCGCGTTGGCGGTCCTCGACGTGATCGAGGAGGAAGGGCTGGTCGCCCGCGCCGACGTGATCGGCGGCATCATCCGGGGCCGCCTGGAGGCCATGGCCGCCAAGAACCAGTTCGCCTGCATCGGCGAGGTGCGCGGCCTGGGCGCCATGCTGGCCATGGAGCTGGTCACGGATCGCGACACCCGCGCGCCCGATGCCGCCCTCACCAAGGCGCTCGCGGCCAAGGCGGCGGAAAAGGGGCTGATGGTGCTGACCTGCGGCGTTCTGGGCAACGTCGTCCGCTTCCTGCCGCCGCTGACCATGCCGGAAGCCCTGGCCGAGGAGGGCATGGATATCCTGGAGGCCGCACTGGAGGAACTGGTCACCGCCTGATCCCCGCAACGGCCCGGCCGGGGCGCGGCTCAAGCGCGACTCAAGCGCGGCCCCGGCTGGGCCCGATGATATTCACCCGGGTGAGGTCCTGCGCGGCGAAGGCGATCGACGCGCGGACCTTGCGCGGCAGGGCGCGACCGTCCACGGAGACGGCACTCGGCGGAATGCCCTCCCCCGCGTCGTCCTTCATCACCGGAACCATCGCGCCGCTCTCGATCGCCTCGGTCTCGCACGGCGCGGGCGGTGCCGCCGGGAGCTGAGGCCAGGCCTATTCACGCCGTCGGTCCGATGACACCGCACGGCTGTGATGAAAAAGAGGGCACCCACAGGGGGATCGCCCGGTCCGCCTCCGGGGTGTAAACCCGCCGAAATCCCTGAAACGGATCGCACCGGGCCCGGCCCGGACCTGGGCCGCGGTCAGCGGGAGACCAAAGGCGCACATCCATACGGCGGGTCCGCCTCACCAGACGCACTCCCGGACGGGCTGAAACGCGGGCGAAACCGCGCGAATGCCTTCTTTTTCATCACTTCTGTTTTTGTCGCACCATTTGTGGTCAATGGCGCACCAACACCCCTGCGCGGACGAACCCTAAGCTCTTGGTTCTCCGGCCATTTCAGTTTCTGGCATAGCGATTGCTTATTGTTGAACCCATTGTTGACAATCGTGTCAACAAGGAAGCCCCCGTCCTCGGGCCGCGCGCCTTAGACGGGGGAAGGTCCGGCGGAGACGACGCATGGCCCTGCAAGGCAAGGTGGAACTGGCCGCGGTTACCAAGCGTTACGGCGCGACCGTCGCGGTGGACGCCATAAATCTGAAAATTCCTCGTGGCGGGTATTGCTGTCTCCTCGGCCCATCGGGGTGCGGCAAGTCCTCGACCTTGCGGATGATCGCCGGCCACGAGACCATTTCCGACGGCGACCTCATCCTGGACGGCCAGAACATCACCACCCTGCCCCCGGCCAAGCGGGGCACGGCCATGATGTTCCAGGACTACGCCCTGTTTCCCCATCTGACCTGCGTCGACAACGTCGCCTTCAGCCTGCGCATGCGTGGCGTCTCCAAGGCCGAACGCCGGGGCCGGGCCATGGAGATGCTCACGCTCGTGCACATGGAGGCCCATGCCCAGCGCATGCCCGGCCAGTTGTCCGGTGGGCAGCAGCAGCGCATCGCCCTGGCCCGGGCGCTTCTGACCGACCCCAAGGTCCTGCTCCTCGATGAGCCGCTGTCGGCGCTCGACCCCTTCCTGCGGGTCAAGATGCGCGCCGAGCTGCGGCGCCTGCAGCGGGAACTGGGGATCACCTTCATCCACGTCACCCACTCCCAGGAAGAAGCCCTCGCCCTGGCCGATCTGGTGGTCGTCATGGAAGACGGCCACATCCGGCAGGCGGGTCCGCCCCGCGAGGTCTTCACCCGCCCCCGAACCCCCTTCGTCGCCCGCTTCATCGGCGGTCACAACGTGCTGTCCGCTCCCCTCGAGGGTGTGGAGGGCGACACGGCGATCCTCACCGGCCCACAGGGCGGACGGTTTACCGTGTCCACCGCCGAGACCTCCGCCGGGGCCGCCTCAGGGCGCGGACCGGTTCCCTTCGCCGTGCGCGCCGACCGCGTCACCCTGACCCGCCGCCCGACGCCAGCGCCGACGCCGACGCCGACGCCGACCGCCGCCGACGCGCTCCCGCCGGGCGCGAACCACCTGAACGCCACGGTCGCCGAGGCCGAATACAACGGTCAGCAGGTCCGCCTGACCCTGCGCGGCGAGGGGGCGGAGGACTTCGTCGTCCTGATGGATGAGGCCGCCTATTTCGCGGCTCCGGCGGAGGCGGGCGATCCCGTCGTCGCCACATGGCCGTCGGACGCCGCTCACCTGCTCGATAGTCCGTAATCAGGGGATCCGTTCGGGGCCTCGTCCGCTCCGCGCGATCCGTCCCCACGCCCGGGACCGGGCGCCACACGAGGAGATCACCATGAGCACTGTGACCGACACCACTGGCGCCGGCTCTCCCGCCGCGCCGTCCGCGACCGACAGCGGCCCGTCCCGGCGCGGTCTGATCAAGGGCGCTGCCGCGCTGGCGGGCGTCGCCGCTGGCTCCGGCGCGCTGGGCGGCTTCCCCACCATCTGGGCGCAGAACATCAAGACCGTGACCCTGCGCCAGTTCGGAACGGGCGTGTCCAACCTCAACGCCGTCGCGGAGAAGGTGAAGGAAGACCTGGGCTTCACCCTGCAACTGACCGCGCTGGACTCCGACGCCGTCGCCCAGCGCGCCGTGACCCAGCCGCAGTCCTACGACATCGCCGACATTGAATACTGGATCTGCAAGAAGGTGTTCCCGGCCGGCGTGATGCAGCCGATGGACGTCGCGCGGATCACGAACTACGACAAGATCGTCCCCCTGTTCACCACCGGCAAGCTGACCCCGGACAGCACCATCGCCCAGGGAACGGCGCCCCACACGGTGGGCTTCGTGGACTCCGAGACCTCCACCACGTTCGCCGACGCCCCCACCGGCTGGATGACCCTGATCCCGACCATCTACAACGCCGACACCCTGGGCATCCGCCCCGACCTGACCAAGGCGGTGTCAAGCTGGGCCGACCTGCTGGATCCGGCCTACAAGGGCAAGGCCTCGATCCTCAACATCCCGTCCATCGGCATCATGGACGCCGCCATGGTCGCCGAGGCCATGGGCGAGGTCACGTATGCCGACAAGGGCAACATGACCCAGGACGAGATCGACCAGACCATCGCCCTGATGATCAAGGCCAAGCGCGACGGCCAGTTCCGCGCCTTCTGGAAGTCCTTCGACGAGAGCGTGAACCTGATGGCCTCCGGCGAGGTGGTGATCCAGTCCATGTGGTCGCCGGCCGTCGCCGCCGTGCGCGCCAAGGGCATTCCCTGCAAGTACCAACCCCTGAAGGAAGGCTATCGCGCCTGGGGCGGCGGCATCGGCTTGGCCAAGCACCTGACCGGCCTGGAGCGCGACGCGGCCTACGAATACATCAACTGGTATCTCTCGGGGTGGGTCGGCGCCTATCTGCTGCGCCAGGGGTACTATTCCGCCTGTCCGTCCACCGCCAAGCTGTTCATGAGCGACGACGAATGGGGCTACTGGATGCAGGGTGAGGCCGCCGAGGCGGACATCCTCTCCCCCGACGGCACGGTCATGGAACAGGCGGGCGCGCGCCGCGATGGCGGCTCGTTCGAGGAGCGCATGGGCGCCGTGGCCTGCTGGAACTCGGTGATGGACGAGAACCGCTACATGATCCGGAAGTGGAACGAGTTCATCGCGGCCTGACGCCCGCCCGCCCCGGCGCGGCCGCCCCGCGCCGGGGTCGTGTTCCCGGTCCCGTCCCACCCGGAGACGTCCCATGCCCCCGTCCCACGCCGCCGCCGATACCACGATCGACACCGGCCCCGGCACTGGCACCGACGCACCCCGCCGGAGCCTCGTCCGCCTGGGCACGAGCGCCATGTCGTGGCTTCAGGCCGCGCCGCTGGCGCTGGTCCTGGGACTGTTCCTGATCTTCCCCATCCTGACCATCGTGGTGGTCAGCTTCTGGGACTACAGCGAGTTCGCGCTGATCCCGGACTTCATCTTCGACAACTACGCCGATCTGCTGACGTCCCGGGTCACTTGGTCGATTTTCGCCTCGACCCTGGGCTATGCCATCGCGGCCTGGATCCTGACCCTGGGCATCGGGTTCACGGTGGCCTATTTCCTGGCCTTCCATGTGCGAAGCCTGACCTGGCAGATCGTGCTCTTCCTGGTCTGCACCATCCCCTTCTGGACCTCCAACGTCATCCGCATGATCTCCTGGATTCCGGTGCTGGGCCGCAACGGGCTGGTCAACACGGGGCTCATGCGCCTGGGCCTCATCGACCAGCCGCTGGAGTTCCTGCTGTTCTCGGACTTCGCGGTGATCCTGGCCTTCGTCCACCTCTACACGCTGTTCATGGTGGTGCCGATCTTCAACTCGATGATGCGCATCGACCGCTCGCTGCTGGAGGCCGCCGCCGACCAGGGGGCCAGCGCCTGGCGCACCCTGTGGGCGGTGATCGTTCCGTTGTCGCGCCCGGGCATCGTCATCGGCTCCATCTTCGTGGTGACGCTGGTGATGGGCGACTTCATCACGGTGCGCCTGATGAGCGGCGGGCAGGGGGCGTCGGTCGGGGTCATGATGAGCAACGAGATCTCGCTGCTGCAATACCCGGCGGCGGCCGCCGACGCGGTGGTTCTGCTGCTGGTCGTCCTGGTCATGGTCTTCGGCATGCTGCGCGCCGTCGACATCCGCCGCGAGCTGTGAGGGAGGACCGCCCGTGACCACCGAGAGACGCTCCAAGGCGTTCCCCTATCTGGCCGCCTTCTTCGCCCTGTTCGTGCTGTTCCTCTACGGCCCGATGATCGCGATTTTCATCCTGTCCTTCCAGGGGCCGGAGGGCGGGCTGACCTTCCCCATGCGCGGGGTGTCCCTGCACTGGTTCGCCGATCTCCTCAAGCCCCAGATGGTGGGCGACTTCGGCGGTTCGCTCCAGCGGTCCCTGATCCTGGCCCTGGTGGTCATGGTCGTGACCGTGGTCGTCTCGGTGATGGCCGGGCTGGCCTTCCGCCGCCGGTTCCTGGGCTCCACGGGGCTGTTCTATCTGACCGTGGCCAGCCTGATCGTGCCCTCCATCCTGGTCAGCCTCGGCATCGGTCTGATGTTCCGGGTCCTGGGCAGGATTTGATCACAACTTGCGCCCCGAGCAAGTAAAGTTGGTTGCGGGAGGGCGCACCCATCATAACTTGCCGCCAGACGGTCGACCTGTGGGGCCGAATGACGTTAGGAATGTCGCCAAGCAAGTAGCGGTGGTTGCTGAGACGGCCAGCGTTTTGCGATTGTTATTTCGAGCAGCGGCTTAGCGCTAGCGACAACGCGACAACACACTTGAGCATCACCCTCCGAAGGCGAAAGCCACAGGCTCCAATCCTGTCGGGTGCGCCAAAATTCCGCCGATTGCACGCTATCATGCGCTTTTGCAGCCGATTATACGCTTAATTGGATAGATAGAGCTAAGCTCCCTCTCACCGCTTGTAAGAACGGCGGCATTCGGCGGAGGAAAAGTTCGCATTTCTGGGATGGCAAAAATGGTCGACGAACCGGCGGCACCGGCCGGGAGGCTGATGTCGCGCTGTGATTGCCCCCTGATGATCAGCGATTTTGCACTTAGCGATGACGGGCCTCATAGAGTGCGACCGCGTCTGCACCACCCGGAAATTGAAGCCAATTTGACGCGTCGTGAACGGCTTGCCAGACGGCCTCGGCGACGTCGGTTTCCTTGGTCGTCATGGCAGGGTGCGCAAACTCCGCGAAGATCGGCCCCGCGAAGCCGGCATAGGCGGGCGGGATCAGATCCTCGATCCGCACATCCGTATTTTGTGCAAAGCGCGTCGTCGGCGCATAGCCCGGCTCAACGAGTTTGGCGCGGACATCGAAATAGCCAAGTTCATGCGCGAGCGAGCCGGTAAAGCCCTCGATCGCCTGCTTGCTGGCGGTGTAGGCGGCGGCCAGCGGCATGGCGGCCAGCGTCACGCTTGAAGTCACGTTGACGATCACGCCGGAGCGGCGTTCACGCATCTGCGGAATGACGGCCTGGCACATGGCCATGACGCCGAACGTGTTGGTGGCGAAGACCTTGCGGAGATGCGCCATCGGCGTCGCCTCGAATGCGCCGACAACACCGATGCCGGCATTGTTGACCAGCACGTCGATGGGGCCGGCGGCTGCGACGGTGGCGGCGATGTTCTCGTCGCTTGTGACATCCAGCGGCAGAATGCGCAGTCGGGGCGAGGCCGGGAAAAGGCTGGCGTCGGGGCGACGCATCGTGGCGATGACATCCCAGCCCTTGTCAAGGAAATGGCGCGCCGTCTCCAGGCCATAGCCAGAGGATGTGCCGGTGATCAGGATCGTTTGCATGGGAACCTCCATTCGTTTCGGATGGTTCCTGATAGCCCCGATCGTCTGGACGCTCTATAATTCATGATCCAATTATTTTGCTCAATCGTCCAGATCAAAATAAATCGCATCCGCGCCTCGATTTCAGGCGTGCCCGGCGCTGCCATTCATCCGGGCAAATTGCCCGGGCGGGCAGCCGAGCCGCTTGCGGAACGCTGTGCTGAAGGCGCTGGCGGAGTCGTAGCCGATGTCGTCAGCGATCCGGTCGAGTGTCTTTGTCCCGCGCAGCAAGGCATCCTTAGCCAACGCCATACGCCAGCGGGCGAGATATTCGATCGGCCCACAGCCGAGCACCGCGCCAAAGCGCGCGGCAAAGGCGGAACGCGATTGGCCGGCAATGCGGGCAAGGCTTGCAACCGTCCAGTCTGCCCGGACATCCGCATGCATGGCCGAAAGCACCCGCGCAAGCGCCGCATCGCGCATGCCATGCAGCAAACCGGCGCAGCTTTGGTCCATCACCGTTTCCTGCGAGCGAAGCGCCTCGATGAGAAGAACTTCGAGCATGTGCTGGAGGACAATGTCCTTGCCCGGCTCGTCGCCGCGGCACTCATCGGCAATGAGATCGATCAGCCGGACGAGCCGCGCCGATCGCCCTTCGGACGGCGGAACATGGATCATGCTCGGCAACAGGGCGAGCAGAAGCGGCGCATTCGCCGCCTCGATACGAAACGTGCCCCCAAGTGCTGTGAAATCCGCTTCATCCTCTTGGTCGCCATGACGGACGGGCACATCCATCGGGTCTGTCGGCGTCCCAACCATGCCGGGATGGCTGCTCAGGGTGAAGGCGGGTGTCGAGGGCAGCAGTAAAAATGCACCCGTTTCCAGCCTCATGGGCCGCTCGCCCTCGAATTGAATCCAGCACGCACCTTTGAGAATGATCGTAAAGCCGGGGGCGTCATACGCGGCATAGCGCACGGCCCAGGCTCCCCGCCCGGAAATGGGCTTCGAGATGGCCGTATTTGGTCGAAGCAAGGCAATCACATCGCTGAGCGGGTCCATTTGGATGATCCATAAAATAATAAAGATATAGAATTATGGATCGTCTAAAAATGTAAGTCTAGGGCATGCATCACCGCCCGGCTTTTTTGAGTGCCGGCTGACCGGATTTTTCAGAAAAGAACGAACTTAGAGGGCTATAGCGTAGACATAGTTCTCGTCTTCGCCCGGCGCGGTGCGCCATTTTTGTAAAATACAATGACTTGGTCTTCACACTGAACGGTCCCGGTTTGAAAGCGCAGCCTTCGGCAGTTCAGTCCAGGTGGTGTATCGAGCGGTTGAAGAGCCGTGCGGCGAGCCACTTCTCCGTTCGAGAGATCAATTTTCTCACCGCTGACTCGGATACCTACTTGCGCGCAAGAGATCTCATTTCCTGAGATAGGCAGCGAGTTCGTCGGGCGTTCCATGCGGGAAAGCTTCCCTCAAATGATCGAGGAAAGCCGACACGCGGGCGCTCAGCAGCCGGCGCGTCGGGTAGAGCGTCCACAATGAGATCTCCGATCCTTCGACGTCGCCCCAGTGGACAAGCGTCCCGTCGGCGAGATCGTGGCTGACGAGAGATATCGGCAGGCGCGCGGCGCCCACGCCCATTCGGGCCGCATCGCGAACCATGACGAGCGACGACAGGCTAAGGATCGGAGTGACGGAAATGCTTACCCGGCCTGTTGTCGCCATCACGTTCCATGCTTCCGTCTGTTGCGCCGTCCCGCGTACGACGGCGGGAGCCGCCGCTCCGTTTGCCGGTCGCGGCAGATCGGGGCTTGCCACGACCACCAGCCGGTCGCGCAGGAAGGTCCGCCCGACAAGGCTCTCATCCGGCTCCGGGTTGACCCGGATCACCAGGTCATAGGCTTCCTCGATCATATCGACGGCCCGGTCCTCGGTCGTCACCTCAAGCCGGACTTCCGGGTATTTCAGCGCAAAGCCGGCGGCCAGCTTTCCCATCGCGGTCTGCGAGAAGAGCAGGGGTGCGCTGATCCGCAATCTTCCGCGTGGGTTTTGGCCACCCGAGGCGATCGCAGTGGCGGTCTCGTCAATCTCGGTGAGCAACAGGCTCGTCCGCTCGAACAGCGCGCGCCCTTCCTCTGTCAGCTTCAGGTCGCGCGCGCCACGCTCGAACAGCCGTAGGTCGAGGCTCGCCTCCAGTTCAGCCACGCGGCGGGACAATGTCGCCTTGGGACGTCCCGCGGCTCGGGATGCCTTTCCGAACCCGCCGTGGCGGGCGACCAGGTTGAAGTCGGCGAGAGCAAGAAGATCCATAAATGTTCCAGCAGTGAGACGGTCTGTCTAGATATAGCGCCTATCGGCACGAATGTGGATCGCTATTTTGAGATCAGGCAAACACCTGAACCCAAGGAACAACGCCATGACCATTCTCGTAACCGGCGCGACCGGCAATGTCGGAAGCAACGTCGTCGAACAGCTCGTCAACCGCGGCGCCGATGTTCGCGCTCTCGCCCGCGATCCCTCGAAGGCGAATTTCCCCGCTGGTGTCGAAGTCGTTCAGGGCGACCTGCTCGACGTCGACTCGCTGCGCGGCGCCATGCAGGGCGTGTCGACGCTGTTCCTGCTGAACGGCGTCGTCGCCGACGAATTCACCCAGGCGCTGATCGCGCTCAACGTCGCCCGCGAAGCGGGGATCGAGCGGATCGTCTACCTCTCGGTGATCCACAGCGACATCTACGTCAACGTGCCGCATTTCGCGGGCAAGTTCGGCGTCGAGCGGATGATCGAGCAGATGGGGATGAACGCCACCATCCTGCGCCCGGCCTATTACATGGACAACGAAATCACGATCAAGGACGTGGTCACCGGCTATGGCATCTATCCGATGCCGATCGGCGACAAGGGTCTGGCGATGATCGACGCGCGCGATATCGGCGAGATCGCCGCGATCGAGCTGATCCGCCGCGAACAATCGCCCACGCCGCTCCCGCTCACCCGCATCAATCTAGTCGGCCCGGACACGCTGACCGGCGCGCGCGCCGCCGCCATCTGGAGCGAGGTTCTGGGGCGCGAGATCGGCTATCCGGGCGACGACACCGCCGGGTTCGAGCAGAACATGCGTCAGTTCATGCCCGGCTGGATGGCCTACGACATGCGCCTGATGGCCGAGCGCTTCGTGTCCGACGGCATGCTGCCTGATGCTGGCGATGTGGATCGGCTCACCACGCTGCTTGGCCGCCCGCTGCGCTCCTACCGCGACTACGTCAAGCAGATCGCCGGCTGACGTCACCAACCCACACCGACAAGGACCAAAATCATGATCTATTCAACTGCAACCGTTCCGGTGAATCCGGAAGGCGAAACCCCGCTCACCCGCGAACAGGTCTGGAAGGGCCTCGAGCTGAAAGCGCGCGACGCCCGGTTGTTCCTCCCGCCCGGCCTTTGCACCAAATGCGACGTCACCGAGGAAAGCGCCACGCACTTCGTCCGTGACGCCACCATCGGTGGCGCCGACCTGCGTGAGATCATCGTGCTCGAGCCGCAACGAAAGGTCACCTTCTTCCAGGCAACAGGCCCGCGCGAAGGCGCCATCGTCAACGAGCTGTTCGAGGACGAAGCCGGCGCGCTTCACCTCAAATTTTACTGCTATCTCGGACTACGCGACAAATCGCCGAACGGCCCCGAGGAGCAAGCCGAACAGAAGCAGTTCGACAGCGACAAGGGCTACAAGGCTGCCCTGCTGTCCACGCTGAAGCGCACCCGCGAGATGCTCGCCGACGGCAAGCTCTGATCCTCGCGCCCACTCACATCCCCCAACTCAGGAGAATACCATGACCGATCTCTGGCACCATCTACCCTTCTCAGGACGGCTCAAAACGCCCCAGAATTGGCTGTTTTCCGGCGTTTGTCGTGGTATATGTTTCTCATCGGAAACCGCTCGAAACCATCACTAACTATCAAGTTGATGGTCTCGGCGGCAGTGATTGAGGAGAGACCATCATGGCGCTGTCAGCGGTTGCGATCAAAGCCGTCAAGAGTCGCGAAAAGTCGTACAAGCTCACCGATCGCGATGGGCTTTATCTCGTGATTTGGCCCACCGGTGCCCGCAGCTGGAAAATGAACTACCGCTACCTGGGCAAGCAGAAGGCATTCACGTTCGGACAGTGACCGGCGGTCGGCCTCGCATTGGCGCATCTCCCCGCAGGACCAGATGCAGTGGCGCTAGCGCAAACCCGCTAATGCGATTGCTGGCGGCCATCGTGGCCACCAGCACTTTCACTACTCACTCAGCAGCTTGAAACGCGAGCATCTCATCCACCTATTCGCGGTCACTCTAAGTTCGTTACAGTGTAGTGGCTACTAGCATTTCAAGTCGATTATTGGGCCGAAAGCGGTCTTTCTGATTTCAACGCGAGCGCACGACATAGCGGACGCTGACGAACAGTTCCGTCAAGCAAACGAACTTCCTCCCAACCGCATCGCTGTAAAGGGTGGAAGCTCCCTGCCGCCTTCACTGGCCGGCTACCAGTTTGCTCAGGCGGCCAGATCTTCGCATCTAAGCGGCCACCTCTCTTGCAAATCTGCCTGGCGGACAACCCAGCCGCCTGCGAAATGCCGTACTGAATGCGCTCGCCGATTCATATCCGATCTCATCTGCGATCCGATCAAGTGATTTGCCGCCTTGCACCAGCTCCTCCTTGGCGATCGCTATGCGCCACCGCGCTAGATATTCTATAGGTGCGCAGCCCATCACTTCTCCGAACCGGCCAGAGAATGCCGAACGAGACATGCCGGCGATTCCAGCGAGCCTTGCGACGGTCCAACTGCCGCGGACATCCCCATGGATCGCCTGCAACGCGCGGGCGAGCGCTGGATCGCGCATGCCATTCAACAAGCCCGCCGCGGATCCATCCGTCCTTAGACTCGGCCAGCGCAGGGTCTCTATCAACAGTGCCTCCAGCAACCGCTGGAGCATCAGTTCGCCGCCGGGATGATCGGTGGCGCACTCCTCGGCTATCAGCTTGATCAACTGCTCAAGCCGTGTCGCCTTGCCTTCGGCGGCGGGAATATGGATGCGTTCAGGGAGCAAGGAGAGAAGAAGGGGTGCGTTGACCCGTTCATAGGAGAAGCTCCCGCCGAGAGCGATAAAATCCGGATCGCCCTCCTGCTCGCCATGGCGCACCGCATCGCTGCGCGGTTCCACCGTCTCGCATCGGAGGCCGGGCGCGCTGCTCAGCGAAAAGGCCGGTGTCGTCGGGAGCAGCAAAAAATCGCCCGGAGCAAGTCTGAGCGGCTCCTCCTCGTCGAAGCTCAGCCAAGCCTCACCTGAAAGAACGATGGTAAAGCCCGGCGCATCGTACGCAGCATAGCGCACGCCCCATTGCCCTCTGCCCGAGATGGGTTTGGAGACAGCGGCGCGGGGCCGCAACAGCGCAATGATGTCGCTCAAGGGGTCCAATTGTACGATCCGTAATGAATTATGGAGCTACCATTATATATCGTGCCAGATCGGTTGTCTATCTCCTAGGCGTCCAAACCAAAGGAGACAGCGAATGACCGATACAATTCTCATCACCGGCACCTCGTCCGGTTATGGCAAAGCGACAGCAGAACACTTTCTCAACGAAGGCTGGAACGTCATCGCCACGATGCGCAGGCCTGAAGCAGCCGAGTTTGCCGGAGACACCAGTCGGCTGCGGGTACTGCCGCTCGACGTGACCGACGAAAACAGCATCGCATCGCTTATAGAGGCCGCGGGGCCGGTCGATGTGCTGGTCAACAACGCCGGTGTTGGGGCGGTTGGCGCTTTCGAGGCGATGCCGATGGCATTGGTGCGCCAGCTCTTCGAGACAAATACCATTGGCGTGATGGCAATGTGCCAGGCGATCATTCCGCAGATGCGGGCACGACGCGCTGGTATAATCGTAAACGTTACATCCAGCGTCACGCTCGGCGCCTTCCCGCTGGCCGCCGCCTATACCGCGAGCAAGCAGGCGATCGCAGGGTTCACCGGTTCGCTGGCGCATGAGCTCAACCATTTTAGCATTCGGGCGAAACTGGTGGAGCCGGGCTATGCGCCGACAACGCAGTTCGGCGCCAATGCCATTATCCCGGTCGACCAGCTTATTCCCGATACCTATGCCGCCCTCGCGCAGCCCATCATGGAAGCCTTCGCCCACCCCGCCTTGACGACGAAGGAAGCCGACGTTGCCGAAGCCGTCTGGCAGGCTGTTGCCGATAAACAGGACCGGCTGCACTTTCCGGCGGGTGCCGATGCCGTGGCTCTAGCGGAACGTCATCCGGCGTAAGCCGAAATGCGGCCGGGGCTGCTGCGTACTGCCCACGACCGCGCGACACTCAGGCTGCTTGGGCCGTAAGCCTTCGTTTGGCGAACGTGCCCGAGCAGTCGAACCTGCTCGCCCCACGGTGGTACCGCAAAGCGACCGGTCGGAACCGGCATTCCGGAGTGCTGATATTCAGGTTAGCCGAAGGAAGATGAGCCTTTGTCCGCTTCCAAGCAAACGGCGGCAGGGCTTCATTCGCTGAAATTGGGGTGCGAAGCTGACATAAAGATCATGAGCCTACGGGCTAAAATACGCTGCCGGCTTCCGCCACACCCACCTAGGGCCGATCGGCAACCTGCCCAGGGCGGCGGCTGCTTTTGCTCAACAAGGAGACGCATGATCGTGTCGTCTTCCATCCAACTCGGTTCGACGACCATCCAAACGCATGGAGGGGCTCGGCGACCGTCGGCGCGCGCGCCTGCCTCCCGTCGGAGACTCGACGTGACTTCAATCGGTATGCGTTCACACGCTTCCCTGTATGTGGGAGCACGCTCTGGTTGAAGCGATCCGGATCGCGCAAAAACTTCAACCGGATAGAGCACGGACGAACGTGTGGAGTTTTGGTGCGACCTGTTCCGGCATCTCGGCATGCGGATAGTGGCCGGCACCCTCGATTATCAGGCTTTCTGCCCCGATCTGGCCGGCAAGCCAGTTCGCTTCCGCTGCCGGATCGTCAAAGTCCGGATCAAGGCTGCCCATCACGACCAGCGCGGGCACGTGGCTTTGCGAAACGATGGTCGCTGTCTCTGCTTTTGACAAGCCGAGCATCGCCAGCAGCGCATCCATACGTCCGGGCTCACCAAGGTTGGCCACCAGCTGGGCCCGGTAGGCGTCGTGGTCGTCGGGCTTGCGCGTCGGGAACAACGCGTCCCAGTACGCCGCCCAGAACTCGGTTCGCCACGGGCCGGCAAACCCAACCTGAAACGCCAGCATGGTGGTCGGCGAGATTGGCCCATCGCGAACGATGGGGCCCAGGAGAACCACGCCCCTCACTCGATCGGGAGCGTCCCGGGCCGCCCACAGGGCCGACCCGGCAGCGAAGGAATTGCCGAGGATCACGGCTTTGCCAGCACCCAGATGCTTGACGAGCGCCAGCGCATCACCACCGACCGCGCGCGCCGAGTAGTCATTCCAAGTCGCGCTGGTTTCGCCGAAGCCGCGCACGTCCATTGTCACGACCCGGAAGCCCGCCTGCCGCAATCGCGGTGACAGATGGCGATATTCTGAGCGCAGGTCGCCCATGCCGGGAATGGTGACAATGAGCGGGCCGTCGCCGCCGCTGTCGTCATAGGCTATCCGCCCGCCTTCGACTTCCAGGAAGCGGGTGCCACCCGTCGTGTCCGTGTCTTGCGTCATGATCTGTCTCCTTACTCAGCCAAGAGGGCGCGCTCGTTCAGGGCATCGAATTTGGCGAGGTTTGCGGTCATCCGGTGCTGCCACCGCGCGACCAGGGCCGCGGTGTCGTTAGCGGCGAGATGGGCGTCGAGCGCTGCCTGGTCCCGCCACCGCTCGACCACGAGCATCCGCCCGCTCACCAGATCGTCGGGGGCAACCGCATAGAACAGGCACCCGTCGCGGGCCCGCGTCGTTCGGCCGAACGCCGCGATGTCCTCAATGAAGGCGGCGACATCCGCCGGCGCCAGGTGGATGTATCCGGTCACGATCAGCATGGCCGTCTCCTTTTCACCATGGACGGTCACGTGACAGTCAGGACAATTTTGCCCTGGATACCGCCGGTCGCGGCGCGTTCGTGCGCGCGTGTCGCCTCGGCCAGCGGGAAGGTGCTGTCGATCACGACGCGGAGGGTGCCGTCATTCAGCAGACGGGCCGCTTCGGTGAGTTGTGCGCCGCTGGAGCGAACCTGCGTCGAGGATACGGTGATGCCGAGCCGGTCTGCCTCATCCTGTGCATCGAACCCCAGCGGGTACACAAGGAAGAGCGCGCCGCCTTGTTTCAGCACGCGCAGGAAGCGCGCCGCGTCCTTTCCGCCGACGGTATCGAGCACAAGGTCGACGTCCTGCACGATCGCGTCGGCCGCCGTTTGCGTATAGTCGATGAACCGATCAGCGCCGAACTCCCGCATGAGCGCCTCGTGCTTGCCCGACGCCACCGCGATCACATGGGCGCCTTGCCACTTCGCCAGTTGCACGGCCAGATGGCCGACACCGCCCCCGGCACCGTTGACGAGCACCGTCTTGCCCGCGAGCGGGACCGGCGCGTGTTTGAAGGACTGGAACGGGTTCGGCTCGTCATGGCCGAGGTCGATCAGGAACTGCCAGGCGGTGAGCAGCGACATCGGCGCAGCGGCTGCATGGAGATGATCGATGCCATCGGGTTTGGGTGCAATCTCCGCGACCGGCACGCTCACATATTCGGCATAGGCTTTGCCGCCCTCCATCACGTCCGCCGGGAAACGCACCATGGCATAGACCGCGTCGCCGACGGAGAACCCCGTAACGCCCGCGCCAACCCTCTCGATCACGCCCGACACGTCCGAGCCGAGAATCATCGGAAAATTTGGGTCTGGCCGCCACTCCGGCGGCAGAGACCGGTAGCCGTCGCGCAAATACCAGTCGGGTGGGTTGAGGCCCACGGCATGGACGCGCACCAGCACCTCGTCCGCTCCTGGATCCGGGATCGGTGCGTCCTCGTAAACGAGAACTTCTGGTGCCCCGAATGCGTGCAGGCGGACCGCTTTCATCATGTTGTTCACAGGCTTGCTCCATTCATTGAATTGCTCAGCCGGATGTAATCTTTTGAACTGCGATTGATTATTGGGCTCCGGAGCAGTTAAGTCGTGCCATGAAGGAACAAATGGTACTTGAGCGGCTGACCGGCCTGATTGCCTTTGCGCGCGCCGGTTCGCTGGGCAGTTTCACCGCGGCGGCCCGTGCCTTGTCGGTGTCACCATCCGCCGTGAGCAAGAGTGTCCAGCGGCTCGAGGCTCAGTTGGGGGTGGCGCTTTTCACGCGGACAACCCGATCGCTGACACTGACCGCTGAAGGCCGCGATCTGCACGAGCGCGCGATCAGGCTGCTGCGTGATGCGGAGGAGATCGAGCAGGTCGCGATGACGGCGCGTTCCGAACCGTCGGGACGTTTGCGGATCGCAACATCGCTGCCGATCGGGCTGCATGTGATCGCGCCGGTCCTACCGACCTTTCGCGAGACATATCCGAAAGTGACGGTCGACCTCCGGCTGAGCGATCAGATTATCGATATCGTCGATGAGGGGATCGATATCGCCGTGCGGATCGGCGACCTGGCGGATTCGCGGCTGTTGTCGCGCAAACTCGCGCCGCACCGGCTCTGCTGTTTTGCATCGCCGCGCTACCTCGACAGACACGGGACGCCAAAACACCCCGATGACCTTGCCGAGCATCAGACCGTCTCCCTTCGCTACCAAAGCACGGGCCAGACCTTCCGCTGGCCCTTCAAGATCGGAACCAGGATCGTGGAAATCGGGCCAACATCAGGCACGACGGTCGACGCAAGCGACGCATTGGTTGCCGTTCTCGCCGCCCATGGCGGCATCGGGATGGCCGCAACATTTGTCACAGCACCTTACGTCGCGCGCGGTGAACTCGTCCCCGTGCTTTCCGAATTTTCCATCGAACGTCACAACATCACTGCCGTTTGGCCGGAAAGCCGCCGTGCGAACCCAGCGGTCCGTGCATTCCTGACATTGCTTCACCGGACATTCGAACATCGCATGACGCAGACGGAGTGAAAGTGGTGTTGGTGACGTCTCCGGCCTTCATCGTCGTGCACAGCTTTCAGGTCATGACGTAACGGGAAAAGTCGTCGGGGATCGTCGCCAGATATTACCATCCCCAGCGCATGAGTAAGCGGCTTCGAGTTCGCTACGGACACTGTGGCCTATCCGTCGGGCTTCCCTCGGCTCTCCTGTCGCAAGGCCTCGAGAAACAGGGTGAAGGCGCGGGTCGGATAGCGTCGGCTCGAATAAAAGGCGTGATAACCTGGAAACGGCGGACACCAGTCGGCGAGCACCTCGTAGAGCCGGCCTTCGCCCAGGGCGGGCGCGGCGAGGTCCTCGAGCATGTAGGCCAGACCCATTCCCGCGCAGGCCGCCCCTACGAGCGCGTCGCCGTCGTTGACGATGACGGAGGGCGAGACCTTTACCGTTTCCGCATTTCCGTCTTTCTCGAACGACCACGGCGACAAGGTGCCGCCCGCGTTTCTGAAGCCGATGCAGCGATGCGCCGACAGGTCGCGCGGTGCGCGCGGCGGATCGCGGGTATCGAGATATCGCGGCGCGCCCACGACCACCGTGCGCAGGGGCGGCCCCACAGGCATGGCGACCATGTCCATCTCCAGATCGTCGCGCATCCGTATCCCGATGTCGAACCGCTCGGTGACGATATCGACATATCTGTCCTCCACGCTCAGCTCGCCCTCGATCTCGGGGTGGGCCGCGATCAGCCGCGAGAAGGCCGGCCAGACAAGCGCATCCGCAGCGTGTTTCCCGCAGGTCACCCGCAGGCGCCCGCCCGGTTCTTCGCGCAGCCGTTCAAGGGCCTCGATCTCTGCGCCGATCTCCGCGATGACCGGAGAGAGCGTGGCGAGCAGCCGTTCGCCCGCCGCGGTCGGGGCAAGGCTGCGAGTCGAGCGTGACAGCAACCTGATCCCCATCTCCCGCTCAAGGCGCTTGACGGTCTGACTGACGGCGGACTGGGTCACCCCCAGGCTGCGTGCCGCAGCGGTAAAGCTGCGCTGTTCGGCAACCCGGTTGAAGATGAAGAGGTCGGAAAATCTGCGCGGATTCATTCAGTAGCCTTACTACTTAGTCCTACAATAATTAAGGCTATAATCGCGAGCTGTATAGATGTGCTAATCAAAAGTCAGCAAACAAGAGGAGCTGACATTGACAGACAAGGTATGGTTCATCACCGGAGCAGGCAGAGGGCTGGGCTATCTGCTCGCTCGCGATGCATTGAAGGCCGGTGACAAGGTCCTTGCGACCAGCCAGTCCGTCGACGGGATTGCAGAAAGCCTCTCCGCCCCGAACAGCAGCCTGCTCGTGTTGCCGCTCGACGTGACCGATCCCGGGGCGGCCTCGGCTGCACATGACGCAGCGATCGAGACGTTCGGCCGGATCGACGTTCTGGTCAACAACGCCGGACGCGCCCAGCTTGGATGGTTCGAGACGATCCCGGAGGAGGACGTGCGTCGGCAATTCGAGATCAACCTCTTCGGCGCGATGAACGTGGCGCGCGCGGTGCTGCCCACGATGCGTCGGCAGCGCTCGGGCCTCGTGGTTACCATTTCGTCGGTGAACGGTCTCGTCTCGAACCCCGGTGGATCGGTCTACTCGGCGTCCAAGTTCGCGCTCGAAGGCTGGATGGAGGGTCTCGCCGAAGAGATCGCGCCGCTTGGCATCCGCTCTCTTATCGTGGAACCGGGGATGATGCGTACGAACTTCCTTGATCCGACCACTGCGCGGCAGGGAAACGTCGAGATTGCGGATTACGCCGAGGCCGTCGAGGGCTTCCGAAGCTTTGTCGAGCAAGCGAACGGCGCGCAGCAGAACGATCCCGAGGACCTTGCTGCTCTGATCGTCGCCGAAGCGTCGTCTCTCGACCCTGCGAGACGGCTCCTGTTCGGCGCCGATGCGCACGAATGGGCAAGCGCCAAGTGCAAGCAACTCGCAGCAGAGATCGAGGCATCGAGCGCGCGTGGCTGAGCAAGGGTAACGTCACAAGGATGATGTTTTCTTGGAGGCAGCGCTGGATGAATGGGAGCGCTTCTACAACTTTGTCAGTCCACATGGCGCCTTCAACGGAAAGACGTTGCGATCCACAGCAAACAAGCAGGACGTCTGACCGGACTGAGCCGCAACGCGTTCTGCCCCCTGCCCACAAGCCGCGGCTTGCATCGCAATCTCATCAACGGCATCCATCCGACACTGCCGAACCGGCCTCCGCGTCGAAACGCTGGCGTGCGCTTGCGATCCGGGGAAGATTCTCGATCACCCATCCGCCGAGCGCCCTGACCGGCACGACCATTTCCTTGCCGAGATCAGTTAGCGCATATTCGACACTCGGCGGCTTCGTCGGATACACGGTCCGAGTGACAAGGCCGTCCCGTTCCAGCGCACGAAGCGTGAGCGTCAACATTTTCTGCGATATTCCTCCGACAGCGCGCCGAAGCTCGCTGAACCGTTTGGGGTCCGCTTCCAATTCCATGACGACCTGGATCGTCCACTTGTCGCCAATCCGTGACAATGCCTCGGTCAGGGGATTGCAGGTCGAAGTTTCCTGAATGTTGCCTTGTTTCAAAAACGTGCCTCCTTGGCGACCCTCTCTGCTCTCCAATATATACCTTGTAACAAAATGAAATCACCTCTTTGGGGTGCAAGGATTGGAAATGATAGTATGAAGCAAGTTGTCCTCATCACCGGCGGCACGATGGGCATTGGTCAGGGACTCGCGGAAGCGTTTCTCGCACAAGGGGACGAGGTTGCGGTCTGCGGGCGATCCGCAGAGGCCCTTGAGGCCTTCACTCGCGCCCATCCGCAGGCGCTGGCAATCAAGGCTGATGTGACAAAAAGCCTGGACAGGGCCGCCATGCTGGAGGCGGTCGCCAATCGGTTCGGGCGCCTTGATGTTCTGGTCAACAACGCGGGCCGGTTTGTCGAGCGAGATTTCCTGAGGTCCGATGCAGCGAAAGACCTCGAAGACGAGATTACTCTCAACCTGACCGCGCCGATCCAACTGACCGCTGAGGTGCTGGAGCGCTGGCCGAAACCCGCGGCGCTCATTTTCGTCACTTCAGGCTTTGCCCTGGTGTCGCCGACGCGAGCGCCAACCTACGGCGCGGTGAAGGCTGGACTGCATGGGTTTGCGGAAGGGCTCCGCCGCCAGCTTGCACCCAATGGCACCCATGTGCTTGAGCTGTTGCCAACCACGACAGACACGCCCGGCACCGCACATGAGACCCGGAAGAAAATGACCACGACAGAAGTCGCCGCCGTCACGCTCAAGGCGCTGGCACGCCACCGGGATATGGCGCTGCCCGGGCCGATGAAGATGCTCCCGACGCTGTTGCGGATCGCGCCGAATGCCACCAAACGAATGGTGGCAGACATATAATCCCAGCCGAGCTCAGCGCGGGTTAAAGAGGTCGATGTCGGCACATCCACCTGCACAATCCTGGAAAGCCGACAGAAATGCGCCGGTGCTGCTTCGACCGAGATGACTTTGACGGGAATATTCAGCCTAGAGCCGATGGCCTCCGCAGCTTCGCGAACCGGAACACCTTCCTCAGCGACGGCGTGGTAAAATGAACCTGACACGCCACGAGCCACAACGGTATTGTAAAGCCGTGCTTCGTCCAGCCGGGTGCAACGCCGATCTGGGTGAGGTTGCGGTGACCAGCCGCATCGAACGTCCCGGCGGGAGAGTGGTCATGAGTTTGTGCATGAAGTACCTCGCCCTCCCTGTCAGATTGTCTGCCCGCCCGAGACTTCGATGCGCTGACCGGTCACCCAGCGATTGTCGGAACCGAGCAGGCTCGCCACCATCGGCCCGATATCGCCCGGCAAACCAACGCGGCCAAGCGCGGTCATGCCGGCGAACGCCTGATTGTAGTCAGGGATGTCTCTCACCGCCCCGCCCAGGAAGTCGGTTTCGATTGCGCCGGGGGCGACCGTGTTGGCTGTGATCCCGCGGCCGCCCAGTTCTTTGGCCATGTAGACCGTCAAGATCTCGACCGCGCCCTTGGCTGCCGAATAGGCCGAGAAGCCGGGGAAGGACACGCGGGTGAGGCCCGACGAGAAGTTGATGATGCGCCCGCCATCGGCCAGCACAGGCAGCAACGCCTGCGTCAGGAAGAACACGCCCTTCACGTGGACGCTGAACAGCAGGTCGAACTGCGCTTCGGTGGTGTCGGCGAAGTCGACCATCTCGCCGTGACCGGCATTGTTGACAAGGTGGTCGAGCGTGTCGCGGTCCCAGGTGGCCGTCAGCGCAGCGCGCAACGTATCCACGAAGGTCGGAAAGCTTGCGACCTTGCCGGTGTCGAGCTGCAACGCCACGGATTTACGGCCCATCGCCTCTATCTCGGCGACAGTGGCGTCCGCATCGTCTTTGCCGCTGCGATAGGTAAGGATCACATCGCCGCCGTTGCGGGCAATGCTGAGTGCGGTGTTGCGGCCCAGGCCGCGGCTGCCACCGGTCACGAGAGAAATGGTCGTCATGAATGCCTCCTTTGGGGTGGCATCCTTATGTTCCTGCAGGCTCGGTCGATGTTGCGCGATCATCCGGAATTCTTGCCTATTTATCCCGATATGTTGTTGGGCCCAGCCGCTCGCCGTATAGTATAGTGGTATGACCGACCAACTCCTCGACCACGCCCGCCATTATGCCGACGCCCATGCCGGCCGGGATGGCATCGCTGTAACGCCGTTCAAAGGTTTGGTGATCCTGCGCGAAACAGCGCCGAGCATGCTGGAATATGCCATCTCGAAGCCACTGGTCGCCTTGGTTCTTCAAGGTAGAAAGCGGGTCATGATGGGACGCCGCCCCTTCGATTTCGGAGCAGGTGAATCCCTCCTCATCACCACCGATGTGCCGACCGTGAGCCAGATCACCAGCGCCAGCAGGATCTTGCCTTATTATTCGCTGGTTCTCGAACTCGACCCCGCGACCATCGGCGACCTGGTTGATCAAATCGGCGCCACGCCGCTCCGGGCGAATCAGCCGGTGCGGGTCGATGAAACCGAAGCGGAGATTGCCGACGCGGCGCTGCGTCTCCTGCGGCTATGCGATCGGCCGGACACGTTGGCTGTGCTCGGCCAGCAGCTTAGCCGCGAGCTGCACTATTGGCTGCTCAGCGGCCGTCATGGCGGCAGCATCCGCCAGCTTGGTGTGACCGACAGCCACGCCCAGCGGATCGCACGCGCGGTTACGCTCCTCCGCAACCACTATGCCGAGCCGGTGCGGATCGCAGCACTGGCGGAGACTGCTGGCATGAGCTTGTCCGCCTTTCACGTTCATTTTCGCAACATCACGTCGTTGACGCCCCTGCAATTCCAAAAGCAGCTCCGCTTGATCGAGGCCAGGCGGCGGATGCTCGCCCGAGGCGAAGCAATCAGCGATGCCGCCTATGGGGTCGGCTACGAGAGCGTCCCGCAGTTCACGCGTGAGTACGGGCGACTGTTTGGTCAACCGCCCGCGCGCGACATTCGTCTGGCACGAGAACGGATGACCGCCGCTGCTTAACCTTCATGCGGCTCCTTCCGAAACACCATCCAACCGGCAGCCGAGAAGGTGACCAATGTCGATTCTGCCTAGTCGGTGTCGGTGTTCAGGATCGGTTTCGGCGGTAATGGCAGGCGTTTCCTTGCCCGATCATTCGGCCGTCGGCCAAGGCGTTTGTCTTTTAGGGGAGCGGCATGTCATAGGCATGTCCGCGTTCCCAAAGTCGCCTAGCTCCTATTTGAACGAGGCCATGACCACCCGGTCGAACATGCGATCCGACAACCAGCGGCGCAGGAACAGGATCGGCATGGCCATCTGTCCGCCAACATAGCGCGGTTTCGGGCGCCGGGATGAAAGTGCGCGCATCAGCAGGTCGGTGATGACTTTCGGCCCGGGCTGCTTGCCAAGGGCAGCCTGCGCCTTGGCAAAGGCCGTCACTAACCCCGCATAGACCCCGCTACCGGAATGGCGGGCGGCCTCATCCGCGGCGATCCCTCTCCATTCGGAGGCGATCCCGCCCGGCTCGATCACCACCACCTTGATGCCGAACTGGCGGGTCTCGTTACGCAGCACGTCGCTAAAGGCTTCGAGCGCGAATTTGGACGCATGATACCAGCCCCCTAGTGGCGTGGACATCTTGCCGCCGATGGAGGAGATATTGACGATCCGCCCGCCCCCTTGCGCACGCATATGCGGCAAGCAAAGCTGGGTCAGGCGGGCAAGACCAAAGAGATTGACCTCGAATTGGCGCCGCGCCAGTTCGATCGGCACCTCTTCAAGCGTCCCGTATTGGCCGTATCCGGCGCAATTGATCAGCAAATCGATGCGGCCATGCTCCGAAATGATCCTGTCGACACCGGCCCGCATCGCGGCTTCGTCCGTCATATCCATGGCAAGGACGACCCCGCCCTTGTTGGCGATGTCCTGCATTCGCTCTGTTCGCCTTGCCGCGCCGTACACCACATATCCTTCTTCAAGGAGCCGCAGGGCGAAATCCTTGCCCATACCGGACGATGCGCCGGTGATCAGCGCGACGCGTTTGTGTTTTTGCTTGCTCATTGTCATCTGCCTTTCAGGCTTCTGGAATTGCGATGACACGTGATGTAGGCTGTCGGGAAACCCCACAGTCAAGGGCCGGCAATAAGGAATTTTGAAAATGCTGATTGGCGATCTGGCGCGGCTCTCGGGCTTGTCGAAGGACGGCATCCGCCATTACGAGGAAATGGGCATTGTTTACTCAGTACCGCGTGAGGCCGGCAGCCGGATCTACCGCGAGTACGACCCGACCAATCTCGACCGGATCGAGAAGGCTCGCCAAGCGCAGCAACTGGGCCTGACGCTGAAAGAAATCGGACCGTTGCTCGACGTCCACGAAAGCCGCGAAGTGACAGAGGCGGAGACCATCACATTTCTGGAAGAACGGCTTGCGGTCGTACAAGGGCGGATCGCAGAGCTGCGGCGCATGGAAAGATTTATCGAAGCGAAACTCTCGCGCCATCGCACCCTTGTGGAGAGTTCTATCGCCTCGACTGGATGAAGCCGTGGAAAGCCACCCGCCACCCGAGCCGGTTTCGTCTGGATTTATAGCCAGAGTCTAGACCGCGAAAGAGTTCGGCTACTTCCGCAAGAGGTACTCGACAATGGCCTGCCGGTCCTCAGCATCCGCCACTCTGAAGGTCATACGCGATCCAGGGACCATATCACGTGGGTTTGAGAGGAACGAATTGAGCGCTTCCTCGTCCCAGACTATTCCCGATTCCCGGAGCGCATCCGAATAGTTGGCGTCCTCCACAGCGCCGGCCCTGCGGCCCACTATTCCGGACAGATGTGGTCCCGCCCGGTTCTGGTCCGGTTCCATGCTGTGGCAACTCGCGCAGCGACGTTGGAATTGCTGTTCACCCGATGATTGCTGAGCGCGGGCGGAGATGGCCGTAGAGGAGCAAACGATGATCAATGCTCCGGCAACCTGTTGCACGCGCCTTGCCATTTTCGTCATCCGCAGTCCTTTGAGATTGTTTGTCGATCAACGATGCGCGTCATCGGATGTGGCCGAAACGCCTAGACCAACCCGGCCTTCGCCATGGGCAGACTCGTGATCCACTTGCCGGTTGCCGCTGCGACCGCGTTGGCAATAGCCGGCCCGATCGGAGGCGTTCCGGGCTCCCCCATGCCGGTCGGCGCTTCGTTCGAGGGGACGATATGCACCTCGATTTCCGGCATGTCGGAGATGCGCAGCGGCTCGTAGGTGTCGAAGTTTGTCTCTTCTACGACACCCTCGGCCAGGGTCACCTGATTGCGCAGGATCGCACCAAGGCCATAGCCGATACCGCCCTCGACCTGGGCGACGATATTGTCCGGATTGATCGGAACGCCGCAATCGACCGCAGCGGTGACCTTCTCGACCTTGATCGTCCCGTCATCGCGCAGGGAAATTTCGGCGACTTCGGCGACATAGGAGCCGAAGGATTTGTGCACAGCGACACCGCGATACCGGCCCTCCGGCAGTGGAGTATCCCACCCGGCTTTCTCGGCTGCCAGCCGTAGCACGTTCGCCTTGCGAGGATCGTCCTTGATCATCTCCAGCCGGAAAGCGACCGGATCCTTGCCGGTCTCAAGGGCAATGCGGTCCATCGTGACTTCCATGACATAGGCGGTGTGCGTGTGCCCGACCGAGCGCCACCACAGGACCGGAACCTGTGTCTCCTGGAAGGCCTGATTCACGCGCATCGCCGGGAAGGCATAGCTCGTGTCGTGTGCACCCTCGGTCATGCTCGGGTCTACGCCGTTAGGCATCATCACCGCCTCGTAGGCGCTGCCCTTGATGATCGACTTCGCCGCGATGGCGTATTTGAAGGCGGTCACACTGCCCTCGCCGTCGAGCCCGACTCTGACCTTGTGAGCTGACATCGGACGGTAGTAGCCGCCGGTGATGTCGTCCTCGCGCGTCCAGACCACCTTGACCGGCACCGGCGCCATGCCGGCGGTGAGCATCGCCTTGGCCACCTCGCAGATCTCGATCACCGGATGCCGATCCGGGGGTGAGCGCCGCCCAAAGGAACCGCCGGCCCATATCGTGTTGATGCTGACTTTGTCGAAACCGATCCCGAGGGATTCCGCGGCGCCGGCATGGTCTCCGGTCTGGCTCTGGCAGCCGTACCAGAATTCCGCCGTTTCCCCGTCGAAGAGCAGCACGATATCCAGGGGCTCCATCGGGCCGTGAGCCAGGAACGGGAAATCGAAATCGAGCTCGACGACTTTTTCCGCCTGCTCCATCGCAGCACCGGTATCGCCGACTTCGTGAACCATCACGCCGGGCTCCGCGGTCATGTCCCGCAGCTCAGCGATCATCGCATCGCTGGAGCGGACCTCTGCCGCGCTATCATCCCATTCGACCACAAGGGCTTCGCGCCCTTTGATCGCTGGCCATGTCGACCGGGCAAGCACTGCCACGCCGCTTGGAATCTGAAACACATCGACCACGCCGGGTACGTTCCTGGCTGCGGTGGCGTCGAAGGATGCAACCTTTCCGCCAAAGCGCGGCGGACGGGCGACCACGGCGACCAGCAGGCCTTCGGGCTGAAAGTCCATGGTGAAGGTATCGGGCGAGCCGGAGGATTTGTTCGCCACGTCGAGGCGCGGGAACGCCTTGCCAATATAGACCCATTGCTCCGGCGTCTTGAGAACCGGCTCTGCCGGCACATCTTCCTGTGCGGCGAGACCTGCAAGTTCGCCAAACCTGGCGGTATGGCCGGACGCATGGCTGACGACACCCTGCGAGACCGCAATCTCGCTTGCCGGAACGTCCCATTGCCTGGCCGCTGCGGCAACGAGCATGGCCTTTGCCGCGGCGCCAGCCTGCCGGTACTGCAGGAAGGAATTCGCCATCGCTGACGAACCGCCAGTTCCCTGAATCCCGTAGATCAGGTTCTTGTAGAGGTCCGGGTTCGACGGCGCGAATTCGACGCGCATCTGGTCGTGTGCGGCATCCAGCTCGTCGGCGATAAGCGTCGTCAACCCTGTCGCAGTGCCCTGGCCCTTGTCGAGATGCTTGGACAGGATCGTGACGCTGTTGTCCGGTCGGATGTGTAGGAAGGGCTGCTCGAACTCGGTTTCCGTGCCCTGCGCATAGGCTGCAGACGTCAGCCTCGTCGCCAGCAGCAATCCGCCCGCGGCTCCGGCCGAAAGTTTCAGGAATGTGCGGCGGTCCGGTCTCGTTAGTTCGCCCGGTATTCTCGACAGCGTTTGCATGGCTCAGCCCTCCAACATGTCGGCGGCGGTGTGGATCGCCTTGCGGATGCGGACGTAGGTGGCGCAGCGACAGACATTGCCGTCCATCGCCGCGTCGATGTCACCGTCGGTCGGCCTTGGCGTTTCGGACAGCAGCGCCACCGCCGACATGATCTGGCCCGATTGGCAGTAACCACACTGCGGAACCTCGAGAGAGGTCCATGCCGCCTTGACGGCCTCGGCGGCCCTACCTCCAACGCCTTCGATGGTGGTGATCTCGGCGCCTTCCAGATCGCCAACCATGGTCTGGCAGGAGCGGATCGGGACCCCGTCCCAATGGACGGTGCAGGCGCCGCAGGCCGCGATGCCGCAGCCGAACTTCGTTCCGGTCATTCCGAGCTCATCGCGCAGTGCCCAGAGCAATGGGCTTTCCGGGTCAGCTTCGAGCGTGCGCGGGTTTCCGTTGATCGTAAGCGAGACTGACATCACCGGGATCTCCTTGCTGGTTTCTAGCCTGGCGGGAACCGGTGGTGCCGGACCGCGGGTGAACATCGTCGGCGCGCTAGGCCTGCGAGGAGCGAGTGTCGCTCCAGTCGATGATCAGTTGGCGCTCTGAGAACAACCACACGCCATCCGTGCGGTGAAAGCTGTCGTAGTATCGGATGGACAACACCTTAAGCATCCTCTGGCCGTCCTCGTCATAGATGTGATGCGCCAGGCAATATGTCTCACCGAAGGCTTCGTCGCCGGAGACGGATATCGCCGATTGTCCCATGAAATGGGTGGTATGCTTGTATTGGGCGAGAAAGGGTCCCACCGAATTGCGCACTTCTTCGCGTCCGCGGCGCACGCCAACGGGATTCTGCCCCTCAGGTTCCCGGTCGTAGATCAGGATATTCCCATCCTCCTCCATCAAGGCCGCCTGCTCATCCGCCATACGCCGGTCGGCGAAATGGCCCCAGGCATCGATCAGCTTTCGGATTGCGATCCGGTCGGCGGCTTCGCCGGTCAGGGCGGTGTTCGCTATAGATGCGGAAAAGAGGCTATCGAGGGAGAGGTCGACGGCAGGTGTTTCCGCTTGCGCAAGCGATTGACCGGGGACCGAGGCCAATCCAACTGCCACCCCGCCGCCGATGGCGGAAGCTTTGGCGACAAGTTGTCGTCTGGTGATTGTCATTTGATTTCCCTCCAGAGGTGTTCGCCGCCGTTTCAGCGGTTCAGGTTTGCCATTTCGCTTTCGGCATAGCGGGTGCCGTCGATTTCGACGGATGCCAGCGCATCAATGATGGCGGCTAGTTCCGTCTCAGAGAGCTCCACCGCTGCCGCGTCGATGTTCTCTTCAAGGCGCGTTCGCTTCGTGGTGCCTGGGATCGGCACGATCCAGGGCCTTTGGGCCAGCACCCAGGCGATGGCGAGTTGCGCCGGAGTGATGCCCTTGGCGGCAGACAACGCTTTTACGCGTTCGACCACAGCCATGTTTCTGGCCACTGCGTCCTTCTGAAAGCGCGGCAGGAAGCTGCGGAAATCACCGTCATCAAAGGAGGTGTCGGTGGTGATGCTACCAGTCAGGAATCCGCGGCCAAGCGGGCTGTAGGCAACGAAGCCGATACCGAGTTCATCGAGCAGCGGAAAAATCTCTACCTCGGGCTCGCGCGCCCAAAGCGAGTATTCCGACTGCAGCGCCGTGATGGGGCAGACCGCATGGGCCTTGCGGATCGTTGCCGCACCGGCCTCGGACAGGCCGAAACAGCGAACCTTGCCCTCGGCAATCAGCTCGGCCACGGCACCGGCAACATCTTCGATCGGCACCTGCGGATCGACCCGGTGCTGATAATAGAGGTCGATATGGTCCGTTCTCAGCCGCCGCAGGGAGTCCTCAGCAGTCGCCTTGATTGCCTCCGGCCTGCTGTTAAGGCCGATGGGCGCCGGACCACCGGATGGGTCGAGTTCGAAACCGAACTTGGTGGCGATGACAACGCGTTCGCGTACGGGCTGCAGCGCCTCGCCGACAAGTTCCTCATTGATCTTTGGCCCATAGACCTGCGCGGTGTCGAACAGGGTGACGCCTATATCCACCGCTTCGCGCAAGAGAGCGATCATCTCCTCCCGGTCCCCTGCGCCGCCATAGACTGCATTGAGTCCCATGCAGCCGAAGCCGATCTCGGAAACCTCAAGCCCGGACGCACCCAATTTTCGTATCAACATGCCTGTTCTTTCATGGTGGGTCGCATTGACCACTCGTTGCGGTGAACTGTCCGCGGCCCGGGGTTTCAGGGACTACGGCCCCAGCCAGCGCTGGTTTCATCGGGTCGAGATAAGAGGATAGACTCCCAAAGGAAGACGGTGAATGCTTGTCAATCTGGATAACTTGCGCGATAGTCCTGAATATGCTTGATGACCCGCTTTCCGAAATCCTTGCTTTTGTTGGCGCGCGCTGCGAGGTGGCAGGCGGGTTTACGGCCGGCGGTCGCTGGGGCATTCGTTTTCCGCGTCCCGACGCCATCAAGTTTGGCGTTGTCGTAAACGGCGCATGCTGGATGCGAGTCGATGGTCTTGACACGTCGCAGCAATTGCAGGCGGGTGACGTCTTCTTCGTTAAGGGCGACCGTGCCTTCGACGTGTTAAGCGACCTCGATGCCGCTCCGCTGGATGCCAGGAAGGTCTTCCGCGAAGCACCAAACAACATGGCTTCCCTGGGTGACGGAGCGGACGTTCTTTACCTGGGCGGCCATGTCGAGCTCGACGAAACACGACGCAATCTGCTGCTCGATGAATTGCCGCCAATCATTCACGTCGCCAGCGACTCCGAGCAGGCAGCGGGGCTGCAGTGGCTCGCACGCGAAGTGGTGAGCGAGGTGCAGACGAAGAAAGTCGGCGCGGGTCTTTCGACCGCTTCTCTGGCGCAGTTACTGTTTGTCCGCGTGCTTCGCGCCCATCTGGAGGCTGGAGGGCAAGCGAATGTCGGCTGGCTGCGCGGGCTTGGCGACCCGCGAATTGCGCTGGTGATCGCGTTGATGCATTCCGAGCCGTCTAGGAACTGGCACCTTGATGAACTCGCGAAAACCACCGGCATGTCCCGCTCTGTGCTCGCCGCACGTTTCAAGGCGGTTTGTGGCGTACCGCCGCTGACGTATCTGACCGAGTGGCGCATGCGGCTGGCCGTGCGGGCGCTTGAGGAAGGAACCAAGCCGGTGTCGCAGATCGCAACGATGCTTGGCTACACCTCTGTCAGCGCATTCAGCAACGCGTTCAAACGCGTGACAGGTATCGCGCCGAAACGCTTCCAGTTCTCTTCAGGCAATGTCGATGGCTGAAAGGATACACCGGATTCAACGACCAGAATTCGTCAACGCGGTCTGCAAGCAATGCTGGCAGAAGTAGCCATGCGCCTCCGACCGGGCAACCATGATACCCGACCTGTATGACGAGCGTCTCATTGTGAATTATGGAAATATGCGCTGACTTGAGCCGAGTCCAAATTCAGGACTATCTCGCAAATTTTCAGGACTTTCAAATATTAAAAGTCCTATTTGTGCTCCTATCTACTAAGTCGCCAACAATACGCTGCGACATAAAAAGGATGCACTATGAACACTCTTCAATCCCCGATCCGGTCACCTTTCGGGGCAGCCAGCACGGCACGGGATGTCATCGAGGGAATCGACCTTTCAGGGAAAGTCGCCATCGTCACCGGTGGGTATTCCGGAATCGGTCTCGAGACCACAAAGGCTTTCGCGAACGCGGGGGCAACCGTGATTGTACCAGCGCGCAACGTTGAAAAGGCGGAGAAAGCCCTGAAGGGGATTGGTGGTGTCGAGATTGCGGCGCTCGATCTCATTGATCCCACCTCGATCGACACATTTGCCGAGCAGGTTCTCGCCGTCCATCACGCAATCCACCTGCTCGTCAACAATGCCGGCTATATCGGTTTGACGCTAGAGCATGATGCGCGCGGCTACGAAGCGCAGTTCGCCACCAATCATCTCGGTCATTTCCAGCTTACTGCCCGGCTCTGGTCGGCTCTGGTCAACGGGCATGCCCGTGTGGTCACGGTATCCTCGTGTGGTCATGCCGCCGGCGCCATCGATTTCGATGACATCAATTTCGAAACACGCGGCTACGATCCAATGGTTGCCTACGGTCAGTCCAAGAGCGCCAACGCACTGTTTTCGGTTTGGCTGGATCGACTGGGCCAGCCTCATGGAGTGCGGGCCTTCGCGCTGCATCCAGGCGGTATTGTCGAGTCTGGGTTTACCCGAGATATGCCGATCGAGGCCAGTATCGCCTCCGGCTATCGCGATGCCGATGGCAAGGCGATCATAGACCCCCAGAACAATAAGAAGACGCCGGAACAGGGAGCTGCAACGCAAGTGTGGTGCGCCACGAGCCCACTGCTCGATGGCATGGGTGGCGTCTACTGTGAGGACTGCAATATCGCACAAGCCGTACCGGCAGATTGCACCGAGCTTCTCGGTGTACGGCCGTGGGCAATCGATCCTTCGCTTGCTGAGCATTTGTGGAAAGTGAGTGAGGAAATGACGGGTGTCACGTTCTGACAGGGGCGGAGGACACCGAATGGAGCGATACCGAACCTGTCCGACATCGCCGCAAGGCGATAACGGAACTTCGACATCTGCGCTATTTCGTGACAGCAGCGGAACTCGGAAGTTTTCGCAAAGCTGGCATTGCGCTGGGGATTCAGGAATCTGCAATCAGTCGGCGGATCCGTGATCTCGAAGACCAACTCGGTGCCTCTCTGTTTCAACGTAGAAGCACAGGTGTCACCCTGACGCTAGCAGGGCAGCGTTTCTTGCGCCGTGCGCGAACAGCCCTAGAAAGCGTCCAGAATGGGGCGAAGGACGTCGCAGCACTCGGGCGGTTGGAAGACGCGGACACGGTGACGCTTGGTGGAGACGCAGCCGTGCAGATAGGTCAGGGTTTCGGCGTCATCGAGCCAGCGGCATTCCGGCATGAAGGCGTCGACCAGGCGGAGCACGCGGTCGGTGCGGTCAGCGAAACCGGTCAGGACCTCGTGCGGATCGACGCCCTTGGTCTCGCGGCCTTCATAGAGCCAGCTCTCGGCGCGCGCAGCGTCCTCGGCCGGCGGCAGATAGGTGAAGGTGAGGAAATAGCTCGACTCGAAATGCGTCCCTGCTTCCTCGAAGCTCGCTTTGCGTTCGGCATCGACCAAAGCGGATGCGGCGTCGGGAAAGCGAGTGTCAGGCCGGTGATGATAATGATGATAACGGCGATGATCTTGGCGACCGGCCCCTCGATGGATTCGAGGATCGACTGGAGCGGCGCCTCCCAGGGCATAGAGGAGCCGGAGGCGTGCGCGGCGGGCGCCGTCGTCATGGCAATGACCACGATCGACGCGGCGGTCACCAGTCTCTGGCGGGTTTTATGCAGAATCTGGTTCATGGGAGCTTTCCTTTGCGGTTGCTGTGGGAGGAGGTGTGTCCGGAGCCTCCATCGCTCTGACGACGCGATAGTCGCCTGCGGGGTCGAGTCCCTCGACGCGGGCGAGTTCCGAGAGACGGCGTGCGGAGCCGCGTCCGGACAGCACGGCCACGAGATCGATGGTTTCCGCGATCAGCGCGCGCGGGACGGTGACGACGGCTTCCTGGACGAGCTGCTCAAGACGGCGCAGCGCACCGAGCGCCGTGCCTGCGTGGATCGTGCCGACGCCGCCCGGATGGCCGGTTCCCCAGGCCTTGAGGAGATCGAGCGCCTCGCTGCCGCGAACCTCGCCGATGGGAATGCGGTCGGGCCGCAGGCGCAAAGAAGAGCGGACGAGATCGGAGAGTGAGGCGACGCCGTCCTTCGTTCGCATGGCGACGAGGTTCGGCGCGGCGCATTGCAACTCGCGCGTATCCTCGATGATGACGACGCGGTCGGCGGTCTTCGCGACCTCGGCCAGCAGCGCATTGGTGAGTGTGGTCTTCCCCGTCGATGTGCCGCCGGCGACGAGGATGTTTGCGCGCGCCGCGACCCCGGCCCGCAAGGCCGATGCCTGCTCGGCCGTCATGATGCTGGCGGCGACATAGTCATCGAGGGAGAACACGGCCACGGCGGGCTTGCGGATCGCGAAAGCCGGCGCCGCCACGACCGGCGGCAGAAGCCCCTCGAACCGCTCCCCCGTTCCGGGCAGTTCCGCCGAGACGCGCGGGCTTCCGGTATGGACCTCGGCACCCACATGGTGAGCGACCAGCCGGATGATGCGTTCACCGTCCTCCGGTGCCAGGCGCTCGCCCGTATCCGACAGACCTTCGGAGAGGCGGTCGATCCAGAGGCGCCCGTCCGGGTTCAGCATCACCTCGACGACGCCGCGGTCCTCAAGGAAGGCCGCGATGGCCGGACCGAGCGCGGTGCGCAGCATCCGCGCGCCTCGAGCGATCCCTTCCGAATTGTGATGTGAGGCTGCCATCCGATCCCCGATTCCAACGGGGACAAAAAGGCGATCCCCATGCGGGGATGAGTAAAAGATCCTGATTTATAGCTGATTCAACAAGTATTTAGCGTCGTAGTAGCGTGGCGTGCAAATACAGGAAAACGGCGGCGGTCGAAGCGTGAGCTTGCACGTGCCAGCGATCGTCTCCGATCTGCGAAGCGAGCTTTTAAATCAGCAACTGATCAGGTTCCGCTGCCCGATTCCTGCGTCTGCCCAACGTCTTCAGATATTTCCTGTCGAAGTTTCGGGCCCTTCGCGAGACGGCGGCCGAGCGCCGTGACGAATTGATCGTAGCGCTCCCCGGCCTTGGCGCGAGCTGCCTGAGCGGCAGGTTCCGGCAACGCCGGCGTGGTTGCGACCCAGTATTTGATGAACACGGCCAAGCTCTCGATGGCGATTCCCATATCACGTTCGAGCCGAGTCATGCGTCGGTCGATCTGATCGAGACGTTTGACGATGACCGCTTCGCGCCGCTCAGCGGCATCTGGCGACAGGAACGAGGCGATGGCGGCTTCAGCGATCATCGACTGCGGTTGATCGCGACGTGCGGCGTAATCCGCCAGCATCTCCATGATTGCGGGATCGAGATAGACGGAGATTTGCGCCTTTTTCTTGCGTGCGATCATCGCAATCACAGCTCCATGCCGTCATTCGGATCAAGCGAGACCTGCCGCGCCACCCCCTGCATAATCCCGGTCATGCGTCGATTGCGCGTTGCCGCGTCATCCACATCTTCGTCCCGGTCAGTATCCAGTTCGAAGGGATTCTCGATGGGCACCTTCTTTTCGACGGGCTTCACCCGGCTGAGTTCGGGTTGATGGCGGCGCTCGGAATCGGTTGGGTCCTCGTTGTCCTGGATCGCTGCCGCATCCTTCGGTTCGACCACTGCCGGATGCACCGGCAATGGCAGTGTGGTCCAGTCGTCGGGGCGGCCCTCCTTCGGCGCGGTGTGTGCCGGTGGTGGCAGGATGCGTTCATTGAAGCGGGCGTCCTCGTAGTAGCGGGCCTTCTTCGCCCGGATCGGCGGCGTGCCCGCGACCATGACGATCTCGTCGCTTGGCGGGAGCTGCATGATCTCGCCGGGGGTCAGCAGCGGCCGCGCGGTCTCCGAGCGTGAGACCATGAGATGTCCCAGCCAGGGGCTCAGCCTATGCCCGGCATAGTTCTTCATCGCCTTCATCTCGGTGGCCGTGCCGAGTGCATCGGAAACGCGTTTGGCGGTACGTTCGTCGTTGGTCGCGAAGCTGACGCGAACATGGCAATTGTCGAGGATCGAGTTGTTGGCGCCGTAGGCCTTCTCGATCTGGTTCAGCGATTGCGCGATCAGGAAGCTTTTCAGCCCATATCCGGCCATGAAGGCCAATGCGCTCTCGAAGAAGTCGAGCCGGCCGAGCGCCGGAAACTCGTCGAGCATCAGCAGCAGCCGGTGGCGGCCCGCTTTCGCCTGCAGTTCTTCTGTTAATCGACGGCCCACCTGATTGAGGATCAGGCGGATCAACGGCTTGGTGCGGTTGATGTCGGAAGGCGGGACGACGAGGTAGAGCGTGGTGGGGTGTTTCGCGCCCACCATGTCGCCGATGCGCCAGTCGCAGCGCCGTGTGACTTCGGCCACCACGGGATCGCGATAGAGGCCGAGGAACGACATGGCCGTGGAAAGCACGCCCGAGCGCTCGTTATCGGACTTGTTGAGCAGCTCGCGCGCGGCGCTGGCAATTACGGGATGCGGTCCCGCCTCCCCTAGATGCGCGGTTTTCATCATGGCGGCCAGCGTCGACTCGATCGGCCGCTTCGGATCAGAGAGAAAAGCTGCGACGCCGGCCAGCGTCTTGTCCACCTCCGCATAAAGGACGTGGAGGATCGCGCCGACCAGGAGGGCATGGGAGGTCTTTTCCCAGTGATTCCGCTTCTCGAGGCTGCCTTCGGGGTCGACCAGGATGTCGGCGATATTCTGGACGTCGCGCACTTCCCATTCGCCGCGCCGGACTTCGAGCAGCGGATTGTAGGCGGCGGATTTGGCGTTGGTCGGGTCGAACAGGAGCACGCGGCCGTGGCGCGATCTGAACCCGGCCGTGAGCTGCCAGTTCTCGCCCTTGATGTCGTGGACGATCGCCGATCCGGGCCAGGTCAGCAGCGAAGGCACGACGAGGCCCACGCCCTTGCCCGATCGGGTCGGGGCGAAACACAACACATGCTCCGGCCCGTCGTGGCGCAGATAGTCACGATCATATTGGCCGAGCACGACGCCGTCGGGATGCAGCAGCCCCGCCGACTTCACCTCCTGCGGCTCTGCCCACCGCGCCGAGCCATAGGTTTCCGCCTTCTTGGCTTCGCGTGCGCGCCAGACAGACATGCCGACCGCGACGGCGATCGCAATGAACCCGCCCGACGCGGCAATGAAGGCGCCACGGACGAAGATGTCGGGGGCGTAGGCGTCATAGGCGTACCACCACCAGAAGAAGGACGGCGGCAGATAGACCGGCCAGCCCAGCAGGATGAACCAGGGCGATCCAAGCTGCGCCTGAAACCCGAGCCTCCAGGCGACATATTCGGTGGCGCCCCAGGTGGTGAGAAGAACAATCAGGAAGACGGTGAGGATCTGCCCCCAGAGGATCTTGGTGCCGGACATGGGTGTTGCCTTTCTTGCGTGATGGATCAGAGACCGCGGCCGCGCTTGCGGCCGAAGCTCCAGTCGATGCCGCCATCGGTGCGGGCGACGCCGGAGATGTGTTTGCCGAGTTGCTTTTCGAGCGACGGTGTCCAGGGCACGAGTTGGAAGCCGAGGCCGTCATCGATCATGGCGAAGCGGCCAGAGGCGAGCGAGAAGCGCTGGCGATAGGAGCCAGCGACATAGTCGCCGCTTCCCGCGCGGTTGAAGCTCATGCCGGTCTCAGCGGCGAGCGTCTTGCCGAGTTGCTCCACCTCGCGGTTGCGCAGCCTGTCGATGAGATTGGTGGTGAACCGGATGCGTTGACCTGCCCGTTCGGCGAAGCCCTCATCGACAAGATGATCGGCGCGCCGGTCGAGGGCGTGGCGCACCTCGGCGCCGAAGCCGCCATCGGACAATGCCGCCGGTTCGCGGGCGACGTTCTGCCGGTCGAGCCAGGTTGCACCCGGCGCCGTCACCTGCCGTTCGATGTCGAGATCGGAGCGCACCGCGAGTGCGACACGCCGTTCTCCCTTCGCATTGTCGAACCGGCGCAACTCGACGATCGAGCCGGGCGACGAGTCCCCGGCTGCATCGAGGTCGGATAGTCTGATATGGTGTGTGCGCCCATCGACGCCGTCGACCACGGCATAGGCCGTGCCCTTCAACTCGTCGTCGAGGCCGCGGTCGACCAGCTTGCCGATGATCGGCGTGTCGAGGCTTTCGGAGGCCAGCACATAGCTCGCAGACCCACGGTCGATGCCGCGATCCGTCAGTGCCCGGTGCATGCGCTTGATGATGTCGCCGCGCTCGCCGAGCTCACGCAGGGTTGCCTCGGCCTTGCCATCGATCACCCATTGGCCGGGGCCGACCTCGGCCGCGAGACCGAGGGTCTCCAGCTTGCACAGACGGCCGACCTTGAGCGGCTGGTATTCGTCGGGCTGGCGATCGGGAACCGGCGCCATGTCGATCACCCCGACGGCGCGTTCATCGCGCAGGAGCTGGCGATCGAGCCGGGTCCAGCGCTCGGCCTCGACCTGCCGTTCCAGGTCGCGCCGGATGTCGAGATCGGTTCGGAGCCCGAGTTCCTGGGTGACGAGATCGGCGGCCCGCGCGCGCATCCCCTCCTTGATATAGTCGCGGGAGATGACAAGGTCCTGGCCGTCCTCCATCCGGCCGCGCAGAATGATATGCACATGGGGATTGTCGGTGTTCCAGTGATCGACCCCAACCCAGTCGAGCGGCGTGCCAAGATCTTTCTCCATCTGGCCCATCAGATCGCGCGAGAAGCCCTTGAGGTCGGCAAGGTCCGCTGCATCCTCGGGCGAGACGATGAACCGGAAATGATGTCGGTCATCGGCGCAGCGATCGGCAAAGGCGCCGGCATCCGCGTTCTCCGTCTCCGGCCCGAACAGCCGCGCCTTCTCCCCGTCCCGGGTCACGCCGTCGCGCCGCAAATAATCGAGATGCGCCGTGAGCGGCGCGGAGCGGCGGGTCTGGCGCACAACACGGGTTTTGATGACGACAACGCGCGATCGGCCAGTGAGCAGGCGGTTCGCCTGGATGCTCGCCGTTCGCCCGCGGCCGAAGCGCGAGCGGTTGCCAGGACTGATCCGGCCCGAGCGGGAGACGTTGCCGCCAGCCTTGCGCGCCGCTGCCAAGGCCTGTGCGATAAAGGGTTTTGCCCGCTGCGTACTGGACGAACGGGGGCGGCCCGGACGGATGCGGAATTCGCGCTCGTCAGTCATGGCGAAAACCCGCAATGTGTACAAATTTCAACGAAAACAGAAAGATAAGCCGTTCGGACACATTGCTGCAGTCCTGCGCAATGTGCCGGAGGCAGCGAAAAACCCAGGAAAAACAACCGACCGTCCGAGGCGCAATGTGCGCCCTTTTATCTCGCCATCGGTCGGTTGTGGTTGGCCAGCAGCCGGTCGCGCAGCTCGTCGGTCAAGAGGATCATGCCACCCTCCTGTCGCAAGCAGGTTCGACCCGGTTTGTCTGATCGGCATCGTCCGGGGCGAAGGCCAGCAGCCAGTCGGCGGCCTTGCTCGCCTGGCTGGCGGCGCGGACGATGGCGCGATTGTCCTCGCGCAGCACCTCGAGCCAGGAGCCGATGTAATCCGCATGCCGGACGGTCGGCGTAATGCCGAGCGAGGCGCAGCAAAAGGCGGCGTTGATCTCGGCGATCAGCTCCTCGAACGCGTATTTCTTGGAACCGAATGAGCCGGAGAAATCGCGGTTGAGCCGATGGGGAGCGCCGCTGGCGTGGCCAAGCTCGTGCAGCGCGGTGCGGTGCCAATTGATCGGCTCGAAATAGGCCTGCGGCGGCGGCACCTGCACATAGTCATGGGCCGGCACGTAGAAGGCCCGGTTGCCGCCAATGCGGAAGTCGATCCCCGTTGCCGCGATTAGCGCCTCGACGCGCGGTTCGATCAATCCGGCCGGCACTGGCGGCGCGGCGGTTGCCACGTCCTCGGGCAGGTTCTCGCACTGGTCGGTGTTGAAGACGGTGAAGCGCTTCAGGAACGGGATCGCCTGGGCATCCTTGCCGGTCTCGCGCGCGCGGCGCTTCTCATCCTCGGGCACGAAGCGGTCGGCATAGACGACTGTGGTTCCGCTTTCGCCCTTGCGGACATTGCCGCCGAGCGACAGCGCCTGGCGGAAGGTCAGCCAGCTCTGGCCGGAAAAGCTGCGCTCGATGACGGCGCCCCAGAGCAGCAGCACGTTGATCCCGGAATAGGTCCGGCCGGTCGAGGCATTCTGCGGCATGGACAGCGGCGCCTTCGCGGCGGCGGTGCCCCAGGGCTGGACCCATGGGACCCGGCTGGCCTCCAACTCGGCGATGATCTTGTCGGTGATTTCGGAATAGAGATTGGTCCGGTCGCCCCTGGCGCCGGATTTGCGGTTCAGTCTGGACATCGCGGTTCTCCACGACGGGCGCCGGAGGCCTCTCCTCCAGCCCTCAACCCGTCACGGCAATCCCGTCCGCACTCTCACTCTCAAAGGGGGCGTTGCGGGGGAATCCCCCGCTCGAAGGGGTCGGACGAGACTACGGGCTCGACCGCAGGGGAAGGCTTTCCCCTCCCGGGCTTTCCACGTTGCGGTCCATACGCTTCCAATCAGCGGCGCGGTGGCTTCCAAACAGCCGAGTCAACAACGTCGTTGGTCTTTTCCTCTACTGCTCCACGTGATACAAAACCTCTCACCATGACTGTTGAAGTGCGAGAATATGTATCCATGCCTCAGGTCCGGTCCCAGCGCGCGATAGCCCATGACCTCCTAGCGACTCGTGGGATTATGCGACTTGCGGAACTCAGAGAAGCCGGTGTCACCGCCGCAACCGTCAGCCGCATGGAAAAGGATGGCGAGGTGATCCGCCTGGCGCGTGGGCTGTACCAGCTTCCTGATGCAGAGCTCGACGCAAACCACAGCCTTGCCGAGGCGGCCAAGCGTTTCCCCAAGGGCGTGATCTGCCTCGCCTCGGCACTCGCCTTTCATGGCCTCACGGATCAGCTTCCCAAGAAGGTGTGGATGGCGATCGGCCGGAACGACTGGACGCCGAAGCCAAGCGACATGCCGATCCGTGTGCTGCGTTTCTCGGACGATCTGCTCGCCGACAGCGTCGAAACCCACGTGATCGAAGGCGTATCGGTAAAGGTGTTCGGCGTGGCAAAGACCGTCGCGGATTGCTTCCGGCATCGCGGCAAGATCGGTCTGCCCGTCGCGCTCGAAGGTCTGCAGGAGGCTCTGCGCCAACGAAAGGCCACGCCGGCAGAGATCGCGAGGGCGGCGGATACAGGCGGGGTCGGCACGGTCATCCGCCCCTATCTGGAGGCGCTGACCGCCAATGGCTAAGGAGATCAAGAATATTGGCGCCTCAGTGCGCGCCCGGCTCCTCAACCTCTCCAAGGCGAACGGACAGAGCTTCGATCTGGTGCTCACGCGCTTCGCGCTGGAGCGCCTTCTGTTCCGGCTCAGCCAGTCACCCCATGCCGACCGCTTCGTGCTGAAAGGCGCGATGTTGATGATGAGCTGGTTCGACGATCCGCACCGCGGGACGCGCGATCTTGATCTTCTTGGTTTCGGTGACCCGAGCGGAGACGCGATGCTGGCCACATTCCGGGATATCCTGTCTCAGGATGTCGAAGACGGCGTCGTGTTCGATACGGATACGCTGCGTGTCGACCGCATTCGCGAGGAACTCGACTATGGCGGTCTCCGGCTGCGTGCGATCGCTTCGGTCGGCGGCGCCCGGATCAATCTGACGATCGATATCGGCTTCGGCGATGCGCTGGAGCCCGGGGCGGAAGTCATCGACTACCCGGTCATGCTCGATCTCCCCGCGCCGAGATTGCGCGCCTATTCGCGGGAGACGGTCATTGCCGAGAAGTTCCAGGCGATGGTGGCGCTGGGCCGCGCCAACAGCCGTATGAAGGACTTCTACGACATCTGGATTCTCAGCCGGTCGTTCAGCTTCGATGATGACAGGCTTGCGCAGGCGATCGCCGCGACTTTCGCAAGGCGCGAAACCACGGTTCCGACCGAGTTGCCCGATGCGCTCACGCCGGCTTTCGCCGCAGACGAACAGAAACAGCAGCAGTGGCGCGCCTTTGTCGAGGATGTTGCGGTTGAACCAGGGCCTCTTGCGCTGGTTCTCGAAGAACTCGCTGGCTTTTTGATGCCACGGGCCAGACGAGCTAATGAATTGGATCAATAGTAGTAGAGTGGAAGGTTGCACTGAGGAAAACATTCAGGGGCAAAAGCATTTATGGGGGGCTTATGCTAAATCGCGGATCGGAGTGGCGCAGGTGGGAGCCACATATCCATGCACCTGGCACGGTGATGAACAATCAGTTCAGCGGGCCGAACGCATGGGACGACTATCTCAAGGCGCTTGAACAGGCGACGCCAATCATCGAGGCGATTGCTGTCACTGACTACTACGTTACCGACACTTATCGGGAAGTCCTGCGACACCGGGATGCGGGCAGACTCCCGAACACAGCCCTCATCTTTCCGAACGTGGAGGTAAGGCTCGACGTTGCGACTTCGAAAGGAGGCTTCGTCAATCTGCACCTGTTCGTCAGCCCCGAAGATCCCCAGCACATCGAAGAGTTGCAACGGCTATTGTCGCGTCTGCAGTTCAACGCGATGCAGGATCGGTTCGACTGCACGCGCGCCGACCTGATCAGGCTGGGTAAGAAAGCGGATCCGAACATTACCGACGATGGAGCCGCACTCGCCTATGGCGCTAGCCAGTTCAAGGTCAATTTCCAGCAGCTTCGGGAAGTGTATGCGGAGAGCGGCTGGGCGAAGAAGAACATTCTGATCGGCGTGGCGGGTGGGGCGAACGATGGAACATCGGGCGTTCGAGAGGCGGCCGATCAAACCATCCGACGTGAGATCGAAGGCTTTGCCCATGTGATATTCGCCAGCAGCGAAGCGCAGCGGGAATTCTGGCTAGGCCGCAAACCTTCAATGTCGGCCGATGAAATTCGTAAAGTGTACGGTGGCTTGAAGCCGTGCCTGCATGGAAGCGACGCACATGACCTCGAGAGTGTTGCTTCTCCGTTCGGGGACCGCTTCTCCTGGATCAAGGGTGGGCTTGAATTCGACGCGCTGCGGCAAGCATGTATCGACCCGGGCGACCGGGCGCATGTCGGGAGCGAGCCGCCAGCGTCGGCAACGCCTTCGCAGGTGATTGCCGGGATCGAGGTTCTCGATGCGCCATGGATGAAGACGTCGACCATACCGCTCAATCCGGGCCTGGTGGCGATCATCGGGGCCCGCGGTTCCGGCAAGACGGCGCTGGCAGACATGATCGCAGCGGGCTGCGACTCGATCCCTGACGATGCCTGGAAAGCAGACGAATGGGCAAACCCCTCCTTCCTCGTTCGCGCTCGCCCACTTGTGGGTGACGCAAAGGTAAGGGTGAAGTGGGCGGCTGGAGAACCCGAAACACGCGCTCTTAATGGCTCGGACGCCAACGGGCCGTTCAGCTATGAACGCGTGCGATATCTGTCTCAGCAGTTTGTCGAGGAGCTTTGCTCGTCAAGTGGCCTGGCTATCGCGGAGGAGCGCGGCTTCCGCGATGAACTGAACATCTCGGTACTCGCAAAGATCATGCTCGCGGAACGCTTCGCCCCTGAGCTCTACGACGCGATGGCGCGCGGTTCCGCGAACACCGGAGCGTCGGAGGAACTCGCGGCGCTCGAAGCCGTGGTCGCGGCCCCTCCCTCCGGCTTGGAGACGAAGTCGGCGGACGGGAAAACGACTGGTCCGTCCACGGAGACTTCGTTGCCCGATTGGCCAAACATCGAATGGGCGAAGCAGTGGGCGGCCATTGATCCGCCGCTCGCCGAAAACGATCTTAGACCATACGTCTTCGTAACCCGAGACAGGCGAAGCGTTTTTGGCGCGGTCACATCCCTGGGCGAACTGGACGAACTCGTCGCCAAGCTTCAGGGCTCGCCGCTACAGGTGAAGCAGGCTGCGGCGGAAGTTGCTCGGCTTCAGTCGATTGAAGCGGAACAGGTCTTCGATGCGCTGCGCGCCAAAGTGCGAGATGCAGAGGACTTGGCCCAGGAGCCCGCGGGCGTGAAGGGGCTGGCCGAGATGGCGCGTCAGCATCCCTTCCTTCAGAGGCCGTTGCTTTCTTTCGTGCAGGATCTTCCCGTCTCCAAACTCGGCCCTTGGACTGTCAGCGGCTGGGCGTCAGTCTTCAGCGAAATCGACGTAGGTTCGGACTTTGCGACGACGCTCAAGGGATGGGCCGATCAGGACGATAACAAGCCGCTAAAGGCTGCAGCGAGCGCGGCGATGAAACTCTCCAGCAAGCGGAAGCGTAGCTGATGGGGACGTCCGGAACATTCGGCGGCTCCAAAAACGGGCTGGTTCCGAGCTGGGTCGACGAGCCCGCGTCGCCACCCGCGGCCGCGCCCGACAATGCCGAGCCAGAAGCCACAGGGGGCGACGGGAACGGGGGACCGGATCAAAACGGGGAGGCGCCGGCCGGGCCGACACCGGCTCAGGCATACCCGCCGATACCTGCCGTTCCAGCGAGTTCGGGTCTCGGTGGCGCTCGCGGGAACATGACGAGGGGTGCGCGAACATCTGATGAGCGAGCCCTGCGGCGTGGCGCGAGCCGATATGTAGGTGCGAGCGGTGGCGGACGCGCTGCGGCGAGCCGTATGCCGAACTCCCGCGCCGTGGCCGGAGGCGTAGCCGGCCTCGCGAGGAACTTCGTAAATCAGGGTCCGGCAGAGGCGCTGAGGCGGTTCAATCTTGAGGGCATGGCGGGGGCTCCCGCCGAGGACGTGTTCGTCGCTTTGACGGATATGCTGTGTCCTGCGGGCGGCACCATTGACGAAGCGATCGCGAGGGACGCGATGCTTGAGACGGTCGCCGACCTGGCCGCCGCGGGTGTCGGGAACTTCGATGAGCTCTCCGCAGACGATTTGCGCGAGTTCTTCATCGGTGTGGTGAGCCGCTCGATCGAAGGCAAAATTCTCAATGAGGTAGGGACCAACGCCATCGCGGCGCCTTCGGATATCGGCGGGGTCGAACGCGCACAAGCCATGTTGCATGACTTCGTCGAAGGTTGTGTGCGCGATGAGTTCGATGTGCTCGGAACCGATCTGAGCGACCTGGATGCGACGGCCATCGATAGCTTCGTCGACGATCTCTACAGCGCAGCACTCGATCTGGTCGAAGCCTTGGGAGACGACGGATGAGAAGGTTCAGTCTGATCGGTCGGCTCGGTCCCGACGACAAGGGCAAGATCAACTTGGTCCAGTCCGACTCCGACGTATTCGAGATCGATTTCCTGGACGGTGACCTGCGCATGGGATTCGGCATCGGTCACGCGTTAGACCAACTCGCCTCCCTCGGGCTGCAACCCTCGGAGAAGGGAATTGACCTCGCCGTCCTCGCCGCGCTTGTCAACGCCGGGGACACGAGAGTCTCCCGAAAGTTGAACGCACAAGATGGCTGGACCCGCGAGATCGATCTCTACATCCCGGTGTCCACCTCTTCGGCCTGGACGGCGAGCACGAGATCGATTGAGTCGATGTTGCGCTTTCTCTCCGGGGACCGGTGGCGTGTCTTCTTCCGCGACCGGACGAAGAGGACCAGAACCCTCGCCGTCGCTCCGAAACGCTTGGCGATTGACGGGCTGACAAAGGTCAGCCTCCTGTCCGGCGGTTTGGACAGTCTCATCGGCGCAGTCGATCTCCTGAGCGGCAGTGAACGCCCGCTGTTCGTCAGTCACTACTGGGATGGCGAGACTGCCAAAGCCCAAGCCTATATCCTCGACCGGTTGGAAAACCGGTTCGGCAAAGAGGCTTTCAAGAGTCTCCGGGTGCGGCTCGGTTTCGACAAGCACCATCTCACCACCGGGGAGACGGAGAACACCCAGCGTGGACGATCCTTCCTCTTCTACTCGCTGGCGACGCTGGCAGCGTCGGCGATCGATGGACGGACCACGGTCGACATACCGGAGAACGGCCTCATTGCGCTCAACGTGCCCCTTGATCCGTTGCGATTTGGGGCACTGAGCACGCGGACGGCGCATCCGCACTTCATCGCGAGCATGCAGAGGCTAATCGACGCTCTCGCCCTCGATGTCGAACTGAACAACCCGTACAGGCACATGACGAAGGGCGAGATGGTTGCGAACTGCGCCGACAAACCTTTCCTTGAGAAGATCGTGGCGAACTCCATGTCTTGCTCGTCGCCGGCGAAGGCGCGTTACAAGAAGCTCTCCCCTCGACACTGCGGGTACTGCGTTCCGTGCCTGATCCGGAGAGCTTCGCTCGAAGTCGGTCTCGATGGAGACGATGAGACGCTTTACACGGTTGAGGATCTGAAGGGGCATATCCTGGCCTCCGACCAGCCCGAAGGGGAGCACGTCCGGTCCTTCCAGCTGATGGCCAAGCGGATCAGGGCGAAGCCGGATCTCGCGAAGATACTGGTCCACAAGCCCGGTCCGCTCCATGACAAGCCGGATGAGATACCGGATTATGCCGACGTGTTTCGACGTGGCGTCCTTGAAGTCGCCGAGCTCCTGAAAGGTGTTCGGGCACGGCCGGGCGGGTGATCATGCGGCCTGACTACGTGGATTTCCATACGCATCTCGACCTCTATCCCGACCTCGCGAGAGCGATCGCGGCCTGCGATCGCAAGCGCGTAGCGACCTTGGCGGTCACGACGACCCCGAAGGCGTTTGAAAGGAATGTCGAACTGTCCGCAGACAGCGACTTCGTAAGGGTTGGGCTCGGTCTGCATCCGCAGCTCGTCGCCGATCGGCATCTCGAGCTCGACCTGTTCGAGAAGCTCTTGCCGCGGACGCGTTACGTCGGGGAGATCGGGCTTGATCGCGGACCCGCTCATTATCGCTCTTTCGAGCTGCAACAGTCGGTCTTCGGCAGAATTCTTCGAGCCTGCGCTCAGCAAGGCGACAAGATCTTGAGTCTGCATAGTGTCAGGGCGACGAAGTCGGTCCTGGACATGCTCGATGAGCATCTACCGCCAGATCGGGCGCGCGTCGTCTTGCATTGGTTCACTGGCAGCAAGGCCGATGTGCGCAGGGCCGTTGATCGCGGCTGCTATTTCTCCGTTAACGAGGGCATGCTCGCTTCCGCGACCGGATTGCGCGTGATGCGCGAAATACCAATCGACCGTGTTCTGACCGAGACGGACGGCCCCTTCCTCACTCGCGGTGATAAGCCGATCAACCCTGGCGATGTTGGTCGTGCCGTCGAAATGATTGCTTCCTCCGTCGGCTCGACAATCGAGGGCGTCCGTTCCCAGATAATCTCAAATCTTAAGAGCCTCGTTCAGAGCGACTAGACGATGCCTTCTATGGCAATGGTGATCCGTGGGCATATGACAGTTATTCGTGGCCTGCCGCTTCGGCTCGCAGGGCCTGGATGGCCTGTGCGTAGTCCTCGGAGGTCAGCCAGTGGGGTGCCCGCTTTTCAATTCTCTGCCAGATCTCGCCATCGTCAAATGTACGGATGCCATGGCGCACATTCTCAAGGAAGTACCGCTCATAGCCGCCGCTCTGACTGAGCCACGCATCTGCGACGGAATGCGCCCGAGGCGGCACAGTGATCGGCTTGGTGGCAGTGGCCAGTATGACATCCATGTCCGCTGGTGCCCCGTTCTCGGTTTCCGGCCAGACGATATCGAGATTGCCATCCGCATCAACTACAGAGAGGCCTTCCGTTCGACACGTCCGGAAATGGATTTTCCAAGCCTCTGCCAGCGCTTCTCTGGCTTCATCACTCCCAAGCAGAAGCAGCGCCCCGACGCAGCCCCAACCACTACCGATCGTGCCTGATCGGGAGTTGGGAGCTTCCGCCTTCCACAGGGCCTCGACTTCGTCTTTCAAGTCTTCGATCGTCTCAATCTCCTGCTGACATGGCACAAGAGCCGCCATGCCTGACGGATCGTTGCGTCGAAAAGTCATCGTGTAGGTGTTGCCCCGCGAGTTCGACTTGCGCCCGTAATAAATAGGTGCGCGCACCGGGATACTGGCACTCATGTCCAGCCGCCTTTTGCGCCAGTCGGTCCGCCCGTTTTCTTCGTCCCAGTACAGAGAGCCTATGATCAGGATGCCGCATTTCATCAAGAACAACCTAGCACATAGATACTGATTGGAATTGCTCTAAGGATTGAGATTGTATGGAGATTGTCTGTCATTAAACCGTCGTTCGTAGTGTGCGACGTGGCCTGCGCTAGCGCCTACTTTCGCCTGATTTGCTGAATTAGTCTGACTGCGTCGGAACTGAGATGGCTACTTTCGAGCGTCTCGATCAGGCGCCCTGGGAAATTAGTCTCGTACCAAGCCTTCTTTTTATCGCGATGTGCCGAATACTCCTCATCTGACGTCATCCCCCAGTGTTCCCAGAAGTATTTTTCACCACCCACTCGAAGCGTGAAATCCGGTAGAAAGAAGCTGCCGTCTCCAGCATAGAGTGGCTCTTCATATGTAAATGGGATACCTGCTTGATGGAGCAGGTTCGCGATTATCACCTCGGATTTTGACCGCACCATGTCGCCGCTGAGCGCTTCATGGATCTTGCCGCTTTCATACCAGTCGCTTCTAGCCAACAGCCGATCATCGACGGTCCTGAAATGGCCGAAAAGCGACGACGAAACGAGTACACTCTGAGCATTCTCTTTGCGCCGCGCGTCCAACAACGGTGAGAGATTACCTTGCACGTACAGCCTGCAACGGCCCTGGGCGCGCGTTAATGCGGTATAGAGAAGCTCCGCACTCAGCGGTCGCCGAGACGCAGGGAGGACAACAAATGTCTGCTCGAACTCGCTTCCTTGTGACTTATGGATCGAAATTGCATAGGCGAGCTCAAGATTGTTCTCGACGCTCTCAGACGTGAATCTTCCTTTTGTCGCGGTGGGAATGTCGCGACCATAGTTTACGCAAATCTTTTCTTTTCTCGCGAACTTCACCTGAAACCGCTTCAGGCGCTTCTTGCTGTAGCCCGCAAACACCTTCTTCAGGTCTGCTCGATCGAAGTTGTGAGGTTCGACATACCCGATTTCTCCGTTAAAAAGCTCAACTTGGCGGGCTTTTCCGATAGCGAAATCAAAGGCCCACAGTCCCCGTCGAGATGTTCTGTTCTGGATCTGGATGACCTTGTCGTTCAACGTGATGCCGTCAACTGCACCCACCCGATCTATCAGGTCATTCGTCAAAACAGATTGAAGCTCAATATTCAGCGCCTCGACGCCATGAAGCTCCCCGCGGTGAGGGGTTAAGACCTGCAAGCGCTCGGGATTGTTCTGGACGATCTCATTGCGCCACAACTTATAAATTGGCGGGTCCGCCTCTTCTTGCGGCAGGACTGAGACCAGGTCTGACACTAGGCTAGCCACGAGGTCATCGGCCGAGTTCCAATAGACAACATCCAGATCTTCGTCGATCTTCCCCCCTTGGTGCACCTTCTGAAGGAGCTGCTCTGCCTCAGGCGTCGTTTGTTGGCTTTGCACCGCCGAATCTACCAAAAATAGTTCTGCCAGGTCGAGGATGCCTTGCCCCTTCCCGTCGAGCCTATTTTCCATCTGACGCATATTTGTCTCAAGAACCGCCAGATTATGCGTTTCGGCTTCGCGCAGCCATTCGATGATATCCGAGAAGACGCGCCCCCTGCCGATCGGAGGAAGCTGATTGTGATCGCCAACAAGGATCAGACGCTTCACGTTTTGCCATTCGATTGATCGGAAGAATGTGGCGGCGAGCCCAAGATCAAGCATGGATGTTTCGTCGATGACGATCGTGCCTTCGAGATCAGAGCGTTTTCCTCCCCATCTCTTGAAAGTCAGGTTGTCATTGAGCCAGCCGTTTGAAGCCAAGAAGGAGTGGATCGTCGACACGTCGACACCAGCTATCTTGTGACGTTCGAATACGGCGCGTACACGGTCCGTTGCCTTGCCGGTCGGCGTCATCACATGGATCGGCGCGCCAACTCCCTCGACCTGCCGGATGCCTTTCACTATGGCACGGATGATCGTCGTCTTTCCGGTGCCCGCACGACCGGACACAACCGAAAGAGGCAACCTAAATATTTGAGCACATTGCTCTGCTTGGGCTGCGACTGCCTTCTGGTATTTCTCGCCACCCTTCTTCGAGAGGAGCGATTCATCATCGGAAACAGCTCGCAGCCAAAACCCATCCGGGAGGGGGCGGGACAGAGCAATGGTGGGCCGGTCGAAAAGCTCTGTGAGCGCCTTTTCGACCCTACGCTCATCCTGAAATACCTGCTTCAGATAGAGGTAGAGGCGCTCGTCTTCTTTTTTGAGCACCAAAGCTTTTTCGAGCGAATCTCGGTCAACCTCAAAATATCGCAGGCTGAAATTATGCCGTTTCCATTCCGGCATCCGATCCATTCGGGCATTGATTTCCTTCAGAATGATATCCGCCGGACGGAAGGTCTGATTATGTTCGCGTCGTAATTGTTCCACGCACAGCGAACGAAGCCTGCGAGGATCATCAAGGAGCATGTCGCATAGTACATCACCGCCGAGCTCCGGTGACGGAAAAACCCCGCGATCGATCGTACTCCATGGGATAATGTCTTCGGGCGCATCTCCGACAAAGAGTTCGCTTAGCAGATAGGGGTCTTCGACAATTTCCTTCAGGCCTTCAGGCAGGCCATGCGCGGTACGCTTCTGGCCAACAATGCTTTCAAGCTGATCGAGATAGAGGTCGATGCGCACCGCGATTATTTTGAGGAACATGCGCACATCGTCTTCCAGCAACTGCCAGGAACGCGAGACACGTTTCGCCACGAGCCCAGTCAGTTCTAGTTCGGGGCAGTCCTTTCCGCTGTCGAGAGCATCGAAGAAGAGCTCGTAGGCCTTCTTCTCCTCCCTCCTGTCGCAATACCATTTGGCGTTGTTGATGCTGACTTCAGCATCGAGAAGATCCATTACCGTAAGCAGGCCAGGATATAGGCCGCGCCGCTGCCAAAGCTTGCCGATTTGCGCCTGTATCCATTTTGCACGAAGGTCCCAATCTTCCTGGGTATCTCCGATCTCTTTGAGCCGGCCTATGGCATCGAGCAGCTGTTCCAGCATCCCGATGGCAGTGTCATCGGTGAGGTGACGCGCACCGTATTTGCACGTGGCGGAATTTTCAGGTGTGACGAGGATCTTCTCGAGAATTTCGGGTTTGTCGCGATAGGCGTGATAGGGAATGCGAAAACCTTCATCAGGGTAGTAGGACGTCACATTGCGTGCCCAAACCATGCCCTGAGCGAAGCGCTTTTTTATGTCGTCCGTGGCGTTCGGATAAAAAAGCGGTTTGCCGACCTGTTTCACTCGCGAGACCCCGACGATCACATATTTGGGGTCATTCTCGTCGGTGAACGGGTTGGAGTGGTTGGCATAGTAGAAGATCAGGCTTTCGCCATCGTCCAGTTCTGCGAAAAATTCGTCCGCGCCTCTGCGTCGCTTATCGTTATCGAGCCGGCCGTCAGTATAAACCTCATCGCCATACATGGCTTCATACGGCCAGACGCAGACGGTCGAAGGCGGGATATCCCATTCTTCCCGATCAGCACCATCGTAGAAGAAGTCTGGTGGATTGGAATAGCCGCGGATCGCGTCGGGCCCAAAGGCATTGATGCTGTATATGCAGGGTGGCACGTCGTCACCCTTGAGCTTGCAGACCGCTTGGCCGGCGCAAGCCGTTTCCCTCTCCAAGTTCCGCTCTCGGTGGATCACGTCCCCAGGATATGACTTCAGGCCAACGCAGTAGGTGTTGAGTTCTGGCTTCGAGCAGACGCGCCCGTTCCATCCGTCGTCATGCCAGGCGATGCGGGCAGTGAGATGCGTGGTCATGTGGCCGATGCCTCCTCTTCAGATTCAGCAACGACCTCGGAAATCTGGAACTTCTTGAGCTCTTCGGAGTACGAGTTCCGGTCGAAAATGAACAGCAGCTCTGAGGGCCGTACTTCTTTGCCGTTAATATAGATGCGCCCCTCTTCCTGATCGTAGGTGATCGAGGTTGATACATCCAAGACTTCGTTGAAGGACGCGAGTTCGAGACGTTGCTCGATGAGATCGAAACGGAGTTTCGTCAGGGTCAGGTCGATGTTAAACTTGTTGAAGGCATGCCAGAGCAGGCTGATGACGCTTTCAAAAATCGACACAAATATCCGGATATCCGTTTGCGACGGCATGTCCTGGCTGTCGTGCTGTCCATGTCCGGCAATGCCAGTGCGGTTGCGAATTTCCGCAAGCGCACCGACGATCCCCGAAAGGTTGCCAGCGATCCCCTCATTGTCGAAGCCGCAAGACGACAACGCCTGCTTGACCAGCTTCGGCAGCTTCAGATCATCATAAGGAATGCCGCGTTCAGAGAGGATGTGTTTGCAGATAATCTCGATGACGCATTTGCAGTAGTCGATCGTCTCCGGTTCGAGAGTCCCCAGCGCCGCTTCCGCCTTGTCGATCGTGGTCGCCAGCCGCGTCAGCCCGAAGACTTTCTGAAAATCGTGCGCATGTTCCAGAGGCGAAATGATCACACCGAGTCATCCCCGCTTTCCGCGCTGAAAAGCGCCTTCACCTCAAGCATGGCGGTGCCGACTGACATTTCTGTCAACCTGAGCTTTTCGATCTTGGGACGCCACTCGTCGTCAGCGCGGATGTATTGCAGAACCTGCGCAGCATCAGCTTCGACCCCCAGCGACTGAAGGTGCTCCATGGCATAATCGACCGTTGCAAGGGTTTCCCATTCCTCATTTTTCTTGAAGCGGAAATGTTCGGCGACCCACCGGGCCGGGTCTCCGAAGCCATACTTGGCGAACCAGTTCTCCATCTCCTCGGCCGCTGGTCCCGGCACATGGCCAAACCCAAATCGACCGCGCATCTCGCGCAGCCAGCTCTTTTGCTTCGCGATGGCGATACCGCCGGAATACTTCATGGACGGGTTGTAGGGACCGGCCGCCTTCTTGAGATACTCCATTTGACCGACATGCTCACCATTATGCCGGCGTGCGAAATAGACCGCCTTCTGTAGACGGAAATTGCCGATAGGTTCACCGCCGGCGTCGAAGAAGGCTTTGACAATGGCACCGACCAACACGGCTTCCTTAAATCTCGTGTCTACCTCGGAAGTCACTTTTGATTCCGCGCGCTTGTCCGCTTCCGAGGGGAACACGTCATGGGCGCTTTTGGCCCCTGGGATTTCAGAGGTATTGGCCTGTTCCGGCGCAGCGACGCTGGGTGTGTCCGCACTAAATCCCACTGGTTCCACCGCACCACCACCATCTGGGTCCGTTTCAGTCAGTACGTGAACCAGGGAGGCCATCAGCTCGGCGCCCAGTCGCTCGCCCTCACGTGCCTGCTCTTCCAGCCGGTCGCACAGCGCCATGAGTTTATCCACTTTGACGACAATGCGCTTTTGTTCGGCTAGGGGCGGAACTGGAACCAAGAGCGTTTCAATCCCACCAACTCTAAAGTGCTGAACCGTCGACCCAACTGGTTTGTCTTGAACGCGGTCCATCAATTCGGGATCTCGCAGCGAATATAGCAAAAACTTCGGTTCAATAGTTCCGGGAATTATGCTTGCGAGCATCAATCTCTGACCGAGGCAATATGTATATTGATCATCCAAAAGGCAGACCTCACCCATTGGAGCTTCGCGCGTGATGATTAAATCATTTGCCGCAGGCCGATACCTCTCGGTCCATTTGTCATAGGTTTCGTCGTCAACAAACTTGACATCCGCTAGAATTAATTTTCCATCGCGAATGTTGTTTGTGCGGAGGAGAGTAGCTCCCGATGGGGAATACTTTGCAGTCTTATTTCGGCAATCGACCACCCAACGACAGCACTGCATGAGGGTCGCCCACTGCCAATTTGTGGGAAGTGCTGGGAGAGCGTCTGGAATTTGTTGATTGTCTAGCTTTCTAGATTGTGTAGCAGCTTCGTTTTTCGTTGGTAGATTTTCGGCCAGTAACTTTGAGCGTTGTGCGCCTATTTCATCCAAAAGCTCGCTAGCTGATCCATCTGTTGGCAAGTGCTCAGTGAGCTGGCCGAACGCCGCTGAGTGGAGAATCGCTCTCCGCAAAGCCTTGATCGTCTCCAGCTCGTCGAACAGCTCGCCGAAACGGGGGACGAGCAAGGACCAACGGTCGGCGCTTTCCTCCGGCGTTCTGGCTTCGGTCAAATGATGCAGGGCGGAAGCGGCGGCTGCGCGCTTCAGCCCGGTTTCTTCAGCCTGTCGCGTCTCCAGTTCGTCGCACAGCGCCATGAGTTCCTTAACCTTCGCGACAATGCGTTGCTGCTCCGGAAGGGGTGGGAGGGGGAAAGACGATAGTGCAAAATAGTCCGCCGGGACGCGCTTTTGCCCGGCGGTGCCTGTCATCCTCGGTACGCCCGCCTGGATGAAACTTTCGGATTTCAAGAATGCTAGGACGTAGTCTTCCTCAACGACGTGAGCCAATTGTCGGAATACGTGTAATTCCGTTGTTCCCGCGCCAAGATCATTCGGCAAACCGGTTATTGCTGCAGATTTTCCGTTCTCAAAACAGGGGGTAATCTTAGCAAGAACAACGTCACCGTTTGCTACGTGTGTGTAGCCGCTCTTGATATCCGCCCATTTTCGTTCTTCGAATCCGTGCGGGAGACCGAACTTAGCTTCGATTTCGGCCATGGGCACAAAGCCCGCCGCAGCTTCGTCTGGCGCCTCATTTCGAGGAGAGATCAGCCCTAGATCGCCAAGACATGTCGTAACCCAATTTGCAGGTATCAAGTTTGTTGGGGTACGGTCTTCCGCTTTCCCAAAATACCTTGGCTTCCGAATTTCTCCTGACTTAACCGCAGATCGGATCGCTATGGCCGCAGCTTCGACGAGCGCTTGCGCATGTCCGTCCTCTGGTCGCCGATCCGACAGTCTTCCGGAGATCGCTAAATTCAGGACCAACTCTCGTAGCTTCCGTACGCCATCGGTTCCGGCCGCGAGTCGCCCAAATTCTTCTAGAAACGTTTCTGCAAGCATCAGGCGGCCGTCGATTTGGTAAGCGCTTCGGCCAGCGCCATCTTCAACTGTTCCTGTGTGGCGGCGAGTTGCTTACGGTTCTCCTGCCATGCGGCGAGCAACTCCGCCGGGTCCTTGTGACCATCTTCCTTGCGGTGGGGATTGGAAATGTCGAGATTGTACCCATTGGCCTTGATCTCTTCGGCGCTTACCTTCCAAGCGCGGTCATTCTCCTTGCGTTCAGCACGCGTCTTGACGTCACCCCACCAAGCCTGCTCGCTGTCTTCGTCCCTGAATTCCTCGATGCGCATGGGCTTTGTTTTGGAGTAGTTTTTGTAACCCTCCGGATAGGGGTGCTCGTAGAACCAAACCTCCGAGGTCGGATTCAACGCGTTGCCTTTTCCATCCTTGTGGCATTTCTCGAAGAACAAGAGGTTCGTCTTGATGCCAGTATATGGATTGAAGACACCGTTCGGCAGGCGGATGATGGTGTGCAGGTTGCACTCCGTCATCAGCTTCTCCTTGATGCGCGTCTTGATGCCTTCGCCAAAGAGGGTGCCGTCTGGCAGGACGACGGCGGCTCGGCCGCCATCTTTCAGAAGCTCGATAATCAGCACCAAAAAAAGGTCCGCTGTCTCACGCGTCTGGAACGCCTGTGGCACGTTCTTTTCGATGCCATCTTCCTCCATGCCGCCGAAGGGTGGGTTGGTGACGATGACATCGATCTTGCCCCGCCATTTATGATCCTTCAGGGGCATGGAGAGCGTGTTGTCGTGCAGGATGTTGGTTGGCGCTTCGATGCCGTGCAGCATCATGTTGGTAACGCACAGCAAATGCGGCAGCGCCTTCTTCTCAACGCCTAACAGATTGTTCTGGACCGTCGCCCGGTCCTCGACCGTTTCGACATATCTCTCGATGCGGTGATCCATCACGTGGGCCAGAAAACCGCCCGTTCCGCACGCGGGGTCCAGCACCAATTCATCCAGTTGGGGATCGAGCATGTCGACCATGAACTGGGTGACGGCACGCGGAGTGTAGAACTCGCCGGCATTGCCAGCGCTTTGGAGGTCCTTCAGAACTTGCTCGTAGACATCACCAAAGGCGTGCTTGTCGCCAGTGTTGTTGAAATCGATCTCATTGATCTTGTTGACGACCTGCCGGATCAGCGTGCCATTCTTCATGTAGTTGTAGGCATCTTCGAACGCTGTGCGCACAACGCGCGCGCGGTCACGTTCCGGCCCTTCGAGCGATAGGTTCTTCAGCTTCGGAAAAAGCTGGTTGTTTATGAAGTCGAGGAGCGCATCACCGGTGATGCCTTCTGGGTCGGTAGCCCAGGCGGACCAGCGCAGGTGATCTGGGATCGGGGAGTTGTAGTCATCGCTGAGAAGCATCAGCGACTCCTCCTGGTCGTCCAGAATCTTCAGGAAGAACATCCAGACCAATTGCCCGATACGCTGAGCATCGCCATCGACGCCCGCGTCCTTGCGCATGATATCCTGAATGGACTTGATCACTCCCGATACATTCGGCACGTTTACGCTCCCTCGCGATATAGTTCGGTCTGCAGCCCCCTGACGGCAGCCTCATAAGCTGATTTGCCGCCGAAAACGCCCCTCACAATCTCGACTGGGGTGCCGATTTCATCGAATGGCTTGAGCTGTAGAACCTTGGCATTTTCCAGCGGACCGAAATCTTCGTCCGCATATTTGTCGAGAAGCGCTTCCAGCACCGCCCGCGCTTTGCCCTCGAATTTTGCAAAGTAGTTGCGTTTCTTGACCTGTTCTGCCCGCTCTTTGCGGGTCAGCGGCGGCTGGCCATAGGCAACGTGGCAGAGCAAATCGAAAGTGCTGAAAGCGTCGCCGTTTTTCACTTCGTCGCGCAGACCATCGAGCGAGACACCCAGCGACTCCAGCTCTTCAATAATCGCCTGCTTCTTTTCCGCTTCACCCCAACGACGGAGAAATTCATCGAGAGTCTTGCAGTCTTTTTGGAGCGTCTTTTTCGCGTAGGAGCGCAGTGATTCCGTGATCAGCTTGCCGTCCGGCCCGAGATATTGAACGCGCTTTGAGAGAACGCGGACTTCGACACCATCGACGTAGAACTTCCGCGGCCGGTCTTCGCCGCCGAACGGATCGCCAAGAACGCCACCATCAATTTCGGACTGTTCTTCCTCGCCAAATTCACCGACCGTCGTGGTTGTCGCATCATCAAATTCGTCCGGCGGCACGGGTGGGTCGTCTGCACCCGGTTCATAGATCTGGACCGGGTCGCCGTCGAAGTCAGGATCTGCGAACAACTCTGTCGCTCGCTTGAAGTCCATGATGGTAAAATACTGCTTGCCGTGCTCCTCATCGATGCGCGTGCCACGCCCGATGATCTGCTTGAACTCGGTCATGGACTGAATTCGCTGGTCCAGAACGATCAACTTGCACGTCTTTGCATCAACACCCGTTGTCAGAAGCTTGGATGTGGTAGCGATGACCGGATAGCGCGCTTTCGGGTCAATGAAGTTGTCGAGCTCCGCCTTGCCAAGCGGATCGTCGCCGGTGATCCGCATAGCGTACCGGTGATTTTCAGCCACTAGATCGGCATTCGCGTTGGCGAGCGCCTGACGCATACGTTCAGCGTGCTCAGTGTCCTCGCAGAAAACGATGGTCTTATCGAATCGATTGGTGGCTTTCAGAAATTCCGTGATCTTTGAGGCGACCAATTTGGTGCGCTCATCAAGAACCAGCGTCCGGTCAAAATCCCGCTGATTGTAAATGCGGTCATCGACTTCGTTGCCATAGCGGTCACGTGTTCCCACTTCTGGTCGATAGCCGGTCAGGTCCTTGTCGAGGTCGTAGCGGATGACCTTATAGGGTGCCAGAAAGCCGTCTTCGATGCCTTGGCGCAGCGAGTAAGTGTAAACTGGCGCACCGAAGTAGTCGATGTTGGAGACATCTTTCGTTTCTCTCGGCGTGGCCGTCATGCCGATCTGCGTTGCGTTCGAGAAATACTCGAGGATTTCGCGCCAAGCGGAATCGGCCGCCGCACTTCCGCGATGGCACTCGTCGATGATCACAAGATCGAAAAAATCGCGCGAAAACTGCTTGTAGATGTTTGCTGCTTCGTCCGTCCCTGTGACCGCTTGATAAAGTGAAAGATAGATCTCGTAGGACTTGTCAGCTTGGCGGTTGGCGATCTTGGTCATCGCACCACCAAAAGGTTTGAAGTCGTTCGTTTTCGTCTGATCGACGAGAATATTACGATCTGCGAGGAACAGAATCCGCTTCTTTGCACCCGCCTTCCATAGCCGCCAGATGATCTGAAACGCTGTGTAGGTCTTGCCCGTCCCGGTCGCCATGACAAGCAGCAACCGATCGCGACCTTTTGCGGTTTCCTCGATCACACGATTGACGGCCAATGTCTGATAGTAGCGCGGCGCCTTGCCGGTACCGTCATCGAAATAGTCCTGGTTGACGAGGGGGTCTTGGGCGGTCGCGATGCCTTTCCAAGCCGCATAACGCTGCCAAAGTAGCTCAGGTGACGGCATTTCCTGGAGCGAGATTTCACGCTCGACGGAACCGTCCACTGCCGATCTGTCGTGCAAGAGGAGGCCTTTTCCGTTCGTCGAAAAGGCAAACGGCACATCGATCATCTCGGCATACTCGAGGGCTTGCTGCATGCCCGCGCCGATCGAATGTGAAGCATCTTTGGCTTCAATAACAGCAATCGGGATGTTGGGTTTGTGATAGAGGATGTAATCCGCGCGCTTCTGCTTGCCGCGGGATGTCAGTTTTCCGCGAACAACGATGCGCCCAGCCGTCAAACTCACTTCCTCGCGGATCTGGGTATGCAAGTTCCAGCCTGCGGCAGTAAGGGCGGGCGTAATAAACTTGCTGCAAATGTCGCGCTCACTAAGCCCGTGCATTCCCGTTGCCCCCGCCTCCTGCTGTCGTTTGGTCTTTGCGGTCCTTCAGCGCGCAAAGACGCTCATACTCCTCCACCGAAACGACCACCACCACACCACGTCCGTGCTTCTCGATGCACACGGGTTCCGCACGAGCGGTGTCGATCATCAAGCCAAAGGCGTTTTTCGCCTCCCTTGCGGACATCGTCTTCATAATTGAACCCGTTACTCGCCGTTTGCGCCATTTAGCCCGAAATAGCTCTTTTTGCCAACATCAAAGCTACGCTCTGGCGCTCCAGCGCATTCACGCGGAAGGCTTCATATCTTGGGTTACGCATCGAGCGACGCAGCAATCACAAAGATCGGGCGTAACAGAACAAGCGGGTCGTCTTTCGAAGGCAAGAAACCGCGCCGCCGCCAGAACTGCGCCGCCTCCGCATCGACGGCGTTGACCATCAGCGCACGTCCCCCGACGAGTGCGGCTGCCTGAACGCAGCGTTGCAGCGCGTGTTTCAGTAGTCCCGTTCCGATACCCTGATCAGCCCATGCTGTGTCGGCGGCCAGTTGGCCAAGAAGGAGACAGGGAACGGGATCTGGTGGCTGACCTGTCCGAACTGAGCGAGGCAATACCGAAGGAACGACAGCTGTTGGTGCAAGGCCGCAGTAGCCGACGACGCGGCCGTCATCGTGGACGACCATGACAGCGGTAATGCCCTTCTCTTGGTTGGAAAGCGCCCGCGTCTTTAGCCAGTGATCGAGTGTCGGCTTACCGCAGGAGAATTCGGAGACATCATGCGCAGCGGTGAGCGCTTCTGGCGCTGATAGAGCCACGTTTCACCGCTTGGCGACGTAGCCGGGCTCCCACGGCGCGGGCCGCTGCGCCAGATCAACCATCTCGGAAACCGGAGCGGCAGGACGGGACAGGACATCTATGAATTCGGCGAAGCCTTCAGGGCTCATGCGGATCAGCCGGTTTTCCATCACGACTTCTTCGGCGGCGCGAACGGCGGCATCGCGCACGAAATCCGTGCGCGAGCGGCCACGCAACGTAGCCGCGCGGTCGATCATCGCGACATCCGATTCCGGCAGTCGCATCGAGATGGGATATTCCTTACGGTCGGCTGTGGTGGCCATGAGTCACCTCCTTCGCACCCGAAGCTAATATCTTGTAGCGCAAATAGCAATACGCTATGGTCAACAGCATCAGGCCTTCGCCGAGATTGGAAGATCGCGGGACCAAGAGGAGTTTCAGGGCGGCAACTCGTATGAACAACGCGTCGAAGTCGTGGTTTGGAGCTAGGTTATTTCACTCCGCTAGCGTCCGCTATGATATGCGGCAGCCCGCAGACATGCGAATGAGCCTGCCCGACACCGCCGAATATTCCACGGTGATTTCAGTTGTTTATTGCCGGTCTCGCGTAAATTCTGGCGTGTATGAGCCGGAAAGCAAGCCAACCGAGATCAACGACTGCGCCGAGCGAGCGCGAAGAGCTGCTCGAGGCCATGCTCGTCGAGACACCGGAGCTGAGCTTCACGCCGAGGGGCGATCCCGACCCTCGCCTCGTCCGGTTGGTCGAGTTTCTCGCGCGACAGGCGGCTCGCGAGTTCTACGAACAGGAAGTCGAGAAGCAGGGCTCACGCGGCTCCTGATCGCCTTGGGAGACGCACAGTGAAGGTTGCCATCTACGCCCGTTATTCCTCCGACAATCAGCGCGACGCCTCCATCGCCGATCAGTTCCGCATGTGCCGCCTCCATGCTGAGAAGCAGGGCTGGATCATCGTCGAGGAATACTCTGACCATGCAATCTCGGGCGCATCGCTGCTACGTCCAGGCGTGCAGGCGCTGATTTCCGATGCCACACGCGGCCGCTTCGATCTCGTCCTTGCCGAGGCAATGGACCGTCTCTCGCGCGACCAGGAAGACATCGCCGGCCTGTTCAAGCGGATGTCCTATTCGGACGTGAAGATCTTCACCCTGTCCGAGGGCGAGGTCTCGCACCTGCATGTCGGCCTGAAGGGTACGATGAATGCGCTTTTCCTCAAGGACCTGGCCGACAAAACTCGCCGCGGCCAACGCGGGCGCGTGGAGGCCGGCAAGTCGGGCGGCGGCAATGCCTACGGCTATGACGTCGTCAAGAAGCTCGATAGCAACGGCGAGCCGATCAGAGGCGACCGAACCATCAACGACGCTCAAGCCGAGGTCGTGCGACGCATCTTCCGCGACTATGCCGCGGGCAAGTCGGCCAAGACGATCGCCTTTGCACTTAATAAGGAAGGCATCCCCGCACCTTCGGGTGGCGATTGGGGCTTCAGCACCATCAACGGCAATCCGAAGCGTGGGAACGGCATCCTCAACAACGAGATGTATGTCGGCAAGATCGTCTGGAACCGTCAGCGCTTCGTGAAGGATCCCGACACGGGCAAGCGACAAGCACGGCCGAACCCGGAAGAGGACTGGGTGATCCAGGAAGTGCCGGAACTGCGTATTCTGGAAGACGAGCTCTGGGAAACCGTAAAGGCCCGCCAGGCCAGGAACAGGCTCGCCCGGGACGAGAACGGCCACGCCGAGGTGGCAACAGTCAATCGGCGCCGGCGTCCGAAGTATCTCTTCTCGGGTCTCACCAAATGCGCATGCTGCGGAGGCGGATACTCGGCGATCTCCGCGACGTTGATCGGCTGCTCCACGGCACGGAACAAGGGCACCTGCGACAATCGCGTCAACATCCGTCGCGATGAGTTGGAGTCCCGCGTCCTGAACGCCCTGCGCACCCGGCTCGTGGACCCGGCGCTATTCGCCAGGTTCTGCGAGGTCTTTACGCAGGAGGTCAATCGCCTGCGCATGGAGGGGCGCGCCAACTTGGCAGCGGCAGAGGCCGAGATAAGGAAGATCGATCGCGAGCTGGATACCTTGCTCGACCTGATCTTCAAGGGAGGTGCAGCCGACAGGATCAATGCGAAGATGGTTGGCCTGGAGCAGCGGAAAAAGGAAGTCGAAGCCTTCCTCGCAGAAGCCGACGAGCCTCCGCCGCTCCTGCATCCCTCGATGGCGCAGCTCTACCGCTCGCGCGTCCAGGGCCTCTATGACGCCCTGCAGGGCGAGGACGAAGAGAAGCGCACGGAAGCGGCCGATATCATCAGGACGTTGGTCGAGGACATCGTGCTGACGCCGGTGGATGGCAAGGTAGAGATCGACGTGCGCGGCGATCTCGCTGGAATCCTTACACTTTCCGTTCAAACGAAAAACCCCGCCGGTCGGGCGGGGTCATCGCAAGTAAAGATGGTTGCGGGGGCCTGCAACCGTCCTGGTGGAGCTCCGCCCTGGGCGCTCACCTGACCTGGACGCTGCCCTTCGGCCTTCTGATCATGTTCGCCGTGTTCAACCGCTTCAGTCATTCCTACGAGGAGGCCGCCCGCGACCTGGGCGCCACCCCCTGGCAGACCGTGCGCCATGTGGTTCTGCCCATCATCGCGCCCAGCCTGATCGGCGTGGCGATGTTCGGCTTCACGCTGTCCTATGACGAGTTCGCCCGCACCCTGATGACCGCAGGCGTCCACAACACCCTGCCGCTGGAGATCTACGGCATGACCACCAACGTCACCACCCCGGTGCTGTACGCCCTGGGCACCGTGACGACGCTGTTCTCGTTCACGATCATCGGGGGCAGTCTGCTGGGCGTCGCCGTCCTGCGCCGCCGCCGCGCCCGTCATGGCTCCGACGCCGGCAAGGGAACCCTTTGAGCATGCCCCGCCTTCTCGTCCTCAATCCCAACACCACCGCCTCCATGACGCGGACCATCGGCGCCGCCGCCCGGGCCGTCGCGGCGCAAGGCACCGAGATCCTGGACCGCAATCCGGCGATGGGCCCGGCCAGCGTCGAGGGCTGGTACGACGAGGCCCTGTGTCTGCCCGGGATGCTTCAGGAGATCGCGCGCGGCGAGGCCGAGGGCGTGGACGGCCACCTGATCGCCTGCTTCGACGATCCGGGCCTCGATGCCGCCCGGTGCCGCGCGACCGCCCCCGTCGTGGGCTGCGCCGAGGCGGGCCTGCACATGGCGTCGCTGATCGCCGGGCGCTTCGCCGTGGTCACCACCCTGTCGCGGTCGGTCGCGACCATCGAGCATCTGGCCCACCGCTATGGCGTCGCCGGGCGCTGCGCCGTGCGCGCCACCGACATCCCGGTCCTGGACCTGGAGATCCCCGGTTCCGCCGCCGAGGACCGCATCGCCGGGGAAATCGACCGCGCCATCGCCGACGACCGCGCCGAGGCCATTGTCCTGGGCTGCGCGGGCATGGCCGATCTCGCCGGGCGCCTGTCCGCCCGGGCCGGCGTTCCGGTCATCGACGGCGTCGCCGCCGGGGTGAAGCTGTTGGAGGGGCTGGCCGGTCTCGGTCTGCGCACAAGCAAGGCCGGGCCTTATGCCCCACCGCGCCCCAAACAGTATGCCGGCGCCCTTGCTGCCTTCGCCCCGCCCGCCGCGCCTGGGGATGGGTGATGGAAATGCCCGCGCCCACGCGCCATGATACGATGACTGTCGACACTCCTGTCGACAAGTCCGGACGAACCGCACTGCCATGTCGAAGCTGAACCCCGTGTCCCCTCCCGTGTCCGAGGACATGACCGAGGATGACGTCCATCGGCATATCGCCGAGGCGATCATTGACCGGCGCCTTCCGCCGGGCGTCAAGCTGGTCGAGCAGAACCTGGCGGACATCTTTTCGGTCAGCCGCGCCCGGGTGCGCGCTGCCCTGAGCCGCCTCGCGCTGGAGAAGATGGTCACGGTGGAACCCAACCGGGGCGCCCGCGTCGCCACGCCGTCGGTGGAGGAAGCCCGGCAGGTGTTCGACGCCCGCTTCCTGGTCGAGGACGGCATCGTGCGCGCCGCCGCCCGCGCCATGGACGCCGCCGCCCGCGCCCGCCTGGAGGCCCACGTCCAGGCCGAGGCCGACGCCCGCGCTCGCCGCGATCGCCACGCCGTGATCCGCCTGTCGGGCGAGTTCCATCTGCTGCTGGCCGACATCGCGGGCAACGGGGTGCTTCTGGACTTCCTGCGCGAGTTGATCTCCCGCTCGTCCCTGGTCATTTCCGTCTACGAGCGCCCGGGGGCCACGGACTGCTCCCACCACGGCCACCACGATCTCCTGCACCACCTGATCGCGCGCAACGCCGAGGGTGCTGCAACCGCCATGCGCCAGCACATGGAGGAGATCGTCGAGAGCCTCGATCTCTCCGCCCATCGGGAGGATGGCGTCGACCTGATGCGGGTCTTCGCCTCCCTGCGTCGGGTGGACGCATGATCGACGCCACCATCTCCGGCGACCGCCTCCTCGCGCGCTGCGACGCCCTGGCCGCGCTGAGCGAGACCGAAGGCGCCCTGACCCGAACCTACCTCTCCCCTCAGCATGCCGAGGCCAACGCGCTCGTCGGCGGCTGGATGGCCGAGGCCGGGATGACGGTCCGCGTCGATGCGCTCGGCAACCTGATCGGCCGCCGGGATGGCACCACGCCGGGCGCCCCGGCGGTCATGATCGGCAGCCACCTGGACACGGTCCGCGACGCGGGCCGGTACGACGGCATGCTCGGCGTCCTGACCGGGATCGAAGTGGTGGAGGCTCTGGCGGAGGCCGGCCGCACCCTCCCCTTCGCCGTGGAGGTCGTGGGATTCGGCGACGAGGAGGGAACCCGCTTCGGCACCACCCTGATCGGCAGCCTGGGCGTTGCGGGTCTCCTGACGCCCGAGATCCTCTCGGTCCGCGACCGCGACGGCGTCGCCCTCGGCGAGGCGCTGAGGGCGTTCGGCCTGGATCCCGCCCTCTGGACGACCGCCGCCCGGCACCCCGGCGACCTGCGGGCCTATCTGGAGGTCCACATCGAGCAAGGCCCGCAGTTGGAGGCCCTGGGCGAAGCGGTCGGCGTGGTGACCGCCATCGCCGGCGCCACCCGGCGCGCCATCACCCTCACGGGCCAGGCCGGCCACGCGGGCACCGTGCCCATGGACGCGCGCCGCGACGCCCTGGCCGGGGCGGCGGAGGCCATTCTGGCGGTCGAGGCCGTGGCCCGCGACCACGGCGTGGTCGCCACTGTGGGCACGGTCGAGGCCCATCCCGGGGCGGTGAACGTCATCCCCGGCGCGGCCCGGCTCACCGTGGACCTGCGCGCCGCGGAGGATCCGGCCCGGGTTGCCGCGCTTGCCGACCTGGACGGGCGGTTGACCGGGGTCGCCCAACGCCGCGCCCTCGCCCTGTCGATGGACACGATGCACGACAGCGGCGCCACACCCTGCGCACCGCCGCTGATGGACGCCCTGTCCCGCGCCATCGCGGACCGGGGCGGCGCCGCGCCCCGTCTGATGAGCGGCGCCGGGCATGACGCCATGGCCATGACCGCCCTGGCGCCGGTCGCCATGCTGTTCGTGCGCTGCGCCGGCGGCATCTCCCACAACCCCGCCGAGGCCATCACCGCGGCGGACGCCGGGACGGCGGCGGCCGTCCTTCATGACACCCTTCTCCTGCTCGCCGAGGATTGCCCATGACCATCGACGGATCCCGTCTTCACGCCGTCCTCGACGGACTGTCCGACCAACAGATCGCCTTCCTGGCCGCGCTGGTGCGCGTGCCCTCCGACAACCCGCCCGGCGATTGCGCCCCCCACGCGGACACGGCGGCGGACCTGCTGGAGCGGCTGGGATTCACCGTCGAACGCCATCCCGTCCCGCCGGACCTCGTCGCGGCCAACGGCATGGTCTCGGCCACCAACCTGATCGTGCGCGAGCGTTTCGGCGATGGGCCGACCGTGGCGCTGAACGCCCACGGCGACGTGGTCGCACCGGGTGAGGGCTGGACCCGCGATCCCTACGGCGCCGCCATCGAGGGCGGCGTGATGTATGGCCGGGGCGTTGCCGTGTCGAAGTCCGACTTCGCCACCTACGCCTTCGCCCTCCTGGCGCTGCGCCAGATGGAGGCCCCGCTCAAGGGCACGGTGGAACTGCACCTGACCTATGACGAAGAGGCCGGCGGCGCCATCGGCCCGCAATGGCTGCTGGAGAGCGGGCTGTCCACGCCGGATTTCGCCGTTTCGGCGGGGTTCTCCTATCAGGTCGTCACCGCGCACAACGGCTGCCTGCACCTGGAGGTGACCGTGTCCGGTCGCTCCGCCCACGCCGCGCGCCCAGATACGGGGCATGACGCGCTGGAGGCCGCGACGGCCCTGTTGACCGCGCTCTATGGCCTGCGCGCCGACCTGGCGACCGTCCGCTCGCAGGTCCCGGGCATCGACGCGCCGACCCTGGTCGTTGGGCTGATCGCGGGGGGCATCAACACCAACGTGGTGCCCGACAAGGTGACCTTCCGCCTGGACCGCCGCCTGATCCCCGAGGAGAACGCCGAACAGGCGCAGGCGGCGATCACGACCCTGCTGGAGGAGGCCGCGGCGCCGTTGGAGGGGATCTCCGTCGCCGTCCGCCGGATCCTACTGGCCGAGGCGTTCGGCCCCGTGCCCGGCTCCGACCGGTTGACCGCCGCGTTCCAGACCGCGGCGGAGACCGCGTTTGGTGAAGCCGTTCCCGCCGTCGGCATCCCGTTGTACACGGACGCCCGCCACTATGCGGCGGCGGGTGTGCCGACCGTGCTCTACGGTGCCGGACCGCACTCCCTGCTTGATGCCAACGCCCACCGGGCCGACGAGAAGCTGGTGTTGACCGATCTGCGCAAGGCGACGGAGGCGGTCGCCCTGGCCCTCGCCGACCTGCTGGGATAGGGATGGAGATAGGGGCGGGGGCGCCCCCTCGATCCCCCGGAAAAGCGTCGGCGGGCATTGCTTTTGCTGGCGTTCCACTCGATCCGGTCGGAACGCCAGCGTATGGAACCGATGGACTAAAATCGTCTGTTCCGCTGGTATTTCGGGCTGTCGATGGATGCCGCGATCTGGGCCGCGACGGTGTCCACCAAGACCCACGATCGGCTCTCGTCGTGATCGTCTCCAGAGCATTTTGCGTGACATCGGGATCACGAAAAATTCTCTAACTTTTTGATATTGAAGCAAATCGTCGTCGCGATCTGTTCCAGATCGCTCGGGATTGGCTCTAGTCACGCGGCGGATAGATGCCGCCGGTCGCGATGCAGAATATCAAGCCGACACTCGGATCAACGGTGGGCACAGGGGCGCCGGTCCCCGTCATTGCGTTCGTGACGGTGACCGTGCCGCCGCTTCCGCTGCCGCCCCCACCGGAGACCCCGTTGAGGGATACGGAGCCACTGAGCGTGCTCGTGTAGAGGTTCACGGCCGCGCCGCCCAGAGCCGGCGCGTCCACCGCTCCGAGGTAGTCGCCGTCCAGGGGCGTGCTGCGGTCGCCCGAGGCCGTGCTGATCTGCACCGCCGCGTCACTGCCGCTTCCGCCTCCACCGGACGAATCAGGCGTGAACACCGCCGTCGCGCCATGGGTATGTTGCGCAAGCTGTGCCTCCGAAAGGGTGCGCACCTCTGCGCCCCGCATCTCCCCCAAATCGACGTCGGTCAATCCGACCCCCTGCCCAGCCCCGATGGGAATCCGACCGCGCAAATCCGGGTAGGCAAACGACACCCGGCCATCGCCGCCATAGGTGTTGGAGAGCAGGGAATACAGGGCGGTGTTCTCGGCGATTGGCACGACCTGTCCGGCGGCCTGTTCATAACCGCGCGGGCAGAAACTGGCGGCGGTGATGCAGATGCTTCCCATGTACTGCTCGCCATTGGCCGCGCACGCTTTGGCCGCATCCGGCGCCGCCGCCAGGGTCAGCGCGCCCACCGCGAGTCCCATAAGCGTCCCGGACGCCGACATCCGGGTCATCGGCCCCTGTGTCACGGCACGTGTCATTGTCACTCTCCCATCCGGTTCGGGCGCATCATGGCCCAGCGACCTCGATCTTTAATGAATTAATAAGTGTTGCACGGTATCAGAGGTTATCAGAGGCGGCAATAATCAAGTTTCGGGACAACAAACAAGACAACACATCTTTTTCGAGAGCAGATCCCGGCAACGCCTTACCCCTGAATTTCGGAAGGAGATGGCGCGATGGTTCCCGACGCGACGGTCAATGTCACCCGTCCCATCGTTTTTGTTGATGTCGCCGTAGCGGAGGCCGCCGCGCATCTGACCGCTGCGGGCCTCGCGGCGGAGGTTGTCCGGCTGCACGCGGGGCGGCCCGCGCTGGCGCAGATGGCGGATCATCTCGACGGCCGCGCGAACGTCGAGGCCATCCATGTGCTCAGCCACGGTCAGGACGGCGCCTTGCTGTTCGCGTCCGGGGCCGTCACCGCCGAGACCTTGCCGGGCGACGAGGGTGAGCTGGCCCGCATCGGGCGGGCGCTGGCCGAGGAGGCCGGCCTGCTGCTGTACGGCTGCTCGGTGGTGGAGACGGTGGCCGGGCAGGCCTTCATCGCGCGGATCGCGACGATGACCGGGGCCGCCGTGGCGGCCTCCCCCACCCGGACCGGGGCGGCGGACAAAGGCGGGACGTGGCGGCTGGAGGGACCGAGCGGGACGGTCGCCGCAGCGCGCCCGTTGATTCGGGTCCTGGAGCCCCGGTTCACGGGCCTCCTCGCGCCAAGCGTTGGGACAACGACCTTCGGAACGACCTTCGTTTCAATTTCAGCGCTACAAAACAACAATCAGACCGCAAGCGGCACCAACAACGGCTTCACCATCACGCAGACCAATGTCGATGCCTCAAGCAGTACGTTCATTGCCGTTCTCACGACCCCCCCCGACATTGGGGGTGGCGGCGATGCCAATCTCGGCGCGACGGCCAACGCGAACGCGATCGATCGTCTCACCCTCGTGGCGGACGACGCCAGTTATATGAACGTCGACAGCTTGTACTTTGCGTGGACTCAGACGTCCGGTGGAGCCAGTGCAACGATAACCTTCACGGGCCTGGATGGTGCCACCACGCTCGGGAGCAAGGCGGTGACCCTGACGGCGGGCACCGGAGGCGGCGTGACTCAGTCGAGTATCAACCTCGAGTCCCCGGACAGCGGCAGCTTCGATTACATCAAGGAATTGAGGATCCAGCTCGCGAGTGGACAGGCAGCCAACGGCGTCTATCTGGACGACATCGTGCTGTCGACCGCCGTGGCGCCCAACAACGCCCCCGTGGTCGCGTCGCCAACCGGTGACGCCGCGTTCACCGAGGGGGGCGGCGCAGTTGCGGTGGACGCCGCCCTGACCGTCACCGACGCCGAGAGCGACACCATCAGCGGCGCGACGGTCTCCGTCACCGGCGGCTTCGCGAGCGGTGACATTCTGGCGGTCACCGACGGGTCGGGTATTTCATCCAACTACAACAGCGGCACCGGCGTTCTGACGCTGAACGGAACGACGACGGCGGCGAACTACCAGACCGTTCTGCGCACGCTGACCTTCAACAGCACCAGCGACACGCCCTCGACCAGCGCCCGCACCCTGACCTACGCGGTGACCGATACCGGCTCGTCCACCGCCGGCAGCGTGACGCAGGGTGTCACGGTTGCGGCCGTCAACGACGCGCCGGTGTTCGCCAACCTGAACGGCACACCCGCCTTTACCGAGGGCGGATCGGCGGTGCCACTGGACGCCGACGTCACGGTCTCCGACGCGGAACTCGATGCCTTGAATGGGGCCAGCGGCGACTACAGCGGGGCCTCGCTGACCATCGCCCGCAACGGCGGGGCCAATGCCGACGACCGGCTGTCCATCGTGACCGGCGGCAGCCTGACGGTCGCGGGGGGCCCGGACGGCGGCGGGACCGTGTCGTCCGGCGGCAACGTGATCGCCACGATCTCCAATACCGGCAACGGTCAGCTTCAAGTCACCTTCGCGGACAACGGCACGACCCCGACGACCGCGCTGGTCAACGAGGTGATGCAGGCCGTGCGGTACAGCAATGCCAGCAACGCCCCCCCGTCGTCGGCACAACTGGATTGGACTCTGAACGACGGCAACAGCGGAAGCCAGGGAACGGGCGGGGCGCTGACGGCCACCGGCTCCACCCCGGTCTCGATCACGGGCGTCAACGATGAACCGACGCTGACCGCCACGGGCGCCGATCCGTCGTACACCGAGGGCGGCAGCGCCGTCGCTCTGTTCACCGGGGCGGCGGCCTCAACCATCGAAACCAGCCAGAGCATCACGGGCCTGACGCTGACGGTCACCAACGTCGCGGACGGGGCGAACGAGATCCTGACGCTTGACGGCTCCGACGTGGCGCTCACCGACGGCAAGGTCACCACGACCAACGGCCTGGCGGTCACGGTCTCGGTGTCCGGATCCACCGCCACGGTGTCGTTCAGCGGGGCCTCCATGACCCCCGCCGAGGCGCAAGCCGGGGTGGACGCCCTCGCCTACCGGAACACCAGCGACAATCCGTCCACGGGCAGCACCCGGGTGGTCACGATCACCCAGATGACCGACAGCGGCGGCACGGCCAACAGCGGGGACGACACGGTCAGCCTGTCGCTCGCCTCCACGGTGTCCCTGACCGCCGTCAACAGTCCGCCGGTCGTGGGCGGCGTGTTCGGCGATACCGCCAGCATGGTTACCGCCGGCGCCGGGGCCGTGAACGTCACCGGCCTGGACGACGCGACGGTCACCAACGCGGACTCGGCGGACTACGACGGCGGAACCCTGACGATCGTGGATAGCGGCCCGACCAACGGAAGCTGGGGCCTCGACGGCACCACGGCCACGTCCGGCAAGGACGGCACGTTTACGGCCAATGAAACCGTGTCCATCGGCGGGACCGCCATCGGCACCGTCGATGCCACGAACGATGGCCTGAGCGGCAACACCCTGACGATCGCCTTCAACAGTGACGCGACCTCCGCCCGGATCCAGACGCTGCTTCGCGCCCTGACGTACGACGCGCCAAGCACCGACGGGGCCCGGTCGTTTACAGTTACCCTGGACGACGGCGACGGCACCGCGAACGGCGGCGACGCGGATGCCTCCGGCACCTTCGGCCTGACCGTCGGCGCATCGACCCCGTCCAATGGTGGGGGCGGTGGTGGCTCGACCGGGGGCCAGACGACCACGACAACGACCGAGGGCACCAAAGTCACCACCACCACCACGACCAACAGCAACGGCACGGTGACCCAAACCAAGACCATCGCGCCCTTCGATGGCTTTCAGCCCGGCGAGGACGAGGACGATGGCGCCAACGCGCTGTCGGATCACGTCCTCGCCGGGTCCGGCGCCGCGCCGGCCCTGACCGCCAGCCTGCCCATGGGCGTCGGCCTGACAAGCTCCGGCGCGACCACGCCCCGTACACCCACGGATCCGCTGCTGGACCTGATCGACCGCATCGAAACCGAGACCGAGTCCGGGTCGCAGACCCAGACGCATATGACCGGGGTCGGGCGGGCGTTCCTGAACGGCTTGTCGCCGGACACCCCGCTGTACGTGAACACCATCACGCCGACGGTCAGCGGTGCGGCCGCGCCGGACGGGCCGATCCTCATCACCGGCGCGGACGCCTCGGCCGGCGAGCAGGAGGCGCTGGTCATCGACACGCGGGGGCTGCCCTCGGGCACCACGCTTCAGCTTGAGAACGTGGAGTTCGCCGCCATCGTCGGGGAATCAACGGTCACCGGCGGCAGCGGCGACAACATCGCGGTCGGCGACGGGAGCGATCAGTTCATCCGCCTGGGCGAGGGCGACGACATCCTGGACGGCGGGGCCGGCGACGACGTCGTGGGATCGCTCGGGGGCGACGACATCCTGATCGGCGGGGACGGCAACGACACCGTCACCGGGGGCACCGGCGTCGACGTGGCTCAGTTCGCCGAGAGCTTCGGGACGTCGCAGGTCCAGCGGGCGGAAGGCGCCACCGTCGTCCGCAGCGGCGGCACGGCCGACGTTGGGGCGGATGTCGAAATCCTGGTCTTTGCCGAGGACGGCACCTCCACCCTCACCCGCATCCCCGACGCCACGCCGCTGGCCGGGCTGGCCTTCGACAGCACCTTCTACGCGACGCAAAACGCCGACGTCGCGACCGCCGTCACGGCGGGCATCTTTTCGGACGCCCAGGCCCACGCCCTGGCGCACGGCCTCGACGAGGGACGGGCGCCGAATCCGTTCTGGGATGAGGCGTGGTACCTGGAGGCCAATCCCGACGTCGCGGCGGCCATCGCCAACGGGTGGCTGACCAGCGCCCTGCGGCACTACGCGACCTGGGGGGCCGACGAGGGCCGCGATCCCGGACCGTGGTTCGATGCCGCGGCCTATCTGGCGGCCAATCCGGACGTCGCGGACGCCGGCATGGACCCGCTGTTCCACTTCGTCCTGCACGGTGTCGGCGAAGGGCGAACGGGATACGTGGCCGATACGGACATGGTGTTCGCGTAACGCACAGCGCGGCGGCGCCCGAGGTTTTCGACCGGGCGGTCTTACAGGTCCGCCGCCGTCCCGAAGCGGAGGGGCCGGCCACAGGTCAGGCCCTGAACCTTTTCGAGGATCGAGTCCGCGTCGATGCCGTGGTGGCGGCGCAGGTCGCCGATGGTGCCGGTCTGGCCGAAGTGCTCCACCCCGAGCGGAAGGGTCCGGTGGCCGTGCACCGCCCCCAGCCAGGACAGCGTGGCGGGGTGACCGTCGATCACCGTGATCATCGCGCAGTGCGAGGGAACGTCCGCCAGCAGGCGTTCCACATGGGACGTGGCGCGCGCGTTGCCCCGGCTGCGGGCGCGCTGGGCCGCGGTCCAGCCCGCGTTGAGACGGTCCGCCGAGGTCACGGCCAGCACGCCGATGTCGCGCCGCCCCTCACCGATCAGCCCGGCCGCCTCGACCGCTTCCGGCGCCACGGCGCCCTGATAGGCGATCACCACCTCGCAGTTGGGACCGGGCGGGCGCAGCCAATAGGCCCCGTCGATGGCCCCCTGGCGGAAGGCGTCGTCGGCCCGCTGGCCCGGCTGTTCGATGGGGCTGGTGGTGAGCCGCAGATAGACCGACCCGCCGGTTTCGTCGCGCAGCCAGGTGCGTTCGTCGGGGTCGCCCTCGCCGTCACGCTGGAGGTAGCCGAAGGCCCATTCCAGAATCACGGCCAGTTCATCGGCATAGGCGGGCTCGAAAGCCGCCAGCCCGTCCTGGGCCATGCCGATCAGCGGTGTTCCGACGGACTGGTGAGCACCGCCTTCCGGCGCCAGGGTCACGCCGGAGGGGGTGCCCACGATCAGGAACCGGGCGTCCTGGTAACAGGCGTAGTTCAGGGCATCCAGGCCACGGGCCACGAAGGGGTCGTACACCGTGCCGATGGGGATCAGGCGCTGCCCGAACAGAGCATGAGACAGCCCCGCCGCGCCGAGCAGCAGGAACAGGTTCATCTCCGCGATGCCCAGTTCGATGTGCTGGCCGTCGGGCGCGAAGGCCCACTTGGCCGTCGACGGGATCCGCTGCTCCAGGAAGGTGTCGGCGCGGGCCTCGCGGGCAAAGAGCTTCCGCCGGTTGACCCACGGCCCCAGGCTGGTGGTTCCGGTCACGTCCGGCGACGTGGTGAGGATCCGCGCCGCCAAGTCGGACGATCCCTTGGCCAGCGCGTCCAGGATCTTGCCGAAGGCCATCTGGGTGGAGATGACTGCGTCCGTCGGCGCGGCGACCGGCGGCACCGGAAGCGCGGCGGCCGTGTACCGCCGGGGCCCCTTGGCGAAGAAGGGAACGGTGTCGAGGAAGGCGCGCAGACCCTCAGGGTCCGAAACCCCGGCCAGGGGCTCCCACTCCTGCCCCTCGGCGATGCCCATATGGGCCTGCCACTCGGCCATCTGGGCCGTGGTCATCAGGCCGCCGTGGTTGTCCTTGTGCCCGGCGATAGGCGTCCCCCAGCCCTTGACCGTGTAGCACAGGAAGCAGGTGGGGCGGTCGTGGTCGATGGCCGCAAAGGTCTCGGCCATGGTGTCCACGCAGTTGCCCCCCAGGTTTTCCATGAGGGTCGCCAGCTCCCGATCATTCCGAGCGTCGAGCAGGGCGCTCACGTCGCCCTGGTCGCCCAGGTCGTCCATGAGATGGCGGCGCCAGACTGCGCCCCCCTGGTAGGTGAGCGCCGAATAGAGCTGGTTCGGGCAGGCGTCGATCCACCCGCGCAGGGCCTCGCCGCCCGGTTCCTGGAAGGCGGCCCGCTGGAGGGCGCCGTATTTCACCCGGACCACGTCCCAGCCGAAGGCGCCGAAGATCTTCTCGATGCGGTCGAACAGGCCCTCGCGGACCACGCCGTCCAGGGACTGCCGGTTATAGTCGATGATCCACCAGCAGTTCCGCAGGTCGTGCTTCCATCCCTCCTGCAGGGCTTCGTAGATGTTGCCCTCGTCCAGCTCCGCGTCACCGGCCAGGGCGACCATGCGGCCCGGGGGCAACGTTCCCTCCCAGTCCTTGGCCAGGATGTAGTCCTGGATAAGCGCGGCGAAGGCCGTGATGCCCACCCCCAACCCGACGGATCCGGTGGAGAAATCGACGTCGTCGATGTCCTTGGTGCGGCTGGGGTAGCTTTGGGCGCCGCCGAACCCCCGGAACGCCTCCAGCTTCTCGCGGGTCTGCTGGCCCATGAGGTACTGCATGGCGTGAAAGACCGGCGAGCCGTGCGGCTTCACCGCCACCCGGTCCTCGGGCTTCAGGGCCGAGAAATACAGCGCGGTCAGGATGGAGACCATGGACGCCGAGGAGGCCTGATGCCCCCCCACCTTGATGTCGTCCACCTTGGGACGCACGTGGTTGGCGTTGTGGATCATCCAGTGGCTGAGCCACAGCAGGCGCTGCTCGATGGTTTTCAAGGGGGAGGCGGGACGGGTCATCGCAGGGCTCTCGCGGTGAAGGGGCGGCGCGGGGTGGCCGCCGCCGCGCCGGGACGATGCGGCGCGGCGGAGCGATCCGACGGGAGCGACCGGGCGCGCGTCAACCGTCCTTGAAGTAATAGCTGTAGCCGTTGAGGGCCGGGGCGCCACCGAGGTGAGCGTAAAGCACCTTCGACCCCTGCGGGAAGAAGCCTTTGCGGGTGAGGTCGATCAGGCCCTGCATGGATTTGCCCTCGTACACCGGGTCGGTCATCATGGCTTCCGTGCGGGCCGCAAGACGAATGGCGTCGTTGGTCGCCTCCGACGGGACGCCGTAGGCCGGGTAGGCGTAGTCCGGATTGATGACGATCTCGTCGTCGCGAACGGCGCGCCCAAGGCCCACCAGGTCCGCCGTGCTGTCGACGATCCCGCGCACCTGGGCCCGGGTCTGGTCGACGGTGGCCGACGCATCGATGCCGATCACGCGGTCGGCCCGGTTCTGGGCGGCGAAACCCACGATCATGCCGCCCTGGGTGGAGCCGGTCACGACGCAGACGATGATGTAGTCAAACGTGAAGCCGAGGTCCGCTTCCTGCTTGGCGACCTCCTCGGCGAAGCCCACATAGCCCAGCCCGCCGTATTTATGGACGGAGGCGCCGGCCGGAATGGGATAGGGCTTGCCGCCCGCGTCCTTCACGGACTGGATGGCGTCTTCCCAGCTCTTGCGGATGCCGATGTCGAAGCCATCGTCCACGAGCCGGCTGTCCGCACCCATGAGGCGGCTCATCAGGATGTTGCCCACGCGGTCATAGACGGCGTCGTAGTGCGGCACCCACTTTTCCTGAATGACCACGCATTTCATGCCCAGCTTGGCGGCGGTGGCCGCCACCATGCGGGTGTGGTTGGACTGCACCCCGCCGATCGACACCAGGGTATCCGCCCCGGCCGCGAGGGCGTCGGGGATGATGTACTCCAGCTTGCGCAGCTTGTTGCCACCCATGGCCAGGCCCGAGTTGCAGTCGTCGCGCTTGGCGTAGATCTGAACCGTGCCGCCGAGGGCCTCGGTCAGGCGCGGCAGGTGTTCGATGGGCGTCGGACCAAAGGTGAGCGGATAGCGTTCGAACGGGTCCAGCAGGGACATGGCGGGGCCTCCTGGGGGTGAGTGACCGTCCCAGGCTAGAGGCAGAGGCGTGACGGGTGCTCTCGAATACGGTTATGATCCGGCCTAAATATGAATGAAAATGCCTGATACGTGAGATAAGACGTCTCTTTTCTGGTCAGAAATGGAGAGAGCTTTCATGGGCGGCTTGGACCGGATCGACCTGAACATCCTGCGCGCCCTCCAGGCCGACGGGCGGCTGTCCAACGCCGATCTGGCGGAGCGGGTCCATGTCAGTCCGGCCACCTGTCACCGGCGGACGCGGCGCCTGTTTGACGAGGGCTACATCAAGGGCGTGCACGCCCGAATCGCGCCGGAACCGGTGGGCCTGGGCGTGGTGGCGATGGTGGGCGTGGTGCTGGACCGGTCCACACCGGAAAGCTTCGCCGCCTTCGAGGAGGCGGTGATGGGCATGGCCGTGGTGCTGGACTGTGTCCTGGTCGCCGGGGACTTCGACTATCTTATCAAGGTCCGGATCCGGGACATGGCCAACTTCAACCAGCTTCACGGCCGGGATTTGATCGCCTTGCCGGGGGTGCGACAGACCCGAACCTTTTTCATCATGAAGGAGGTCAAGGAAGACGCGCCGCTGCCGTTCTGAGGTCCGGGGCCCGGCGTTGGGGCCCGGCGTTGGGGCCCGGCGTTGGAGACCGCTCGTGGGGACCGCGGACATCGGATCATGGCGCCGCCGCCCCGTCGTCGTGTCCATAGGCCGCGTTGGCATGCCAAGCGTTGCGGTGACTCTCACGGCGCAGCGGGCAAGACGCCGGATTGATGAGACGGCGTTCGTCGACCTTGACCCTGCCCCCAACGTTGGTCCAGCGGTCAGGAGAGTCCTCCGGGCTGGTGCCAGCCGCGCGGGGGCTGGAGGCTGGTGTGTTTGAGTCCAAGGCCGTACGCTCGCCCTCCCTTGAAAAGGCGATGACACATGCGCGCGGTTCGCTCCCCCGACGTGTTCCGACGCCGGGCCACGGTGTTTGCCCTAATGATCGCGTTCCTCGACAGCGTCGGGATCGGGCTGGTCATTCCGGTGGTGCTGCCCCTTATCGAGGAGATCGGGCACCTCGGGATGGGCGACGCCGCCCAAGTCGGAGGGCTGCTGTTCGCCGTCTACAGCCTGGCCATGTTCGGGTTCGCCCCGCTTCTGGGCACGCTGTCGGACCGGTTCGGACGGCGGCCCCTGCTGCTGCTGGCCGTGGGCGGGTTGGCGGTGGATTACGTCCTTCAGGCCCTGGCACCCTCGCTGGGCTGGTTGTTTCTCGGGCGGATGGTCGCGGGGCTGTGCGGGGCATCCATCGTGATCGCGAACGCCTGTCTGGCGGACGTCAGCACGACGGAGACGCGGGCGCGGGCGTTCGGCCTGATGGGCGCGGCCTTCGGCCTCGGCTTCGTGCTCGGCCCCGCCATCGGGGGTGTCCTGGGCGACCTGGGAACGCGCGCGCCATTCTGGACTGCGGCGCTCCTGGCCGGCCTCAACGGTCTGTTGGCGCTGCTGTTTCTGCCGGAAACCCTGCCCCGTGAGCGCCGCCGGGCCGCACGCTGGCGGGACGCCAATCCGCTCGGCGTGTTCCGGGTGTTCGTGCGGCACCCAGGCGTCCTGCCCTATGCGGCCGTTCTGGCGCTGTATTTTCTGGGCAACTCGGTCTATGTCGGCGTCTGGGTGTTCTGGGGCTTCGCCAAGTTCGACTGGTCGACCACCGTCGTCGGCCTGACCCTCGCCGTCGCGGGGCTCGGCATGGCGCTGTTGCAAGGGCTGGGGACCGGCCCCGCGGTGGCCCGCTGGGGCGAGCACCGGCTGGCGCTGATCGGTCTGGCCTTCGCCGCGCTGAGCTGCGTGGGCTTCGGCCTGGCGACGACGACGACGGCGGTGTTCCTGCTGCTGATGCTCCACGGCATCGAGGGCTTCGTGCATCCCAGCGTCGCCGCCCTGATGTCCAAGCGCCTGCCCGAAGACACCCAAGGGGCGCTGCAAGGCGGCATCGCGGCGATCCAAAGCTTGGCCTTTCTGGTCGGGACCGTGCTGTTCACCCAGGTCTTTCGCATGTTCATGACGCCCGCCGCCCCGGTGCAAAGCCCGGACGTCGTGTTTTTCGGCGCCAGCGCGATCCTGGCCGTCGCGTTCGTGTGGCTTTGGCGACGCGGTGGTCGTGCGGCCTCCCGGGGGCGCATCTCCACCGTGGCGGACGGCCCCGGCCCCATTGACGCGCCGGATTCATGGGTCAAATCCCCAGCCGAAGGGTTATCGGACCGGCCCCGGCATCATAGGTAGGGCAGAGCGATCGGGTCTCAGCCACCACGATCCCCGACCTGTTTTGACCAAGGATGGTTCCCATGATTTTGGATGAGACATTTACCCTGTCCAACGGTGTTGCGATCCCGAAGCTCGGGCTCGGCACCTGGATGATCCCCGACGACGCGGTCGCAGAGGCGGTGAAGGCGGCCGTGACGCTCGGCTACCGCCACCTCGACACCGCCCAGGCCTATCAGAACGAGCGCGGCGTCGGCGAAGGGGTGCGCGCCTGCGGCCTCGCCCGCGACGCGGTGTTCGTCACCACCAAGCTGGACGCCTCGCACAAAACCTACGCCGACGCGAAGGCGGCCATCGATGGTTCGTTGAAGACCCTGGGGCTCGACACGATCGACCTGATGATCATCCACAGCCCGCAGCCGTGGTCCGAGTTCGGCGGCGAGGACCGCTACACCGAGGGCAACCGCGAGGCCTGGCGCGCCCTGGAGGAGGCGTACACCGCCGGCAAGCTGCGCGCCATTGGGGTATCGAACTTCGAGCGTGGCGATCTTGAGACTCTGCTCGACGGCGCTTCGGTCAAGCCGATGCTGAATCAGGTGCTGGCGCACGTCAGCAACACGCCGTTCGATCTGATCGACTACTGCAAGAGCCAGGGCATTCTGGTGGAGGCCTATTCGCCGGTCGGCCACGGCAAGATCCTGGACAACGGCGACCTGGCTGCGATGGCGCAAAAGTACGGCGTCAGCGTCCCACAGCTGTGCATCCGCTACTGCCTGCAACTGGACCTGCTGCCGCTCCCCAAAACGGCGAACCCCGACCACATGCGCAGCAACGCCGCCGTCGATTTCGCGATCTCCGACGCCGACATGGAGACGCTGAAGGGCGCCGAGCGCATCAAGGACTATGGCGACGCCAGGGTGTTCCCCGTGTTTGCCGCACCACGCTGAGGCGCGCGCCGACCCGCGTCCCCGATCGCTGAATGGGGGACCGCGGGGTTGGGGAGGGCGAACCGATGGACCGCCCTCCCCGCTCCGGATACCACTCGCGTGTGCCGCAGGATCGGGGCCCTACCGCGGCAGGCGGCGCCGGTCCGAGCCGCCCACATACAGCTCGTGGGCTTCATCATATTGGACGGTGAGGGCTTCGGCGCGTTCGACGTCGCCCTGAGCCCCGGCGCGCGTGTGCTCGTCCAGGATCATCTGACAGATGGCCGCGCCGCCCCAGGGCTGCGCCAACAGCGCCTCCACCTGGCCCACAGCGAGGATGGCGGGAATCCGCCGGTGGCGCGCCACGACGAGGATCTCGTCGGGTCGCGCATCGACCTGACTGAAGCAATCTTGAAGGGTAATCATCGAACTCTCCCACGTCGTAGCCGGGGGGTCGCCCTCCCGGGCATGGCATACGATGGCGTGGGTCGGCGGTGGTCGACGGTGGTCGGACGCGGCGTCAGCGCGTGTGCGGGGACTCGCGGACTCGGCGGCACGCCCGCCTCTCACGTCATGATGGGGTCAGTATACCCCCGATCGGCCATGTGGTGCCGCGATGGGTGGTCATGCCACGCATGCATGGATTGCCCGTACATCGCCCAAGAATCGGCCCGATGGCCCCCGCAGCCCCTGACGCTTGCATCCGGCCCGGACGGCGCCGTAGGGTCGCCCCCCAAGGGCGGATCCGCCCCGTCCTCTCTGTTTTGCCACCCTCTTTTTATTTGCAAGGAGAAAGACCGTGATTGAGCGTCAAGGCACCGGCGACCGCATGAGCACGATCGTCACCCACGGGAACGTGGTCTATCTGTGTGGTCAGGTGGGCGACGGCGCAACGGTCGAAGAGCAGACCCGCGATTGCCTGCGTCAGGTCGAAACCCTGCTGGAGCAGGCCGGGTCCTCCAAGACGCATATGCTTCAGGCCATCATCTGGCTGGCCGACATGGCCGACTTCGACGCCATGAACAGCGTGTGGGACGCCTGGGTTCCGACCGGACACGCCCCAGCACGCGCCTGCGGTGAGGCCCGGTTGGCGCACCCCGAGTACAAGGTGGAAATCATCGTGACCGCCGCCCGCCGCGACACCTGATCCGGGGCTCGGGGCTCGGCGCTCGGGGCGTGCTCTACCCCGGCCCCGCGGGCAGGATCACCGTGAAGCGCGCCCCAAGCGGGTTGCCGTCGTCGTCGGTGCGGGTTTCCGCCCGGATCATGCCCCGATGGCTGTCCACGATCTGCTTGGAGATCGACAGACCGAGCCCGGAGTGGGTGCCGAACTTTTCGCCCTTCGGCCGCTCCGAATAGAATCGGTTGAAAATCGCGGTTTCCTTGCCGGCCGGCAGACCCGGGCCGTCGTCGTCCACCGTCACCACCGCATAGGTCCGGTCCCGCCGCACGCGCAGGGTCACGGTCCCGCCCTCCGGACTGAACGAAATGGCGTTGGTCAGCAGGTTCTGGAACACCTGACCCAGGCGGGAATCCATGCCCTGGACGATCAGGGGCTTCTGGTCTTCCGGCCCGTCGTAGCGCACCGTGACATCGTGCTGCGCCCCCGTGGTCGTGTGGACATCGGCGATCGCGCCCAGCAGGCGATCGAGATCGACCGGCTCCGCCTGGGCGCGCGACAGCTCAGCGTCCAGGCGCGACGCGTCGGAAATGTCCGAGATCAGGCGGTTCAAGCGCTCCACATCGTCCAGGATCACGCTCATCAGGCGGCGTTGCTGGTCCGGATCCGTGACACGCGACACCGTTTCGACCGCACTGCGCAGCGAGGTGAGCGGGTTCTTGATCTCGTGCGCCACATCGGCCGCGAACTGCTCGATGGCACCCATGCGGGCGGACAGCGCGGCGGTCATCTCGATCAGCGCCGCCGACAGCTCTCCCACCTCGTCGCGCCGCCCGGAAAAGTCCGGAATGTCCCGGTGGTCGCCGCGCGCGTGGCGCACCCGTTCGGTCGCCGCCGCCAGCCGGATCAGCGGCCGCACCAGCGTACCCGACAGATACAGAGACAGCAGCACGGTCAGCGCCAGGATGGCGACAAAGATCTCCAGAATGGCCAGGCGCAGGGCCAGAACGTCGTTTTCAATCGTGGTATCATCGGACGAGACCATCAGGGCGCCGACGACCTGTTTAAAGTACTGCACCGGCACGGCGACGCTGAGAATCACGCGGTCGCTGTTGACGTCGCGCCGAACCGCGTCGGCCATCGCCTGCCCGGCCAGGGCCGCCCGCGCCTCCGCGTAGTCGGTGGCGACCGGATTCGGGATCTCCTGGTACGGCGGCAGTTCCGGACGGGGCAATACGAACCGATAGGCGCGGTCCAGCGCGCCGGACACGGCCGCCATCGCGTCGTCGAACCAGTCGCCCACGGGATCGGGCTCCGGCAAGGGCGGCAACGTCGAGATCTGGAACTGCCCGGCCACGCCGCGCCGACTGTCCGCCACCAGATCGCCGGACAGGCCGAACAGCCGCGCCCGCACGCCCGCCAGGTCCGACAGGCGGCGCACGATCTGGCCGGCCAGTTCCGGCGTGATGACGTGGCCGGGGACCAGACTGCGGGTTTCCGGGTGAACTTCGAACGTCAGCGAGCCCTCGGCCACGGCGGCGGCGATCAGATCGGCCTCCGTCCGCAGCGCCTGAAGGCGGGCGTGCGTCAGGGTTTCCCGGTAATCGTCCAGGTACAGCATGCCCGCCACCAGCAGGATGGGGGCCAGCAGGTTGACGGCCAGAATCCGCCGCGTGAGCCGCGACCGCAGCACGGTGCCCGACCAGGCACGCCGCCGTCGAACGGAGGCGACCCTCAGCGCAAGGCGACGCTCGGCCCGGGCGCCGCTCCCATCGCGGTCTCGCGTCCCGCCGCGTTCGGTCACGCCGAGTCCTTATACCGGTAGCCGACGCCGTACAGCGTTTCGATGTCCGAAAACTCGGTATCCACCTCCCGGAACTTCTTGCGCAGGCGCTTGATGTGGCTGTCGATGGTGCGGTCGTCGACGTAGATGTGCTCGCCGTACGCGGCGTCGATCAACTGGTCCCGGCTTTTGACGTGCCCGGGCCGCTGCGCCAGCGACTGGAGCAGCAGGAACTCGGTCACCGTCAGGTTCACCGGCTCGCCTTTCCAGGTGCACAGATGACGGTCCGGGTCCATCACCAGCTCGCCCCGGATCAGGGCCTTGTCCGACAGGTCTTGGTTCGCCCCTTCGGCGGCCGGTTCGCCCCGGCGCAGGATGGCGCGAATGCGCTCGATCAGCAGGCGCTGCGAGAACGGCTTTTTGATGTAGTCGTCCGCACCCATGCGCAGTCCCATCAGTTCATCGACCTCGTCGTCCTTCGACGTCAGGAAGATGACCGGCAGGCTGGTCTTGGCGCGCAGGCGCTGGAGCAACTCCATGCCGTCCATGCGCGGCATCTTGATGTCCAACACGGCCAGATCGACCGGTTCGGCCAGCAGGCCGCGCAGGGCCTCGGCGCCATCCGTGTAGGTGACCACCTCGAAGCCCTCGGCCTCCAGCATGATGGAGACGGAGGCCAGGATGTTCTGATCGTCATCCACAAGCGCAACGCGTTGAGACACAGCGGAGTCCTTTCGGCAAACGGGTCGGACGACAGGTGGGCGAACACAGCGGGACTCGGCAACGCGGCCGGACACACGGTGCCCTGCCGCCCGCGCCCGCGCAAGACAGAGAACAGCGCGCCCCCAGACGCACCATCAGAAGCCCTCATCAAGAGGCGCAATTGTGGCGCCGGTCGGGACCCAATTGGCACGAAAGCATGGCGGACCCGGCCGAGACGCAAACCGCCCCGCCATCGGACGACGGCGGGGCGGCGCGGGTCTTGCGTGTGGTTGGGGCGGCGGTCGCGGTGGGTTACCGGCGGGCCTCAACCTCCTCCAGCGGCGGTTCCTCGCCCGTGGCGCAGGGCTTCATGGACCGCGCCATCTCGTGCTCGGACATCTGCTGGTCGGTGTTGCTGCCGCAGCCGCCCATGGCGGCCAGCATGGCGTGCTCGCTCATCTGCTCGTCGCCACCGCCGCAGGCCATGACCTTGCCATCGGCGCTGGCCGCCTGCTGGTTCTGGGTGGCATCGAGCGGGCCGCCGGCCTCCTTGTAGGCACGGATGCCGGCGTCGATCTCCTCCTGCTTGCGCTTGGAGGCGGCCTTCCACTCCTGCGTGGCGCCGAAATCGGGCTTGGCCTCCAGGCGGCGCGAGCGGTCGAAGGCGAACTTCACCTTCTTCATGGTATGCGGGCCCCAATAGCCGACCTTACCGAGGTTGTAGAACTGGCGCTTCATGGCCGAACGCAGATAGGCCTTCAGGCAGCCCTGCAGGTACTTGCGGCGCACCTTGTCGCCCGGCACCCACGGGTAATGGAACAGCGCCTTCTTGGAGTAGAAGCGCCGGTAGCAGCCCATGACGGCGTCGAGCAGCTCGCCGCGCTCCATCGCCTTCGGCTTCATGATCGGGGTCACGAAGTTGTACTGCGAGAAGTCGTGGACCTCGACCTTGTCGCCCATCTCCCGGTACAGGTCGGAGAACGGCCAGGGCGTGAACATGGACCAGTTGGCCATGTCCGGGTTCCAGTCCATGCAGAGCGCGAACGTCTCCTCGATGGTCTCGCGGGTCTCGTTCTCCAGGCCGACGATGAACTGGGCCTCGGTCACGATGCCGTTCTTGCGCAGCAGATCGATGGCGCGCTTGTTGTCGGCAACCGTGGTTTCCTTGTGGAACAGGTCGAGATTGAGCTGCGCGGCCGCCTCGGTGCCCAGCGAGATGTGCACCAGACCGGCCTTTCGGTAGAACGGCAGCAGGTCCTCGTCGCGCAGGACGTCGGTGACGCGGGTGTTGATGCCCCACATGACGTCCAGCTTGCGGTCGATCAACTCTTCACAGAAGGCGATGAACGCCTTCTTGTTGATGGTCGGCTCCTCGTCGGCGAGGATAAAGAAATTCACGCCGTGCTGCTTGACCAGGATTTCGATCTCGTCGACCACCTTCTTGGGGTCGCGCACCCGGTAATCGCGCCAGAACTTCCACTGGGAGCAGAACGAGCAGGTGAACGGGCAGCCGCGCGCCATGTTCGGCGTTGCCACGCGCCCGCCGGTGGGGATGTAGATGTACTTCTCCCAGTCCAGCACGCTCCAGTCCGCCACGATCTCGTCGGTGTCGCGGATGGGGGCCTCGGCCTGGGTGGCGATGACCTTCTCGCCCTCGGCGTAGGCGATGCCCTTGATCTGCCCGCGCGCGTCGGGCCACTGGCCCTGGTCGATGGCGCGCACCAGATTGTGGAACACCACCTCGCCCTCGCCGCGCACGATGGCGTCGATCCAGGGCGCCTCGCGCAGCACCTGTTGATACATGAAGGTGCCGTGGATGCCGCCCAGCACGGTGACGACGTTGGGGAACAGCTCGCGGGCGATCTGCATGACCCGCTCGGCCTTGTAGATGGCCGGGGTGTTGGCGGTTGTGGCCACGATGTCCGGCCGTTCCGCGGCCAGCCTGTCGCGCAGCTGATCGTCCGTCATGTCGTCGGTCATCGCGTCGATGAACCGGATGTCGGTGTAGCCGCCCTTGGATTTCAGGTATCCCGCCAAGTAGGCGACCCAGGCCGGCGACCAGTTGCCCGCAACCTCGGCGCCACCGGAATGATAATTCGGCTGGACCAGAACGATCCGCATGTGCGGTCTCCCCATATACCGGATAGTGTACCGGAAAAGATGTGCCGGATAGGCAATGACGGTGCGCGAACAGAAACACACGCAAGACGGCCCTTGGCCGCCGCGTCCCGGTCGGTCTCTATTCCGTGCGGTGCGCCAATCCCCCGCCACCAACCGGCTAAGTGCTTGAGATTGGAGACTTCCTGACCGCGCATTATCGTCGCGCGGGCGCGATGTGTCAACCGCGCGTTCGCCGGTGTGTCAAGATTCTGTGACAGATCGTCGACGGTGCAGACCCACCAAAAAATGGCCACCCCAAAAAATGGCCACCGCGGACACCGGACGAAGCGGCAGCAAAAAAATGCCCAGCGACCGCGAATGCCCCTTCCCAGGCCGCAGGGCCTATGTTAGACACCCTCCCCCGACGCGGTCCAAGTGACGGATCGGGGCCGGACCTTGTGTCCGGTGGTGCGGCACGGTCCGCGCTGAAGGGCCTCTACCGGCCCAGGCCTACGGAGCCTCCGGCTTGTGCGCACACGCGCTCTATCCGGCATCCCTGCTGGGGGATAGTTTAACGGTAGAACAGCGGACTCTGACTCCGTCAGTCCTGGTTCGAATCCAGGTCCCCCAGCCAGTAATTTCAAAGGCTTGCAGACCGAAAGGTCAGCAAGCCTTTCTTAGTTTTGCAGACGGTTTTGCAAACTGCGTTGGCACGGTGTTCTAATCCTGGTCGCGTTCCAGGAGCTTCATGGCCGCCGTCGCCCGCTTCCGTCGGTCCGCTCGCTCGGTGTAGCGCTTCACCATAGCCTCGGTGGCGTGGCCCGTGATGGCCATGATGGTTCGCGTGTCCGCGCCCGCATCGGCCAGCTTGGTCGCCACGGTGTGGCGCAGGCCGTGGATGGTGAGGCCCGGTCCGACCTTGCCCTCGGCCTCGAGGCGGGTGCGCAGCTTTCGCCAGGACGACAGGAATCCGTTCTGAGTGTAGGGCGTGCCGTTTCGGCTGCAGACGATCACCGGGCCGGTGCGCGGCAAGGTGTCCAGCACCGCCCGAAGGTCGCGATGCGCCGGCATCCAGACCTGACCGCTCGTTTTGGCATCCCGCCCCTCAATGGCCGATCCGTCATACCCGCTCCAGGGCCAGCGGAGCACATCGCTTTCGCGCAGGCCCGTGTAGGCCGCCAGCGCGATGGCGGCACGGATATGGGGGCTGGCCGCCGTCAACACGGCCTGCAACTCGGCCTCCGTCCACGGGCGGTTGGCCGCTTCCATATGTTTGGGGCGCGCGATCTTCGGGACGCCATCGGTCGGGTTCGCGGTTTTCGTCTTGCCGCGCGGACGCCCCCAGTTCCAAACGAGGGACACCACCGACAGGCAATAGTTCGCCAACCGGCGGCCGTGCTGTTCGTGCGCTTTGTCGCGAACCTGCAGGATGCCCTCGGTCGTGATGTGCGCCAGCGGCACACGATCCATCTTCGACAGGTAGTCGAACACGCGCTGATAGTCTTTGCGGGTTCGGCCTGCCAGACCGGCCCATTCCGGCGACTTGCGATAGGACTCGACCAACCAGCCCCATGTGCCCTCTGGCTTCACGGTGGCGTCGGCGGCCTCCTGTTCGATCCGGGCCACCTCGGCGGCGAAGGCGGCCGTGCCCGGGGCCGCGTGAATGCGCTGTTTCGTCGCCCGGTGATAATAATAGGTGCGGCCCTTGGCGCGCACCGTGTTGATCCCTTTCATGCGGACGATCACGCGAACAGGCTCCCAAGGTCTGCCGGCTCCGGAATCGGGCCGCCGTTCTCGTCCGCACCATCCAACCACCGGTCAATATCGCGCCGATCGTACAGAACCCGACGCCCTAAGCGTCGCGGCGCCACGGGAATGTGCCGACGAAAGGTCTCACCCGTCACGCCGCAGTAGGCGGCCGCTTGCTGTTCGGACAGCAGGCGGGGCCAGTTCGGCAGCGTGGACAGATCGTGCAGAGTCGCGGCCATAGGTCTCCCCTCTGTCACGCCGGCACGGGGGCATCGGCCGGGAGCAGGGTTCGCAGGGTGGCGAGCCACCGATCGGCGGCGTCGTGCCAGGGCTCCGGGCGCAGCACCAGGGTATCCGGCCGGGGCAACGCGAAGCCCCAGGGCACGTCAGACGGTGCCAACAGGTC